>JADZDD010000012.1 GCA_020851235.1 Burkholderiales bacterium | reverse complement strand
TGCCTTGCATGCTGGCGCCTTTCACCCGCAGGAGGTAGTCGGCGCGCGGCGTGAACAGGGCGCCGTCGATGCGGTACTGCGCCTCGATGTGCTCGGCCGCGAGGATGGGGCTGCCCGCCGCCACCCGGCCGACGAGCGGCAGGGTGCCTTGCACCGGGATTCCCGGGATGTCGCGCAGGCGCAGGCCGCGGGCCGCGCCCGGCGTGAGCTCGATGACGCCTTTCCTGGCAAGCGCTTGCAGATGATCCTCGGCCGAACTCGCCGTGGAAAAACCCAGCCCCGCGGCGATCTCCGCCCGTGTGGGCGGCATGCCGTTTGCCTCCAGGTGACCACGAATCCAGTCGAGGATCTGCTGCTGCCGTGCGGTAAGGCGCGGCACTTCGAGGTTGTCGCTGCCGCGGCGCAAGGAGGCGCGGGCAGGCACGAGAGCGGCGGGGGGGCGAGGCGGCATGGGGGAAGTCTCCGGCGTCGGATGACTGTAACCGTATGCATATACGGTACCGTGATTATAGTCGGCATCGGCACGCCGTCAAGCGCGGTGTCGATCGGCCGGATGGGGAGGGTGGCGCTTGCCACGCCACGGCCGATCCATAATGTCGGCCACGCTCCGGCCCGACCCGCGACCGCACCCGCCCCGAGTTCCGCCACCCGCCCCCGGGCACCCCTCGTCGCCGCCATCGCACGCGTCATGACCATCGACATCGATCTGCTGACCGAATCCGAATTGTTCGATCTCAATCGCCGAATCGTCGAGCGATTGCGGTTCCTGTCGCAAGCACGGGCCCACGGCCGCATGCTCCGGTTCCGGATCGGTGAGCGGGTCTCGTTCGAGCCCGAGGGGCGCGGGGTGGTTTTCGGGATTCTCACGCGGTACAACAAGAAATCGGTTACCGTGATCACCGACCACGGCGAGCGGTGGAACGTGGCACCCCAACTCTTGCACCGCATCGTCGAGGCCGAGGGCGAGATCGTGCCGGAGGGGACCGTCGTCCCGCTCCGGCCGCGGTGAGACACGGAGGAGGCTCATGAAATACAAGGGCAGTTGTCATTGCGGAAGAGTGGCGTTCGAAGTCGACGGCGAGATCGACGGCGCCGTCGCCTGCAACTGCTCGATCTGCCAGCGCAAGGGGTCGCTGCTCTGGTTCGTCGCGCGCGACAAGCTGCATCTGCTCACGCCGGACGATGCCGCGAGCACCTACACCTTCAACAAGCGCGCCATCAAGCACCGCTTCTGTCCCACGTGCGGCATCCACCCTTACGGCGAAGGTTCGGATCCCGCGGGCAAGGCGATGGTGGCCATCAACCTTCGCTGCCTGGAGGGCGTCGATCTTGCGGCGATTCCGGTGCAGGAGTACGACGGCCGCTCGCTGTAGGTCGCGGCGACGCCCGGCGGCAGCGCGCATGCGCCACGCGGTCCTCGTCGCGGTGATCGTCCTGGGCTGCCCGGCCGGCGTCCTCGCGTGCAAGAGCGCGTGCGTGCCACCGCCGCTCGATCGCGCGTTTTCGCAATCGACGGCGGTCTACTACGGGACCGTGCGCAGCAACGTGGCCGCTCCATTCGTCAACAGCTTGACGCTCGACGTGGCGCGGACGTGGAAGGGCGACGTGGCCGGGCGCGCGAGCGTGGTCGCCGAAGGCAGCACCTGCGATCCGCTGGGCGACGACGTCGGCGTGGGCGACCGCCTTCTCGTCTTTGCCGTGCCGGCGCAGTCGCACCCCAACGCCAACGTGACCACCGGCCTGTGGACGGGCTATTGCACGGGTTCGCGCAAGATCGAGGGGGAGGGCGAGGCGCGGCGCGTGTTCACCGCGCTCGACCGACTGGCGCGTCGCGAATGACGACGGCGGGCGAGGCGGCGCGCGTCGAGGCCGCGCTTTGCGCGTGTCCACGATACCCGTGACACGGCGTCGCTTCCTCGGGGGTGCCGCGGGAGTCGCGCTGGCGGCCGCGGCCGGGTGGCTGCCGCCGAACCTGCGCCGCGTGCTGGCGCAAGGGCAGGGCGCGCGCCGCGCCGGGTCGCTGCGCGATATCGAGCACGTCGTGCTTCTGATGCAGGAGAACCGGTCGTTCGATCACTACTTCGGCGTGCTCGGCGGGGTGCGTGGCTTCGCCGACGAGCATGCGCTGATCCTCCCCGACGGTCGCTCGGTCTTCCATCAACCCGATCCGACGCATCCGCGCGGCTACGTGCTTCCGTTCCACCTCGACACGCGCACGACGAGCGCGCAGAAGATCCCCTCGACCGACCACTCGTGGCAGGCGCAGCACGCGTCGTGGAACCACGGCCGCATGGACCGGTGGCTCGCGGCGCGCCGCGAGCGCGACGGCGCCAGGACGCCCTACGTCATGGGCTATCACACGCGCGCCGACATCCCGTTCCACTACGCGCTTGCCGACGCCTTCACGATCTGCGACGCCTACCATTGCTCGGTGCTGGGTCCGACCTGGCCCAACCGCCTGGTCTGGATGACGGGCACGATCGACGCCGCGGGCGAGGCCGGCGGACCGGTGATCGCCAACCGGAAGATCGACGGCGGCTATCGCTGGACGACGTACGCCGAGCGACTCGAACGCGCCGGCGTGAGCTGGAAGGTCTACCAGCAGGCGGACAACTACGGCTGCAACATGCTCGAGTACTTTCGCGCCTTCCAGACCGCGGACCCGGATTCGCCGTTGCACGCCCGCGGCATGCGGCGCGAACCGGCAGGGACGTTCGAGGACGATGCGCGCAACGACCGGCTCCCCGCCGTGTCGTGGCTCATCGCACCCAGCGTCGACTCCGAGCATCCCGATCACCTGCCGGCCGCGGGAGCGGCCTTCATCGCGAAGAAGCTCGACGCGATCGCCGCGCGTCCCGAGGTGTGGGCGAAAACGGCGTTCATCCTGAACTACGACGAGAACGATGGCCTGTTCGATCACGTCCCGCCGCCGGTGCCGCCGGCGGGGACTCCCGGCGAATTCGTGCGGGGCCGGCCGATCGGTGCGGGCTTTCGCGTTCCCTGCATCGTCGTCTCACCGTGGACGGTCGGTGGCTGGGTGTGCAGCGAGGCGTTCGACCACACGTCGGTGCTGCGCTTCCTCGAGACGTGGACCGGCGTCGCCGAGCCCAACATCAGCGCGTGGCGGCGGCGCAGCTTCGGCGACCTGACCGCAGCCTTTCGCTTCAACGAGGACGCCGCGCCGGCGCCGCGCCTTCCCGATCCCGGCGCCGACCTGCGCCGGGCACGAGCCGACGTGCAGACGCTGCCCGCAGTCGCCTTGCCCGGCGAAGCACAGGCGCTGCCGACCCCGGAGAAGGGCACGCGGCGACGCCGCGGACCGCCCGCCTGAGGAAAGCACCGCGACCCTCGCGTCGCCACCCGCGTCCGCTTGGCGCGGCTCCTCCCCTCGGGGCGGCGGGCGTGGCGAGCGCTCCGGCGCGATGCGGCTGCGATGCGGCGCCCGAAAGTGCCTGCTCATCCGGTCGCCGGCCGGCGATGGGCTACACTCGGGCATGCCGTTGCCCCTGTCGGCGCCACGGGTCGGCCAACCGGTTCGCGACGCAGGACGACGTGCACCGCAAGGGCCGCGAGACCTCGCATCGCCTGCCACCGCACCATGGAGCTTCACGCCTGGTTCATCTACCTGCTCGCGGCCACCGGGTTGTCGCTCTCGCCCGGTCCCAATGGTCTCCTCGCGCTGACGCACGGCGCGCTGCACGGCCGCCGCAAGACGATCTTTACGGTGGCCGGCGGGTCAGTCGGCTTCGCCACGATCATCGCACTGTCGATGTTCGGCATCGGGGCGCTGCTCAAGGCGTCGCTCGTGTGGCTCACGCTGCTCAAGTGGGTCGGTGGCGCCTATCTCGTGTGGCTGGGCATCCAGGTCTGGCGCGCGCCGCCGATCAGCGTCATCGCGTCGCAGCCGACGAAGGCGACGGACGGCTGGACGCTCTTCCGGCAGGGTGCACTGTCGGCGCTCACCAATCCGAAGGGCATCCTCTTTTTCGCCGCGTTCCTGCCGCAGTTCATCGATCCCGCGGGAAGCCTCGCGGTGCAGTTCCTCGTCATGGCCGGGACGTTCGTGGCGATCGAGTTCGTCACCGAGATGTTCATCGCGAGCCTCGCGCACCGGATCCGCGCCGGGCTCGCCCGCGTCGGCCGCAGCTTCAATCGGACCTGCGGCGGATTGTTCATCGGCATCGGCGCCTGGTTGCCGCTGCGCACGTAACGCGACCATCACCCCAGGGAGGATCGAACATGGGCACGACCTCGCAGGCACCGCATCTGGCCGACGTCATCGGTCGCTATCGGTTCGCCTATCTCATGACGACCAATGCGAAGGGGGCCCCGCACGCGGTCATGGTGTCGGCGGCCTTGCAGGGCGACCAACTGGTCGTTGCCGGCATCGGCCGACGCACCCGCGAAAACGCAACGGCCCGTGCCGCGGTCGGCCTCGTCTGGCCGCCCGGGGTCGAGTCGGAACACTCGCTGATCGTCGACGGTGCGGCAACGATCGTCGGCGACTCCATGCGCATCGCGCCGACGCGCGCCGTCCTGCATCGCTCGGCGCCGCGCGATCCCCCCGATCCGACGGTGAGCTGCGTGTCGGACTGCGTCGAGCTCGCCTTCGGCGCGCGAGCGCAGGCGACGTAGCACGGTTTCGGACGCTACCGGCTCGCTGCCGGCGCCCGCGCCGCCGCCACCTCACCCTTTCCCCCAACCACGATCCGAGGATTCACCATGACCGACCGCAAGAAGCTCACGACGGCATTCGGCTGCCCCGTCGTGGACAACCAGAACACGATGACCGCCGGCCCGCGCGGCCCCGCACTCCTGCAGGACGTATGGCTGCTGGAGAAGCTCGCGCACTTCGATCGCGAAGTGATCCCGGAGCGGCGCATGCATGCGAAGGGCAGCGGCGCGTACGGCACGTTCACCGTGACGCACGACATCACGAAGTACACGCGCGCGAAAATATTCTCCAGCATCGGCAAGAAGACCGACCTCTTCGCGCGCTTCACGACGGTGGCCGGCGAGCGCGGCGCGGCGGACGCCGAGCGCGACATCCGCGGCTTCGCGGTCAAGTTCTACACGGAAGAGGGCAACTGGGACATGGTCGGCAACAACACGCCGGTGTTCTTCCTGCGTGATCCGCTCAAGTTCCCCGACCTCAACCACGCGGTGAAGCGCGATCCGCGCACGAATCTGCGCAGCGCGCAGAACAACTGGGACTTCTGGACGCTGCTCCCCGAGGCGCTGCACCAGGTCACCATCGTCATGTCCGACCGCGGGATTCCGGCGAGCTACCGGACGATGCACGGCTTCGGATCGCACACGTTCAGCTTCATCAATGCGAAGAACGAGCGCTTCTGGGTCAAGTTCCATTTCAAGTCGCAGCAGGGGATCAGGAACCTGACCGACGCCGAAGCCGAAGCGATTATCGGCAAGGACCGCGAGTCACACCAGCGCGACCTGTACGACGCGATCGAGCGCGGGGACTTCCCGAAGTGGCACCTCAAGGTCCAGGTGATGCCGGAGAAGGAGGCGTCGAAGGTTCCCTACCATCCGTTCGACCTGACCAAGGTCTGGCCGCACAAGGACTACCCGCTGATCGACGTCGGCGTGATGGAGTTGAACCGCAATCCGGAGAACTTCTTCGCCGAGGTCGAGCAGTCGGCGTTCAATCCGGCCAGCGTGGTGCCCGGCATCGGCTTCTCCCCCGACAAGATGCTGCAGGCGCGGCTGTTCTCCTACGGCGACGCGCAGCGCTATCGCCTGGGCGTCAACCACGCGCAGATCCCGGTGAACGCGCCGCGCTGCCCGGTACACAGCTACCACCGCGACGGCATGATGCGGGTCGACGGGAACTTCGGCGGCACCAAGGGCTACGAGCCCAACAGTCTCGGCGAATGGCAGGAGCAGCCCGATTTCCGCGAGCCGCCGCTGTCGCTCGAAGGGGCGGCGGATCACTGGAACCATCGTGAGGATACCGACTACTACTCGCAGCCGGGAGCGCTGTTCCGCCTCATGTCGCCGGCGCAGCAGCAGGCCCTGTTCGCCAATACTGCGGCCAACATCCGCGATGCATCGCGCGAGGTGCAGTTGCGTCACATCGGCAACTGTCTCAAGGCCGACCCTGCCTACGGCGCGGGAGTGGCGAAGGCACTGGGGATTGCCGCGAGCGACCTGCCGCGATAGCACGGGTCGATGCCCTGTGGGCGGGGGCGGCGCGCGTCGCGGACGCGAGCCGCCCCCGCGTGCGGCACGGCCGCGGGCCACGCCCAAGGAGTCGTCTTCATGCAACCCTGGCTCTTTCTCGCCATCGCGATCGGCAGCGAAGTGGCCGCCACGTCTGCGCTCAAGGCCGCCGACGGCTTTTCGCGCCCGTGGCCGTCGCTCGTGGTGGTCGTGGGCTACGCTGCCGCGTTCTACTTCCTGTCGCTCACGCTGAAGGCGATCCCGGTCGCGGTGGCGTACGCGATCTGGTCGGGCGCGGGGATCGCCCTCATCGCGCTCATCGCCTGGCTCGTCCACGGACAGGCGCTCGACGCGCCGGCGATCGTCGGCCTCGGGCTCATCGTGGCGGGCGTGGTCGTGCTCAATGCGTTCTCGCGCACGCTCGGGCACGCCTGACGGGGGACAGCGAAGGTCGGTGCTGGGCGTGGGCTAGAATGGGCACGTCCCGGATCCGTCATCCCGGTCGCGCCGCGACCGTCCCTTCGCGCGGATCCTCTCACCACAGGAGCTTTGACCCATGGCCGATACCTGGCTCACCAGCCTCATCACCGACACCCCGCAAGCCGGATTCGAACTCGCGATCACGTTGAGCCGGCGCGGCGTCAAGTACACGCAACCCGATCCTGCGGTACTGAAGAAACTCCGCCCGGAATACGCCGAGGACGCCGAAGCGCTCACCGCGGCGTCGCAGGTCATCGCCATCAACTTCCAGACCATCGCCGCCGCCAACAATTACTGGCGGAAGTAGCGCCGGTTGCGTCGGCGCGCACCAGGATTCGCGTCGGCGGATGCCGCGGCCGCGTTCGTGCGCACCGCATGGTGCCACGATGGCATCGGCGCGTGGGCGCGCCGCGCGCGCAAGCGGCGTTTGTGGGAGTCGCAGGGAACTCGCGGCGGGTCGTGCTGCCTCACGCCGAGCGCGGCTCGTGCGCCGTGTACGCGCGTCGTTGCGCATGCTAACGTTGCATCGGCCTGCGGCGGCGCCGCAGCGATGGGTTCCCGATGAAGAAAGTCGCGCTCTACAGCAGTTCGACGCGGTCGCGGCACGGCGCGCCGGCCGCGGCGGCGCCCGCCCCGGACGCCGCGGGTGCGCCACACGCACCCGCCCCGGCGCCCGCCGCGGCGCCGTTGGCCACCGGCGGGCGCTGGCGACGCTTCTATCGTCGCTTCGAGGCGCCGCTCCTGGTTCTCGTCGGCGCCCTCATCGCCACCGGACTCCTCGTCGCCTATCAGCAGGCGCAACCCGTGCCGCAGGAGTTGACGCAGAAGGACATCGACGCGGCGGTGCTGCACACGCTGGAGACGACCAACCTGCCGTCGATGGCGACGCGGGCTGCCGCCATCATCGGGCCCTCGGTGGTGCGCGTCATGGGCTATAGCCCCAATCGCGACGACGACGACGAGCCGCACGCCGGGGCGCCGGAACAGCCCGACACGCAAGGCAAGCGCGCGCCCAAGGCCCGGCCCGGCCCGGCAGAGAAGCCGCGTGCCGCAGCGAAGGACGCGGCGAAGGATCGCCTCGCGCGCAACGACGGCGGCAAAGGCGCCGAGCCGGGTCGCGAGCGTGGCGCGCGGGAGCGTGCGGCGCCGGACAAGGATCCCGCGGATCCCAAGGGAGCCGCGGAACCACCGAAGAAGGACCCCGACGACAGCGGCGGCTTCCCCGGCTACCACAGCAGCGGCGTGGGTACGGGTGTGGTCATCGTCGACAAGGGCGTGATCCTCACCAACCTCCACGTCGTCCTCGGCGCGGAAAAGGTCAAGGTGCGCTTCTTCGACGGCATGGAGGCCGAGGCCGAGGTCGTGGGCATGCGGCCGGAGCACGACCTCGCGGTGCTGCAGGCGAAGGCGATTCCTGACGACCTGCAGGCCGCGGCGCTGCGCTCCACCGCCGACCTCCAGGTGGGTGACCAGGTGGTGGCCGTCGGCTTCCCGTTCGGGATCGGCCCTTCGGCGTCGGCGGGGGTCGTCTCGGGGCTGAAGCGCGAGTACACCTCGCCCGAGGGCAAGCGCGTTCTCACCAACCTCATCCAGTTCGACGCGGCCGCCAATCCCGGCAATTCGGGGGGGCCGCTCGTGACCGCGGACGGCGAGGTCGTCGGCATCGTCACCGGCATCCTCAATCCGACGCGACAGCGTGTCTTCATCGGCATCGGCTTCGCCGTTCCGATCGAGAATGCGGCGGCAGCGGCGGGCATGTCGCCGTTCTGATCGCCTCGTCCTTTCCCGTCGTTCACCACGAAGGCCCAACCCCGCATGGAACTGCGCGAAACGAAAGCCGAAATCGCCACGCTCATGGAGCGCATCCTCTACGAGGTGAAGAAGGTGGTGGTGGGGCAGGATCCCTTCCTCGAACGCGTGCTGGTCGCGATCCTCGCGCAGGGCCACCTCCTGGTCGAGGGCGTGCCGGGGCTTGCCAAGACGCTCACGGTGAAGACGCTCGCGCGCGCGGTGCACGGCACGTTCAAGCGCATCCAGTTCACGCCCGACCTCGTTCCCGCCGACCTGGTCGGCACGCGCATCTACAACCAGAAGACCGGCGAATTCGCCACCTCGCTCGGCCCGGTGTTCACGCACCTCCTGCTCGCCGACGAGATCAACCGGGCGCCGGCCAAGGTGCAAAGCGCGCTGCTCGAGGTGATGCAGGAATACCAGGTGACGATTGCCGGCGAGACGCACTTCGTCCCGCAGCCTTTCCTCGTGATGGCAACGCAGAATCCGATCGAGACCGAGGGCACGTATCCGCTGCCGGAGGCGCAGGTCGACCGCTTCATGATGAAGGTGCTGGTCGGCTACCCGAGCGAGGACGAGGAATTCGTGATCGTGCAGCGCGTCACGGGCGAGCCGATCGACGTCGCGGCGGTGGCCACCACCGATCAGCTCGCCGAGTTGCAGAAGGAGTGCCGGCGCGTCTACGTCGACCCCAACTACATCACGTACGCGGTCAAGCTCGTCGCCGCCACGCGCGAGCCCGAGCGCTTCGGGCTGAAGGATTTCGGCCGCTACCTCACCTACGGGGCGTCGCCCCGGGCGACGATCCACATGATCGAGGGCGCGAAGGCGCTCGCGATGCTGCGCGGGCGCAACTACGTGCTGCCCGAGGACGTGATGGACATCGTTCCCGACGTCATGCGCCATCGCCTCGTCCTCTCGTACGAGGCGCTCGCCGAAGGGCAGAGCCCGGACATGCTGATCCGCAAGGTGATGCAAGCGGTGCGCGCTCCCGACCGGCCGCTCGAGACGCATGTCCGCGTCGCCAACGCCTGAGGCGATCCTGCGCCGTCTCGAGTGGACGGTGATCCGCCGTCTGGACGGGATGCTGCACGGCGACTATCGGACGCTCTTCCGCGGTTACGGCCTCGATCTCGCCGACCTGCGCGAGTACCAGCACAACGACGACGTCCGCCACATCGACTGGAACGTCACCGCGCGCATGCAGGTGCCCTACGTGCGCGAATTCAACGAGGAGCGCGAGGTCGCCGCGTGGTTCCTGCTCGACCTCTCGCCGTCGGTCGACTTCGGCTCGGAGGGCGTGCGCAAGCGCAACGTCGCAAGCGAGTTCGTCGCGGTGCTGGCGCGGCTCTTGACCCGGCACGGCAATCGCGTCGGCGCGCTCTTCTACGGCACCGACGTCGACTTGATGATTCCGACGCGAACCGGGCGCCGCCACGTGCTGCACATCCTGCACGCGATGCGCACGCGGCCGACGGTGGTGGCGCGCGCCACGCCCACCGACCTCGACGTCCTCCTGCGCGCGGGGTACGACGCGATCCGCCGCCGCTCGCTCGTTTTCGTCGTCTCCGATTTCATCAGCCGCCCCGGTTGGGCGGCAACGCTCGCGCACCTCGCGCAGCGCCATGAGGTGATCGCGGTGCGCCTGTACGACCCGCTCGAGCGCGAGCTCCCGGACCTGGGACTGCTCGTGATCCAGGACTCGGAGACCGGGGAGCAGATCTTCGTCGACACGCACGACAAGGGCTTTCGCAAGCGCTTCGCGCGGCTCGCCGAAGCGCGCGAGGAGGAGCTGCGCGGCGCCTTTCGCAACGCGGGCGTCGACGCGCTCGAGCTTTCCACCGACGACGACCTGGCCGACGCCATCATGCGCTTTGCCGATCTGCGCAAGCGGCGCAGCCAGCTCGCTGCCGGTGGCGGCGTGCCGCAGCACCTGGGTGTAGCGTGATCCGGCACCCGTGGCGCGCATGGCGCGCGTCGCAGCACCGCCGGGGTCGCGTCTTGCGATGAAGGTCCCGCTCACCTTCCTGTGGCCGGACGTGCTGTGGCTGCTCGTCCTCGTGCCGCTCCTCGTCGCCGCATACCTGTGGATCCTGCGTCGCAAGCGCCGTCTCACCGCGAAGTACGCGAGCCTTGCCATGGTCAAGGACGCGCAGGGAACGACGTCAAGGTGGCGCCGTCACGCGCCGCCGACGCTCTTTCTCGTCGCACTGACCCTGATGCTCCTCGCCATCGCGCGCCCGCAGGCGGTGCTGGTGCTGCCGTCGCTGCACGATACGATCATCCTCGCGATGGACGTCTCCGGGAGCATGCGCGCCGGTGACGTGGCGCCCAATCGCCTCGCCGCCGCGCAGGCGGCGGCCAAGGCCTTCGTCGACGCGACGCCGCCGCATACACGCGTCGGCATCGTCTCGTTTGCCGGGACAGCGGCGGTGGTGCAGCCGCCCACGCGCGAGCACGACGATCTCAACGCGGCGATCGATCGCTTCCAGCTGCAGCGGGGCACGGCGGTGGGAGCGGGGATCCTGGTCTCGCTCAAGACGATCTTCCCCGACGTCGAGTTCGACCTGCGCTCGTGGAATCCGCGACCCGACGCGCAGAAGGGTCCGCCGTCGTCTCGCCCGGCGCCGGGAAAGGCGGCGGACAAGCCGGTGGCACCGGTGCCGCCGGGGTCGTATTCGAATGCCGCGATCATCCTCCTCACCGACGGCCAGGCGACCGCCGGTCCCGATCCGATCGAATCCGCGCGCATCGCGGCCGAGCGCGGCATTCGCGTTTTCACCGTGGGCATCGGCACGGAGAAGGGCGAACTGCTCGGCGCCGAGGGCTGGTCGATGCGGGTACGTCTGGACGAGGCGTCGCTCAAGAAGATCGCCGACATCACGCAGGGCGAGTACTTCCACGCCGGGACCGCGGACGAGCTCACGAAGGTGTACCGATTGCTCAACTCGAAGCTCGTCTTCGAGCAGAAGCAGACCGAAGTGACCGCACTGTTCGCGGCAGCCGCGGCGCTGTTTGCCGTCCTGGCGGCGCTGCTGTCGATGTTGTGGTTCGGACGGATCATGTAGCCGGCGTCCGCGGCGCCGAGGTGCGCGGCGCGCGAGGCGGGTGGCGCCTCGGCGCTCGCAGCGCGGACCACACCGGGATGGCGCGGCGTCGCGCGCAGCGCTCCGCTCATCTTGCAGGCACGCATCCTCATGCGTGAGGCGCCGCTCGCATCCACCTCCATGGCGGCGTACTTCGCGCGCTGCCTCGCGTTCATCCTCGCCTTCGGGCTCGGCGCCTGGCTCGTGACGCGGGTCGGCACGATCGCGCTCATGCTCGCCACGGCCGTGCTGGCGGCGCCCGCCGCGGTCGCGCTCCTCCATCGCGGCACGGTGCGGCGTCTGTCGCGGCTGCACGAATTCGCGCCCGGTCGCTGGTTGCACACGTGGGCAGCGCGGCGGATCGTCACGCAGTTCACGAGTGTCGTGGGCGCCCTCGTGCTCGCGCTCGCCGCCTTGTTGCAGTCGCCGTTCTTCGGGCGGCTGGAATGGGGCCTCGTCGTGGCGGCGCCGTTCCTCTTCGCTGCCGTCGCGGCATGGGCGTCACGGCGTCTGCGGCCTTCGTTCTCGCACCCCGTGTACGCCGCGAGTGCGGCGCTGCGCAGCGCGCGCTGGGTGACGTTCGTGCTCCTGTGTCTCGCCTGGGTCGGCGGGCGGTACTGGCAGGCAGCCGAACCGGCGCAGCCGATCGGCACGCTCGTCCACACGCTGCAGGACGCATGGCCGCAAACGCCGTCGATGCTCGTGCGCTGGGCGCTCGATGCCACCGCATGGACACAAGCCCTGCTCGCCTCGTTCGGTCATGCGGCCGACGCCCCGGCGTGGCGCATGGTGCTCGCGCTGAGCGTCCTGCCGCTCACGCTCTTCGCGTACGTGACCTGGGCTGTGGCGGGGCTCGCCGTCGGCAGCGGTGAACTGCGACGCATCTTCGCGAGCGCGCTCACCGAGAGCGACACGGTGGGGCGTGCGGGCCGCCGGCGGGTGGCCACGGCAAGCGCGATCGCCGCGGGCGTCGTCGTCGCCGCCGTTGTCGGAGCCGTGTACACCGACACGCTCCTGCGCGAGTCCGGGCGCCGGCTCGCCGTGCGCGCGCTGCCCGAGTGCGAGCGCCTGGGTGGCACGGCCTACGCGATCGGGACGCTTGCCAAGGTCGACGCGTACCACGAGGTGCTGGAACGCGGCATCGCCGCGCGCAGGCACGATGCGTGTGCGCGCGTCGGCGCGCTGCGCGTTGCGCTCGAACGGCAGGTCGACGCCTATCTCGATTGGTACTTCAGCTTCGGCGCCGATATCACGCAGACGGTGCTCCTGGCGACCGGGGAAGTCGGCGCGCTCCTCGAGTTCAAGCTCAACCGCCTGATCGCCGGCGACCCGCAGGTCACGATGCTCATCGGGGAACTCGACGCCGATGCCGAGTACCTCCGTCGGGTGAGCGACCTCGCGCACAGCGGCATCGCGGATCTCCTTGAGGGGCAGCGCCTGGTGCTCGATGCCGACCAGTGCCGCGTCGTCACCACGCGCGCGGACGATCCCGCACGGTGGCGCGCGCGCGGCGAGCACCTGCAGGCGCGCCTTCTCGCCGGGGGCGTGGGTGCCGCGGTGGGAGGCTTCGCCGGCGCGCTCGCCGGCCGCGCCATGGGGCGCGCCTCGATGCAGGCGGCACGACGCGTCATGGGAAGGCTCGGCGTCAAGCTCGCGGCACGCGGTACCAGCGCGGCGACCGGCGCCGGCGCGGGTGCGGCGGTCGGCAGCGCCGTCCCTGGACCCGGTACCGTCGTGGGGTCGATCGTCGGTGCGGTGGCCGGATGGATCGCGACGGACCTCGCCTTGCTCGCCGCCGAGGAGAAGCTCACGCGCGCCACGATGCGCGCCGATCTCCTCGCGACGGTGGATGAAACGCTCCAGCCGCTGCGCACGAACCTGGGATGCGCCGGGTCGTGACGGTCGGCCTCGCGGCCGCCCACCTTGCGCGATGCGCGCCTCACGCTGGCGGCGGATACTCGACCAGGCGCGCCGATGCGCGCTCGAAGGCATCGCGTCGCGACAGCGCGCGCGCCTGGGCCGCCGTGAGGAGGGGACGGTGCGCGCCGCGGGCGAGGCGATCGTGCACGTCCCAGCAAGGGGCGTCACCGCTCACCCACTGCGCGGCGTCGATCGTGCGCAGGTCGAAGGGCCGCCCGTAGCTGCGCAGCGTCTTGTGGCCGCGGTGATCGAAGAACTCGTGGAAGTACGACATGGCGAGCTCGCGCAGGTTGCGGTACACCGGCTCGCGAAAGCGCAGCCACGCGCCATTGCTCTTCGAGATCGCGCCCCAGGCGCGACCGCGGCGAAAGAGCGCCACGACGTGCGGGTGATCGCCGACGGCACAGTCGAGGTGGAGCAGGAGCGGGGGCTCGCCCTGGATCCATAAGGCACACGCTGCCACGAGCGCGCCTTCCATGCAGTGCGCGACGCGCAGGCGCAGCACGCGGTGCACCGAGTGCAGCGTCTCGCCATCGGGTTCGTGGTTTGCCGGAATCGCGCCGACGAACGCCTGGATGCGCGCCGGCGTGCGCAACCGGGTCAGTGCCGCGTAGTCCGCCGGCCGCAGGCCGAGCTCCTCGCGCCTCGCCTTGCGACAGCGCGTGCGCGGGCTCACGCGACGCGCCGATTCAGCCCAGACGCGCGCGCAGCGTGCGCAATTCGGCCTCCAGCGCCTCGATGCGTTCGAGAAAGCCCATCGCCACGCTGACGCCGTAGGTGTCGAGGTCGAGTTCGCGGCGCAGCCGCGATGCGGTACGCGCCGCGAAGACCCAGCGCGCCTCGAAGGTGAGCGGCGCGCTCGTCGGGTCACGCGGCACGAGCACGCCGTATCGCACGAGTTCGGTGATCTCGGTCGCGGTGAGGCCGGACGCCGACACCATCTGCGTGAAACTGACCTCCGTGACGTCGGAGAGCGTGTCGAAGGGTGTGTCGGTCATCGCTTACGCCTCCTGCACGAGCTTCGCGCGCGGATCGAAATGCGCGGATTCCGCGAGCTTGCGATACAGCGCCTTCGCCTCGTCGTCGACCACCGTGGGCACCTCGATGCGCACGACCGCGTACAGATGCCCACTCGTGTTGCCGCGCGTCATGCCGCGGTGGGCAAGACGCAGTTGCTGGCCGGCACGGGTTCCCGGCGCGACCTTGAGCGCGACCGTACCGGCGGGCGTGGGCAACTGCACGCTGGCACCGAGCACCGCCTCCCACGGGGCGAGCGGCAAGTCGACGTAGATGTCGTTACCGGTGACCCGATACAGCGGATGCTCGGCGACCTCGATGTCGAGGTAGAGATCGCCGTTCGGGCCACCATGGAGACCCTTGCCGCCCTTGCCCGGCACGCGCAGCTTCTCGCCGTTGGCCACCCCGCGCGGGACGCGCGTGCGCACCCGGTGCGGGACGCGACGCACGCCGCCGTGGGGATCCCACTCGAGGGCGGAGAGCTCGAGATCGATCTCGGTGCCATGGAACGCCTGCTCGAACGAGATGCGCACCACCGCCTCGTAGTCGCTGCCGGGCAGCGGCCGATCCCCGCGCGGGCCGCCACCGCGCGCCTGGCGTGCGGCCAGGCCCGCGAAGAGATCCGCGAGATCGATGTCCTCGAAACCCTGCCCCGGGGCAAAGCCGCCGCCTTGCGCGAAGTGCTGGCCCCAGTCGGGCGGTGGCCGGAAGTCTTCACCCGGCCGATGCGTTCCGAGCTGGTCGTAGGCGGCGCGCTTTTCGGCATCCTTGAGCGTCTCGTACGCCTCGCTCACCTCCTTGAATCTCTCCTCGGCGTTCTTCTCCTTCGAGACGTCGGGGTGGTACTTGCGCGCGAGGCGCCGGTACGCGGTCTTGACGTCGTCGACCGAGGCGTCGCGCGGCACGCCGAGGATCGCGTAGTAGTCCTTGTACTTCATCGTCGTGGGCTGGGCAGTGGGGACCGTGCCGGTCGCCGGCGAAGCGTCCGCCGGGGTGCGGCGCCATTATGGCAAAGGCAGCTTCGCCACATCCTCCCAGCGTCCGCTCGCTTGCGAGCGCAGGCACGCCTCGATGAACGCCATCGTGTGCGCGCCGTCCTCGATGCGCGGGTAGGGCGCTGGCGGCAGCGTCTCGCCCAGCGCCCGCGCCATGCGCTCCTGCGCCGCCTCGGCGTAGATGTTGGCGAAGGCCTCACGCAGCCCCTCGGGGTGACCACGTGGCGTGCGCCCGAGCGCAAGCGTCGCTGCGGGCAGGGAGGGGTCGCCCCGGGTGATCACCTGCACCGGCTCGCCTTGCAGCGCGAGGCGCAGGTACGACGGATCCCGATGCCACCACTCGAGCATGCCCTTGGCGCCGTAGACGCGCAGGCGAATGTCGTTCTCGCCGCCGGCCGCCGCTTGCGTGACGGTGAACGTGCCGCGCGTGCCGTCGTCGAGCGTGACGAGCGCGGAGACGTAGTCGACGACGCTGCGCCCGGGAACGAGCGCACCCACGTCGGCGGCGACCCGCGCGATGCGCTGGCCGGACACGAACGACGCCAGATGCTGCGCGTGGCAGCCGATCGCGCTCATCACCAGCGCCTGGCCGCTGCGCTCGGCGTCGAGGAGCCAGCGGACGCGATTGTTCTGCGGACCGTCCTCCAGGCGCGTTGCCATGCCGCTTTGGATGTACTCGACCTGCACGAGGCGCAGCGCACCGATCGCGCCGTCGCGCACGAGATCGTGCGCGTGTCGCGTCATCGGATACGCCGAGTACCCGTGCGCGATCGCGAATACGCGCTGGCCACGCTGCACTCGGGCGACGAGATCGCAGGCTTGCGCGAAGTCGTGCGTCACCGGCTTGTCGCACACGACGTCGAGCCCTGCGTCGAGCGCCGCGCGCGCGTACGGATAGTGCGTGTCGTTGGGCGTCATGATCGCGATCGCGTCGATGGGGTCGGATCGCCTGGACTCCTGCGCGAGCATCTCCTCGACCGTGCCGTAGCTGCGCGCGGCGTCGAAGCCCAACTGCACGCCGGCCGCGCGCGAGCGTGCAGGGTCGCCCGAGAACACGCCGGCGACGCAGCGCCACCAGCCATCGAATTCGGCCGCGCCGCGGTGCATGCGGCCGATCCACGACTCGGGACCGCCACCGACGAGACCCAGACGCAGCGGCCGTCCAAATCGTTGCTTGATGCTCGACATGCTCTTTCCTCCTCCTCCTCCGACGCGCGCCCCCTTGCACGCGAACGAAACGATGCTAGCACGCAGCATGGGTGAGCCTCGTCTGCCCGTGGCTTGACCCCACGCACGAATGGGAGTCTCATGCATGCGAGCGTCGTCGTGCCACCCCGCTCGGATCCCCCGACGCATCCATTTCGAGGAGCAAAGCCATGGCCACCAGGGCGCCCGCCGCCAAGAAGACCGCACGGAAGACCGCGCGCAAGTCCGCGCGCAAGGCCGCCAAGCCGGCCGCGTCGCCGCAACCGGAGACGCCGTTCGCGAGTTTCGACCCGACGCGCCTTCCGCAGCTCGACCTCGCGCAGATGAAGCTCCTGACACCCGAGCAGGCGCTCGACTTCTACCGCGCCAATGCGCGCCTCGCCCTCGATGTGATCGACGCTGCGATCGAGAACACCGCCAAGCTGCGTCGCCTTCAGTTCGACTCCGAGGAAGAGGTGCGCACCCGCAGTCGCAAGGCGGCGAAGGCCGCGGCCGACGCGACCAATCCCACCGAGGTGATGGCGGCCGGGCAGGCCGCGTCGCAGGAAGCCGTGGAGCACGCGATGCGTTACTGGGGGCAGATGTTTGAGCTCATCTCGGAAATGCAGAAGCGGCTATGGGTGATCCTCGACGAACAGATGCACAACACGCCGGGAGCGGATCAGGCGCAGGCCGCGATGGCCATGCTGCCGGATCTGTCGCAGGCGCAAAACGTCATCAAGGCGATGCAAGGCGTCGTCGGCGCCGGCGGCAACGCCTTCGAGGCGATGCAAAAGGTGATGGGCGACCTCGCGCGCTACATGCCCGGCGCGCCGCGTTGACGATGGCCGGATCGGGAGCGGCGCCGTCCGGGCGCCGGCCTCCCGGCGGGCGCACCGGGGGCCCGCGCCTTCACGCGGGTGTTCCCGGGTGACGGGGGTTCCCACCCGGGTTCGCCGCACCCGGACGCGTTGACGCTGCCCCGAGTTGCCGCTCCTGCGCGAGAATGCGCGGATGAGAAGGGCGCGACGCACGTGGATCTTCTGGGTTCTCGCGATCGCGATCGTCGTCTTCGTGGCCGTCGATTACTTCACCGGCTACGAGGCCGTCGGGGCGGCGATGCGCCTGGTGTGGAACGGTGTCGCCTTCATCGTCAATTCGGTCTGGCGGATGAGCGGCGAGCTCGTCGCCGCCGTCGCGCGCGCCGTTGGCATGCGCCGTGCGGCCCGCGTGGCGAGTGCACTGGCCGGCGTTGGCCTGGGCTATGCCGGAAGCGTGATCCTGAGCGACGACAAGATCCATCGCGCGCACACCTGGCGCGACCGGATGCGTGTCGCGATCACCCGCCTGCGCAACGGCTGGGTCGGGCTGCACCTCGTGTGGAAGCTCGTCATCGTTGCGGGGCTGATCGCAAGCCAGGTCTACCTGCACTTCCTGCTGATCGTCTTTCCCGTGGCGTTTCTCGTGCCGGTCGTGCGCCGCGCATGGATTGTCGCCGGCGACACGCTGTTCGGGTCGCTGTTCAGAAAGAAATTCAAGCGCGTGCGGCGCGCCTTGCGCTCGACCCTGTGGCGCACCCCCGGATATGCGCAGGCGGTGGCGGCCGTGCGCCTCGTGCGGATGCGCTACCTGTGCGCGTGGCGACGCTGGCGCTACGACGCGTGCTATCGCGATACTGCGACCGGCGCGCGACACGTGAGCATCGTCGAACCCGTGCGTCTATGGTGGCGTGGCGAGCTCGACCGCTACGTCGAACGCCCGTTGCTCGGCGGCGCGACGCATGTGCCGCGCCACGAGCGGCCCCGCCGACCCCCCGCCAAGGCGCGCGACGTCGCCCCACCACCCAAGGTCAAGGAGCGCCGCCCGTCGGCGGCCAACGCGAGCCAGCGGCGTTGACGTGGTGCCCGGGGCCGGGATCGAACCGGCACGCCTTGTCCCTCAGGTTGTGCCGGTTCGACGGTGATGCGCTCGGACGATCCGGCGCGGCGCTTGTCGACGTCGTGGGCGTTACCCCGCACGGCCCGCACGGGCGAACGCGATCGTGCAGGAGCGGCGGGGCATCACCGATACGGCATCCCGGTCAAGGTCAGCATGGTGCTGACCGCGCACAAGACCGTGGCGAGGCTCATGCGTTACGTCCACACCGACGACGACGCGATGCGCCACGTGGCCGAGTGGGTGGCAAGCCGGCGGCAGCTTGTTGTCGCCACTTGCCAGGAACCGAATGAGGTGGCCCCATGACACGTGGCCAGCGCCCTGCGATGTCGGCCACGATGGTGGTGTCGCCGCCACGCCAAACGACTCGATCGCACTTCGCGTCCGCGCAACGCGGCGAGGGATGGGAAACCATGCCCGTTTCGGGTATAGTTTGGAGGTCAAGATGACGCACATCCTCAAGCGAAAGGATTTTGCGCGGTGGCAGGCCGGCGAGAAGCTGCCCGACGCCTCCTTGTGCAAAGCAGTTCTGGAGATGGAAGGCGGGCTGATTGACGCGGACTTGGGCGGCTTCCTCTACAAGAAGCGGGTTGCCCGTCCCGGCGGCGGCAAGAGCGGCGGCTTCCGCACGCTGCTTTCAGCGCGGATCGGTCGCCGCTATGTGTTCCTGCATGGGTTCCCCAAGAGCGAAAAGGCGAATATCACGCAGAACGAGAAGAAGGCGCTGCAATTCGCAGGCAAGGTGTTTCTTGAACTTTCCGCCGAGACTTTATCGAAGGCGTTGCGGTCGGGGGTGTTGTTGGAGGTGCACTGTGAGCAAGATCATTGAATCCCTGCGTGGCGACCTGGCTGCACTCCACGAAGCGGGAGCGATCACCAAGGTGACGATGCGCGAGTTCGACGCGATCTGCCCGCCGCCGGTGCGGGAGTTCCGCGCTGCTGACATCAAGCGCTTGCGCGAAGCCTTGAAGTTCAGCCAGCCGGTGTTTGCGCTGCATCTGCATACGTCGGCGTCGACCGTGCGCAAGTGGGAACAAGGCGAAACCCATCCCTCGGGCCCTGCGCTCAAGCTGCTGAATATCATCGCCGACAAGGGCTTGCAGGCCATCATTTGACGCCTGCCGCACACGACCGGCACGGGCGACGCAATGAAGTCGATGTCGTCCTTGCCTTCTCGGGCTCCCACGAGCGCGAAACTGGCAAGGTCGGGCACGCGCCCAAGAACGGAAAACCCACTCCTTCCGTGAACGAGGGGCGGCTTTGGATTGGTGCCCGGGGCCGGGATCGAACCGGCACGCCTCGCGGCGAGGGATTTTAAGTCCCTTGTGTCTACCTGTTCCACCACCCGGGCTGCGTGCGTGATGGTACGTCATGCACGCTTGCGACCGGTCGGTCGGGGTCGCGCCGGGTCACGCAGCGTGCCTACGCCGTGGTGCGCCACGCGCCGACCGTGTGCACGCGATCGGTTTCCGGCAGCATCGTCTCGGCGTCGGCGGGTGGGGGCGGGCCATCGATGGCGGGCAGCGCGGCGCGCAACGTGCGCCGTGTCGCTTCGGGTTGCGCGTGCAGGCACGCCGTATCGATCCACCGGATCTGGCCGTGCTCGGCATCGACGTAGATGCGGCCGGTGGAGGGTTCGGCGAATCGGATGCGCGGGAATTCGGCGACGCAGCGGCGCAGGAACTCCGTGTTGGCCTCCGGCAAGACGTCGACTCCCGGGGGGTAGATCTCGGAGGGCCCCTGCGCGTCGACGGCGAGCTTGCGATAGCACTCGATGTCGGCGAAGGCGATCGGATCGAGGATGTTGAGCAGATCGTTCCACCCGTACGCCGCCGTGAGCGGGACCTCGCCGCGCGGGACGCTGTTGTCCAGGAATTCGACGTGCACCCGCTTGTCGCGACGGCGAGCCCAGGTGAAGAGGAGTTCGGGCATGCCGGTGTACGCCTCGACCGCGTGCGCGAGGGTGTCGTCGACGGCCTTGTACCGTCCGACGTCGAGGCCGCGCTTCCACGCCCGTTCCACGAGCGCTACGGGTGGCGTCAGCACGAAGAAGAGGTAGACGACCTGGCCGAAACGCGTCAGGAGATTGCTGCCGGCCTCGACCGAGTCCGGGGCGAAGCTGTCGAAGCGGAAGCGATCGATGAGCAGGTGCGTCACATCGCCGCGCCGCGCCTTGGCCGCCATGTAGCGGTCGAGCTTGTGATCGATGATCGCGAGCTCGTCGCCGGTCAACGCGCCGGCGTACTTGTAGTCGGCGCCCAGGCTCGCGTAATCGAGCAGCTGCTTGCGCCAGATGTCCGGGCTGATGAGCGCGAACTGCGACCAGTCGACGCCGATGCGCGCGGCGAGCGCTTTCTGCAGCGGTCGCATCGTGCTCTTCCCCGAAGCGGAGGGTCCCTTGGTGTTCATCACCACCGGGCGCTCCTGCGTGGCGAGCAGGGAATACCCTTCACGCACCGCGGTCTCGCGTACGAGCGGTTCGATCACCGCGCCGATGGCATCGCTCCCTGCCTCATTGCTGGCGAGATCGACCGCGACGCGGGCCACGAGATCGCGTCCACCCCAGACCTGTCCGTGCTTCACGAGCAATGCTGCCGCCACCCGGGCGAGTGCCTGCAGCGCGCAGCGTTCGACGGCGTCGGCGTTACGCGCCCGCGCTTCCCAGTCGCTCACGACGGCATGCGGGTCGGTCGTCGCGGCGGTCGGGGGAGCCGCGGATCGGCGCCGCAAGCGGGCGAGCCACCCGCGCGGGGCAGGGGTCGGTGCGGGCGGGCTCACACCGTACAGGCGGCCGACTTCGCGCTCGACGATGTCGGTGGCCTGCGCGCGCACGGCGTCGTACGCCGCCTTGACGCGCGGCAGCGCCGGCGTGACACCGCGTTGCAGGATCGTGGTCGTGATCTCGCGGAAGTTGATGCCGAGGTCCTCGATCCGCGTGCCGTCCGGGACCGACACGTTGGCGGTGACGCGCACGAGGAGTTCGTGGAGCGCGAGACGCTCGGGGCCGAAGGCCGCGAGTTGGCGCAGCGGCAGCCCGGTGAGGTCGGCGACTTCGTGCAGGTCCGTGAGGGGGACGCGGCTGTGCTCGGGCCGATACAGCGTGGCGAGACCGAGGAGCGCCGCCGGGATCTGCGACTGCACCCCCGGGTTCCACGGGCCGTACTCGACAGGCGGTGCAGCGGCGGTCACGGCAAGCTCCCCGATCGCATGCAAGGGCACGGTCTGCGGGACATGGGTGGACAATAGCCTCCGCGCGGGGGTACCCGAGGTCTTGTAAGGGATCCGACAGCCAACGCGGGTATTCTAGACGCCGGGCCGCGGCATCCTCGCGCGTCCCCGAGCACATCGTCGACCACTTCCCGGATCGCATGCAAGGCTCAACCGAAGCAAGGCTTCCCCGACTCGCCGCAGGCCGTGACGCGCCTGCCGCCGGCGCGGCGGGTCCGGCGTCGAAGCGCCCGCTCAATCAGCTCGGCCCTTCGCACGCCCTGAGCGCACTCGTCGCGCGCCCGGCGCTTGCGATCACCGTGGCCACGTTGCTCGTGCTGGCGATCGCGGTGTTCGACTACGTGACGGTGTACGAGGCGCGGCTCGGCATCCTGTATCTGCTGCCCGTCGCGCTCGCCACGGCGTCGGGTGGGCGGCGCTGGGGCTGGTTCATGAGCATCGCCGGTGTCGTGGTCTGGGGGCTCTCCTTCGCGGCCCAGCACGCCTACAGCAACGCGGTCTACTTCCTCTGGGAGTGCCTCGTGCTGGCGGTGACGCTGCTCCTCTTCGTCGAGCTCCTCGCGCGGCTGCACGAGGCACTCGCGCGTTCCGACGAGCGCTTCGTGCGGGTGCTCAACGGCCTGCACGCCGCGGTGTTCGTCACCGACGAGGACCGCGTCCTCTTCGCCAACGAATGGCTGCTGCGGCTGCTGGGGCGCGGCGCGGCGCCGTCGGTTCGCGACGTGACCGATCGCTTTCCCCATGCCGGGTCTCCGCGCGAGGTGCCGGACCCCTCCGCGGTCACCCCATTTGCCGGAACCGAAGTGCGCGACGCGGTGGACGGCAAGACCTACCTCGCGCAGGCAGGCAGCATCAACTGGGTCGACGGAAGACGGGTGCGACTCACCATCCTGACCGACATCACCGAACAGAAGCGGGCCGAGGCGTTGCAGCGGGAGAGCCAGGCGACACTGCACCACACGGCGCGTCTCGTGAATCTGGCCGAGGCCGCAACCACGCTCGCGCACGAGCTCAACCAGCCGCTCAACGCGATCCTGGGTTACAACGCGGCCTGCCTGCGCCTGCTCGATGCGGGCGACACCGATCTGGGCGAGCTCGCGGCGGCGATGGAAAAGTGCCGGGTGCAGGCGGCACGGGCGGGCGAGATCGTGCAGCGCGTCCGCGAGCTCACGCGCAAGCGCACGCCGACGCTGTCGCCGTGCGACCTCAACGCCATGCTGCGCGAGGTTCTGCGCTGGCTTGCCGACGACCTCGACCGCAACGCGGTACGGGTGACCCTCGACTTGGGCGCCACGTTGCCGCCGGTGGATGCGGATCGACTGCTGATCGAGCAGGTCATGCTCAATCTCGTCAACAACGCCATGGAAGCGATGGCAAGCGTTCCCTCGACCGAGCGCATGATCCACGTCGCGACCGAGCGGGCCGGAGCCGACGGCGTTCGCGTCACGATCGCCGACGGCGGTATCGGCATCGCGGCCGAGCACGCCGCGCGCATGTTCACGCCGTTTTTCACCACCAAGGCGCAGGGGCTGGGGCTTGGCCTCGCCATCTGCCGGTCGGTGGTGGAGCTGCACGGCGGGCGGCTGTGGCACGAGGCGCGGCGGCAAGGCGGCACCGCATTTCACTTCTCACTCCCGGCAGGAGCATCATGACCCGATCCATCGAACCCACCGTACTCGTCGTCGACGACGACGAAGCCGTGCGCGACTCTCTTGCGATGGTGTTGCGTGCCGCAGGCCGCTGCGTGGAGACGTTCGCGTCGGCCGAGGAATTCATCGAGCGCGGCGGCGCGACGCGCGCCGGCTGTCTCGTGCTCGACGTGCGCATGCCCGGGATGAGCGGGCTCGAACTGCAGGACTACCTCGCGCAGCGCAATGCCCCGCTGCCGATCGTCTTTCTCACCGGTCACGGCGACATCCCGATGGCGGTGCGGGCGGTGCGCCGGGGCGCGTGGGAGTTCCTGCAAAAGCCGGTCGACGACGGGCTGCTGCTCGCCGCGGTCGACTCGGCGCTGTCGGGCGACTCACCGCCGGATTCGCCACCCCGGGCGCTGCCGCCCGCGGTCGGAACCCTGTCCCGCCGCGAGCGAGAGGTGCTCGACCTCATTCTCGCCGGCAAGCAGACGCGGGCGATCGCCGAAGCGCTTTTCATCAGCGTCAAGACCGTCGAGTTCCATCGCAGCCGCATCCACTCGAAGCTCGGCGTCGCGTCGATGGCGGAACTCTTCAACCTGTGCTTGGGCGGTCAGCTAGCACCACGTCCGGTGGCATCGGCGGCACTGCGCGCCTGACCACCGGGTATCGGACGCCGCGTGCCGCGCGACGCGCGGATGCGACGGCGTTGCCTGCCAACGTTGCAGCGACGGGGAGGTGCGATGGCGACGGCGCCAGGCGGCGAGGGCGCCCGGGAACGACGCGGCTTGTCCGGCGAGGAGCGCCGGGTCATCTTTGCGTCGTCGCTGGGGACGGTTCTCGAGTGGTACGACTTCTATCTGTACGCGGCGCTGGCGCCATTCTTCGCCACGCTCTTCTTCCCTCCCGGCAACGAGACCGCAGCGCTGCTGACCGCGTTTGCCACCTACGCCGCGGGCTTCCTCTTTCGCCCCTTCGGCGCGCTGGTCTTCGGCCGCATCGGCGACCTCCTGGGCCGCCGGCACACGTTCCTCATCACCATCGCCGTGATGGGGCTTGCGACTTTCGCGATGGGATTGCTGCCGACCTTCGCGACGATCGGCTGGCTCGCGCCGATCCTCCTCGTCGTGCTGCGGCTCGTGCAGGGGCTCGCGCTCGGGGGTGAATACGGGGGGGCGGCCACCTACGTCACCGAATACGCCCCGCTCGGCAAGCGGGGGCTCAACACGTCGTGGCTGCAGACGACGGGAACGCTCGGCTTCTTCCTGTCGCTCATCGTCATCGGGATCTGTCGCTTCAGCGGCGTGCTGACGCCGGAGCAGTTTGCGCAATGGGGCTGGCGCCTTCCGTTCCTCGTCTCGCTCATCCTCGTCGTCTACGGGGTTCACCTTCGCTCGACGCTCAAGGAGTCTCCGGTGTTCGAGCGGTTGAAGGCCGAAGGCAAGCGCAGCCGCGCGCCGCTCGTCGAGAGCTTCCTGCGCTATCCCAACAACCGCTACGTGTTGCTCGCGCTCCTCGGGGCGACCGCGGGGCAGGGCGTGGTGTGGTACACGGGCCAGTTCTACGCGCTCACCTTCCTCTCGCTCACGTTGCGCGTCGATGCGCTGACCGCGTACGCGCTGGTGGCGATCGCACTCCTTCTCGGCACCCCATTCTTCGTCTTCTTCGGGTGGCTCTCGGATCGGGTCGGGCGCCTGAAGATCATCCTTGCCGGCTGTCTCCTCGCGGCGCTCACGTACTTTCCGCTCTTCGCGGGGCTCACGCACTACGTCAATCCGGCGCTCGAGCGGTTCCAGCAGGCGAACCCGATCACCGTGCAGGCGACGGATTGCACGTTCCACCTCTTCGTCGGGCCGTGGTCGCGCTTCTCCGAATGCGACAAGGCGCAGGACTTTCTCACCCGGTCGGGCCTGTCCTTCGTGTCGCAGCCGTTGCCCGCGGACGCCGCGGCGACCGTGCTTGCCACGATCGGCGACACCGCATTGCGCGGCTTCGACGAGGCCGAGTGGAACGCGGTGCTCGCTGCGAAGGGGCTCCCCGCCTCGGCCGATCCGGGCGCGATCCAGTGGCCGATGGCGCTTCTCATCCTCTGGGTGATGATGCTGTACGTGACGATGGTTTACGGCCCGCTCGCCGCCTTCCTGGTCGAGATGTTTCCAGCGAAGATCCGCTACACGTCGATGTCGCTGCCTTACCACATCGGCAACGGCTGGTTCGGCGGCATGCTCCCGCTCTTCGCGACTGCGCTGGCGGTGGCGAGCGGCGACATCTACTACGGCCTGTGGTATCCGATCATCGTCGCGTTGCTGACCTTCGCCGTGGGCATCGCGTTCCTGAAGGATCGCAAGGAGATGGACATCTACGCCGACGAGTCCGCGTATCGGTAGCGGCATCGCCGGGGGTCAGCGCCGCTGCGAGGCGTCAGCGCTCGCGCTCGCTCTCGTGCCAGGAGCCGAGCGCAAGGCGCGCCACCGCGCCGACGGCGAGGTAGAGGACGACGCCGGCGAGCGTGATGACGACGAGCGCGGCAAAAAGGCGGGGGATGTTGAGCTCGATGCCCGCCATCAGGATCTGGTAGGCGAGCCCCGCGCCCTGGCCGCCGGTGCCGGCGACGAATTCGGCGACGACCGCACCGATGAGCGCGAGACCGCTCGCGATGCGCAAGCCGCCGAAGAAGTACGGCAGCGCGCCTGGAATGCGCAGCCGCACGAGGAATTGCCAGCGCGATGCCCCGCTCATGCGGAACAGGTCGGCGAGCCCGGGGTCGACGCTGCGCAGGCCAAGCGAGGTATTGGCGATGATGGGAAAGATCGCCACCACCGTCGCGCACAGCACGAGCGCGGTGCGCGTGTCGTGGACCCAGATGATGATGAGCGGCGCGATGGCCACGATCGGCGTGACCTGGAGCAGGATCGCGTACGGCAGCAGGCTCGCCTCGACGATGCGGCTCTGCGCGAAGGCGAAGGCGACGACGACGCCGGCGCCCACGGCCAGTGCCAAGGCCATGAGGGCGACCCCGGCCGTCACGCCGAGCGCGTCGATGAGCAGCACCCGGTCGGCCCACAGCGTCGCGGCGATGCGCGTCGGCGCCGGTACGAGGTACGGCGGCACGTTGCCGACGACGACCGCGGCCTGCCACAACCCCAGCACGACGACGGCGAGGGCGAGCGGCGCGAGCACCGCGAGCACGCGCTCACGCACGACGTGCGGTCGTGACCGATGCGGCGGGGGGTCCGGCGCGGCGGGCGCGTCGTGCGCACGTCGGCTCATGCGCTCGTCTCCGCTGAGGCATTCGCGACGAGCGCGGAGAGACGGGCGCAGTACGCGGCAAAGGCGGGCGTTCCGCGCAACGCAGGCTCCCTTGGCGCGGCGAAGTCGATCGGCACGTCGGCGATGATCCGGCCGGGACGCGCGGCCAGCACGACGACGCGTGTCGCGAGATAGACCGCCTCCTGGATCCCGTGCGTCACGAACAGCACCGTCAGCGCGTGCGTGCGCCAAAGGGTCAGGAGCTCGTCGTCGAGACGATGCCGGGTGAATTCGTCGAGCGCGCCGAAGGGCTCGTCGAGCAGGAGCAGCGCCGGGCGTACCGCGAGTGCCCGCGCGATCGCGACACGCATCTGCATGCCCCCCGACAGTTCGTGCGGACGCTTGTGTGCGGCGTCGGCGAGCCCGACTCCGGCGAGCGCCGCATCGGCGCGGGCGTCGGCCTCGGCTCGTGGCACGTGCGCGAGGTCGAGTGGCAGGCGCACGTTGGCTCGCACCCGCGCCCACGGCATGAGCGTCGGCGCCTGGAACACCATCGCGAGACGGCGCGCGGCGTCGCGCGGGGGGTGCGGCGCGCCCCACCAGGCGATCGTCCCCTGCGAGGGTGCGACGAGCCCCGCGACCAGACGCAGGAGCGTCGTCTTGCCGCACCCCGAAGGGCCGAGCAGGACGACGAACTCACCCGCCGTGACGGCGAGGTCGACGCCACGCAGCGCGAGCGTGCCGTCGTCGTAGGTCTTGCCGGCACCGGCAAGCGTGACCGCTGCCGCGGACGCGTCCATCGGCGTGTCCGGCACTCAAGGCAGGACGTGGACGTCCTTCACGAGATCGACCGTCCACGCGCGACGATAGTCGACGTCGGGCTTGGCAAGGCCGGCGCTTTCGAGAAAGCGCAGCGTCGCGTTCCAGCGATCGTCGCGCATCGTCATGATGCCGAGCGTGGCCGCATCGCCTCCTTCCACGATGCCGTACTCGCGCAGCTTGCGCACGCCGTAGGCGAGGAGTTCTTCGCTCATCTCGGGATTGTCCTTCCGGATGAGCGCATTGCCCGGCGCGGGATGGGCGAGGTAGCTCTTCCAGCCTTCGGCCGAGGCGATGAGGAAGCGGCGCAGGGCGTCGCGCTTCTTCGCCAGCGTGGCATCGGTCACGGCGAGGACCTCGGAGTACGGTGGATAGCCCTGGTCGGCAAGCAGGAACACGACGGGCTTGATTCCCGCCTTCTCGATCGAGTACGGCTCGGACGTGGCGAAGCCCTGTTGCGACAACTGGGGATCGGCGAGGAAAGGCTGGACGGAAAAGCCGTACGGGCGCTTTTGCGCATCGGTGAAGCCCAGGGTCTGCTTGAGCCACGGCCAATAGGTGTTGTTGGCCGCGGCGCCGATGGCGATCGGCTTGCCCTTGAGCGCGGCGAGACCTGGCACGCCTGGATGGGCGATGATCACCGTCGGATTCTTCTGGAACGTGGCGCCGATCGCCGTGACGGGAACGCCGTTGGCCACCGCGGCGAGCACCTGCAGGCCGTCGGCCATCGCGATGTCGAGCTGCCCGGCGGCCAGAAGCTGCATGCCGTTGACCTGTGGCCCACCCATGCGGATCGTCACGTCGAGGCCGTGCTTCGCGTACAAGCCTTCCGCGAGTGCCTGGTAGAAGCCGCCGTGCTCCGCCTGCGCGAGCCAGTCGGTCGCGAAGACGAGGCGGTCGACGGCGGCGGCACCCGCGGCGAAGGCCGCCAAGGGTACGGCGACGAGAAGGGCGGCAAGGCGCGAGCGAGCGGTTGGCATGGGATGGCTTCGGCAAGACGGAAGCGTGCGAGGATAGCGCACGCGAGCCGTGACAACGCGCTGCCCATCGGCGCGGTTGCGGCGCCGCGAGGCGAGCGCGTCGGGCGCCTGGAGCGACGATGAAGTGGTCAGCACAACAGTACACGGCCTTCGAGGCGCAGCGCACGCGGCCGGCGCGCGATCTTGTGAGCGCGATTGCCTCGACGCACGTGCGGCGCGTGGTCGACCTGGGTTGCGGACCGGGCAATTCGACCGCGGTGCTCGCCGCGCGTTACCCCGCTGCCGTCATCACCGGCGTCGATCGCGACGACGACATGCTCGCCCGCGCTCGCCAGCGCCTGCCGTGGGTCGAGTTCATCCGCGCGGACATCGCGACCTGGCAGCCCGCGGCCAGCTTCGATGTCGTGTTCGCCAACGCCTCGCTGCACTGGCTGCCGGATCACGCGCGGCTCTACCCGCGACTGCTCGATCACGTCGCGGCCGGCGGCGCGCTCGCGATCCAGACCCCGGACAACGCCGATGAGCCGGCGCACGTGCTCATGCGCGCGCTCGCTCGCGAGAAGCCGTGGGCGGACAAGCTCGCCCACGTGCCCGTACCCACGCGGCATCCTCCGGCGTTCTACCACCCGTTGCTCGCGCCGCTCGCGCGCACGCTCGAGATCTGGCGCACCACGTACTACCACCTGCTGCCCGATCACGACGCCGTGGTCGAATGGTTCAAGGGGTCGGGCCTGCGTCCCTACCTCGCTGCGCTCGACGCGGATGACGAGGCGATCTTCCTCGCGCGTTACCGGCAGGCGATCGAAGGCGGCTATCCGGCGTTGCCGGACGGCACCGTGTTGCTGCCGTTTCCTCGCCTGTTCATCGTCGCCACGCGGTAGGTGCGCCGTCAGCGTGTGGCCGGTGAGGGCGGCGGCGCGTGCGTCGCATCGGGATACAGTCCACGTCCGCGCGCGAACAGGCGTGCGAGCCCGAACAAGGCGTCGGTGAACGGAGTGGGCATGGCAAGGCGCCGGCCGATTTCATGGACGGCACCGACGATGGCATCGAGTTCGAGCACGCGTCCGGCCTCGACGTCTTGCAGCATCGAAGTCTTGAAGGCGCCCAGCCGCGCCGTGATCGCTTGCCGATCCTCGGGGGTTTCGCTGATCGGGCAGCCGAGCCGGGCGCCGATCGCGGCTGCTTCGCGCATGGCGGCGCTGCACAATTCGCGGACCAGCGGATCGTCGAGGATGCGATCGCTCGTCGCGCCGGTCAGCGCGCTTACCGGATTGGTCGTCATGTTGCCCCACAGCTTGTACCAGATGTCGCGGCGCACGTCGGAGGAGGGCGTGACGTCGAAGCCGGCGTGCGCGAGGAGGTCGCACAGGTTTCGCGCACGCGCGCTGTGACCCCCGCGCGCCTCGCCGACGATGAGGCCGTTGCCCATCACGTGGCGAACGACGCCGGGGGCCGACGTCGCGCAACTCACGTGCACGACGCAGCCGACGACGTGGCGGACCGGGATCGCGCGCGCGATCGCGCCACCCGGGTCGACGCTGGCGAGCGGACCCGGAGGAAATCCCGCGACGTCGTCGCAAAACCACCACGGCACACCGTTCATCGCGGGCAGGACGATGGTGTCCGCGCCGATGAGCGGTGCGAGGCGCGGGGCGAGCGCCGGCAGCGCGGGTCCCTTGACGGCGATGATCACGAGGTCCTGATGACCGAGGACGGCCGGGTCGGCTACCGTGCGCGCGGGTGCCTGCAGCGCTCCGGTCGCGGTCTCCGCGCGCCAGCCGTCGCGCTCGAGGGCGGCAAGCGTCGCGCCGCGCGCCACCGCACTCACCTCGGCCTGGCCGGTAATGGCAAGGCGCGTGCCGAGAAAGCCGCCGATGGCACCGGCGCCGACGATGCAGATCCGCTTCATGTCGTCACTCCCCGCGGCGCGCGGCGCGTGCCACTGCAGCACGGGCCGCAGCGCGAATCGGTGCGTGGCGCTGGCGTCGCCCCGGCGCTCACGTCGATCCGGCGAAGCCGCTGACCTTCATGCGCTTCGGCAACAGGCAGCCCTTGCGCGCGCGCTTGAGGACGTAGCGCGCGAGTTCCTCGCCCTCGAGGGCGAATTGCGTCGCCCGGCCGAGCCGGTTCGTTCCTTGCAGCACGACCCGGCGCGCGGTGACGAGGCCGACCGCGGCGAGCGTCTCGCCGGCGTCGAGCCCCATGACGATGACGCCGCGGCCGCGCGGCACCTCGCGCATCTCGGCGAGCGCGAAAACGACGAGCCGCCCCTTCGACGATAGCGCGGCGACGTGATCGAGCCCGGGGGCGAGCGCCACGGGCGCGAGCGGCACCTCATCGGCGGCAAGCGTCATGAACGCCTTGCCGGTGCGCACGCGCGAGAGCATGTCGCCGAACGTTGCGACGAAGCCGTAGCCACCGCTGCCGGCGACGAGAAACTTCTGCTCGACGGCGCCGACGATGGCCTGCGCCACCTTCGCGCCCGCCGGCAGGTCGATGAACGTGGTCACCGGCACCCCGTCGCCGCGACCGCCCGGGATGTCCGCGGCTTCGATCGCATACGCGCGACCGGTGGTGTCGATCATCACGACCGGCGCGACGGTGCGCGTCTCGAGCACCGCGAGCGGACCGTCGCCTGCCTTGTAGGCGAACTGGTCGGCGGCGTGACCGTGTCCCTGGCGCGAGCGGATCCAGCCGTGTCGCGACAGCGTGACGGTGATCGGTTCGTCGGCAACGGTGCGCTCGATGATCGCGGGCGCAACCGCTTCGATGAGCGTGCGCCGGGCGTCGCCATGACGTTTCGCGTCCGCCTCGATCTCGGCCGTCACGGTCCGTGCGAGCACCTTGCGGTCGGCGAGGATCCGGGCCAACGCGGCACGTTCGGTGGCGAGGTCCGCGAGTTCCTGCTCGATGCGAAGCGCCTCGAGCCGTGCCAGCTGCCGCAGCCGGATCTCGAGGATGTCGTCGGCCTGCACCTCGCTCAGCTTGAACCGCGCGATGAGCGCGGCCTTGGGGTCGTCGGCCTTGCGGATGATGCGGATGACCTCGTCGATCGAAACCAGCGCAAGGCGCCGCCCCTCGAGGATGTGGATGCGGCGATCGACTTCGGCCAGGCGGTGCCGTGTGCGCCGCGTCACCGTCTCGAAGCGGAAAGCGGTCCACTCGACCAGCAGGTCCTTGAGCGACTTCTGCCGCGGACGACCGTCGCGTCCCAGCGTCACGAGATTGACCGGCAGGCTCGCCTCGAGCCGCGTGTGCGCGAGCAGGAGCGCCATGAGTTCCTGCGGTGCTTGCCGGCTCGAGCGAGGCTCGAGCACGAGGCGCACCGGAGCGGTCTTGTCGGACTCGTCGCGCACCGTGTCGAGTGCCGACAGGATGAGGTTCCTGAGGTTGATCTGATCCTGCGACGGCGACTTCTTGCCTTCCTTCGGCTTCGGATTGGTCAGCCGCTCGATGTCCTCCAGCACCACCCGTGTCGACACGCCGAACGGCAACTCGGTCACGGCGATGCGCCACTGGCCGCGGGCGAGTTCCTCGACCACCCAACGCGCGCGCACGCGCAGGCTGCCGCGCCCGGTGGCGTACGCGGCGCGAATCGTCTGCGCATCGGAGATGAGCTGCCCGCCGCCGGGCAGGTCCGGCCCGGGAACGAGGGCCAGCAGTTGCTCGGTCGTGATCTGCGGATCGCGGATCACCGCGATGGCGGCCTGCGCCACTTCGCGCAAGTTGTGCGACGGGACGTCGGTCGCCATGCCGACGCCGATGCCCGAGGCGCCGTTCAGGAGCAGGAGTGGCAGGCGCGCGGGGAGGAGTCGGGGTTCGGTGAAGGCGCCGTCGTAGTTGGCGACGAAGTCGACCGTGTCGCGCTCGATCTCCTCGAGGAGCAGCGCGGCGATGGGCGTCAGGCGGCATTCGGTGTAGCGCATCGCGGCCGCGTTGTCGCCGTCGCGCGAGCCGAAGTTGCCCTGGCCGTCGATCAAGGGATAGCGCAGTGTGAAGTCCTGCGCCTGGCGCACCAGCGCGTCGTACGCCGCCGCGTCGCCGTGCGGGTGGTACTTGCCGAGCACGTCGCCGACCACGCGTGCCGACTTCACGTGGCGGGCGGGTGCGTACAGCCCGAGCTCGTGCATCGCGTACAGGATGCGCCGCTGCACCGGCTTTTGGCCGTCGGCCACGTGCGGGAGCGCACGACCCATGACGACACTCATCGCGTATTCGAGGTAGCTGCGCTCGGCGAATTGCGCGAGCGGCAGCGCCTCGTCGTCGCTCGCAGGTGGCGGCGCGACGGGCGGCGGCGGGGGTGGAGCCGCGCCCTGCACGGACGGTCGCGCGACGCCGTGCGCCGGCGGCGCCGGTTGCGCGGGCGCTTCGTCCGGCGTGAAGAGTTCGCCGGTCAGCGTATCGGCGGTGGGCTCGTCGCCCTTGTGCCGTGTCGTGGTCTTGCGCGGGGTACGGGTTGCCATGTCGATCGGATCAGACGTCGACGTCGACCGCATTGCCGTCGCGCTCCATCCACTCGCGGCGCGCGGCGGCCTCGGTCTTGCCCATGAGCCGCGCGAAGATCCGCTGCGCCTCGTCCGCGCCGTCGTGCGCGACGCGCACCGGCGTCACCCGGCGCGTCTCCGGATTCATCGTCGTCTCCCACAACTGCTCGGGATTCATCTCGCCCAGACCCTTGAAGCGTCCGACCGACCACGATGCCGGCTTGACGCCTTCCTTGACGAGGCGGTCCTCGATGGCAGCGAGCTCGTCGTCGTCGAGCGCGTAGAGCTTGCGCGCGGCGCGCTTGCCCGACGCCGGGACGTCGATGCGAAACAGCGGCGGATGCGCGACCTGGATGTGGCCGCCGGCGATGAGCGCCGGGAAGTGGCGGAAGAAGAGCGTGAGGAGCAGCACCTTGATGTGACTGCCGTCGACGTCGGCGTCGGCCATGATGATGATGCGACCGTAGCGCAGGTTGGCAAGGTCGGCCGTCGCGGCCGACTCGTGCGGATCGACGCCGATCGCCACCGCGATGTCGTGGATCTCGTTGTTGGCGAAGAGCCGGTCGCGGTCGACCTCGAAGGTGTTGAGCACCTTGCCACGCAGCGGCAGGATCGCCTGGTACTGCTTGTCGCGCGCGAGCTTCGCCGAGCCTCCCGCGGAGTCGCCTTCGACGAGGAAGACCTCGCGTCGCGGGACGTCGTCGGATTCGCAGTCGGTGAGCTTGCCCGGGAGCACCGCGACACCGGAGCCCTTCCGCTTTTCGACCTTCTGCGCCGACTTCATGCGCAGCTGCGCCTGTGCGATCGCGAGTTCGGCGATGCGCTTGCCGTATTCGACGTTCGAGTTGAGCCACACCTCGAGCGGATCCTTGATCGTCTGCGCCACGAGCTTCAGTGCATCGCGGCTCGCGAGCTTCTCCTTGACCTGGCCCTGGAACTGCGGATCGAGGATGCGTGCGGACAGCACGAAGTGCGTCTTCGCCGACACGTCCTCCGTTTGCAGCCGCGCGCCGCGCGGCAGCAGGCCGTGATGGTCGACGAATGCCTTCACCGCCTCGAAGAGCGCCGCGCGCATTCCCGCCTCGTGCGTGCCTCCCGTGGGTGTGGGGATGAGGTTGACGTAACTCTCGCCGGAGCCGCCGCCGTCGTCGTACCAACCGATCGCCCACGCCGCGCCCTCGCCTTCGGCGAAGGTGTCCCCATCCTTGGGCTTGCCGAGATACGCCTCACCGGCGAAGACCGGCACGACCGGCTGCGCCGCGCCGGCAATCTCGTCGAGATAGCCGCGCAGACCTTCCGGATACGACCAGGTCTTCGCCCTGACGTCCTTTCCCGTCTCCACGTGCAGCGTGACGGTGACGCCGGGCAGGAGCACGGCCTTGGCGCGCAGCAGTCGCTCGAGCTCGGCGATCGAGACGTCGGGCGCGTCGAAGTACCTGGGATCGGGATACGCGCGCACCGTGGTGCCGGTGACTTTGGCGCCGACGCTGCCCACGACCCGGAGCGGCTCGGCGACGTCACCGTTGGCAAAGACGATGCGATGCACCTTGCCGTCGCGTCGCACCTCGACCTCGAGCCGGCGTGACAGCGCATTGGTCACCGACACGCCCACGCCGTGCAGGCCGCCGGAAAACGCGTATGCACCGTCGCCATCGCGCTTGTCGAACTTGCCGCCGGCGTGCAGGCGCGTGAAGACGAGCTCGACGGTCGGAATCTTCTCGATCGGGTGCGGGCCGACCGGAATGCCGCGGCCGTCGTCGTCGACCGTCACCGAGTGGTCGGCGTGCACGCGCACGTCGATGCGCGTGGCCACACCCGCGAGCGCCTCGTCGGCTGCGTTGTCGATGGCCTCGGCGATGATGTGCGTCGGATCCACCGTGCGCGTGTACATGCCCGGGCGCTCGCGCACGGGCTCGAGTCCCTTGAGGACGCGGATCGACGATTCCTGGTAACGACGGGCAGCCATCGACAACGGGCTTGGGAACGTAACGTGCTATGGGAGCGTGACGAAGGAGGGCGGTTGCGGCAACGGGCTCGGGCCATCCTTCACGACCGGGCCGCGCCGGCGACGCCGCACCGCGTGGGCACCGCGCCGACCGGCATTGCCGCCCGACCGCGACGGGGTATCACGGCACGAGCGATGCGCATTGTAGCGCGTGGCCGATCGGCGTCGCGCCGACATCCTTGCCTGGCGCCGGCATCGCGCGGCCAGTGGAGCGTCATCGCGAGGCACGTGGCGCATGCGACGCGTCGTCAGCCGCGCGCCTTGCGCGTCCCGCCACCGCGCGGCTCGACGGTGCCGGCACGGTGCATCGGCACCGACGCGCCCGCGGCGGCCGTGGGGCTAGCCTCGGCGCGTGCCCGGCGACGGTTCTCGCGGTGCGATCGTGCTCCGGGCACCGTGCCGAAGTGCGTGATCTCCTCGATCAGCGTCGCCCCTTCACCCATGAGGAAGTTCTTGAACGCGGAGGCCACGGGCGGCAGGCGCTTGTTCTTGCGGTGCACGACGTTCCAGTGCAGGAGCATCGGAAAGCCCTCCACATCGAGGATCGTCAGGTTGCCCACTTGCCGTTCGAGCGCCACCGTGTGCGCGGACAGGAAGCTCACCCCCAGGCCGGCGATCACCGCCTGCTTGATGGTTTCGGTGCTCGTGATCTCCATCCGGATGTCGAGCGTCGCGTTCCATCGCCCGAACGCGAGCGTCATCGCGTTGCGCGTGTCGGATCCCCTCTCGCGAACGACGAATTGCTCGCGGGCGATGACCGCCTTCGGGATGCCGCGGGTCCGGGCAAGGCGGTGCGACGGCGAGGCGACGATCACGTACGGATGCGGCGAGAACGGCTCGCTCACGACATCGATCTGCTCCGGAGGGCGCCCCATGATCGCGAGGTCGATCAGGTTGTCCGCCAGGCGATGCAGCAGCTCGGTACGATTGTGCACGGTGAGGTTGAGCCCGACGCCGGGGTGACGCCGCGCAAACTCCGCGAGGAGCCGTGGAATGAAGTAATCGCCGGCACTGATCACCGCGATGTTGAGCGTCCCCCCGGTGTCGCCGCGAAGGAGCAGCATCGCTTCCTCCGCCTCGCGGAACTGCTGGATGATCGTGCGGCTGTAGTGGAGCATCTCGGTGCCGGCGCGAGTGAGGTACACGCGCCGTCCGAGCTGCTCGAACAGCGGCAACCCCGCGTGGCGCTCGAGCTCCTTGACCTGCGTGGACACCGCGGGCTGGCTGAGGTGCATTTCGTTGGCCGCCCGCGTGAAGCTCAGGTGCCGCGCGACACATTCGAAGAGCTTCAGTTGCCGCAGGGTCGCGTTCTTCATCCTTGGCGGATCGCGTGATACATAACCCTTACTCTATAGCAAGTATAAAAAGAATCAACTAGTCTTGATGAAACAGGTCGCCTACATTGCGCCTCACGTCCCGCGCCGCGGGCAAGGATTCGGGTGCAGGCGGTGGCAGGCGAGACGCGGCTGCGGTCGTGAACAGGAGACAGGACGATGAAGATTGCGATCGTGGGTGCGGGGGCCATCGGCGGTTACGTCGGGGTGAAACTCGCTTTGGCCGGCGAGGATGTGACGTTCATGGTGCGGGGTGCCAATCTCGCGGCGCTGCGCGCCAACGGCATGAAGCTCGTGATGAACGATGGTGCCGAGCACGTCGCGCGCAACGTGACCGCGACCAATGACTACGCCGGTGCGGGCCCGCAGGACATCGTCGTTCTGGCGATGAAGGCGCACCAGGTCGAGGCAGTCGTCAACGACGTGCCTCACCTGTTCGGCCCCGACACGGTCGTGGTGACGATGCAAAACGGCATCCCGTACTGGTATTTCCACAAGCACGGCGGCGAGCTCGCGGGCAGCCCCGTGCAAAGCGTCGATCCCTCCGGCGTCATCGGCCGGCAGATCCCGCCGGAACGGGTGATCGGGTGCGTCGTGTATCCCGCGTCCGAGCTCGTCGCGCCGGGTGTGGTGCGGCACATCGAGGGCGATCGCTTTCCGGTCGGCGAGCTCGACGGATCGACGAGCGCGCGTGTGACGCGCGTGTCGGAGTGCTTCACGCGGGCCGGGTTCAAGGCCCCGGTCCTCGACGACATTCGCGGCGAGATCTGGTTGAAGCTCTGGGGCAATCTCACCTTCAATCCGATCAGCGCGCTCACCCGCGCCACGCTGGTCGACATCTGCCGCTACCCGCCCACGCGCGACCTGGCCGCCGCCATGATGACCGAGGCGCAGGCCGTCGCCCACAAGCTCGGCATCACCTTTCGCATCGGTCTTGACAAGCGCATCGCCGGCGCGGAAAAGGTGGGCAGGCACAAGACGTCGATGTTGCAGGACATCGAAGCCGGCCGCGCACCGGAGATCGAGGCGTTGGTCGGGTCGGTGATCGAATTGGGGCGGCTCACCGCCACGCCGACGCCGCACATCGACGCGGTCTACGCGCTCACCAAGCTCCTCGCGCAGTCGACCGCGCCGCAGTCCCCGCCGGTGGCGACTCCGGAGCACGGCGCCGCGCGGGCGACGTCGGTGGCATGAGGTGGGAGGGGCGGCCGCGCCGCCGCGACAGGAATCTTCGTTTCACGACACGGAAGCGATGGATGCTTCACAACGACGCCACGAGGTGACCCATGACCAGGATGAGAGCCATCGATGCCGCTGTCCACGTGCTCGAGCGTGAGGGCATCACCGTTGCCTTCGGCGTTCCCGGCGCTGCCATCAACCCGATGTACTCGGCGCTGAACTCGCGCGGCAGCATCACCCACATCCTTGCCCGGCACGTCGAGGGCGCGGCGCACATGGCCGAGGGCTATACCCGCGCCGCTGCGGGCAACATCGGCGTGTGCATCGGCACGTCCGGCCCGGCAGGCACCGACATGATCACCGGCCTGTATTCGGCCGCCGCCGATTCGATTCCGATCCTCTGCGTGACGGGTCAGGCGCCTCGCGCCCGCCTGCACAAGGAGGACTTCCAGGCGATCGACATCACCGCCATCGCCAAGCCCGTTGCCAAGTGGGCCACCACGGTGATGGAGCCCGGGCAGGTCCCGCGCGCGTTCCAGCAGGCATTCCACCTCATGCGCTCCGGTCGTCCGGGGCCCGTGCTCATCGACCTGCCGTTCGACGTCCAGACCGCGGAGATCGAGTTCGACCCCGACACCTACGAGCGCTTGCCGGTCTACAAGCCGCAGGCCACGCGTGCGCAGATCGAGTACGCCCTCGCGATGCTCAACGCCGCGAGCAAGCCGCTCATCGTCGCCGGCGGCGGCATCATCAACGCCGACGCGTCGTCACTGCTCGTCGAGTTTGCCGAGATCACCGGAGTCCCCGTGATTCCGACGCTCATGGGCTGGGGCGCGATCCCCGACGATCATCCGCTCATGGCCGGCATGTGCGGCCTCCAGACCAGCCACCGCTACGGCAACGCCACGCTGCTTGCGAGCGACTTCGTCCTCGGCATCGGCAACCGCTGGGCCAATCGCCACACGGGCTCGGTCGACGTCTACACCAGGGGTCGCAAGTTCGTGCACGTCGACATCGAGCCCACGCAGATCGGCCGTGTCTTCGCGCCCGATTACGGCATCGTCTCCGACGCCAAGGCGGCGCTCGAGACCTTCGTTGCCGTCGCGCGCGAATGGAAAGCGGCGGGCAAGCTGCGCGACTGGTCGGGGTGGGCGAGCGAATGCCTGGGCCGCAAGGGCGCGCTCGCCTACGCGCGCAAGACGAACTTCGAGAACGTGCCGATGAAGCCGCAGCGCGTGTACCAGTGCCTCAATCGCGCCTTCGACGACAACGACACCTGTTACGTGACGACGATCGGACTGTCGCAGATCGCCGCGGCACAGTTCCTGCACGTCTACCGGCCGCGCAACTGGATCAACTGCGGCCAGGCCGGGCCGCTGGGCTGGACCCTGCCGGCGGCACTTGGCGTTCGCGCTGCCGATCCCACGCGCCGGATCGTCGCCCTGTCCGGTGACTACGACTTCCAGTTCATGATCGAAGAACTCGCCGTCGGTGCGCAGTTCAAGCTGCCGTACATCCACATCGTCGTCAACAACGCGTACCTCGGCCTCATCCGCCAGTCGCAGCGCGGCTTCGGCATCGACTACTGCGTATCGCTCGCGTTCGAGAACATCAATGCACCGGCCACCGGCGGCTACGGCGTCGACCACGTGAAGGTCGCCGAAGGCCTGGGCTGCAAGGCCATTCGTGTCGAACGTCAGGACGAGATCGACCCGGCGATCCAGCAGGCCGAGAAGTGGATGGCCGAGCACCGCGTCCCCGTCGTGATCGAGATCATTCTGGAGCGCGCGACCAACATTGCGATGGGTGCGGAGATCGACAACATCGTCGAGTTCGAAGAGCTGGCACTGGCCAAGGAAGATGCGCCGACGGCGGTGGCGTTGCTGGATTGAGGGAGGGAGGCTGCACGGAGGCACCGCGCGGGCAACGCCTGCGACCGAGGGGTGTCTCCGCGCGACCGCGGCGCACGGCAACTGGAGGCGGGGGTCGGAATCGAACCGGCGTCCACGGCTTTGCAGGCCGCTGCATGACCACTCTGCCACCCCGCCAAGGGTGGAGCGCGGCCGCCCCGTTCGCTTGCGCGCGACGTGCGGTTAGCGCTGTAAACCAAAAGGGAGAGCCGGCGTGCGCTCTCCCTTCGAAGATCTGGAGCGGGAAACGAGTCTCGAACTCGCGACCTCAACCTTGGCAAGGTTGCGCTCTACCAACTGAGCTATTCCCGCTTGGGA
>JADZDD010000011.1 GCA_020851235.1 Burkholderiales bacterium | reverse complement strand
GGCCACCGGCACGCCGCCTTCACGCAGGACGCGGGCATGACCCGCGACGTCGTCCGGAATGGTCGGCTCCTCGAGCCAGTACACGTTCGATGCCTGGAAGGCGCGCGCGGCGCGCACGGCTTCGTCGGGTGTCCAGCGCATGTTCGCGTCGACCATGAGCGGGAAGTCGGCGCCGAGATGCGCGCGCATCGCCTCGACGCGCGCGACGTCCTCGGACAGGCGCGCTCGCCCCACCTTCATCTTGATCGCGCGGAAGCCGCGGGCGAGGTTCTCTTCGGTCTGCGCGAGCAGGCGCTCGAGCGGAAACTGCAGATCGACGCCGCCGGCGTAGCAGGGCACGCGATCGTCGTGACCGCCGAGGAGCGTCCACAGCGGCACGCCGAACCGGCGCGCCTTGAGGTCCCACAGCGCGATGTCGATGGCCGCGATCGCCATCGTCGCGGCGCCGCCGCGACCACCGTAGTGGCTCGCCCACCACATCTTCTGCCAGAGCGCTTCGATGCGATCGGCGCGCTCGCCCTGGAGGCGCGGTGCGAGATCGCGCGCGACGGTGGCGTGGATCGCGCTGCCGTTGCACCCGACGGTGTACGTGTAGCCGACGCCGGTGGCACCGTCCGCGTCGCGCACGCGCACGGTGACGAGCTCGAAGTGCGTCATGTCGCCGTGCGTGCTGTCGGACAGCGTGACGGGGAGCGCGATGCGGTAGTGATCCGCCTGCACGTGCGCGACGGTGCTCATCGTCATGCGTCCCCGGAGCGCTGAGGCGAGCGCGGTGGCGATGCGATCTCGACCACGAGATTCGCGTCGAAATGCGCGTTCTCGTCGACGCCATCCTTCACGTAGCCGCGTGGATTGCACAGGACACGCGTGCCGTTGACCGTGTAATCGAAACTGTCGTGCGTGTGGCCGTGGATCCACAGGCGCGCCCGTCCGTCGAGGAGTCGTTCCGCCGCCGAGACGAAGCATGCATTGAGCAGCGAATCGGCAAAGCGCGGATGGATGCTCTGCCGCGATGGCGCGTGGTGCGTGATCACGACCGTCGGCCCGGCGTGTGCCAGGGCGAGCTTGCGCTCGAGCCAGGCGGCCTGCGTATCGAATAAGGCGGTGGAGTCCTCGGGAGTGAAGAGGCGATCCGTGTCGTCGTTCATGCGGATCCGGCTGAAATCGCGGATGAATGCGACGGCCTGCTCGCGCGCTTCGCGCTGCCGTTCGAGGTCGGCGAAGAGGCGAAAATCGGTCCACAGTGTCGTGCCGAGGAAGCGCACGCCGTCGATGACGACCGCGTCGCCCGCGAGCACGCGGACGTTCGTTCCCGTGGCGAGCCGCTTCAGTTGCGCAATCGTTCCCGGAATGCTCCCGCCGTAGAACTCGTGGTTGCCGGCGACGAAGAGCACCGGCTTGCCGAGGGTGCGCAGCCACGCGATGGCGTTGTCCGGTCGCGCGACGTCGCCCGCGACGACGACGAGGTCGGCGTCGTTCGACGGCGGCGGGAGGGCGGCCGCGCTCAGGTGCAAGTCGGAGAGGATGTTGAGTTTCATGGCGCGTCGGTGTGCTGCACGGCAGGCATGTACGAGCCTACCACCGTTCGGATCGCCATCGGCGTGCCGGGCAAGCGCGCGCCGCGTCGGGATCGAGGCGGCGTCGCTGCGATCGGTGCGCCCACGTGCCTACAAGAGCTCGCGCTTGCCGCGCAGCACGGCCGTGAGGACGACGAAGGCGATGGCGCACAGCGCGAGCGGCGCGAACGACAGCGCCGGGACGCCGGTTGCATCCCACGCGATGCCGCCGATGATCGCGACCACGACGGTGCCGCCGTAACTCAAGGTGAAGGTGCCGGCCGCGGTTCGGGCCACGTCTTCGGGTGGACACAGGAGCGGCGGCAGCATGAGGGCGAGGATGAGCGCGGCGGCATCCGAAAATCCGAGGAGCCCGGCCCACCAGGCGGTCGCTGCGCCGACGTCGAAGACGAGGCCGACGATGGCGACGAGCGAGAGGAGGCCGGAGACGACGTAGGGCCACGCCTTGCGCTCCATGCGGTCGGCGACGGCCAACAACAGGAACGAGGCGGGGAGCTGGCCGAAATTGAGCGCCGCGAGCGCGCCGCCGATGAGCTCCGGATGTCCCTTGCTCGCGAGATAGATCGGGATGAACGTGTTGGCCCCGAAGTAGATCGCGTTGATGCAGCAGAAGAACGCACCGAGTCGCCACACGAGGCCCAGGTGCCAGTCGGGAAGCCACTTGTGCGGCGTTTCGCGCGGTGTGCGCAGGACCTCGGGCGTGCGCGGCGCCGCCCGCCAGACGATGAGCGCGATCAAGGCGATCGGGATCGACCAGAACACGAGCGAAGCGCGCCAGCTCCCGCCGACGAACGGAAGCACCAGGGAGATCGTGAGCAGCGTCGGAAACACCTCGCCGACGAGCAGGCCATTGGTGTACAGCGCCGTGCCGAGACCGATGTGCCGCGGCATCCACGCCCGCACGATCGTTGGCATGATCGGCTGAAGCATCGCCACGCCCGCCGACATCACGATCGTGGTGACGACGAGGATCGCGTAGGTGTCGCTCAGGCCCCGCAGCGCCGACCCCACGGCGGTGATCGCGATGCCGGCAACGAGGGCGTTGAGCAGGCCAAGCCGTACGACGAGGAGCGAGCCCGCGAGGGCGGCAATGGCGAGCAGCGCCGGCGGGATGCTGGACAGGATCGCGACTTCGGTCGCCGAGAGCGTGAAGTCGTCCCGGATGAACGCGAGGATCGGCGGTACCGCGAGGATCGTGAGCCGCAGGGCGTTGCCGGCGAGCCACAGGAGCAGGGCGGCGGTCAGCGTGTCCGCGCGCGCATTGCGCGCCGGCGCGTTCGTCGGCGAAGGCATCGAAAGCGGTGGTGAAAACGAAGGCGCACGCGTGCGAGGCGTGCGCCTTGGCGTGGCGTGGCCGTCATTGTAGACCGGCGCGGTCGGCGGTCCGCGCGAGATGCACCACCGCGCACCCCTGACGCGCGCTGCGAGCGTGGGCGAGGGCTATCCGCCGCGCTCGCCGAGTTCCACCCAGCGGGCGAGCTTCGCGGTGAGCAGGTGCTCGAGGTCGGCGGCGCGCTGCGCATCACGCTGCATCGCGGCGTGCCCTTCGCGGTGATAGTCGGGCCCGCTCATGCGGGCGTGCAGCGCCTCCTGCTCGGCTTCGAGCGCCGCAAGCTCGGCGGGCAGCACATCGAGCTCGCGCTGCTCCTTGTACGAGAGCTTGGCACTTGTCCGCGCTGGTCGTGCCGCCGTCGCGCGCTCGGGCGTCGGTGCGGCCGTCGCGCTGCGCGGCGGGGGTCGACGCTGCACCAGCCAGTCGCTGTAACCCCCGGCGTACTCCTGCCAGCGGCCGTCGCCTTCGGCGACGATCGTTTGCGTGACGACGTTGTCGAGGAACGTCCGATCGTGACTGACGAGGAGCAAGGTTCCCGCATACGTCTGCAGCGTCGCCTCCAGGAGCTCGAGCGACTCGATGTCGAGGTCGTTGGTGGGCTCGTCGAGCACGAGGAGATTGGCGGGCTGCGCGAACAGGCGCGCGAGGAGAAGGCGGTTGCGCTCGCCGCCCGAAAGCGTCGCCACCGGCGCCTGCGCGCGCGCCGGCGGGAACAGGAACTCGCTCAAGTACGACAGCACGTGCTTGCGCCCCGTCCCGGTGTCGATCCATTCGCCGCCCGGGCTGATCGTGTCGGCGAGCGTGCGCGCGGGGTCGAGCTGCGCGCGCATCTGGTCGAAGTACGCGATGCGAAGCTTGCTGCCCAGGCGCACGCTGCCGCGATCCGGGGTGAGGGTGCCCAGGATGAGCTTGAGCAGCGTCGTCTTGCCGGCGCCGTTCCGGCCCATGATGCCGAGACGGTCGCCGCGCAGGACGGTGAGATCGAGGTCGCGTACGACGACGTTGTCGCCCCACGCCTTGGTCACGCCAGCGAGTTCGGCAACGAGCTTGCCGGAGCGCTGCCCCGCGTCGAGCGCGAAGGTCACGGTGCCGAGCCGCTCGCGGCGGGCCGCCCGCTCGCGGCGCAGCACTTCCAGGCGTCGCACGCGACCCTCGTCGCGCGTGCGCCGGGCCTCGACGCCTTTGCGTATCCACGCCTCCTCCTGCTTCCAGAAGGTGTCGAACTTCCGGTTGACGACGGCTTCGGTCGCGAGCTCGTCGGTCTTGCGTGCCGCGTAGGCACCGAAGTTGCCCGGATACGAGCGCAAGAGTCCCCGATCGAGCTCGACGATGCGGGTGACGACGCGGTCGAGGAACGTGCGGTCGTGCGTGACCACCACGCTCGCGGGTTGCCTGCGCACGAGATCCTCCACGAGCTCGATGCCGTCGAGGTCGAGGTGGTTCGTAGGTTCGTCGAGCAGCAGCAGATCGGGCGTGAGCGCGAAAGCGAGCGCGGCGCGCTTGCGCTCGCCCCCCGACGCCGCGTCGGGTGCAGCGCCCTCGTCGAGGCCGAAGCGATGCAGGAACTCGACGATGCGCGCTTCGCGCCGCCACCGCTCGCGATCGTCCGCCGCCGAAAGCGCGCTGCCCGCGCGCAACAGGAGGCTCTCGCGCAGCGACGCTGCGGCCGGCAGCACCGGCTCCTGCTCGACCAGCACCGTGCGCAGTCCGTCGCGGCGGGTGCACATGCCGTCGTCCAGATCGAGTGCTCCGGCGATGATCGCAAGCAGCGACGACTTGCCGGTGCCGTTGCGGCCGATGAGTCCGATGCGCTCACCGTCGTCGACGGCAAGCGCGGCGCGATCGAGGAGCGGAACGTGGCCGAAGGCGAGTTCGGCGTCTTGTAGCGTGACGAGCGGCATGGCCGTAGGATAATCGCAGCGGTCCCGCCCGCACGTCGTGCGTTATCGTGGACCCTTCACCCGAACGAGCGATGGAAAGGAAGCGGCATGGCGAAGGCGTACTGGGTCAGCGTGTACAAGGCGATTCACGATCCCGACAAGCTCGCGGCGTACGCGAAGCTCGCCGGCCCCGCCATCGTAGGTGCGGGCGGACGCTTCATCGCCCGCGGCCTGCCGGCCAAGGTCTACGAGGAAGGGATCGAGCAGCGCACGGTGATCGTCGAATTCGACAGCGTCGCGCAGGCGATCGCGGCGCACGACACGCCGGCGTATCAGGCCGCACTGGCCGCCCTGGGTAACGGCGTCTCGCGCGAGATCCGCATCGTCGAAGGCACGTCGTAGCGCACCGCCGGTGCGCGCCGGCCGCGGCGCGGCAGCGATCGCGAGGTGCCGGCGTCAGCCCGGCCCCGGGTACGCGCGGTCGAGGCAGGCGACGAAGCGATCGAGGTCGGCGCTCGCGAGGCGCTGGATTCCTGCGGCGGCGCTGCGCCCGTTGCCGGTGGCAAAGGCACGGCACAGGACGTCGGCACCCGTGGGTTGCGCGCGTGGCGCGCGCACGCTCACCACGAATTCACCGTGATCGCCGCGGCTTAGCACCGCGTGCGCGAGCGTCGGCTCGCGTCGTGCGACTTCGTTGCCGAAGATGCCGCGGATGCGCCGGGTCCAGGCGGCGTCGGGGAGGATGTACACGTGTGCACCGGGTCGGCGGTACGCCGGCTCGAGCGAGGCGGCAGCAGCGAGATCGCGGCGGCGTGCCGCGTCGATGCGCGCGAAGACGGCGTCGTCGCGCACGAAACGCAAGGGGTCGCGCGCGGCCAGCAGCGTCTGGAACAGCACGTCGGGGGCGACGATCGCGTCGTCGAGGCGATCGGCGTAGGTGTTGTACGTGAGCACGTCAGCGAGGGCCGCAAGCTGCGCGAGGTCGCTGGCGTCGAGGGCGAGCGGTCCCGCCAGCGCGTGCGCTTGCTCCGGCAGGTTGTCGCCGAACGCCGCCACGACCGCCCAGATGCGTTGCGTGCCGCCAAGATGGCGGTCGACGAGGATGCCCGTGCACACGTCGGGCGCGCGATCGAGGTGCGCGACGAGGTCGGCGGGCAACGGGCCGGGACCGGTGTCGTGATGGTCGAAGTACTCGACTCGCACCCCGGCGGCGAGCAGGCGCTCGACCGCGGCACGATTGGCGGCAAGCGCCACGTCGAGCACGATCACTTCGTCGCCGGCGACGGCGGCGACGCGCTCGACGAGGCGGATATCGCGCTTGGGGCCGGTGACGAGCCTCGCGTCCGCCGGGTGGGCGAGGCGGAGCTGCAGCAATGAGGCGATGCCGTCGGCGTCGCCGTTGAAGACGTCGTAGCAGGTCATGGCGTCGGACTGCGGCACGGCACGCGGCCGCCAAAGAGGCCAAGCGTAGCAGACGCGATGTGGCCGGCAACCGTCGCTGCGGGTCGGCCGCGGTGGGGGATCACCCTACGGCGGGCATGGGTCGCGCGTTAAACTAGCCGGGTGTATGCGACCGTCATGACCGCGTTCCACGAGTTCCTGGCGTCGTCGCCACTCCGGCACGTCACGTTCCGGCGCTTCTACCTGGCATCCATCGGCGTCGCGATGGGTTACACCATGCAGGCGACGATGGCCGCCTGGCTCATGGCCACGATGACGCCCTCGGCACTCATGGTCGCGCTCGTGCAGACGGCAAGCACGGCGCCGGCGATCGTCTTCGGGCTGATGGCCGGCGCGCTGTCCGACATCATCGAGCGGCGCTGGGTGCTCCTTGCCACGCAGTTTCTCTTCCTCGGCGGGACCATCGTTCTCGGGCTTGCCACGCTGTTCGACGTGATCGCGCCGTGGCCGCTGCTGTTTCTGACGTTCTTCATCGGCGGCGCATTCACTTTCTACCAACCGGCGCAGTCGGCGTGCATCAACGAGCTCGTCGAGCGACCCGAAGTGCCCAAGGCGGTGGCGCTGGGTGCGGTCGCGATGAACGTGTCGCGGGCGATCGGCCCCGCGATCGCGGGTGTGCTGATGGCGTGGGTGGGGGCGGGGAGCGCGCTTCTCGGCAGCGCGATCCTCTTCGTCGGGATGGTGCTCGTGGTCCGCGGCTGGGAACGCCAGCTTCCGGTGCTGCCGGGGATTCCGGAGACGCTCATTGCGGGCATCGGCAGCGGTGTGCGCTACGCGCGGCACTCGGGTCCGATGCGTGCGATCCTGCTGCGCAACTTCATATTCTCGATTTGCGCCGCGGCCTTGTGGGCGCTCCTGCCGGTGATCGCCCGCGACCAGCTCGGCCTCGGCGCGGGCGGCTTCGGCTTGATCTTCGGTTGCTTCGGCGCCGGCGCGGTGACCGCGGCGCTGGCCATTCCCGAGCAACTGCGCAAGCACTCGCTGCACCGGATCGTGCTCGCGGCCTCCCTGCTTTGGATCATCGCGACGGCGCTGATGGCCGCGGCGACGATGGTCGTGTTCGCCGTCATCGCCGCGTTTGCCGCGGGCGCTTCGTGGGTCGGCGTCTTTGCCAGCCTGTCGGCAGGAACGCAGAGTGCGGCGCCCGCCTGGGTGCGCGCACGCGCGGTGGCGATGACCTTCGTGACGGTGCAGGCGAGCCTCGCGGTCGGCAGCGTCCTGTGGGGGGCGCTCGCGTCGTGGCAGGGCATCCGCGTCGCGCTCATCGCCTCGGCGGTCCTCTTCCTCGTGCTGCTCGCGATGATGCGCAACGTGCGCGTGCGTCTGGGCGGCGACAAGGACGTCCTGCCCGGGGATCAGGGGCCGGCGCTGAAGATCGAGCAGGAGCCCGAGCCCGACGACGGCCCGGTGCTGATCCAGATCGAGTACCGGATCGCCGCGGAGAACCGCGATGCCTTCCTGCGCGCGATCCGCTCGGTGGGGCCGGTGCGCCGACGCAACGGCGCGGTCAGCTGGCGCGTGTTCCGCGATCTCGCCGAGGAGGGCATGTACGTCGAGCGCTACATCCTCGACTCGTGGGCCGAGTACGTGCGCCTGCGCTCACGCATGACCGTGGCCGATCGCCAGCTGCAGCAGGCGGTGGCCCGACTGCAGCGGGCGGACGTGCCGATCCGGGTCTCGCGCTTCCTTGGCGTCACGCTGCCGGTCGGGCGGCGCCCGGCGCCGGTGGCGTCCAACCCCACGGCGCCGTAACCCCCGGACCGGCGCCTCAAGCGGCGGCGCCGGCCGCCGCGGCAAACCGCGGGAACAGGACGTTGTTCTCGAGGTGGATGTGCTCCATCAGATCCTCGGCCAGGCGCGCGGTGCTCGTGTACAGCGCCGCCCACGAGCGGCAGGCGCCGGCGGGCAGCGTGAAGTCGTCGGTGAGCGTTTCGATCTGGCGCAGGAGCGCACCGTGGTCGTCGTGCTCGTGGCGCAATTCGTCGATCGTCGCGGCGAGCCCGCTTTCGACGCGCTGCATCGCCGGGAAGAGCGTGGTTTCCTCGCGGGCCATGTGATCCTCGAGTTCGCTCGCCATTTCCTCCAGGAGATCCGCGAGTCCACGGGGAACCTTCGGATTGGCGCGGTGCACGGCTTCCACCTTGCGCGACAGCGAAATGAGTTCGGGGAAGCTCCTGCGGTGCGCATCGTGGTAGCGCGTCCGGATGCGCTCGATCAGCGTGGCGCTGTCGAGTGTCGTCGCCGTCGCCGCGGTTTCGCCGCGGGTGTCGAGCGCTTGCAGCGCCTGCACGATCGCCTCGACGTTGAGGTTGCGCTCGCGCGCCGCCGCCGCGAGCGGCACGTTGCCGTGGCAGCAGAAGTCGATGCGGAACGCGCGGAAGACGGCGCTCGCGCCCGGCAGCGTGGCGGCGATCTCGCCGACGTGACGCTCGGTAAGGGCGGCCGGGGTATTCGTGGTGGTCATCGTCGAGGCTCCAGGGAGGTGATGGCAAGAAGAAGCGGAGGGCGCTCAGGCCGCGCCGGTGAGCGCGGGTGCGCGATGGTGCGGCGTCACGGGGCTCGTTTCGCTGCGTGCTTCGAGCGAGCGCAGGAAGCGGCGCACGAAGAAGAGCGTCACGAGGAGCAGGCCCGAGTAGCCGATGCTCGCCATGAGATAGGGAAAGAGCGCGCTTCCTTCCTGCACCACGCGCATGTTGAACGACAGCAGGCCGAGCGTGATGATCGCGCCAAAGACCCACATGCCGAGAAGCCAGGTCCCCGTCTCCCAGCCGCTCAGGCGCCGGCCCCAACCGATCGCCGCGGGCACGCTGGGCGGCTCGTGCGCACCACTTCGATCGCGCACGCCGAGAGTGAGAAGATCGTAGACGACGAGGCACACCCCGGCCGCGAAGACGATGCCGAAGATCGGGACCATCGCCTTGGCGAACAGCATCGCCGGTGCGACGTCGCCGCCGAACCAGTCGAGCCCCAGCGTGCGATAGACGAAGACCTGCACCGTGCCGCCGATGGCGAAGGCGAAGGCGAGGCCGAGCATGCCGGTGAAGACGAGCCAGAACGAAAGCTTGCCCAGGCGCTGGTCGAAGTTCGTCGCGCCGCGCATGATCGGCACCGCGTAGTACGCGGCAGCGAGCCCGAGCATGCCGAAGGTGCCGAAGAGCGCGAGGTGCGCGTGGCTCAGCGTCACCCACGTGCCGTGCGACCACACGTTGGTGAGGGCGAAGGTCATCGAGAAGCCGAGGATACCGGCGCCGACCTGTTCGAGGATCACCGAGCCCAGGAGGAATGCGAACGCGGGCATGTTCTCGATCGGGCGCGCGTCCTGGTGCGCGTCGAGGTAGAGGTGCCAGAAGCAGAAGACGAGCGGCAAGGGCTCGAGCGCGCTGAACAGCGACCCCCAGAACTGCCAGAACTCGGGCGTGCCGATCCAGAAGTAGTGATGCGCGTTGCCGAGGAGACCGGAGAGCCAGACGAGCGAGATGCCCCAGAACACCGCGTAGCCGACGGTCTTCACGTTGGCCTTGAACATCAGCACGAGCAGGAAGCCGACGAGTGCGATGTGGATCACCTCCCACACGCCCTCGACCCAGTAGTGGACGACGTACCAGCGGAAGTATTCCTGCAGGTCGAGCCGTCCGACGAAGAACATCCCGAAGATCCACACGCCGGTGAGCGCCAGCACGCCAAGGCCCAGCCCCCAGTGGATCTCGTTCCACTGCGAGATCTTCGGAAACGTGCGCAGCGCGACGTAGCACACGATGCCGAAGCCGATGAGGAGGACGACGTCGACGACGCGGCCCGCCTCGAGGTATTCGAGCCCTTCCTGCAGCCACGGTTGCCCCAGCCACCAGCCGGCGATGCCGCGCTGCGCGAGGATCTGGGTGACGACGTTCCATACGACCGCGGCGAGCAGGGCGTAGAAGAGGAACTTGATGAGCCACGGCGCGGCGAGTTCGCGCTTGGACAAGAGCGGCCCGACGAAGAGGATGGTGGCGATGAAGCCCGACAGCACCCAGAGGATGCCGAGGTTGGTGTGCTCGGCGCGCACGACGTTGAAGTTGAACGTGCCCGCGAGGAGCGTCGGGTCGATGTGCTGCGCGGCGAGGAGGAGGCCGAAGCCGGTCTGGAAGAAGAACAGCACCAGCATCACGATGAAGAAGCGCAGGCTCAAGCGCTGCGTTTCGTACTCGATCCGGATCATGGCTTGCTTTCCTTGAGGCTGCGGATGTAGGCGACGATGGCGTCGACCTGGGCGGCATCGAGCACGTTGGCAAACGACGGCATCACGCCGGCGGTGTATCCCGCCACGACCCGCGCCTCGGGCTTGACGATCTTCTCTTCGATGAAGGCGTCGTCGGCGGTGGCGCTCGAGCCGTCAGCGAGCTTGACCGTCGAGCCGTACAGGCCGCCCCAGCCTGGGCCGACGAGTTTCTGCGTCGTGACGGCATGGCAGGCGGTGCAGCCGTTGTCCTTCACGAGCGTGGCGCCCAGCGCGATCTTCGCTGCAGGCGAGCTCGCCGCCGGTGTGCCTGGCGCCGGTGCGCTCGCTGTGGTCGCTGCGGCTGTGGCCGTTGCGGGCTGCGCCGCGACGGGCAGTGGCGTGGCCTGCGGGAAGCGCAGGCCGTCGACCTTGGGCTTGGGTGGCCAGCCCTCGGTATTCATCGCCGACGTGTACTTGAGGAACGCGATCAGCTCGCCGATCTCTTGACGGGTGAACGGCAGGTTGGGCATCAGCGTCGAATGGCCGCCCCGGCGCTGGATGCGCTCGGCGGCGCCGGGATACTTCTCGAGATACGCCTCGAGGGTGTCGACCCCGGCTTCCGTCGCCACCGTCTTGTTCTGCAGCTGCAAGCGAACCGCGCCGGCGGCGGGCCAGCTCCCCGCCGACGGCAGGAAGGCCTCGAGCCAGGCGGGACCGACCTTGTCGTAGAGCTTGGTCAGGTCGGGGCCGAAGTACGCGCCGTTGCCGACGATCGTGTGGCAGCCCATGCAGTTGTACGCCTGGAAGATGCGCTTGCCCTCGATCGCGCCGAAGTCGGCGTAGCGCACGTTCGACGGCACCACCTGCCCACGCGAGTCGAGGAACGAGGCGACCGACAGGGCGATGAAAATGATCGCCATCACGCCGAGGATGGCAAGCGCGCGGCGGCGCTTGACGCCTTCCGCGCAGGGTTGGCCGGGGGCGCAACTCACGACGCACCTCGCTCGCTCGACGGCGGTGCTGCGCGATCCGTGGCGACGGCGGCGTCAGCGCGCTCGAGCGCGTCGTGCTCGAAGAGCGTCGCCACACAGCCCAGGAACACGTAGAAGACGTAGATCGCGAGCAGGAAGCCGGCTACGAAGTACACGGCCCACAGTGATGGGGCCTCCGCCCAGTACTCGAAATCGCGCCAGTACGGCCAGGACAGCGCAACGCTCGCAATGCTGGCCACGACGGCCACCAACAACCGGATCACGACTCGTGCCGACATGCCACCTCCACATCCGCTGTCGCGCCACCCGCACCGCAGGGACGGTGGGACGGCGCTTCGCGCGTTGCCGACATCCGGTGGACGGTCTGGTCTGGCGGTCACCTCGACCGCCGGGTCAAAACATGTATACCAGATGCAGCTTTACAGCCGCGATCATAAGCGCGGCGGTGGCCGCTTGGCAAGTCGTGGTTCACCTCAGGGCGAAACCCTGGGGCGTGCAGGGGTGGCGCCGGCTCAGCGCGGCGCGGGGGTGCTCGCCGGCGTCTGCGTGTACATGTTCTGCACGCTGATGCCGATCGGGATGCAGCTTGCGAGCATCGGGGTGCCGAGCACGAGAGCGAGGAGGAGGACGAGTCGCTTCATGGGGCGCAGTCTACCGCAAGCTGCCACCGCCATATCGGCGCAAGGCCCCCGCGCTGGTGTACCCTGTGGCCGGCGGCAGCCGCGGGGTCGTCGCCCCCATTCCATACCAATGAGGAGTCATCCGATGTCCCTACTCAGTTTCGTCAAGGAAGCCGGTGAGAAGCTCTTCGGCCGCGGGCAGGCGCAGGCGGCAATGGCCGAAGTCAAGGCGGACCCCGCCAACGACGCCAAGATCAAGGCGGCCAACGACGCTGCCGCCGACGCCATCGTCGCCTACATCAAGACGCAGAATCTCACCACGACGGGACTCACCGTGACCTTCGACGGTGCGGCCGCCACGGCGACCGTCTACGGCGTGGCCGCCGACCAGGCGACGAAGGAGAAGGTGGCGCTGTGCTGCGGCAACGTCGCCGGGGTCGTCGCCGTCAACAACATGATGACCGTGGATCAAAGCGCGCCCGAGGCGAAGTACTACACCGTGGTGTCCGGCGACAACCTGTCGAAGATCTCGAAGGCGAACTACGGCGACCCCAACAAGTACATGGTGATCTTCGAGGCGAACAAGCCGATGCTCACGCACCCCGACAAGATCTATCCGGGGCAGGTGCTGCGCATCCCGCCGCTGTCGTGAGCGTGTGGCGCGAGCCATGAAGCCGCAACCGCCGTGGCGTGGCTCGCGCGCCGTCGCCGGTCCGGGCGACGATGACGACGATGACGACGACCTGCCGATCGGCGATCCGGGCGAGGACGACGACGACCCGGACGAGGATTACGACGACGACGAAGACGAGGCGCCGCTGCAGGTGGCGCCTCGGTCGGCGTGACGCGTGATCACGTCTCCTCGGCGAACGCCACCTCGCGCGTCTTGCGGATGTTCGGCAGCGCGATGATGAGCAGGAGCAAGACCGCCATCGCGAGCATGAACGCGGAGATCGGACGGGTGAGGAAGACCGTCGCGTCGCCGCGCGAGAGCAGCAGCGCGCGGCGCAGGTTCTCCTCCATCATCGGCCCCAGCACGAAGCCCAGCAGCAACGGCGCCGGCTCGCACCCGAGCTTGACGAACAGCACGCCAAGGAAGCCGAAGAACGCGGTCATCATGACGTCCCACGACGTGTTGTTGACTGTGTACACGCCGATCGAGCAGAAGAGCAGGATCGCCGGATAGAGAAGGCGATACGGGACCGTGAGGAGCCGGATCCAGATGCCGATCATCGGCAGGTTCAGCAGGACGAGCATGAAGTTGCCGACCCACATCGAGGCGATGAGCCCCCAGAAGAGCTGAGGGTTCGAGGTCATCACCTGCGGGCCCGGCTGGATGTTGTGGATGGTCATGGCGCCGACCATCATCGCCATCACTGCGTTCTCGGGGATGCCGAGCGTGAGCAGTGGAATGAACGACGTCTGCGCCCCGGCGTTGTTGGCGCTTTCGGGGCCGGCGATGCCTTCGATGGCGCCCTTGCCGAACTCCTCCGGCGTCTTCGAAATCTTCTTCTCGATGGTGTAGGACGCAAACGACGACAGCATCGCGCCGCCGCCGGGGAGGATGCCGAGCATCGAGCCCAGACCGGTGCCGCGCAGGACCGCGGGCCACGCCCGGCGAAACTGCTCGCGCGTCAGCCACAGGCCCTTCACCTTGCTCGTGACGAGTTCGCGCTTCTCCTTCAGTTCGAGATTGCCGATGATCTCGGCAAAGCCGAAAAGCCCCATCGCCACGCCGGTGATGCCGATGCCGTCGGACAGTTCGGGGATGCCGAACGCAAAGCGCTGCACGCCGGAATTGACGTCGGTGCCGACGATGCCCATGAGCAGGCCGGTGATGATCATCGCGATGGCCTTGATGAGCGAGCCGCTCGCGAGCACGACGGCGCCGAGCAAGCCCAGCACCATGAGCGAGAAGTACTCGGCGGGGCCGAACTTGAGCGCGAGCTCGGACAGGGGCGTGGCCACACCCGCCACGATCAACGTCGCGACCGTTCCGGCGAAAAACGAGCCCAGCGCCGCGGTCGCGAGGGCCGCACCCGCCTGTCCCCGCCGCGCCATCTGGTGGCCATCGAGGCAGGTCACGACCGACGACGACTCGCCCGGCATGTTGAGGAGCACGGCCGTCGTCGAGCCACCGTACTGCGCGCCGTAGTAGATCCCGGCGAGCATGATGAGCGCGGACACGGGTTCGAGCGCGTACGTCGCCGGCAAGAGCATCGCAATGGTCGCGACGGGGCCGATACCCGGCAGCACGCCGATGAGCGTGCCCAGGAGACACCCGACGAGCGCGTGCAGGAGATTGGCGAGCGTGAGTGCGACGCCGAAGCCGGTGACGAGGTGGCTGACGAGTTCCATCGACGTCTTCCGGGGGTCAGTGCAGGAACTGCGGCCAGATCGGCAGCTGCAAGCCGAGCGCTTCGACGAATACGCCGACCGCGAGGAGGCTCAGGAGAACGCCGGCAACCAGCGATTCCCAGAAGCGGAATTCATGGCTCGCCGCGCTGGCGGCGACGATGAGGAAGACGGTGCCGACCGCGACGCCGACCTTCTCGACGATGTAGCCGAAGGCGATGACGCTGCCGAGCACGACGAAGGTCGCCCGCCAGTTCCACGGCGGCACGCGCTCACCGCGCACGCGCAGGCCGCCGATCGCGATGACGGCGCCGAGGACGATGAGCAGGATGCCGAGGATGCGCGGGAAGTATCCCGGGCCCATCCGCGCCGCGGTGCCGAGGTGGTAGTTCGACCCGATGGCGATGGCGAAGATGCCAAGGCCAATGAACAGGATCCCGGCCCAGAAATCCTTGGGACTGCGTATGGACAGCATGTGCGCGAACCTCCGACCCGTCCTCGTGGGGGACGAGGCCGAAGCTTAGGGGCGCCACCTTTCAATTTGCTTTCACCGCGCGGGATTTCCCTCCCGGGGGCGACCCTCGTCGCCGTCGCGCACGGGCGACGAGAGCGTGTCGGCTGCGAAGCCTCCGTGGGGTCCGGGTGGGCGGAGGCGATGCGGTAGAGTCGCACGGTGAGCATTCGCCTTCTCGCCGTCGAAGACGACCCGCACATCGCGCGCCTCCTGGAGCGTGAGCTGGGGCGCCTGGGTTACGTGCTGCGTCGCGCCGACACCGCCGCTGCCGCTGCGCGCGAGTTGCAGCGGGAGACGCCGCACCTGTTGCTCCTCGACCTGGGCTTGCCCGATCGCGACGGCAGCGATCTGCTGCGCGAGTTGCGCGCGGCGGGCAACCGGGTGCCGGTGATCTGCCTCACCGCGCGCGATCGCCCCGTCGAGCGCGTCGGCGGCCTGCGCGCCGGCGCCGACGACTATCTCATCAAGCCGTTCGACGTTGCCGAGCTCGACGCCCGGATCCAGGCCGTCCTGCGGCGCAGTGACCGCGATGCGCCGCAGGAAGTCGTCGTCGGCGCGCTGCGCCTCGCCGCCGACGAGGCGCAGCTTCTCGGCCCCGACGGTGCCATCGCGCTGACACCGCGCGAGCTCCACGTCCTGCGCCGTCTCATGCGGAACGCGGGGCGCGTCGTGACCAAGGCGCAGCTCACCGAGACGCTCGCCGCGCTCAACGAGGACATCGGCGACAAGACCGTCGAGGTGTACGTGCACCGGATTCGCAACAAGATCCACGGTCACGGCGTGGAGATCGTGACGGTGCGCGGATTCGGCTACCTCCTGCGCGCCGCGGTCTGACGGCGACCGATCGCGACGGTCATGGATTTGCGCGTGCCGGTCGGGGTCTCGCTGCGCCGCCGGCTCCTGCTCAAGCTCGCGCTGCCGCTGCTGGCGCTGTTCGCGCTCGACGGCGCGTTGTCGGCGTGGGCCGCGCGTCATTACGCGAACCATGTCTACGATCGCTGGCTCTACGATTCGGCGCAAAGCCTCGCGCAGCAGGTGCGGCTGACGCAGGACTCCACCGCGCTGCATCTGCCCGAGGTCGCGCGCGAGATGTTCGAGTGGGATGCCGAGGATCGCGTCATCTTCCGCGTCGAGGGTTCGCGCAGCGGCCTCATCGCCGGCCGCGCCGTGCCGCTGCATGGCAGCAACGCCCTGCAACTTTTCAACCTGCGCTACTTCGACGCTGCCGTCGACGGCAACCTGATGCGCTGGGCGGTGCTCACCTCGCCGTTGCCGCCGGTGGGTGAGGAGGTGACGATCGTCGTCGGCGAGACGACGCGCAAGCGCGATCGCCTCACCGAGGAGATCATGCTCGCGGTGTGGCTGCCGCAGATCGTTCTCCTGATCTTTGCCGGTGGCTTCGCCTGGCGGACCATCGTCGTGCAGACGCAAAAACTGCACGCGCTGTCGGTGTCGCTGCGCGACATGAGCTACCGGACGCTCGCCACGATATCCGGCGCCGACATGCCCGAGGAGATGCAGCCGCTCATCGAGGCGCTGAACGCGCTCATCGGCAAGCTCGACGCTGCGGCGCTCGCGCATCGGACGTTCGTGGCCAATGCCGCACACCAGCTCCGCACGCCGCTCACCGCGCTCTCGCTGCAAGCCGAGCATGCGCTCAACAGCGCGAGCTTGCCGGAGATGCGGGCCGCGGTGCAGGACGTGCGCGCCGCGGTGCAGCGGGCCACCCGCCTCGCCAATCAGCTCCTGCTCCTGTCGCGCGCCGAGCCCGAGGCGCAGTCGAAGGCGAACCGGGTGCGCACCGACCTGTACGAGCTTGCCTTCGAGACCGCGCGCGCCTGGGTGCCGCAGGCCGTTGCGGTCGGCATCGACCTGGGCTTCGACGAGGCATCGGTGCACGTCGCCGTCGACGTCGACGCTGCGCTCATCGCCGAGGCGATCAACAATCTTCTCGATAACGCACTGAAGTACTGTCCGCGCGAGGCCCGGGTGACCGTGGCGGTGCAGATGCTGCCGGAGCCGACCATCGTCGTCGAGGATTCCGGACCCGGCATCCCGGTCGAGGCGCGGGGGCGGGTGATCCGGCGCTTCCATCGCGGCGATCACGCCGACAGCGCAGGGACCGGGCTCGGCCTTGCGATCGCTCACGAGATCGCTCTCGCGCACGCGGGAAGCTTCGTGATCGCCGACGCGCCGGGCGGCGGCGCGCGTTTCGAGCTGCGACTGCCGCTCGCCTGACCCGTACAATCACGGCCTCGGGACCCGGATCGCGGGTCCGCCGCGCCTTGCCCACCGCCGTGTCCCTCTTTGCCTTCATCGCGCGCTTCGCGGCGCGGCACTGGCGTGCGTACGCCGGCGCGAGCGTCATGCTCGTGGTGATCGCCGTGCTGACGATCTGGATTCCGCGGCGGGTGGGCCACATCATCGATGCGCTCGTCGCCGGCACGCTCGTCGGCGGCGCATTGTGGCGTGAGGTGGCGATCCTGCTGGCGATGGGCATCGCCATCTATCTCTTGCGCGTGGGCTGGCGCCTGGCGCTGTTCCGCGCGGCGTACGAGATGGGCCGCGACCTGCGCACCGCGCTCTTCGCGCGCCTCGCGCTGCAAGCCCCGGTGTACTTCCACCGGGTGAGCACCGGCGAGCTCATGGCCAGCGCCACCAACGACGTCGATGCCGTCGAGATGGCGGCAGGCGAGGCGTTTCTCGCCGGCTTCGACGGCACGCTGACGCTCGTGCTGGTGGTGGCGATGATGACGCTCGGCATCGATTGGCGATTGGGCCTCGTCGTGCTCCTGCCGTTTCCCTTCATGGCGTGGGCCTTCTTCGTGATCTCGCGGCGCGTGCACGAGGCGTCGCGGCAGGCGCTCGATCGCTTCTCGGACCTCAACGCCGAGGTGCAGGAGTCGATCACCGCGGTACGCACGCTGCGCGCGCTGGGGCTCGTGCAACGCGCGGCGCACGATTTCGCGGGCAAGGCGCAAGCGGCCACCGACGCGGCCTATCGGGCGCAGCAGTGGGAGTCGGCGTTCGAGCCGGCGGTGGGCATCGCGCTTGCCGCGGCCACGCTGCTCACGTTTGCACTCGGAGGCTTCCTCGCCTGGCGCGACGAGGTCACGATCGGCACGCTCACCGCGTTCACCATGTATCTCGTGCAACTCATCTGGCCGATGTTCGCCGCCGGCTGGGTGCTCTCGCTCGTGCAGCGCGGCAAGGCGGCGTGGGCGCGCCTGCACCCGGTACTGCACGCGCCGCTCACCGTCGCCGACACGGGAACGCGCACCGAGGCGCCGGCCGGCGTGCTGCGCGCCGAGCACCTGGGCTTTCGTCACGCCGGTGCCATCGCGCCGGCGCTGGCGGACATCAACTGGGAGCTCGCCCCCGGGCGCACGCTCGGCGTCGTCGGCCCGACCGGCGCGGGCAAGTCGACGCTCCTGCAACTCCTGTTGCGTCACGCCGAGCCCACGCACGGGGGCCTCACGTGGGGCGCTGCCGCGTTGCCCGAGTTCACGCTCGCGACCTTGCGCGCCGCGATCGCGTGGGTGCCGCAGGAGCCCTTCCTCTTCTCGGCGACGATCGCCGAGAACATCGCGCTCGCCCGGACCACCGCGAGCATGGAGGAGGTCGCACAGGCGGCGCGCCTGGCCGATCTCGACGCCGACGTGCAGCGCTTCGCCGCCGGCTACGCAACACGCGTCGGCGAGCGCGGCGTGACGCTCTCCGGCGGTCAGCGCCAGCGTGTGGCGATCGCCCGCGCGCTGCTCGCCGATGCGCCGCTGCTCCTGCTCGACGACGCGCTATCGGCGGTCGATACCGGGACCGAGGCACGCATCCTCGCGCACTTGCGCGCGGCGCGCGCGGGGCGCACCGCGATCATCGTCAGCCATCGCTTGTCGGCCGTCGCGGATGCCGACGAGATCATCGTGTTGAAGGCCGGGCGCATCGTCGAGCGCGGCGATCACGCCGCGCTCCTGCGCGCCGATGGCTGGTACGCGGCGCAGTGGCGCTACCAGCAACTTGCCGCCACGCTGGAGGCGGCCTGATCGTGGCGGCGCGCCACCCGAAGGCGTCGGGCGCGGCGCTGCGGCTCCTGTGGCGCGTTGCGTTGCCCGACCGCGACGACGCCATCCGCGCGGCGATCTGGCTCGTCATCGCGGGCCTTCTCGAGGCGGTCGGCCCGATCCTGGGCAAGCGCTTCATCGACGACTACCTCGTGCCGCGCATCGCCGACGTGCCGATGATCGTCGCGCTCATCGCCGGCGCCTTTGCCTGCACCGCGCTCGCAAGCGTCCTGCGCTACCGCCAGCTCCTGCGCCTCGCACGCCTGTCCACGCGCTCGGTGCAGCGTCTGCGCGAGGAGGTCTACGGTCACGTGCTGCGCATGCCGATGCGCTTTTTCGATCGTGCGATCGCCGGGCAGCTCGTGAGTCGCATCACCAACGACACCGAGGCGGTGAAGCAGCTCTACACGCAGGTGCTCTTCGAGATCCTGGTGGGGCTCACCGTTCTCTTCGGGGTGGTCGTGGCCATGCTCTGGCTCGACTGGCGTCTCATGCTGATCGTGCTGCTCCTCGTGCCGGCGACGATCGCCATCGTCTGGGGCTACGAGCGCTTGTCGGCGGCCGCGGTCGCGCGCACGCGCGAGCTGCGCAGCGACATCAATGCGCAGATGGCCGAAGCGATCGCCGGGATGAGCGTGCTGCAGGCGGCGGGCGCGGTTGCCCACTTCGCAGACCGGTTTCGCCGCACCAACGACGCGCACTACGAGGCACGGGGCCGGATCCTGCGTGCCAACGCGTGGCTGCTGCGCCCGGCACTCGACCTCGTCAACATCCTGCTCATCTGCGTCATCGTGATCGCGGTCGGCACGCAGCAGGTGCACGTCGTCGAGGTGGGCCTGCTGTACGCCTTCATCGCCTACGTCGCGCGCGTGATCGAGCCGCTCATCCAGATCACGACACAGTTCGCGGTGCTGCAGCAATCGATCGTCGCGGCGGCGCGCGTCGACGTGTTGCTGCACGAATCCGCGGAGGCGCCCTGGCCCGACCGCGGGCAGCTGCGATCGGGGCGCATCGACATCGACGGCGTCACCTTCGGCTACGACGCGAGCGCGCCGGTCTTGCACGACGTGTCGCTGGCGATTCCGGCGGGCGGCTTCGTCGGTATCGTCGGCCACACCGGGAGCGGCAAGTCGACGCTGCTCGCGCTATTGCTGCGCTTCTACGCACCGCAGCGCGGCCGCATCGCCTACGACGGGATTCCGATCGGCGATCTCGACGAGGCGCACTTCCGCGCCCAGGTGGGGCTCGTGCCGCAAGAGCCGCTGCTCGTCGCCGGAACGGTGCGCGAGAACATCGACATGGGTCGCGGCCTGCCCGCCGAGCGCATCGAAGCCGCCGCACGCGCCGCGCATGCCGCCGGCTTCATCGGTCGTCTCGAGCGAGGGTTCGACACGCCGCTCGGCGAAGGCGGCGCCCGCCTGTCGGCGGGACAGAAGCAGCTCGTGGCGATCGCCCGTGCGCTCGCGGGGCAGCCGGCGGTGCTCTATCTCGACGAGGCGACGTCGCGCATCGACAGCGAAACCGAGCGCGCGGTCCAGGCGGCGCTGGCCGGTCTGGGTGGCGGCACCACGATCGTGGCGATCGCGCACCGGCTGTCGACCATCCGCGCGGCCGACCTCATCGTGGTGCTCAACCACGGGCGCATCGCCGAGCGGGGCACGCACGAGGAGCTGATGGCGCTGCCGGACGGGATCTACCAGCGCCTGTACCTGCTCCAGCAGTACGACGAACCCGAGGTCGAGCGCGGCGAAGGTTAGTCCGCGCCGCCCAACTCGACGTCGACCATCATCTCGTTGGCGAGCGCTTCGAGCGCGCGGCGCACGTCGTCGTTGCTGACCGCCTTGGGCACGAGGAGCTCGGCCTTCACCTTGAACAGGTGCTCGGCACTCATGGCGCCGCTCACGATCTCGGTGTGCAGCTCCTCGATCGAGACCCCGCGTTGCGCGAGCGCGGTCGACAGGTCGCGCACGATGCCGGGCCGGTCGTGCCCGACGAGCTCGAGCTTGACGAGGCGCCGGCCCTCGGGGGCCGCGGCGCCGGCGCATTTCTCGATCGCGATCTTGAGTCCGGTGGTCTCGAGTTCCTGCAGCGCGGCGATGAGCGCATCGGCGTGCGCGGGCGGCACCTCGAAATGGACCATCCCGGCGAACTGGCCGGCCAGGCTCGCCATCCGGCTGCCGGCCCAGTTGGCGCCGAACCCCTGTGCCTTGGCGGCGAGCAGGCTCACGATCCCGGGCCGGTCCGGCCCGACCACGGTGACCACGACGGAGGTCATCATCGTCTCGTTCTCCTCGGTGAGCGATACCGTGCGCCTGATCATCGGCGCCCGCGTCGCGAAACGCTCGTCCTGGGCGAACGCGGGAACGGTGCCGTGCGCTTGCGCGTGCTGGACGACGTGCACGAGCAGTTTGAGGCCGATCGGTGCCAGCGCACGCTCCCACAGGTCACGTGCGGTTTCGCCCTTGACGACGAAGCACCAGTCCTGCGCCGCGATCGCGCCGGCGTCCCAGCCGTCGGCCAGGTGGTACACCGAGCCGCCGGCGATGGGATCACCCGAGAGGATCGTCCATTCGACCGCGGCGATCCCCCGATGCCGGGGCAGGAGCGACGGATGGTAGCCAACGCCGCCCAGACGCGCGCGCGCCAATGCGTCGGTGGAGACGCGGGCGTGCGTGTGCGCGGCGACGATGAGGTCGGTGCCGTCGGCGATGGCCTCGCCGGGAACGTTTCTCGGGTTGGCGAGGATGTGCACGCCGATCCCGGCCTTCGCCGCGGCGAGCGCCAGACGATCGTCGGCGGCCGGGGCGACGACGCGAGCGACGTCGACGCCGCGGTCGAGCAAGGCTTGCAACACGGTGGCGCCGAAGTAGCGCGAACCCACCAGCGTGAGTTTCATCGTGGTCTCCGCAACCGCGCCTCCGGCGAGCCCGGTCGCGGCGATGCGCGATTATAGGAGATCGATCGCGCGGCCCATTGAAACCGCACGTCGCGCACCGAAATACCTTCGATCACCCGGGATCCGCGTCCGCCCGTGCAACTCCACACACCCGACCCCGACGGCACCAGCACCGCCGATGCGTCGCGACAATTGCGCTCGGCGGCGCGGCTTGCCGCGCTCTTCGTCGTCGGCATCGCGCTCGTGCACCTCGTCGATCACGTGTTCGGGCTGCACCTCAATCGCTTCGGCGTGATTCCGCGCGACGCATGGGGGTTGGGCGGCATCGTCGTCGCGCCGCTGCTGCACGCGGACCTTGCGCATCTCGTCTCGAACGTCGTGCCACTGCTCGTCGGCGGCACGCTGCTCCTGTATCTGTATCCCGATTCGTCGCGGCTCGTGCTCGTCGTCGTCTACTTCGGCTCCGGCGCGGCGGTGTGGCTCTTCGCCCGCGACGCGATCCACATCGGTGCGAGCGGGCTCGTCTACGGCATCGTCGCGTACATCTTCGTCGGTGGAATCCTGCGGCGCGATCGCCGCGCGTGGGCGGCCTCGCTGCTCGTCGCCTTCCTGTACGGCGCGATGGTGTGGGGTGTGCTGCCGCTCAAGGTTGGCGTGTCGTGGGAGGCGCACCTCGCCGGCGCCGTGATCGGCGTCGTCCTCGCCCTGGCGCTGCGCCATCGCGACGTGCCGCCGCGCAAGCGCTACAGCTGGGAAATCGAAGGCGATGCTTCCGACGACGTCGCCCCGGACCTGGCCGCGCCCGCCTCCGGGTGGGGCGAGGATCCGGGCGCGGAGTCCAATCGCGTCAGCGGAAGAACACCAGGATGAGCAGGACGTAGATCGGCCCGAGGACGAGCATCGCCCAGCCGAAGTACGCGAAGAAGCTCGGCATCGTCACGCCGCGCGACTCGGCAATCGCCTTGACCATGAAGTTGGGTGCGTTGCCGATGTAGGTGTTCGCGCCCATGAATACGGCGCCGGCCGAGATCGCGACCAGCGTCGTCGCGTGCGTGGTCATCAACGTGACCGCATCCCCTCCGGCCAGATTGAAGAACACGAGGTAGGTCGGCGCATTGTCGAGAAACGACGAAAGCGCCCCGGCGAGCAGGAAGTACGCGGCGTTGCGCGGTTCGCCGTCGGCGCCGGTCACGAGCGCCACGAGCGGGGCGAGCGCGCCTTCGCTGCCCGCGCGCAGGATCGCGATCGCCGGAATGATCGTGAGGAAGATGCCGGCAAAGAGCTTGCCGACCTCGATGATCGGCCCCCATTCGTAGTGATGCGCGGCGCGAACCTCGCGCGGGGTGAGCTTCCACGATGCCCAGGTGATGACGACGAGCGCGATGTCGCGCGCGACGTTCTGCAGCTCGACCGTCTGCCCGATGATGTCGAACGTGATTCCCGGCTTCCACATGCCCGAGGCGAGCACGCTCGCGAGAATGAGGCCGAGGAGGATGAAGTTGACCTTGCCTTCGATGGCGATCGGCGTGTCCGGCGTGGGATCCGATGCGGCCGCGCTGCGATCATCGGGCTTGTGCGCGAGATAGCTGTCCACGGCATAGAAGAGCACGAGGAGGATCACGCTCGCCATCAGCATCGGCGCGAGCATCGCGTGCGTCGTCCAGAAGAAGTGCACGCCCTTGAGGAAGCCCAGGAAGAGCGGTGGATCGCCGAGCGGCGTGAGCGCGCCGCCCATGTTGGCGACGAGAAAGATGAAGAAGACGACGACGTGCGCGCGATGCTTGCGATGGTCGTTCGCGCGCAGCAGCGGGCGGATGAGCAGCATCGCCGCCCCGGTCGTTCCCATGAAGCTTGCGAGCGCCGTGCCCAGGGTGAGAAGGCCGGTATTGAGCAGCGGCGTGCCGTTGAGGTTGCCGCGCACGTGGATGCCGCCCGACACCGTGAACAGCGCGAGCAGGAGCACCATGAACGGCACGTATTCGAGCAGGACCGTGTGCATCACTTCCTGTGTCGCGATGCGCAGGCCGTAGATGAGCGCGAACGGAACGAGGAACGCGAGCGTCCAGAAGATCGTCACCTTGCCGAAGTGATGGAGCCAGAACTCGGAGACGACGACGGGTGCGATGGCGATCGACAGCAGGATGCCGACGAAGGGCACGACCCACCACGCCGAGAGCTGGCTGCCGTCGACGCCGGCTCCGCTCGCTGCGACCGGTGCGGCGGCGAGAAGCACGGCAGCGGCGAGCACCCACGAGCGCAGTCGCGTGCAGCGGAGCCACTCGTGCGCGGTGCGCCGAGCCGGCAAGACGTGGGCGTGATTCGTCACGGCAGGGCCTCCCGGGAAAGGTCCGATCATAACAAGCGCACGCGCGAAGGTCCCGGTGCGCGCCCGGGCGCGGACGGCCGTCGGGTCGCGTGGCGCGGTAAGATGCCCCGGGCGGGCTTGCCGTGCGCTCGCCACGTCCAGGAGACTCGTCTCGATGCCAACGGATCGCATTCGCGCCACGCGAGGCTTCGCGCAACGGCCAGCTCCACCCGTGCGAGGCGGGCGTCGGGCATGAGCGCGTTGCCGCCTGCCGCCGACATCGGGGTCGTCGGGGTCGGTGCCATGGGTGCCGGCATCGCCGAGGTGGCGGCGCTGGCCGGGCATCGCGTGCGGCTCTTCGACAATCGCATCGGCGCCGCCGACGCCGCAAGGCCTTCGCTCGCCGCCGCCTTACGCCAGCGCGTGACGCGGGGCAAGCTCGCCGCGGACGCGGCCGAAGCGGCGATCGAGCGCGTGGTGCCGGTGCACGCGCTGGGCGACATGGTCAGTGTCGCGCTCGTGATCGAGGCGATCGTCGAGGACCTCGACGCCAAGCGCAAGCTCCTGCGCGAGCTCGAGGTCGTCGTGGCCCCGAGCGCGATCCTTGCCAGCAACACGTCGTCGTTCCCGATCACGGCGCTTGCCGCGGGCATGAAGCACCCCGGTCGCATCGTCGGGATGCACTTCTTCAATCCGGCGCCGGTGATGCCGCTCGTCGAGGTGGTGAGCGGCCTTGCCACCGACCCCGCGATTGCCGCCGCCGTCCACGCCACGGCCGCGGCGTGGGGCAAGGTGCCGGTGCACGCGGCGTCGACGCCCGGCTTCATCGTCAACCGCTGTGCACGGCCGTTCTACGGTGAGGCGCTGCGCCTTGCCGCCGAGCGGGCCGCGAGCGTGGCGACGATCGACGCCGTGATGCGAGAGGCGGGCGCCTTTCGCATGGGCCCGTTCGAGCTCATCGATCTCATCGGCCTCGACGTGAATTTCACGGTGACGCGAAGCATCTGGGACGCCTGCTTTCACGACCCGCGCTACGCGCCGTCGGTACTGCAGCGCGAACTCGTCGCTGCCGGCTACTGCGGACGCAAGAGCGGTCGCGGCTTCTACGATTACGCGCCGGGCGCCGCCCCGGCCAGGCCGCACACCGAGCCCGCGCATCCCGCGCCGCGGCACGTGACGGTGGCGGGCCGCGATCGACGGGTCGATGCGCTGGCCTCGCGGCTTGCCGGCGCGGGCATCGCGCTTGCCCACGAGCCTGCGCTCACCGCGCTCGGCGTGGCCTGCCTCGTCGTCGACGACGTCTGGCTCGTTCCCAGCGATGGCCGCACGGCCACCGCGATGGCTGCGGCGAGCGGCCATCCGGATTGCGTCGTCTTCGACCTCGCCTTCGATTACGCGACGTGCCCGCGCCTCGCTGCAGCGCGTGCCGACACGTGCTCCGACGCGGGCTGGGCCGCCGCGGTCGGCGCCTTGCAGGCGGCGGACATCGCGGTGTCGCGCCTCGATGACGTCGCGGGGCTCGCGGTGATGCGCACCGTGGCCTCGCTCGTCAACGAGGCGGCCGATGCCGTGGTGCAGGGCATCGCCACCGCGGCCGACGTCGACCTCGCGCTGCGCAACGGCGTCAACTATCCCTGCGGGCCGCTCGCCTGGGGTGACGCGCTGGGACTGTCGCACGTCGCCGCGGTCCTGCGCCACCTCGAGGCGCACTACGGTGATCCGCGCTACCGTTCGTCACCACTCATCACCCGGCGCGTCGCCGCGGGCGGGCGTCTTGCCGGATGAGCAAGGTTCCGGCAATAAACTCGCCCGGCGTGACGCCGGGCGAGCAGGTCAGGGACGGGAGCGGATCAGCGGCCAGGAACGCGGCAGCAGGTGAGATAACCCCAGTACGTGTGCGAAGCGCCACCTGCATTGCGGAAACGGCAGAACCCGGTCGACGGCGCGCCGCCGCCAAGCGGGTTGATGTACGACTTGATGACACTGACGTTGTCCGTACCATCTGCGCTGCTTGCGCAATTGATGCCGGTCGGCGTGTACCCCGCAGGGCATGCACCCGCGGTCATGCTCACGTCAAGGGCCGTCGTCGAGGCGCTCGTGTTCGTGACGTTGACGCAGTCGAGCGGCGTCGCCCTGTTCTCGATGAAGTAGCCGACCACGTCGACGATGGTATCGATGGCTGTCGCCGAATTGTTGTAGAGGCCGAAGTCCCGCTTGTAGCCGCTCCCGGGATACGCGGTGATGCTGCGGTCCATCGGGATCACCGTGGTGTTCGAGAGCACGTCGCCGGCATTCCAGCCCAGGATCCCGCCGACGGTCAGTGCCGTGCCGCCGTTCCACGCGCGCAGCGCTCCGGTCGAGCTCGTGTTGACGACCACCACGGTTGCCACGACGGACACGGGTGGTGTCGCCGGGAAGACCGTCCCCGTGCAGTTACCCGACCCTGCGGTGCCGGTACCACCCTGGCTACCGCCAGTCGACCACGAGTACCCCGCAGAGATGGAGTAGCCCCAGACCTGGGTTGCCGAAAATGCGGCAAGCGGCCCCATCCCGAAGCGGGAATCCCAGACGCGGCACGGTCCCGCGGTCGCCACGAACACGAGGTCGCCGTCGCCTCCGAGTCTCGCCGTGGGCTTTGCCTGCGACATGGTCGCAGGCGGCGCGGCGGCCTGTGCGGCCGCGAGCGCCTGCCGCGCTTCGTCGGCAACGGCGGCGTGCAGCGCAGCGGCGACTTCGCCGGCGACCTCATCGCCGTTGAGCGCTTGAATCTGCGTCAGGATCCGTTGTTGTGCCGCTTTCGACAGGCTGTTGAACTGGATCTGCATCTGCTCGCGCGCCACCAGCGCTGCCGCCGGCGCGAGCTTCTGCAAGGTCACGAGTTGAGCCACCGCGAGGTCGATGGCCCGATCGATCGGCGTTGCCGACATCGCCTTATCCCCATCCGGTGCGGTGATGGGCGCCGCCTCCAGCATGCTGCTGCCCATGGGCAACAACAGGGCGAGCGCCGCCGCGCCAAGCGCACTCCGATATCGCGCGTTCATGGTGCCTCCTCGCTGTGATCGTGTGATGGACTCCGGGTCTCGCTTCGAGCCGGAACGTTCACAGTAATCCAAAACCCGCGACCACAAAAGGGATAGCGCAGCGAAGGGGCGCTGGCCCCGGGCACCGCGCCCTGCGCCGGGATCCGGTCGCCCGTCGCACACCGTTGCAGGGTGACGGCCCCGGTCGTGTCCGCAGGGCCGGATGTTCTTGCACTTGCGCCCTACCGCTGCGTCTCGTCGCGGAAGTGCGCCGGCCACCGGCGACGCACGACGTCGCGATGCGCGGCGTAGGCGTAGCAGGAATCGATCCGGCGCGGTCGCCCGGCCGCATCGACCGGCTCCGGGCGCACCGCGCGCAACTCGGCAAGCGTCTGGTACGCCGCCGTGGCCATCGGCAGGAGGAGCTCCATGAGGTGCGTGCATCCGGCCGCACCCCCCAATCTTGCCTTGACCATCGCCGTCCAGCCGTGCCGGATGCGCTCGCCGATGATGCCGCGCATCGGCGCCACCGCTTCCCGGCACAGGGTGAACGGCGTCGCATCGCTCACCGCGACGACGTCACGCACGAGCAGCGTGTCGTCGACCACCAGGCGCAGCCACATGTCGTGGACCGGCGCCTGCGCGGGAATGCGCCGGCCTTCGGCAGTGAGGAGATCGTGCGTCTTGGTATCGGTGACGCGGCCGTCGATCTCGTAGAGCCCGTCGTCACGCCGATAGCCGCGAATCTCGATGCGGCGCAGGTGCAACTCGGTGCGGTCGCGTGCGGCAGGCAGGGGCATGGCCGGTGGCGCGTGGTGTGGTGTCCGGGACGATCCCGAGCATTGTGCCACCGCGCCATCACGTAGAATCACGCGCGCTTCCCGCTCGCACGATGGCACATCGGCATGTGGCCCATGGCGGCGATCCGGTGCGTGACCTCCCATTTCCCATCGAAGGCCGTTTCCATGAAGTCATTGCCACCGCTGTGCGTCATGCTCGCGATCCGGTGCGTCACCCTCATGCTCGTCGTTGCCGCCCCGCCGGCGTTGGGAGCCGCGGTGGCCCCTGCGGGGTGGCCCCGCCACGTCGAGTTGGCGCAGGCGGCGCTCCTCGTCTATTCGCCACAGGTCGTCGCGTGGGACGGCGATCGCGTGACGCTGCGCAGCGCGATCGCGGTGCGTGCGAGCGGCGCCCGCGACGAGACGTTCGGCACGCTCGAGGCCACGGCGAGCGCGCACGTCGACAAGGGCTTGCGCAAGGCGGCGCTGCAGGATCTCACCGTGACCCGGATCGATGTGCCGGCGCTTCCGGATCGGGGCGCGTCGCTCGTGGCGGGGCTCAACACCGTGGCGCGCTCGACGCTGCGCTTCGTCTCGCTCGACCGCCTGCAAGCCTCGCTGGCGGGACGCCGGCGTGCCGCGATCCCGGTGGCGGTCGACAACACGCCGCCGCGCATCATCGTTGCCACCGCGCCGGCGATCCTCGTGCCGATCGATGGCACGCCGGTGTGGCGTGCCGTGGCAGGCAGCCCCGGGTGGTCGCGCGTGATCAATACCCGCGCGCTGATCCTGAAGAGCACTTCGGCCCCGGAGGTGTTCTTGCGCGTGCACGACGGATGGCTCATGGCCGACACGCTCGCCGGTCCGTGGTCGCAACCCTTCCTGCCTCCGGCCGGCATCGAGGCCGTCGCGCGCAAGGTGGTGGCGAGCGGTGCGGTCGATCCGCTTTCGCGCCGCAAGGGCGCGCGTGCGCCGTCGTCGTCGGATCAGACGATCCCCGCCGTTCACGTCACCGAGACGCCCGCCGAACTCATCGTCTTTCGCGGCGCTCCGGATTTCGTTCCGCTCGTCGGCACCACGCTCACCTGGGCGAGCAACACGACGAGCGACGTGCTGCGCGACACCGCGACCGCAATGACGTACGTGTTGCTCGCCGGTCGCTGGTTCCGCGCGCCGTCGCTTGCCGGGCCCTGGGCGTTCGTGGCGAGCGACGCGCTGCCCGCCGACTTCGCGCGCATTCCGGCGACGTCGCTGGCCGGTGCCGTGCTCGCGGCGGTGGCCGGCACGCCGCAGGCGCGCGACGCGCTGGCCGAGAATGCATTGCCGCAGACGGCCACGGTGCCGCGTCGCGGCGGACCGGCGTTCACCGCGGTGTACGACGGCGCGCCGCAGTTCGCCGCCGAACCCGGCACCACGCTCATGCGCGCCGTGAACGCGCCGGTGCCGATCGTGCGCACCGCGGGCGGCGTGTACTACGCATTGAAGGCCGGAATCTGGTTCACTGCGACGCAGGCGAACGGGCCATGGTCGGTCGCCACGAGCGTCGCGCCCGAGATCTACACCATCCCGCCCACGTCACCGCTTCACTTCGCAACCTACGTGCGCATCTACGGCGTGACGCCCGACGCGGTGTTCATGGGCTATACGCCGGGCTACCTCGGCACGGTCGTGGGCACCGGCGGCACGGTGGCCTACGGCACGGGCTACACGTATCGCCCGTGGTTGGGCGAGCGCTGGTATCCCGCGCCGGCGACGTATGGCCTCGCGGCGACACCCGTGTTCAATGCGCGCGTCGGCTACAGCTACGGTTTCGCGACCGGCCTCACCACCCCCGCCGACGCGGTGCGAGCCGACCGCGGCGCGCGTTTCCATCCCGCGTACTGGGGCAGCAATCCGTGCTGCGCGACGACGAGCGCCAACGTCTATCGCGCCTGGTTCGATCGCGACAAGGCGCGCGCGGCGCGCCGGGCGGTGCCTCCGGCCATCCCTGCTGGCGTGACCGGCAGCGCCGCCAGCGCAGGGCCGCAGGTCCCGCTTCGCCGCGTCGGACCGACGCGTGGCTACGACATGGACATGATCACCGATGCCGACGCCGCGCCGCGCGGCAAGCCGGCGGGCGCGAGCGCGCCGGCGTACATCTCGGCCAACGCGTACTACGCGAGTCTTGCCAAGGACGGCGGCTGGACGCCGGCAACGGCGGTCAACGAGACGTACGCCGGTGACGACGGTGCGGTCTATCGCCAGCACGGCGGCGCGTGGCAGCGTCACGATGGCGGCACGTGGAGCGCGCAGGCCGCAGCACCCGCGGCGGTCGCTGCCGAGGCGCAGGCGCGCGCGAGCGTCGATCCGGGCATGGTTGCCGGCTCCTATGCGATGAGCAACGCGACGCGATTCCTGGGGCGCGGCGGCGATGGCTGGAGCGCGCGCGACCGTGGCGACGGCGGATACAGCCGCACGCTCGGGGGCGACGGCGGGATCAGCGCCGAGCGCGCCAACTACGACAACCAGGTCATGGACAACGCCTTCAACATCGCCATGGACGGCGGGTGGTGGGGTGAATCCACCTCGGTTGGCAATGGTGCGATCAGCGTCGGCGTGGGGGTGGGAGGTGCGGTCGGCCCGGGTACCGGAATCGCCTTTGGCATGGCGCCCGGCCTCGGTTGGGGCGGACGCTTCGGCGCCGACTGACGCGGTCGACGTCGGGTAGAATCGCCGCCGATCATGACGTCGATCGTGCTTTGCTCGCGTGCCGTCTTCGCGGTGCTCGTCGCCGGCGGCGTGGCGTTGCTCGCCGCCGGCTGCGCCGGGCCCACCGCAAGCCCGATGGGCATGTCGCATGCGACGAGTGTCAAGGCGACGTGGAAGGATCCGCGTTTCCATGCGGCGCCGATGCAGCGCATCTTCGTGGTGAGCCTCATGAAGGTCGAGCCGGGGGGGCGTGACGCGGTGGAGGATGCGATCGTCGCGCGTCTGGCGAGCGCCGGGGTCACCGGCATCGCCTCGCATGCCGTGATGAGCCAGGATGCCGAGAAGCCCGGCCCGACGCTCGCCGAAGCGATCACCGCCGCGAAAGCCGACGGCGTGCTCCTCGTCGACGTGAAGGCGGTCGGTTCGTACGAGCCGTACACCGTCGGTCAGACCGTCACCTCGCTGTCACCGGACACGATGGCGTCGTACGACTTCCTCAAGCGGCAGAACGTCTACCAGCCGGGCGACTACAAGATCGCGCACATCGTGAGCGAGCTGTATCTGCCCTCGATGGGGCGCCAGGTGTGGGTCGCCGCGACCGAGAGCTTCGATGCCGCGAACCTCGCCCGGAACCTTCCCGATTTCACACTCAAGATGGTCGGCGCGATGGCCAGGGATCGGATGATCGCCGCCGCACCCAAGCCATCGTGAGACGACCCGCGTTGCCCCGAAGGAAGCGCATGGACCTCTGCCGTGGCGTTGTCGCGATTGCCGCCTCGTTGTTGCTTGCCGCCTGCCAGACGACGTCGATCCAGTCCGCGTGGTACGACTCGACCTATCAGGGCGGACCGTTTCGCAAGATCGTGGTGATCGCCAGCGACGGGACCACGTCGGACAGTCGCGTCGTCGAGGACGCCTTCGTGCAGAAGCTGCGGGCGGTCGGCGTCGCGGCGGTGCCGGGCTACACCACGGTGCCCGCGGACGCGCGCCATGCCGAGGGGCCTTTCGCTGCCGCGGTGCAAGCGACCGGCGCCGACGGCGTCATCCTCGTGCGCCTGTTGCGCGTCGATACGCGCACGCAGGTCTCGACGGTGATGATGCCCGGGCCGATGGGCCCCTGGGGTGGCTTCTACGGGCCCGGGTTCTACGGCGGTGCGCTGTGGGCGGGCGGCTTCTATCCCGCACCGAGCATCACCCAGTACCAGGTGGCCTCGGTGGAGACCAACGTGTACGCGGTGGCGACGCGACAGCTCGTGTGGGCGGCGACCACGCAGACGGTCGACCCCGGAACGGTGATGAAGGAAGCGCCCAACTACGCCGATCTCATCGTCGGCCAGCTGCAGCAGCGCGCCCTCGTCCCGGGAAAGCCGAAAGGCTGAGTGCGCGCAGGCGACTTCGATGAATGCCGTCGCCACACCCGTTCCCCCCACCGGTCCCGCAGCGTCCTGGGTGCAACGCGCGGGGCTCGTCGTCGCCGTGATCGCCTTGCTCGCGATCCTCGCGCTGCCGCCGGCGGCCGGGCTGCCGCGCGCCGGCCACGTGATGCTGGGCATCCTCGCCTTCGCGGTCATCGTCTGGATGACCGAAGCGCTCGACTACGCGGTGAGTGCCATCGTCATCGGCGCGCTCATGATCTTCGGCCTCGCCTTTGCCCCCGAGGCGGCGAAACCGGGCGGCCCGGCGATGGGTTCGGCGGCGGCGCTCAACCTCGCGCTGTCGGGCTTCGCGAGCAGCGCCGTCGCGCTCGTCGCTGCCGCCTGCTTCATCGCCGCCGCGATGACCGCGACCGGGCTCGACCGGCGCATCGCGCTCGTCGTCCTGTCGCGCGTCGAGGCACGGGCGGGCCAGATCGTCATCGGTGCGATGGTGGTGGGGATCCTGCTCTCGTTCGTGGTCCCGAGCACGACGGCGCGGGTGGCCTGCCTCATGCCGATCATGATGGGCTTCATCCTCGCCTTCAAGGTCGACAAGCGCAGCCGTTTCGCGGGACTCCTCGTCATCACCGCGGCGCAGACCGCGAGCGTCTGGAACATCGGCATCAAGACCGCGGCGGCGCAGAACATGGTCGCGATCGGCTTCGTCGAAAAACAGTTCGGCACGACGATCACGTGGACCGAATGGTTCGTCGCCGGCGCACCGTTCTCGGTGGTCCTGACCATCGCGCTCTATTTCATCATGACGCGGATGATGAGGCCGGAGATGGACGAGATCGCCGGCGGTCGGGCGGCGATCCGCGCGCAGCTCGACGCATTGGGGCCGATGACGCTGCGCGAGTGGAAGCTCCTGATCGTGATGCTCGCGCTCCTCGGCTTCTGGTCGACCGAGAAGGTGCTGCACGACTTCGATACCTCGTCGACGACGATCGCCGCCATCGCGTTCATGCTGCTGCCGCGGATCGGCGTGATGGACTGGAAGGCGTCGCAAAAGGGTTTCCCGTGGGGAACGGTCGTGCTCTTCGCGGTGGGCATCAGCGTCGGCACCGCGCTGTTGCGCACCAACGCCGCGGCCTGGCTCGCGCAACTCATCGTCACGCACCTGGGTTTGCAGCAGGCGAGCGCCTTCGCGATCCTCATGCTGCTGTCGGTGTTCCTGATCGTCATCCACCTGGGCTTCGCCAGTGCCACGGCGCTCGCCTCGACCATGATTCCGATCGTCATCAGCGTGCTCGGCACGGTGCAAACGCCGGGCATCAATGCCGTGGGAATGACGATGCTCCTGCAGTTCGTCGTGAGCTTCGGCTTCATCCTGCCGGTCAACGCGCCGCAGAACATGATCGCGTACGGTACCGACACCTTCGATGCCCGCGATTTCGTGCGCACCGGCCTCGTGATCACGCTCGTCGCCTTCGCGCTGCTCGTCGTCTTCGGGCTGACCTACTGGCCATGGATGGGCTACATGACGGTGCATCCGTGACGGGAAGCGTCGGCCCGTGACGGCCGGCGGGGCGCTCAGGATGCCGCCCGAGGTCCCTCGCGTCCGCCGAGCGCCTGCGTGAGGTCGCGGGCGGTGGCGCGCACCAGTTCACCAAGGATCGGAATGCGCTCCGGGGTCATGCGCGTGACCGGGCCGGCGAGCGACACCGCCGCCCACGGTTGGCCGTGCTCGTCGCGCACCGCCGCGGCAACGCAGCGCAACCCAGGCGCGTGCTCCTCGTCGTCGATCGCGTAGCCGCGCTCGTCGGCGACGCGGAGGTCGGCGGCGAGCGCGGCGGTGGTCGTGAGCGTGCGTGCCGTGAAGCGGGCGAGTTCGCGGCGGCCGAGCGCCGCGGCGAGCGCGCGCGCATCGAGCAGGCTCAGCATCGCCTTGCCCACGCCCGACGCATGCAAGGGTGCCCGCGCGCCGAGTTTGACGCTCATGCGCATCATCTCGTGGCACTGGACCTGTTCGACGAACACGGCCTCGCCGCCTTCCATGACCGCGAGGTTGGCGGTCTCGCCGGCACGGTCCATGAGTTCGCGCAGGTGCGGATACGCCTGCACGGCGAGGTTGCGATGCGCAAGAAAGGCCGTGCCGGTGCGAAACGCGTGCACGCCGACTTGCCACTCGCCCTTGGGGCCGGCGCGCACGAAGCCCGCGGCCTCGAGCGTGGCGAGCAGGCGGTGCACCGTCGGCGCGGGAAGGCCGAGGACACCGGCGATCGCGGTCAGCGTCGCGCCCGCCTCGGTGGCGGCCAACGCCTCGAGGACGGCGAGGCCGCGCGACAGCGCCTGCGTGTGCCCGACGCCCTTTTCCGCGCCCGGGCGCGTCGGCGCGCGCGCGCGGCCGGCGGCACCGCCGCGCTTGCGCGCGGCCAGGGCATCGCGGCGGGGGCGGGCGGCCATCGTGAAGGCGTTGCGGTGGGCATCCGGCCGGCGGGGCGCCGGTGCCTGGAGAGCCGCTACGGGAGGGGCAATCCATTGTAGCATCGTCGCAAGGCGGATCCGATGAATGTGAAATCGACTTTCACGTTCGTCGCGTCGTGGCACCTGCCCCGATGCCGCCTTCCACGCCGCCGCCTGCCTCGCCCACACCGATGCCATCGCCATCCGACGCTCCCGTGACGTTGCTGTGGCGCCGCGTCTGTGCCTTGGGCGTCGCGCAGATCGTCTCCTGGGGCACGCTCTTCTACACGATCGCGGTACTGGGTCAGGCGCAACGCACCGACACGGCGGTGTCGGACCTGTGGCTGTACGGCAGCTTCACCGCGGGCCTGTTTGCCTCGGGGCTCGTGTCGCCGGCCGTCGGTCGTGACATCGATGCGCACGGCGGACGCCGCGCGCTCGCGCTGGGATCGCTGCTGGCCGCCGCGGCGTGTGCGCTGCTCGCGTCGGCGCAAGGGCCCATCGGCGTCCTCGCGGGCTGGGTGCTCGCCGGCGTTGCCATGGGGGCGACGCTCTACGACCCTGCCTTCGCGACGTTGCACCAGATCGCGGGCGCGGATTACCGGCGCGCCGTGACGGCGCTCACGCTCTTCGGCGGCTTTGCGAGCACGGTGTTCTGGCCGCTGTCGCAGTACCTCCTCGAAACCGTCGGCTGGCGCGCGGCGTACGCGACGTACGCCGTGCTCCATCTCGCCTTGTGCCTGCCCATCCACGTGATGAGCGTGCCGAGTCGCCGCCACGAGGCGGTGCCCGACGCCGACCCGACGCCCGCGGAGGAAGACGCGCCGGGCGTCACGGTGTTCGTCTGGCTCGCCGCTGCGCTCTCGCTCGTCGCCTTCATCGCGTCAGCGGTGACCTCGCATCTCGTCGGACTGCTGACCGCGACGGGGCTCACGGCCCGCGACGCGGTGCTCGTGGGCTCGCTCATCGGGCCAATGCAGGTGGCCGGCCGCATCCTCGAGTTCGCCTTTGCCCGCCAGGTCCGCGCGATCACCGTCGGCACCTTCGCCTTCGCGCTCATGGCGGTGGCGCTCGCCATCTTCACCCAGGTGCGCGGGGCGTGGATCGTGGCGCTCGCCTTCGCGGTCACCTACGGCTGGGCCAACGGCGTGCTCACCATCGTGCGCGGCACCGTCCCCGCGGAGGTGTTCGGCGACCGCGGCTACGGCACGTTGCTCGGGCGTCTCGCGCTGCCGCAGTTCGTGACCAAGGCGGTCGCGCCGTTTGCGCTTGCGCTCCTGCTCGTCGTCGATCCGGAACGCAGCGTCGCTGCGTACGCGCTGCTCGCCCTGGGGTTGGCCGCGCTCGTCGCGTATCGTGCGGCGGTGCGCGCCACGCCCCGGCGCGCGGCGCTAGGCCAGGTACGCGGGGTCGTTGAACAGCGAAGCGACGACGACGCGACGAACGTCGCTGCGATCGGTCACCTCGTAGAGCACCGGCGTGAGGAGTTCCTCGAAGATGCCGCGCAGGCTGCGCGCGCCGGTCTTGTACTCGATCGCAAGCTCGGCGATCTGCTCGAACACCTTGGGCTCGACGACGAGATCGACGCCCTCGTCACGGAAGATCTCCTGGAACTGCCGGTACAGGGCGTTGCGTGGTTCGGTCATGATTCGCACCATCATCGCCCGATCGAGATCGTGGAAGCGCGCGACGATCGGCAGCCGACCGGTGAACTCCGGGATGAGCCCGTAGGTGAAGAGGTCGGTCGGCTTCACCCGTGAATTGAGCCGGTCGAGGATGCGCTGGTTGTCGCCCTTCGTGGTCGCGATGAAGCCGTAGCCGTGCGTTTGCGAGGCGATGATGTCGTCGAGCCCGACGAAGGCGCCACCGCAGATGAAGAGGATGTCGGTGGTGTCGACGTAGTCGCCGCTGGCGAGCTTGACCTGCGCGCCTTCCATGATCTTGAGCAGCGAATGCTGCACCGACTCGCCCGAACTGCCTTGCCCGTGGCCGACCGGTGACTTGAGCTTGTCGATCTCGTCGATGAAGACGATCCCGCGCGAGGCGCGGGCGACGTCGCCGTGGGCCTTCTCGACGAGCCGCTGCAGCATCGCCTCGATCTCCTCGTTGACGAAGCGCGTGTTGGCAAGCGAGGTCGCCTCGGCGGTGACGAAGGGCACGTCGACCACGTGCGAGAGCGTCTCGCAGGTGAGCGTCTTGCCGGTGCCCGACCCGCCGATGAGCAGGATGTTGCTCTTGTTGCGCCCGGCGACGTCGGGGCCGGTGCGGCCGATCTTGCGGTAGTGCGCGTAGACGGCGACCGCGAGGATCTTCTTCGCGTCGGCCTGGCCGATGACGAACTGGTCCAGGTGCGCGACGATGGCGCTCGGCTTGTGCGAGGGGGCGAGCAAGGGACGTGGCAGCGGGCCTGGATGGATCGAAGGTAGCAGGGTGGGGTGGGCCACGCAAGGCGGCCCGCGCGGCCGGTACGCGGCATGCCACGGGGCTTGACGGCGCCGGACGGACTACAATGTCGGCCCGCGCGAAGCGATCGCGCCACGCCATGGATCGACCCGCATGCTAAGCGGAAAATCGAAGATCATCGCGCACCTCGGCTACCCGACCGAGTCGTTCAAGGCGCCGCTCATCTACAACCCGTGGTTCGACAGCAAGGGGATCGACCTCGTCGTCGTCCCGCTGGGCGTCAAGGCCGAGGACTACGTTCCTTTCTTCGAGCGCCTCGTGCGCCTGTCGAACCTCCACGGCGCGCTCATCACCATGCCGCACAAGGTGACCACCGTCGCCTTGCTCGACGAGGCCTCGACCGCGGTGAAGATCGGCGGATCCTGCAACGCAGTCCTCGTGCGTGACGGGCGCATCATCGGCGACATGTTCGACGGCGAGGGCTTCACCCGCGGCATCGAGCGGAAGGGCTTTCGCATCGCCGGATCGCGCTGCCTCGTGCTGGGCTGCGGCGGCGTCGGATCGGCGATTGCCGCCTCGCTCGCCGCCAAGGGCGCGGGAACGCTCGTGCTTGCCGATACGAGCAACGCGCCGGCGCACGCGCTCGCCTCCCGCATCACGGAGCACTATCCGAAGGTGGAGACCCGGGTGGGCAGTGCCGATCCCGCGGGATACGACCTCGTGGTCAATGCGACGCCGCTCGGGATGAAGGCGGGCGATCCGGTGCCGTTCGACGTGTCGCGAATCGCGCCGTCGACGTTCGTGGGCGAGGTCGTCATGAAGCAGGAGTTCACGCCGCTCCTCGCCGCGGCACGCGACCGCGGCTGCCGGTACCAGATCGGCACCGACATGCTCTTCGAGCAGCTTCCCGCGTACCTCGAGTTCTTCGGCTATCCCGGTGTCACGGTCGACGAATTGCGCGCCGTGGCCAAGATCACCTATTGAAGGAAGGGCACTCCCGTGAGCTACGAAAACATCCTCGTCGAAACCCGCGGCCGCGTCGGCCTGGTCACGCTGCATCGTCCGAAGCAGCTCAACGCGCTCAACGACGCGCTGATGGACGAACTCGGCGCGGCGCTCAAGGCCTTCGACGCCGACGACGCCATTGGCGCGATGGTCGTCACCGGCAGCGCCAAGGCATTCGCCGCCGGAGCCGACATCGGTGCGATGGCGAAGTGGTCGTACATGGACGTCTACAAGAACGAGTACATCACGCGCAACTGGGAGGCGATTCGCGCCATCCGCAAGCCCGTGATCGCGGCGGTGGCGGGTTACGCGCTGGGTGGCGGCTGCGAGCTGGCGATGATGTGCGACTTCATCATCGCCGCCACCGACGCCCGCTTTGGCCAACCCGAGATCAAGCTCGGCATCATTCCCGGTGCGGGCGGCACGCAGCGCCTGCCGCGTGCGGTCGGCAAGGCGAAGGCGATGGACCTCGTGCTCACCGGCCGCATGATGAGCGCCGACGAGGCCGAGCGCGCCGGACTCGTCTCACGCGTGGTCAGCGCCGAGACGCTCGTCGACGAGGCGCTCGCGGCCGCCGCCACGATCTGCGAATACTCGCTGCCGGTGGTCATGATGGCCAAGGAAGCGGTGAATCGCGCCTACGAGGGCACGCTTGCCGACGGCATCCACTTCGAGCGAAGGATGTTCCACTCGCTGTTCGCGACCGAGGACCAGAAGATCGGGATGCAGGCGTTCCTCGACAAGGTGAAGCCGCAGTTCAAGCAGCGCTGACGCGCGACACCCGCGGTCCGGGACCCCGCCGGGCCGACCCTGGCGGCGATCCCGTCGCGAGCGTGGCGGGATCGCGGCACGCGACTAGAACCGCCGCGTGTAGGCGATGCCCAGGAGGTACTCCTTCATCGCGATCGTCTCGGTCGTCGTCGGCGGGAGTCCGAAGCCAGCGAAAAGACTCGTCCCGGTGACCGAGTTGTTCTGCGCGTACATGAACGCGCCGGTGATCTCGTTGTTCCGGTCGATGCGCCAGGTCGCGCCCGCGGTCCACTGGTGCTGCACGACGCCGGGGGCGAGGATGTTGAACGTCACGTCCTGTGCCTGGATCGGGTTGTCGACGTAGTTGTAGCCGCCGCGAATCGTCCAGCGCTCGTTGATGTCGTACTGCACGCCGATCTTCCACACGTCGACGTTGCGCCAGCCGAAGCCCGCACCGCTGTCACCGCCCAGGCAGTACTGCCGCTGACCGGCGCCGCCCATCTGCGGCGGAGCGCACAGGCCGATCCACTGGCTCGGATTGTTCACCGACGGCGCATCGTCGTAGAAGATCCGCTCGTAGTCGACCGCGATGAGGAGCGGCTTCACGGGGCGCAGCGCGACGCCGATCGCGAAGTTGGACGGGATGTCGAAGCCACCCTGTTGCGCGAACAGTCCGCGGTACTTGTCGAAGTTGTCCATGCCAATCTTCGACGACCACGTCGCACCGATGGCGAACTGCTCGGTGAACTGCCCCATGTAGCCCAGGCGCACGCCGACGCCCCAGCCGTCGTCGTAGCCGTTATTGGTGACCGCACCCGGCGCCGTCGAGAACGCCGGATTGTCGAATGCCTGCAAGCCCTCCATCTTGAAGCGCTGGTACGCGACGATCGGCGCGATACCGAGCGAGTGTCCCTTCGCGAACTGCCACGCCGCATACGGTGCGAGCATGACCTGCGTGAGATCGACGCCGAGGCTGCCGCTGCCGCACAGCAGGTTGTAGGGAGCACCCTGCCCGCCGCGAAATGGCGAGCAGGCGCTCTGCGGCGGAATCTGTCCGCCGGGATAGTCGGTGTTCATCCCGCCGTTGCCGTAGACGGTGAGCCCGAATGCGAGGTCGGGGCGATACTTCCAGTTGACGCCGAACTCCGGGATGAAGAAATTCGTGCTGCCGCTATCGACGGAGGCGTCGATGTTGGCCGGCCCCGAGCCCGATCGCGCGGCATCGCGCCGCGGCGAGAACCAGGCGAGCCCGACCTGCCATTGGTTGTCGAGGAACGCCGCCGTGGCGGGATTGACCGCGCCGGCGAACGGCTCCTGTGCCACGGCGACGGCAGCGCCTGCCATGCCGTTCGACTTCATCCCGTAACCGTTGGCGAAGTAGCCGTCCGTTGCCTGCGCGGCGAACGGAGCGGCAGCGGCGAGAGCCGCAGCAACGAGTCGAACGTTCATCTTGCTCCCCCTGACACGCGTGCGAGGCGTGATCGTCAAATGAACAGGCTCACGTCTGCGTCCCGCGCCATCGGCAGGAACGTAGCCGCTCCGACGTACTCCTTCACTTCGTCAATGAAATCGCTCGGCTGGTAACCGAAAAGATCGACGGTCATCTGGCAGCCGACCAGGTTGACGCCGGCTTCGAGGCACAGCGCCCGCAGTTCGGAGATCGGGGCCACGCCCTTGTTGCGAATCGTCTTTTGCATCATCTTCGTCGCGAAGGCCTCGTAGGCCGGGATGAGCGACTGGATGGCATTGGGGACGTTCCAGCGGATCGCGCGGAACCACTCGGGACCCATCGGCATCTTCATCGGCATCGCCGGATTGCCGAGTGGGCTCACCTTGAGCGTGCGCAAGTCCTTCTTCAGGAGTTCGAGACCGTAGAACGTGAAGAAGATCGACACGTCCCAACCGAGCGCGGCGCCGGTCGAGGCGAGGATGAACGGCGGATAGGCCCAATCGAGCGTCCCCTTGGTCGCGATGATCGTCATCGCCGGCGTCTTCGCGGCACGGATCTCGGCAAGCTTGGCTTCGAGCCGCTCGTCGAGCAGGGCGTCGATCCGGGCGGCGATCGCGCGATCGAGATCGGGATTCACCGCAGCACTGCGTTCCAGCTGCTTTTCCATGGCGGGCTCCGGCGGCGCCGCGTGGTGCCGCGTTATTTCTTGCGCATGAGGAAGACGTAGGTCTTGTTCTCTTCGGAGTGCGACAGCAAGGCGTGACCGGTCTGGTTGGCGAAGGCCTGCATGTCCTTGACCGAACCCGGATCGGTGGCAACGATCTTCAGCACCTGCCCCGACGTGAGGTCATTGAGCGCCTTCTTGGTCTTCAGTATCGGCAGCGGGCAGGAAAGATTGCGCGCGTCGAGTTCCTTGTCGAAATTCACGGTGAATCCTTTCTCGATGGGGTGCCGACGGTCGATGCGTGCATCCGGCGAGGGATGCGCGTGGACTCGGCCACCGCCGGCTCATGAGGTGCAGGGTGGGGTCGCGATCGCGTGACGCAACCCGCGCACCCGATCCGGCCGGCCGGTCCAAACCCCTCATCACGCCATGGGAAAGAGCGTAGCACGTCCGAAGCGCTTCGGGGCAACGGGCGGGCACGCGGTCGATCGTTGCGTGACAAGGGTTGCCACCGGGCGTGCCGCCACGGGAAGGCCCTGCCGCGGGCGATGGTACATTGGGCTTTTCCACCGTCGACGCTTGGCGTCGCGCCCGGTCGGCGGCGCTCGAGGATCGAACAGACCATGGCAAAGCTTCGCATCGCAGTGGCGGGCGCCGGCCTCATCGGCCTGCGCCACCTGGAGGAGATCGTGGCCAGCGCCGAGTGCGTGATCGGCGGCATCGTCGATCCGGGGCCGAAAGCGGCGGACGTCGCGGCGCGATTCCGCGTGCCGCTCTATCCCACGCTCGGTGAGTGCCTCGCCACGAAGCCCGACGGCGTGATCGTCGCGACGCCGAATGCGCTGCACGTCGAACAGGCGCTGCAGTGCGTGGTCGCCGGCATTCCCGTGCTGGTCGAAAAACCGCTCGCACACACCGTCGAGGCAGGTGACGCGCTCGTGGCCACGGCGGAGAAGGCGGGCGTGCCGATCCTCGTGGGTCACATGCGCCGGCACAGCCCGATCATGGATACCGCGATCGACGTCGTGCGCTCGGGCAGGCTCGGCAAGCTCGTCGCCGTGATGGGCAGTGCAGTGTTCTGCAAGCCCGCCGTCGACGGCTACTTCGACCCGCCCAACGACTGGCGGCGACGGCCCGGTGGCGGCCCGATCCTCATCAACCTGATCCACGAGGTCGATGCCCTGCGCTCGCTCATGGGCGAGATCGTCGCGGTGCAAGCGCAGGCGTCCAATGCCACGCGCGGCTTCGAGGTCGAGGACACCGTCGCCATCACGCTGCGCTTTGCCGGCGGTGCACTCGGCACGTTCATGCTCTCGGACACCGCGGCCTCGCCGCGCAGCTGGGAGCAGACCTCGCAGGAGAACAAGGCGTACGCGACCTACGACGACGAGGACACGTACGTCGTCATGGGCACGCATGGCTCGCTCGCCATTCCGACGATGCGGCTGCGCACGTACGCAAGCGACGCCGATCGCTCGTGGTTCAAGCCCTTCGTCTCGAGCGTCGTGCCGATGACGCGTGCCGATCCGCTCGCGCTGCAGATCGCGCACTTCGCCGACGTGATCCGGGGGCGCGCGCAGCCGCTCGTCACCGGCCGCGACGGGCTCATGAACCTGCGCGTGGTCGACGCCATCGCTCGCGCGGCAAAGCGCGGCGGCACGGTCGAGATCGCGCCCACCTGATCCGCGCCACCCGCGCGGGCGCCCGGGCGTCAGTGGATCTCGGGGTCGGGGGTCGCGGTCGCCGCGCCTTCCTCGAGGAAATCGAAGTCGCAGCCGTCGTTGGCCTGCGTGACGTGCGCGAGATAGAGCGCGCCGAAGCCACGCGCGTAGTGCGGCTTCGGCGGCGTCCATGCGGCGCGCCGTCGGGCAAGCTCCGCCGCGTCGACCTCGAGTGCGAGGTTTCGTGCCGCGACGTCGAGCGTGATGCGGTCGCCGTCGCGAACGAGCGCGAGCGGGCCGCCGACGTGCGATTCCGGTGCCACGTGCAGCACGCACGCGCCGTAGCTCGTGCCGCTCATGCGCGCATCGGAGATGCGCACCATGTCGCGCACGCCTTCCTGCAACAGCTTGCGCGGAATCGGCAACTGTCCCCACTCGGGCAAGCCCGGTGCCCCTTGCGGACCCGCGCCCTGCAGGACGAGCACGCTGTCCCGGGTGACGGGAAGCGCCGGATCGTCGATGCGCGCCGCCATGTCGGCGTAGTTGCGAAACACGACCGCCGGCCCCGTGTGGTGCGCAAGGCGCGGCTCCATCGCCGGGGGCTTGATGACGGCACCATCCGGCGCGAGGTTTCCCCGCAGCACCGCGAGCCCACTGTGCGCAACGAGCGGGTTCGCGCGGGTGCGGATGACGTCGTCGCGATGGACCGGCGCACCCTCGACGTTGGCGGCGAGCGAGCGGCCGTTGACCGTCTGCGCCGAACCCTCGAGCAGGTCGGGCAGACGGCCAAGGAGGCCGCGCAGGCCGCCCGCATAGTAGAAATCCTCCATGAGGAACGCGCCGGAGGGGCGCACGTTGGCGAGCACCGGCGTGCGTCGCGCGAGCGCGTCGAAGCGATCGAGGTCGAGCGCCACCCCGGCGCGGCGGGCGATGGCGATGAGGTGCACGATCGCGTTCGTCGAGCCACCCAGCGCGAGCACCGTGGTCACCGCGTTGTGGATCGCGCGTGCATCGACGACGTCGCGGATCGCGAGGTCCTCCCACACCATGTCGACGATCCGCCGACCGGACAGCGAGGCCATCTGGGCGTGTCGCGCATCGGGGGCCGGGATCGACGCCGCGCCGGGCAGCGTGAGCCCCATCGCCTCGGCGGCGCTCGTCATCGTCGACGCGGTGCCCATCGTCATGCAGTGGCCCGGCGAGCGGGCGATGCCGGCCTCGATCTCGTGCCAGTCGTGCTCGTCGATGCGTCCGGCGCGCAGCTCCGCCCAGTACTTCCACACGTCGCTGCCGCTGCCCAACGTCTCACCGCGGAAGTCGCCGCGCAGCATCGGCCCGGCCGGGACGAAGATCGTCGGCAGGTTCATCGACAGCGCGCCCATGATGAGCGCGGGCGTGGTCTTGTCGCACCCGCCCATGAGCACCGCGCCGTCGGCGGGGTAACTTCGCAGGAGCTCCTCGGTCTCCATCGCGAGGAGGTTGCGGTACAGCATCGTGGTGGGCTTCTGGAATGGCTCGGAGAGCGACATCGCCGGCATCTCGACCGGAAAGCCTCCCGCCTGCCAGACGCCGCGCTTGACCTCTTCCGCGCGCTGGCGAAAGTGCGTGTGACAGGGATTGATGTCGCTCCAGGTATTGATGATCGCGATGACCGGCTTGCCCGCGTAGTCCTCGCGCGCGTAGCCCATCTGCGCCGTGCGCGAGCGATGCCCGAATGCGCGCAGGTCGGCCGCACCGTACCAGCGGTGACTGCGCAGCGTCTCCGGCGTCTTGCGCGGCTTGCCCATCACCTCACACCGGATTGACGTACGTCGTCTTCACCGTCGTGTAGAACTCGGCCGCATACGTGCCTTGCTCGCGCGGGCCGTAGCTCGACGCCTTGCGCCCGCCGAACGGCACGTGGTAGTCGACCCCGGCGGTCGGCAGATTGATCATCACCATGCCGACCTGCGCGTGACGCTTGAAGTGCGCCGCGTGCTTGAGCGAGCGGGTGGCGATTCCCGCGCACAGGCCGAAGGCCGTGTCGTTGGCCACCGCGAGCGCCTCGTCGTAGTCCTTGACCCGGATGATGCTTGCGACCGGACCGAAAACCTCCTCGCGGTTGATGCGCATCGTCGGCGTCGTCTCGGTGAAGAGCGTGGGTGCGAAGTAGTAGCCGTCGGTTGCGCGCGTCAGGCGCTCGCCACCGGCCACGAGCTTGCCGCCTTCGCTCCTCGCGACGGCGACGTAGTCGAGATCCTGCTTGAGCTGCGCCGGATCGACCACGGGGCCGATGTCGGTGCCGGCCTTCAAGGCGTCGTCGACCGTGAGCTTGCCCATGCGTGCGGTGAGCGCGGCGACGAAGCGATCGTGGATGCCCTCGGTGACGATCACCCGGCTCGCCGCCGTGCAGCGTTGTCCGGTCGAGAAGAAGGCGCTTTGCAAGACCACGTTTACCGCCACGTCGAGGTCGGCGTCGTCGAGCACGACCTGCGGGTTCTTGCCACCCATCTCGAGCTGGACCTTCTTCATCGTCTCGGCCGCGGTTCGGGCGACCGCGCGTCCGGTCGCCACCGATCCGGTGAAGCTCAAGGCATCGACGTCGGGCGACGTGACGATCGCGTCGCCGACCACCGAACCCCGGCCCATGACGAGGTTGAAGACCCCCGGCGGCAGCGCCGTGCGCGAGATGATCTCGGCGAGCGCCCACGCGCAGCCGGGAACGAGGTCCGCCGGCTTGATCACCACGCAGTTGCCGAAGGCGAGCGCCGGCGCGATCTTCCAGGCTGGAATGGCGATCGGAAAGTTCCACGGCGTGATCATCCCGACGACGCCGACCGGCTCGCGCGTCATCTCCACCTCGATCCCCGGGCGCACCGACGGCACGAGCTCACCGCGCGCGCGCAGCGCCTCCTGGGCGAAGAACTTGAAGATCGCCCCCGCACGGGCAGCCTCGCCGATCCCCTCCGGCTTCGTCTTGCCTTCCTCGCGCGAGAGGAGCGTGCCGAGCTCGTCCTTGCGCGCGAGGATCTCGGTGCCGATCTGGTCGAGGATGTCGGCGCGCTGCTGGATCGTCGCCTGCGCCCACTTGGGCAGCGCGGCGCGCGCCGCGGCGATGGCCGCGTTGGCCTGCTCGCGGTCCGCTTGCGCGTACTCGTCGATGATGTCGGCGGTGTTCGAGGGATTGACGTTGGGGGTGGCGCTCGCGCCGGCCACCCATGCGCCGTCGATGAGGTTGTGCTTTTTCATGGTTGCAATCGTCGTTGAATGCCGGGAACCGACATCGTAGCGCCAAAGCCGACTCCGGCGGCGCAAGCGCGAGCGCCGCGGGCACCTGCCGTCAGCTCGCGACGCGGCCGCGTCGCCACCGTCGCCACGCGCGCCAGAGGAGGAAGGGAATGCCGATCACGCTGACGGTGCCCCACACCACGAGCGCGCGGTCGGACGGGTGCGCGGGGGGCGCGAGGAGATCGTCGTCGCGCAGGTCCGCGGGGAATGGCCGCGACGGTACCGGCACGATCTGTCGCCGCGCGGGGTCACGCGGGACGCGCGCCCTGTATTCGGCGATGCTCACCACCGGTGCGGCGCCGAACGCGCGGCTCGACGGAAACTGGGGGATGCGCACGAAGGCGAGTGCGTCGAGGTCGTCGCACAGCATGCGCGCGAGCTCGTCGTTGTCGGGCGGGCGTTCCCCGCGCGTGAAGGCGACGAGTCCGCCGTACACCTCCTCGAGCGCGGCGGCAGGAAAGAGCCGGGTCTGGTCGGTGCACAGGTAATCGAAGCTCAGCTGCGCCTTCGCGATCGAGCGCTCGGTGAGCGCGAGGTACGGGAACGACGCCCACGCAAGGAGGCGACCGGTCGGCCCGCGCGCGTGGATCGGCCAGCCGAGGGCGCGCAGCGTGTCGACGCTGATGCTCGTGCAGTTCGTCGACGGGTGGTAGTAGACGAGCTGGTGGCGGTAGAACTGGTTGTACACGCGGTTCAACGCCGACTGCACGAGCGCTGCCGCGCGCGCGCTGGATAGCACCGCGACGACCATGTACGTCGGCCGGTACCAGCTCTGTCCCGCGTTGAGATCGCCCAGGTAATTGTCGAGGGTGACGGGTGCCGCGAGGATGCCTTTCTCGCTCTCGATGTCGAGCGAGTAGAAATTGTTGACGAGCCAGTCGCCGATGTGACCTTCGGCGTCGACGCGACCCGTGACGATGGCGAAGTGGCCGGCGTGCGCCTCGTCGTCGTCGCCCTGCGCGCCGTTGACCATGAAGGCCAGCACGGCCTTGCCCGTCCAGTCGGTGGCGCCGGTATCGCGTTGCCACAGCGTATTCGCGGCATAGGGGCTGCGCGCCCCGCCCTGTGGCAGCTCCCGCAGGAGCGCCCGCAGCGCGAGCGTGGGTGCGGGTGCGGCGGGCAACGCGCGGGGCGGCGCGGCGGCGGGTCCGACGGTGAAGTCCTGCGGCCAGGCGGTGCGCAGCACGAAGCTCGCGCCGTCCTGCGTCCCGCGCGCGGTGAGGCGCAGCGGCGCGAGCCAGGCGATCGACGCCGCGTCGTAGTACGAGCGATTGAGCGGAATCTTCGCCGTCGGTCGCAGCGGCAGCGCGGCACCGGCGACCGTGAGCGTCGCGCCGTCGGCCGCGAGATGCGCATCGCGCACGAGGACCGGGGCGCTCACCCAGACGAGCGGCGGAAAATCGATCGACGCCTCGGCATCCCGCGTCGCGGCCCACCGGCGCACGTCGTCGAAGGTCGCCACGCCGCGGGTGTAGCCGGCCATGGGTGCGTCGGCGTCCGGAAGCGCAATCCACTCGTGTCGAAAATACCAGCGCGCCTGCCGGATCGGTGCGGCGTCACCGCAGGTCGACCCGGTGGCGACGTGGAAGGCCGACGCGTCGTAGAGGCCGAAATGACCCGCAGCGGTGGCGCCCGCCACGCCGAGCGTCATCGTCACGCGACCCGAATGCGGGGCGCGGTCGCTTCGATCGTGCCGATGACCGCGGCGCGCTCGAAGTGCTCGGCGCGGAAGAGGGCGAGCACGTCGGCGACCGTCTCCGGGGCGCAGGCGACCAACAGTCCCCCGGAGGTCTGCGGATCGGTGAGGAGCGCGCGCTGCGCGTCACCAAGGCTATTCGCGAGGTCGACGTCGGCACCGTACCCCGCCCAGTTGCGTTCCGAGGCCCCGGTGCGCACGCCGCGTGCGGCCAGCTCGAGCGTGCCGGGGTGCAGCGGGACGCTTGCAAAGTCGACGCTCGCGCCGACGTTCGAGCCGCGGCAGATCTCGTGGAGGTGGCCGAGCAGGCCGAACCCGGTCACGTCGGTCAAGGCATGCACGCCCTCGAGCTTGCCGAGCGCGATGCCCGGAGTGTTGAGTTGGGTGGTGCTCGCGAGCATCGCGGCGTACTGCGCCGCGTCGAGCTCCCCCTTCTTGAGCGCGGCGCTGTAGATGCCCACGCCCAGCGGCTTGCCCAGGACGAGCCGGTCGCCCGGTCGCGCCCCGGCATTGCGCTTGACGTGCCGCGGATCGACGAGACCGATCGCGACGAGCCCGTAGATCGGCTCGACGCAGTCGATCGTGTGCCCGCCGGCGATCGGTATGCCGGCCTTGGCGCACACGCTCTCGCCGCCCGCGAGGATCGCGCGGATCGCATCGACCGGGAGCGCCTGCACCGGCATGCCCACGAGCGCGAGCGCGAACAGCGGCGTCGCCCCCATGGCGTAGACGTCGGAGATCGCGTTGGTCGCGGCGATTGCGCCGAAGTCGAACGGATCGTCGACGATCGGCATGAAGAAGTCGGTGGTGGCGACGATCGCCTGCGTGTCGTTGAGGCGATACACCGCGGCATCGTCGGCGGTTTCGATGCCGACCAGCAACTGCGGCGGGACGAGGGCACCTGCGGTCCGGCCGAGGATGTCGCGCAGCACGGCGGGCGCGATCTTGCAGCCGCAACCACCGCCGTGCGAGAACGACGTGAGGCGAACCGGCGTGGGGTCGGGGACATTCATGGCGGGGGACAGGGACGCAAGCGGCGGCAAGGCGACCGCGCCGCATTCTACCCGGCGGCGTCCCCCGCGCCGTCGTCGCCGGCCGCGCAGGGTTCCCCCGTGACGCGCCTGGGCAGCCGCGGCTCGCGCATTTGACATCAGTCACTTACGCGCCGCGCCGGGCGGCTCACCCCCTTCGAATCAGGGTACCATTGAAGGTTGCCGCCAACGCCGCTCATGTGCGCGGAAAATTGCCGCGCAAGCTGGCCCTGCCGAGGAGGTGCGCTTGAATCCGACCGACATCTCGCAGCCCGACTATTTTCACAAGGTCGTGGACTGCCAGTGGGCCTGTCCGGCCCACACCCCCGTTCCCGAATACATTCGCCTCATCGCCGCCGGACGCTACGGCGACGCCTATCTCGTCAACTGGCACGCCAACGTCTTCCCCGGCATTCTCGGGCGCACCTGCGATCGCCCCTGCGAGCCGGCGTGCCGACGCAGCCGCATCGAGGAGGGCGGTGACAAGAAGGGCAAGCCCGAGCCGGTGGCGATCTGCCGGCTGAAGCGGGTCGCGGCCGACTACAAGGACGACATCACCGAGTTCCTGCCCAAGCCCGCCGCGCAAAGGAACGGCAAGCGGGTGGCGCTGGTCGGTGCGGGTCCGGCGTCGCTCACCGTCGCGCGCGACCTGGCCCCGCTCGGCTACGAGCTCGTCGTCTTCGACGGCGACGCGAAGGCGGGCGGCATGATGCGCACGCAGATACCCAGGTTCCGCCTGCCCGAGAGCGTGATCGACGAGGAGATGGGGTACGTGCTCGACATGGGCATCGACTTTCGCCCCGGCACGCGCATCGACAGCCTGCGCGATCTCCTCGACCAGCGCTTCGACGCCGTCTTCGTCGGCAGCGGTGCGCCGCGCGGACGCGACCTCGATATCCCCGGTCGTCGTGAAGCGGCCGCCAATATCCACATCGGCATCGACTGGCTCGCAAGCGTGTCCTTCGGCCACGTCACGCGCATCGGCAAGCGGGTGGTCGTGCTGGGCGGTGGCAACACCGCGATGGACTGCTGCCGCAGCGCGCGGCGCCTCGGCGGCGAGACGGTCGACGTCGTCGTGCGCTCCGGCTACGACGAGATGAAGGCGTCGCCGTGGGAAAAGGAGGATGCGCGTCACGAAGGCATCCCGATCCACAATTACCTCGTGCCGAAGGCGTTCACTCACGACAACGGCAAGCTCACCGGCGTGACGTTCGAGAAGGTGGCGCCGCAGCGCGACGCCAAGGGTCGTCGCCAGCTCGTGCCCACCGGCGAGCCCGACGTCCACTTCCCCTGCGACGACGTGCTGGTGGCGATCGGCCAGGAGAATGCCTTCACCTGGATCGAACGCGACCTGGGGCTTGCCTTCGATCAGTGGAACATGCCGGTCGTCGATTCCATCACCATGGGGTCGACGTTGCCGAACGTCTTCTTCGGCGGCGACTCCGCCTTCGGACCCAAGAACATCATCTGGGCCGTGGCGCACGGGCACGAGGCGGCGATCTCGATCGACCTGTTCTGCCGCGGCGAGGACCTGCGCAAGCGGCCACCGCCGCACGTGAACCTGTCGTCGCAGAAGATGGGGATCCACGAGTGGAGCTACGACAACGCGATCACCGCCGACCGGCGCTTCCGTGTCCCGCTCAAGGACACGAAGATCGCGCTCGCGAGCATCAAGGTCGAGGTCGAGTTGGGCTTCGATCCCAAGCTCGCGTTTGCCGAGGCGCAGCGCTGCTTGAACTGCGACGTGCAGACGGTGTTCACCGACAAGCTGTGCATCGAGTGCGACGCCTGCGTCGATATCTGCCCGATGGACTGCATCACCTTCACCACGAACGGCGACGAGGCCGACCTGCGCCAGCGCCTGAAGGCGCCCGCGGTGAACCTCGCGCAGGACCTCTACGTGTCGGGGACGCTCAAGACGGGCCGCATCATGGCCAAGGACGAGGACGTGTGCCTGCATTGCGGCCTGTGCGCCGAGCGCTGCCCGACCGGCGCGTGGGACATGCAGAAGTTCCTGCTCGTTCCGCCGCACGCCGACGATCGCTGCCGTGCGCACCATGCGCGCGAGCGTGAACCCGCGAGGATCGCCTGATCATGCGTACCGATGTCCGGCCCGACGTGCGGGTCAACGATTTCGTCGTCAAGTTCGCCAACGTCAACGGCTCCGGCTCCGCGTCGGCCAACGGCCTCTTCGCGCGGGCGATCCTGCGCATGGGCGTGCCGGTGGCCGCGCGCAACATCTTCCCCTCGAACATCCAGGGTCTGCCCACCTGGTACGAGGTGCGGGTGAGCGGCGACGGCTGGCGGGGGCGGCGCGGCGGCGTCGATCTCATGGTCGCGATGAATCCGCAGACCTGGGACAAGGACGTCGCCGAGATCGAACCGGGTGGCTGGCTCTTCTACGACTCGACGAAGCCGCTGCCGGCGTCGCGCTTCCGCGACGACGTGACGGTGCTCGGGATGCCGCTCACCGCGATCTGCAACGCGACGTACACCGATGCGCGCCAGCGCCAGCTGTTCAAGAACGTCATCTACCTCGGCGCGCTCTCGGCGTTGCTCGACATCGCGCCCGAGGAGATCGACCGGCTCTTCGGTGAGCAGTACAAGGGCAAGGAAGCGCTGATCGATTCCAATCGCAAGGCATTTGCGATGGGGCGCGAGCACGCGCAGCAGGCGTTCGACTGTCCGCTGCCGATCCGCGTGGCGCGCAGCGATCGTGTCGGCGAGCGGATCTTCATCGACGGCAACAGCGCGGCAGCGCTCGGCGCGGTGTACGGTGGCGCGACGGTGGCCGCGTGGTATCCGCTGACGCCGTCGTCGTCGCTCGCCGAGTCGTTCCAGGCGTATTGCCGCAAGTTCCGCACCGATCCCGTCAGCGGCAAGAAGCGCTACGCGATCATCCAGGCCGAGGACGAGCTCGCCTCGATCGGCATGGTGATCGGCGCAGCGTGGAACGGCGCGCGCGCGTTCACCGCGACGTCGGGTCCGGGCGTCTCGCTGATGCAGGAGTTCCTGGGGCTCGCGTATTTCGCGGAGATCCCCGCCGTGCTCTTCAACGTGCAGCGCGGCAGCCCGTCGACCGGCATGCCGACGCGCACGCAGCAGGCGGATCTGCTTTCCTGCGCGTACGCCTCGCACGGTGACACGAAGCACGTCTTGCTCCTGCCGGAAGACCCCACCGAGACGTTCGCGATGGGCGCGCAGGCCTTCGATCTCGCCGACCGGCTGCAAACCCCCGTCTTCGTGATGCTCGATCTCGACATCGGCATGCAGGACTGGGTCACCGATCCGTTCGAGTGGGACGACGCGAAGCGCCTCGACCGCGGCAAGGTGATGAGCGCGGCCGAGCTCGAGGCCGGTCGCGACTTCGGTCGCTACCTCGACGTCGACGGCGACGGCATCCCGTACCGCACGTATCCGGGGACGCACCCTTCGAAGGGTGGCTACTTCACCCGCGGCACGAGCAAGGACCGCTACGCGCGCTATACCGAGGAGGGGCCGGCGTACGTCGACAACATGCAGCGGCTCCTGCGCAAGTTCGAGACTGCGAAGTCGCTCGTTCCGGCACCGGTCATCACCAAGGCCGCCAAGCCCACGCGCAGCGGCGTGATCTGGTTCGGCTCGAGCGGCGCGGCAATGGGCGAATCGCTGGTCGCCCTCGAGCTCGAGGGCATCCACCTCGATCGCATGCGGCTGCGCGGCTTTCCGTTCTGCGACGCGGTGCACGACTTCATCGCGGCGCACGACCACGTGTTCGTCGTCGAACAGAACCGCGATGCGCAGATGAAGTCGCTCATCGTCAACGAGTGCGGGATCGACCCGGCACGTCTCGTCTCGATCCTGCACTACGACGGGACGCCGATCACCGCGCGCTTCGTGATCCGCGAGATTGCCGAGAAGGCGCGGCTGTTCAACGTCACCCCGTTGCGCCGCAGCGGCGCGGCCTGACGCGCGATGGTTGCGTTGCTGCCGGTGTCTTGCGCCGATCGTCCACTGCGGTGCCGACGCACGGCGTCCGCCGTGCCCACCCCTTGCCCTTTGTCTTCCGCCCTCCGACCATGACCTACCTCGCCAAGCCGAAGATCCATCACCCCAGTCTCGCGAAGAACTCGCTGGGCTACACGCGGCGTGATTACGAAGGCGCGATCAGCACGCTGTGCGCCGGATGCGGCCACGATTCGATCAGCGCGGCGATCATCCAGGCGTTCTACGAGCTCGACATCCCGCCGCACCGGGTGGCGAAGCTCTCGGGCATCGGCTGCTCGTCGAAGACCCCGACGTATTTCCTCGGCAATTCGCACGGCTTCAACAGCGTGCACGGTCGCATGCCGTCGGTGCTGACCGGTGCGGCGCTTGCCAATCGCGATCTCGTCTATCTCGGCGTGTCCGGCGACGGCGACTCGGCGTCGATCGGCCTCGGCCAGTTCGCGCACGTCATGCGTCGCGGCGTCAACATGGTCTACATCGTCGAGAACAACGGCGTGTACGGCCTGACCAAGGGCCAGTTCTCGGCCACCGCCGACAGGGGCAGCAAGAGCAAGCGCGGCGCCGTCAACCGCGACGAGCCGATCGACCTCGCCACGCTCGCGATCACGCTCGGCGCCACCTTCGTCGCGCGCAGCTTCTCGGGCGACAAGGACCAGCTCATTCCGCTCATCAAGGCCGCGGTGGCGCACCACGGCGCGGCGTTCATCGACGTGCTGAGCCCGTGTGTCGCCTTCAACAACCATCCGGGATCGACCAAGAGCTACGACTACGTGCGTGAGCACAACGAGTCGGTGAATTTCCTCGACTTCATCTCGCCGCGCGAGGAGATCACGACCGAGTACGCGCCGGGCGAGGTCCGCTCGGTGGTCCTGCACGACGGCGGCACGGTGCGCTTGCACAAGGTCGGCCGGCACTACGATCCATCGGATCGTGCCGCGGCGCTCGCCTACCTCGAAACACACCGCGCCGCCGGCGAGATCCTGACCGGCCTCATCTACCTCCACCCCGAATCGAGCGACATGCACGACGCGCTGGAGACGATCGAGGCGCCGCTCAACGCCCTGACCGACGCCGAACTCGTGCCGGGCAATGCGGCACTGGCGGGCGTGAACGCGTCGCTGCGCTGAAGCGACCCCACCCCGGGCAGGTGCGGCAGCGTCACCCTGCGGGGTGCGACGCCCTCACATCTGCTTGAACAGGTGCACGTAGTTCTCGCCGACGGGCAGCGTCTCCTTGCGTTGCTTGAGGCGCACGGTGAGGTGGCCGCGGAAATCGCGATCGACGCCGGCGATCTCCTTGACGCTCACGAGCGCGGAGCGGTGGATCTGCCAGAAGGCATGGGGATCGACCTCCTCGGCGAGCGCCTTCAGCGGGCGGCGAATGAGCACCTCCGAGTCGCGCGTCACGACCAGCGTGTACTTGTGGTCGGCGCGGAAGTAGCAGATCTCGTCGACGGTGACGAGGCGTAGCGAGTCCCCCTGCGACGCCGTGACCCAGCGCAGGTACTCCTTGCGCTGCGTGAGCGTCGTCGCGAGCGACTTGAGGATGCCGGTGAGATCGGCGGGCGGGGCCCCGACGCGTGCCTTGAGCCGCGCGATGGTGGCGTCGAGCCGTGCCGGCGAGAACGGCTTCATGACGTAGTCGACCGCGCCTTCCTCGAAGGCCGCGATCGCGTACCGGTCGTAAGCCGTAACGAAGACGACGTGGCAGCGACCGCCGGCGTGGCGCGCGACGTCGATGCCGTTGCGGCCGGGCATTTCGATGTCGAGGAAGACGATCGCGGGGGCGTGGGCGTCGATGGCGCGCATCGCCGCCGGCCCGTCGCCCACCTCGGCGACGACCGTGAGCTCGGGCCACTGCGCAGCGAGCATGTCCCGCAGCTCGGCGCGCAGGACCGGTTCGTCCTCAGCGAGGATCGCGGTCGGCGCGCTCATGCGGCAGGTCGAGGGTGAGAACGAGGCGCCCGGGCACGTCCGTCGCGATCGTGAGCGTGCCGTCGTCGCCGTACAGCGCGGCCAGGCGCTCGCGCACGCCGGCGAGTCTTGCGTCGGCTTCCGGCGCCCACGCGTGCGTGCAGCCGTGGGTCGCGACCTCGAAGCGCAGTCGGGAGGCCGTAGTGCTCGCGGTGAGCACGAGCGCGCAGCGAGCTTCATCCTGCGCCGCCTCACCGAGCGCGTAATCGACGAGCGGAAGCACGAGCATCGGCGGCATCGTCGCTGTCGCCGCCGTGTCGCTTACGTCGCTCGTGAACCGGGGCCCGCGACCGTCGCGCAGTCGGCGGATGTTGAGCCAGGCGTGTGCGAGCCCGACCTCCTTGGTCACGGTGGACGCCGAGTCGCGCAGGTGCGGCAGTGCCGCGCGCAGGTAGTTGATGAGCTCGTCGATGAGGTGCGCTGCGCTGCGGGGATCGGTCGCGTGCAGTCGCTCGACCGCACCCAGCGTGTCGAACAGGAACTGGGGCTCGATGCACGCCTGCATCGCCTGCAGCCGCGACTCCACCATGCGCCGCGTGATCTGCGCCTGGTCGAGCTCGCGTGCGTGCAGGCGCGCGAGGCGCAGCGATGCGCGCCGCCGATAGCGGTAACCTGCGGTGATGAAGGCGCAGATGAACACGCTGTCCGGAAGCATGTTCGCCGGACGCGCCGCGCGCGGCCAGCGATCGACTTCGCAGCCGCAGCTTGCAAGCCCCACGAGCGGGGCCGTGACCTGGAACAGCGCCTCACCCAGGATCGCCGCGCCGACCGCGGCGATCGCGTAGGCCGCCACCGCGTCCGGATCGTTGCCAGTCACGGCGTCGGCCACGCCGATCGCGACGGTGAGCAGCAGCATCGGCAGGAGCGCCTCGTAGACGAAGTACGCGGCGGCGCGCGGACCATCGCCCGACGCTCTTCCGAGCGTGTAGCCGAGCGCGTTGACAAGGCCCCAGAGGAGCGCGAAACCGAGTGCCACAGCGACGTGGCGCCGCGGAATCGCCCGCAGCGTGCCTTGCACGAGGGCGACGAGCCGCATGCGGGGGACGGCCAGCGCGCTCATGCGGCGCGCGCATCGTGGCGTGCCGCGACGGCAGGAACCTCGATCGTCGCCACCACGCCGCGCGGCGTATTGGCCGCCAGGAGCAGCCGCGCGTTGCCGTCGTAGAGGGTGGAAAGCCGCGTGCGGATGTTGGCCAGACCGACCCCCGAGCCCGAACTCTCCGCGAGGCCCGCGCCGGTGTCGGCGACAGCGACGCGCAAACGCCCGTCGACGCGGCGCGCCGACACGCGCACTTCGCCTCCCTCGGGCAGCGGCGTCAGGCCGTGGCGGATCGCGTTCTCCACCAGCGTGACGAGCATCATCGGCGGGAAGGCGTGATCCTCGAGCGCGCCGGGCACGTCGGTGCGCACGCTCAGGCGCGAACCCATCCGGATCTGCTGGACCGAAAGATACGCATGCGCGAGCGCGAGTTCCTGGCCGAGCGTCGAGTCGCTGCGCCGCATGCGCGGCAGCATGGCGCTCAAGTAGCGCGACAGGTGCGCGAGCATCGCCAACGCCGCGGGGGGATCGGTCTGGAACAGGCGCCGCACGTTGGCGAGCGTGTTGAACAGGAAATGCGGCTCGATTTGCGCCTGCATCACGAGCAGTCGCGTCTCGGCAAATTCACGGTCGAGCGCTTCGCGGCGCATGTCGTGCTCGTGCAACCGGTCCATTGCCTCCTCCTCGCGGGCGAGGAAGAAATACCCCAGCACGCCCGCGGCGATCACGTGGCTGTACAAGACGACCGCAGTCACCTGCCAGAGCAGCGTCGGCGCCATCGTGCTCATGGGCCAGATCCACCACCACGCCATGCACAGGAGCTCCCGCACCACGAGGCCGACGACGATGGCAGCGACGAGTGTGGCAATGCGCGGGCCGGTGCGCGATGGCGCCCAGTTGCCGATCGCCACCACCGCCGCCGCGATCGGGCCGAAGAGCAGGAAGAGGTAGACGTACTGGTCCTTGAACATCGCCAGCGCCGCGGCGGGCGGCTTGCCGGCGAGGTACAGCAACACGCCGTGGGCGGCGGCAATGAAGGCGATCGCCCCGCAGAACACGCCGAAGCGGTACCACGTGAACCCGCGCAGCGTACGGGTCACGGCACGGCGAAGACCGGACGGGTAGACCATGCTCGCAAGCCTCGCTTCCTGCCGCGGGTGGGGGCGTGGCGCGCGCGACACGTGCATCCTGGCGCGCCGGTGACGTGATGGTAGTCCAGTCGCGGCCGCGGTGCGCGATCGATGGACGAACCGGCCCCGACGCCGACCCAACCGGCGGCAGCGGCGACGAACCGGCGAGCCGGGGAGCCCACCCGCGTGTCATGCGCCGACGCCGCAGGCGAGCCGACGAAGCACCGGCGCGTAGAATTTCGCGCCATGCGCGTGCTCCTCAAGGTCCTGGGCATCGGCGCCGCCCTCGTCGTGGTCGCCGTCGCGGGAGCGATCGTGTACGTCACGACGATCGACCCGGCCACGCTCATCGCGCCGGCGCAGGCCAAGGTGCGACAGGCCACGGGGCGCGAGCTTCGCGTCGGCGCCGCGCGCATCGCCTTGTCGCTGCACCCTCGCATCGTGCTGTCCGACGTGGCGCTGTCCAATGCCGCTTGGGCGTCGACCCCGGACATGGTCAAGGCGCAGCGGGTCGAGCTGTCGCTCGCGCTCCTGCCACTGTTCGCACGCCGCTTCGAGTTGGGCGAGATCCACGTCATCGCACCGCGATTCGCGCTCGAGACCGACGCGAGCGGTCGAAGGAACTGGGAGATGCGACCGGCCGACCCCGGCGCGCCGGCGGCGGTGCCGGATACGGGCGGCGCCCATCTCGCCGCCGCCGTGGCGGTCGGCGACCTTCGCATCGACGCTGGTGTCATCACCTATCGCGACGCGGCCGGCGTGGCGCCGACCACGATCGCCATCGACACGCTCGTGCTGCGCGACCGGGGAGCCGGCTCCGACCTTCGCGTCGACTTTCGCGGCAGGCTGCGGTCGACGCCCGTCACCCTGTCGGGTGTCATCGGTCCGCTGCACGCGCTCGCCGCGCAGCGCTGGCCATATCCCATCGACGTGCACGGCGAGGTCGACGGGCAGCCATTCACCGTTGCGACCAAGGTGAGGGCGCAGGACCATCGCTACACGCTCGACGACCTGCACCTCACGCTGGCCGGCAGCGCCGTCAAGGGCAGGTTCGCCGTCGATACCGGCGGCGTGCGCCCGAAGCTTGCGTTCGACCTCGATGCGCCCACGCTTGCACTGCGCGCAGTCCCCGTTCCCGTGGCGCCGTCGGCAGCGGCGGCGCCCGCACCGGGCCCGTCGGGCGGCACTCGCTTCATTCCCGACACCCCGATCGATTTCGCTGCGCTGCGCCGGGTCGACGCCGAGGGCCGGATCGCGATCGGCAAGCTCGTGGCCGCCGATGGCCGCTCGTACGACCACCTGCTCCTGCCGATCACGCTACGCGATGGCCGTTTCGAAATGCGTGATTTCACGCTGGGGGCGTTGGGAGGGACGATCTCCGGCAACGTGACGGTGGACGCGAGTCGCCCCGAAGCCGCCGTCCTCGCGCTCGACGTCGACGGCAAGGCGCTGACCCTCGGGTCCCTGCTTGCCGCCGCGGGTCATAGCCGCGAGGTGCAGGGCGGCCGGAGCGATCTTGCCGTGCAGCTCACCATGCGCGGCGCGTCGCCGCGCGCCTGGCTCGCAAGCGCCAACGGCAACGTGCGCTTCGTGAGCGGAGCGGCCACGATCGTCAATCCGAAGGTCGCCGACCCGGTGGCGGCCTGGGAGCAGCTGGGCAACGTGCTCAATCCCTTCCGCACCCGCGATGCGACGACCGAACTCGTGTGTGCGGTGGTGAACCTGCCGCTGCGCGATGGGGTCGCGCGCAGCGACCGCGCGCTCGCGATGGAGACGACCAAGGTCGGCGTGGCGGCAAGCGGCGTCCTCGATTTTCGCAACGAGACGCTCGACCTCGTCTTTGCACCCCAGGTTCGCCAAGGCATCTCGCTCGATTTCGCGGGGCTGTCCGACATCGTCCGCCTGAGCGGACCGTTCGCGTCGCCGCGCGTGAGCGTCGATGTCGCCGCTTCGGCGAAGGTGATCGCGAGTGTGGGTGCGGCCATCGGGACCGGCGGCATTTCGGCGGCGGCGCAGGCACTCATCGGCTGGGCCGATGGGCGCGGCCCCGGTCCATGCCAGATCGCGCTAGGGGCTGCGCCGGCGCCGGCGGCGGCCCGGTCTGCCGCGGAATCCAAGGTCGTCGCGCCGGCGGTCGATGCGCTCGGCAAGGCGATCGGCAAGCTCTTCGGAAAGTAACTTCATCGGCGGATCGGCCGCGGCCGCATGGGCAGGCGCGTCGCGTTTCCCGCGGCACGTCTCGTCGCGGCACGCGCCGGAGACCTTCAAGTCATCTATAGGACTCGATGGGCGAGTGGTCGTGCTTCGCCGCATAATCGTCGCCATCGGCGACGCGTCCTTCGCGCGCGACGCTCATGCGGAGCGCGAACACCGACGCATCGGGTGCAAGTGCGTGTCCATCGCTGACATCGGGTTCGATGCGTGAGGTGATGGGAACGCAGGTGCGGCTTGCACCGCGTGACGTGTCGCTGCATCGACCCGAGCGATCGGCGCGTGGCGGGGTGTCGCACGGGAGGGCGCGGGTTCGAGGGTAAGATCGGGGACGCCGACGCAGATCGGCGTCGAGCGACATCGTCGCGACAGCTGTGCCATGGATGGTGGCGCACCACCGTCCGGTTGGAACCACCACGGAGGAGAGGCTCGTGAAGCAACATTCCCTTGCAGGACGCAGGACCGCGCTGGCGGCGATGGTCGCCGCAGCCGCGATGGCAACGTTTGCAGGCATTTCGACGGCGGCAGCGGAAACGGGCGAGCTGAGGATCGCGCGGCAGTACGGGATCAGCTACCTCCCGCTGATGCTCATGGAGGACCAGAAGCTCATCGAGAAGGCGGCTGCCGCCGCAGGTGTCCCGAATCTCAAGGTCACGTGGGCGACCTTCGCCGGTGGCAACGTCATGAACGACGCGCTCCTGTCGGACAGTCTCGATTTCGCGGCCGGTGGGGTCGGACCCTTCGTGACGCTGTGGGCCAAGACGCACGGCAACTACAACGTCAAGGGTGCAGCGGCCATCAACTCGATGCCGCTCTACCTCAACACGCGCAACCCGAACGTCAAGTCCCTCAAGGATTTCACCGACAAGGACAAGATCGCGCTGCCGGCGGTGAAGGTGTCGATCCAGGCCGTGACCTTGCAGATGGCGGCGGAGCAGGCTTTTGGCGCAGGAAAGCAGAACGAGCTCGATCGCCTCACCGTGTCGATGAGCCATCCCGACGGGATGGCCGCGCTGCTGTCCGGCAAGAGCGAGATCACCGCGCACTTCACCTCGCCACCGTTCCAGTTCCAGGAGCTCGCCGACCCCAGCATCCACCGCGTGCTGAGCTCGTTCGATGTCCTGGGCGGGCCTGCGACGTTCAACGTGATCTGGACGTCGTCGAAGTTCCAGGCCGCGAATCCGAAGGTCTACGGCGCCTTCATCACGGCGCTCGAGCAGGCCACCGCGCAGATCAACAAGGATCACCGTGCCGTCGCGGAGACGTACCTGCGGATGAGCAAGGACAAGAGCTCGATCGATCAGATCGTCAAGATGCTCGATGACCCCACGATGGTATTCACGCTGACGCCACAGAACACGATGAAGTACGTCGACTTCATGCTGCGCATTGGCTCGATCAAGGTGAAGCCTGAGTCGTGGAAGGCCATGTTCTTCGACAACGTGCACAAGCTGCCGGGAAGCTGATGCAGGCGCCGCTGCTCGACGTTCGCGGCGTCACGCTCCAGTACAAGACGCGCGAACATTTGGTGACGGCGACCTGGCGCGTCGACTTCCAGGTCTTTCGCTCCGACCGCTACGTGCTCCTCGGGCCGTCGGGTTGCGGGAAGTCGACGCTCCTCAAGGCCGTTGGCGGCTACATCGCACCATCGGAGGGCGAGATCCTGCTCGACGGGCAGCCGGTGAGAAAGCCCGGGCCCGACCGGATGATGGTCTTCCAGGAGTTCGACCAGCTCTTGCCCTGGAAGACCGTCCGCGAGAACGTCATGTTTCCCATGCTCGCCTCGCGCAAGTATCCGCCGAAGGTCGCGGCCGAGCGCGCGCTGCACTTCATCGCCAAGGTGAATCTCGCCAAGTTCGCCGATCATCATCCGCATCTGCTGTCGGGAGGCATGAAGCAGCGCGTCGCCATCGCGCGGGCCATGGCGATGGAGCCGGCGATGCTGCTCATGGACGAACCGTACGCGGCGCTCGATGCGCTCACGCGCCGGCGCATGCAGGACGAGCTGATCGACCTTTGGGACGAGACGCACTTCACGGTCCTCTTCGTCACGCACTCGATCGCCGAGGCGGTCAAGTGCGGGAGCCGGATCCTGCTCCTGACGCCGCACCCGGGTCAGGTGAAGGCCGAGCTCGCGAGCGTCCCACGCGCGGAAGTCGCCGGGGAGAGCGCGCGGTTGCTCGAAGAGCGCATCAACGACATGCTCTTCAGTGAGGAGGCAGCCCATGCCTGACGCCGAAGCCGCGATCCTGGTCGATCGCCCGGAAATCACGGGAAAGCCCTCTGATCCGTCGGCGTTCGGCGTGGTCGAGGCGCCGCTGTCCACCTTCGAGCGCCTGTACAACTGGCCGATCCTGCGCAAGACCGTGATCCTGCTGGTGCTTGCGGTCGCGTGGGAGATCGGCGCGCGCCTGCTCAACAACGCACTGCTCCTGCCGACGTTCAGTGACACGCTCCACGCGCTGTTCGCGGGCATCGCGACCGGTGAGATTCCCCGCAAGCTGACGACGTCGCTCGAGGTCCTGATGATGGGCTACGCGGCCGGGATCGTCTTCGCGGCGCTGCTCACGGCGTTCGGGATCTTCACGCAGGTCGGCAACGACCTCCTGGAGACGCTGACGGCGATGTTCAACCCGTTGCCCGCCATTGCGCTGTTGCCGATCGCGCTGATCTGGTTTGGCCTTGGCTACGGGAGTCTCGTCTTCGTCCTCGTCCATTCGGTCGTCTGGGCGGTGGCGCTCAATACGCACGCCGGCTTCATGGCGGTGTCGCCGACGATGCGCATGGTCGGACGCAACTACGGGCTCACCGGCTTGAGCTACGTCTCGAAACTCCTCATTCCGGCGGCACTGCCGTCGATCCTCACGGGGCTCAAGATCGGCTGGGCGTTCGCGTGGCGCACGCTCATCGCATCCGAGCTCGTCTTCGGCGTGAGTTCGGGTGCCGGCGGGCTCGGCTGGTACATCTACGAGAACAAGAATGCCCTCGAGATCGCCAACGTGTTCGCGGGCTTGCTGACCGTGATTCTCATCGGACTCGTCGTCGAGAACCTCATCTTTCGCGTGATCGAACGGCGAACGGTGCGCCGCTGGGGCATGCAGAACTGATGCTCACGGCCGCCACGGGCGTGCGTTCGGGGTTGGCTGTCTTGCCACGCGTGACCGCGGTGCGCTAGGCCTTGCTCCTGCCACCCTTCGACGCCGCGACCATCGTCGCCGTCGGGCTGATCGTGCTCGTCGCGTACACGGTCTTCGGCCTGACGGGCTTCGGCTCGTCGATCACCGCCATGCCGTTCCTCGTCGTGCTCTTGCCGCTCAAGTTCGCGGTGCCGATGATGGTCCTGCTCGACCTGTGCGGCGGCTCGTTGCTCGCCTTGCGCACCCGTGGCCTCGTCGCCTGGCGCGAGCTTGCCGTGCTCGCACCCTGGGTGGTCGCCGGGATGCTCGCCGGCGTCACGCTGCTCGTTCGCGCGCCGGAGCGTGCCTTGCTCCTCTTGCTCGCGCTGTTCGTGCTGGGCTACCTCGCACGCGCGCATTTCGGCAAGCCGCATCGCGAGCCGATCTCGCGGCGCTGGGCGCCGTCGTTCGGCACGGCCGGAGGCGTGTTCACCGCGCTCTACGGCACCGGCGGCCCGATCTACACGATCTACGTGACGCGCCGCTTGCCCGACGCGCGCGTGCTGCGCGCGACGATGGGCATGCTGATCCTGATGACGGCCGTCGTTCGCCTGACGCTCTTCGCGGGGACGGGCCTGTACGCGCAGCCCGGGCTCCTCGCCCTGTGCGCCGTGCTCGTTCCGCTCGGGTTCCTCGGGCTGTGGCTCGGCAGCCACTTCCATCATCGACTGCCGGCAGAACGCGTGGTGCAGACGATCCACGCCGTCCTGCTGCTGGGGGCGGTCAACCTCCTCTACCGCAACCTCACCTCCTGACGCCGCCGCGCCCGGTGCAGTCCAGGGTCAAGCCGTGAGAAGACTCTGCCCCGGAGCGACGCGCGTGAAGCGCACGGGTTCGTGCGTGAGCGTGTATCCCGCATCGTGCCGGCGCACCTCGGTGAAGGTCGACGACGTGAGCTCGCCGGTTTGCGGGAAATCGCGGCGAAAATGCGCGCCGCGCGAGTCCTCGCGCGCCAACGCGGCCATGGCGATGACTTCACCCACGTCGATGAGGCTCGCGAGATTGAGCCAATCGTGCCAGTGCGTATTGAATCCGCGATCACCATCGGCCACCCCGACGTGCTGGAGTTCCGTGCGCAGGCGCGCGAGCGCCGCGCTGGCGCGCCGCAGTCCCGCCGCGTCGCGCACGATCCCCACGTCGTCCCACATCGTCGTGTAGAGGGCTTCCCGCACGCCTTCGAGCGAGCCCGGGGCCGCGGCAAAGGGCGCCTCGTGGCGCGCGATGCTGCGGGCGATGGCTGCGGCATCGGGCTCACGCAGGCGTCCCTCGCGGCGCACGAACGCACCGATCGAGTCGCCGGCGATCCCGCCGAATACGGTCGAATTGGCAACGCCGTTGCCGCCGAGCCGGTTCGCGCCGTGCACGCCGCCCGTGTCCTCGCCGGCGGCAAAGAGCCCGGGCAACGCCGTGCGCCCATCCGGGGTGAAGCGCACGCCACCCATCATGTAGTGCGCGGTGGGGACCACCTCGACCAGGCCTCCGGCGAGGTCGAAGCCGCAATCGGCGCAGCGCTCGACCATACCCTTGAACTGACGTCGGACGTTGTCGGCGCCGAGATGGCGCATGTCGATCCACACGCCGCCGTTCGGCGTGGTTCGCCCCGCACGCATCTCGGCGTCGATGCCGCGCGAGACGACGTCGCGCGTCGCCCGCTCGCCGCGTGCATCGTGGTGATGCATGAAGCGCTCGCCGGCGCCGTTGAGGAGGTGGCCTCCGGCGCCGCGCAGCCCCTCCTCGAGGACGGTGCCCGTCATCCGCGTGCCCGATCCGGCGAGCAATCCGGTGGGATGGAACTGCACCATCTCCATGTCGCGCAATGCGAGGCCGGCGCGCAGCGCCATCGCGAGCCCGTCGCAACTCTTGTCGCCCGACGGGGTGTGGTAGCGGTACATCGTCGGGCCACCGCCGGTCGCGAGCAGGACGGCCTTCGCCTGCACGAAAACGAACTCACCGCGCGGCATGTCGATCATCAGCACGCCGGCGAGCGCGTCGCCTTCCGCCGTCCTGATGAGTTCGATCGCGCGATGGTCCTCGAGGCGCGCAATGTCGCGCGCCCAGACCTGCTCGGCCAGGCGGTTGATGATCTCGATGCCGGTGAGGTCGCCCTTGTGCACGGTGCGGTCGAACGTCTGGCCGGCGAACGCCTTCTGGTGCACCGTGCCGTCGGGGTTGCGATCGAAGAAGCAGCCGAGCTCATTCTCGAGTTCGTGGATGCGCTCGACGGCGCCATTCACGAGCGCCCACGCGAGATCCTGGTCGGCGAGCCACTTCGACCCCTCGATCGTATCCATGAAATGGCGCTCGATCGAATCGCCCTGGGCCAGCGCGACGTTGTAGCCGCCTTGCACCATGCGCGTGCAGCCGCACTTGCCGAGGAGTCCCTTGACCGCCACCGTGATCGAGAGCTCGGGCGCCGTCTGCTGCGCGTGCAGCGCGGCGAACAGCCCGGCGCCACCCGAGCCCAGGATCAGGACGTCGGTGACGAGGCGCTTCACGCCTTGACGCCGAGGGTCGCCAGCACGGCGGCGCGCTTGGCCGCCGCGTGCTCCCGCACCGTCTCGTAGAGGCTGCCGCCGACGCTGTCCATGCCGACGAGCAGCGGTCCGAAGTCGCGAATGCGAAATTTCCACAATGATTCGGGATTGAGGTCGTCGAGATCGACATCCTCGATCGCCTCGATCCACGTCGTCTCCAGCGCCGCCGTACCGCCGACGATCGCGAGGTAGACGCCGCCGAGATCGCGAAACGCGGCGGCCGATGCCTCGCGCAATCCCCCCTTGCCGACGATGATGCGCACGCCACAACGCTCGAGCAGCGGCCGGGTGAAGCGCTCCATGCGATCCGACGTCGTGGTGCCGATGCACACGGGTGCGTACCCGGCAGGATTCGTCGCGTCGGGCGTCACCTTGCGCACGTTCGGGGCGGTGTGGATCACGGCGTGCCCGGCGAGATCGAAGCGCGTCGTGCGGCCATGATCGAACATGTGGATCTGCGTCGCATCGCGGATGCCGAAGAGCGTGCGCTGCAGGGTCACGGTATCGCCGATGCGAAGGCGTCGCACCGCCGCTTCATCGACGGGCAATTCGAGTTCGTGGTGGGACATGGTCGATCCTCGGTCACTCACTGCACGGGTGCACGGCGGCAGTTGATCCTGCCGATGCCGGTGCGCGTCAATAGCCGTACGCGACGCCGGCGGGGGTGAAGGTCGCCGACGCTCGCCGCGCCGAGTGGCACTGCATGTTGACGGCCACCGGGTTCATGGTGATGTGCGTCGCGGCCAGTTCGACGTGGACGGCAAAGGACGTGGCATCGCCGCCGAGCCCCTGGGGTCCGACGCCGAGCGCATTCACCGCCGGCGACAGCGCGGCCTCCAGCGCGGCACCGTCCGGGTCGGCGCAGTGCGTGCCGAGCGCTCGGGTCGCGGCGCGCTTGGCGAGCGCGACACACAGGTCCGACGTGCCACCGATGCCGACGCCGACGATCGTCGGCGGGCACGTCTTGCCGCCCGCAGCCAGCACGCAGTCGATCACGAAGGTCTTGACCGCGTCGACGCCCTCGGCCGGGATGGCCATGCGCAGGAAGGAGTTGTTCTCCGAGCCGCTGCCTTTCGGGATCATGGTGATGCGCAGCGTCTCGTCGGCATCGATGAAGTCGATGTGAATCGCCGGCATCTCGATGCCGCATGACGTGTGTTCGTTGTGCCGGGTCAGCGGATGCACCACCGACGAGCGCAGCGGGTGTTCGCGCGTTGCCCGCTCACAGCCGCGGCGGATCGCCATCTTGAGGCCGTAGCCGTCGACGTCCACGCCACGCCCGATCTCGACGTTGTAGATCGGAAGCCCCGTATCCTGGCACAAGAGATTGTCGTCGCGCTCGGCGATCGTGATGTTGGTGATCATCGTCCCCAGCACGCCGCGCGCGGTCGAGTCGCTTTCGTGCGTGACGAGGGCGTCGAAGCCTTCCTTGATGTCGGGCGGGAGCATCTTCAATGCCCGGATGTAGAGCTCGCGGCTCGCATCCTCGATCGCCGCCAGGTCGATTTTCATGGTCGTGTCTCCGATCCCGTCACTTCAGCAACGCCAGCGCGAAGGCGAGTCCCACCGCGAGCCCGGCTCCTCCGCTCACGGCGATGAGGTTCTTGCGCAATCCCGACCAGGGCCGGAACTCGATCACCAGCAGCCGGATCCCGCCCGCGAGGTGCACCGCCAGCAGGACCACCAGCACCCACTCGGCCATCTTGAACAGCGGGCGATCGGTGAAGCGCAGGAAGCCGTCGAGGGCCGCGTCGCCCCGCAGCGCGCTCGACAGCGCGAGGAAGTGAAACGGGAGGAAGAGCGCGAGTGCCAGGCCGGACACGCGATGCACCGCGAACGCCCACCAGGACGCGTGGGCGTGCGCGCGGCGGTCATTGCGGCCGGCACGGGAAGCGCGACCCCGTGGTCCGACACGCTCCTGCCTCGCGTTCGTGTCGTGGGCGCTCATCCGGCCACCATCGCGTAGACCGCGCTCATGCCGAGCACGAAGAGCAGCAGCGCGAGCGCATGTGCGATGCCATCGGCGGTCCGTGGGGCCAAGCCGAGCCATTCCTCTGCGACGCGCGCAATGCCGATGGGGACGTGAACCGCGCAGGCCGCGACGAAGATGGTGTAGAAGGCGGCAAAGGTGACGCTGCCGCGCGTGCGGGCGAGGATGGCTTCCGCCGACAGGCCGGAGCGCACCGCGTAGATGATCGTCGCGAGATGGACGAGCACGCACAGTGCGAGCACGAGCGCGCTCACGCGCTGCCAGTACCACCGCCTCGTTTCGCGGACGACGTCGGCCATGGCTAGAGCTTCCCGCGGATGGCGGCGCGCGCCGTGACGCGCTTCAGGCCCGCGATCGACCCCGTGGGGGCGATGTGCTTGGGGCAGCGCTCGGTGCACGATCCCAGCGAATGACAGGAATGGCACCCGGCGTCCCCGGCCACCGCGCGCAGGCGCGCGGCTTGCGCCGTGTCGCGTTCGTCGTTGACGAGCGTCCACGCCCGGTTGAGCGCGGCGGGGCCGAGGTAGTCCGGACGCCAGGTCACGACGTCGCAGGATGCATAGCACACGCCGCAACCGATGCACTCGATGCCGGCATCGGCCGCCTGGCGCGCCTCCGAGTCGGGGCGCACGCGGGCGAACTCGTCGTGCCGCGTGCGCGCGCCGAAGAAGCGGCCCTGCGCACGCGCCCACTTGTCGAAGAACTCGCGCATGTCGGTCACGAGGTCCTTCACGCGCGGCAGGTTTGCGAGCGGCGCGATCTGGACGTGGCCGTCCTGGGCGACCTCGGCGACGTGCGTGCGGCAGGTCCACCGTGCGACGCCGTTGACCGTCATCGCGCACGACCCGCACATGCCGACGCGGCACGCGAAGCGATACGCGAGCCCAGGCTCGCGGTGGCGTTGGACCCAGGTCACGACGTCGAGTACCGTCTGGCTTTCAAGGCGCGGCACCTCGTACTCCACGAAGGCGCCGTCGTCGCGCCCGCGCCACAGCGAGACGCGCAGCGTGGCGCCGTGGCGTGCCGGCGTGCGTTCGGGCTGCGCCTGCGCGGAGGCTTGGGGCATGGCTACGTCGGCCGAAGGATCGGTCGTCTGCATGGAGTCGATTGTCCGCGACTGGGGTATGTAAGTAAAGCCAATTAGTTGAAGTCTGAGGTAAAGTTCCGCTTTATGGTCTCGATCCGCACGCTGCGTCTCCTCATTGCCGTGGCCCACGAGGGAAGCTTCGCTGCGGCGGGCAAGGCGATGGGCCTCACGCCGGCGGCCGTCGGCTTGCAGATGAAGGCGCTCGAGTCCGATCTCGGCACTTCGCTCTTCGATCGCGGCGCGCGTCGCGTCGTGCTCAACGGTACCGGCCGCGACGTCGTCGTCGCGGTGAGCGACATCGTGTCGCGCTACGAAGGCCTGCTCACCCGGCGCGACAGCGCGGTCCTGACCGGAACCGTCGTGATGGGCGCGCTCGTATCGGCGCTGATGGGCGCGTTTGCCGATGCCCTGTGGGCGATGAAGCGAGCGCATCCGCACCTCGTCGTGCGGCTACTCGCCGGCAAGTCGCGCGACTTCGCGGAGCGGGTCGGAAGCGGCGAGCTCGACGCGGCCATCGTGACGCGACCGCCGTATCGTCTCTCATCGCAGCTCGTCTGGACGCCGCTGTACGCGGAGCCGATGGTCCTGATCGTCCCGCGTCGCCCCAATTTCACGCTGCCGCGCGCGAGCGCGCAGATCCTCCGCGACGCGCCGTTCATTCGCTTCGACCCGCGGGCGTGGACCGGCTACCTCGTGCGCCGCGCGCTACGTCAGGTCGGCGTGCGCGCGCGCGACGAGATGGAGCTCGACTCGGTCGAGGCGATCGTCGAGCTCGTTCGCGGCGGCTTCGGCGTGTCCATCGTGCCGAGGCTCGCGAACGTCGACTGGGCCGCCGATCGTGCGCTGCGCATCGTCGCGACGCCCCGCATCGATGTCATACGTGAAGTCGGATTGCTCGAGCGCGTGCGCCATCCGCGGATGCAGGCCACGGCAGCGATCAAGGCGTTTTTCGACGCCCGCTCCGGACCGTGAGCGCACGGCGCGCCCGTGGCGCCGCCCCAGCGGCGCCGATCGCAGCGCCGTCAGAGGAGCGAGCGTTGTATCGGCGCCGACTCCGCCTCCGCTTCAGCCTCCTCCCCCGCAGGGGCGGTGGGGTGAGGCGCGGGTGCCGCGTCCACCGCGATCGGTTCGATCAGCGTGGCGTCGTCGTTACGCACCGCATTGACGCGCATCGACACCGGGAAGTAGTGCATCGCGTCGGGCGGGTAGGGGGCGAGCACGTCGGCAACGTCCTGGACTTCGCTGTCGAGCCAGCGCGCGTAGTCGACCGGTGCGACGATGGCCGGCATGCGCTCGTGCACCGCGGCGAGCAGCGCATTGGCTTGCGTGGTGATGATCGTGCAACTGTCGAGCGTGTCGCCGCCCGGCGTGCGCCAGCGCTCGGTCAACCCGGCAAACGCGAAGGGGCCCCCGTCCTTCATCGCGATGCGCAATGGCTGCTTGCCGCCTCCGGGTGCAGCGATCCACTCGTAGAAGCCGTCCGCGGGAATGAGGCAGCGGTGCCAGCGAAATGCGGTGCGGTAGGCGGGCTTGGTGGCGACGGTTTCTGCCCGGGCGTTGATCATGCGCGCGCCGATCGAGGCATCCTTCGCCCAGCGCGGGACGAGACCCCAGCGCACTTGCGCGAGCTCGCGCTGGCCGTCCGCCGTCGCGCGTATCACGGGGACGTCCTGCATCGGTGCGATGTTGTAGCGCGGGCGGATCTGCGGCGGGAAGGGCAGGCCGAAGGCGAGGGCGAGGGCCGCCGGGTGCGTGTGCAGCTCGTAACGTCCGCACATGATCAGTCGGCGACGCTGCGCTCGACGGAGTCGACGAGGCGTCGCGCGGTGCGCGCGACCTGCAACGTGTCCCAGTACGCGTAGGCGCCGACCGCGGCAGCGCCGGCGAGCGGCACCCAACGTGTCGCGGCGCTGCCGGCGACGCGCTTGCTGATCTCGACACCGGCCTTGGCGGAGAGGCTCTTGATGGCCCCGGTGGAGAGCTGCTCGACGACGACGCGCTGCCCGGTGCGGACCACGACGTCGCGCAGCACCTGGCTCGACGCGTGGCGAAACAGGCAGTAGAGCATGTGCGTGCGCGTGAGTTCGCCGGTGGAGCCGAAGAGCGCGAAGATGTCGGCGACCATCTGCCGCTGCGTCTTCCAGATGAGGTAGAGGTCAGGCAGCACGGTGATCATGCCGAACGGCCCGGGGGGAAGTGCGAGCGAGCCGGACAGGACCGCCGCCTGGCGGGCGGCTGACCTCGCGATGAGTTCTGCCTGGCGATCGGGATCGCTCACCTCGTGCGTGCGTGGCGCGGGCACGTGCGAGATGACGCGTTCGATGACGCCGGCGACCTCGCGCGACGGATCGGCGTGCGGGACCGGAAAGAGGCGGCGCGGATCGGGCATGGGGCGATAGATGGGGCCGGGAGCAGCCGGTTTCACTATAGGCCGTGGGGCGACGCATCGCCAGCGTCGCGGCGCCGCCGCGCGGTGACCGGGGCGCCAAGGGGAGCTTCGGTAGAATCGTGCTTTCCCTGCGCCGCACGCGCCCCGTGCCGCCCGCTGCCATGGCGCATCACGCCCGCCGCCGCCGATGAGGATCGGCGTACCCCGCGAGACGAAGGACGGCGAACGGCGCGTCGGCATGACGCCCGCCGGCGTCGCCGCGCTCGTGGGCGACGGCCACACCGTCGTCGTCGCAGCCGGTGCCGGTGGCGCCGTCGGTCATGCCGATGCCGAATATCGCGCTGCCGGGGCCGAAGTCGTCGAGCGCGTCGAGCCGGTGTGGGCCTGCGATCTCGTGGTCAAGGTCAAGGAGATCCAGGTCGACGAGTACGCGTGCTTGCAGCCTGGCTCGATCGTGTTCGGCTTTGCCCAGATCAACCGCGATCCGGCCCTCCTCGCGGCGGTCCTGAAGGCGCGGGTCACGGTCATCGGTTACGAGACGGTGCGCGATGCGAAAGGAACGGTGCCGCTCCTGGCGCCGATGTCGCGCATCGCCGGGCGCCTCGCGCCGTTGGCCGGAGCCGACGCGCTCACCACGGCGCGCGGTGGATCCGGCGTTCTCATCACCGGCGTCGACGACGTCCCCGGCGCGCAGGTGGTGGTGGTCGGCGCCGGGCACGTCGGCGCGGAGGCGGCACGCATCGCCGCGCGGATGGGCGCCCGCGTGACGGTCTTCTCGCGCGGAGCGTCGCGGCGCGACGCGCTGGCGCACGCGCTGGCGCGCGAAGGGTATCCCATTCGCGCCGCTGCGATCACGCAAGCCGATGCGTTTGCCGATGGCGTGCGCGCGGCCGACCTCGTGATCGGCGCCGTACTCGAGCCGGGCACGCTCTCGCCCACGCTGCTGCCGCGCGAACTCGTCGCCGCCATGCGCGCCGGATCCGCCATCGTCGACGTCGGCATCGACCAGGGTGGGATCGCCGCGACCTCGCGCATGACGAAGCTGTCGGCGCCGACGTACGTAGAATGCGGGGTCGTGCACTACGCGGTCCCGAACATGCCGTCGCTCGTCGCCCGTACCGCGACCCTCGCGCTCACCGCAGCCACGCTGCCGTACGTGCGCCGGCTCGCCGCCGGGCTCGATCGCGCGCTGCGCGACGATCCGGGTCTTGCCGCGGGCGTCATGGTTCGCGATGGGTTGATCGTGCACGCCGGGCTTGCCGCCGACGCGGCACGTCCGAAGGCGAGTGCGCAGGTTCAGGACGGGGAGGGGTGAGCGTGAGGATTTTCGGCTTCGCGGGCTGGTCGGGCAGCGGCAAGACGACGCTCCTCGAGAAGCTGATTCCGGTGCTCACCGCGCGCGGGCTCGTGGTGTCGCTCGTCAAGCACGCGCATCACGATTTCGACGTCGACCAGCCCGGCAAGGATTCGTACCGGCATCGCGCCGCCGGCTGCAGCGAGGTTCTCGTCACCTCGGCGCGGCGCTACGCGCTCATGCACGAGTTGCGTGGTGCGCCCGAGCCGACGCTGCGCGCGCTGGTGGCACGGCTGTCGCCGTGCGACCTCGTGCTGGTCGAGGGCTTCAAGCGCGAGCCGGGCGTGCCCAAGCTCGAGATCCATCGCGAGGCCAACGGCAAGCCGACCCTGTTCGACGGTGACCCGTCGATCATTGCGGTGGCCACCGATACCCGGGTCGCCACCGCGCTTCCGGTCTTCGCGCTCGACGCGATCGCACCGATCGCCGATTTCGTCGTCGCGCACGCCGGCGAGGCGCTCGTGGCCTGAGCTCTGCCCCGAGACGCGCCGCTGCCACCCCGACTTCATCGTCCATGTGGACGATGGCCGGGGCGACGCCGATCCGCTCTATCACGTGGTCGAGATCAGGGGCCACCGGCGCGAGGACGCCCGGGAGAAGAAGCCGACGATGGAGAACTACCGGGTGCCCGGCGTGAACCGTCTCGGCACCTGACCGATCACAATCTGTGATCGCATCCCTCGATACCGGCGTCACTCCGGCACCAGGCGCGACCGAGCCGCGGTGCAGCGTGAATGCCTCGTCTTTTCGGCTTTACCGAGCAGGGGGTGGGGCTGCTGCGATCAACGCAGGTGTGGCGGAGGAGTCGACGGATGCCATCCACTAGACCCAGGCCGGAAGACCTTGCGCCTCTGATCTTCATGATTCGAGGGGAGAAGGTGCTGCTCGACGCCGATCTCGCAATGCTCTACGGGGTGCAAGCGCGAACCCTGAACCAGGCGGTGGCGCGCAACCGCAGCCGGTTTCCGAACGACTTCATGTTCCGGCTTGCCGCCGAGGAGTACGAGCGCGTCCACGAGCGCCTGCCGATCTCATCACAATCTGTGATGACATCGCCGCAGCGGCGGGCATTGCGCTACCGCCCCTACGCCTTCACCGAGCAGGGTGTGGCCATGCTGTCCAGCGTCTTGCGCTCGCCGCGCGCGGTCGAGGTGAACATCGCGATCATGCGCACCTTCGTCCAGTTGCGGCGGCTGATGGCCTCCAATCGCGACCTCGCGAGAAAGATCGAGGCCATGGAAGACAAGTACGACGAACCATTCGCCGTGGTGTTCGACGCGATCAAGAGGCTTGTCGCCGAGGACGATGCGCGCAAAACCCAACCGAACGCCGCATTGGCTTCGTTTCCTGACATCGCGCCATGGCCCGAAGATCCGACAAGCCCTCCGCCAAGACCGTCACCACGCTCAAGCACGACGAAGCGAAGCGGAAGAACATCCCGACCGGATCGGCGTGACGCAGGCTGCCTACGCGCAAATGGAGCGTGTCGAGCACCCGCGCAGAGCCACGCTGGAGAAAGTTGCGACCGCGCTCGGCCTCGACGTCGAGCAACTTCGCTGGTAGGCCCCGGTGCGCGTCCGCGAGGCCGGCAAACACCGCGGCGAGCCAGGGGTGAAGGTGTCGCCGATGCCGCGCGGAGTGCTCGACGCGCCCGACCCGCCGAGCCACGGTTACCGCAGTGCAACAAACGCAACGCGGCGGGCCGTTTTCCCACGTTTTTCCCTGTCGCCGATTGACGTCACTCGGGTCTCCGGAGTACGGTGAACTCCGTGCACGGATCTGTGGACAAAGTGGGGGTGAAGCGATCGCGAAACCCCCATCACCGCGGACCGCAACGCTTACCGATCATGCGCCCATTCGTCACCTTCGCCGTTGCCTGCAGCTTCGCCGTGTCGGCAGCGGCGCTGGCGGCCGAGACGGTGGCACCGCCCGCGGCGGCGGGTTTCTACGGCGGGATTTCGTTGCGCGATGCCGGTGCGCAAGGCAAGGGGCTTGCGATCGGTGCGGCGCATCCGGTGTGGAGTCACTTCACGCTCCCCTTGTCCGAGGAGCCCGGCAGCCGCGCGCTCGCCTACGGCGGATACCGCTTCGCCAACGACGTCGCACTCGAGGCAGCGGTGTCCACGTTCGACCGCTATGCGCTGACGCCGTCGGTTCCGGGCGCGCGCCGTGGCGTGGGGCTTGCCATCGTGCCGGACGCCGATGCGACGGGCAAGGCGTGGAACGTCGATCTGTACACGACGTGGGAATTGCGGCGCAGCCTCGCGCTCTACGGCCGCCTGGGCTACGCGCAGCATGCGGCGGCATCGACACCGTCTTCGGCTTTCACGAACGACGTGCGTCGCGACCGCGACGGCATGAACTACGGTGTGGGCGTGCGCTACGACCTCAACTCGGCGCTGGGTCTGCGGCTCGAATACGCGCGCTTTGCGCGTTTTCCCGGCGAGCTCGCACCGGGGGTCTTGCCCGAGAGCGACCAGGTTCAACTGGGCGTGCAGTATCGCTTCTAGCCGACGGATCGGCATCGCGACGCTCGGCCTATAATTTGGCCAGGTCGTTTCGGGCGTTTTCCATGACTTCTGTCGCGCCCGCCGTCGCGGCGGGCATCACTGTCGATCTCGTCTACCTTGCGCGCCTGCGCGAGGCCTTCGGGCGCAGCGGCGAGTCGCTGACGCTGCCGACGGCGGCCGACGCCACGGTGGCCGACATCCTCGCCGTGCTCGTTGCCCGCGGTGGCGTCTACGCGAGCGAGCTTGCGTCGGGTCGCGCTGTGCGGGTCGCCGTCAACCACGAAGTCGTCACCGCCACGCATCGCGTGCAGCGCGGCGACGAGGTGGCGCTCTTTCCGCCGGTCACGGGGGGGTAGGGTGCGCCGCGTGGACAGGGGCTAGCGATGGCGGTGCGCGTCACCTGCGACGACTTCGACGTCGGCGCCGAGATCGCTGCGCTGCGCGCCGGCGACGCGCGCGTTGGCGCGGTGGTCACGTTCCTGGGCACCGTGCGCGACTTGAGCGAGGGCCGCAACGTGAGCGCGCTTGCGCTCGAGCACTATCCGGGCATGACCGAGAAAGCGCTCGCCGCCATCGTCGACGAGGCTCGCGCGCGCTTCGACATCTACGATGTCCTCGTCATCCATCGCATCGGGCCGTTGCAGCCGACCGATCAGATCGTGCTCGTCGCCGTGACGAGTTCGCACCGCGGCGACGCTTTCGAGGCCTGCCGCTTCGTGATGGACTACCTCAAGACGCGCGCGCCGTTCTGGAAGAAGGAGACGACGCCCACGGGTGCGCACTGGGTCGACGCCCGCGACAGCGACGACGCGGCCGCGGCACGCTGGACGCGCTAGCTCGCGCCGTGCCGATGTCGTCGCCTACCGCGCTCATCGCCATCGACTGGGGTACGACGTCGGCGCGTGCCTATCGGCTCGACGCTGCGGGGGCGATCGTCGAGGCGCGGGCCGCACCGTTGGGCATCGCGCAGGTCGACGCCGGCCGCTTTGGCGAGGCGCTGGCGCGGCTCTTGGGGGACTGGCAGGATCTCGCCGTGCCGCGCATCGCCTGCGGGATGATCGGCAGTCGGCAAGGGTGGGTGGAAGCGCCTTATCTCGCATGCCCGGCAGCGCTGTCGGCGTTGGCCCAGGGCCTTACGGCGGTGCCGGGCGACCGGCTGCTCGTGGTGCCAGGGCTACGCACGCGCGATGCGACCGGCATGCCCGACGTCATGCGCGGCGAGGAGACGCAGGTGGTGGGGGCCGCCGCCGATGCGCTGGCGCCCGCGCTCTTCGTGTTGCCGGGCACGCACAGCAAGTGGGTGTGCTTCGAGGGCGGTCGCGTCGTCGACTTCGTCACCTACATGACGGGAGAGCTCTGGCACGTGCTCCTTCAGCACAGCATCCTCGGTCGGCTCGCTGTCGCGCCGGCGGATCGCGATCGCGTCGCGACACCGGCGTTCCTGCGCGGTGTCGCGCGTGGCGGCGACCACGACAGCCTCCTGCACGATATCTTCGGAGCCCGCACGCAGGCGCTCCTGGGCGAACTTGCAGGCAGCGACGTGGCCGATTGGTTGTCGGGGCTTCTCATCGGACGCGAAATCGCTGCTGCGCGACAATGGGCGCAGGCCTTGGGCCTCGACGCCGCGCAGGTGCACGTCGTCGGCGACGATGCGCTGGTCGCACGCTACGCCGCCGCGTTTGGTGCCTGCGACGTCGCCGTCGTGCACGCCGACGCGCGCGCGGCCGCCTTCGGCTTGTGGCGCATTGCCGTGCAGGCCGACCTCATTTCCTCCTGATCGGAACCGTCGATGAATCCCTTGCAGCGCTACCTCGATCCCCTGCCTCTGGTCGCCGTCTTGCGCGGCATCACACCCGAGGAGATTCCCGCGATTGGTGACGTCCTCGTCGACGCCGGCTTCCAGATCCTCGAAGTGCCGCTCAACTCGCCGCGCCCGTACGAGTCGATCTCGCGCCTCGCGCGACGCTACGGCGAACGCTGTCTCGTGGGTGCGGGAACCGTGCTCGCGGCGGGTGACGTCCCTGGCGTGCGCGAGGCAGGGGGGCGCATCGTCGTCATGCCGCACGCCGACACCGACGTGATCCGTGCCGCGAAAGCGATCGGTCTCGTGTGCGTGCCCGGCGTGGCCACACCGACGGAAGCGTTTGCCGCGCTCGCGGCCGGCGCCGATGCCCTCAAGATGTTTCCGGCCGAAGGCCTGCCGCCCGGCGTGCTGCGGGCCTGGCGCGCCGTCTTGCCGCGCTCGACGCTCGTCCTGGCGGTGGGCGGCATGCGGCCCGACAATCTCGAGCCGTACTGGGTAGCCGGCGCCTCCGGATTCGGCACCGGGGCGTCGTTGTACCAACCGGGAGCGTCGGTCGGCGTGGTCCGGGAAGTGGCTGCCGCGTATGCGGCGGCGATCAGGGCGTTGCCGGCGCATTGAGAGTGTTGCCGGAACGAGGTGGCACGAGCCTTCGGCATCGTGCCGGAGGTTGACATCGCGGGGAGGCGATTCACATGCGCATATCGTTGTTGTTCATCACGCTGGCCGTGCTGGGATTCAATGCGCCGTCGGCGCAGGCGCAGCAGGGCTTCCTGCATTGCGCGAGTAACGGCTACCGTTACAACTTCTGTTCGGCAAACACGCAAGGTCGCGTCGTGCTCGTGCGTGAAGTGTCGAGCGGCAACCTGTGCCGGCAGGGCAGCGGCTGGGGCTTCGACAACAGCGGCATCTGGGTCGATCGCGGCTGTCGCGCCGACTTCAGCTTCGGTCGCGATGGCGGCAACTGGAGCGGCGGCGACTGGTCCGGCCCGAATCGCATCGTCTGCGAGAGCATTCGTTACCGCCGCAACTTCTGCGCGGTCGACACGCAGAACCGGGTGAACCTCATGCGCGAGATCTCGACCGGCAACCTGTGCCGGCAGGGCTGGGGCTGGGGATACGACGGGAGCGGCATCTGGGTCGATCAAGGTTGCCGTGGCGAGTTCAGCTTCGGCCGCTCGAATAGCCGTGACCGCAACGACGACGCGGCCATCGCCGCGGGCGTGATCGGTGCGCTCGCCCTCGGCGCGATCATCGGGTCGGCGAGCACGCCGCAGGCGGCCCCTCCGCCACCGCCGCCGCCGCCGGCACCGGTGATGACGGCACCGTCGCGGCCACCGGCGTGGATGCTGGGCTCGTTCCAGGGCTTCGACCCGGAGACCGGCGACATCGTCACTCTCGTGGTCGACGGCGCCGGGCACGCGTACCTGCGCAGCGAGACGGGCGCGATCGTCAACGAGGGCGACCTGCGCGATGGGCTCATCGTGTGGAGCAACGGGCAGCGCTCGTGGATCGCCGCCGAGGGTCCGGGGCTGCTCCTGGGCGACGTCGGCTCGAATCGACATTTCTACTTCCGCCGCCATGCCTGACATCGTCGCGCTCGGCGAGCCTCTCGTCGAGTTCAACCAGGCGCGGGCTGCCGACCGCGCGACGTACCTGCAAGGCTTCGGCGGCGACACCTCGAACATGGCGATCGCCGCCGCCCGCCTGGGCGCGCGCGTCGGTTACGTCACGCGCCTGGGCGAGGATCACTTCGGCCGCATGTTCCTCGACCTGTGGCAGCAGGAAGGCGTCGATACCGGGGGTGTCGCGCTCGATCCCGAAGCCGCGACCGGCATCTATTTCGTGGCGCACGGCCCGCAAGGACACGAGTTCACGTACCTGCGCCGTGGCAGCGCCGCGTCGCGCCTGCGGCCCGAGACGCTGCCGCTCGAGGTGATCCGCGGGGCGCGCCTGGTCCACGCCTCGGGCATCAGCCAGGCGATCTCGGCGTCGGCGTGCGATGCCGTCTTCGCCGCCTTCGCTGCGGCACGCACGGCCGGCGCAATCGTCACCTACGATCCCAACCTGCGCCTGAAGCTGTGGCCGCTCGCCCGGGCGCGCGCGGTGATCGTGGCGACCGTCGCCGCGTGCACCTGGTGCCTGCCCAGCGAAGAGGATGCCCAGCTCCTCTTCGGCGGCGCCACTGCGGACGACGTCATCGATGCGCTGCACGCCGCGGGCGCGCCCGGCGTGGTCTTGAAGCGCGGTGCGCAGGGCTGCATCGTGTCGCACGCGGGCCGGCGCGAGCGTCTGCCCGCGCATCGGGTGGCGAGCGTCGATGCCACCGGCGCGGGCGACTGCTTCGACGGTGCGTTTGCCACGCGGCTGCTCGCCGGCGACGATCCCATCGCTGCCGCGTCGTACGCCAACGCCGCGGCTGCGCTCGCGACCACGGGCTACGGCGCCGTCGCGCCGCTGCCGCGACCGGCCGCGGTCGAGCGGCTCCTCGCAGCATGAAGCGCTCCGAATCGTCGCGCGCAGCGCCGCGGCCGTGGCAGGGAGGGTCACGATGACGATGGCTGCCGCATTGCGCCACTTGCGCAAGGGTGACTGGGAAAGCGCGCACCCGCTGGTGCAGGAGGACGAAAGCGAGTTCGGTTGCTGGGCGCACGGCATCGTCCACCTGCTCGAAGGTGACCACGGCAATGCGCGCTACTGGTACCGCCGTGCGCATCGCTCGTTTCCGGCGTCACCCGATCCGGCTGCCGAAATTGCCGCGTTGGCCGCGGCGCTGAAGGCGGAGTCGCCGTGACGCGGCGGCGTGGACCGTGTCGGTTGCTTCGCGTCCCATGACACGCGAGCTTGCGGCCATCGCCGTCGGCGGCACCTTGGGGGCGTGGCTGCGCTGGGGGCTCGCGCTGTGGCTCAATCCACGCCTGCCGCACTTCCCCATGGGCACGCTCGCTGCCAACCTCGTCGGGGGCTATCTCATCGGCATCGCCGTCACGTTCTTTGTCGTGCGCACCGACCTGCCACCCGAGTGGCGTCTGTTCGCGATCACGGGGTTCCTGGGCGGGCTCACCACCTTCTCGACATTCTCCGCCGAGGTCACCGAACTCCTGGGCGCCGGTGCGTACGCCAACGGCATCGCGCTGGCCGCCACGCACGTCATCGGCTCGCTCGCCGCCACCGCCGCGGGCTTTGCCACCTATCGCCACTTCCTCGCCTGATCCGGGTCGCGACCCGGATTCGAAAGGAGACACCATGCCGCAAGCCATCCGTATCCATGCCGTCGGCGGACCGGAGGTCCTGACCTTCGATGACGTGACCGTCGGCGTCCCCGGGCCTGGCGAGGTGCGTCTGCGCCAGACGGCGATCGGCGTCAACTACATCGACACCTACCATCGCAGCGGGCTGTATCCGCTGTCGCTGCCGACGGCCATCGGCCAGGAAGCCGCGGGTGTGGTCGAGGCGCTCGGCCCGGGAGTCACCGACCTCGGGATCGGTGATCGCGTCGCGTACTGCGGCGGCGCGCCGGGTGCCTACGCGACGCATCGGCTCATGCCGGCGGACAAGCTCGTGCCGATCCCGGCGGGGATCGATGATGCCACTGCCGCCACGGTGATGCTCAAGGGTCTCACCGTGCAGTACCTCTTTCGGCAGACGTTTCCGCTCAAGGGTGGCGAGACGATCCTCTTCCACGCGGCGGCGGGCGGGGTCGGCCTCATCGCGTGCCAATGGGCACGGGCGCTCGGGGTCACGATGATCGGCACCGTCGGCTCCGAGGCCAAGGCCGAGCTCGCCCGGGCGCACGGCTGCGCGCACACGATCGTCTACACGCGCGAGGACTTCGCCGCGCGCACGCGCGAGCTCACCGGCGGCAAGGGGGTGCCGGTGGTCTACGATTCGATCGGCAAGGACACGTTCGAAAAGTCGCTCGACTGCCTGCAACCGCGCGGCCTCTTCGTGAGCTTCGGCTCGTCGTCGGGCCCGATCGCCGCATTCAACCTGGGACTCCTCGCGCAGAAGGGGTCGCTGTACGTGACGCGGCCGACACTGTTCACCTACGCCGCCGCGCGCGCGAGCCTCGTGGCGATGGCCGACGAGCTCTTCGCGCTCATCCGCGCGAGGAAGATCCGCTCCGAGCCGCGGCAGCGCTTCGCGTTGCGCGACGCGGCGGCGGCGCATCGCGCGCTGGAGTCACGGGCAACGACCGGGGCGACCGTGCTCATTCCGTAAGGCGGCGGCGCGCAGCGCGTGCCGCCGCGCACCGCCCGTCATGCGGCGATGCGGCCGGCGCGATTGACGAGCGTGCGCGCGGCATCGGGCAGTTCCGACGCCGTCACGCCCAAGGGGCCCGTGCCTGCGGCGACGAGGTGATCCGCGGCGGCGCCGTGCAGGCACACCGCATATCGCAGCGCCGCACGCGCATCGAGACCTTGCGCGAGGAGCGCGCCGACGATCCCGGACAGCACGTCACCGCTGCCCGCGCTCGCCAGTGCCGGTCCGCCGGTCGCGTTGACGTCGAAGCGGTCGTCGGGATACGCGAGGATGCTGCCCGCGCCTTTGAGCACCACAGTCGCACCGAGCGTTCGCGACAGGGCACGGGCCGCGGCCAGGCGGTCGCGCTGCACGGCAGCGACGCTCGTGGCGAGAAGGCGCGCCGCTTCGCCGGGGTGCGGGGTGGCGAGCGTGGGCGCGGCGCGGGTCGATACCCTCTCGCGCAGCGCTGCATCGGCGGCGATGAGGTTGAGCGCGTCGGCGTCGAGCACGAGCGGCACCGCGGCGGCGAGCGCGCGCAGCACGACCGCGAGGGCGGCCTCGCCCGTGCCAAGCCCGGGTCCGACGACGAGCGCATCGGGATTCGCGGTGAGCACGGCGCTCGACTGACGCAGCATGAGCTCGGGCAGGAGCGCGTCGAACGGCGGCGGTTCGGCCATGAGGAAGCCGAGCCAGACCTTGCCCGCCCCCGTGCGCATCGCCGCGCGACCGGCGAGAACGAGCGCACCCGCCATGCCGCGGGCGCCGCCGACGATGCCGAGCGTGCCGAACGTCCCCTTGTTGACGTTACCCACGCGGCGGGTCAAGGCCGCTGGCAAGGCGCCGGCGAGCGCGTCCCAGGTGAGACGCTGGCCGGCGTCGGGGGGGGCCGCCACGCCGAGGTCGTGGACCGAGACCTCACCGCAGTGGTCGGGGCCATCGAGGGTCACGAGCCCCGGTTTGAGGGCGAGGAACGTCGCGGTGTGCGTGGCGCGCACGACGGGGAGGTACGCTGCCCCCGTGGCCGCGTCGAGGCCACTCGGCACGTCGAGGGCGAGGATCGGCGCGGCCTGCTCGTTCGCCCAGCGCACGAGTTCGGCGATCCGTCCCTCCGGCGCGCGGCCGAGGCCGATCCCGAGGAGGCCGTCGACGACGAGCCCGGCGCCGCGGGGGAGCACGTCGGTCGTGCGCCCTCCGGCGGCGGTGAAGGCCCGGTAGGCGTGTGCCGCGTCGGCAGGCAGGCGCTCGGGCGTTCCGGCGAAGAGCACCTGCACGTCGAACCAGCCGGTCCGCAGCAGGCGCGCCACGACGAAGGCATCGCCGCCGTTGTTGCCCGGGCCCGCCAGGACGACGATCGGACGACCGCGATTGCCGGTGAGCCGCTGCGCCACCGCGGCCGCGGCGGCGCCCGCCCGCTCCATGAGCCCGGCATCGGCGTGTTGCGCCTCGAGTGCGCGCAGCGTCGGCAGGTCGACAATGGGCGCGAGCGGCGCGGTCATGGTTCGATTATAGGGGCCGCACCCGGACGGGCAGGGGCGGTCGCAAGGCGCGCGGCCGGGCCGTGGCGGGATCTACCCGGCGTGGAACGCGGCCTTGCATGGACAAGAACGAGATCGCACCGCTACACTGGCGCCGCGCCGACGGGCTTCCCGGCGGCTTTTTTCTTGTCCGCCCCCCGTTCGCCTCCAACCGCTTCGTCGCGGCTCGCGACGGGTGGCACTCAACCTGGAGAATGGCATGAAGTTGCTCCCCAAGACCGGATTCGTGCTGGTCACCGCGCTGTTCGCGCTGTCGGTGTCCGCGCAGGATCTCACCGGAACACTCAAGAAGATCAAGGACAGCGGGTCGATCACGCTCGGGACGCGCGAGTCGTCCGGCGCGCTCGCGTATACGCTGGGCGACGGCAAGTACGTCGGCTTTCACACCGAGATGGGCGAGAAGATCGCCGCGGACATCAAGAAGGCGCTCGGCATGAGCCAGCTGGCGATCAAGTTCCAGCCAGTCACCTCGCAAAACCGCATTCCACTCGTGCAGAACGGCACGGTCGATCTCGAGTGCGGCTCGACGACGAACAACCTCGCGCGCCAGAAGGACGTCGCCTTCGCGGTCACGACCTACGTCGAGGAAGTCCGCATCCTCACCAAGGCGAACTCGGGCATCAAGGGCATCGCCGACTTGAACGGCAAGACCGTCGCCACGACGACGGGCACGACGTCGGTGCAGACGCTGCGCAAGAACCGCCGTGCGCAGGGGATGGACTTCAAGGAGGTGTTCGGCAAGGACCACGCCGACAGCTTCCTCCTGCTCGAATCGGGCCGGGCCGATGCTTTCGTGATGGACGGCCAGATCCTGGCGGGCCTCGCGTCGAAGGCGAAGAATCCCGCTGATTTCAAGATCGTCGGCGAGGTGCTCTCGGTCGAGCCGCTCGCGTGCATGCTGCGCAAGGACGACCCGGCGTTCCTGAAGGTGGTCGACGACAGCATCAAGGCGATGATCAAGAGCGGCGAGCTCGCCAAGATGTACGACAAGTGGTTCATGCAGCCGATCCCGCCGGCCAACGCGAAGGTGGGATTGCCGCTGTCGGAGGCGACCAAGCAGGCGTGGGCGCATCCGAACAACAAGCCGATGGAAGAGTACACGCTGCCCTGACCGGGCAGGTTCGATTCCGGCAGGCCATTGCGTAATCGGGCACCAGGGCGCACCGCGGTTATCCTGACCGCGGGGCGCCTTTTTTCGTTGCATCCGAGGGCCAGGGAGGGCACTCGCGCATGAGTTGGGACTGGCAGTTCTTCCTCCAGGACACCGGGGGTGGCGAGACGTACTTCCACTGGATGATGTCCGCGTGGGGGTGGACGCTGGCGCTGTCCGGCTGCGCGCTCGCCTTGGCGCTTGCCACCGGCACGGTGATGGGCATTGCACGCACGACGCAGGTCCGCGCCTTCGTGTGGATCGGCAACGCGTGGACCGAGCTCTTCCGCAACATCCCGCTCATCGTGCAGTTGTTCCTCTGGTATCACGTGGTCCCGCAGTTGTTTCCGACCCTGCAGGAGGTCCCGGATTTCGTGGCGGCGGTGGTGGGCCTCGGTCTTTTCACCTCGGCTCGCATCTCCGAGCAGATCAAGGCAGGCATCCAGGCGTTGCCGCGCGGCCAGCGTTACGCCGGGCTCGCCGTGGGGCTCACGCTCCCGCAGACGTACCGCTACGTCCTCCTGCCCATGGCGCTGCGCATCGTCATTCCACCGCTCACCAGCGAGTCGATGAACATCATCAAGAACTCGTCGGTGGCCTTCGCGGTGAGCATCACCGAGCTCACGTTCTTTGCGATGCAGGCGCAGGAGGAGACCTCCCGCGGGATCGAGATCTACCTCGCGGTGACGTTCCTCTATTTCATCTCGGCACTCGCGGTCAACCGCGTTGCCGCATTCATCGAGCGGCGCATGCGCGTGCCCGGAATGATCGGGAGCGCGAAATGAACCTCTCGTTCGCATTCTTCGACTGGGCGCTCGTCCAGAGCTTCATCCTCAAGGGCTTCGTCTTCTCGATCCAGCTCACGCTGGTGGCGATGGTCGGCGGCATCGCCATCGGCACGGTCCTCGCGCTCATGCGGCTGTCCGGCCGGAAGTGGCTCGAGATTCCGGCCGCGGCGTACGTCAACACGCTGCGCTCGATCCCGCTCGTGATGGTCATCCTGTGGTTCTTCCTCCTCATCCCGCTGTTCATCGGGCGCCCGCTCGGCGCGGAGGTCTCGGCGATCATCACCTTCACGGTGTTCGAGGCGGCGTACTACTCGGAGATCATGCGCGCCGGCATCCAGTCGGTGCCGCGCGGGCAGGTCGCCGCCGGCTACGCGGTCGGCATGACGTACCGGCAGTGCATGCAGCTCATCGTGCTGCCGCAGGCCTTCCGCAACATGCTGCCGGTGCTGTTGACGCAGACGATCATCCTGTTCCAGGACACCTCCCTCGTGTACGCCATCGGCGCCTACGATCTCCTGAAGGGGTTCGAGGTGGCTGGCAAGAATTTCAATCGACCCGTCGAGATGTACCTGCTCGCGGCGGCGACCTATTTCGTGATCTGCTTCTGCCTGTCGATGCTGGTGCGCCAGCTCCAGAAGAAGATCGCCATCATCCGTTGATGCGAGACGTCATGATCGAGATCAAGCATGTCAGCAAGTGGTACGGAGCCTTCCAGGTGCTCGACGATTGCACGACGAGCGTGAAGAAGGGCGAGGTGGTCGTGGTGTGCGGCCCCTCGGGTTCAGGCAAGTCGACGCTCATCAAGACGGTCAACGCGCTGGAGCCGTTCCAGAAGGGCGACATCGTCGTCGACGGCACCTCGATCGCCGATCCCAAGACCAATCTGCCCAAGCTGCGCTCCCGCGTCGGCATGGTGTTCCAGCACTTCGAGCTCTTTCCGCACCTTTCGGTCATGGCGAACCTGACGCTCGCGCAGGTGAAGGTGCTGGGTCGCAGCAAGGACGATGCGGCCAAGCGCGGCCTGAAGATGCTCGATCGCGTGGGCCTGCTCGCGCACAAGGACAAGTTTCCCGGCCAGCTCTCGGGGGGCCAGCAGCAGCGCGTGGCGATCGCGCGCGCGTTGTCGATGGACCCCATCGTCATGCTCTTCGACGAGCCGACGTCCGCACTCGACCCCGAGATGGTCGGCGAGGTCCTCGACGTCATGGTGCAACTCGCCAACGAGGGCATGACGATGATGTGCGTCACGCACGAGATGGGCTTCGCGCGCAAGGTGAGCCATCGCGTGATCTTCATGGATGCCGGAAAGATCGTCGAGGACGCGACCAAGGACGATTTCTTCGGCACGCCGCGCTCGGAGCGGGCCCAGCACTTCCTCGCCAAGATCCTGCAGCACTGAGCCATCCCCGCGACTGCATCCTGCCACCGGCGGGGTGCCTGCCGCCGGCAGGGCTGCAGGCCGCGCGCGGCGCGTGCGCGAGCCGACGGGGCGTCGGTGCACCGAAGTAGAATTCGCTTTTGCGCGCTCCTCGCCCGATGGCCGACATCCTGACCCTCGCCGGCCGCCCGGCGCTCTCGCCGTTTCGGCTCGCCAAGCTGCTGGACGCGCTGCGCGAGGCGCAGCCCGGGCATCGTGTCGAGCGCATCGACGCCGTGTTCCTGCACTTCGTCGCGCTCACGCGTGCACTCACCGCCGCCGAGCGGGCCACACTCGACGCCTTGCTCACCTACGGCCCCGAACCGACATCCGATGATGCAGGCGCCGCAGGCGTGGAGCTCGTCGTCGCGCCGCGCGCCGGGACCATCTCACCCTGGTCCTCGCGCGCGACCGACATCGCCCACAACTGCGGACTCGACGCGGTCGCCCGCATCGAGCGCGGTGTCGCGTATCGCGTCGTCACGCGTGACGCGGGATGGTCGCAATCCGATCGCGACGCCTTGCTGCCGCTCATCCACGATCGGATGACCGAGTCGGTGTGGGCGGGCAACGACGCGGTGGCGGCGTTGTTCGCCCGTGTCGCACCGCGACCGCTCACGACGGTGCCGCTCGTGACGCAGGGGCGCGCCGCGCTCGTGCGCGCCGACGCCGAACTCGGTCTCGCTCTTGCGCCCGACGAGATCGACTATCTCGAGACGAGCTTCCGGCGCCTGGGCCGCGATCCCACCGACGTCGAGCTCATGATGTTCGCGCAGGCGAATTCGGAGCATTGCCGGCACAAGATCTTCAACGCTCGCTGGATCATCGATGGCGAAGCGAAAGAGCAGAGTCTCTTCGCGATGATCCGCGCGACGCACGCCGCGCACCCCGAGGGCACCATCGTTGCCTACGAGGACAACGCCGCGGTGATGGAGGGCGAGAGCGTTGCGCGCTTCCACCCGCGCGAGGGCGGGCGCTACGGCGCGCGCCACGAGCTCACGCACACGCTGATGAAGGTGGAGACGCACAACCACCCCACCGCGATCGCGCCGTTCCCGGGCGCGGCCACCGGGGCCGGCGGCGAGCTGCGCGACGAGGGCGCGACCGGGCGCGGCGCGAAGCCGAAGGCGGGCCTCGTTGGCTACACGGTGTCGCACTTGCGCATTCCCGGACTCACGCAGCCGTGGGAGGCCGATCACGGAAAGCCCGCGCGCATCGCCTCCGCCTTGTCGATCATGCTCGATGGTCCGATCGGCGCGGCGTCGTTCAACAACGAGTTTGGTCGTCCGAACCTCACCGGCTACTTCCGAACCTTCGAGCAGCGCGTCGCCGGCGAGGTGCGCGGCTACCACAAGCCGATCATGATCGCCGGCGGCATCGGCAGCATCCGCGCCGACCTCACGCACAAGGCGCCGCTCGCCGCCGGCACGCTGCTCGTCCAGCTCGGGGGGCCCGGCATGCTCATCGGCCTCGGGGGTGGCGCTGCATCGTCGATGGCAACCGGTGCCAACACGGCCGATCTGGACTACGACTCGGTGCAGCGCGGCAACGCCGAGATCGAGCGGCGGGCGCAGGAGGTGATCGATCGCTGCTGGCAGCTCGGCGCCGACAACCCGATCCTCTCGATCCACGACGTCGGTGCCGGCGGCCTGTCGAACGCGCTGCCCGAACTCGTCCACGGCGGCGGCGTCGGCGGGACGTTCGAGCTGCGCGACGTGCCGTCGGAGGAGCCGGGCATGTCGCCGCGCGAGATCTGGTGCAACGAGGCGCAGGAGCGCTACGTGCTCGCACTCGCACCGGCATCGCTGTCGCGCTTTGCTGCGATCTGCGCGCGCGAGCGCTGCCCGTTCGCGGTGGTGGGCACCGCCAACGATGCCGGGCGCCTCGTCGTCACCGACGCGCACTTCGGTGACACGCCGGTCGACGTCCCGCTCGAAGTGATCCTGGGCAAGGCTCCGAAGATGACGCGCGACGTTCGCCGCGTCGCCCGCGCGCTGCCACCGCTCGATCTCGAGACGATCGACGTGCGCGAGGCGCTGTACCGCGTCTTGCACCTGCCGGCGGTGGCCGACAAGACGTTCCTCGTCACCATCGGCGATCGCACCGTCGGCGGCCTGTGCGCGCGTGACCCGATGGTGGGGCCCTGGCAGGTGCCGGTGGCCGACGTTGCGGTCACGCTGCGCGACTTCGACGGCCATGCAGGTGAGGCGATGGCGATGGGCGAGCGCACGCCGATCGCGCTCATCGATGCACCGGCGTCGGGGCGCATGGCGGTCGGCGAGGCGATCACCAACATCGCTGCCGCCGATGTCACCGCGATCGACGCCGTCAAGCTGTCGGCCAACTGGATGGCGAGCGCCGGACATCCCGGGGAGGATGCGGCGCTCTACGACACCGTCCGCGCCGTCGCGCTCGACACCTGCATCGCCCTGGGCGTCTCGATCCCGGTGGGGAAGGACTCGCTGTCGATGCGCACCACGTGGCGCGATGCGGCGGGGGATCACGCGGTCACGGCGCCGGTGTCGCTCATCGTGTCGGCGTTTGCCCCGGTGCGCGACGTGCGGCGCACGGCGACCCCGTTTCTGCCACGGGCCGCGGGTGAACTCGCACTCCTGCATCTCGACGTCGCCGACGGGCGCCGGCGGCTCGGCGGCTCCGCGTTGGCGCAGGTCCACGACCAACTCGGCAACGATGCGCCCGATCTCGATGATCCGCAGCGCCTTGCGACCTTCTTCGCCTTCGTCGCCGCCTTGCGGGCAGAAGGATCGCTCGTCGCCTACCATGACCTCGCCGATGGCGGCCTCATCGTCGCGCTGGTCGAGATGGCATTCGCCTCGCGCTGTGGGCTCGACGTCACGCTGCCGGCCGGTGTTCCCGCGCTGCCCGCGCTCTTTGCCGAGGAACTGGGCGCGGTGATTGCGGTCCCGTCGGCGCGGCGCACGGCGGTGCTCGCCGCTGCCCGGGCGCGCGGCCTCGCGGCGTCGACGCTCGGCGCCCCCACGACGGGCGAGCGCATTCGCGTGATGCAAGACGGGCAGACGCTCATCGACGAGTCGCGCGTCGACTTGCACCGTGCCTGGTCGGCGACGACGCACGCGCTGCAGCGCTTGCGTGACGATCCGGAAACGGTGGACCAGGAGTACGCGCGCCTGGGCGACACCGCCGATCCGGGTCTTGCCCCGCGGCTTGCCTTCGATCCGGCCGAGGACATCGCCGCACCGTGGATCGCGCGCGGCGTGCGGCCGCGCGTCGCGGTCCTGCGCGAGCAGGGCGTCAACGGGCAGGTCGAGATGGCCGCGGCGTTCGATCGCGCGGGTTTCGACGCCTACGACGTGCACATGACCGACCTCGCGCAGCGTCGGCATTCGCTGGCAGATTTCGTCGGCATCGTCGGTTGCGGCGGGTTCTCGTACGGCGACGTGCTCGGTGCCGGGGAGGGCTGGGCCAAGACGATTCGTTTCAGTCCGGCGCTGCGCGACGCGTTCGCCGCCTTCTTCGCCCGCGGCGACGTCTTCGCGCTCGGCGTGTGCAATGGCTGCCAGATGATGGCGAGCCTGCGCGATCTCATTCCGGGAGCCGCGCACTGGCCGCGCTTCGTGCGCAATCGCTCCGAACAGTTCGAGGCCCGCTTCGTCCAGGTGGAGGTGACCTCCTCGCCGTCGCTCTTCTTCACCGGCATGGCCGGTAGCATCATTCCCGTGGCGACGGCGCACGGGGAAGGCTTTGCCGAGTTTCGCGACGCGCCCGCGCTTGCTGCCGCTCGCCCGCTCGTCGCACTGCGCTACGTCGATTCCCGCGGCGCGCCGACCACGGCGTATCCGCACAACGTCAACGGCTCACCCGAGGGCATCACGGGGCTCACGACGGCGGACGGCCGCTACACGATCCTCATGCCGCACCCCGAGCGCGTGTGGCGTACCGTGCAGATGTCGTGGCATCCCGCATCCTGGCCGGAGGCCTCGCCGTGGCTGCGGATGTTTCGCAATGCGCGCGCGTGGGTGGGCTGAGCGCGGCGCGCCGAGGAGCCATCGATGCAACTGACCGTCTACGAGATCGACGGGATCGTGCCCGTCGTCGACCCCAGCGCCTTCGTGCATCCGTCGGCGGTGCTCATCGGTGACGTGCTCGTGGGACCCGGCGCGTACGTCGGTCCGTGCGCCGCGTTGCGCGGCGACTTCGGCCGCCTCGAGGTGCGGGCCGGTGCCAACGTGCAGGATTGCTGCGTGATGCACGGCTATCCGGGCACCGACACGATCGTCGAGGAAGACGGCCACATCGGCCACGGCGCGATCCTGCACGGTTGTCTCATCCAGCGCAATGCGCTCGTGGGCATGAATGCCGTGGTCAACGACAACGCGGTCATCGGCGAATCGGCGTTCGTGGCGGCGATGGCGTTCATCAAGGCGGGCTTCGTCGCGCCACCGCGAACGCTGGTCGCGGGCGTGCCGGGTCGGATCGTGCGCACGTTGACCGCGCAGGAACTCGCGTGGAAGGTCGAGGGGACGCAAAGCTATCAGGAACTCACCCGGCGCAGTCGGGCGACGATGCGCGCGGTGGCGCCGCTGACCGCAATGCCCGCCGATCGCAAGCGCATTCCGGTTCCGGATCTCACGCCGCTGTCCACGCTCAAGGCGACGCCGAAGTGAGCGGCGCGCACGACGCGCAACGCCAGCGCACCCCGCGCGCGGATGTCGCGGCGGCGCCGATCGCGGGCTAGAATCCGGCGGCTTGCCCGTCGCGTCGCGGATCGGATCCCGCGACGTACCCGTCGCCGTCGCGGACGATGAACTGTCCCGCGCCAAAGTCCATGTACGAGTCGTGGTGCGCCTGGATCGAGTGTCCCATCGCTGCCAGGGCCTCGGCGAGTGCGGGTCCTGCGGACGCTTCGAGATCGACCGCGCCGTTGGGTGCGAGCTTCCAGCGCGGCGCATCGAGCGCAGCCTGCGGATTCATCCGGTAGTCGAGAAGCCGCACGAGCGTTTGCACGTGACCAGGCGGCTGGATGGGGCCACCCATGACGCCGAACGCGGCGAGCGGTGCGCCGTTGCGGGTGAGAAAACCGGGAATGATCGTGTGGTACGGCCGCTTGCCGCCGCCGACCTCGTTGGGGTGTCCGGCCTTGAGATTGAATCCGGCACCGCGGTTTTGCAGGCTGATGCCGGTGCCGGGGACGACGACGCCGGAGCCGAAGCCCATGTAATTCGACTGGATGAGCGACACCAGCATGCCCTGCGCGTCCCCGGCGCAAAGGTAGACCGTGCCGCCGCGCGGTGGCGAACCGGGCCCGAAGTCGCGTGCCCGCGCGGGATCGATGCCGCGTGCGCGTTCGGCGAGATAGTTGCGATCGAGCAACGCCGCGGGGTCGACGTCCATGCTGCCGGCGTCGCCGACGTAGCGATACGCATCGGCGAAGCCGAGCTTCATCGCCTCGATGAGGAGATGTTGCGTGTCCGGGCTGTCCGCCGGCGCCTGCGCGACGTCGAAGCGCTCGAGAATGCCCAGCGCGATCAGCGCGGCGATGCCCTGGCCGTTGGGCGGGATCTCGTGGACCGTGATGCCGCGGTAGGTGAGCGCGAGCGGTGTCACCCAATCGACGGTGTGCGTCGCGAAGTCGTCGGCGCTGTGCGCGCCCCCGGCGCTGCGCGAGTGGTCGACCATCGCCTGCGCGAGTTCACCGCGATAGAACGTCTCTCCTTCGGTGCGCGCGATGGCCTCGAGCGTGCGCGCGAGGTCCGCGCTTGCGAAGCGCTCACCCGGTTGCGGCGCGCGGCCGGAGGGCAGGAAGTGCTCGAACCAGCCCAGGTCGCGTGGCATGTGCGGGATCGCGAGGTGCCACTTCTGCGCGACCACGGGCGAAACCGCAAAGCCGTCGCGCGCGTAGCGAATCGCCGGCTCGAAGAGGTCGCCGAAGGGAAGTTTCCCGTACCGCTGCGACAGCGCGCGCCATCCCGAGACCGCGCCGGGAATCGTCACCGTGTCCCAGCCGCGCTCGGGCAGCGTCTGCCGGCCGGCGTGGCGGGCCGGATTCCACGCCGCCGGTGCCCGCCCCGACGCGTTGAGGCCCACGAGCTCGCTGCCGGTCCACAGGATCGCGAAGAGGTCGGAGCCGACACCGTTGCTGCACGGCTCGACGACCGCGAGCGTGATCGCGGTCGCGAGCGCGGCGTCGACCGCGTTGCCGCCTCGCGTGAGCATCGCCACCCCGGCCTGCGTTGCGAGCGGCTGCGACGTCGCAACGACGTTGCGCGCAAAGATCGGCTGGCGCCGCGCCGCGTAGGGGAGCGACCAGTCGAAGGCGAGGGAGGCGGGGGCGAGGTCGTCGGGCATGATGCGCACCAGTTTAGCGCATGCGCACGGCGTCCCGCGCTATTCGTGGAACGCCTCGTCGCGCTTCTTGCGGATCGACGGCGCCACGATGATGAGCAACATGACGACCGCCATGCCCAGCATCACCGCCGAGATCGGACGTGTGACGAACACCGTCGCGTCGCCGCGCGAGAGCAGGAGCGCCCGTCGCAGGTTCTCCTCCATCATCGGCCCCAGGATGAAACCCAGGAGGAGCGGCGCCGGCTCGCATTCGAGCTTGACGAAGATCCAGCCGAGGATGCCGAAGACCGCCGTGATGAAGACGTCGAAGACGTTGTTGTTGATGCTGTACACCCCGATGCAGCAGAAGAGGAGGATCGCGGGATAGAGCAGGCGATACGGCACCTGCAGGAGCTTCACCCAGATGCCGATCAGCGGCAGGTTCAAGACGACGAGCATCAGGTTGCCGATCCACATCGAGGCGATGAGACCCCAGAAGAGATCGGGGTTCGACGTCATCACCTGCGGTCCGGGCTGGATCGAGTGGATCGTCATCGCGCCGACCATGAGCGCCATCACGGCGTTGGGCGGGATGCCGAGCGTGAGCATCGGGATGAAGCTCGCTTGCGATCCCGCATTGTTGGCGCTCTCCGGACCCGCGACGCCTTCGATCGCGCCCTTGCCGAAGCGCGACGGATCCTTGGCGAGCTTCTTCTCGACCATGTACGAGGCGAAGGCCGAGAGCATGGCTCCGCCTCCGGGGAGGATGCCGAGCACCGAGCCGATCCCCGTCCCGCGCAGGATCGCGGGCAGGGCTTCCTTGAACTCGTGCCACTTGAGCATCAGGTCCGACACGCCCTTGGTGAAGATCTCGCGTTTGCCCCGGTGCTCGAGGTTGACGATGATCTCGGCGAAACCGAACAGGCCCATCGCCACGGTCACGAAGCCGATGCCGTCGGACAGTTCGGCGATGCCGAACGTGTAACGCTGCAGCCCCGAGTTGACGTCGGTCCCGGCGATCCCGAGAAGGAGTCCCAGCACGATCATGCCGATCGCCTTGACGAGCGAGCCGCTCGCGAGCACCACCGCCGCGATGAGGCCGAGCACCATGAGCGAGAAATACTCGGCGGGTCCGAACTTGAGCGCCACGTCGGCCAGCGGCGGCGCGAAGCCGGCAATGAGCATCGTCGCAAACGTTCCTGCGATGAACGAACCGATGGCGGCGACCGCGAGCGCCTTGCCGGCGCGCCCCTGGCGCGCCATCTGATAGCCGTCGATGCAGGTGACGACGGCGGAAGACTCGCCCGGCAGGTTGACGAGAATCGCCGTCGTCGACCCGCCGTACTGCGCGCCGTAGTAGATGCCGGCGAGCATGATGAGCGCGGCAACCGGCGGCAGCGCATACGTGATCGGCAGCAGCATCGCGATCGTCGGGACCGGGCCGATCCCGGGCAACACGCCGATGAGCGTGCCCAGGAGCACGCCGACGAAAGCGTAGAGAACGTTCTGGAGCGTGACGGCGACGCTGAAGCCGAGCGCGAGGTGGGAGAGGATTTCCATGTGCGTCTCCTATCCCATGAACCAGGGCCAGACGGGAAGCTGCAGATTGAGCCCCCGGGCGAAGGCGATCCACGCGAAGACTGCGAGCCCGACGGACGCGATGACCGCTTCCTTCCAGTTGAACTCCTCGCTGGCGGTACTGGAAACGATGACGAGGATGATCGTCGCGACGACGAGTCCGAGCTTCGGCGCGGCGAGACCGAAAAGGACCGTCGCCCCGATGATGATGACGATCGGCTTGAACGTGGGGAAGCTCAGCGGTTCGCCACGCAGGCGAAGCGCGCGCAGCGACAGGATCAGTCCGAGTCCGATGAGGATGATGCCGAGTGCGCGTGGGAAGTACCCGGGCCCCATGCGCCCGGCGGAGCCGACGGGATAGTTGTAAGCGATGCCGATCGCTGCGATGCCAAAGGCGATGTAGAGGATCCCTGCCCAGAAATCCTTGGGATTCTTGATGAAATGCATCCAACTCCTCCGTCCGACCCGGATGCGCCGCAGCGCATCCGGGGCCTCTTTCGTTGTCGACTTCGAACCGAAAACTCGCCCGGCGAAGGGCGAGCGAACTGGGAGGCTATTGGGTTATCCGCAAGATGTCCAGCCTGATTCGAGGGTTTACCTCCATATCGAAACCATGGCTAGGGTTTTCCCCGTTGCGCCGCGGAGACGTCGTGCATGCAGGCAGCGATCTTGCTTGCGCGCCACGCGCCAGCCGCCGGTGGCCCGCATCGGCGTCATCGGTCGCGTGTCGAGCGTCCCCCAAAAGAAAAGGCAGGTCGCGCCTGCGACCTGCCCCTTCTTGCGACCAGGATGGGGACTACACGCCGCCCTTGGCGCGCAGCTCCTTGAAGTACTTGTCGAGATACGCCGCTTGCGCGCGTTGCGCGAGCTGCGGCTTCACCTCGTCGAACGGCGGCACCTTCGCGTCACGAATGTCCTCGACGAGGATCACGTGATAGCCAAACTGCGTTTGCACCGGCTGCGCGGTGAACTTGCCCTTCGGCGTCGCGACCATCGCATCGCTGAAAGGCTTGACGAAGCCGCCCGGCGCGTTCCAGTCGAGATCGCCGCCGCGATCCTTGCTGCCCGGATCCTTCGACCGCGCCTTGGCGAGCTCGTCGAACTTCGCGCCCTTTTGCAGTTGCGCGATGATGTCCTTCGCCTCGTCTTCCTTGTCGACGAGGATGTGCTTCACCTTGTATTCCTTGTCGCCCATCTGCGCCTTGATCGCTTCGTATTCCTTGCGCAGTTCGCTCTCCGGAATCGGATTCTTCTTCAGCCAGTCGGTGACGTAGGCGCGCACGAGCACGGTCTGGCCCGCGAGATCCATCTGGTTCTTGACGTCGGCGTTCTTGTCGAGGTTCGCCTTCTTCGCCTCGCGCACGAGGAGTTCGCGGGTATTGAGCTCCTCACGGATCGCGTTGCGCAACTCGGGCGTGTCGGGGGCGCCCTGGGCGAGGCGCTCCTTCAGCATGAAGTCGAACTGCGCCTGCGGGTACAGCGCCTTGCCGGCCGGCGCGGCCGCGGCAGGTGCGGCCGCCGGTGCCGCCGCCTTCGGTGCGGCAGGCTGCGCCTGCACGGTACCGGCGACGGCGAGTGCGGCCAGCAAGGCGAGAGTGGATCGGGTTCGGATCATTGCGTTGCGTCCTTTCGTCAGGAGGGAAACTCGTCCGGTGCGTAGGCGCGTATGGCGAGCGCGTGGACGGGATGGGGAATGAGATCGCCGACCCGAGCGAGCACCGTACGATGACGGGCGATCCGGGTGAGACCGGCGAACTGCTCGGACACGATCAGCAGCGAAAAGTGCCCGCCGCCGCGGGCCGCGCCGGCATGACCGACGTGCTCGGCGCTGTCGTCGGCCAGGTCGAACACGAGGGGAGCCAGAGGCGCCAGGCGCTCGCGCAAGAGGTGCGCCACCGACGGGGCCGTTGTGGTTTGGGACGTCACGGCTTGCCCGGCTCGGTCAGGTGCCGCGCGAGGAAGAGCCCCTGCGCGACCGCAAAGAGCAGGAAGAGTCCGATCCCGCCCCAGACCTTGAAATTCACCCACGTGTCGGTCGGGTAATGGAAGGCGACGTACCAGTTGAGCGCCCCCATCACCGCGAAGAACGTCGCCCACGACCACGTCACGCGAGCCCACACCGGAGCGGGCAGCGTCACGTCGCGCAGGACGTAGGCGAGCAGATCCTTGTCGAAAAAGAGTCGGCCACCGATGAGCACCGCGCAGAACGCCCCGTACAGGACCGTCGGCTTCCACTTGATGAAGACCTCGTCTTGCAGGAGCAGGGTCGCGCCGCCGAAGATCGCGATGATCGCGAACGACAGCCAGTGGACGACCGACACCTTGCCCTTGCGCCACTTGAACCAGACGATTTGGGCGACGGACGCGGCGATCGCCACCGCGGTGGCGACCATGATTCCCTGCCATTTGAAGGCGAGGAAGAAGAGGATGAGCGGAAAGTAATCCGCGACGATCTGCATCGGTAGGCATGGTCGGCGACAGCATCGCCGTCCCGGCTTAAGGGCGTCTTAGGCGGGCGTGGTGGCGCCAGGATCCCGAGGCGACGCTACGCTGCCGCCGGTTCTTGGCGACGACGGGACCGCGAGCCGACCAACCCGTAACTATAGCACGGACGAAGGCGATCCCGCGAGGCGCCCCTCGCCGTCGCGGGGCAGGAGCCGCGTGCCGAGGAGGCGGGCGAGGCGCCCCCAATCGAATGCCGCGCCCGGGTCGGTCTTGCGCCCGGGAGCCACGTCGCTGTGCCCGACGGCCGCGGCGAGCGGATAGCGCCGGTGCAGCGCCCGCAACAGGTCCGCCAGGGTACGGTACTGCGCCGCCTCGTACGCCTCCGTATCGGTGCCCTCGACCTCGATGCCGATCGAATAGTCGTTGCAGCGCGCCCGCCCATGCCACGCCGACACGCCGGCATGCCAGGCGCGCGCGTTGCAGGAGACGAACTGGACGAGGCTCCCGTCGCGGCGGACGAAAAAATGCGCGGAGACACGCACGCCTGCGAGGGACACGAAGAACGGATGCGCCGCGGTGTCGAGCGTGTTGGTGAACAGCCGCCGGACGTCGTCGCCGCCGAAGCGGCCGGGCGGCAGCGAGATGTTGTGGATGACGGCGAGGCAGACGTCGACGCCCCGTGGGCGGGCGTCGCAGTTGGGCGAGGCGACCTGGTGTGCGCCGCGTGCGTACCCGGCGGCATCGATGCCACGCACGACGGTGCCGGCGTGCCTCACCCGAGGCGCCGATCGCGGCACGCGATCATCGTGCGGGCCTACTTGATCCCCAACCGCTCCATCCGATAGCGCATCGCCCGGAAGGTGATGCCCAGGAGCTTGGCGGCGGCGGTACGGTTGAAGCGTGTCTTCTCGAGTGCCTCGTTGATCGCGGTGCGCTCGACGCGGTCGAGGTAATCCTGCAACGGCCACTTGTCGCCGGTTGGCGCGGCGCCTTCGGCCTCGTCGCGCATCGGATTGAGGTGCAGGTCCTCCGCCGTGATGCGCTGCGGGTCGGCGGCAAGGGACAGTCCCCGTTCGAGGATGTTCTCGAGCTCGCGGACGTTGCCGGGAAACGGGTACTGCTCGAGCGCAGCGACGGCCTCGGGTTCGAGGCTCGCGTTGCCGCCGCGATTGAGGCGCGCGAGGATCGCCTGCGCGATCGACGGGATGTCCTCGCGCATCTCGCGCAGGCTTGGCATCGGCAGTTCGATCACGTGCAGGCGGTAGAAGAGGTCTTGCCGGAAGTTGCCGGATTCGACGAGCGCCGCGAGCTTCTTGTGGGTCGCACTGATGATGCGCACATCGACCGGCTCCTCCTGCGTCGCCCCGACCTTGCGCACCTTCTTCTCCTGGATCGCGCGCAGGAGCTTGACCTGCATCGCGAGCGGAAGGTCTGCCACTTCGTCCAGGAAGAGCGTGCCGCCGTTCGCGGCCTGGAAGAAGCCGTCGCGATCCGCATCGGCCCCGGTGAACGCACCCTTGCGATAGCCGAAGAACTCGCTTTCCATGAGATTTTCGGGAATCGCGCCGCAGTTGACCGCGACGAAGGGCTGCTCGCCGCGCGGTCCGAGGTGATGGATCATGCGCGCCGCGAGTTCCTTGCCGCTGCCCGACTCACCGCTGACGAAGACCGGGGCCTGGCTCTTGGCGAGGCGATCGATGAGCTGGCGCACCTGCTGCATCGCGGGCGACTCGCCCAGGAGTTGGTAGCTGCTTGCCGGGCGCGCCTTCTCGGGCACCTTCAGCGCCTGCTTGACGAGCGCGCGCAATTGCTCGAGCGCGACCGGCTTGGCAAGGTAGTCGAATGCGCCCGCCTTCAGCGCCGCGACCGCATTCTCGGCGCTGCCGAAGGCGGTGATGACCGCGACCGGGACATCCATCGCCTTTTGCGTGATGTGCTCGACCACGCGCAGGCCTTCGCCGTCGGGCAGGCGCATGTCGGTCAGGCACAGGTCGAACGCTTCCCGATCGAGCAGCGCGATCGCATCGGCGACGTTTCCGGCACGCGACGTGTCGAGCCCCATGCGGGACAGCGTGAGCTCGAGCAGTTCGAGCAGGTCCGGCTCGTCGTCGACGACGAGCACTTTGGGTTGGCCGCGGATCCTTCTGGTCAAGATGTCCTCCTCCCGAGATGGAACGTGTACCCGCGGGCGCGTTACGCGCCTGGTCCAGGCGCCGAGGCGCGTCGTATCGTCATGCGAAAGTGCGCGCCCGGGCCGCGTGGCAGGAGCTCGAGCGTTGCACCGTTGGCGTCGGCGAGTTCGCGCGCGATGTACAGGCCAAGCCCCGTGCCGCCGGGTCGCGTGGTGAAGAACGGCTCGAAGATCTGCGGCCGCAACTCCGCCGGAATGCCGGGTCCGTCGTCCGTGAGCTCGCAGATTACCGCATCGCCCATGTAGCCGGCGCGCGCGACGATCCGGATGCTGCCGTCCTTCTTCTGGCAGTGCTGCCACGCATTGCGCACGAGATTCCACATGATCTGGCTCAAGTGCCCGCGGTCGAAGATGATGAGCAGGTCCTCGGGAATCTGCCGTACCACGCCGCCGGGCGGGATGTTCTCGGCCTGCACGATCTCGTCGACGATGCCGCGGATGAACTCCGCGAACGCGAGCGTCTCCGGTTGCCTGCGATCGCGCCGGTTGAGCTGGAGTACCTCGCCGACGATGCGGTCGATGCGCTTCGCGTTGTTGCGAATCATGCCGAGCAGGCGCGCGCCCTCGGGTGCAACCGCGCCATCCTCCTCGAGCAGTTGCGCCGCCTGGTTGATCGCCGACAGCGGATTGCGAACCTCGTGCGCGATCGATGCGGTGAGACGTCCCATCGCCGCGAGCTTCATCTGCTGCGCCTCGGCCTGGGCGCGGCCGAGATCCTCGAGGTAGATGAGCGTGCCGCCGTTGAGGCCGGTCCCGATGCGCACGAGTCGCACGCGCAACAGCCGCTGCGTGGCGTCGACCTTGAACGGCGGGAGCATCTCGGTGAAGTCTTCCTGCCAGCGGCGCCAGTAATCGTGCAACGTGCTCGAGAACTCGGCGAGCCGCATGCCGCCGCGCATGCGGCCGAAGCCGCCGAGCAGGCGCGTGACCTGCGCGTTGTGCCCCCGCATCACGCCGTTCAGGTCGACGACGAGCACGCCGTCCTGCATGTCCTGGATGATGAGCCGGTTGACCTGCTCGAGGTTGGCGACGTCGATGCCGCGCTGCGCGGCGAGGTCCTCCGACTGCTTGGTGTAGCGGCCGAGCGCCACGGCGATGCCGACGGTGGCGAAGTAGCCGAAGCCGAGGATGCCGGTCTGGAACACCTGCGCGGCGCTGACCATGCCCTCGATGGCCCGGTAGGCATCGAGTCCCAGGAGGCAGATCGCGGCAAAGGCCGCGTGGAAGAATGCCGTTTGCGTGCGCAGGATCCAGCCGGCGGCGGCGAGTTGCGGAAAGAGCAGGATCGGCAGCGGCGCGCCGAAGGTGCCCCCGGCGAACATGACGAGCGAGAGGAAGAAGACGTCTCCGGCAAGGAGCGAGAAGAGCGTGGCCGGCAGCGGCAGCGGCAAGCGATCCTGCTGGACCCACCAGAACGACGCGACGCCGAAGAGGAAGTACAGTCCGGTGCCCGTCATGAATGCGTTCGGAGCACCGATGTTGAGCGTGCGCGGGTCGACGAGGAGCGCAGCGCCGAGCAGCGTCACCGCGCAAATGGCCCGATACAGGCCGACGATCCACAGGATGCGGCGTCCCGAGTCGCCCATCGGCAGCGGCAGGGGCGGCGCCAGGCGCGGCGCGGAGGGGTGGATGTCGGGTGGCGTGGTCGACATCGGTGGCACGCGCTACGTGGGCGCGCGGTGATCGCCGGCGCAGCGCGGATCGGCGCAGCGATAGCCATCGCGCTCCGGCTTCGCCTCGCTGCGCGGCAGGAACACGCCGCAATGCCCGCAGCGGACCATCGCCTCGACCGCCTTCGGTGCGCGCGGTTCGCGCGCGCGCCGCGCGCGCAGCTTGGCGACGTTGGCCAGACGCAACGCGAAGAGCGCCACGAAAACGACGATGAGCCAGACGACGATCTTGCCCATTACAGGACCTTGCCCGGATTCATGCGGCCGTGCGGGTCGAGCGCGTGCTTGACGCTGCGCATCAGCGCGATCTCGACACCGCTCTTGTAGCGGACGAGCGCATCGCGCTTCAGTTGGCCGATCCCGTGCTCGGCGCTGAAGCTGCCTCCGTGCGCCGCGACGAGGTCGTTGACCACGCGTGTTGCCAACGGCGCCTGCGCCATGAAGGCTTCGGCCGCGACGCCGACGGGTGCGGCGATGTTGTAGTGCAGATTGCCGTCGCCCAGGTGACCGAAGACGACGAGTCGCGCCCCGGGCAGTGCCTGCGCGAGTGCCTGCTCGGCGCTGGCGAGAAAGTGCGTCATCTGTGATATCGGCAGCGAGATGTCGTTCTTGATGTTGGGTCCGGCATGGCGTTGTGCCTCGCTGATGTTCTCGCGCAGCGCCCACAGTTGCTGCGCCTGCCCGATCGATTGCGCGATGGTCGCGTCGAGCGCTTCACCCGCGTCGATCGCGGCGCCCAAGGCGGTTTCGACGAGCGCCGGAAGCGGTGCCTGCGCCATGGCATCGTCGACCTGGACCAGGACGTACCACGGCGCCGTGGCGGGTGCGGGGCCCGTTCCGGGGTGATACGCGCGCGACAGGTCGACGGCCAGCGCGCTCATGAGTTCGAATCCCACGAGGCGATCGGAAAGGGCTGCCTTCAGGCGCCCCAGCAGCGCGATGGCAGCAGCGACACCTGGCAGCGCAACGAGCGCGGTGACCTGCGTGCGCGGCGCGGGAAAGAGTTTCATGACGGCGGCGGTCACGATGCCCAGCGTGCCTTCGGCGCCGATGAAAAGATGCTTGAGGTCGTATCCGGTGTTGTCCTTGCGCAGGCCGCGCAGCGCGCCGTAGACGCTGCCGTCGGCGAGCACCGCTTCCACGCCGAGCGTGAGGTCGCGCGTGTTGCCGTAGCGCAGCACCGCGGTCCCGCCGGCGTTGGTCGACAGGTTGCCGCCGAGCGTGCAACTGCCTTCGGAGGCGAGCGACAGCGGGAAGAGGAGACCGGCGGCGGCCGCCGCGGCTTGCACTGCGGCCAGAGTGACGCCTGCCTCCGCGGTGATGGTCATGTTCGCGACGTCGATGTCGCGCACACGACTCATGCGCGTGAGACACACGACGATCGCTTCGCTGCGGTCGACGGGAACCGAGCCGCCGCAAAGCCCCGTATTGCCGCCTTGCGGCACGATGCCGACGTTGGCTTCGGCGCAGGCGCGAACGACGGCCGACACTTCGGCGGTGGTCTGCGGCATGACGACCGCTTGCGCGCTGCCGTGAAAGCGTCCTCGCCAGTCGGTGACGAAAGGGGCCATCGCCGACGGTGAAGTGATGACATGCGTCGCTCCGACCGCGCTCGTCAGGCGCGCGAGGAGTGTTGCGCAAGGTTGCGCCATAGGGGACGATAGTAGCAAACCGGCTCCGCGTTCCCGGCGGCGGCGGGATGACGAGGAGGTTTCGACGATGACCCAGGCAGCCAAGGGCGCGAAGCCCGGTGATGACAAGCCCGCCCAGCCTTATCCGTTCTCCCCACAGGAGGCGCTGGAGTTCATGCAGCGCATGTGGAATCCGCTGGGTCTGCCGATGCCCGGCTTTCCGGCGACGGCTCCGGCACCGGGGGCCATGGCCGGGCCGGCGGGCGTGCCGCCTACGGCGCCCGGATTGCCGTTTCCCAATCCTGCGGCGATGTTCCCGGCGCTCGATCCGGCCGAGCTCGACCGCAAGATCGCCGAACTGCGCGTCGTCGAGAACTGGCTCGCGATGAGCCTGTCGATGATGCAGATGAGCATCAAGACGATGGAGTTGCAAAAGGCATCGCTCGAGGCGATGCGTGCCGCCGGAGCGCCGCGATGACCCGCACGCGGGGCGTGGTGCCGACCGCCGCCCTGGGCACGCCCGTCACGCGGATGCCGCCGCTTCCCATCGCGCCGTCACGATCCCGCCCCTCCCCACTGCACGAGGCATGCCGATGAAGCTCACCACGACCGCGTTTGCCGACCACGGCGTCATCCCGGGCGAGTTCGCCTTTGCCGTGATCGACCCGGCCACGCATGTGCGCCTGTCGACCAATCGCAATCCGGACTTCGCCTGGGACGCGCCCCCCGCCGGCACGCGCTCGCTCGCGATCGTCTGCCACGATCCGGACGTGCCATCGCGGGGCGACGACGTGAACCAGGAAGGTCGCGTCGTGGTCGCGTCGTTGCCACGGGTGACGTTCTGCCACTGGGTCCTCGTCGATCTCGACGTGTCCTGCCGCGAGATCGCGCGCGGGGCGCATGCGGAGGGCGTGACGCCACGCGGCAAGCCCGGGCCGCGCGCGCCGCACGGCGGGCGCCACGGCATCAACGACTACACGGCGTGGTTTGCCGGTGATGCCGACATGCGAGGCGACTACTACGGCTACGACGGACCCTGCCCACCGTGGAACGATGCGCTGCCGCATCGCTACGTGTTCACGCTGTACGCGCTCGACGTGGCCACACTCGCCGTCGGTGACCGCTTCACGGGTGCGGAGGCGGTCGCGGCGATGCAAGGTCACATCCTCGCGCAGGCGTCGGTCACCGGTCGCTATACCCTCAATCCGGCGGTGCGCCTGTAAGACGCGGCGGCCCGCACGCCTCGGCGCAACCCGGATCTGCGGCGGGGGTCGCCACTCACGCGGCCGGAGGACCGGCGTCACCTTCCGCGCCGCCGAGCCATGCGCTGCGGCGGGCAACGGCCAGCGCATCGGCCTCGCGATCGATGGCGAGCCAGCACGTGTCGGCGGGTGCCGCACCCAGCGTCACCTCGAAGGTCATGAGTTCGTCGCGGCGGAAGGCGACGACCGGAATCGTCTCGCCGGGTGCGTGCCGGGTGAGGAGGGTGGAAAGGCGCTCGGGGGTCGCCTTGACGCCGGCGGCAGCGACGAGGACGTCGTTGGCCGAGAGTCCCGCGCGCGCTGCCGGGCCGTCGGGCGCGACGGCGGCGAGTTTCTGGTCGGGCCCCACGCGCGCACCGAGCGTGCAGCGCGGCGGCGCCGCCGTCGCGGGCTTCCCGCCGCGATCCTGGGGTCCGCTGGAAGCACGCAGCGCGAAGCGGACGCCGAACGAGGCGAGAAGGTCGGCGAGTGGCAGGTCGTCGGTGCCGTCGACGTGGCGGGCGAAGAAGTCGGCGAGGTCGACACCGGCCAATTCGCTCGCGAGCGCGGCAATCGCCGTCTCGGGCACCCCGATGCCGGGGCGGCCATAGCGCACCCACAGGGCCCGCATGAGGTCGTCGAGCGAGGCGCGTCCGGTGCGCCGCAGCGTGAGATCGAGCGCGAGTCCGACGAGCGCGCCCTTGGCGTAGTAGCTCACCACCGCGTTGGGCGAGTTCTCGTCCGGGCGGTAGAACTTGATCCACGCATCGAAGCTCGAATCGGCGACGCTTTGCACGCTGCGGCCCGCACCACGCAGGACGTTCGTGATCGTGCGCCCGACGAGTTCGAGGTAACGCTCCGGCGCCACGACGCCGGAGCGCACGAGCGCGAGATCGTCGTAGTACGACGTGAATCCCTCGAACGCCCAGAGTTGCCGCGTGTACGCCTCGCGCGTGAGGTCGTAGGGCAGGAACGCGGCAGGCTTGATCCGCTTCACGTTCCAGGCGTGGAAGTACTCGTGGCTTGCAAGACCGAGAAAGCCCAGGTAGTCGTCGTCGATCGCTGCCTCGCCGCGAGGCGGCAACTGGTCACGCCGGCACAGCAGGCTCGTGCTCGACCGGTGCTCGAGGCCGCCGTAGCCGTCACCGACCGCGGTGACCTGGAACAGGTAGCGATCGAACGGGACTTCGCCGAAGAGGTCGATCTGCCACTGGCAGATCCGGGCGAGGTCACGACCGATGCGATCGAGGTCGGTGGCGTGGCGTCCGCTGATCGCGATCTCGTGCGGCCGCCCGCCGGCGCTGAACTCGGTGCGCGCGAAAGCGCTCGCCTCGACCGGATGATCGATGAGGTCGTCATAGTTCGCGGCGCCGTACCGGCCAAAGCCGTGGGGCGGCGCGTCGATGCGGGTGAGTGTGGTGGCGACCCGCCAGGTGCGCGCCGCCGGAAACGCGGGTGCGACGATATCCACGGTGCAGGGGTGATCGGCACGGCCCTGCGGGCACAGGAACACCGCCGGACCGTTGAAGTAGGCGCGCGTCACGTCGAGGTACGCGGTGCGCACCGACAGGTCGTAGGCGTAGACCTGCGCCGTCACCGTGAGGGTGCCGCTTGCCGGCGCGGCGAGCCACGTGTCCTTCGCCGTCTTGGCGATCGCGAGCGGGCCCGCTGCGTCATGCGCGGTGACGGTCACGAAATGGCGGGCGAACTCGCGCACGAGATAGCTGCCGGGGATCCACACCGGCAGCGTGAAGACCTGGCCCGACGGATCAGGGTCGTCGACCGTGACGCTGACCTCGAAGACGTGCGCGCCGGGATCGAGCGCGGCGATGCGATAGCGGATGGGCGAACGGGACGGCACGCGGGACCTCGCGAAGGAAGTGGCGCCCCGAACACGAATCGAACGTGTGACCTGCCCCTTAGGAGGGGGCTGCTCTATCCACTGAGCTACCGGGGCCCGTGGCGCGCGCCGCGACGTCGGCGGCGGTGCACCGCGGCGGGGGAGGGTGCCGCACCCCGTGGGCAACGCACCGGCGCGGCGTCAGGGCGCGGGGTGAGCGCATTCTACCGGATGGCGGGTGTGCGGCCTGCCGTCGGCGGGACCTGCACCGCGCTACGATGCGGCCCATGATCGCGTGGCTGCATCCGCGCACGCCGTTTCCCCCGGTATCCGCGGCACTCGTCGCACCGAACGGGCTCCTTGCCGTCGGCGGCGACCTGTCGCCGCTACGCCTCATCGATGCCTACCGGCAGGGCATCTTCCCGTGGTATTCCCAGGGGCAGCCGATCCTCTGGTGGAGCCCCGACCCCCGCATGGTCCTCTTCGTCGACGAACTGCGCGTGTCGCGCTCGCTGCGACGTCGCGTGCGCAGCGGCGTTTTCGAGGTGCGCATCGATACCGCCTTTCGCGCGGTCGTCACGGCGTGCGCGCGGGCGCCGCGTGGCGGACAGTCGGGGACATGGATCACGGCGGACATGATCGAGGCGTACGACCGCCTGCATCGCTTGGGCTACGCGCACAGCGTCGAGAGCTGGCGCGACGGCAGGCTCGTCGGCGGCCTGTACGGTCTCGCGCTGGACCGGGTGTTCTTCGGCGAGTCGATGTTCGCCGATGAGACCGACGCGTCGAAGGTCGCGCTCGTCGCGCTCGTCGCACACCTCACGCGCCTCGGCGTGAGCGTCGTCGACTGCCAGCAGGAAACCGCCCACCTGACCTCGCTCGGCGCGCGACCGATTCCGCGTGCGCGGTTTGCGGGCCTTCTCGCCGAGTTGGTACACTGCATCGATCCCCCGCCCGGCTGGCGTTTGGACATGCGCGGCAAGGGGCGGGCCCTTCCATCGACCGCGTGAGCAAGCTCAACGATCTCCCGCTCGCGTCGCTGCAGTTCTACGCGACCGCGCCTTATCCCTGCAGCTACCTCCCCGATCGGGCAGCGCGCTCGCAGGTCGCGACCCCCAGTCACGTCATCGACACGCGGGTGTACAGCGAACTCGTCCGCTTGGGCTTCCGGCGCAGCGGCGCGTTCACCTATCGGCCGTACTGCGATCATTGCCGCGCGTGCGTGCCGGTGCGCATCCCGGTGGCCGCCTTCGAGGCGAACCGGACGCAGCGCAAGGTTGCGCGCCGGGGCGCGGGCCTGCGCGTGACGCGGCGCGAGCTCGCCTACGATGCCGAGCATTACGCGCTGTACCTGCGCTACCAGCGCGAGCGGCATCCGGGCGGCGGCATGGACCACGACAGCCGCGAGCAATACCAGCACTTCCTCCTGCACAGCAACGTCGACACCGACCTGTTCGAATTCCGCGAAGGGCACGAGCTGCGCATGGTGAGCCTCGTCGATCGTCTGGTCGACGGGCTCTCGTCGGTCTACACGTTCTTCGAGCCCGACGTCCCGGGCGCGAGTCTCGGCACCTACAACATCCTCTGGCAGATCGCCCGCTGCCGCGAGCTGGGCCTGTCCTATCTGTACCTCGGCTACTGGATTGCCGAGAGCCGCAAGATGGCGTACAAGGCGTCGTTCCGGCCGGTGGAAGGACTGCGCGGGGGACAGTGGGTGCAACTGTAGGCGGCGTTCCGCAGGCCGCGGGCATGCGCGCCATGGCACGGTTCGTGCGATAGACGACGGGACACGGCGCCCGCCGCCGTGCGCCGCCGCCGCGGTGCACCCGTCGCATCCCGCCTGGCGTCGTCACCCACCTGCAAGGAGATTGCGTGTTCGACCGCGTGCACACCCGGATGCGCCGCATTGCCGCCGCGGCGCGCAAGCGGCTCGGATTTCACGAAGCCGCCACGCGTGACGTCGCCTTCGAGCAGGCTTTCCTGCGTACCGCATTGGGCGGTGGCGTGCTCGCCTACGCGCTCTACGCCGGCGCGATGCACGAGACCGGGTTCACGGCCGGGCTGCGGCTGGCGGTCGTCGCCACGAGCCTCGTGGTGCTGGCGGGCCTGTGGATGATGTGGTGGTTCCGGCACCACAGCGAGCGCCCCGCGCACATGCGCTACTTCGGCATCGCGGCGGATCTCCTGCCGATGACCATCGGACTTTGGGGCGCCGGCGAGCTCGGCGTTCCGCTGGTCGGCATCTATCTTTGGGTGACGGTGGGCAACGGCTTTCGCTACGGTCCGCGCTACCTGCTCGTCGCCTACACGCTGTCGCTCGCGTGCTTTGGCCTGCTGCTGCTGCTCGTGCCGTACTGGCAGGAGCACCGTGCGATCGGCATCGGCTATCTGCTGGTGCTCGCGTGCATCCCCCTGTACGTCCTCCTCCTGCTGTCGCGGCTGACCGCGCAGAAGGACGCGGCGCTCGAACTGCTGCGCGTCAAGACACGCTTCGTGGCCAATGTCTCGCACGAACTGCGCACGCCGCTCACCGGCGTTTTCGCGGTCTACGAGTTGCTGCGCCGCCGGCGCCTCACCCCCGACGAGAGCGAGCTCGTGGCATCGCTCGGCAGCGCAATCGCGACGCTCAAGTCGTCGGTCGACGCCGTGCTGCGGTCGAGCAAGCTCGAGGCCGGCGCCGAACGCAGCCATCCGCGGCTGTTCAACCTCCGCTACTTCCTATGGCAGGTTTCGCTGCTGGTGCGGCCGCAGGCGACCGCGAAGAAACTCGCGTGGCGTCTCGAGATCGATCGCGCGGTGCCGGGCACGGTGTACGGCGATTGGGAGCATCTGCAGCACGTGCTCGGCAACCTCATCAACAACGCGCTCAAGTTCACGCCGCGGGGCAGCGTGTCGCTGCGCGTGGCCAATGTGCCAGCCGGCGTGCGCTTCGAGGTCGTCGACACCGGCATCGGCATTCCACTGGCCGCGCAGGAGACGTTGTTCGACCGCTTCGCCCAGGTGGACAGCTCGGCCACGCGCAAGTACGGCGGCACCGGGCTGGGCGCCTCGATCGCAGCCGATCTCGTGCGCCTCATGGGGGGAAGCATCGGCGTTCACAGCGCACCCGAGCGCGGCTCGACCTTCTGGGTCGAGTTGCCGCTTGCCGATCATGCCGACGCCACGCTGCCGCCGTTGCGCGAGCGCGAGGTTCTCCTGGTCGGACCGGACAGTCCGGACGTCGCCGTCGTCGGCGCGCACCTCACGGCGCTGGGCATGGGCGTGCGACGCCATGCCCTGCTGCCCACCGCGCAACCGGGATTCGATCCCGGCGGCTTTTACGCCGCGCTGCTCGTGATGCCTGCTGCCGACGCCGCGCTCTGCGCGCAGGCGATGTCGCCCGAGGGTCTTGGCACCACCTGCCCGTGGTTCGTCGTGAGCGGGACGTGCAGCGCGCAGCAGGAATCGGCGCTGCTCAATGCCGGCGCCGCGGGCGTCTTCGCGCCCACGCTGCGTGTCGGCGAGTGGGAACACCACCTCGCCGCCCTCGGCAACCGCATCGACCTGTCGAGTGCGCAATCCGAGGGCGCGATCCCGCCCGTGACGCGGGCGTTGCACGTGCTGCTCGCGGACGACAACCGCAGCAACCGGCTGCTGCTCGCCCGGATCCTGCAGGATGCCGGGCATACCGTCAGCATGGTCGCGCGGGGTGACGAGGCCTTCGATCGCATGAGCGACGGCGACATCGACCTCGCGATCGTCGACCTCAACATGCCGGACATGACGGGTACCGACGTGATCAAGCTGTACCGGGCCGGCGAGGTGGGCGGCGCGCACAAGCTGCCGATCATCGTCTTTTCGGCGGACGCGACCGCGGCCGCGCGCGAGGAGAGCCTCGCGGCCGGCGCCAACGACTTCCTCACCAAGCCCGTGACGGCGGCAGCGCTGCTCGGCATGATCGATCGCTGGGCGGGCGCGGCGCGCGAGGCGGACGACGCCCGGGCGACGGCATCCGAGACGCGGGCCCCGATCTCCGCACCGCGCAGGGGCGACGATGGCGCGGCCCCCGGCGCGGCCGGTGTCAGCCTGGTCGACGGCGAGCGGCTCGACGCGCTGGCGCGCCTGTCGCGCCACGACCGCCGCTTCCTCGACCAGTACCTGCAGGCGGCATTCGACGACCTCGAAGCGGCCATGGCCGACCTGCGTGGCGCGATCGAGCGCGACGACGGCCGCGCCGTGCGCGAAGCGCTGCACAAGATCGAGGGCACCGCGGCGTCGATCGGCGCGAGTGCGCTCTGTGAGAGCGTGCGCCACATGCGCCAGCACGCCACCCCGTGGCCCGCAGCCGAGGCGGCCACCGCGCTTGCCGAACTGACCTCGACGTACACGCTCACGAAGTCGGCGGTACGCGCGCAGACGTCGCACGTGACGCCGAGCGGGTCGCGCTGACCGACCCTCGGCGCGTCGATTCGGCGACCGGCGCGCTCCGTGCCGCCCGCGGCTAGTCGGCCGGTGCGCCGGGCAGGTCCGCGAGCGTCGTCACGAAGCGGACGGCGTCGCCGATCGTCGTCAGCGGGAACGCCTCCATGGGGATGCTGACGCCGAAGCGATCCTCGAAGCGAAACGCGAGTTCGACCGCACCGAGCGAGTCGATGCCGACATCGCGCAGGTTCGCCTCGGGGGTGATCGTCGCCGGATCGCGGCCGTGGTCCCGCATGAATTCCCGCACGACCTCGTAGATGTCTCGTTCCCGCAGTGCCATGGCCATCGTCCTGGTTGAAAGTTGAGTCATGCCTGCGGCACCGCGACGATCAAGGACGCCGCCGTGCCGCCAAAACCGAAGGCGTTGCTCATGGCAACGCCAAGACCACGTGCTTCGCGCCCGACGTTGGGCACGTAGTCGAGATCGCATTCCGGGTCGGGCGTGTCGAGGTTGGCCGTCGGCGGCACGGTCGCCGTTTGCAGCGCCTTGACGCACACGAGGAACCCGAACGCGCCGGCCGCGCCCGCCAGATGACCGATCGCGCCCTTCGACGACGAGATCGCAACGCGCCTCGCGTGGTCGCCCAGGACCGCCTTGATCGCCTGCGTCTCGACCGTGTCGTTGGCGCGCGTCCCGGTACCGTGCGCATGAATGTAGCCTACAGAAGAAGGGGGCAGGCCGGCGTCATGCAGCGCGCGACTCATCGGCAGGCGCTGTCCTTCCACCGACGGCTGCGTCGGGTGAAAGCAATCGGTGGTGCACGCGTAGCCCACGAGCTCGGCGTGGATGCGCGCGCCGCGGGCGCGGGCGCGCTCCCACTCCTCGAGGACGACGTAGATCGCGCCCTCGCCGAGCGCGGTCCCGGCTCGCGTGGCGTCGAACGGGCGGCAGCTCTTCGCCGGATTCGCGTGCAGCGCCGCCAGCAGTTGCGCCGACTTCCAGCAGTTGACCGCCGCGTATGTGAGCAGCGTTTCGGCACCGCCCGCGATCATCACGTCGGCGTAGCCGTGCTGGATCTGCCGTGCCGCCTCGCCAATGGCCACCGACGACGACGAGCATGCGGCCTCGGTCGACAGCGAGGGCCCGGTGAGCTCGTGGCGCATCGACAGGAAGAAAGCGGGCGCGTTCGCCATGGTGCGCAGGAGCGTGTACGGATGCACCTTGGGGCGCTTGTCGACGTAGAGCGCGCGGAATGCCACGTCGGTTTCGGTGATCCCGCTCATGCAGCTCGCCGTGCTCGTCCCACAGCGCCCGCGATCCTCGCGGGTGAAGTCGAGGCCCGCGTCGGCGATCGCGTCCTCGCTGGCCATGAGGGCGAGGCGCGTGAACTTGTCGGTCATGAAGCTCGCGTCCCGGTCGAGCGGCTTGTGCCACGTCTCGGGAATGGCGGCCGCGGGGATCACCAGCGGGACGTCGGTGGCGGGATTGGTAAATGCGACCGCGTCGACGGCGGAGCGACCGGCGACGAGTTCGGACCAGACGGCATCGGGGGTGGCGCCCAAGGGACAGATGGCGCCAAGCCCCGTGATCGCGACGCGGCGTCGCGCTGGCGGTGCGCTGCTCATGCCCGGTTTTGCCGGCTCGACACCGCGCGCGGCGCAACGGCGACGGTGTGGCTCGCGGGCGTAACGAACTGGGCCAGCTGCTGCGCGTGCAGGCGTCGCATCCATTGCCGGCCGCGCTCGGAAAGCCGCAGCGCGGCATCGACCCACAGCGCGACGACGTCGTGCAACTCGGCGAGCGTCACCGGGCGCAGCATGCGATCGACCGCGTCCATCGCCCGATGTGCCTGCGGCTGGTGCGTGCGCTGCCGTACGATCGCCTGCGCTGCGCCGACGCCCGCGCCGGTGTCGACGACCGCATCGACGACGCCCAGGTCGAAGAGTTCGAGCGCGGTGTACGCGCGGCCGCTGCGGGTGAGCTCGTTGGCGATCCGGCGATTCGTGCGTCGGGCGAGGAACGACAGCCCGCCCATGCCCGGGAACATGTCGAAGAGGACCTCGGGGAATGCGGCCTTCACGTGTCGCTCCGCGATGACGATGTCGCACGACAGTGCCTGCTCGAAGCCGCCGCCGAGCGCGTCGCCTTCGAGCAACGCGATCGTCGTGGCTCCGGGCACGCCGTGCCCGACGTAGTTGCGGTGGATCGCCTCGACGGCCGCGTGCGCATATTCGGTGAGCCGTGTGCGATCCTGCGCGACGATGAGCTTGTGGAAGTAGCCCAGGTCCCCACCCACCGAGAACACGCCCGGCACGCCGGAACGCAGGATGATGTAGCGCAGTGGCCGCTGCAACGGGTCGCGGAAGCAATCCTCAATGACCCGACTCGATTGCGTCATCGCACGCAGCAGGTCGAGCGAGAAGCAGGGAATGCCGCGGGGGGTGCTGCGCGTCCACAGGACCTGATCGGCCGGATGGTAGTGGCCCTCGAGCTCACCCGAGAACGTGAAGTCGATCGCACCGCCGGGGCGCGCAAGGATGCTCGCGGCAGTGTCGTTTCGGTTGGCAGTGCTTACGGCGACGAGATGCGTCATGGCGGAATCCACTATCGACGATGGAAGGGTGAGGTGACGCCTCGTCGGGGAGGCATCATCCGGTTTGTAGTGCACACGACACGGATACTTTACCGGCGCGATCGAATCGGAGGCAAATGACGGCGCCGCTCACCCCGCCCCGGTGTGACGGGCGTCGCGGTCGCGCCACGCCACGCGGGCGGCGATCGCGCGCGCCGGACGTGGCGGCCGGCGGTGGTTAGCGGGTGATCCACGCGGCGATGCGACGCCAGAAGTAGGGCCCGGTGCTTCGGCGCAGAAAGCCGATGTGTCCGACGCGCCGGGCGCCCACGGCCGATGGCGTCACATCGCTGAAGCGCGCGCGCAGGTTGGGATAGAGCGCGACGAGGTGACGCGCCGCCGCAGGCGGCGCGAAGGCATCGTCGGTCACCGCCATGACGAGCGTCTCGGCCGCGACACGATCGTAGCGCGTGAGCGCGTCCTGCCAGGCGCGGTAGCGCGCCCCGGCCGGCAGCGCGCGCTGGCGCCGGCCGGCCCATTCGAGCGCCACGCCCCGCGGCAGGTCGATGCCAAGGCCGAGCCGCCGTCCGGGAAAGTGCCCGACGCCACGCGTGACGAGCGGCATCACGACGTGCCACGCGAGGTAGAGCGGAACCCGCCAGCGTTTCGCGTAATCCCCCCAGTAGCCGGTGTGCGGGGCCAGGAACACCGCACGCGTGATGCGCTCGGCATCCGGGGCGGCACCGAGGATCGCGGCGGCGAAGCTGTGCGTCACGACGGTCAGTTCGGCGTCGGGATGGCGCGCCCGGGCGTGCGCCAGCGCGCCGCCCAAGTCGTCGTGACCCCAGGTGAACACGCCGGCGCTCAGCGCGTCGGGTCCCGCGGTCCGCGAGCGGCCCACACCCCGATAGTCGAACGTCAGCACGGGCAGGCCGTGCCGCGCCAGCGCTGCCGCAAGGTTGCGGTAGTACGCCGCCGCGATCCCGGCACCGCCGGCGATGACGACGACGCGGTCGGCGGGATGCCCGGCCGCGGGCAGAGACCAAAGCGCCCCCAGTTCGGTGCCGTCGAGGCCACGGAAGCGGGCGGCGGCCTCGCGTGCAGGGGCCTCGGCCACGGGCGACGCGTGACCGCCCCGTCAGGCGCCGCCCGGCATGCTCGCGATCAGCGTCGCCCGCGCAATCGGCCGCTCGGCGACGCAGGCCCGCCCCTCGAGCTTGGCCACGCCGCGCAGCGTGCGCAGGAGCGTGCATTCGAGCGTGAGGACGTCGCCCGGTCCGGCGTCGCCCAGCACCTCGAAATCGTCGATGCCGGCGAGCAGCACGAGCGAGGCCCCGGACTCGCTCATGAGCCCCGAGTGATGGCACAACACTCCCGCCGCCTGCGCGAGGGCCTCGACCACGAGCAGTTGCGGCATCACGCGATGGCCGCGATCGTCGTTGAAGAACCACTCGCCCGCGGTGATGTTCTTGGTCACGCGCACCCATCGGTTGGGCTCGCACGCTTCCATGCGGTCGATGAGGAGGAAAGGGTAGCGGTGCGGAATGTGGCGCAGGATCTCGCTGATGTCCTGCGCCGCCAGAGCGCCGGTCGTCTCACGCATGGCTTGATCTCGATCGTTCATCGTGCTCCCGGCCTTCCGCGCGTTGGCCCGAACTTGCCGCGCGCCGGTCGCGCCCGGACCGGGATGCTTATAATCGGGTGTCGATTCGAGGGCCATTTCCGCATGAAGATACTCGTTCCCGTCAAGCGTGTCGTCGATTACAACGTCAAGGTTCGCGTCAAGCCCGATGGCAGTGGCGTGGATACCGCCAACGTCAAGATGTCGATGAATCCCTTCGACGAAATTGCGGTCGAGGAGGCGGTACGGCTCAAGGAGAAGGGCCACGCCACCGAGATTGTCGCAGTTTCCTGCGGCGTGGCAGCCTGCCAGGAGACATTGCGCACCGCGCTCGCCCTGGGGGCGGACCGCGCGATCCTGGTGGATACCGACGTCGACTTGCAGCCGCTCGCGGTCGCGAAGCTCCTGCAGGCGATCGTGGCCCAGGAGTCACCCGGACTCGTCATCCTGGGCAAGCAGGCGATCGATGACGATGCGAACCAGACGGGGCAGATGCTCGCCGCACTCCTCGACTGGCCGCAGGCGACGTTTGCCTCGAAGGTCGACATCGGTGAGGGGAAGGCGACGGTCAAGCGCGAGGTCGACGGCGGGCTCGAGACCGTCGAGGTGACGCTGCCGGCGATCATCACGACCGACCTCAGACTGAACGAGCCGCGCTATGCCACGCTGCCGAACATCATGAAGGCGAAGAAGAAGCCGCTCGCGACGACCACGCCCGCTGTGCTGGGTGTGGACGTCGCACCCAGGCTCGCGACGCTCAAGGTCGTCGAGCCGCCCAAGCGCCAGGGCGGCGGCAAGGTGGCCGACGTGAAGGAGCTGGTCGCCAAGCTGCGCACCGAAGCCAAGGTCATCGCCTAGGAGCACCCCATGACGATTCTCGTGATTGCAGAGCACGACAACGCCGCGTTGAAGTCGGCGACCGCGCACGCGGTCGGCGCCGCGGCAAGGCTCGGAGGCGACGTGCACGTGCTGGTGGCGGGCAGCGCGGCGCAGGCCGCCGCGGCGCAGGCGGCGGCGCTCGCCGGCGTGGCGAAGGTTCTCCTCGCCGATGCGCCGCATCTTGCCTCGCCCACGGCAGAGAGCGTCGCGGCGACGGCCTTGACGCTCCTTCCCGGCGGCTACACGCACGTCGTCGCGGCAGCGACCGGTTTCGGCAAGAGCGTCGCCCCGCGGATCGCGGCCAAGCTCGACGTCGCGCAGGTGAGCGACATCACGGCAATCGAGACGCCGGACACCTTCGTGCGGCCGATCTACGCCGGTAACGCCTTTGCCACCGTGCAGTCGAAGGACGCGGTCAAGGTCGTCACGGTGCGCACGACCGCATTCGATGCCGCGGCTGCCGGCGGCAGCGCGCCGGTCGAGACGGTTGCCGCCGCCCCCGACGCCGGTCGGTCGAAGGTCACGGGACAGGAGCTCACGAAGTCGGAGCGGCCCGAGCTCACCAGTGCGCGCGTCGTCGTCTCGGGCGGGCGCGGGATGGGCAGCGGCGAGAACTTCAAGCTACTCGAAGCGCTTGCCGACAAGCTCAATGCGGCGCTCGGCGCATCGCGCGCGGCGGTCGACGCGGGGTACGTGCCCAACGACTACCAGGTCGGCCAGACCGGCAAGATCGTCGCTCCCGATCTGTACGTCGCCGTCGGGATCTCGGGCGCGATCCAGCACCTTGCCGGGATGAAGGACAGCAAGGTGATCGTCGCGATCAACAAGGACCCGGAAGCGCCGATCTTTGCGATCGCCGACTATGGTCTGGTCGGCGACCTGTTCCAGATCGTGCCGCAACTCACTGCCGAACTCGGCTAGCCGGCGCGCATTAGAGCGCGTGCTCTACGCGCGACGCGTTACCCTAGGCGTCTGACCTTACCTGCAGGAGATTGCGGCATGAGCACGTATCGCGCGCCCTTGGCTGACATGCGGTTCGTCCTGAACGAGCTCGCGGGGCTGTCGCAGGTCGCAAGCCTCCCCGGCTTCGGCGATGCGACTCCGGATACGGTGGCGGCGATCCTGGACGAGGCGGCGAAGTTCGCCACCGACGTCCTCGATCCCCTCAACGTGGTCGGAGATCATGAGGGCTCCGTCTGGCTCGAAGGCGACCGCGTCCGGACCCCTGCCGGTTTCAAGGCGGCCTACGAGCAGTTCTGCGCCAATGGCTGGAACGGTCTCACCAAGGATCCGCACTACGGTGGCCAGGGTCTGCCGCAGCTCGTGGCCTGCCCGGTCGAGGAAATGTGGCACTCGGCAAACCTCGCCTTCGATTTGTGTCCCCTGCTCACGCAGGGTGCGATCGAGGCGATCGGCTTGCGCGGCTCGCAGACGTTGAAGGACACGTATCTGCCCAACATGGTCGCCGGCACGTGGACCGGGACGATGAATCTCACCGAGCCGCAGGCGGGGTCCGACCTGGCCGCCGTGCGCACGCGTGCGGTGCCGCATGGCGACGGCACGTACCGGCTCTTCGGCCAGAAGATCTTCATCACGTTCGGCGAGCACGACTACACCGAGAACATCATCCACCTCGTCCTCGCGCGCACGCCCGACGCGCCGGAAGGGGTGAAGGGGATCTCGCTCTTCGTGGTGCCGAAGGTCCTCGTCAACGCCGATGGCTCGCTCGGCGAACGCAACGACGTGCGCTGCGTATCGGTCGAGCACAAGCTCGGCATCCACGCGAGCCCCACCTGCGTGCTCGCGTACGGCGACCACGGCGGCGCCACCGGATATCTCGTCGGTGAGGAGAATCGCGGCCTCGAGTACATGTTCATCATGATGAACCTCGCGCGCTTCTCGGTCGGCCTCGAGGGCGTCGGCATCGCCGAGCGCGCGTACCAGCGCGCGGTCGCCTACGCGCGCGAGCGCGTGCAGGGTCGCGCCGTGGGCATGGGTCCGCAGGATGCACCGAACACCATCATCGCGCACCCGGACGTGCGGCGCATGCTCATGACGATGCGCGCGTCGACCGAGGCGATGCGCGCCGTCGCCTACGTCACCGCGGCCGCGCTCGACAATGCCCGGGTCAACGCGGACGCGTCCGCCCGCGCGAAGGCGCAGGCCTTCGCCGATTTCATGATTCCGATCGTCAAGGGCTGGTCGACGGAGACCGGGCAGGAGGTCGCCTCGCTCGGCGTCCAGGTCCACGGCGGCATGGGCTTCATCGAGGAGACGGGCGCGGCGCAGCACCTGCGCGATGCCCGGATCACCACGATCTACGAGGGCACGACCGGGATCCAGGCCAACGACCTCATCGGTCGCAAGACGGCGCGCGACGGTGGGACGGTGGCCCGCGCGATCATCGCCGAGATCGACAAGGTGGCAAGCGCGCTTGCCGCGCGCAGCGAGCCGGAACTGCAATCGATCGGCGCGCAGCTGGCCGCCACGATGACCGCGGTCAAGGCGTCGGTCGAGTGGATGGTGCGCACCTACGGCTCGGACACGAGGCAAGCGCACGCGGGTGCGGTGGCGTATCTCAAGATGTGGGGTTTGGCGGTGGGCGGCTGGCAGATGGGGCGCGCCGCGCTCGCGGTCGCGAAATCGCTTGCTGCCGGCACGGGCGACGCGGCATTCCAGCGCGCGAAGATCGTGACCGCGACCTTCTACGCCGAATCGCTCTTGCCGCAGGCGCTTGCTTTCGCCCACTCGGTGCAGCACGGGGCGCCAAGCGCGCTCGCGCTCGCCGACGAGGCGTTCTAGCGGGACGGCGCATCGGCCGCGGTGGGGATTGCCGCCGCGCTACTGCACGGTGATCGCCTCGATCCACATGATCTCGCAGGCGCCGTCGCCCGTATCGTCACGGCGCAACGACGTGTTCCAGACGAAGCCATCGCTGCCGCGCACGTCGACGAGGTAGCCTGCGAGGTGCACGACCTGCCCGGGACGCAACCGGCGCAGGCGTGCGTCGATGTCGGCGCTGGCCGGGATCGCATGGATCTGCGCCGCGTGCGTCGCCGTCTCGGCCGGGGACAGGGGAAAGCTCCGCCAGTCGCGCGGGCGCCAATAGAAGAAGCGTCCCATCTGGCTGAATTCGAGCTGGTCCACGACCGCCGTATCCGACATCGGCCCCCAACCCACGCCGAGGTCGACCGGCGCGAGCGCGGCACCGTCGTCGAGCCGATAGATCGCCTTGCGCAGGATGCGCGCCTCGATCTCGTAGCGCGCTCGCCCGAAGAGCGTGTAACCGTCGACCTCGAATCGCGGTGGCGTGTCGAGGTTCGCCTGCACCGGCGCCGCCGCGGCGACGACACCCGGCGGCACGCGCTCCTCGCGGTCGTTGTGCCACCAGTTCCACGCACCCCACAGCGACACGACGACGACGACGACGAGAAAGCGATTCATCGGATTGGACGACGCAAGGCGGCAAGCCGCGACTGGCCGATACCGGCACGGATCGTCGCGATGACGGCTGCGGTGAGGACGATCAGCACGGAACTGTACGCGATCGCGACGCCGTAATCGCCGTTGGCGACGCGATCGATGATGTAGGTCGTCGCCCAAGGATGCTCGGCGGAGACGAGGAAGATCACCGCCGACAGCGTGGTCATCGAGCGCACGAAGCCGTAGACGAGGGAAGCGACGATCGCCGGCCGCAGCAGCGGCACGAGCACGCGGCGCAAGGTCGTGGCAGTGCGCGCGCCGAGGGTCGCCGACGCCTCGTCCAGGCCGCGGTCGATCTGGCTCATCGCGGCCATGCCGGCACGCACGCTCACCGGCATGCTGCGAAAGACGTTGCAGGCAACGAGGATGAGCGCCGTGCCGGTGAGTTCCAGGGGCGGGGTGTTGAAGGCGAGGATGTACGCCACGCCGACGACGGTGCCGGGAATGGCGAACGACAGCAGGGTCGCGAACTCGAAGGCGGCGCGTCCGACGAAGCGCTGCCGGGTCAGGAGGTAGGCGGTCACGATGCCGAGCAGCGCGGTGAGCGGCGCGCCAAGTGCGGACAGCGACACCGTCGTCGCCAGCGAGCTCCACGCCGCACCGGCCCACAGGATGCCGTGCGGCCCCCATTCGATGCCGAACGCGCGCGCGTAGTGGCGCAGCGTCGGCGTGTAGTCGCGGCCCCAGGTCTCGGCGAAGCCTCCACCCAGCACCATCGCGTAGAGGAGGACCGTGACGATCGCCCACGGCCAGACGAGTGCGTGGCACGCCCGGCGCACGCCGGTGGGCAGCGGCACCGGCCGGCCGGCGTCGCTGCGGCCGGTGAGCGTGCTGTAGACCTTGCCACCCACCACGACGCGCTGGACGACGAACGCGACGAGCGCGAAGCCCAGGAGCACGACGCCGAGTGCAGCGGCACGCCCGGCGTCGAGTTGCGCACCGACGACGGAGAAGTAGATCTCGGTGGCGAGCACGCCGAAGTCACCGCCGAGGAGGATCGGATTGCCGAAGTCGGCGATCGACTCGATGAAGCTCACCAGGAACGCGTTGGCAAGGCCCGGCACCATGAGCGGGAGCGAGACGTCGCGGAACGTGCGCCAGCGATCGGCGCGCAGCGTCTGCGCGGCTTCTTCGAGCGTGGGCGCCATGGCGTCGACCACACCGACGAGGATGAGAAAGGCGATCGGCGTGAAGGCGAAGATCTGTGCGACGAGGATGCCTTGCATGCCGTAGATCCAGCGCGCGGGCTCCACGTCGAAGGCCCAGGCGAGAAACTGGTTGACGAGCCCCGAGCGGCCGAAGACCAGGATGAGCGCGAGGCCGATCACGAACGGCGGGGCGACGAGAGGCAGTGTCGCCAGCGCCCGCAGCGCGCGCTTGCCCGGTAGCGCCGTGCGCGCGACCACGAGCGAGAAAGCGAGCGCGAGGACGGTGCACGCCGTGGCCGCGAGGAGCGCCAACGCGAGCGTGTTCCACGCCACCCCGCAGCGCGTGCTGCCACCGAGGCAGCCCAAGCCCCACACCCTGCCGGTGCCCAGACGCTCGATGAAGGCACTTGGCGCGAAGAGCCCGTCGTGGTCGGCGAGCGCCGTCATCGACACGACGGCGAGCGGAAAGAGCGTGAACAGCGCGACGAGCCCCGTCACCGTCACGAGGCTGCCGGCGACGAAAAGATCGCCGTGGAAGCTGCCACGAGCGGCCAGCCCCGCCGCGAGGAATGCGGCAAAGCTCGTCCCGGCGAGGCAGGCGCCGAGCCCCAAGCCGGGTGGCGCCTCCATCCCGTAGCCCTGCGCGAAGAGCCAGACGAGCCCCAGCGCGCCGCCCACGACGAGCGCGTTGGCCTGCGCGCCGGCACCGGGGCCTGGCTGCAGCCGCGCCCCGCCGGGACGCGAGGCGAGCGCACACGCGGCAAGGAGGAGCGCCCCCCAGACGAGCCACGTCTGTCCGTACCGGGTGATTTGCAGCAACGCCGGGGCGTGCTCGCGTGCGGTCGGATCGGCAAGCCAGGAAAGCGCTGCGGCGGACCCTGAGGCGACGTGCCAGGGAACGACCGTGAAGCCGAGCACGCCAACGGCGAGCGCAGCGAGGAGGAAGCGCTGCCGCGCGTGCAGCGCCGCGCGCGTGCGTGCGTGCGCGCCACGCCAGCGGAGGGTGTCGGCGCGTGCGGACGGGGTCACTGCAACGTCCCAGGGTCGGCAACGGCACGGCGCGTCGGGTTGGCATCGCGCCGGCGTGCGACCTTTGTACTATCCGGAGATTGCCGCCAGACGATCGATCGGAGACGAGGGACATGCCGCGGGAGTGCAAGCGCTATCGGCTCGGAGTGGATTTGGGGGGCACCAAGATCGAGATCGCCGCGCTCGACAGCGACGGGCGCTGCGCGCTGCGGCGGCGGGTGGCGACGCCACGGGGGGATTACCCCGGAACGCTGCAGGCGCTCGCCGGGCTCGTGACCGGGGCCGAGGCCGCGCTCGGCGTGGCACCCGGCACGTGCAGCGTGGGCATCGGCACGCCGGGGTCGCTGTCGCCACGGACACGGCGCCTGCGCAACTCGAACTCGGTGTGCCTCAACGGCGAGCCGATCGAAGACGACCTCACCGCGCTGCTCGGACGTCCCGTGCGCATCGGCAACGACGCCAACTGCTTTGCGATGTCGGAGGCGGCGGACGGCGCCGGCGCGGGGTGTGCCGTGGTCTTCGCGGTGATCCTGGGCACCGGTGTCGGGGCAGGCATCGTGGTGCATGGTGCGGTGCTCGGGGGCTGCAACGGGATCGCCGGCGAATGGGGCCACAATCCCCTGCCGTGGCCCCGCGACGACGAGCGCCCGGGGCGCGCCTGTTACTGCGGTCGGGCGGGCTGCATCGAGACGTGGTTGTCCGGACCCGCGCTCGAGTCCGATCATCGCCAGGCGGCGGGTGCTCGCGCGATCGGCGCGGCGCAGATCGTCGCCCAGGCGGCGGGGGGCGACCCGTACGCCGGTGCCGCGCTCGTGCGTTACGAGGAGCGGCTCGCGCGCGCACTTGCCCACGTGATCAATATCCTCGATCCGGACGTGATCGTGCTCGGTGGGGGCATGTCCAACGTCGCTTCGCTGTACGAGCGGGTTCCCGCCTTGTGGGGGGCGTGGATCTTCGCCGATCACGTGGCCACCCGCCTCGTGCGCAACGTGCACGGCGATTCGAGCGGCGTGCTCGGCGCGGCGCGGCTGTGGCCTGCGTGACGCAGGCTACATCGACGTGTAGTTCGGGCCCCCGCCACCCTCTGGCGTGACCCACTTGATGTTCTGACGCGGGTCCTTGATGTCGCAGGTCTTGCAGTGGACGCAGTTCTGCGCATTGATCTGCAACCGCTTGCCGTCCGCCTCGGCGTCGACGAATTCGTACACGCCCGCCGGGCAGTAGCGCGCCTCGGGTCCGGCGTATTCCGCGAGATTGACCTTCACCGGGATCGACGGATCGCGCAGCCTGAGGTGGATCGGCTGGTCCTCCTCGTGATTGGTATTCGACAGGAAGACCGACGAGAGCTTGTCGAAGGTGACCACGCCGTCGTACTTGGGATAGGCGATGGGGGTCATCTCGCGGGCCGGACGCAGCGACGCGTGGTCCGGCTTGTCGTGCCGCAGCGTCCACGGCACGAGGACGCCCAGGCCGAGGTCGTTCAACCACATGTGCATGCCGCCGTGCGCGGTGCCCGCCCACATGCCCCACTTCAAGCCGGGCTTCACGTTGCGCACCTTGTACAGGTCGGCGTAGACCCACGACTTGCGCCAGGCCGCGTCGAGGTCGGTGACCTCGTCGTGCGCGCGGCCGGCGCCGAGCGCGGCAAACACCGACTCCGCCGCGAGCATGCCGGTCTTCATCGCGTTGTGGCTGCCCTTGATCCGGGGCAGGTTGACGAAGCCCGCGGCGCAGCCGACGAGCGCGCCACCGGGGAAGGCCAGCTTGGGGACCGATTGCAGGCCCCCTTCGTTGATCGCGCGCGCGCCGTAGCCGACGCGCTTGCCGCCTTCGAACGTCGGGCGGATCGCCGGGTGCGTCTTGAAGCGCTGGAACTCGTCGTACGGCGACAGGTACGGGTTCTCGTAGTTGAGATGGACGACGAAGCCGACCGCGACGAGGCGCTCGCCGAAGTGGTAGAGGAAGCTGCCACCGCCGGTGCGCGTGTCGAGCGGCCAACCCTGGCTGTGCACGACCCGGCCCGGATGGTGGCGGTCGGGCGCGACCTCCCACAGCTCCTTGATGCCGATGCCGTATTTCTGGGGATCGACGCCGTCGCGCAGGTTGAAGCGCTGCATGAGGTCCTGCGACAGCGAGCCGCGGCAACCCTCGGCGAACAGCGTGTATTTCGCGTGGAGCTCCATCCCCGGTTGGTAGTCGGCCTTGTGTGTCCCGTCGCGCGCGACGCCGAGATCGCCGGTGGCCACACCGCGCACGGCACCCTTGTCGTCGTAGAGAACTTCGGCCGCCGGGAAGCCCGGGTAGATCTCGACGCCGAGTGCTTCCGCCTGTTGTGCGAGCCAGCGGCAGACGTTGCCCAGGCTCACGACGTAGTTGCCGGCGTTGCTCATGAGCGGCGGCAGCATCCAGTGCGGGATGTGATAGGCGCGCTCGGCGCTGAGAATCAGGAACTGGTCGTCGGTCACCGCGGTCGTCACCGGGGCATCCTGCGTCTTCCAGTCGGGCAAGAGCTCGGTGAGCGCCTTGGGGTCGATGACCGCCCCCGACAGGATGTGGGCGCCGATCTCGGAGCCCTTCTCGAGGATGCATACCGACACCTCACGGCTCGCCTGCGCGGCAAGCTGCTTCAGGCGAATCGCTGCCGCGAGCCCCGCGGGGCCGCCGCCGACGATCACCACGTCGTATTCCATCGCTTCGCGCGTCACGATTCTCCCGGGGTCGTCGCAGCGGTCTTGCCGCTCGCATGGTCATTATAATTCGGGGTCGCGCGTCATTCGGTGCTCGTCCCTCCCTTGCGTCGTCGTGCCATGTCGTCCAAGCGCCTCCTCGTCCACACGTCGCACCAGGCCGTGCGCTGGGGTGACATGGACGCGCTCGGGCACGTGAACAACACGGTTTACTTCCGCTACATGGAGCAGGCGCGCCTCGAGTGGCTCTACACCCTCGTCGGCGCGGGTGGTTACACGGCCGGGCAGGGGCCGGTCATCGCCAATGCGCTGTGCAATTTCCGACGTCCCCTCGTCTATCCGGCACCGATCGAAGTGCGCATGTACCTGGGCGCGCCGGGGACGACGAGTGTGGCGAGCTATTACGACATCGTCGCCGGCGGGACGACCTACGCCGATGGCGAGTCGACGATCGTGTGGATCGACGTCGCGACCGGGCGCCCCCAGCCGCTGCCGGCCACCGTGGTCGAGCCGCTGCGCGCCTACCTCGAGGAGCCATCGTGACGAACGCCTTGTGGCAGCCCTCCGCCGAGCGCATCGCGCAGGCCAATGTGACCGCATTTGCGCGCCGCGTGGCTGCGCAGCATGGGGTTGCCGTCGACGATTACGCGGCACTGTGGCGCTGGTCGGTCGACCACAAGGAGCGCTTCTGGCGCGAGCTCTGGGACGCCGCCGGCGTGCTCGGCACGCCCGGTGCGCGCGTCCTCGAAAACGGCGATCGGATGCCGGGTGCCACCTGGTTTCCCGACGCGCGCCTCAACTTCGCGCGCAACCTCCTCGAACGGCGTCGTGCCGACGATACGGTCGACGCACTCGTCTTCTGGGGAGAGGACCGGGTCAAGCGCCGCGTGTCGCATGCCGATCTGCACGCGAGTGCCGCGCGCGTTGCCGCGGCGCTCACGGCGCACGGGATCGTTGCGGGCGATCGCGTCGCGGCGTACGTGCCCAACCTGCCCGAGACGATCATGACGATGCTGGGCGCCGCGGCGCGCGGCGCGATCTTCTCGTCGTGCTCCCCGGATTTCGGGGTGCAGGGCGTCGTCGACCGCTTCGGGCAGATCGAGCCCCGCATCCTCGTCACCGTCGATGGCTATTACTACAACGGCAAGGTGGTACGGATCCTGGACAAGGTGGCCGAGATCGCGCGCCGCGTGCCGTCGATCGAGAAGGTGGTGGTCGTGCCGTACCTCGAGCACGGCGGCGAGGGCAAGGCCGACCTCACGGCGGTGCGCGGTGCGCTCGACTGGTCGACGTGGCTCGCACCGTTCCTCCCCGGGCCGATTGACTACGTCGAGCTTCCCTTCGACCATCCGCTGTACATCCTCTACTCGTCGGGCACGACCGGGGTGCCGAAGTGCATCGTGCACGGCGCGGGCGGCACGCTCGTCCAGCATCTGAAGGAGCACCTGCTGCACGGCGACGTGAAGCCGGGCGACCGCGTGTTCTACTTCACGACCTGCGGCTGGATGATGTGGAACTGGCTCGTCTCGGCGCTCGCCGCGCAGGCGACGCTCCTCCTGTACGACGGATCGCCCTTTGCCGATCGCGGTCGCGTGCTATGGGAGTACGCCGACGCGGAGAAGATGACCCACTTCGGCACGTCGGCGAAATACATCGATGCGCAGAAGAAGATCGGTCTCGTCCCGCGCAAGGACTTCGATCTTTCGACGGTGCGCACGATCCTTTCGACCGGCAGCCCGCTCGCACCGGAGAGCTTCGATTACATCTACCAGTGCGTGAAGGCCGACGTGCAGCTCGCCTCGATCGCGGGCGGCACGGACATCGTCTCGTGTTTCGCGCTGGGCGTCCCGACGCGCGCCGTGTATCGCGGCGAGTTGCAGTGCCGCGGCCTCGCGATGGACGTCGACGTGTTCGACGAGGCCGGTCACTCGCTCGTGCAGGCGCAAGGCGAACTCGTGTGCAAGTCGCCATTCCCGTCGATGCCGGTGCGCTTCTGGAACGATCCGGACGGCAGCACGTACCGGGCGGCGTACTTCGAGCGCTATCCCAACGTGTGGTGTCACGGCGACTGGGTCGAGCTCACCGCGCACGATGGCGTCATCATCAGCGGCCGCTCCGATGCGACGCTCAATCCGGGCGGCGTGCGCATCGGCACGGCGGAGATCTACCGCCAGGTGGAGCAGCTGCCCGAGGTCGTCGAGAGCCTCGTCATCGGGCAGGACTGGCCGCCGGGTGAGGTCGGTGACGTTCGCGTCGTGCTCTTCGTCAAGCTGCAGGACGGGCTTGCGCTCGACGACGCGTTGATCGAGCGCATCCGCCAGCACATCCGCGCCAACACGACGCCACGCCACGTTCCGGCCAGGGTCGTGCAGGTCGACGACATTCCGCGCACCAAGAGCGGGAAGATCGTCGAGCTCGCGGTGCGCAACGTGGTGCACGGGCGCGACGTGAGGAACGTCGAGGCGCTCGCCAATCCCGAAGCGCTCGAGCAGTACCGCGATCGCATCGAGCTCAAGAGCTGACGTGGCTGCGCGGGCGCGTACGTGACGCTCATTGCCATCCTCGTCGCGCTCGGCCTCGAGCAGTGGCGGGCGTTCGAGTGGCGCGCCTCGGTCGAGCGCGGCTTCGTGCGCTATGCCCACATGCTCGAGCGCAAGCTCAATGGCGGGACCCGCCAGCACGGCGGCATCGCCCTCGTCATCGCGATCGTGCCGCCGTTGCTCGCCGTCGGCGTCGTCTACGGACTCGCGGCGGCAGCGCACCCGCTCGCGGGTCTCGTCGTCAACATCGTGGTGCTCTATTTCCTGATGGGCTTTCGCCGCTTCAGCCACGCGGTTTCGACGCTCGCGGTCGCGCTGCAGGCGGGGGACCTTGCGACGGCACGCCGCACGCTCGCGGCCTGGCGCGGCGGATCGACGGGCGACCTGGGTAGCAGCGAGATTGCGCGTCTTGCCATCGAGCGCGGGCTCGTCGATGCGTATCGCAGCGTCTTCGGCGTGCTCTTCTGGTTCATCGTGCTGCCCGGCCCGATCGGCGCGGTCCTCTATCGCGCTGCGGTGCTCCTCGCCGAGCAATGGCGCGGTCCGGTCCCCGGCGTCGAGCCCACGCCGGTGGTGCAGGCGCGCGCACTCTTTGGCGAGCCGGCGCGCATGCTCCTCGCGGTCCTCGATTGGGTGCCAGTGCGCGTCACCGCGCTGTCGTTTGCGGTGGTGGGTGACTTCGAGGACGCGGTGGCGTGCTGGCGCACGCAGGCCACGCGCTGGGTCGCGCAGGAAGGCGGACGCGCGATGGGAATCCTTCTCTCTGCGGGTGGCGGCGCGCTCGGCGTGCAACTCGGCGGGATGCTGCCGACCCTGTCCGGTGATCCGGACGTGCGCCCGGATCTCGGCGTCGGCGACCCGGTCGAGCCCGACACGTTGCCGTCGGCGGTGGCGCTGGTCTGGCGCGCACTCATCGTCTGGTTGCTCCTCATCCTGCTGCTCATCCTCGCCAACCTCGCGCCTTGAGCGCGCGCCGCGCCGATCGGCACCTATGCCGACGTGCGACGTCGGGCGAGCTCACCCTCGCGGCGCAGCGCATGCAGCAGCGCAAGGCGATGCGGGGCGATCGCGCCCGCAGCAACGGCAGCGACGAGCGCACAGTCCGGTTCGGCGTCATGCCGGCAGTCGCGGAACCGGCAGCGACCGAGGTACGGGCGCATCTCGACGAACGCCTGCGCGAGGACGGCGGGATCGAGGTGCGCAAGGCCGAAGACCTTGACGCCGGGAGAGTCGACGAGCCAGCTCGCACCGTCGGTTCCCGGCAGGACGTGCAGCGTGGTCGCGGTCGTCGTGTGGCGGCCGCTACGCAACGCCGCGGACACCTGGGCGGTGCGGGCGCCGGCATCGGGGACGAGCGAGTTCACGAGCGTGGACTTGCCCATTCCCGACTGGCCGACTAGGAGCGTGCGCTGTCCTTCGAGCCACGCCCGTGCGGGCGCCGCGTCGTGCTGCGCGCTCAAGTCGACGACCACGATGCCGCGCGTCGCGAACGGCGCAAGGCGCTCGCGCAGCGCGGCGAAGCTGGGGAGGTCCGCCTTGTTGGCAAGGATGATGAAGCGGCAATGCGCGGCTTCGGCGGCGATCGACCAGCGCTCGATGAGCTCCTGGTCGACGCCGACGTCGGGGGCGACGACCGCCGCGACCTGCGTGAGATTGGCGGCGAGGAGCTTCTCGTTGAATGCATCGGAGCGATAGACGAGGTTGCTCCGCGGCGCGACGGCGACGACGACGAGCGCGCCGTGTGCGCGCTCGACGTCGACTTCGTCGCCGACCGCGATGCGCAGCGACCGGCCCTTCACGATGGCGCTGGCGCAGGTGCCGTCCGGCAAGGCGACGGCGACCGAGCGCCGATGCGCGGCAACGACCCGGGCGCGCAACAGTGCCACGATCAGGCGAACAGACGCTCGACCTTCGCCGCGCAGATCACGTCGTTGAGCGTGATGCCACCGGCACTGTGCGTGCCGTACGTCACCGTGCACTCGGCGTAGCCCACGCGCAGTTCCGGATGATGATCCTCGCGCTGCGCGATGAAGGCGACCGCATTCACGAACGCGATGGTCGCGGGGTAGTTGTCGAAGGCGAACGTCCGGGCGATCGCGGCCCCGGCAACCTGCCAACCCGACAGGTGCGCCATGTGCGCGACGAGCTCGTCGTGGCCGAGACGCGGCGCTCCGAGGCGGCAATGCATGGCCGCGAGGGCGAGCGTGGACGTGGACAGGTTCATGGGGCGATCCTCATCGTTGGGTTTCGACGTCGCGTGAGGCAGGCGCGCCGTCACGCCGCGAGCGGCGTCGCCGCATCTGCCGCAAGCGTGCGCAGGCGCTCGATGCGCTCGATCGCGGGTGGGTGCGAGTCGTAGAACGCCGAATGCACGGGGTCGGGGGTGAGCGTTGCCGCGTTGTCCTCGTAGAGCTTGACGAGCGCGGTGGCAAGCGCCTCGGCCCCGGTGTGGCGCAGCGCGAAGGCATCGGCTTCGAACTCGTGGCGCCGCGAGTAGGCAGCGACCACCGGCTCGAGCAGGAAAGTGAACGGGGGCAGGGCGAGGAGGAAGAGCGCGAGCGCAACACCCGGGCGCGCGAGAGCCGCGGGCACGAGGGCGGGTGGGATGCCCAACCCAACGTGAAACCACGGCGCCTGCGCGAGCCACGCGAGAAGCACGAGGAAGGCGAGCGCGAGCGCGGCCGACCACGCGATGCGCTTGGTCACGTGCCGGAGCGTGAAGTGACCGAGTTCGTGCGCGAGCACGGCCTCGATCTCGTCGGCGTCGAGGCGCGCGAGCAGCGTGTCGAAGAAGACGATGCGCTTGGCGCGGCCCAACCCCGTGAAGTAGGCGTTGCCGTGTCCGGAGCGCCGCGAGCCGTCCATGACGAAGAGTCCCGCGCTGCGAAAGCCGCAGCGCGCGAGGAGCGCTTCGACGCGATCACGCAGCGGCGTGTCCGCCATCGGGGTGAAGCGGTTGAACACCGGCGCGATGACCGTGGGGTAGAGGACGAGAACGAGGAGCTGGAAGCCGATCCATGCGAACCACGCCGCGAGCCACCACCACGCACCCGTGCCGTGCATGGTCCACAGCAGCACGGCGAGCAGCGGCACGCCCAGCACCAGCGCGACGCCGATCGCCTTGGCGAGGTCGGTGAGCCACAATCGCATCGTGATGCGGTTGAAGCCGAAGCGCTCCTCGACGCGGAACGTGTGCCACCACGTGAAGGGAAGGCTCGCCGCGCCCAAGGTGGCGCCGAGGAGTCCGAACAGCGCGAGATCGCGAACGATCGGCCCTCCCGGCAGCGACCCGGTCGCGACGACCATCGCGGCGAGCCCGCCGCCCAGCGTCAGCGCGACGAGGAGCGCCGCATCGACGATCGCGTGGACGATCGCCACGCGCTGGCGCGCCACCGTGTAGTCGGCCGCCTTGCGGTGTGCGGCGAGGTCGACGCGCGGCGCGAAGGCCGCCGGCACCGACGAGCGATGCGCACGCACATGGCCGATCTGGCGTGCCGCGAGCCAGAGGCGCACGCCAAGCGACGCCGCGATCGCCGCGAGGAATGCCATCGAAAAGGGGGAAAGTGCGGGCACGACGGGCGCCGAAGACGACGTGCGAGAATGCGCCACCGCATTCTACGCCACGGTCATGCCGCAAGACGCCAATCACCTCATCTGGATCGACATGGAAATGACGGGCCTGAGCCCCGAGCGCGATCGCATCATCGAAGTGGCGCTCATCATCACCGACAACGATCTCACGACGGTGGCCGAGGCGCCGGTGTGGGTCGTCCATCAGGACGACGCGGTGCTGGCGGGTATGGACGCGTGGAACACCGCGACGCACGCGCGCAGCGGCTTGACCGACAAGGTTCGGGCGTCGCCCGCCTCGGAGGCCGACGTCGAGGCGCAGGCCCTCGCATTCCTCGCCCAGCACGTGCCGGCGAAAGCCTCGCCGATGTGCGGCAACTCGATCTGCCAGGATCGCCGCTTCCTCGCCCGCTGGATGCCGCGCTTCGAAGACTGGTTCCACTATCGCAACCTCGACGTGTCGACCTTGAAGGAACTCGTGCGCCGCTGGAAGCCCGACCTCGCCAAGGGGATCCCCAAGGAGGGGAAGCACGAGGCGTTGGCCGACGTGCGCGAGTCGATCCTCGAACTGCGGTACTACCGCGAACACTTCCTGCTGCCGTGAGCGGAGCACCCTTGCCGCGCGCCGGGCTGCCGGCACCCCTCACACTGCGCTACTGCAGCCACTGCGGATCCGATCGCCTCGACTTCCGTGTGCCCGAAGGCGACACGCTGGCACGCTATGTCTGCGCCGGCTGCGGCTCGATCCACTACCAGAATCCCAAGGTCGTCGTCGGCTGCCTCCCGGTATGGGGTGACCAGGTGCTGCTGTGCAAGCGCGCGATCGAGCCACGCCTGGGGCTTTGGACGCTGCCCGCGGGCTTTCTCGAGAACGGCGAGAGCGTGATCGACGGTGCGCTGCGCGAGACGTGGGAGGAGGCGGGCGCGCGGGTGGCCGTGCAGGATCTGCACACGATGATCAGCCTGCCGCCGATCCATCAGGTCTACATGATGTTTAGCGCGCGGCTCCTCGACCTCGACTTCCGCCCCGGGCCCGAAAGCCTCGACGTGCGCCTGTTCGATGAGGCCGACGTTCCCTGGGATGCGCTTGCCTTTCGCACGATCGTGCGCACGCTGCGCAACTTCTTCCTCGATCGCAAGCGCGGGACCCGAGGTCCGCACATCTCGTCGATCGATCGGCGTCCGCCGCTGCCGCCGGACCTGCGTGGCGCCGCGTAGACGAACGCGCTGCACCCACGCTTGACGCCGCGGCGTCGCGCGGGCGTCGTCAGTGCCCTTCGCGTCGGGTCACCACCACTTCGAGGTATTCGCCCGGCACCACGAGCGAGCCTCCGCCGCTGCGATCGCGCGCGGCGAGCAGCGCGAGGAGGTCGCGCTCAAGTTCACCCGCCTTGCCCGCGTCGAGCGCCGCAAAGGCCATGTGCGTCGGTCCGTAGTAGTCGCGGAAGACCTGCACGAAGTGCGCGGGTGAGCGGTATCGGAAGATGAAGTTGCGCCGCTCGCTGTGGACCGTCGCCGCGCCGTGATCGAACAGCGCGGCGAGGTGTGGCGTCGTGCCCCACAGCAGCGGCGACGGCAGACCCTCCGGCGGTGGGAGGTAGCGGCCCACGAGGCGCAGCAACTCGCCGACGAATCCTTCCGGTGTCCAGTTCGCAAGGCCGATGCGCCCGCCCGGGCGCACGACGCGCAGCATCTCGCGCGCGGTCGTTTCGTGATCGGGGGCGAACATCGCACCGTAGGTCGACAGCACGACGTCGAAGCTCGCATCGGCAAAGGGTAACGCCTCGACGTCGGCGACCTCGAAGACGATCGCCTGGGCGAGGCCCTCGGCGCTGGCGCGCGCACGGCCGCTGTCGAGGAGCGCAGGGACGTAGTCCGTCGACGTCACTTCGGCCAGTCGATGCGCTGCGGCGAGCGTCGCGTTGCCGTTGCCTGCGGCCACGTCGAGCACCCGCTCGCCGGCGCGCACGTCGACCGCTTCGGCGAGCATCTCGCCCACGATGTCGAGGGTCGGACCGATCACCGCAAAATCACCGCTGGCCCACGTCGCCTGCTGCCGCGCCTTGATGCCCGCGCTCTTGGGGGTGACACCAGGTAGCGAAACCCTTGCGTCCATGTTCGTTCCTTTCGCTGCTTCGGTCGCGACCGCGACGGCGGCGTGCACCGGTGGAACGTTAGGCAGCACCGTGCATCGCGCGTTCACTTGCCGGCCGCGGCGTGTCCACGTGCTCCTCGCACGGACGACGCGCGCGGCGCGTCGACCTGGGGAGAGTCCGGGGCGCAGGGACGGATCGTCACGCGTGCGGTGTCGTTGCGCGGCAGCCCGGCCCAGGCGTGGAGCATCCGGCACTGCCCGGCCGCGCACAGCTCGTAATCGGCGGTGTACGGCGAGAGCGTGAGGACGATCTCGCGCAGCGGCGCAAGCGCGGGCGTCCAGCGCCAGCCGTGGCCGTCGAAGCGCGCGTCGGGCCCGGCATCCATGCCGGCACCCGAGCCTTCGATCCAGGCTTCGGTGAGCACGATGCGATCCCCTTGGACCGCGTAGCTTTCGCGCCAGCGCGTGTGCTCGATCGAATGGCGCCACTCGACGGTGAAGTGCGCTGCAGGAAACGTCGCGTGCAGCGTGCCGGCAACGAGCAGGCAGGCCGCGAGCATGCGCCGGCCTAACCGGCGGCGGTCACGGTCGCCGCCCGCCGCGCCCGCCACAGGTGCCATGCGATGAAGGCCGCGGACAGCGCGAAGCCGATGTTGTCGGTCCACGGCGCCGCGGCCACGAGGAAGCCGGCGGCGACGAACACGTAGATGCGCTCGAACCAGGACAGCGGCGCTTTCAGGAAGCCGATGGCGGCGCCACCCCAGAGGCCGATCGCCAGCAGCGCCTTGCCGACGACGTAGACCACCGCCACCGGTGACAGCGATCCGCCCACCGGGGTTTGCAGCATGAGCGCCGGATCGTAGACCGCCATGTACGGAATGACGAAGCCCGCGATCGCGATGTGCGTCGCCTTCCAGCCGATGCGCATCGGCGACGCCTTGGCGATCGACGCTGCCGCGAATGCCGCCAGTGCGACGGGCGGCGTGAGGTCGGCCATGATCCCGAAATAGAACACGAACATGTGCGACACGAGCAGCGGCACGCCGAGCTTGAGCAGCGCCGGTGCCGCGATCGCGCTCGTGATGATGTAGTTCGGAATCGTCGGGATGCCCATGCCGAGAATGAGGCACACGACCATCGTGAGCAGGAGCGACAGGAACAGGCTCTTGCTGCCGACCGTCAGGACGAACTCGGCAAAGCTCGACGCGGCACCCGTGAGCGTCAGCACGCCGATGATGACGCCGACGATCGCGCAGGCGATGCCGACCGGGACCGCTTGCGTGGCGCCGGCGATGAGGCTGTCGCGCATGAGTGCGAGTGTGGCGTAACCGCCCTTGATCACGAGATTGATCGCAACGAGGATCCCGATCGTGATCACGATCGGCCACACGCCCACCTTGAAGAACGAGGCGACCACGAGCCCGAGCGCGATCCAGAACACGATGCGAAACGCCATGCTCGCGAAACCCTGCGCGATGCCGACGCCGAGAATGAGCATCGCGGTCAGCGCGAGTCCGATGATCCCGGCGAACATCGGCGTGAAGCCGTCGAAGAGCATGAACACGAGCACGGCGAGCGGCAGCATGAGATACCACTTCGCCTTGATCGCGCGCCACGGATTCGGCAACTGGTCCGCGGGCAGTCCCTCGAGCTTCGCCCGCCCGGCCTCGAGATGGACCATCCAGAACGCCGTCGCGTAGTAGAGGAGCGCCGGGATCACCGCGGCCTTCACCACGGCGATGTACGGGATGTTGAGCGTCTCGGCCATGATGAAGGCGACCGCGCCCATCACCGGCGGCATGATCTGGCCGCCCATGCTCGACGTTGCCTCGACCGCGCCCGCGAACACCGGCGAGTAGCCGAAGCGACGCATGAGCGGGATCGTGAACTGGCCGACGGTGAGGACGTTGGCAACCCCCGATCCCGAGATCGTGCCCATCATCCCCGAGGACACCACGGCGACCTTCGCCGGACCACCGCGCGCGCCGCCGACGAAGCCGAGGGCGATGTCGTTGAAAAGGCCGATCATCCCGGCGTGTTCGAGAAAGCTCCCGAAGAGGATGAACAGAAAGATGTAGGTCGCGGACACGAGGGTCGGAATGCCGAAGATGCCTTCGGTCCCGAGGAAGAGCTGGCCGACGATCTGGTCGAAGCCGTAGCCGCGATGCGCGAGGTCGGTGGGAAGGTACTGCCCGAAAAGGCCGTAGGCCAGGAACGCGCCGCAAATGATCGGCAGCGCGAGCCCGAGGACGCGGCGCGATCCTTCGAAGAGCAGGACGACGAAGACGATGCCGACGACGAGGTCGGCGATGCTGGGATCTCCGGAGCGCTGCACGAGCTCCGCCTCGAAGATGAGGTGGTAGGTCGACAGCACGAAGGCGGTGACGGCGAGGATCGCGTCGTACCAGGGGATGCGGGTGCGCGCGGCCCATTTCCCGGCCGCATTGATCATGAAGGCGAGCGTGAGCAGGAAGCCGACGTGCAGCGAGCGCGTCGGCAGGCTCGACAACGGCGCGAAGGCCGCGATGACGAGCTGGTAGGTCGAAAACGCGAGGGCGACCGCCGCCACCGTCCTGGCGGCGATCCCCGTGAGCTCGCGGCGGACGCCGGTCTCGTCGAAACTGCCCGCGCTGTCCTCCGGGGTGTCCGGAGGCGGCGCCGTGGCGTTCACGTCGGACCCGTCCGCTCGACGTCGCGGCCGCGCGGGCGCGTCACTTCACGAGCCCGACTTCCTTGTAGTAGCGCTCGGCTCCCGGATGCACGGGCACCGGCATGCCTTCGAGCGCCTTCTTGAGGTTGATCGCCTTCGCTGCGGCGTGCGCGGCGACGAGCTGGTCGAGGTTCGTCCACAGCGCCTTCGTCATGAGATACGCCGTCTCGTTGGAGACGCCTTCGTGCGTGACGAGGAAATTCTGCACGGCGGCGGTGGGCACCTCCTCGGTCTGCCCCTGGTACGTGTTGGCCGGCACGGTCGCCGGCAGGTACGCGGGGTCGCCCGTCTTCTTGACGATCTCGGGCGGGATGGCGACGACGACGATCGGCACCGACAACGCGAGATCGCGCAGCGACGACACGCCAAGGCCTGCGGACTGCAGCGTCGCGTCGAGCTGGCGATTCTTCATGAGCTCGACCGATTCGCCGAACGGCAGGTATTCGACCTTGGCGAGGTCCTTGTACTCGATGCCGGCGGCCTTGAAGATCGCGCGCGCGTTGAGCTCGGTCCCCGACTTCGGCGCACCGACCGAGACGCGCTTGCCTTTCAGGTCGGCGAGCGTGCGGATGCCCGAATCCTTGCTGGCAACGATCTGGATGTAATTGGGATAGATGGCGGCCACGCCGCGCAGCTTCTTGAGCGGCGCGTTGAAGCCTGCCTCGGGATTGCCGCGCCAGGCGTCGGACAGCGAATCGCCAAGCGTGAACGCGATCTCGCCGCGCCCGGCCTGCAGGAGATTGAGGTTCTCGACCGATGCCTTGGTCGCCTGCGCCGACACCTTGGCCGCGGGAATCGTCTTGCCGATGACGTTGGCGAGCGCGACCCCCAGAGGGTAGTACACGCCGCTCGTGCCGCCGGTGAGCACGGTGATGAATTGCTCGGCGGCAAGCGCCGGCGTGGCAAGCGCGAGCGACGCGACGACGGTGAGCGCGCGCAGCGACGGAATGCTGATCTTCATGGGCTTCTGTGCCTCCTCGGGATTCGAATGTGCCGGCAGTGTCCAGTGTCGTGGCGCGCGGCGCAAGGAGAGGCCGTGCGGGTCCCGGACGGTGCCGTCGCGATTATAGAGGCTACGCATCGGGCCGATCGGGCGCGGCTGTCGCCCGTCGGGTCAGCCGGGCGCCGCGCGGAAGGTTTCGAGCCGCGTGCCCGCAGGCACGCCACCGGGGCCGAACGAGCGCTCCTCGAAACGCACGATGCCGCCGCGATCGATCGTCACCACGGTCGAGCAGCGCGTGCCGTAGCCGTCGCCGACGATGAACGGGGCGGCGAGCACGCGCTCCCATTCGAGCGATACGCCCGTGGCCGGCAGATCCGCATCCGGTGCTCCCGTTCGATCGGCCAGCGCGGCAAACAGCGGCTCCGGATCGTCGACGCCGCGCGCGCACCAGGCGGCGAGTGCCGCACGCGTGCGCACGAGCTTCGGCCACGGCGTGTCGAGGGCGGCGTTGGACAGGCCGTGCACCCCGGGCTCGACGGCGTGCACCCCTGCGGCCCGATTCGACGTCCACCAGGCCCCGGCAGCGTCCGCGGCGAGGAGATTGAAGCCGTTGTACGCGGCGCCGTCGTGGGCGATCGCGGTGAGCGCGGCGGCGAGCCCGGTGCGCGCGTGCAGCACGCGCGGGACGAGTTCGCCGCGCGAGCGGGCGGCTGGGTCACGCCCGGTGCCCTGCCGCACGTTGGTGACGAAGGCGATGCGGCCGTTGCGCTGCACGCCGAGCCACGTGCCGCCCGCCTCGCGGTCGCGCCCGGCGAGGATGCCGGCGAAGGCCTCGTCGCTGCCCCAGGCCGCGGGTGCTGCCGGACGGGCGTGGAACTCGTCGCGGTTGGTCGCGAGGACGAGCGTGTAGTGCGGGTGCGTGGCGAGTGCGATGACCGCAAGGCACATGCGTTCGCGCCCTCAAAGCCGCACGCGCGGGGCCGCCGTCGGCGCCGGAATCGCGTAGGGCAGGGGCAGCATGACCGCGGCCGCGCCGCTGACGCTTCCCAGACGCAGGTCGCCGCGCATGGCTGCGTCGTAGAGGGCGACCGCGACGAACTCGCTGCCGCCGTCGACGGCCACCGCGTTCACCACGGTGCCCGCCGCGGCTTCGGGCGCCGCGGTCGACAGGAGCGGAGTCCCCGCGGCCGGCGCCGCAGCGGCGGTGGCAAAGGCGAACAGCCGCTCCTTCATGCGGCCGAGGTATTGCATGCGGGCCACGATCTCCTGGCCCGGGTAGCAGCCCTTGCGAAAGCTGACGCACCCCAGGAGGTCGCCGTTGAGCGCCTGCACGACGAAGCGATCCTGCGTGGCCAGCGTGACCTGCGGCACGCCAGCGCGAATGCCGAGTCGGTCGAACGTGGCCGGGGGTACGGCCGGCAGCGCGAGCCGCGCACGCAGGGCCTCGACTGCGTTCGCGGCCGCGATGACGAGCGTGCGGCCGTCGGGGAAGCCGAGCACTTCGGCGTCGGCGGTGACTGCCCCCGTGCCCGGCGCGGGCGCCACGCCAAGCGCCGTCGTGAGCGCGGCGGCGGCGCCGTCGCCGCCGAGGCCGAGGAGTTGCATCCCCGCGGCGGCGTCGCGCACCGTGACCTTGGCGCGCAGCACGAACATGGCAAGCCGCTTGCGCAGCGCCGCCGCGAGGTCCGCGGCGACGACCCCGACGAAGGCGTCGGGGCCGCGCCGATGCAGCAGCATCGTCGCGAGCACGCGTCCCTTGGCCGAGTTGTAGGTGGTGGGTGCCGCCGCGCCCACCGGCATCGCGACGACGTCGGTCGAAAGCTGCCCGTGCAGGAACGTCGCGGCGTCCGCGCCGTCGAAGCCGATGGCGGCGAGCGAATCGAGCGGCGCGACGAAGGCGGGCGGGGCGAAAGGTGCAGGGTCGGGAGTCATCGGAATGCCGAATACGGGAGCGATCGATCGTACATACAGTGAGGCCGGGCGTCGCCTCTGACAAGCATGGAGACCCGCGCGGCCGGGAGCCGGAACCTGCTAGAATGCCGAGTTAACCCGATCGCGCCCGCGACGTCGACACCGCCGGAAGACTTCCGGCCGGGCGGCAAGATCCGAGGTGGCCGCGGCGCATGCCGCGTCGCGACCGTCCGGACGATCGGCAATCCGCACATCCGCGGTCATTGAGGTGTCCCCGAGGCGAGCGCGCCGGGGATCACGGCGCGGATGGAGGCCAACCTCAAGGAGCAGTCGCAATGTCAGTCACGATGCGTCAAATGCTGGAGGCCGGAGTGCACTTCGGCCACCAGACCCGGTACTGGAATCCGAAGATGGCCGACTACATCTTCGGCCAGCGCAACAAGATCCACATCGTCAACCTCGAGAAGACGATGCAGATGTACCAGGATGCGATGAAGTACGTTCGGCAACTCGCCGGCAATCGCGGAACCATCCTCTTCGTCGGCACCAAGCGGCAAGCGCGCGAGATCGTCGCTGAAGAGGCGCAGCGCGCCGGCATGCCGTACGTCGACAACCGCTGGCTGGGCGGGATGCTCACCAATTTCAAGACGGTGAAGGCGTCGATCAAGCGGCTCAAGGACCTGGAGCAGATGGCGACCGACGGCACCTTCGAGCGCATGACCAAGCGCGAGGCGCTGTCGCACCAGCGCGAGCTCGACAAGCTCGTCAAGAGCCTGGGCGGCATCAAGGACATGGCGGCGTTGCCGGACGCGATGTTCGTCGTGGACGTCGGCTACCACAAGATCGCGGTCACCGAGGCGAAGAAGCTCGGCATCCCGATCGTCGGCGTCGTCGACACCAATCATTCCCCGGAAGGCATCGCCTACGTGATCCCCGGCAACGACGACTCGAGCCGCGCCATTCGCCTGTACGCGCGCGGGGTCGCCGATTCGGTGCTCGAGGGCAAGAGCACCGCGGTGCACGAGATCGTGGCGGCCGGCGACGAATTCGTCGAGGTGCACGACGAGACCACGGCGTAGCCCTTCCTGCGCGGGTCGCGCCACGCGCGACGGCGACAGGCCTTCCTGGATCCTTACGGCGGCCCGGCAGCGGGTCGCGGTGGCAACGAACGACGAGGTAGAACGATGGCGGAAATCTCCGCAAGCATGGTGATGGACCTGCGCCAGCGCACGGGACTGGGCATGATGGAGTGCAAGAAGGCGCTCACCGAGGCGGGCGGTGATCTCGCCAAGGCCGAGGAACTCCTGCGCATCAAGAGCGGGGCCCGGGCGTCGAAGGCCGCGGCGCGCGTGGCGGCCGAGGGCGTGGTCGGTGCGTATCTTGCGGCCGACGGCAAGTCCGGAGCGATGGTCGAGGTCAACTGCGAGACCGACTTCGTGGCGCGCAACGAGGATTTCGCGCGCTTCGCCCGCGATCTCGCGCAGGTCATCGCCGAGAAGAATCCGGCCGACGTCGCCGCGCTGGCGGCGCTGCCGCTCGCCGGTGGCACCGTCGAGGCCGCGCGTCAGGCGCTCGTCCAGAAGCTGGGCGAGAACATCTCGCTGCGGCGCTTCGACCGTTTCGCGACCGCCGGCGCGCTGGCGCAGTACCTGCACGGCGGCGGGCGCATCGGCGTGACGATCGACTGGTCCGGCGGCGATGCAGCCATCGGCAAGGACATCGCGATGCACGTGGCCGCGAGTGCGGCGCCGGGGGCGGTCCGGCCGGTCGCCGTCGCGCGCGCCGACGTCGCGCCCGAGGTGATCGACAAGGAGCGGGCGATCTTCACCGCGCAGGCCGCGGAGAGCGGCAAGCCGGCCGACATCGTCGCGAAGATGGTCGAAGGTCGGATCAACAAGTTCCTGGCCGAAGTCACGCTGCTCGGGCAGCCCTTCGTCAAGAATCCCGACGAAACGGTCGAGAAGTATCTGAAGGGCAAGGGCGCGGCGGTGCACGCGTTCACGCTGTACGTGGTGGGTGAGGGCATCGAGAAGCGCAAGGACGACTTCGCTGCCGAAGTGGCGGCGATGGCGAAGGCGTAGCGCGGAAGGGGCGCCCGCGACCGACGGCCCGGTCGCGGCGTCACGCGCAAGCCGTGGTCGTGGACCGCGTGGGTGACCGTCGCCCGCGCGGGGGCCAGTGAGGGGGTTGCCGGCTCGGCCCACCGGTGAGCGAAGCATTCAAGGAGCGTTCATGAATTCGCCGACCGCCGTACCGATCGAGGCCATCGCCGCCGCGGTCGCGGCGCCCGTCACGCCGGCCGTCCCCATGGCGTCCGCCTCCGGGCCGGCGTACCGGCGCATCCTCCTCAAGCTCTCCGGCGAAGCGCTGATGGGTGAGGCGAATTACGGCATCGAGCGCGAGACGATCGATCGTATCGTCGCCGAGATCGCCGAGGTGCTGCGCGCCGGGGTCCGGATCGCCATCGTCATCGGGGGTGGCAACATCTTTCGCGGGGTGGCTCCCGGCGCCGCGGGCATGGATCGCGCGACGGCTGACTACATGGGGATGCTCGCCACGCTCATGAACGCCCTGGCGCTGCAGGATGCGCTGCGCCGTGCCGGCGTCGAGTCGCGCGTGCAATCGGCGCTACGCATCGACCAGGTCGCCGAACCGTACATCCGCGGCCGCGCGCTGCGCCACCTCGACGAAGGGAAGGTCGTGATCTTCGCGGCCGGGACCGGCAATCCGTTCTTCACCACCGACACCGCCGCGGCGTTGCGCGGGCGCGAGATGGGTGTCGACATCGTCCTCAAGGCGACGAAGGTCGACGGCGTGTACACCGCCGACCCGATGCAGGACCGTACCGCGCGTCGCTATCCGCAGCTCACGTTCGACGAGGCGATCGTCAAGAACCTCAAGGTGATGGATGCGACCGCGCTCGCGCTGTGCCGCGACCAGAACATGCTGCTCAAGGTGTTCTCGATCTTCGTCCCGGGAGCGTTGAAGCGCGTGGTGATGGGCGAGGACGAGGGCACGCTCGTCCATTGCTGACACTGCAGGAGGAGGCATGATCAACGACGTGAAGAAGGCGGCCGAGCAGAAGATGGTGAAATCGGTCGAGGCGCTCAAGGTCGATCTCGGCAAGATCCGGACGGGGCGCGCACACACGGGCCTGCTCGACCATATCCACGTCGACTACTACGGCTCGTCGATGCCGCTCAACCAGGTCGCCGGGGTATCCCTGGCCGATGCGCGCACGATCACCGTGCAGCCGTGGGAGAAGAAGATGGTCCCGATCGTCGAGAAGGCGATCCGTGATTCGGACCTGGGGCTCAATCCCGCCACCTCGGGCGACGTGATCCGCATCCCGATGCCGCCGCTGACCGAGGAGCGGCGCCGCGACCTCACCAAGGTCGTGCACAAGGAGGCCGAGGCGGCCCGCGTCGCCGTGCGCAATGTGCGGCGCGATGCCAACGACCAGCTGAAGAAGCTCCTCAAGGACAAGGCGGTCTCCGAAGACGACGAGCGGCACGCGCTGACCGACCTGCAAAAGCTCACCGACCGCTACATCGCCGAGATCGACAAGGTGCTCGCCGCCAAGGAAGCCGACCTGCTTGCGATCTGATGGGGACGATCGCAGGGTGAGCGCATTCACGAGTTCGACGCACGGCATACCGGTCACGACGGAGGTCCCGCGGCACGTCGCGATCATCATGGACGGAAACGGGCGCTGGGCGCGGCAGCGACACCTGCCGCGCGTGGCCGGACACCGGCGCGGCGTCGAGGCGGTGCGCGTTGCGATCAAGGCGTCGGTGGCCGTCGGCATCGAGTACCTGACGCTGTTTGCCTTCTCGAGCGAGAACTGGCGGCGGCCTGCCGAGGAGGTGTCGATCCTCATGGACCTGTTCCTGCGTGCGCTCGAGCAGGAGGTGGCCAAGCTGCACGCGAATGGCATCCGCTTGCGTATCGTGGGTGACCTCGGACGCTTCGCGCCGCGGATCCGCGAATTGATCGCGACGGGTGAGGCGCTGACCGCCGACAACACGCGCCTTACGCTGACGATCGCCGCGAACTACGGCGGGCGACAGGACATCGCCGACGCCGCGCAGCGCTACTTCGCGGCGCACCCGGAGGCGGCGCTGCCGGGGGCGCCGCCGCTTCGCGCCGACGAGCTCACGCCCTGCCTCGCGATGAGCTACGCGCCGGAGCCGGATCTTTTCATCCGCACCGGCGGCGAGCAGCGCATCTCCAACTTCCTCCTCTGGCAACTCGCCTATACCGAACTGTATTTCACCGATCTCCTCTGGCCCGATTTCGACGCCACCGCGCTCGATGCTGCGCTGGCGTCGTACCGGAGTCGGGAGCGGCGCTTCGGGCGCACGACCGATCAGGTGCAAGCGGCCCGGGGCTGACGGATGCTGAAGACGCGGGTCCTGACGGCGCTCGTCCTCGTACCCGCGGTCCTCGCGGCGCTGTTCCTGCTTGCGCCACTCCCCTTTGCCATCGTCCTGCTCGCCGTCGTCGGCTGGGCAGCGCACGAGTGGGCGAGGCTTTCGGGGTTTGCGCCCCCGCTGCATACGGCGTTCGTGCTGGCAACGCTGCTCGTGGCGCTCGCCCTGCTCATCTATCCCGATGCCGGTGTGGCGCAGGCGTACGCGCGCGGCACGCTTGTGATCGCGAGCGTGTTCTGGATCTGCGTTGCGCCGCTTTGGGTCGGCGGCCGCTGGTCGACGCAAAGGCGCGTGCCGATGGCGCTCATCGGCCTCGTCGTCCTCGTTGCCACCTGGGCCGCGCTCGTCGCGTTGCGCGCGCATTCGCCCTGGCTCGTGCTCGCGGCGATGGCGGTGGTGTGGATCGCCGACACCGCGGCGTACTTCTCCGGTCGCGCGTTCGGGCGGCGCAAGCTCGCGCCGCAGGTGAGCCCGGGAAAGACCTGGGAGGGCGTGTTCGGCGCGTGGGTGGCGGTCGCGCTCTACGCCGTGGCGCTCGTGCCGCTCGCCACGGCCGCTGCGTTCCGGGGGCCGGTCGATGGGATGCGGATCGCCGCCTTCGTGCTGTTCATGCTCGTGCTCGCAAGCGTCTCGGTGGTGGGCGACCTCTTCGAGTCGCTCATGAAGCGGCAGGCCGGCGTCAAGGACAGCGGGGCGGCGTTGCCCGGGCACGGCGGCATCCTCGATCGCATCGATGCGCTTGTCGCGGCGATGCCGATCGCAGCACTCGCCGCGCTGCACTTTCTCGCCCCGGTCGCGCGGTGACGCGTTTCCCGCCCGCACCGATGCAGACAACCACCGGCACGGCCCACGGCGCGCCGCGCCGCGTGTGCATCCTGGGCGCCACCGGTTCGATCGGCGCATCGACGCTCGACGTGATCGCCTGCCACCCGGATCGCTTCGAGGTGACGGCACTCGCCGCGCATCGGAACGTGCCAAGGCTTGCCGCCCTGTGCCGCCGGTTCCGTCCACGCTACGCAGTGCTGGTCGACGCCGCGGCGGCGCGCGCGCTCGAGGTCGAACTCGCGGCGGACCGGCTGCCAACGTCGATCCTTGCCGGCGAAGCCGGGCTCATCACCGTTGCGAGTCTCGCCGAGGTCGATACCGTCCTCGCCGCCATCGTCGGTGCGGCCGGCCTGGCCTCGACGCTTGCTGCCGCCCGCGCGGGCAAGCGCATTCTCCTTGCCAACAAGGAGGCGCTCGTCCTGGGCGGCGCCCTGTTCATGGCTGCCGTGCGCGACGGTGGCGCCACGCTGTTGCCGATCGACAGCGAGCACAACGCGATCTTCCAGTGCCTCCCGCCGACGTACGCGCGCGACCCGACCGAGGTCGGCGTGCGGCGCATCCTGCTCACCGCGTCCGGGGGTCCGTTTCGCACGCGACCGGTGGGCGAACTCGCCGACGTGACGCCGGACGAGGCCTGTGCGCACCCCAACTGGTCGATGGGTCGCAAGATCTCGGTCGACTCGGCGACGATGATGAACAAGGGCCTCGAGGTCATCGAGGCGCACTGGCTGTTCGGCGTCGCGGCGGAGGCGATCGACGTCGTCATCCATCCGCAAAGCATCGTGCACTCGCTCGTCGAGTACGTCGACGGCTCCGTGCTCGCGCAGCTCGGACACCCCGACATGCGCACGCCGATCGCGCAGGCGCTCGGCTATCCCGAGCGGATCGCAACGCCGGTGCCCGCACTCGACCTCGCGCAACGGGGGAGCCTTTCGTTCGAGGCCTGCGACTTCGAGCGCTTCCCGTGCCTCACGCTCGCGTACGCGGCGCTGCGCGCCGGCGGCACCGCGCCGGCGCTCCTCAATGCGGCCAACGAGATCGCGGTCGAAGCGTTTCTCGCCGGCAAGTTGCGCTTTACCGACATCGTGACGACCTGCGCGCACGTCCTCGCGCATGTTCCCGTCGCCGCGGTGGCGGCGCTCGACGACGTCCACGCCGCCGACACCACGGCGCGCAGCGTCGCGCAAGGCTTCGTCGCGTCCCGCCTCGTTCAAGGTAGAGTGACGCCATGATCGAGATCGCGTACAAGGCGCTCGCCTTCCTCGTCACGCTCGGCGTGCTCGTCGTCTTCCACGAGCTGGGGCACTATCTCGTGGCACGGCTCGTCGGCGTGAAGGTGTTGCGCTTCTCGGTCGGCTTCGGTCGCGTCATCGCGGTTCGCCGCTTCGGCCGCGACGACACCGAGTGGGCGCTGTCGGCGATACCGCTCGGCGGGTACGTGAAGATGCTCGACGAGCGCGAGGGCGACGTGGCGCCGCGCGATCTCGCGCGCGCCTTCAACCGGCAAAGCGTGGGGCGGCGCATCGCGATCGTCGCCGCCGGACCCATCGCCAACCTGCTCCTCGCGGTCCTGCTCTTCGCCGGCACGTACATGGCCGGCGTGTCCGGACAGCGCGCGATCCTTGCCGCACCCACACCCGGCACCGCCGCCGCCGCCGCCGGGATCGAGGCGGGCGATCTCGTCGTCGCCGTCGATGGCGAGCCGGTGCGCAGCTGGCAGGATCTGCGCTGGCGGCTCGTCAAGGCGCAAGGTCGCGATGCGGTGACGCTTGCGGTCGAGCGCGCGGGCCCGCACGCCGGCGACCCTCCAGTGGCCCGCCGCCTCGACGTCTCGCGACTCACCACGGCCGACTGGGAGGGCAACGCGCCGGCGGCATTGGGCCTGCGCACCGACCTTGGACCGCCGCTCGTGGCCGAGGTCATCGCCCACCGGCCGGCGGCACGCGCCGGACTCGTCGCCGGCGACCGCATCCTCGCCATCGATGGCGCGCCGGTGCGCTCGCCGGGCGACGTCGCAACGATCACGCATGCGCGCCCCGGCGTGCCCACCGTCTTTCGCATCGAGCGCGGCGGCGCCACGACGGACGTGACGATCACGCCGGAGGCCACCGACGACAACGGCCGGCAGGTGGGCATGGCGGGGATCAAGCTCGCCGTCGATCCGGCGGTCGCGGCCGGCCTCGCATTGACCGTGCGCTACGGGCCCGTCGAATCGCTCGTGCAGGGCGCGCGCCGGACGTACGAACTGTCGGTGTTCACGCTCAAGATGCTCGGCCGCATCTTCATCGGACAGGCGTCGCTCAAGAACATCAGCGGTCCGCTGACGATGGCCGATTTCGCCGGGCAATCGGCGCAGGCGGGACTTTCCGTCTTCGTCGGCTATCTCGCGCTCATCAGCATCAGCCTCGGCGTGCTCAACCTGTTGCCGGTGCCGTTACTCGATGGCGGGCATTTGCTGTATTATTTGGTGGAGATTTTCAAGGGCAGCCCCGTCTCCGACCGCGCCTTCGAGGTCGGCCAGCGCATCGGCATGGCGATGCTTGCCGTGCTGATGGCCTTGGCTCTTTTCAATGACGTGTCCCGCCTGTTCTGACGGCCCCGCGCCGCCTCGCCTTCACGCCATGCCCGTACGCTCCAGCGCGCCTCTGCGCCGCCGCTCGCTGCCTTCGCTCATTGCCGCGCTCCTCGCCGTGGCGGTGGGCACGCCGGCGTACGCCTTCGATCCGTTCACCGTGCGCGACATTCGCGTCGAAGGCGTGCAGCGCACCGAGGCCGGCACGATCTTCTCGTATCTGCCGATCAAGGTCGGGGAGCGAGTCGACGACGAGAAGGTCGCGCAGGCGGTGAAGGCGCTGTACGCGACCGGCTTCTTCCGTGACGTGCGCATCGAGGCGCAGGGCGACATCCTCGTGATCAGCGTGCAGGAGCGGCCCACGATCAGCTCGCTCACCTTCGTCGGCAACAAGGAATTCGACACCGAGACGGTCAAGAAGGCGCTGAAGGAGATCGGCATCACCGAGGGACGCATCTTCGACCGCTCGGCGCTCGACCGCGCCGAGCAGGAGTTGAAGCGCCAGTACATCACGCGCGGCAAGTATGCAGCGAGCGTGCAGACCACCGTCACGCCGCAGGAACGCAACCGGGTCGCGCTCAATTTCACGATCGTCGAGGGCGAGACCGCGAGCATCGCCCGCATCAACATCGTCGGCAACCACGCCTTCACCGAGGCGCAGTTGAAGCGCGAGATGCAGCTGTCCACGCCGAACTGGCTGTCGTGGTACACGAAGAACGACCAGTACAGCAAGCAGAAGCTCTCCGCCGACCTCGAGGCGCTGCGCAGCTTCTACCAGAATCAGGGCTTCCTCGAGTTCAACATCGAGTCGACCCAGGTGTCGATCTCGCCGGACAAGGAGGATGTCTACCTCACGATCAACGTTTCGGAGGGCAACCGCTTCACGATCTCGGCCATCAACATCGCCGGCGAGCTGCCGGTCGCCGAGCCGGAGCTGCGCGCGCTGCTCGCGGTCAAGCCCGGCGACACGTTCTCGCGTGCCCGGATGCAGCAGTCGGTGAAGGCGATCAGCGAGCGGATGGGGCAGGATGGCTACGCGTTCGCCAACGTCAACGCGGTTCCCGACATCGACCGCGTGAACAATACCGTCGGCTTCACGCTGTACGTCGATCCCGGACGCCGCGTGTACGTGCGCAAGATCAACATCAGCGGCAATCCCAAGACGCGCGACGAGGTGATTCGGCGCGAGATGCGGCAGCTCGAGAGCGCGTGGTACGACGGCACGCGCATCGAACGATCGAAGGTTCGCGTGCGGCGGCTGGGTTACTTCGAGGAGGGCAGCGTGAACGTCGAGACGCCGCCGGTCCCGGGGACCACCGATCAGGTCGACGTCGACGTCTCGGTCACCGAGAAGAACACCGGCAACCTGATGGCCGGGGTGGGTTATTCGAATGCCGACGGTGTCGTCTTCAGCGCGTCGGTCGCCCAGCAGAACATTTTCGGCTCCGGCAACGCCCTGTCGTTGTCGCTCAACACGAGCCGCGTCAACCGCACGATCGCGCTGACCTTCACCGAACCGTACTGGACGGTGGACGGGGTGTCGCGCACCATCGAGCTCTACGACAAGAACACCGACCCCACCGGGCTTGCCATCGCCCAGTATTCGTCGTCGACGCAGGGCGCGGCGATCGGCTTCGGGGTTCCGGTGTCCGAGATCGACACCGTGAACCTGGGCTTCCGCTTCGAGCACACGAAACTCAACCTGTTCGACAACAGCCCGCCGATCTACTACCAGTTCGTGCAGGACTTCGGCTATGCCACCAACAGCTACATCCTGTCCGGCGGCTGGTCGCGTGACACGCGCAACGACATCCTCTATCCTACGTTCGGCCGTCTGCAGTCGGCGCTGGTCGAGGTGGGACTGCCGATCGGCGACCTGTCGTACTACAAGCTCCAATACGTGAACCAGGCGTTCTGGCCGGTATACGGTGATTTCGTGCTGATGCTGCGCGGGGATGTGGGGTACGGCGACGGTTACCGCGGCAAGCCGCTGCCGTTCTTCAAGGCGTTCTACGCGGGTGGCACGGGATCGGTGCGCGGCTACGAGGGCGGATCGCTCGGTCCGCGCGACATCTACAACAATGCGCTCGGCGGCAAGCGGAAGATCGTCGGCAACGTCGAGCTCTTCTATCCGGTGCTCAAGGGTGATCGGTCGGTGCGCATCTCGGCGTTTGCCGACGCCGGCCAGATCTACGTCGACGGGCTGCAGCCCGAGTTCGAGAGCTTCCGCTTCTCGGCAGGCTTGGGCCTCGCGTGGAATTCGCCGATCGGTCCGCTCAAGTTCAGCTACGCGATCCCACTCAACGACATTCCGCAGGACAAGATCCAGAAGTTCCAGTTCCAGGTCGGGACGGTCTTCTGATCGATGCCCTGCGCACGGAGAATCGACTTGAAGCACATCGCGGTCGCCATCGGTGCGGTGCTCCTCCTCGCGGTGGGCACGGCGAGTGCCGCCGACTACAAGATCGGCTTCGTCAATACCGAACGGCTCTTCCGCGAGGCGGCGCCGGCCAAGCGCGCGCAGCAGCGGCTCGAGAAGGAGTTCTCGACGCGTGACGCGGAGCAGCAGAAGCTCGCGCGGCAAGTTCGGGATCTCCAGGCGCTCCTCGATCGCGACGGCCCCACGATGGGCGAGTCCGAACGGCGCAACAAGGAGCGCGATCTCGCCAACCTCACGCGCGATTTCCAGCGCATGCAGCGCGAGAATCGCGAGGATCTCAACATCCGCCGCAACGAGGAGCTTGCCGGGGTGCAGGAGCGGGCGAACAAGGTGATCCAGCAGATCGCCGAGGCGGAGAAGTACGACCTCATCATCCAGGACCCGGTCGTGTACGCGAGCCAGCGCATCGACATCACCGACAAGGTGATCAAGGCGCTCGCCGACAAGTAGTCGTCGCGTCGGCGACCACGGGTCACGTCTTGAGCGCACCGTCCTCCTCGCCGGCGCCGCTTCGTAACGGCATCGCGCTGCGCGATCTCGCCGCGCAGCTGGGCGCCGAACTCGTCGGTGACGGTGCGATCGTCGTGCGCCGCGTGGGCTCGCTCGAGCATGCCGCCGGCGATGCGGTCGCGTTCCTCGGGCAGGCACGCTTGCGCGGCGCCGCGGCCACGACCGCTGCGGCGGCGGTGATCGTCACCGCGGCCGACGTCGACGCCACGCCACGGGCGCGGCTCGTGCATCCCGATCCGCACGTGGCGTTCGCGCGCTGCGCGTCGCTGCTGCATCCGGCGCCGCCGGTGGTGCCCGGGATCGACGCCACCGCGCGCGTCGATCCCACGGCCGTCGTCGACTCCACCGCGCACGTCGGCGCCTTCGCGGTGATCGGCGCCCGGGCCCGGGTGGGTCCACGCAGCGACGTCGGCGCGCACGCCTTCCTCGGCGACGATGCTTCGATCGGTGCGGACGTACGGCTCGGGCCGCGGGTGACGATCTATCACGCGTGCCATCTCGGCGACCGCACGCTCGTGCACGCCGGCGCGGTGATCGGCGCCGACGGCTTTGGGATGGCGGAGACCGACGGCCGCTGGCTCAAGGTGCCGCAGGTCGGGAGGGTCGTCATCGGTGCCGACTGCGAGATCGGCGCCAACACGACGATCGACCGTGGCGCGATCGACGATACCGTCCTCGAAGACGACGTCAAGCTCGACAACCAGATCCAGATCGGCCACAACTGTCGCATCGGCGCGCATACCGCGATCGCCGGCTGCACCGGGATTGCCGGCAGCGTCGTCATCGGCCGCAACGTGCGCATCGGTGGCGCGACGATGATCGCGGGGCACCTGTCGATCGCCGACCACACCGTCCTGGCCGGTGGCAGCGGCGTGAGCGGCTCGATCCGCAACGCCGGGGTCTACGCTTCGGCCGCACCCATCCTGCCGATGCGCGACTGGCGCCACGTCGTCGTCGAGATCCGCCGCCTGCCACGCCTCGCGGCCCGCGTGGCGGCGCTCGAAGGACGCGAGGCGGCGACCGGGCCCGAACCCGGCGACGATTCGTGCTGACGCTTGCCGAACTCGAGGCGACGCTGCGCACGCTGCCGCGGCGTTATCCCGTGCTGCTCGTCGATCGCATCGACGCCTGCACGCCAGGAGTGGAAGCGCGCGGCGTGAAGTGCGTCACGGTGAACGAGCCGTACTTCCAGGGCCACTTTCCCGGTCATCCGGTGATGCCTGGCGTACTCATCATGGAAGCGCTCGTGCAACTCGCCACCTGGCTCGCGCTCGAATCCGGCGAGCCGGCACCGCAAACGGTTCGCAGCATCGGTCGCGCCCGCTTCAAGCGACAGGTGATTCCGGGTGACCTTCTCGTCCTCGAGGCGCGCATGGCGGGCGACGGCAAGTTCGTGCTGCGCGCGAGCGTCGACGGCGTGACCGCGGCGGAGGCGGAGATGATTCTCGCGCCCGAAGCCGCCGTCGGCGCAGCGCCGCGAGCCGCCGCACCGTGACGCGCGTCCACCACACTGCGATCGTCGACGCCAGCGCCGATCTCGCCGCCGACGTCGAGGTCGGCGCGTACTCGATCGTCGGTCCGCACGTCACGCTGGGCGCGGGCTGCGTGATCGGACCGCACGTGGTGATCGGCGCGCGCACGCGACTGGGTGAGCGCAACCGCATCTTCCAGTTCGCCTCGATCGGCGAGATCGCGCAGGACCGCAAGTACGGGGGTGAGCCGACGACGACGACGATCGGCAGCGACAACACCTTTCGCGAGTACGCCACGGTGCACGCCGGTACCGTGCAGGATCGCGGCGACACGACGATCGGCGACGGCAACCTCTTCCTCGCCTACACGCACGTGGCGCACGACTGCGTCGTCGGCAACCAGGTCACGTTCTCCAACAACGCGCAGATCGCGGGGCACGTCAAGGTCGACGATTGGGCGGTGCTCGGCGCGTTTGCCGGAGTCCATCAGTTCTGTCACGTGGGCGCGCACGCGATGGTCGCGGCATTCGCAGTCGTGCTCCAGGACGTCCCGCCGTATGTGACCGTGCAAGGCTACCCGGCGCGTCCGCACGGGATCAACAGCGAGGGCCTGCGCCGTCGCGGCTTTGCCGCAGACGAGATCGTCGCGGCACGGCGTGCGTACAAGGCGCTGTATCGCGAGAACCGGTCGCTCGACGACGCGCGCACGCACCTTGCGGCGGCCGCGCGCGACGCACCGGTGCTCGCACCGCTGGTCGCGTTCCTCGAAACCGTGCCGCGCGGCATCGTGCGCTGACCCTGTCATGCGCGATGCGGCGACCATCGCGCGCCCGGTCACCGTCGGCATCGTCGCCGGCGAGACGTCGGGCGACGCACTGGCAGCCACGCTCATCGAAAGCGTGCGTGCGCGCTGCCCGCAGGTTCGCTTCGTCGGCATCGCCGGCCCCCGCATGGAGGCAGCCGGGTGCGCCGCGTGGTACCCGGTGGACAGGCTCGCGGTGCGCGGCTTCGCCGAGGTCGTGCGCCACCTGCCCGCCTTGCTGCACATCCGCCGCGAGCTCGCGCAGCGACTGCTCGCGGCGCGGGTGGCGCTCTTCATCGGCGTCGACGCGCCGGACTTCAACCTCGGCCTCGAGCGCAGGCTCAAGCGCGCCGGCGTGCGCACCGTGCATTTCGTGAGTCCGTCGGTGTGGGCCTGGCGGCGCGAGCGGCTTGCCACGATCGGGGAGAGCGTGCATCGCGTGCTCGCCTTGTTTCCGTTCGAGCCCGCGTTGTACGAGGCCGCGGGCATCCCGGTCACGTACGTGGGGCATCCGCTCGCGCAGCGCGCCGCCGCGCACGGGACCCGGCGCGACACGCGCGAGCAGTTGCGCCTGCCCGGTGCTGCGCCGATCTTCGCCCTCCTGCCGGGCAGTCGCATGTCCGAGGTCGAGATGCATGCGGGCCTGCTCATCGACGCCGCGTCGCGCATCCTCGAGGCGCGCCCCGATGCGCGCTTCCTCGTCCCGCTCGTCACCCGTGCGACGCGCGATGCCTTCACGGCCGAGGTGCATCGGCGCGAGCAGATGCACTTGCCGCTCACCTTGCTCTATGGTCACGCCGCGGCGGCGCTGCGCGCGGCCGATGTCGCGCTCGTCGCATCGGGAACCGCGACACTCGAGGCCGCGCTCGCACGTTGCCCGCACGCGATCTACTATCGCGTGTCGCGGCTGACCGCGTATCTCGTCCGCCGCAAGTTCCTGCTGCCGTACGTGGGCCTGCCCAACGTCCTCGCGGGCCGCTTCGTGGTCCCGGAATTCCTCCAGGAAGACGCCACCGCGGACAATCTCGCGCAGGCGGCGCTGAACCTCTTCGACGATACCGTGACCCGTCGTCGTCTGGAGGCGCTGTTTGCCGGCTTCGCGCAGGAGTTGGGGGTTGCGACGGGAGCGCTCGCCGCCGCGGCGGTGGTCGACGAGCTCGCGCAGGCGGGCGCCGCATGCTGATCGCGGGCATCGACGAGGCCGGCCGCGGACCGCTCGCCGGGCCGGTCTACGCCGCCGCGGTGATCCTCGATCCCGCGCGTGACATCGCGGGGTTGCGCGACTCGAAGGCGCTCTCGGCGCGCCGGCGCGACGCGTTGGCGGGGCTGATCCGCGAGCGCGCGCTTGCCTGGGCCGTGGCGCGCGCCGAGGTCGAGGAGATCGATGCGCTCGACATCCTGCGCGCAACGCTGCTCGCGATGCAGCGCGCGGTCGCGGCGCTGTCCGTGGCGCCGACGCAGGCGCTCGTCGACGGCGATCGCTGTCCCGCGCTGCCGTGCCCGGTGCGGGCGATCGTGAAGGGCGACCGCGACGTCGCCGCGATCTCGGCAGCGTCGATCCTCGCCAAGACGGCGCGCGACGCGCACCTCGTCGCGCTCGACGCGCGCTACCCCGAGTACGGCTTCGCCCGCAACAAGGGCTACGGGACCGCGGCGCATCTTGCGGCCCTCGCGCGGCATGGGCCCTGCGCGATCCACCGGCGCTCGTTCGCCCCGGTGGCGCAGGCTGCCCTGCCGCTTTGAATTCGCACCCTGTCGTCGAACCCGATCACGATGCGTCCACCTGCACCACCTCCCGATCTGCCAGACCTCGCCGCGATCCGTGCCGCGCACGCGCGCATCCATTCGCTCGTGGCGTGCACGCCCGTGCTGAACACGCCGGCGCTCGATGCGATCCTGGGCGCCGAGGTTCACGTCAAGTGCGAGAACTTGCAGCGCGTCGGTGCCTTCAAGGCGCGCGGCGCGTGCAATGCCGTGCAAAGCCTCGACGCTGCCGCCGCGCGGCGTGGCGTCGCGACGCATTCGTCGGGCAACCACGGCGCGGCGCTCGCCTACGCCGCGCAGCAGCGCGGCATCGTCGCGCACGTCGTGATGCCGGAGAATGCGGCGCGCATCAAGGTTGCCAACGTCGAGGGCTTCGGCGGCCAGGTCCACTTCTGTGCGCCGACGGTCACCGCCCGTGAGCAGGCCTGCGCCGCGGTCCTCACCGCGACCGGTGCAACGCTCGTGCATCCGTACGACGATCCCGCGGTGATCGCAGGGCAGGGCACGGCCGCCCTCGAACTCCTCGAGGCGCGCCCCGATCTCGACGTCATCGTGGCACCGGTCGGCGGTGGAGGGCTCCTCTCCGGGACCGCGATCGCCGCGCACGGCGTGAAGCCGGACATCATCGTTCTCGGAGCGGAGCCCGCGTGGGCCGACGATGCCGCACGCAGCCTGGCGAGCGGGTGCGTCGAGCCGCTCGCTGGCACGACGACGATCGCCGACGGCCTGCGCTCGTCGATCTCGCCACGGACGCTGCACGCGATGCGAACGCACGTCGCTGCCATCGGCCTGTGCAGCGAGGCCGCCATCGTCGCCGCGATGCGGCTCGTGTGGGAGAAGGCGAAGATCGTGATCGAGCCGTCGTCCGCGGTGGTGTTCGCGGCGATGCTCGAGGGGACGCTCGCGGTCGCGGGCAGGCGCGTCGGCGTGATCGTGACCGGCGGCAACGTCGATCTCGATCGGCTGCCGTGGCAGGACTGATCGCTACCGGCTTCGCGTCGCGGCGAGGGCCTCGCGCAGCGGATTGAAGATCCCGGGCGTCGCGGCGATGACCTCGCCGGTACGCAGGAAGCGCGTGGCGCCGGCAAAGTCGCCGAGGCGGCCTCCGGCCTCGCGCACGACGAGCGCCCCGGCGGCGATGTCCCAGGGTTGCAGTCCTGTCATCCAGAATCCGTCGAGGCGACCCGCGGCAAGCTGCGCGAGCGACAGCGCGCAACTGCCCGCGAGGCGCACGCCCGCGCACCCCTGCAGCAAGGCGGTGAGCGTGGGCAGGTACGAGGCCGCGTGCGGCGCGTCCCGCGCCGGCGGCACCGTGGCGACGAGCGCGCTCCCGAGGTCGAGGCACGTCGACACGTGCAAGGCGACGTCGTTGCAGGCGGCACCCTTGCCCTTGACCGCGGTGTAGAGCTCGTCGCGCACCGGGTCGAGGATCACGGCGTGCGTGATGTCGCTGCCGTGCACCAGCGCGATCGATACGGCGTACGCCGGATAGCCGTGCGCGAAGTTGGCGCTGCCGTCGATGGGATCGATGAGCCAGCGATAGCCGCCACCCTCACGGGCGCCGGCGATCTGCCCGGATTCCTCGCCGAGGATCGCGTGATCGGGAAAGGCACCGCGGATCGTCGCCACGAGCGTGTCGGCAACCTCCATGTCGGCGCCGGCGGCGATCTGGGCGTGTTCGCGTGAGAACGTCGGCAGGCGCACGAGGTCGCGCGCGGCATCGGTGAGGATGCTCCCTGCGGCGCGCACGGCGCGAATCGCGACCGCCAGTGCAGGATCGGTGGCAAGGTTCATGGCGCAAAGGTGGGGCAGGCTCGCATCGGGTGGTCGCGCGCGGGGGCGCACACGTCGCACTGTGCCAGAAGCCGGCGTGCCGCGGCGCAAGGCACCGATGCTGCGTTGCGAGATGCGCGCCGCACGATTGCCGCCCCAGGGCAATGCGCAGTATCCTCCACGGCGTGCCTGTCGATTGCGAGCCGACGCGAAGAGCGGCCGCGCATTTCCGAGGAGAACGTCCCGTGTCCATTCCGCTTTCGCTTTCCGTGAACGGCAAGGCCGTCACGGCCGACGTCGACGAGCGCACGCTGCTCGTCGAGTTCCTGCGCCACGATCTCGCGCTCACCGGCACGCACGTGGGCTGCGACACCGCGCAGTGCGGTGCGTGCACCGTGCTCGTCGACGGCCGCGCGATCAAGTCGTGCAACGTGCTGGCGGCGCAGGTCGCCGGAGCCAAGATCACGACGATCGAGGGCCTCGCCGGCGCCGATGGCACGCTGCACCCGATGCAGGCGGCATTCAAGGAGTGTCACGGGCTGCAATGCGGGTTCTGCACGCCAGGGATGGTGCTGGGCGCGCTCGATCTCGTTGCGCACCATCCGCACGCCGACGAGCGCACGATCCGTGAGGCGCTCGAGGGCAACTTCTGCCGGTGCACGGGCTACCAGAATATCGTCAAGGCCGTGCAGACCGGCGCGGCTGCGATGGCGAAATAAGGAGGCGCGACATGGGTGCAAACGAAACCGGACCGATCGGCCAGTCAGTGCGCCGCCGCGAGGACCAGCGCTTCCTGACCGGTGCCGGGCAGTACACCGACGATGTGACGATGGCGCGCGAGGCGTACGTCTATTTCCTGCGTTCGCCGCACGCGCACGCGAAGATCAGCGGCATCGATCGGGAGGAGGCGAGGACCGCGCCTGGCGTGCTCGCGATCTACACGGGGGATGACCTCGTCGGCGTCAACGGCCTGCCTTGCGGCTGGCTCATCACCGGAACCGACGGCAAGCCGATGAACGAGCCGCCGCATCCGGTTCTCGCCAAGGGCAAGGTGCGCCACGTCGGCGATCCCGTCGCGATGATCGTCGCCGAATCGCTCCACCAGGCCAAGGACGCCGCCGAACTCATCGTCGTCGACTACGAGATCCTGCCGGCGGTCGTCAACGGAGTCGATGCGTTGAAGCCCGGCGCGCCGCAGATCCACGACGAGGCTCCGGGCAACCGCTGTTACACCTGGGCGCTCGGCGACAAGGGTGCGGTCGACGCCGCCTTCGCCAAGGCGCATCACGTGTCGAAGGTCGACATCGTCAACAACCGGCTCGTGCCCAACGCGATCGAGCCGCGCGCGGCGGTGGCCTCGTACAGCCGTGCGGACGAGTCCTACACGCTCTACGTGACGAGCCAGAATCCGCACGTCGAGCGGCTGCTGATGACGGCATTCGTCCTGGGCCTGCCGGAAACGAAGGTGCGCGTGATCGCGCCGGACGTGGGTGGCGGCTTCGGCTCCAAGATCTACCTGTACGCCGAAGAGACGGCGATGGTGTGGGCGAGCAAGCACGTCAACCGACCGCTGCGCTGGGCGGCGGAGCGCAGCGAATCGTTCATTTCGGATGCGCACGGACGCGATCACGTCACGCACGCCGAGATGGCGGTGGACAAGGACGGGAAGTTCCTCGCGCTGCGCGTGACGACGACGGCCAACGTCGGCGCGTACCTGTCGACGTTTGCCTCGTGCATCCCGACGATCCTGTACGCGACGCTCCTCGCCGGGCAGTACGCGACCCCGGCGATCCACTGCGAGGTCACGGCCGTGTTCACCAATACGGTGCCGGTGGACGCGTACCGGGGCGCGGGTCGCCCGGAGGCGACCTACGTCGTCGAGCGCGTCGTGCATCAGGTGGGCGTGGATCTGGGGCTTGCGCAGGACGAGGTCCGGCGTCGCAATTTCATCCGCACGTTCCCGTACGCGACCCCCGTGGCGCTCACCTACGACATCGGCAACTACGACGCCACGCTCGACGAGGCGATGCGGCTGGCGGACGTCGCCGGATTCCCCGCGCGCCGTGCGGAGGCCGCCAAGCGTGGCAAGCTCCGTGGCCTGGGCTACTCGTCGTACATCGAGGCCTGCGGCCTTGCCCCATCGAACATCGCGGGTGCGCTCGGTGCGCGCGCCGGGCTCTACGAGGCGGGTCAGGTGCGCGTCAATCCGACCGGCGGGGTGACCGTTTTCACCGGTTCGCACAGCCACGGCCAGGGTCACGAGACGACGTTCGCGCAGATCGTGGCGGGGCGGCTCGGCATCGACATCGGCAGCGTCGAGGTCGTCCACGGCGACACCGGGCGCATCCCGTTCGGCATGGGCACGTACGGTTCGCGCTCGCTCGCGGTCGGCGGCACCGCCATCGTGAAGGCGCTCGACAAGATCGTTGCCAAGGGCAAGAAGATCGCGGCGCATCTCCTCGAGGCGGCCGAGACCGACATCGAGTTCGCCGACGGCAAGTTCACCGTCGCCGGAACCGATCGGAGCAAGGCGTTCGGCGAGGTCGCACTGGCCGCGTACGTGCCGCACAACTATCCGCTGGACAAGCTCGAACCGGGCCTGGACGAAACGGCGTTCTACGATCCGACCAATTTCACGTATCCGGCGGGCACGCACATCTGCGAGGTCGAGATCGATCCCGAGACCGGGCAGACCTCGGTCGTTGCCTTTTCGGCGTGCGACGACTTCGGCAACGTCATCAATCCGATGATCGTCGAGGGCCAGGTGCACGGCGGACTCGCGCAGGGCATCGGCCAGGCGCTGCTCGAGCATTGCGTGTACGACCGGCAGAGCGGACAACTGCTCTCCGGCAGCCTCATGGATTACGCCTTGCCGCGTGCGGACGACCTGCCCACGTTCAAGGTCGGCACCAAGGTCACGCCGTGCACGCACAACCCGCTCGGTGCCAAGGGCTGCGGCGAGGCGGGCGCGATCGGTGCGCCACCGGCGCTGATCAATGCCGTGCTCGACGCGCTCGCCGCGGTCGGCGTGAAGGACATCCAGATGCCCGCATCCCCGCACCGGGTATGGCAGGCGATCCAGGCGGCCAAGTCCGGCGCCACCGTCGCGGCCTGAGGAAGGACACGAACATGTACAGCTTCGACATCAGGAAAGCCGACTCGGTCGCCGCGGCCGCGGCGCTCATCGCGCAAACCGGAGGCCGCGCGCTTGCCGGCGGACAAAGCCTCATCGCGGCGATGAAGCTGCGCCTCGCGCAGCCCGGTACGCTCGTCGATCTCGCCGGCCTCACCGAGTTGCAGGGCATTCGCCGCGACGGCAACGCGCTCGTCATCGGCGCGATGACGCGGCACGCCGAAGTCGCCGCGGCCGCCGACGTCAAGGCCGCCATTCCCGCGCTTGCCGCGCTCGCCGAGGGCATCGGCGATCGCCAGGTGCGCAACATGGGAACGCTGGGGGGCTCGCTCGCCAACAACGACCCCGCGGCGTGCTATCCCGCCGGCGTGCTGGGGTTGGGCGCCACGGTGCACACCAACCGCCGCACCATCGCGGCCGACGATTTCTTCAAGGGGCTCTATGAGACGGCGCTCGGTGACGGTGAACTCATCACGCAGGTGAGCTTTCCGGTCCCGACCAAGGCGGCGTACGTCAAGTTCGCGCAGCCGGCGTCGCGCTTCGCGCTCGTCGGCGTGTTCGTGGCGCAGACGGGGGGTGGGGTCCGCGTCGCGGTGACCGGGGCGGGGCCGTCGGTATTTCGCGCCAAGGCGCTGGAGGACGCGCTCGCCCGGACCTTCACCGCGGACGCCGCCAAGGCGGTCCGGATCCCGGCAACGGGACTCAACAGCGACCTCCACGGTTCCGCCGAGTATCGCGCCCACCTCATCCCGGTGCTGGCGGCGCGTGCGGTAGCTGCACTCGCCTGACCTGCGCCAGCGCTAGCGTGCCGGTGCGGGGGTGGCCGATGTCACCCCCGCGGGCTTCGCTGGGTGGGCGGGCTTCTTCGCCGCACCTTTGGCCGGCGCCTTGCGTGCCGCGGCGCGCGCCATCTCAGCCTTCACGCTCGCGAGGACCTTGGGCCACACGGGGTGCGTCGCCTCGGCCGGGGCGAGCGTGAACTGCGGGTCGGCCTCGAGCAGTTGGCGAAACTCGTCGCGGCACGCCTTCTCGCGGCCGGTGACGCAGGTCATGAAGGCGCGGTACTTGTGCGCCTGCGCGCGCTCGGCGGCGCTCGTCAGGCCCATGTCGAGCGCGCGTTGCAGGTGCAGGCCGGCCGCGGCGTATTCACCGTCGTCGTAGCTCTTGATACCCGCGGCGAGTTCGCTTGCCGCCGTCGGTGGCGGCGGTGGCGGGGGTTCCGGTGGGGGTGGCGGTGGCGCTGGTGCGCTCGGTGCCGCCACCGGAGCCGGTGCGGGCGCGGGGGTGGATTCGGGCGGTGGCGGTGTCGCGCACGCGGCAACGAGCGCGAGCACCACGACCGGCGCGACGATGCGGGGGATTTGGCTCGGGCGGTTCACTGGAACTTGTGGCGGATGCGCAGCACCTCGTCGGGGCCAAGCTCGATGGTCTCACGATGCGGTGGGAACGTGGCGTTGCGCACCTCGATGACGTGCCGCCCCGGCGGCAGCCGCAGTTCCTGCAGCGGCGGCGCGGTGCCGCGACGGCGGCCGTCGATGTAGATCTCGCCCCAGGGCGAGATCGCGAAGGTGACGCGGCCCACGGGCTTCGGCGGCGCCGGTCGTGCGACGGGCGGTGCGCTGCTCGCTGCCCCTGCCACGTTGGCGGGCGCCGTTGCCGCTGCAATTGGCGCCGCGCCGGCCGCGGCACCCGCGTCCGCCGTGGCCGGACCCGCCGCCGGGGTGGCGGCGGCGCCCACGTCCGCGCGGCGGCTCGTCGGCACGGGTGTGGCCGCGTTGGGTTCTGGCGCGGACGCAACCTCGGGCCGTGACGGCTCGTCTGCGGTGGCCGGTGGCGCGGTCGCGGCGGCCGGTGGCGCGGTCCCGGCGGCCGGTGGCGCGGTCGCGGTGGCCGGTGGCGCGGTCGCGGTGGCCGGTGGCGCGGTCGCGGCGGCCGGTGGCGCGGCCGTCGGCACGTTGCCGATCATGCCGGCCGAGCCGGTGGGCGGCGGGGCCTTGGCGATCGGCGTCGCCGGGGCGTCGTCACGGCCACCCAGGGTGACCAGCGCGATCACCGCGAGGATCGCCGCGGCGGCCGCCGCGCCCACGACCCAGCGCTGCTGCCACCAGGGCGCTCCCGCCGACCTTGCCAGTGCCGTCGCGGCGATCGGCTCGCCGGCGACGCTCGCCAGCGGTGCGGCCACGTCGGCGGGTGGAATGAGGTCGGACAGCGCGAGCGGGGTCGTTGGATGCTCGAGGACGGGCAGCGGCCCCGGCGCCGGAGTTTCGAGCTCGAGGGCGTCGAACCGGCGCAGATCGGCAGCAAGCGCCCCCGCGGTCTGGTAGCGATCGGCGGGGTCCTTGGCGAGCGCCTTGCCGACGATGTGATCGAACGAGCGGGGCAGGCGCGCATTGCGGCTCGACGGCGGCGGCGTCGGGTCGCTCAGGACCTGCTTCAGGATCGTATTGAGATCACCGCCCTGGAAGGGCGACGCGCCGGTGAGCATCTCGTAGAGCGTTGCGCCCAGCGAGAAGACGTCCGAGCGGCCGTCGACCGGACGCCCCATCACCTGCTCCGGCGACGTGTAGCGCGGCGAGCCGAAGACGTTGCCGGCGACGGTCCGGGTGCCGGTGGGCAGCAGCGCGATGCCGAAGTCGGTGATCTTCACCGCACCGCTCGCAAGCACCATGATGTTGGCCGGCTTCACGTCGCGGTGGACCACCCCGTTCTCGTGCGCGAAGGCGAGCCCTTCGGCGACCTCGGCGACGATGTCGGCGATGCGCTGGGGGGACAGCACCACCCCCGAATCGAGGATCTCGCGCAACGACTGCCCGTCGAGGAACTCCATCGCGATGTAGGCGACACCCTCGGTCTTGCCGACGTCGAAGATGGTGACGACGTTGGGATGATTGAGGCGCCCCGCGGATTTGGCCTCGCGGAAGAAGCGCTTCTCGTACGCCTCGGTCTCGGCATCGGACAGGCCGAGCGTCACCGTCTTGATGGCGACGATGCGATCGATCAGCGGATCGCGCGCCCGATACACCACACCCATCGCGCCCTGCGCGATCTCCTCCAGGATCTCGTAGCGGCCGAGCGTGCGGCGAGGGGCGGGATTGTCGGACATGGCGGTGGCGGGGGGCGCAGGTGCGATTGTGCCAAAGACGCGAAGCTTGCCGGTGGTGATGCCGTGCGTGACGGCGCTGACGCATGCAAAGGACGTGCGCACCGGCAGGGACGCGTGCAATACTTGGCGGCGCCGCGCGTGGTGCGCCGCGCCTGCCGACACGCCTCGCTTGTTTCGTCACGCCGATCCTTCGAGCCCTCCGCTGCGCCGCCATGGGTGATTGCCTCGAGATCGCCGCGCTCACCGACGTCGGCAGCGTTCGCCGCTACAACGAGGACAGCATCGCCGTCGACGCCGAGGCCGGCATCGTCGCGCTGGCCGACGGCATGGGGGGACACCGGGCGGGTGAGGTCGCGAGTGCGATGGCGACCCAGGCGATCCTCACCGACCTGCGCGCTGCCGCGCGTTCGCTCGCACGGCAGGCAGGTGACGCCCGGCGGCAGGAGGTGCTCGCACGCAGCATCGATCGCGCCAACGCGGCGATTCGCGCTGCGGCACGCACGGATGTCCGCTACCGGGGGATGGGCACCACGCTCGCGTGCGCGATCTTTGCCGACCGTGGGATCACCTACGCGCACGTCGGCGACTCGCGCATCTATCGCGTGCGCGACGGCAGGCTTGCGCTCCTCACCCGCGACGATTCGCTGCTGCGCGATCAGGTCGACCTCGGCATCATCTCCGCCGAGGAAGCGCGCCAGTCGCACAATCGCAGCCTCGTGACGCGCGCCCTGGGCATCGAGACGCAGGTGCGAGCGCACCTCGCAAGCGAGCCCACGCAAGCGGGCGACGTCTACCTCCTGTGTTCGGATGGCCTGAACGACCTCGTCGACGACGCCGACATCGAGCTCATCGTGACCGAGCTCGCGGCCAACCTGCCGCTTGGCGCGCTGCACCTCGTGCAGGCCGCGAAGGACAACGGCGGCTTCGATAACGTCTCGGTGATCGTCGCCCGTGTCCGGGAGCCGGGTGCGATGCCGCGGTCGGGCCTGTGGCAGCGGCTGCGCCGCCTGCTCGCTCGCTGGGGACGCGGGTAATCGCGATGGCCAAGCTCGTCCTCTCCCGCGGTGGCGCGATCGCGATGCAGCGCTTCCTCGACGCGGATTCGCTGACGATCGGCCGCGATCCGTCGAGCGACTTCGTGGTCGACGATCCTCGGGTTGCCGCGATCCACGCGCGCGTCGTCGTGGTCGGGCACGACTACATCCTCGAAGCCGCGCCGCCCGCCGAGCTCGTGATCAACGGCACCTCGTGCGTGCGCCGTATCCTGCAGCACGGCGATGTCGCCGAGTTCGGCGACTGCCACCTCAAGTACGTCGATTCGCGGGCGGCGTCACCGATCGACCTCGAACGCACGATGCTCATCCGCGGACTCGATCCCGCGCTCGCCTCCGATCCGGCGCCGACCGTGGGTCCGACCCCGATCGCGGCAACCTCGCCGGAGGCGTCGCCGGCGCGGTTTCCTTCCGGCCACGTCGAATGGATCGACGGGCCGCATCGCGGCGAGCAGCGCCGTCTCGATCGCGTCGTCGCGACATTCGGCACGCCCGGCGTCGGTGTGGTGGTGCTCACCCGGCGACCGCAGGGCTTTTTTGCCACGCACGTCGAGGGGGCGGACTACCCGCGCGTGAACGGGCGCTCGATCGGCGCCGAAGCGTGCGCGCTCACGCCCGGTGACGTAATCGAGGTCGCCGGCGCGTCACTGCGCTTCATGCAGCCTTGAGGCGCGCGCCGCGCGCGGGATGGAAGAGCCAGGCGTCGAGCGCGAGCACGCCGCCATCGTTGCCGATCCTCACGTGCTCGCTGCGCGCGTCGGCCGCGGCGGCGCCGACGGCCACCAGAAGCGGCAGATAGTGCTCCTCGGTCGGGTGCGCGCGCTCGGCGTCGGGTGCGACCTCGCGATACGCGACGAGCGCCGCGACGTCGTGCGCGGCGATGCGGGCGGCGAGCCAGTCGGTGAAGGCCGTCACGTACGGCAACGGCGCTTCCGTGCGGCTGCGCTGCAGGTAGTCGCGCAGGTTGTGCGTCGCGTGTCCCGAGCCCACGATGAGGACGCCCTCGCTTGCAAGCGGGGCGAGCGCGCGCCCGAGGGCGACGTGGTGCGCCGTGCCGCGACCCGGCTGCAGTGACAACTGCACGACGGGCACGTCGTGCGCCGGGTACATGTGCAGCAACGGAACCCAAGCCCCATGGTCGAGCCCGCGACAGCCATCGATGCCGGCGGTGATTCCCGCCCCGCGCAGGAGTTCGACCGCTTGCGCGGCGACCTCGGGCGCGCCCGGCGCGGGGTAGCGCAGCGCATAGAGTTCGGGCGGAAAGCCGCCGAAGTCGTGCATCGTCTGCGGTGCGCGACTCCCGGTGAGCAGCGGCAGCGACGTTTCCCAGTGTGCCGACGCGATGAGGATCGCCTTCGGCTTCGGCAGTGCGCGTGCAATCTCGACCCACGCCCGGCCGGCCGCGCCCGCGCGCACGGCGTGCAGCGGCGAGCCGTGGGAGAGGAAGAGCGTGGGGAGCGCGGTCATGAGGAGTCTCGCGTGACATGGTGCGGGCGGCGCGCACCGCATCGATGGCGGGCGCCCGGAGCGACGCGTCGCGGCTCCGCTCCGGGTTGCGTGACGCCGCCGCTACTTGAGGCCCTCCGCGGCGAGCGCCTTCTGTACGGCGGGGCGCGCCTCGACGCGCGCCATGAATTTCGCAAGCGCCGGGAAGGCGCCGAGATCGACCTTGAGCATCGCCGCCCAGCGGGTGATCGCGTACAGGTAGACGTCGGCAACGCTGTACGCCTCGCCCATGAGATACGGCTGCGTCGCGAGCGTCTTCTCGATCACGCCGTAACGGGCGCGGAGGCGCTCGATGTTCGCGCTCTTCGTCGCCTCGGGTGTGGTGGGGTGCCACAACGGTCCGTACGTCTTGTGCAGTTCGGTGGCGACGAAGTTGAGCCACTCCATGAGCTTGTAGCGATCCTGCCCGCCAAACGCCGGTGCGAGCGTGCCCGGCTTGCGGTCGGCGATGTATTGCAGGATCACCGCGACTTCCGACAGCGTCGATCCATCGTCGAGAACGAGAAACGGCACGTACCCCTTGGCATTGATCGTGTAGTAGTCGGTGCCGTCGGCCGTGACGTGCTTGCGCAGGTCGACCTTCGTCGTGTCGTACGAAAGGCCGGCTTCCGCGAGTGCAATATGCGGGGCGAGCGAGCAGGCGCCAGGCGCGAAATACAGTTTCATCATGAGCTCCATCGAAGGGTCTGGGGTCGGGTCGTGGTGAATTCGCATCGCGCACGAGCGGTTTGCCCGTCGATGCGCCACGACACCCGCGTATTCTGGATCGCGATCGGATCGAGATAAACAGGCCTCTTGCTGAAACATTGTTGTGAAATATGCAACAATGTCCTGGTGGATCGATTTCGCGCCATTGCGACCTTCGTCAAGGTCGTGGAGACAGGGAGCTTTGCCGGCGCCGCGCAGCGGCTCGCCGTGTCGGTGTCGGCAGTGTCGCGACTGGTGGCCGATCTCGAGGCGCACCTCGGGTCGCGGCTTCTCAACCGCACGACGCGGCGCCTGTCGCTGACCGAGGCGGGACGACGGTTTCACGAGCACGGCGTGCAGTTGCTCGCCGACCTCGACGAGGCTGAGGCGTCGGCGAGCGCCGAGGCGGTCGTGCCGCGCGGCACCTTGCGCGTGACCTGCGGGACGACGTTCGGCAACGCGCACCTCGTGGGTGCCGTCGCCGCGTTCATGGTGAAGTATCCCGACGTCCGCTTCGAGGTGGAGCTGTCCGATCGCATGGTCGACCTCGTCGACGAGGGTTTCGATGCCGCCGTGCGCATCGGCGGCTCGCCGGCAAGCAACCTCGTCGGGAGGCGCATCGGATCGAGCGCGCTCGTTTGCTGCGCGGCGCCTGCATATCTCGCGCGCCACGGCACGCCGCGGGTGCCCGACGATCTCACCAGGCACCGCTGCCTCCTCTACCAGTACGCGACGCAGCGCGACGTGTGGACCTTCGTCGGCGCCGGCGGCACGACGTGGCGCGTGCGCGTTGCCGGCCCGGTCGTCGCCAACAACGGGAGCTTCCTCGCGGCGCTCGCGCGCGACGGCGCGGGCATCACGTACGAACCGGACTTCGCCGTCGGCCCCGACGTGCGCGCCGGTCGCCTCGTTCCGATCCTGCGCGATTTTCCACCGCCGGGCGCGCCGATCCACGTGATGTATCCGAGTCGTCGCCATCTGTCGGCGAAGGTCCGCGCCTTTGCGCAGTTCCTGTCGGAGCACTTCGCGACGTCGCAATGGGCGCTCGATGCGCCGTCGCCTCCGCCATCGACGGGCGCTCGCATGCGCGCCGCACGCGCGAGCGCATCAGGTCGCAAGCGCAAGTGACGTACGAACGCGCGCCATGCCCGCGTCGTCTTCCTGCTTGTCTCGCGGGGTTGCCGCCTGGTGGCAGTCGGCGCAGGAGCGACAGCCCGCACGCCAACGGCGGCGCGCTGCCACGCGAGTGGCCCCGGCCGGACTTTCGCGCCTCCGTTGCGGCCGCACGCGGCCCCGGCCCTGCCGTTCGACAGGTGCGTGCGCAACGGGATCGATCGCTTCCACATCGTGTACGCGGTGATCGATGGGCTGCCGCGCTTGGGGTGCGCGCGGCATGCTTCATCGCGCGCTGGAACGCCTGGTCCGACAGGTGGTGCCAGCGCTCGATGCCGCCACGCACGAGGATCTCCCGGCGGGAGAATTCGACGTCCTTCACGCGGAGCCGCATCGCCTCCAGGATGCGCAACCCCGTGCCGTAGAGCAACGATCCGATCAACCGATCGAGTCCGGACGGATGGCGCTTGCCGTGGAACACGACGAAGCGCCGGATCCAGTCGCAGTACGCCCGCTCGGTGCGAAGGCTGTAGTGCTTGAACCGGATCCGTTGGCGGACGCGATCGAGCAGCAGAGCCGGCGGTTTCGCCCCCACGGAACCCGGCCTTTCGGCCTCCCATTCGCAATGCAGTCCCGTGATTTTCGGGAACTTTGCGCACCGCATCCCATCGGCTGTTAGGACGAGCGGAGGCGGCCATCACGTCCGAAACGCGGCGTGGCAAGATGGCGGTTTCGCGTCATACTTCTCGTTAGGCGGCACAGAAGTCACTCTCAGGCGAAAATGCACGAGAATCGTACTTCACCGAAGGTTCTTATCTATGACAAACGAACTTGCTACGCCTTTTCCGGACGAGGACGTGGAAGATCTCGATGAGGTTAACGAGGTCATTCCTACCGCGTACACCATCACCGCCTACGGGGCAGACTACCCGGTAGATGGCCTTGTTAAGCGCCTTGGCCAAGGCGACATAGTCGTGCCACTCTTCAGCATGCAGGCGGAAGCGGGCCAATCAACTGTTGGCTTCCAACGGGAGTTCGTCTGGACAAAACCTCAATGCGACCGATTCATTGAATCACTACTTCTCGGCCTGCCAGTCCCTGGAATCTTCTTAGTGAAGGAAGCGAGCGGTAAGCATCTCGTACTCGACGGTCAGCAACGGCTGCGTACCTTGCAGCATTTCTACGACGGTGTCATGCAAGGCAAGGAGTTCCTTCTCGAGAACGTGCAGGACAAGTGGCGCGGCAAGACCTACAAGACTCTTGAGCCGGACGATCGCCGCCGCTTGGACGATAGCATCATTCATGCGACGATCGTCCGACAGGATGAGCCTTCGGACGATCAGAGCAGCGTCTATCTAATCTTTGAGCGCCTGAACTCAGGTGGTACCTTTCTTCAACCTCAAGAGATACGTGTCGCTCTGTATCACGGCAGGTTCGCGTCCTTGCTTAGCTCGCTAAATACAAACGCAGCGTGGCGGGGCCTCTATGGCCAGAAGAGTACGCGCCTCAAAGACCTCGAGCTGATTCTCCGCTTTTTTGCATTGTACTACCGCGCAAAGCAGTATAAGCGGCCTATGAAAGAGTTCCTAAATCGATATATGGCCGCTAACGTGGACTTACAGAGAAATGACGAAGGCGAACTTCGAAGCCTCTTCGAGTCGACAGTTGAGACGATACACAGCTATATCGGCTCGCGCGCGTTTCGCCTGAAGACAGCTATAAATGCGGCGATAGCCGATTCCGTAATGGTTGGAGTGGCTCGTCGCCTCGCTGCCGGCAAACCTACGAAGCCGGAGTCTTTTAAGAGCGCGTACGAAGAATTGCTCCGGGACGCGGAGTACCTAAAGGCGTCCGGGCGTTCCACTGCCGACGAGGAGTTCGTCCGTTTGCGGCTTGATCGAGCAATAGCAGCCTTTGCCAGGGTCGAATGAGCGGCAGGCGAGAAGTTCACCGTCTACGGACGCGATTGGATGCGGCTTTTGGGCGCGCGCCCGACGCTTCGAGCGATCCAGAGCTTCAGTCGGATTTCGCAAAGTATCTTTGCGTACTGGTATCGGGGTATCTTGAGAGCGCTTTGTGCGCGCTTCTATTGTCTTACTCGCAGCAACACAGTTCCCCCGAGGTAGCCTCGTTTGTCGAGCGCCAGCTAGGCCCTTGGACAAATCCGAAGTCGGAGAAAATAATTGATCTCTTTGGCGCGTTCAATCAAGACTGGCGCAATGACTTGACGCAGTTCCTAGTGGATCAGCGAAAAGATAGCGTCAACAGCCTTGTAGCGCTAAGGCACAAGATCGCTCACGGTGAATCAGTAGGCACGAGCCTATCGCAGATCAAGACGCACTATCGCGCAGTCAACGAGATAGTGGATCACATCATGCAACTGGTCGAGCCGTGAGCAGCGGCAGTGACGCCTAACCCCTCCATCGAGCGGACAGTCAACCGGCTGCGCCGGTCGCCTGCCGCTCATGTCGAACGTTAGACAGCAGCCGACGATGCGCCGAGAGTGCGACATGGACAAGCTTTATGTGGAACGTTCCATCGAGATTCATGTGAGGCCTTCGCGCGTGTGGGAGATTCTGACCGAGCCAGAATGGACCAGCCGATGGGCGGTGGAGTTTGGCGCGACCGGCCCCATCGATTCCAATTGGAAGCTCGGCAGCGATGTACTCTGGAGGAACGCGCAAGGCGAGGTGTATGTAGATGGCAAGGTCACCGCAGTTGCTCGGGGCAGGCTCCTGCGATTCACGGTCCGCGACGTACTGAACCCAGAGCTACGTCCAGCCTCGGGACTCGCCGATGACGACATCACCCAGACTTACTCTTTGGTAGGTGACGCAGGCCGTACCGTTCTCTCAACGGCGCACGGAGACTTCGCGAAACTTGTCGGGGGCGAACAGCTGGATCCCTTCGTCGTGAGCTTGTGGGGAAGGCTCTTGCCTAAGGTCAAGGAACTGGCGGAGCGTGGGCAGACCGCCGTCTAACAACCGGTTGCAGCGGACGGCGCTACGCGCCGCCGCTGAACCGGAGCGTTAGGGGGCTTTCGTAGCGCGTGGCGTCTTGACGTTATGACGTTATAGCGCTACCATGCGCGCGATGGAAGACGCCAAACGCGCCACCGTGTATTTCGACGCAGCGGTCCACCAAGCGCTGCGCCTCAAGGCCGCCGCTACTGATCGGTCGATTTCCGACATGGTCAACGATGCCGTGAAGGTCGCACTGGCGGAGGACGCCGAGGATCTTGCGTCGTTTGATAAGCGCAAGTCCGAGCGCAGTGTTTCCTTCGAGACGCTGGTTCGCGATCTGAGGAAACGTGGCCGGATATAGGCTGCTGATCAAGCCGTCGGCCGCAAAGGAGATCGAGGCGGTTGGAAGCAAGCGTGACCGTCAACGGATCGTGGGTCGGATCCGATCGTTGGCGACCGAGCCCAAGCCCCCGGGCAGTGAAAAGCTCGCAGGACCGGCAGCCCTCTTTCGAGTTCGCCAAGGCGACTATCGCGTCATCTATATGGTCGATGACGCGCATCGGATCGTTGAGATCATCAAGGTGGGGCATCGCCGTGAGGTCTATCGCGCCCCCTAACCTGGCGGTCAACGCGGACGCGCCTCGGCGGGCCTTCGCCCGCCTCTCGCGTGCCGGTTACCTGACACGCTAGCCATCAGCCAAGCGCGGTCTGCACGCCACCACGGTTTGATGTGATAGCACGTTATGCTATCGTTGCAGCGTGAACTCCAAGCACAAGAAGACGCTGTCAGCCATCTTCGCGCGACCAACCTCGCCGTCGATCGACTTTTCAGATATTGAATCTCTGATCAAAGCGCTCGGCGGCAGTGTCCGCGAGCGCGAAGGATCCAGGGTCAGGGTAGTGCTCGAGGGTCACGAATGGCGCTGCCATCGCCCCCACCCAGGTAAGGAGGCCAAGCGGTACCAAGTTGAAGAGGCACGCGAGCTTCTCGAGCGCGCAGGAGTCAAACCATGAACACGATGACCTTTCGAGGCTACACCGCTAGGGTCGAATACGACGAGCGCGACGACATCTTTGTCGGTCGGGTGCTCGGGCTTCGCAGCATCATCAGTTTCCACGGAAGAACCGTGGCTGAACTGCGGCGTGAGTTCACGGCAGCGATCAAGGACTATCTTGCAGACTGCGAAGAGCAAGGTATCTCGCCCGAAAAGCCGGCCTCGGGCAAGCTGCTCCTCCGCGTGCCGCCCGAGGTGCACAGTCGGGCGCTGATAAAGGCTCAGGCAATGGGCAAGAGCCTGAATCAATGGGCAACCGAAGCGCTCGAACAGGCGATGCGGGCTGATGGCTAACCGCTCCATCGAGCGGACGTCACAAGGGCTTCGCCCTTGCGCCGCCGCTCATATCGAACGTTAGCCAGCACGAGCCGCGCCGTGCGTGATATCTGGTATTCCGACAACCGAGACCTCGCGAAGTGGGGGGTGCTTGTACATCTTGCCAGGCAACACTCTCTTCGTTCGATCATTCATGTTCCCTATTGGCGACCAGAACCGGAGCGCCCACACTTCCGATTTCGAGATCGCGCGGTACCCGTAGCGGAAGATGTTTGGGCGTTCTTTCGCGACATCAGACACACGGAGCGTCTTGGAAGGGATTGCGGTATACCCGTGAAGGTCCTGACTGCACGCTTTGATGCAACTAACCGTGAAGAGTATTCGGCAATGGTCCGGCAGCAATTGGGCCACAATGCTCGGCCTCTACTGCTGTTCCTCGACCCAGATACGGGGTTGGAACCCGGTCGTGCGATCGTAACCCACGTTACCCGAAGTGAAGTACACGATGCTTGGTCGGGGTTGCACCGTGGAGATTGGCTTGTGCTATACCAACACGCTCGGCGCACACCCGACTGGGTGGCATCTGTATCGTCTCAGTTTAGCGAGTTGTGCGACGGGTCTGCTGTAGAAGTGGCGCGGTCCGAGAGGGGAGGCACCGATGTCGTCTTCCTGTGTGTCACGAAAAGTGCTGGCTAACCCGCGCATAAGGACGGACGCTCAACAGCGATGCTGCGCGCCGCTGATTCGCGCCGCCTATGCGCATCGTTAGGGCTCAGAGGAAATGTCAGTGCGCACCCTCACACCCGACGATGCCCAAGCGTTTCGTGCGCTGCGGTTGGAGGGTTTGCGCCTGAGCCCCGAGTCGTTCGGGGCACACATCGACGACGAAGAGAACCTTCCAGGTGCCGAGTTCGCTCGCCGTATCACGCCGACCGACTGCGCGTGGGTGGTCGGCGCGTTCGATGAGAGCGATATTCTCCGAGGCGCGATGGGCTGGTTTCGCGAGCGTGGCGCGAAGCGGGCGCACCAATCCACGTTGTGGGGCGCCTATGTGCAGGTCTCACACCGCCGAATCGGCTACGGATCAGCACTTCTTTTGGCTCTCCTGAAGCGTGTCGACGCTTTGCCCGCTTTACGCCAACTCCAGCTCCACGTCTGGTCGGAGAATTTCGCCGCAAAGTCGCTTTACGCAAAGTTCGGTTTTCGGTTTGTCGCTAGACATCCTGAGTCGTTGCAGGTGAACGGGCGGTTCATCGACGAAGAACTATGGTCGCTTTCATTGCCGAGAAGCATCTGAGCCCTAACCGAGCATTGCATCGGACGCTCACCAGCGGGCTTCGCCTCCCGGCTCGCGCCGCTGAACGTGGTCGTTAGGCGCCACCGGAATCCGCCATACTGTCTCCCCATGATCACGCCCGAATTCCTCATCACGTCGCTCGTCGTCGTTCTCATTCCCGGAACCGGTGTCGTGTACACCGTCTCGACGGGTCTGACGCGTGGCCGGCGCGCCAGCATCTACGCAGCAATTGGCTGCACGGCGGGAATCCTCCCGCACTTGCTGGCCACCGTCCTGGGCCTGGCGGCCGTCATGCACACCAGTGCGCTGGCGTTTCAGGTGCTCAAGTTCTCAGGTGTGGCCTACCTCTTCTACCTGGCGGTGGCAACGTGGCGCGACCGCTCGGCCTTCGCGGTCGATGGCAGCATGTCCAAGGTCTCGGCGACCGGCCTTGTCGTCAAAGCTCTTCTGCTCAACATCCTCAATCCCAAGCTCACCATCTTCTTTCTGGCGTTCCTGCCTCAGTTTGTCGATCCGGCCTCGACGCAGCCACTGGCCGACCTGCTGATCCTGAGCGGGGTCTTCATGGCAATGACCTTCGTGGTCTTTGTCATCTATGGCTTCTTGGCGCACGCCTTTCGCCGGCTTGTCATGGAGTCCGCCCGTGTGCAGAGCGTCCTGCGCTATGGCTTCTCGGCAGCGTTTGTGGCCCTCGGCGCGAGGTTGGCCGCGAGCGAGAGGTGACTGCTAACCCGTTGCCGGACGTGCTGCAGCAGGCTTCGCCAGCCTCGCACGCGCCGGTTACCCTCCACGTCAGGTGCGGCATGGCCCTTGGCAACCATCGCGCCCGTTCCGAGTACCAAACTCGAATGCACCGCGTGCTCGCATACATCGATGAGCATCTGGACCAGTCACTTGACCTGGAAACGTTGGCCAATGTTGCCTGCTGCTCTTCGTTCCACTTTCATCGGCTATTCTCCGCATGGATGGGCGAGCGACTCGGCGAATACATACGCAGGCGTCGTGTGGAGATCGGAGCGATGCGTCTCGCGGCACAGCCTCAAACCAAAGTTCTGAACATTGCCTTGTCTGTGGGCTTTGGTTCTGGTGAAGCGTTCACCCGCGCATTCAGGAATCGGTTTGGCTGTTCCCCATCGGAGTGGCGTGCGGAGCAGTCGTCGCGCCGCAGTGCAAATAGCAATTCTGGTCAGGCAGACAGCAACCGCAGTCAGGCACTAATGATGGCGTTCGGCGAACATGAAGGCTCCTTCAAACCCGGTGAGGAAGCCAACATGCAGGTTTCATTAGTAGATCGGAATCCCGCAACCGTCGCCTACCTTCGTTACGTCGGCCCTTACGGCGAGCCCATCTCCAGATTCTGGCAAGAAACCTACGTTCCGTGGGCAATCATGAATCAACTTGGTGAAGACCACGCGAGGTACGGCATCAGCCACGACGACCCAAGCATCACGGCACCAGGGAAGTGCAGATATGATGCTTGTGCAGAAGTCGACGCAGACTTTGTCGCAACAGGTGGCGCGATCAAGGCTACATTACCCGGGGGCAAGTATGCCGTGCATAGATTCAAGGGCACGGCCCAACAAGTGGGAGATGCCTGGTCGGCGTTGCTTCGCGACTGGTTACCCTCCAGCGGTTTCCAACTCGATGATCGTCCATGCTTTGAGTACTATCCGAAGGGCGCCGACTGTACCAGCGGCCCAGGGGCGTTTGAGTGCGAGATATGCATACCCGTTGCTCCACTGTGAAGGCGTGGCTGCGGAGTTTTGCACCTGGTAAGTCGCTCGAGCCGCCGAGAACCGCTCAGCGGTCCTTGGCGGCTGGGCTTCGGCGTTAGGGCTTGCACGGCGCCGCCTGTGGGGACTGTCGCGCACTTCATCCTCTACGTCGCCGATCAGGCGCGCAGCGAGGCCTTCTATGCGACGGCCCTGCAATTGGCCCCGAGGCTGAGCGTTCCGGGAATGACCGAGTTCGCGCTTCCAGGCGGCGGCGTCCTGGGCCTGATGCCGGAACGCGGAATCAAGGCGTTGCTCCGGTCCGCTCTGCCTGATCCGGCGCATGCGGCAGGCACGCCGCGCTGCGAGTTGTATCTCGTCGTCCCGGATCCACAGGCCTCGCACCAGCGGGCGTTGAGCATGGGAGCGCGAGAGCTCAGTCCGCTCATGGTGCGGTCCTGGGGTCACGCCGCAGCGTACTCGCTCGACCCGGACGGTCACGTCCTCGCCTTTGCGGCACCCTCTCGGTAAGCCTTCGCAGGCTCACGCACCGGGACCTCGGTGAACAAAGAGACCACGTTGGACAACTTTCGGCCTCTCTGTGCAGAATGCAATGTTGGCAAGGCTGCGCGCATGGAGACCGACGTCCGACCCTGCGCTCGACCGGACGGGCCGCCCTACGACTGCTACTGTTCGCGCATTGGCGCGGCCCGCCAGTCCGGTATCACGTTGGGCGCCCACACGCACTGCAAGGCGCCACGCGATACGGGGCCAGTGCTGGATTCGCTGTCATGAGGGGAGGCCATTCAGCATGAACGTTTCCGCTGCGGGCATGCGCGTCCTGGTAACCGCCGGTGCCGCCGGGATCGGTCGCGCGATCGCGTCGACCTTCGCCGACGCCGGCGCGAACGTGTTTGTATGCGATATCGACGCCGCGGCGGTATCGGATATTCGCGCCTCATATCCAAGGATTGGAGTGACGACTGCCGATGTCGCTGCGCCCGAGCAAGTCGATCGGATGTTCGATCTTGCCGTTTCCCATCTTGGGGGTCTCGACGTATTGATAAACAACGCCGGGATCAGCGGGCCCACGGCGAGAGTGGAGGACATCAGCGTTGCCGAGTGGGAACGCACGATCGCGGTTGATCTCAATAGCATGTTCTTTTGCACCCGCCGGGCCGTCCCGCTGCTCAAGGCGGCAGGCGGCGGAAGCATCATCAACCTTTCCTCGATCGCCGGCCGTTTGGGATTCCCTCTGCGCACTCCGTACTCCGCGGCGAAGTGGGGCGTGGTCGGTTTTTCCAAGAGCCTCGCGATGGAGTTGGGGCCCTCGAACATCCGTGTCAACGCGCTCCTGCCTGGTGTGGTCGAAGGCGACCGAGTCGATCGGGTCGTTAGCGCCAAGGCCGAGGCGCTGGGTGTAAGTGTCGAGGAATTTCGCGCGCGGTTCGTTTCTTCGATCTCACTGCGCCGCATGATCAGCGCGCAGGATATTGCCGACATGGCGCTGTTCCTCGCGACACCCTCGGGCCGGAATATCTCGGGTCAGGCGCTATCAGTGTGCGGCGACCACGGGATGATCGCTTGACGTGACTCGCCGCCTGGGCGCGTGATGAGAACCCCTTACCCGTCGATGCACCGGACCCGCTCCGGCGGGCTTCGTCCGCTTTCGTGGGCCGGTGATCTTTAGCGCTGGGCCACAGAAGCACATGCGCATCGATCGGCTTGATCACCTCGTTCTCACGGTCTCCGACATCGGCGTCAGCTGTGAATTCTATTCCCGTGTCCTGGGAATGAGCGTTGTCACCTTCGGAGCCGGAAGGAAGGCACTTGCTTTCGGCGTGCAGAAGATCAACCTTCATGAAGTTGGCAAAGAGTTCGAACCTAAGGCCGCACGGCCAACACCAGGGTCAGCCGATCTCTGCCTCATTGCCGCGGTTCCCATGTCCGCGGTGCTGAATCATCTGCTCGCCTGCTCGGTTCCAGTTCTCGAGGGGCCGGTTGCTCGGACTGGGGCGACCGGTCCGATCCTGTCCGTCTATTTCAGGGACCCGGACCTCAATCTCATCGAGGTTTCCACCTACGCTGAGGTGTGACCCGTCGCTACCGCTGAGAGCCCTCAGCGGGCTTCGCCGGCCCCGGCGACCGGTGACGTGGCACGTTGGAGCGCAAGCCCGAGCAGGACGAAAATCGTCGCCGCGCTCGCCGCAGTCCTCAGCGGGCGATCCGCGCGAGGCAGGTCGCGATCAGGGCCGGGTCGTCGGCACGCGCGACCGCCGCGACGTAGCCGTCGGGACGCACGAGCCACAGGCCGGCAGGGTCGGGGGGCGCGCGCGGTGACGGTTCGACGAGGTCGGCGTACCGGGCGAGCATGGCGCGTATGCCGGGACTGTCGTTCGCCATGACTGCGAAGCGCGGCGTGTCGCCGGCGCCGAAGGGATGGCTGTCGACGATGCGCTGCCCCGGTGCCGGACCGGCTAGACCATCGGCCGAACCGACATTGAGGGGGCTCCCCGCGTAGCCGATGGCGATTTCCGCGAGCCGGCTCGCGGCCGCGCGCTGCACGAAGGGCAGGCCGAGCAAGCGATGCGCAACGAAATTGCGGGCGTATTGCGCAACGGCGTTGCGCAGCGTCGCCATGCGGATCATCTTTCCCGAGTCGGCGAGGATCCGGCGCGCCACGGCGCTGCGCTCGTCGCTGTAGCTGTCGAGGAGACTCGGCTTCGCGAGACCGCGTTCGACCAGCGCAAGCTTCCAGGCGAGGTTGAACGCATCCTGCATGCCGGTGTTCATGCCTTGGCCACCGGCCGGACTGTGGACGTGAGCCGCGTCACCCGCGACGAACACGCGCCCCGCGCGGAATGACGCCACCTTGCGCTCGTTGACGCCGAAGCCCGAGAGCCAGAGCGGATTCGACAGGGTGATGCCAGCCGGCCCGCGCCGGGCGACGAGCGTTTGGATTTCCGCGAATGTCGGATCGTGGCGCGGTTCGGCGCCGACATCCGCGATGACCCGGTAGCGGCCGGGCGCGATCGGAAAGAACGCCAGCGTGCCGTCCTCGTGCAGGACGATCGCGACCTCGTCCGCCGGCAGCCGACCCCCGGCGAGGTGCACGTCGGCGAGGACGAAATGTCCCGGCAGCGTGTCGCCGTCGAAGGGCATGGCGAGGCTTTCCCGCACGAATGAATGCGCACCGTCGCAACCCACGAGGACGCTCGCCTCGATCGTTTCGTCGCTGCCGTCGGCGTGGCGCAGCGTGCACGTGACGCGATCGCTTGCCGGCACGAATGCGGTCAGTTGGACGCTGCGCTCGACCTGGCCGCCGAGGACGTGCAGATGGGCATCGAGTAGCCGCTCGGTTTCCGACTGCGGGATGAGGAGCACGTAGCGGAACGCCGATTCCAGGGTATCGAAGCTCACCTTCGCGATCGGCTCATCCCTTTCGTAGAAGCCGGCGCCGCGGCCGTGCAACCCGGCCCTGGTGAACGCCTCCACGCAGCCGGTGCGATCGAGGAGTTCGAGCGTACGCGGCCACACGGCCAGCGCCCGGGATTGGTCGCTGCGCGCGGGAGCCTTGTCGACGATGCGTACCGGCAGGCGATAGCGGGCGAGTTCACAGGCCAGCGTGAGACCCACGGGACCGGCGCCGACGATGAGGATGGGGTTGCGCATGGGGCGTGCCTGGGGCGGTTGCATGGTACCGTGAGCACGCTTGCTATGATCGCTCCCATGGCGCCATCACCCGCGCTCTCTGGCCGTACCGTACCCGGTGACGTCGACGCGACACTGGAACTCCTCGGCGCGCAGGACTACGTCGCCGACCGCCGTCTCGCGACGTCGGTCTTCCTGGCACTCAAGCTCACCCGGCCGCTCTTCCTCGAAGGGGAGGCAGGGGTGGGCAAGACCGAGATCGCCAAGGTGCTCGCCGCGGGGCTCGCCCGCCCACTCATCCGTCTGCAGTGCTACGAGGGGCTCGACGTCGCGGCGGCCGTCTACGAGTGGAACTATCCGCGGCAGATGATCGAGATCCGGCTCGCCGAGGCGGCGGGGGGTGCCAGTCGCGAGGGCCTCGCGCAGGACATCTTCACCGAGCGCTTCCTGCACAAGCGGCCGCTCCTGCAGGCGATCGACCCACCTGCGGGAACCGCGCCGGTCCTGCTCATCGACGAGCTCGATCGTGCCGACGAGCCGTTCGAGGCGTACCTCCTCGAGGTGCTTTCCGACTTCCAGGTGTCGATCCCCGAGCTCGGCGTGGTGCGCGCCGTGACGCCGCCGATCGTGGTGATCACGTCCAATCGCACGCGCGAGATCCACGATGCGATCAAGCGTCGCTGCCTGTACCACTGGGTCGACTATCCCGACGCCGAGCGCGAGCTTGCCATCGTCCGCCGCAAGTGTCCGCAGGCGCCCGAGCACCTCGCCCGCGAGGTGGTCGCGTTCACGCAGCGGCTGCGTTCGCTCGACCTTTTCAAGGCGCCGGGTGTTGCCGAGACGCTCGACTGGGCCGAGGCGCTCGTGGCGCTCGATCGCATCGCGCTCGATCCTGCCGTGGTCAACGACACGCTGGGCGTCCTGCTCAAGTACCAGGACGACATCGGCGCGCTCGCGCCCGACGTCGCCGCACGCATCGTCGCCGAGGCGAAGGCCGCGGCCGCCGCCTGATTCCCGCTCGCCGCGCGCGAACGCGACCGTGCTCGCCGCCTCCGCCCCGACGCTGCTGCCACGCGGCCATCTCGCCGCGAACGTCGCGCACTTCGTGCGCCTCTTGCGCGCGGCAGGGCTGCCCCTGGGGCCGGCCAAGGTCATCGATGCGCTCGCGGCGGTATCCGCGGTGGGCGTCGCGCAGCGCACGGACTTTCGTGCCGCGCTCGCCGCGGTCCTCGTCTCGCGCCAGGAGCACCTTCCCATCTTCGAGCAGGCGTTCGAGCTCTTCTGGAAGAATCCGCGCCTCCTTGAACGCATCGTCGCCGCGCAGTTGCCGCCGGTGCAGGGCCGCCTCGCGGAGCACGACGCGACGCCCCCGCCGCCGGCGCGTCTGGCGCCAACGCCGCCACGCGCGTCGCCGCCGGACGAAGACGACGACATCGATCTCGACGCCGCGCACACGTTCTCGGCGCACGAGGTCCTGCAGCGCAAGGACTTTGCGACGATGACCCCCGACGAGCTCGCGCAGGTGAAAGCGATGCTCGCGCGGCTGCGCCTGCCGCTGCCAGAGTTGCCGCAGCGGCGCACGCGCGCCGCACGCACGGGGCATCGCATCGACCTGCGCCAGACCTTGCGGCGAATGACCGGTGCCGCACGCGACCTCGCACCCCTCGCGTACCGGTCTCGCGTCCGCCGGCCGCCGCCGCTCGTGGTCCTGTGCGACATCTCGGGGTCGATGGACCGTTACGCGCGGATGCTGCTGCACTTCCTGCATGCCATCACCAACGACCGCCACCGGGTGCACACGCTGGTGTTCGGCACGCGGCTCACCAACGTCACGCGCTACCTGAAGCACCGCGATGTCGACGTGGCGCTGGCGCGGGTGGCGGCGGCCGTCGACGACTGGGCCGGCGGCACGCGCATCGGCGCCTGCCTCGCGCGCTTCAATCGTCGCTGGTCGCGCCGCCTTCTCGGGCAGAACGCGGTCGTGTTGCTCATCAGCGATGGCCTCGACGCCGACGCCGGCGCCGGGCTGTCATTCGAGATGGAGCGCCTTGCCAAGTCCTGTGCGCGCGTCGTGTGGCTCAATCCGCTGTTGCGCTACGCCGGGTTCGAGGCGCGGCCCGCCGGCATCCGCGCCATCCTGCCGCACGTCGACGACTTCTTGCCGGTCCACAACGTCGCTTCACTCACCGGCCTCGCGGCGGCGCTGGATGAGCGCCGCGCCCCGCACGCGCCGCGCGCTACTGCGCACCCGCATCAGCGGGCACGCTGAGCGCGCGGCGAGCCTCCAGCCGGCATGGCGGCGCGCGATACACCCGCGTCTTACCTGCCGGCGTCGTCGGCGGTGCGCGGCGCGGCCTTGGTGACCACCCCGGTCCAGGAGACCGTCAGCGTGCCGCCGGCTTCGTCCGTCGTATGGGTCACCGGCGCGATGTTGAACGCCGAATCGAGCCGGAACACGAGACCCGGCATCTCGAAGGTCTGCGGGTTCTCGGTCTGGTCGTTCAGAACGCTCGTCGGTCCGTCGAGGAGGCCGAAGGTCGTGGCTATCGGCGAGGACAGCGATCCGCAATCGCCACTGATGGTGAGCGTATGCGGCGGCGTCATGGCTCCGAGTGCCAGACCCAGCGCACCCTCCCTCGTGTCGGCCGTGACGCGGAACGCACTCGCAAGCACCGTCGAGGCGCCGCCGATCGGACTCACGTAGTTCGCGGTGCCGCTCAACGTTTGCGTGCAGTTCTGCTCGGTGTGCGAGCCGGACCCGGTGATGCGCACGGCGCTGTCGCGTGTCGGGGGGCCGCCGCGTGCCTTGTACTTCGGCGTCTCCGCCGGCAGCAGGCGATATTCGGCGATGTCGGCTCGCAACCGGACGTTGCCGGACCCTTCGAAGCGCAGGCCGGGCACGTCGAAGGCGTCGAGCCACCGATACTGGAGCGGAATCACCCACTCGGTGAGCTGACGCGCATTGCTGCGGACGTGATCGACCTCGACGACGACGTCACCCGACGCTCCGGGCCCGGTGAGCGGGAGCGCCGCGTCGATCCTGGTGGGCGCCCAGCTGCGGATGCCGAGCTCGGTGCCGCCGACCGTAACCTTTCCGGCGCGCGAGCCGAATTCACCGGTGAGCGTGAGCGTATCGCCGTATTCCTCGACCGCGACGTAGCGGATCGACGGCGCGAAGATGGGCGGCGCCACCCCGGTCTTGAGCGTGGCCTGGAGCCGCGCACCACTCGCCCGATCGACGTCGAGTCCTTTCGTTCCCATGTCCTGCAGCACGAGGTCGTAGGCGAACGGGCGCTGCGGCGGTGATTCCTTGAGCCGGTGCTGGTTGGCGCCGACCATGCGATCGACGAAGTACGGTGGCGACTCGTACGCCGCCGCCGCGGTCACCGTCTCCGACCAGCCGAGGTAGACACCGGCGCCCTTCGCCAGGAACGCATTGATGAACGAAGCGTTGCGGCTGCTGTAGCAGGCGTTGATCAACGCAACGCTCCCCGCGGCAAAGTTCATGTACTTCAGGACGAAACGGTAGGTGATCGCGTACCGGGTATCCCAGTCGTCGATCAGCCCGGCGATCTTCTCGCCGTTGCGGGCGGTGAAGTGGATGAGGTTCAACGCCTTGAGGTCGGCGTCGTATGCCGCCTCGAGATCGCCGCTGACGAGCGCCGACGTCTGGATCGCGTACATCTTCCCTTCGGGCTCGCTCGGATCACCGACCTCGCCGCGGCCGCCGTGCGTATTGATGTAGAAGAATCCATCGCCGCTCGCTGCCTTGAGTGCCTCGATGCCGGCGAGCCCCTCGGGGCCACTGCGCACGTTCCAGCCGCGGCTGCGCAGTGCCCCGCGCATCTCGTCGATGGGCGTCTGCCCTTCGAAGTTGGAGCCGAAGGTGTGCAGCAGGCGCGCGCTGGTCGCGTTCGGCACTTCGGGATCGCTGCGCGGCTCGATGCTGCGGACGAGCGAGGCCGCAGGGGCCGGTTCGCGGTTGGCGACGACGAAATGCACCCTGCCGTCGGCGAACCGACCCCACGCAGTGCGCGTCTCGGCGTCGACACCGGTCGCGACATACTCGGAGCGCCCGGCCATGTACGCGCCGATCGCCTGCACGAATGCGGCAGCCGACAACCCGTCGCCGCTCAGCTCGCGCGCACGCTGCTCGACATCGGCGATCACGCGCAACCGCGTGGCGGCAGGGCTGCCCGCGGCGACCACGCCGACGACGAGCGCTGCCGTCGTACGGGTACCGCCCGGGCCGGTCGCGTCGATGGTCGCCGGCGCTGCGCTTCCGGACGGCGTCGCGTTGCCGTCGGCGGCGATCCGTACGAGTACCGACGCCGGTCCCGGTCCCACACTCACGGTGGCACTGGCCGGTTCGGCGTGCGTTCCCACAGGCAGTCCGGCGACGGCGAGCGTCACCGACCCGGCAAAGCCGTCGCTGGGGGTGACGGTCACCTGCACGTCGCGCGTTTCGCCGGGCGTGAGCGTGACCGCCGCGGGCGCGGCGGCCACCGTGAACGCGCTCGCCACCGTGGGCGAGCACATCGCCACACCTTCGGGACCGTAACCCTCGGCAATGTAGCCACGCGCGAGCATCTCCGCGCGCACGCCGGTATCGGTCGTGTAGCGGTGGTTGGAGTCCGCGCGGTTGTTCCACAGGCGATAGACCGGGCGCGTTCCCGCCGGACAGGCGCCGCTTGCCGCGTCGGGCAGGCCGACGTACATGACGCCGGGCGATTCGTAGGTAAAGGCGGGGAACTTCACCGCGACTTCGGCGCACTCGTCGGGTGACGCCGAATAGAAATGCGAATCACCCAGCGCCGGCGGGATGTAGAAGCGGCAGACCGGATTCATGCCCGGCGCGGGTGCATCGAAGGCCTTGAAGGTGCGGCCGGTGCGGGTCCAGCCCTTGAGCGTGCCGCTATCCAGTGCCGCGATGTCCGCGGGCAGCGAGCTCACGAAGTAATGGTCGAAGCCCTGGTGGTAGAACTCGACGACGTCGACCGACGCGCCTTGCGCACCGGTGCCACACGCCGACGCGGCAATCGCAAAGACAGCGACCAGGAGGCGGCGAAGCTTCATGAAGCGGGTTCCTTTCGCGAGAACTGGCACGAGCGACTTGGTGCCGCCGTGTCACGCGATCGGTCGCACGCGAAGATTCGTGAGCGGCAACAGCCCGTGGTCGATGATACCCCGCGTTTGCTACGATGCGCCCGGCGGCGGTGCGCCGCGCGAGGAGCATCGATGCAGATGACGAACACCCGGGTGATCCCGGCCCCTCCGGACGTCGTGTGGAACGCGCTCAACGATCCGGCGACGCTGCAGGCGTCGATCCCGGGTTGCGAATCCTTCGAGTCGACCGGCGAGGGCGCGTGGCGCGCGGTCGTCGCCGCCAAGGTCGGCCCGGTGTCGGCACGATTTACCGGGACGATGACGATGTTCGACATCGTGGAGCCGACCGGTTACACGTTGAAGTTCGAGGGGAAGGGCGGCGCCGCGGGTTTCGCCAACGGCGAAGCGAAGGTGTCGCTGGCGCCTGCCGATGCGGCAAGCACGACGCTCACCTACGTCGTGGAAGCCAACGTCGGCGGCAAGATCGCGCAGATCGGCTCGCGGCTCATCGATGCCGCAGCCGCGAAGATCGCCGACGACTTCTTCGCGCGCTTCAGTGCCCGTGTCGCGCCAGCGGCGGAGGTGGTCGCGGGCGACCAGGCCATCGCCGAAACCGGCGCGGTCGTCGCTGTCGGGTCGGGGCGCGCGCCGGGCAGCAGTCCGTGGATCCGCTGGGTATCGCTCGCCATCATCGTCGCGATCGTGGCGTGGCTCGCGGTGCGCGGGCTGCGCTGATTCGCCCGCGGTGCCGCGCGGCAGCTCGCGTAGTCGGCAATGACGATCGTGTAGATCGTGCGTCCCGATGCATTGGTCCATCCCTCCTCGCTCGTGCGACACGGCCGCGTCGCGGCAATGAGCGCGTCGAGCCGCGCACGCGCCCCGTCGACCACCGTGAATCCGGGCCCATGCAAGACGAAGGCGACGCGCTTTCCCGTGAGATCGCGCGCGATCGCGCGTTGCAGGTCCGGGCGATCGGGGTCGTCTTTCGCATCGATCAGTCGCCACGTCCACTCGCGATAGTCGCGCGCGCGCTCGCGCCCGGCGAGCGTGACGAGGGGCTGGTGCAACCCCCAGTCGACCGAGATGACGCGATCGGGAGCGATTTCATGCAGGCGCGCGCCGAGCGTCGCGATGGCGGGATCGAAGAGCGGCCGGAAATCACGATCGTGCCGCCAGATGTCGGCGTAGCGCAGGTCCATCGCCACGTTCCACGCGAGTAGCGTGCCGCCGGCAACGATGCCGCCCAGCGCGATCGCGCTGCGCAGCGCCATGCCGCGACCGCGTTCGGTCCCGAGGTGCTGCGCCGCGACCGCGACCAGCGCGACGAGATGCAGCGTCGGCATCGGCCAGATCATGAAGAGGTGGTGCGTGCCGCCCACCTGCGGCGTGGCGCCGATGGCGAGGACGAGATAGAAGGTGGCGGCGGTGAGAAAGGCGAGCAGGCGCCGCGCCGGAGTCCACGGCCGGCACCAGGCGAGGAGCGCGACCGCGGCCGCGAGTTGCGCGAGGAGCAGCACGTTGAAGGCCGCGGTCACCGGAACCGGAGCGCCGAAGACCCAGCCGATGACCGACAGGCCGCTGAACGTCGCGGCGTAGAGCTGCCATACCTTCGCGACCTGCGCACTGGCGCTCAGCGTGCGCGCGTCGCCCAGGATGTCGAGTCCCGCCGCCGGGCGCACGAGCGCGAGCGCGCCCCACAGGAGGAGCAAGAGCGTCACGCCGGCAACGAGAGGCTGCCACGGTGCGCCCGCGCGCAGGCGATGCCACGCGGTGGGGGCCATCAGCGTCAGCGTCGCTGCCAGCCAGGCGCCGATCACCCAGATGAAATTGACCTTGTCGACGAGACCCAGGAGGAAGCACGCGCCGACGAGGACGAGCGAGGCCAGGCGCCCGGTTTGCAGCCAGCGCACGAGCGCGGCGAGCGACGTCACGCGCAACAGCAGCGCAATCATCTGCGGCCCCCAGTCGAGGCGCGCGTGATTGAGGAGCACGGGGTCGCCGGCGAGGAGCAGGAGCAGGAGCACCGACCACGTCACGCCGAGTTCGCGGCGGACGAACGACGCGAGGACGAGCAGTGCCGCCGCGGCGACGAGAATCGGCGGCAGGCGCACCGACCACGTGTTGATGCCGAAGGCGGCGATGATCGGCGCGGCGAGCCAGGCCTTGACCGCGCCCACGTAGCCCAAGGTTTGCAGGAGCGGGAAGCAGCCGATCTCCCTGGTGACGGCGGCGTCGACCTCGCAGTCGCCGAGCGCGCGGAGCGCGACCGGGACGTGGATCACCTCGTCGTAGTAATACCCGGGCTTGTCGAGCGCGATCGTCGCGAGCAGGACGAACACTGCAACGAGCAGCAGCGCAACCGAATGGCGGACGAGCGTATGCACCGGGACGAACGACGCGACGGGGCGGGTGACGGTGCGACGAACGATACCGCATCGCGGCGCCGGCGGTGGTCGCGCGCCCGATGCGGTCCGGGATCGCCCGCCGGCGAAGGCGACAGCGCGTCACGCCGGGGTAGAATCAGGCGACAGGTTCGACCCCTTCGGAGGCGACAGGCGATGGATAGCGTCGATCTCGAGGTCTTGAAGCGCAGTGCCGACTGGCTCGATGCCGGCCGGCGCGTGCTGCTCGTCACGGTGGTGAAGACGTGGGGCAGTTCACCGCGTCCCGAAGGCGCCATGCTTGCGGTGCGTGACGATGGTCTGGTCGTGGGTTCGGTCTCCGGAGGCTGCATCGAGGACGACATCATCGATCGCGTGCGCCGGCTCGGAATCACGCAGGCGACGGCCGAGGCAGTGACCTACGGCGTGTCCGCCGACGAGGCGCGCCGCTTCGGGCTGCCCTGCGGCGGAACGATCCAGCTGGTGACCGAGCCGCTCACCCGGGCGTCCGGCATGCGCGCGCTCCTGCGCGAGATCGAGGCGGGGCACCTGGTCGCACGCCGCCTCGACCTCGTCACCGGCGAGGCGACGCTGCACCCGGCGCGCGCAACCGACGGCGTGAGCTTCGACGGCGCCACGCTCACGACGATCCACGGCCCGCGCTATCGGATGCTCGTGATCGGGGCCTCGCAATTGTCGAAGTACCTCGCGACGATCGCCGTCGGCCTCGACTATCAGGTGACGATCTGCGATCCGCGCGAGGAATATACCGAGACCTGGGACATTCCCGGCGTCACCGTGGTGCGCACGATGCCGGACGACACCGCGCAGGCGATGCAACTCGACGAGCGCTGCGCGGTCGTCGCGCTCACGCACGATCCCAAGCTCGACGATCTCGCGCTCCTCGAGGCGCTCAAGTCACCGGCGTTCTACGTCGGTGCGCTGGGTTCGCGCGCGAACAATGCGAAGCGCCGCGAGCGCCTCGCGCAGTTCGACCTGACCGCGGCCGAGATCGCTCGCCTGCACGGGCCGATCGGAATCTACATCGGCAGCCGCACGCCGCCGGAGATCGCGATCTCGATCGTGGCCGAGATCACGGCCGTCAAGAACGGGGTCGCGCTCCCCGATGCCGCGAGCATTGCGGCAGCGAAGGAGCAGCAGGCAAGCGTCGCCTGCGCCATCGCCTAGGTTCCGCACGGTTGCGCCGGCCGCCGCAGCCGGCGTGGTAACGTTACGGCCCCGCAACCCGCCCCCCAAGGGTCATGCCTGTCCACTTGCGCGTGCCTGGCGCCGCTTTCCTGTTGCCGTTACGCTCCCGCGCCGTTCGCCTCACCCGAGCCGCATCGCGCCTGCGGCGCGCCGGGCGTGGTGCGCTCACGGGTGCGCTGGCCGCGGTGGCGCTCGCGGCAAGCGCATCGATCGCGCACGCGCAGGACACTTCCGCCCCTCCTTCGGCGAAGGCGGCGGCCGGGGAGAGCGAACCGTCGCTTGCCTCGCTATGGTCGACCCGGCCCGGCTGGGATGCGCCGCAGCCGTGGCGTACCGACAAGTGGTACGTCCAGTTCGCCTACTACACCTGGCATTTCCACCCGGACCCAAGGCACGAGCAGTCGTACGCCGTCGACACGACGTACCGCCTCGACGAATACTGGCTGGGCGGGCGCTGGCTCGTCGGTCTCGCACTCTTCCAGAACTCGTTCGGCCAGTTTTCGCAGTACCTGTACGGAGCGCTGCAGTGGCATCCGTGGCAGGAGCAGCCACCGTTCTACGTCAAGGTCTCGGCCGGTCTCCTGCACGGCTACCGCGGTGAGTTCCGCGACAAGATCCCGTTCAACCACTACGAGATTGCGCCGGCGATCGTGCCGTCGGTGGGGTATTGCTGGACGCGCTATTGCACCGAGTTCGTCCTCCTGGGGGGCAACGGCGCGCTGTTCACCGTGGGCATGACGGTCCCCTGAGCTCGGCACCGGGCCTCGTGATCGGCGTCGGCCGCCCTTCGTGCCGACTCCGATCTGCGATAATTCACGACCGTGCTTGCTTCGCACCCCGTGTCGCTCCCCCTCGTTCGAATTCTGCTTGCGAGCCTCATGGCTTGCGGCCTCACGCTGGCGTGGGGCCAGTCGCCGCCCGCCAAGCGCAGCGAGACGCCGAAGGCGTCAAGCACGGGCAAGGCCGCAGCGCGCCAGGCGCCGGCCAAGGGCGAAGCCGCCAAGTCCCCGCGCGCCGACAGCAGCGCCGCTGACGCCACCCGGCCCGATGCGAACGCGCTCCTTGCTGCCGCCAAGGCGGCGAGCGGCGGCGCGGCGTGGGACGCGCTGCGGACCCAGCATAGCGTGGTGAAGCTCGGCGCAGCCGGGCTCGAGGGCACCGCCGAGCGCTGGAGCGACATGGCCACCGGGCGCGCGCTGCTGCGCTTTGCCATCGGTCCCATCAGCGGGGCGCTGGGCAACGACGGCAAGGTCGTCTGGACCCAGGACGGCGGCGACGAGCCACAGATTCAGACCTCGGCGATGGCGCTGGAGCTTGCCGCCAATGCGGCGTATCGCGATCGGCTCGCCTTCTGGTTTCCCGATCGGATGACGGCACGCATCGACTACAAGGAGCGCGTGCAGGCCGACGATCGCACCTACGACGTCGTCGTCGTGGCGCCGCAGGGCGGGCGTCCGTTCGAGTTCTGGCTCGATGCGCAGACGAAGCTCATCGCCCGTCTGGTCGAGAGCGAAGGCGAGGTCACGCGCACCGAGATCTACTCGGACTGGCGCGACGTGCAGGGCGTGCGGATTCCCTTCAAGGTGCTCACGCGGCGCGGCGACCCGAAGCTCGACGAAACGCTCGAAGTGCAAACGCTCGTCTACAACGCGTCGCTCGCCGGGATCGCATTCGGACCGCCCGAGGTCGTGGCGGAGCTCAGCTTCCCGGCGGGCAAGGCCGCGGTCGAGCTGCCGTTCGAGGTGTTCTCGGGTCACCTCTTCGTCCAGGTGATGCTCGATGGTCGCGGCCCCTTTCGCATGCTGCTCGATGCGGGCGGCGCCAATGTGCTGACGCCGCAGACGGCCGCCGTGCTGCTCGGCCCGAACAAGGCGCCACCTCCCATGCTCGCGGTGGGGTCGACGACGATCGCCGGGGTCGAACTCACCGGCCAGAAATACGTCATCGCCGACATCGATGCCTTCCTGCGCCGGGTGGAGGGGCTCGACGACGTGGCCGGCGTCGTCGGCCTCGAGTGGTTCGTGCGCATGCCGATCCGTCTCGACTACGCACGCGGCCGGCTCACGCTCAACGATCCGGCGGCGTTCAAGTACGCCGGTGGCGGCACCCGGGTCGCGGTGGCCAAGCGCGGCCGCCTGCCGCAGGTGCAGGGCAGCCTCGACGGCAACGAAGGTCTGTTCGAGATCGACACCGGCAGTCGTGGCTCGTTGACGCTCGTGCCGGAATTTGCCGAGCGCAACGATCTTGCGCGCAAGCTCGGTGCGAAGAACGTCGCGGTGATCGGCGCCGGCGTGCGCGGGCCGGTGCGCGCCGCGCTCGCCCGGGCGAAGCTCCTCAAGCTGGGCGAGGTCAGCATCCCCAATCCCATCGTCGCGATCCCGCAGGTCGACGGCCCGGTGCCCAAGACCGACGTCGCCGGCAACGTCGGCCACGCGCTCATGCGCCAGTTCGCGATCACGTACGACCTGCCCAACGATGCGCTGTACTTCGAGCGCTACCTCAATTTCGGCGCCCCCGACGTCGCCGACCGCAGCGGCCTGTGGCTCGAGCGCGGCGCCACCGGCTTCGACGTCGTCGGCGTGGTTGCCGGCGGACCGGCGGCCGCGGTCGGATTGAAGACGGGCGATGTCATCGTCGAGGTCAACGGCTATCCGGCGTTGCAGGTTCCGCTGTCGGCGGTGCGCGAGACGTTGCGTGCCACACCGGGCTCACGCGTGAAGGTCAAGACTGCCGCCGGCAGCGAGGTGACGCTCGTCCTGCGCGATCTGGTCTAGCCGGTCGCCGGCGGCGCATCCTTGCCGCGCCGACCGGTGCGCGCGGCGCCCGTCACGGCGCCACGCGGCGGGCAGCGTGAAGGGAGGCGATACGCATGACTCACTCTATGATCGATCTCGCCCTGCGACTCGTCGTGGCGGCGGCGCTGGGCAGCGTCATCGGACTCGAGCGCGAGCGCAAGTCGTGGTCTGCCGGATTGCGCACGCACATGCTCGTTGCCTTGAGCTCCGCGCTCATCATGATCGTGTCGATGCACGGCTTCTCGGAGGTCCTGGGCGAGCATGTCGTGCTCGATCCGTCGCGGGTGGCCGCGCAGGTGGTGTCCGGCATCGGCTTCCTGGGGGCAGGAGCGATCCTGTTGCGCGGCGAGATCGTGCGCGGCCTCACGACCGCGGCGAGCCTGTGGGCGGTGGCGGCGATCGGTCTCGCCGTCGGCAGCGGCCTGTACGTGCCAGCGGTCATCGCCACGATCCTCATCCTCATCATCCTGGCGGGCATCAAGCCGCTGGAAGCGCGCTACCACATGAAGCATCAGGCGCACGACTTCGTCGTCATCGCCGACCCGGGGACCGTGTCGATCGAGGCCTTGAGCGCCGCGGTGCGGCCGGCGGCGGTGACGCTGCGGCAGTACGTCGCGCTGCGCGATCCATCCACCGACCTCGACGAGATCCGCATCACGCTCGGCCCCGCGCCGGCGCGCGACCTGGCCGAGATCGAGAAGCGCCTGCGCGCGCTCCCCGGCGTGCGCGACGTCGAATAGCGCGAGCGGGAGCTACTTGCCGACGAGCGCGGGCTTCGCGATCGCGTGCAACGCGCGCTCGAGGTGGCCCACGGTGCGGTCGACGTCGGCGAGCTTGTCGAGACCGAACAGGCCGATGCGAAACGTGCGGAAGTCCGCCGGCTCGTCGCATTGCAGCGGCACGCCGGCGGCGGTTTGCAGACCCTGCGCGAGGAACTTGGCGCCGCTGTGCACGTCCGGGTCGGTGGTGTAGCTCACCACCACCCCCGGGGCCTCGAAGCCGGGCGCAGCCACGCTCGGATAGCCATGGCGGGCGAGGAGGGCGCGCACCTTGCGGCCGAGGTCCTGCTGCGCGGCGCGCGCGCGCTCGAAGCCGAAGCGCTCGGTGTCCTGCATCGCGTCGCGCAGGTGCGCGAGGGCGTCGGTCGGCACGGTGCCGTGATAGGCGTGGCTGCCCTTCTCGTAGGCTTCCATGATCGCGAGCCACTTCTTGAGATCGATGGCAAAGCTCGTGCTCGTCGTGGCGTCGAGCGCCGTGCGCGCTCGCGTCGAGAGCATGACGAGCCCCGCGCTGGGCGAGCTCGACCAGCCCTTTTGCGGCGCGCTGATCAGCACGTCGACGCCCGCGGCCTCCATGTCGACCCAAAGCGCTCCCGAGGCGACGCAGTCGAGGACGAAGAGCCCGCCCACGTCGTGCACGGCGTCGGCGACCGCGCGCACGTAATCGTCGGGCAGCAGGATCCCCGACGCGGTCTCCACGTGCGGGGCGAAGACGATGTCGGGCCGCTCGCGGCGAATCGTGGCGACGACGTCGGCGATCGGCGCGGGGGCGAAGGGAGCCTGGCTGCCGGCGCCGGTCGGGCGCGCCTTGAGGACGGTCACCTGGGCTGGAATGCGACCCATGTCGAAGATCTGTGTCCAGCGAAAGCTGAACCAGCCGTTGCGCAGCACGAGGACGCGCTTGCCGGTGGCGAACTGGCGCGCGACCGCTTCCATGCCGAAGGTGCCGCCTCCGGGAACCACGGCGACGGCCTGCGCGTGGTAGACGCGGCGCAGCGTTGCGCTGATGTCGCGCATCACGCGCTGGAAGCGCTGCGACATGTGATTGAGCGAGCGGTCGGTGAATACGACCGAGTATTCGAGCAGGCCGTCGGGGTCGACGTCGGGGAGGAGGCCGGGCATGAGGAACTCCGGAGCGATTCGTTCGCGGGAACGCGATAGGGTAGCACGGGGTCGAGCATGCACCCGTTCGCGCGGCGGTGCGCGCGAAGCGGCATCAGTGGAAGTCGCGTGATCGCGTCGGCAATGCCCCGAGGAGCGGCGTGAGGTCGACGAGGTGACCGGCGACGAGGTGCACGACGTCGCCTTCGCGCTCCACGCGCCCGTGGACCGCGAGGAGGCGCGAACCGAGGAGCTCGCGCCGCTGCCGTTGCGTGACGGTGCGCCACACGATGACGTTGATCACGCCCGTTTCATCCTCGAGCGTGACGAAGACGACGCCACTGGCGGTGTCCGGGCGCTGGCGGCCGATCACGATGCCGGCGGTGCGGCGCAGCCGACCGTGCGGCGCATTCGTGACTTCGGCGGCGGTCACGAGGCGTCGCTCGCGCAGCGCATCGCGCAACAGCGCGAGCGGATGCCGGCCGAGCGTGAGGCCGAGCATGCGGTAGTCGGCCACGATGTCCTGACCTTCGCTCGGAGTCGGCAGGGCGGGCAGTGTCTCGGCGAACGTGGTATCGGCAAGGAGGGGAGGCAGCCTCTCCACGCCGGCGACCTCCCACATGGCGGCGTGGCGATCGCCGCTGAGGGCGGCGAGCGCACCCGCAGCCGCGAGGGTGTGCAAGTCACGACGATCGAGCGTCGCTCGACGTGCGAGGTCGGTCGCGTCGGTGAAGCCGCGCTGGGTCCGGGCCGCGACGATGCGCAGCGCGCTCTCCTGCGCGAGCCCTTGCACGAGGCGCAGTCCGAGGCGCAGCGCGGGGATCGGGCCGGGCCCCTCCAGCGTGCAGTCCCAGTCGCTCGCCGTGACGTCGACACCACGCACCTCGACGCCGTGCCGCCGCGCATCGGCCACGAGTTGTGCCGGAGCGTAGAAGCCGAGCGGCTGCGCATTGAGGAGCGCGGCGCAAAAGGCCGCGGGCTCGTGACACTTCAACCACGCCGAGTCGTAGGCGATGAGCGCGAACGACGCCGAGTGCGATTCGGGGAAGCCGTATTCGCCGAAGCCCAGGATCTGCTGGTAGACCTGTCGTGCGAAGGCTTCGGGGATGGCGTTTTTCGCCATCCCGCGGATGAGCTTGCGCTCGAATGGCTCGAGGTTGCCCTTGCGCCGCCAGGCCGCCATTCCACGCCGCAACGCGTCGGCCTCGCCCGGTGTGAAGCCTGCCGCCTCGATGGCAAGGCGCATCACCTGCGCCGGGAAGATCGGCACGCCGAGCGTGCGCTCGAGGATGGCGTTGACTTTCGGACCCAGGTCCGTCACCGCTTCCTTGCCCTGGCGCCGCCGCAGGTACGGATGCACCATGCCGCCCTGGATCGGCCCCGGCCGCACGATGGCGACCTGCACCACGAGGTCGTAGAACGTGGCCGGCCGCAAGCGCGGCAGCATCGATTGCTGCGCCCGCGATTCGATCTGGAACACGCCGACGGTATCGGCGCGCTGGCACATCGCGTAGACGCGCGCGTCTTCCCTGGGGATGTCGGTCATGGTGAAGGGGAGGCCGCGGAAGGCGGAGACCAGCGCGAGCGCACGACGGATCGCCGAGAGCATGCCAAGCGCGAGGCAGTCGACCTTGAGCAGGCCCAGGGCGTCGAGGTCGTCCTTGTCCCACTGGATGACCGAGCGATCCGGCATCGACGCGTTCTCGATCGGCACCATGCGTTCGAGGAGATCGCGCGCGATCACGAAGCCACCGACGTGCTGCGACAGGTGCCGGGGAAAGCCGACGAGATCGCGCACGAGCGTGGTGAGCTTGTGGATCAGCGGGTGGTCCGGATCGAAGCCCGCCTCGCGTATGCGTGCCGGGTCGACGCTGCCGCCGTCCCACCAGGCGAGCGTGCCGGCCAGCCGGTCGACCTGCGCGAGGCCAAGACCCAGCGCCTTGCCGACGTCGCGTATCGCGCTCTTCGGCCGATACGTGATGAGCGTGGCGGCAAGGGCCGCGCGGTCGCGGCCGTACTTGTCGTAGATGTACTGCAGCACGGTCTCGCGACGCTGGTGCTCGAAGTCGACGTCGATGTCGGGCGGCTCGTTGCGCTCGCGGCTCACGAAGCGCTCGAAGAGGACACCGATGCGCGTGGGGTCGATCGCGGTGATGCCGAGCACGTAGCACACCGCGGAGTTCGCGGCCGAGCCGCGACCCTGGCACAGGATGTCCTGGCTGCGCGCGTAGCGGACGATGTCCTCCACGGTGAGGAAATACGGCTCGTAGTGCAGCTCGGCGATGAGCGCCAGTTCCTTCTCGATCAGCTCGCGCACGGCGCAAGGCACGCCGCCGGGATAGCGGCGCGCGATGCCGGCTTCGACGAGGTGGCGCAGATGGCTCGTCGGCGTTTGCCCCGGCGGGACGAGTTCGTCGGGATATTCGTAGCGCAGCTGGCCGAGCGTGAAACGGCAGCGCGCGGCGACGTCGAGCGTCGCGCGCAGGAGCTGCGGTTCGTGTTCGTAGGCCCTGGCGAGCACGGCGCGCGAGCGCAGGTGGCGCTCGCCGTTGGGAAACAGCGCGTGACCGCATTCGGCCAGAGGCGTGCGCAGGCGGATCGCCGTGAGCGTGTCCTGCAGCGCGCGGCGTCCGCGAACGTGCATGTGGACGTCGCCGGCGGCCACGCAAGGCAGGCCGCTGGCGCGGCCCAGGCGCACGAGCCTCGCCACGCGCGCGGCCTCGCCTGCCCGCGCGCAGTGTTCCACGCCGAGCCAGGCGCGATCGGCGAAGACCTCGCGAATCCACCCGGCGTCGTGTCGCGCATCGAGGTCGTCGGCCTCGCCGCGCAGGGTGGGCAGCCACAGCGCAAGGCCGTGCGGCGCCAGCGAGGCCACGTCGTCGCGGTCCACACGGTACGTTCCCTTGGGGGCGCGCCGGCGCGCGCGCGTGATGAGCTGGGTGAGATCGCCGTACGTACGCCGGTCGGTGGCGTAGACGACGAGCCTCAGGCCATCGGCGAGGGTGAACTCGCTGCCTACGATCAAGGGCAGCGCCGCCTCGTCCGCGGTGGCTTGCGCCGCCTGATGCGCCCGCACGATGCCTGCCACCGAGCACTCGTCGGTGATGGCGAGGGCGCGATAGCCAAGATCGCGTGCGCGTGCCACGAGTTCGGCCGGGTGCGAGGCGCCACGCAGGAACGTGAAGTTGGTGAGGCAATGCAGTTCGGCGTACGGCGGGAGGGCGACGGCGGTCATGGCGCGCGAGACGGGCTGCGAGAGGACGGGGCGAGTGCCTGGAGGTCGCGCGCGTTCGGGGCAGGGGACGAGGCGGGGTGCAGGGTCGGCGAGAACTACCGCATGAATATACGGTAGTCCGGTCGATGCGCGCAAGGCATGTGGTGGCTCAAGCCTCCTGCCGCGTCGCACGGCGCGCTGCCGCGCGGGTTAAGGCATGAACACAAATAATTCCTATTTGCGTTGGGGGCCCGAAACTGCTAACGTGGCGCCTTGCGGCGGCCCGACCCCCGCGCTCTCGAACCGGTCCCTCATGAAACAAGACGTTGCATCGACGCTGGGCAAGGCCGGCGTGGCGCTCGCGACGCTGGCCGTCGCGACGTCGGTGGCGGCGCTCGAATATCCGATCGGCAAGCCGCAGATCAGGAACGGCATGGAGGTCGCCGCCGTGTACCTGCAGCCGATCGCGATGGAACCCGCCGGGATGATGCGCGAGGCCAAGGCGGCCGACATCCATCTCGAGGCCGACATCCGCGCCACCGACCAGAATCCGAACGGCTTCGCCGACGGCAGCTGGATCCCGTACCTCGACGTGCGCTACGAACTCGCGAAGCAGGGCGCTCCGAGGTGATGAAGGGTCCGCTGATGGCGATGGTGGCAAGCGACGGACCGCACTACGGCGACAACGTCAAGCTGGCAGGCCCCGGCCGTTACACGCTGAAGCTCACGATCGCGCCGCCGCCGGGAGGTGCGCACGCCACCTTCGGCCGCCACGTCGACAAGGAAACCGGCGTCGCGCCGTGGTTCGCGCCGTTCACGCTGCAGTACGAGTTCACCTTTGCCGGCACGGGGAAGAAGGGTGGCTACTGAGTGCCGACCGGTGGGCACGGCCTGCCGGGCTGCCATCGGTTGTCGCATCCGCGCCCTGGTCGCATTGGCCGCGCTGGTCGTCGTCGGTGCCGTGCTGGCTGCCGAGGCTCACGTCGTGCAGATCGTCGCGCGTGACGGGCATTTCACGCCGCCCAATCTCGAGGTGCCCGCCGGTGTGCGCATCAAGATCACGATCAGCAACGAGGGCAAGGAGCCGATGGAGTTCGAGAGCCTGCCGCTCAAGATCGAAAAGGTGCTCGCACCCGGCGCCACGTCGTCGGTCGTCATCAACAAGCTGAAGCCCGGGCAGTATCCGTTCTGGGATGAATTCCATCCCGATACGTCCAAGGGTTTCATCATCGCCCGGTAGCGGCGGTCGCGACACGCATGGGCAACGCCCTGTTCATCGTCTGGCGCGAGTCCGCCGAAGCGCTGCTCGTCATCGGCATCGTCTATGCGTGGCTGCGCCGCCAACCCGATGCCGCGATCGGGCGGCGCTATCTCGCGATCGGCGTCGTCGCCGGCATCGCCCTCGCGCTGCTGCTCGCGGCAGCGATGCTCGGCGTCGCGCATTTCCTGTCGGGTGACGCGCTCGACGGCTTCCAGGCGGCGATGATGCTCGTCGCCGCCGCGCTCATCGTGCAGATGGTGTTCTGGATGCGCCGGCACGGCCGCACGCTGAAGCGCGACCTCGAGACGCGCATGCGACGCAACGCCGATGCCGCCAACTGGTGGGGGCTTAGCGTCGTCGTGGCGCTCGCGATCGGCCGCGAGACGGCGGAGACGGTGGTGTTCCTCTACGGGGTCGGCATGGCGCAGATGACCTGGCCCACGTTCCTCGCCGTCGTGGCGGCGGGCATCGTTCTCGCGTGGCTCACCTTCTGGCTGTTGCAGCAGGGCTCGCGCTGGTTCTCGTGGCGGGCGTTCTTTCGCTTCTCCGAGATCGCGCTCCTGCTGCTCGCCGGTGGTCTCATGGTCGGCGGCCTCGACAAGCTGATCGGCATGGACATCCTCCCGCCGCTCGTCGATCCGCTGTGGAACACGACCGCACTCCTCGACGACAGCTCGCGCTTCGGAGGTTTCGTCGCGTCGTTCACGGGGTACCGATCGCAGCCCGCGTTGCTGCCCACGCTCGTGCTTGCCGTGTACTGGATCGTGATGGGGTGGCAGCTGCGTACGCCCGACGAGGTGAGCAAGAAGGCAGCGTGAGCGCGCTCACCGCCACCACCACGCCGCGGCGCGACCGACACTCGCGCCGCTGGCTCGCGCGCTACGGCGACTGGCTCGCGCGGCATCAGCCGATCGTCCGTCGCGTGCAGTGGGTGGTGGTCGGCGCCTACATGATCCTGCTCATCGTCCCCGCGGTGCTACCCCTGCCGGGCAACGACGCGCACGCGCTCGACAACTTCACCGTCTTTGCGCAGTGGGCGTTCTGGGGCCTGTGGTGGCCGTTCGTCATCGCCTCGATGTTCGTCATGGGGCGCACCTGGTGCGGCGTGTTCTGCCCCGAAGGCACGCTCACCGAAGCGGCGTCGAAGGTCGGCCTGCACCGTGCGCCACCGCGATGGCTGCGCTGGGGCGGCTGGCCTTTCGTCGCGTTCGTCCTGACGACGCTCTTCGGCCAGCTCGTGAGCGTCTACCAGTATCCGAAGGCGGCCTTGCTGGTGCTGGGCGGCTCGACGGTCGCGGCGATCGTCGTGGGTTACGTCTACGGCCGCGAGAAGCGCGTGTGGTGCCGGTACCTGTGCCCCGTCAGCGGCGTGTTCAACGTCCTGGCGCGAGTGTCGCCGGTGGCCTTTCGCATCGACCGCGACGGGTGGGACCGCAACGCGGGCCACGTCCCCATCCACCCGATCAACTGCGCACCGCTGGTACGCATCAAGCACATGACGGGGCCCTCGGAGTGCCACATGTGCGGACGCTGCAGCGGGCACCTGGGCGCGGTCGAACTCGCCGCGCGCCCACCGAACCGCGAGGTCGCGACGCTCCCCCTCGCCAAGGCGTCCGGGTGGGACGCCGCGCTCATCGTCTTCGGCCTCATCGGCGTCGCGCTCGGCGCCTTCCACTGGAACGCGAGTCCCTGGTTCGTGTCGCTCAAGCTCGCCGCTGCCGATTTCGCGATCGATCACGGCATGACGTGGCTCCTCACCGCCGATGCACCCTGGTGGGTGTTGACGCACTACCCCGAGAGCAACGATGTGTTCACCTGGCTCGACGGCGCGCTCATCGTCACCTACATCGGCGTCACCGCGCTCGTCGTCGGGGGCGCGGTCTCGCTGTTTCTCCTGCTCGCGGCGCGCGCCGGTCCGGCGCCGCGGCTGCGCCACGGGATGCGGCTCGCCTACGCGCTCATCCCGCTCGCCGGGATCGGCGTCTTTCTTGGCCTGTCGAGTCTCACCGTGACGCTCGCGCGGGCCGAAGGCATCACGACCTCCGCCGTGCCGGCGCTGCGCGCGCTCCTGCTCGCCGCGGGTGCGGGCTGGAGCCTCTGGCTCGCCTGGCGGCAGTTGGCCGACGTGCCGCGCGCAACGGCGCGGTGGGCGGCACTCGTCGCCTTTGCCGGAGCGGTCGCACTGACCGTCGGCGCGTGGGGCCTGCTCTTCTTCCACTGGGCGCGCTGACGCGCCGGTACCCCAGCTCACACCACGAGCGGCGCCTCGTCCATCGCGGCGACCTGCTCGCGCAGCTCGAGGATGCGATCCTGCCAGTAGCGGTGCGTGGCGAACCACGGAAACGCCGCGGGGAACGCGGGATCGTGCCAGCGCCTTGCGATCCACGCCGCGTAGTGGAGCAGGCGCAGGCTGCGCAGCGCCTCGACGAGGTGGAGCTCGCGGCGGTCGAGGTCGGCAAACTGCTCGTAACCGGACAGCACGTCGCCCAGCTGGCGCGTCATCGACGCGCGATCGCCCGACAGCAGCATCCACAGGTCCTGCACCGCCGGACCGGTGCGCGCGTCGTCGAAGTCGACGAAGTGCGGGCCGTCGGCGGTCCACAGGATGTTCGCGGCGTGGCAGTCCCCGTGCAGGCGCAGCGTGGCGATGGGTCCGGCCCGCTCGTAACAGCGGCGGATACCGGTCAACGCCAACGCGGAGACCGCGGCGTACGACTCGCGCAGGTCGTCCGGAACGACGCCGCGGTCGAGGAGGAAGGCGCGCGACGCGTCACCGAAGCTGCCGACGTCGAGCGTCGGCCGGTGCACGAAGCGCCGTTGCGCGCCCACCGCATGGATGCGTCCGAGGTAACGCCCGATCCAGGCGAGCGTCGTCGGCTGGTCGATCTCGGGCGTGCGCCCGCCGTCGCGCGGAAAGACCGCAAAGCGCAGGTCGCCGTCGTGATGCAGCGTGCGCCCGCCGAGGTCCATCGCGGCGACGGCCGGAACCTCATGCGCGACGAGTTCGCGCACGAACGCGTGCTCTTCCTCGATCTGCGCGTCGCTCCAGCGCTGCGGGCGGTAGAACTTGACCACGACCGAGGTCGCGGCGTCGGGCGCCCGATCACAGTAGACGAGGTAGACGCGATTCTCGTAGCTGTTGAGCGCGAGGAGGCGACCGTCGCCATGGATTCCCACGGCATCGAGCGCATCGAGGATGCGATCGGGGGTGAGCGATGCGTACGGAGCAGTGTCGACGCCGGGCAAGGGCGTCTCGTCGGCCGGCGCGGCGTCGAGGGTCGGCGCGCCCGGCGGGGTGTGGTCGGTCATGGGACCGATTGTAAGGTCCCGCGATCGCGGCAGGGCGGTGCCGCTTGCCGTGCAAGCCGCTGCGGCCCCCGGCACGGTGCGACAATGCCGCGATGACCACCATCGCCGCCGCGCCGTCGACCGTACGCCCGGGAGCGCTCTACTACCGGCATACGCTGCCGGTGCGCATCATGCACTGGATCAACGTCGTCGCGCTCACCGTGCTGTTCATGAGCGGCTTGCAGATCTTCAATGCGTTTCCGGTCGTGCACTTCGGCAAGTCCGCCTACGACGGCACCGCGCATGCGCTCGAGATCGGGGTGCAGCTTGACGCCCATGGCGAGCCGCGGGGCGTGACGTCGATCGCTGGCCACGACTTCGACACCACCGGCTGGTTGGGTCTCAGGCGCGATGCCGACGGCGAATGGGTCGCCTCGACCTTCCCGCCATGGCTCATGCTCCCCGGCGTCCAGTGGCTTTCGATGGCGCGCCTGTGGCACTTCTTCTTCGCGTGGGTGTTCGTCGTGAATGGCGTTGCCTTCCTCGTCTACGCCGTCGCGAGCCGGCATCTCGTGCGCGATCTCGTTCCGGACCGCACCGAGTTGCGTGGCATCGGCGCGTCGGTGCGCGACCACCTGCGCTTTCGCCGGGCCACCGGTGAGGCGGCGCGGCGCTACAACGTGCTGCAAAAGCTCGCCTACCTCACCGTCATCTTCGTCCTCCTCCCGATGGCCGTGATCACCGGCCTTGCCATGTCGCCGTGGTTCAACGCCGTGCTCGCCGGTTGGGTCGATCTCCTGGGCGGTCGCCAGAGCGCGCGCGCGCTGCACTTCATCGTTGCCTGGCTCCTCGTCGCCTTCGCGCTCATCCACATCTTCCAGCTCGTGGTCCACGGCCTGTGGAATCACCTGCGAGCGATGATCACCGGCCGCTACCGATTGCCGGCGGAGCCCTCGCCATGAAGCGGTGGCGTCGAGCGCATCCGCGCCATGCGCGGCGCACGTTCCTGCGGGCCGGCGTCGGCGCCGTCTCGGGGCTTGCCCTCGCCGGCTGCGACAACCTGTCACGCAGCGAATGGTTTCCCAAGGTGCTGGACGCGGCGACGTCGGTCAACGCGGCGATCGCCAACGTCGTCGGCCGGCGGGCGCTGGCGCAGGAGTTCAGCGCCGAGGATCGCTCGCCGACGTTTCGCAGCAACGGCACCGCCGATCCCGCGACCGCGCAGTACGCCGCGTGGGTCGCATCCGGCTTTGCGACGTACACGCTCGACGTCGGCGGCCTGTGTGCGCACCCGCAGCGGCTCACCCTCGCCCAGGTGCGCGACCTGCCGTCACGCACGCAGATCACCCGCCACGATTGCGTCGAGGGATGGAGCGCGATCGCGAAGTGGAAGGGCGCGCGTCTTGCCGCACTCCTCGATGCGGTGGCGGTCAAGCCCGAAGCGCGTTACGTCGTCTTCTACTGCGCCGACCCCATGTCGGATGACCCGACCGACCTCTACTACGAGAGCATCGATCTCGACGACGCGCGACACGAACAGACGATCCTCGCCTACGAGCTCAACGATGCGCCGCTGCCCGTTCCCAACGGCGCGCCGATCCGGCTGCGCGTCGAACGCCAGCTGGGCTACAAGCACGCGAAGTACATCACCGGGATCGAATTCGTCGCATCGTTTGCCGCGATCGGCGGTGGGCGCGGTGGCTACTGGGAGGATCAGGGCTACCAGTGGTGGGCGGGGATCTGACGGTTCATGGTCGCGCGCGCCGACGCTGCCGTGACGGGGGACATGATTCGCCTGCCTGGTGGCACGTTCCGCATGGGTTCGGACCACCACTATCCCGAAGAGGCGCCCGCGCACGCCGTGCGCGTGGGCGCCTTCTGGATCGATGCCACCGCCGTGACCAACGCGCAGTTCGACGCATTCGTCGCGGCGACGGGTTACGTCACGCTCGCCGAGCGTCCGGCCAATGCGGCCGACTACCCGGGCGCCGATCCCGCGCGTCTCGTGCCGTCGTCGGCGGTATTCGAGCCGCCACCGGGTCCGGTGGACCTCTCCGATCACCGCCAATGGTGGCGCTACGTCGCCGGGGCGAACTGGCGGCATCCGCGCGGTCCGGGCAGCGGGCTCGATGGCGCCTGGGACCATCCCGTCGTGCACGTCGCCTACGAGGACGCGCAAGCGTATGCGACGTGGGCCGGCAAGGCGCTGCCGACCGAAGCCGAATGGGAGTACGCGGCGCGCGGCGGTCTTCATGCGGCACAGTACGCGTGGGGCAACGAATGGATGCCTGCGGGCGTGCCGCTCGCCAACACCTGGCAAGGCGCCTTCCCTTGGCAGAACACGTTCGAGGATGGCTACCTGTGGACCGCACCCGTGCGCGCGTTTCCGCCCAACGGTCATGGCCTGTTCGAGATGACCGGCAACGTGTGGGAGTGGACCGCCGATTTCTATCGGGACTTCGACCGCGCCATGAAACCCTGTTGCACGCTCGACAATCCCCGCGGTGGCGAGCGCGATGCCAGCATCGACCCCGCAACGCCGCACCTGCGCATTCCGCGGCGGGTCACCAAGGGCGGCTCGTATCTTTGCGCGCCCGACTATTGCCGTCGCTACCGGCCCGCCGCTCGCATGGCGCAGCCCGTCGACACATCGACGTGCCATCTCGGTTTTCGCTGCATCGTGCGCGATCCGGTGGAGGCGAAATGAATGCCGGCGCGCGCCGCGGTCCCGCAGCGCAGCTTGCCTTAACCCGGGGTGGCGGCTAGGCTGCAAGCCGTAGCCACCCGAATCCTTCGAGCGCCGGCCTCCGGTCACCCGCCCGTGGCAGATCGCGACCCGCCACCCCCAGCCGTTCCTGCACTCGCCGACGTCTCCCTCGCCGACAAGTACGCGCAGGGCGCCGGCCGCGTCTACCTCACGGGCATCCAGGCGCTCGTGCGTCTGCCGCTCATGCAGCGCGCGCGCGATCGCGCGGCCGGACTCAATACCGCCGGCTTCATCACCGGCTATCGCGGCTCGCCGCTTGGAACGTACGACAACGCGCTGTGGGGCGCCGCGGCGCTGCTCGAGGCCAACGACATCACGTTCCAGCCCGGGGTGAACGAGGATCTCGCGGCGACCGCGCTGTGGGGTACGCAGCAGGTCGCGCTGGAGGACGACGCGACGGTCGACGGCGTGTTCGGGATCTGGTACGGCAAGGGTCCCGGCGTCGATCGGTCGACCGACGCCTTCAAGCACGCCAATGCGGCGGGGACGTCGAAGTACGGCGGCGTGCTCGTCCTCGCGGGTGACGATCACGGATGCCAGTCGTCGACGTCGGCGCACCAGAGCGAACAGGTGCTCGTCGCGGCGATGATTCCCGTGCTCAATCCGGCCACCGTGCAGGATTACCTCGACTTCGGCCTCTTCGGCATCGCGCTGTCGCGCTACGCGGGCTGCTGGGTCGGCTTCAAGGCGGTGGCCGAAGCGGTGGAGGGTTCGGCGACGATCGACGTCGATCCCGAGCGCATGCGCTTCGTCGATCCGGTCGACTTCACGCTGCCTCCGGAAGGCCTGTCGATCCGGTGGCCGGATCCGCCGCTCGATCAGGAGCAGCGCCTGCACGGTCCCAAGATGCAGGCGGTGCGCGCGTTCGCGCGCGCGAACCGCATCGACCGCATCGTGCTCGACGCGCCCGCCGCGCGGCTTGGCATCGCGACCACCGGCAAGGCGTACCTCGACGTGCGCCAGGCGCTCGTCGATCTCGGCATCGACGACGCCAAGGCGAGCGCGCTGGGCATCCGCCTCTACAAGATCGGGCTCGTCTGGCCGCTCGAGCCCGACGGCGCCCGGAGCTTCGCGCAGGGGCTGGACGACATCCTCGTGGTCGAGGAGAAGCGTGCCTTCATCGAGGATCAGTTCGCGCGGCTCCTCTACGGCGCCGCGGCGGCGCCGCGCCTGCACGGCAAGCAGAGCGCCGACGGGACCGCGCTCCTGCCCAGCGCCGGTGAGCTGACGCCGGTGCAGGTGGCGCAGGCCATCGTGCACGTGCTCGAGGCGCGTCACGGTGCGCTGCCCGAGATCGCGGCCGCGCTCGCCCGCCTGCGCGCGCTGGCCGCGATTGCGACGACCCGGCCCGCGTATCCCGCGCGCACGCCGTTCTTCTGCTCGGGCTGCCCGCACAACACGTCCACGCGCGTGCCCGAAGGCAGCCGCGCGCTCGGCGGCATCGGCTGCCACTGGCTCGCGGTGCAGATGCCGCGGCAGACGCGCACGTACAGTCACATGGGCGGCGAGGGCGCGGCGTGGATCGGACAGTCGCGCTACGTGCGCAACAAGCACGTGTTCCAGAACATCGGCGACGGCACGTACTTCCACAGCGGCCTGCTCGCGATTCGTGCGGCAGCGGCGGCCGGCATCGACATCACGTACAAGATCCTCTACAACGACGCCGTGGCGATGACCGGTGGGCAGCCGGTCGACGGGCAGTTGACGGTGCCGCAGATCGTCGCGCAAGTGCAGGCCGAGGGTGCGCGCCACGTCACCATCGTCACCGACCAGCCCGAGCGCTACGCGCGCCGTGTCGTCCCGGCCGACGTGCCGGTCCATCATCGCGACGACCTCGACAGCGTGCAGCGCGATCTGCGCAAGATGCCCGGGCTCACGGTGCTGATCTACGATCAGACGTGCGCGGCGGAGAAGCGGCGTCGGCGCAAGCGCGGCAAGCTCGTCGATCCGCCCGGGCGCATCTTCATCAACGAGGACGTGTGCGAGGGCTGTGGCGACTGCTCGGTGCAGTCGAATTGCGTCTCGGTGCAGCCGCTTCCCACCGAACTCGGGATCAAGCGCAGCATCGACCAGTCCTCGTGCAACAAGGACTACTCGTGCGTGAAGGGCTTTTGCCCGAGCTTCGTGACGGTGACGGGTGCCACGCCGCGCAAGATGGATGGCAAGGTGGATCCACCCTCCGACCTGCCCGCGCCCGCGCTTGCGTCGCTCGCCGCACCCTACGGCATCCTGGTCGCCGGGATCGGTGGCACCGGCGTGCTCACGATCAGCGCGCTCTTGGGCATGGCGGCTCACCTCGAAGGCAAGGCGTGCACGACGCTCGACTTCACCGGCATGGCACAGAAGAACGGTGCGGTGACGAGCCACGTCCAGATTGCACGCGACCCCGATGCCCTGCACGCGGCGCGCCTGTCCGCGGGCGGCGCACATCTGCTTCTGGGCTGCGACCTCGCGGTGGCTGCGCATCCGTCGTCGCTCGCCCGCCTCGCCGCGGGGACGACGCAGGCGATCGTCAACGGTCACGCCACACCGACCGCGGCCTTCGTCTTCGAGAAGGACTACGACTTGCAGCCCGACGCCATGCGGGAGGCGCTTTCGCAGCGCGTCGGGCCCGGGCTCGAGACGATCGATGCCACCGCGCTCGCCACGCGTCTGCTGGGCGACGCGATCGGGGCGAATCTCTTTCTTCTGGGTTTCGCGGCGCAACGCGGTGCCTTGCCCGTGTCGATCGCGGCCATCGAGCGCGCGATCGAGCTCAACGGCGTGGCCGTGGCCGCGGGCAAGCGCGCGTTCGCGTGGGGTCGCGCCGCCGCGCACGACCGCGCCGCCGTCGAGCGCGCCGCGGGCCGGGTTGCCGCACCGGCGGCGCCGCGCACGCTCGCCGAGTGGACCGAGCGTCACGTCCGGTGGCTCACCGCCTACCAGGATGCGGCGTATGCCGAGCGCTATCGCCGCACGTTGGCACCGGTCCAGGCGGCGGCCAGGCGCGTCGGCGCCGGCGAAGCGCTGCCGCTGGCCGCAGCGAAGTCGTTGTACAAGCTCATGGCGTACAAGGACGAATACGAGGTCGCGCGCCTTTACACCGACGGTACCTTCGCGCAGCGCCTGGCCGACGCGTTCGAGGGCGACCTGCGCCTGACGGTGCACCTCGCGCCACCCCTTCTCGCCAGCAAGGATCCGCAGACCGGATTGCCGCGCAAGAAGGCGTACGGCCCCTGGATGCTGCGGGCGATGCGCGTGCTGCCCCGCTTGCGGCGGCTGCGGGGCACGCCCTTCGATCCATTCGGGCGCACCGCGGAGCGACGCATGGAGCGCGCGCTCATCGCCGAATTCGAAGTGGTGCTCGCCGACATCGCAACGCTCTTGCGCGAGGACAACGTCGCCGTTGCGATCGCGCTCGCCGCGGCACCCGAGGCGATGCGCGGCTACGGCCACGTGAAGGCGAAGAACGTGGCGAGCACGCGGGCGCGGATGGCCGAGCTGCGCGAGCAGCTCGCGCACGAGGCGGTGCCGGAACCCGCGATACAGTGATGGGTGACGGGACTTGCCCGCCCCGCGGCGGAGGTCCCCACGCACGAGGAGGATTCGGGAAATGAAGTCACGCGCCGCCGTTGCGTTTGCCGCCGGCAAGCCGCTTTCGATCGTCGAAATCGATGTGGAGCCGCCCCGATCGGGCGAGGTCCTCGTCAAGATCTCGCACACGGGCGTGTGCCACACCGACGCGTTCACGCTGTCGGGCGACGATCCCGAAGGGCTTTTTCCCTGCGTCCTCGGGCACGAGGGCGCGGGCGTCGTCGTCGCGGTCGGCCCGGGCGTGACGTCGGTGGCGCCGGGCGATCACGTGATTCCGCTCTACACCGCGGAGTGCGGCCAGTGCCTTTTCTGCCGCTCGGGCAAGACGAACCTGTGCGTGTCCGTGCGCGCCACGCAGGGCAAGGGCGTGATGCCCGACGGCACGACGCGCTTCTCGTACCAGGGGCAGCCGGTCTACCACTACATGGGCTGTTCGACGTTCAGCGAATACACCGTCGTGGCCGAGGTGTCGCTCGCAAAGATCAACCCCGCCGCCAACCACGAGGAGGTGTGTCTCCTCGGCTGCGGGGTGACCACCGGCCTGGGCGCCGTGCACAACACGGCGAAGGTGCAGCCCGGCGACAGCGTCGCGGTGTTTGGCTTGGGCGGGATCGGCCTCGCGGTCGTCCAGGGGGCGCGCAAGGCGAAGGCCGGACGCATCATCGCCGTCGATACCAATCCCGCGAAGTTCGACCTCGCCCGGCACTTCGGGGCGACCGACTGCGTCGACCCGCGCGCGCACGACAAGCCGATCCAGCAGGTGATCGTCGAGATGACCGGATGGGGTGTGGACCACTCGTTCGAGTGCATCGGCAACGTCAAGGTGATGCGCGCTGCACTCGAATGCGCGCATCGCGGCTGGGGTCAGTCGGTGATCATCGGTGTGGCCGGTGCGGGACAGGAAATCTCCACGCGTCCCTTCCAGCTCGTCACCGGGCGCACGTGGAAGGGCACGGCATTCGGCGGCGTGAAGGGGCGCTCGCAGCTTCCGGGCATGGTCGAGGAGGCGATGCGCGGCGACATCGAGCTTGCGCCCTTCGTGACGCACACCATGCCGCTGCACGACATCAATCGCGCCTTCGACCTCATGCACGAAGGGAAGTCGATCCGGTCGGTGATCCACTACTGACCGCTCGACCCCGGATCGCCCGTTCGGACGCCACGGATGGAACGCATCGAACAGCACGCAAGCTTCGGCGGACGCCAGGAGGTCTGGCGCCACGCGTCGTCGTGCCTGCGCGGTGATGCCCGCTTCGGCATCTACCTGCCGAGCGCCGCGCTGCGTGGCGAGCGCTGCCCGGTGCTCTACTGGCTCTCGGGGCTGACCTGCACCGAGCAGAACTTCATCACCAAGGCGGGGGCGCAGGAACATGCCGCGCGGCACGACGTCATCGTCGTGGCCCCCGACACGAGTCCGCGCGGCGAGGCGGTTGCCGACGACCCGGGCTACGATCTCGGGCAGGGTGCGGGTTTCTACGTCGACGCCACCGTGGCGCCATGGTCGACGCACTATCGCATGCACACGTACGTCGCGCAGGAATTGCCGGCGCTCGTCGAGCGACATTTCGCGGCGAGCGAGGCGCGCGGCATCTTCGGTCACTCGATGGGTGGGCACGGCGCGCTCGTCACCGCGCTGCGGGAGCCGGGGCGCTACCGCAGCGTGTCGGCGTTTGCACCGATCGTCGCCCCGTCGCAGGTGCCTTGGGGCGAGAAGGCCTTCGCCGCCTACCTCGGCCCGGAGCGTGCGGCGTGGCGCGCCTGGGACGCGGTCGAACTCGTGAAGACCGCAGCGCCACGTTGGCCGCTGCTCGTGGATCAGGGCGAGGCCGACGAGTTCCTGGCCGGGCAGTTGCGACCCGAACTCCTCGTGCAAGCGTGCGCGGCGGTCGAGCATCCGCTCACGTTGCGCATGCAGCCGGGCTACGACCACAGCTACTACTTCATCGCGACTTTCATGGGCGATCACATCGCGCATCACGCGCGGGCGTTGCGCGCCTGAGGTGCGGCGGTGCGGCGCGGTGGCAGGCGGGTGCCGGTGCTACGCGAAGATCCCGTGCAGGAACCAGTCACCGCCGTCGAGCCCGTGCCGGCCGTCGCGGTAGATCCATGCCGTAGCCTTGCCGTCGGCGGTGTCGGCGATGAAGTAATCGCGGCGGATGTCGCCGTCGTCCCACCAGCCCGATTCGATGCGCTCCGGCCCGTCGCGCAGGATCCAGGGTGAGCGCGCGAAGATATCGCCGAGCGGTTGCGGCTCGGCGAGCAGCCAGAGCGGTCGCAGCGTTGCCGGCAGCGATGCGGGCGCCGGAGGCAATCTCGCGTGCCCGCGCACGATCTGCGTGGCGCGTTCGGGACGGTGCTCGGCGTGGAGGGCGAGGCGCTGGATGGCCTCGTCACCCAGGCGTGCGCGCAGACGATCGATGAGTGGGGCCTCGACCGGATCGGGACCGTCCCCGGGCAGCAGCCCGAGATTCTTGCCGGCGAGCGGCGTGACTGCGTTGCTTTCGAGGGTCATCGCCTCGACCGGCGCCGGTAGCACCACGCGCGCGAGTCGCTCGCGCAGCACGCCGAAGAGGTGCGCGGTGGAGCGCGTCGGCGCACCGAGCGCGAACGGCGCCACCGTGGGCGGCAGGTCACGCGTGTGCAGGGCGTGCTCGTGCGTGAGCGTGAGCGTGACGCGGAGCGCGCCCAGGCTGCGCGCCTGGAGCCAGTCGGCGAGATCGCGCACGAGGCGCTGGACGCCAAAGCCCAGCGCCTCGATGTCTCGCGCCGGAGCGGGAAGTTCGAGCGAGCCGGCAAAGCGTGGCGGCGGCGTGAAAGGCGCGCGCGGATCCGGCACGCGGCCCAGGGCACGATCGATGCACACGACGAAGTCGTGGCCGAAGCGGCGGGCCGCGCCGTCGCGCGGCAACGCGACCGCCTGACCGAAGGTGGTCACGCCCGCGTCGCGCAGCATCGAGCGCGTGGCCTGCGGCATGTCGAGCAGCGTCAACGGCAGTGGCTCGAGCACCGCGGGCAGGTCGGCCTGCTCGCGCACCGGTGCGGCGTGCGCGGCGCGAGCGAGCAACAAGGCCGCCTCGGGTGTGGGCGCGACGCCGAGCCGGCTCGTGTAGCCCATCTCCGGCGCGCCCGATGCGAGACGGGCAAGAAGGCGCTGCAAGCCGCCGAAAAGGCGCAGGCTGCCGCCGACGTCGGCGAGCACCGCCTGCGGTGGCACGATGCAGGTCATCGGCGTGAAAGCCAGGGTCCATGTCGCGATCTGCGTGAGGGCGCGCATCTCGGCGTCGGCATTGCGCTCGCGCAGCACGAGGTCGTGGGTGAGCGCGAGCGCACCGGAGACGAGCTGGCCCTCGCGGATGCCGGCGGTGCGTGCGGCAGCGTTGGCGGCGACGATGCGCGGCGGGTGCTCGTCGCTGCCGACGGCGAAAGGGTACGCGGCGTCGTGCGGGGACAGCGCCCGCGCGAAGACGTCGAGCGACAGCGACGGGAAGAGGAGGCAGACCCACAGCGCCATGGGAATGGATAAGCGGTGCGCGGACCGCTTCCGGCAACGCGTGTCAGGCGGTCTCGTGCACTTGCCAGGGGATGTCGCTGGCGTTGCGCGGGCGCGGTGGCATCCTGCCGTCGAGGGCGAGGCGCACGGGATGCGCGAGATCGGTCCCGCGCCGCTTCAGCACGTGGACGGCGAGCTGCCCCTCCTCGCGAGCGAGCGCGAGGCGCAACGGCGCCGTCGTGGCGCTTCCGCGCTCGCCGGGGCGTCGCCACAGCACGCCCCAGGTCTGCCCGTCGCGTGCTGCCACCTGCAGGCGCCGCAGTACGCGGTCGTCGTGCGTGGGGAGCCAGGCGAAGGCGGCGCCGCATCGAGGTGCGCGCAGCGCCTGTTCGAAGGCCCACAGCGCATCCTGCGGCACCTTGCACGTCACGACGTACAGTCGTGCGAGATCGAGTCCCGCCGCAGCGAGCGCCGGTGCGCAGGGTTGGTAGGGGGGCGCGATCCACACGATGTCCCGGTGCCGTGCCGCGAGTTGCACGAGCGCGGGGAGCGTGAGGCGCAGCTCGCCGATGCCCTCGCGCTCGAGCAGGATCTCGGTCAGCGCATCCTGCGGCCAGCCCCGTCCGGGCAGCACGGCGTCGAGTGCGGCGAAGCCCGAGGGCAACGCGGCCGGCTGCGGGGCGAGATCGTCACCGCGCCAGAGCGCCGGATGCACGAGGAGAGGAGCGAGTGCGGCAGCCATGGGCAAAACGGGGGCAGGGCGTGCGGACCGGGGTGGGGCGGAGGCGAGCGCGCCTTACGTCGGCTTCGGGCACGCGAGGGCGGCCTCCGAGCCGTGGGCGGCCCAGCGCCAGGGTTACAGCGAGCGACTCGGGCGGATGACGCCGACGGCGATACCCTCGATGGAGAACGACGTTTTCGTCGGCTCGACGACGATCGGCGCGAAGGCGGCGTTCTCCGCGACCAGCGTGATCTCGCGCCCACGCCGTCTCAACCGCTTGACGGTGACTTCCTCGCCCAGACGCGCGACCACGATCTGCCCGCTGCGCGCGTCACTGGTCTTGTGCACGACGAGCAGATCGCCGTCCAGGATTCCGATGCCTTGCATGCTGGCGCCTTTCACCCGCAGGAGGTAGTCGGCGCGCGGCGTGAACAGGGCGCCGTCGATGCGGTACTGCGCCTCGATGTGCTCGGCCGCGAGGATGGGGCTGCCCGCCGCCACCCG
>JADZDD010000010.1 GCA_020851235.1 Burkholderiales bacterium | reverse complement strand
GTCGGCGCCGCCGAGTCGCGCGATCGGCGCATCGAGGAGGTCGAACGCTGCGCCTTCGGCCACCCGCGCCGCGATCTCGGCACCGATGCCCATCGTCTTCACGCCCTCGTGGACGATGAGCAGACGATGCGTCTTCGCAACGCTCGCCTCGATCGTTTCGCCGTCGAGCGGACGCAGGCTGCGCAGGTCGATCACTTCGACGTCGATGCCGGCGGCGGCGAGCCGCTCCGCCGCGGCAAGACTGCGCGGCACCATCACCGCGCCGGCGACGATGGTGAGGTCGCGGCCTTCGCGCCGCACCGCCGCCTTGCCGATCGGCACGCGGTACGCGGCGGCGGGCACCGGACCTTTGGTCTTGTAGAGAAGCTTGTGCTCGAACACGAGCACCGGGTTGGGGTCGTCGATCGCGGCGAGCAGCAGTCCCTTGGCGTCGTGCGGCGTCGACGGCTGGACGACCTTGAGTCCGGGGACGTGCGCAAACCACGCTTCGAGACTCTGGCTGTGCTGTGCCGCGGCGCCGGTGCCCGAGCCTGCCGGAAGGCGCACGACCATCGGCACCGAGGCCTTGCCGCCGAACATGAAATGGATCTTCGCCGCCTGGTTGACGATCTGCTCCATGGCGAGCGTGACGAAATCGGAGAACTGCAACTCGAGCACCGGCCGCATGCCGGTGAGCGCCGCGCCGACGGCGGCGCCGGCAATGCCGAGCTCGCTGATCGGCGTGTCGAGCACGCGCTTCGTTCCGAAGCGATGCACGAGATCGCCCGAGACGCCGAACGCGCCACCGTAGACGCCAACGTCCTCACCGAAGAGGAACACGCGCGAATCGGCGCTCATCGCCTGCGCGAGCGCTTCGCGTATCGCCTCGGCGTACGACAGTTCGCGCACCTCGGCGTCGGCCTCCGGCGGCACGGTGCCGTCGGTGGCGGGCTGCCCGGTGGCAGCGACAGCGGCAGGGGCAGGCGGGCTCGGCATCGTCGGGTCAAGCGGCATAGACGTCGTGGGTGAGGTGCGCGGGATCGGGTGGCGGACTCGACTTCGCGAACTCGAGCGCGGCGTCAATCGCGGCCTGCGCTTCGCGTTCGATGCGCGCAAGCGCTGCCGCATCGAGGCGGCCGGCGTCGAGCAGCTCTCCGGCAAAGCGCGCAATCGGATCGCGCGAGCGCCAGGCTTCGATCTCTTCCTTGGTGCGGTACAGGTTGCGATCGCTCTTCGAATGGCCGCGGATGCGATACGTCTTGCATTCGAGCAGCGTCGGCCCGTCGCCCGCGCGAGCGCGCTCGACCGCACGCTGCGCCGCGGCCGCCACGGCGGGAAGGTCGTTGCCGTCGACGATCACCCCCGGCATCGCGTAGGCCGCGGCGCGGTCGGCGACGTTTTCGACCGCCATTGCCTTGGCGATGTCCATCGACATGCCGTAGTGGTTGTTCTCGCAGACGAAAACGATCGGCAGCGACCAGATCGACGCCATGTTGAGCGCCTCGTGGAACGCGCCCTCGTTCGTCGCGCCGTCGCCGAAGTAGACCATGCACACGCGGGGCAGGCGCTGCATGCGGATGCTAAGGCCGACCCCGACCGCGATGGGCAAGCCGCCGGCGACGATGCCATTGGCGCCGAGGTTGCCCCCCTCGACGTCGGCGATGTGCATCGAGCCACCGCGGCCGCGGCAATAACCGGTCTCCTTGCCGAAGAACTCGGCGAGCATGCGGGCGACATCGCCGCCCTTGGCGATGCAGTGGCCGTGTCCGCGATGCGTCGACAGGATGTAATCATCGGGGGCCAGCGCGAGCGCGGTGCCCACGGCACTCGCTTCCTGGCCGATGGAAAGATGCATCGTGCCGTGGATGAGTCCGCGCATGTAGCTCGCCTCGGCCGTCTCCTCGAACTTGCGGATGAGGTGCATGCGCAGGAGTGCGCGTTCCAGCGTCGCGTCGTCGAGTGCGGCGAGGTCGTCGCCGCGGTCAGGGGCCAGGGTCATGCGGGCGCTCGTGGGGGCGTTGGACGTCAATGGGGCGCGGCGCGCAGCGCGGCATCCTGTCGGCGGCGCACCTGCACCACCGCGAGGCGCTCGTCGGGCGCACAGTTCGCGTAGGTCAACCGCTCGCCCTTGCCGATGCGCCGGGTCACCTTCGCGCCCTGCGCGAGGCCGAGCGGCAGCGCGTTGCTCGCAAGCGCATCGCCGCGCGACAGCGCGAAGCCGCGGTAGCTGTACTCTCCGATCGCATCGAGCACCTCGCCGGGTGCGAGGTCGCGCTTGGCCACCGCACCGACCTCGGCACTGGGCACCGGCAGGGGGCGCATGTGGCCGCGTCCGAAGAGCACCGCGGACGCCGCCGACAGCGGAACCTCGAGGCTCGTCAGGTGATACGGGCGATAGAACGTGTAGTACGGCCCCTCGCCCAGCGCGAGGTCGTTCATGCGCTCGCGCAGACGGGGATGCCGCATTTCCGCGACGACGAAGACCCCGGGCGCGACACCCTTGGCCACGGTGAAATCGACGACCCCCTTGCGCGTGAGCAACCCACCGTCCTCGCGCGGGCAGAGCACCGCGTGCAAGCTCGCCAGCGGTGCGTCGGGGCCGTGCATCCCGGGAATGTCGGGGACCATGCCGGTTGCATTGGCGAGTGCGGTCATCTCGACCATCGTCTTGCTGCCGTCGACGAACTCGACCAGCATCCGCGGATTCATGTTGCGCCGCCTGGCCTCGTCGCGGTAGTGATCGGGCGTCGCATCGATGCGAAATGGATTGTTCTTGCCCTTGCCCGCCGCGACGATGGGGTAGCCCAGGCCGCGTACGAAGTCGACGAGTTCCATCGTCGCCGATGGTTCGTCACCGGCGCCGAGCGTGTAGACGACGCCGGCGGCATCGGCCTGCGCCGCGAGGTAGGGTCCGATCGTCACGTCGGCCTCGACGTTCATCATCACGATCGGCTTCCCCGCGGCAATCGTCGCGAGCGCGACCTCGGTCCCCACGTTGGGATTGCCGGTGGCATCGATCACCACGTCCACGTCGCGCGCGCCGCAGACGTCGGCAAACGACGCGGTCGTCGCGAGCCGGCCCTGCGCGATGCAGCGATCGACCTCCGCGCAGCCTTGCGCGGAGCGCGGTTCACGGACGCTGGCGCCGGCGATGCGGCACGCCGCAGCGACGTTCTCGGGGATCGCGTCGGCCGCGGCGACGACCTCGATGCCTTCCATCAACGCCGTCTGCACGACGATGTCGGTTCCCATCTGCCCGGCGCCGATGAGGCCTACGCGGACGGGGCGACCGGCACGTTCCCGCGCGTGCAACGCGTCGGCCAGCGAGGATCCTGTCGTGCGCTTTTCCAAGGGATGACCCGGGGTCGTTGGGCGGGTGCGCCCGCCACGGCGACCGGCCGTACGGGTTGCGTGCACAAATGTAATTTGCGTCGAACATATCTCCGCACGCGGCCGATGTCAATCCGACGCACGCCCCGCGAGGCGTCGCAGGAGGTGGCCGTCAGGCGACGAGCCGCGCGGCGGCGGCTTCGTCGGTGATCAACGTGGCCGGGCGAATGGCGAGGAGCGCCGCACGCAGCGCGGCCGCCTTGCGCACGCCGCCCGAGGCGATGGCGACGTTGGGGAGATCCCGCAGCGCCTCGAGATCGAAGGCGACGATGCGTCGATTGATCGGGTGATCGACGCGTTGGCCGTTCGTGTCGAGGAACTGCCCGAGCACGTCGCCCACGGCGCCGGCCGCGGCGAGCGAAGCGCGTTCCGCGGCGGGAATGACACCATCGTGGAAGAGCGTCGCGTCGCGGCCCAGGTCGCCGACGCTCACCAGCGCGACGTCGACGCGGCAGGCGCGCTCGCGCAGGTCGGCGAGTGCCGGCTCGCGCCACAGCGCAGCCCGCATCGCCGCGTCACTCACGAGGAGTGGTGCGGTGAGCTGGTAGCAGTCGGCAGCGAGCAGATCGGCCATGCGGCGCGCGACGGTCGCCGGCGTGACCGCGCCGGAGTACGGGAGGCTCCCCAGGAGCGAGACGACCGACAGCCGGGTGCGCGTGACGTCGTCGCCGACCGCCTTGAGGCTCATCTCGAGGGTGCGACCCCAGCCGATCCCCACCGACGTGCCATCGCGCACGTGTTCATCGAGCCAGGTCCCGGCGGCGTGGCCGACGAGCGCCACCGTCGCGGTCGGATCGATGGCCGCCGGCGTGACGCGCGCGGTGCGTAGCCCGTAGCGCGCGACGAGCGCCTGCTCGAGCGCGTTGCCCCGCGTCGTGCGGGGGGCGAGGTGCACGCGTACCACACCGAGGTCACGCGCGGCGGCGAGCCAGGCAATGACGCGCGCGCGGTTGGTACCGATGCGGCGCGCGATCGCGTCTTGCATCAGGCCTTCGTGGTAGTACAGCCACGCCACGCGCACGATCGCCTCGGCGTCGGGGACCGCGGGCGGCGCTCGACGTCCTTCGCGCTCGGGGCGTCCTTCGCGCTCGGGGCGGCCCTTCGCGCTCATGCTCCGGCTCCGCGTCGCCTGGCAGGCGCGGGTCCCTCGACCAGGGCGCGTGCGGCGGACTCGTCGGTGATGAGGACGGTGACCGGCAGCGCGGCAAGGGCGGCGCGCAGCGCGCGAGCCTTGCGCGCGCCGCCCGACGCGACGACGACTTCGCGCACCTGCGCCAACTCGGAGGGTGGCACCGCGACCATGCGCCGGTTCACCGGATGGTCGAGCACGGCACCGACGGCATCGAGGAACTGGCAGAGGACATCGCCGACGGCGCCGGCTTCGACGAGGCTTCGTCGTTCGGCCTCGCTCACGAGCCCTTCCCGAAATAGCGTGGCGTCGGGATCGGTGCCACCGACGCTCACGAGCGCGAGATCGGCACGCCGCGCCCGGGCGCGCACGCGCGCGAGGCCGGGCTCGCGCCACAGCCGCTCGCACGTCGCCGCGTGAGCGACGACGAGCGGCGCAGTGATCTGGTGGCACGTGGCCGCAAACGCATCGGCCATGCGTCGCGCCACGGCGGACGGGTTGACCGCACGCGAGTGCGTCATGCCGCCCAGGAGCGAGACCACGGTGAGCTGCGGCACGGGGCTTGCACCGAGCGCGCGGGCGCAGGCCGAAAGCGTCGCTCCCCAGCCCACCGCGACGGTGTTGCCCGCACGGAGCGTGGCGCGCAGGAATGCACCGGCGGCGGCGCCGATCTGCGCCTCCACAGCACCCGGCGCGGCCGCGGGAACGACGATGGCATCGGTCAAGCCGAAGCGGGCGACGAGTTCGCGCTCGCGCGCGATCCGGGCCGTATGCGCGGCGCGGACGTGGATGTTCACCACGCCGCTGTCGCGCGCCACGGCGACGAGCCGCGCCACCTTGGTTCGCGACAGGTCGAGTGCGGCGGCGATCTCCGCCTGCGTGCGCCCCTCGACGAATGCGTGCCAGGCGACGCGCACCGCGAGATCGTGCATCGTGGCCGCGGCGTCGGCGTGGGTCTTGGCCGCTGGAGCCGGTGTGAGGGTGGCACCGGTCACGTCCGCGCGCGTTCGCGCGGCCGCGCGGGTACGCGGCGCGGCGTGAGGGCCGGGTGTGCGCGACGTCACGGGTCTACCCCGGGTACCCGGTGACGACGGGGCCCGTCGGACGTGCTGGCGGCGGTCGCGCGCTCATTCGGTGTGATGTTCGCACAGGCGCCGGTGCGGGGCGGGCGGGGTGGCAAGAGGCGGGGCGGCGACGTCGAATGTTAGAATCGCCGATCGCTTTCGCGTGCGCAGCCCGCACGAATCCCCTACGTGACCACGCTCAACCGGCCTCCCATCATCCGTCGCCGCACCCGTACCGTGCGAGTCGGCGGCGTCCCGATCGGCAGCGGCTCCCCGATCGTCGTGCAGTCGATGACCAACACCGATACCGGCGACGTCGCGGCCACCGTGACCCAGGTCAAGGCGCTCGCCGACGCGGGCTCGGAGCTCGTCCGCGTCTCGGTCAATACCTCGGAGGCTGCCGACGCGGTTCCGCGCATCCGCGACGCGCTCGACCGGATGGGCTGCGAGGTGCCGCTGATCGGCGACTTCCACTTCAATGGGCACAAGCTGCTGTCGAACTTTCCCGATTGCGCGAAGGCGCTCGCCAAATACCGCATCAATCCGGGCAACGTCGGGCGCGGCAGCAAGCACGACCCGCAGTTCGCCATGATCATCGAGCGCGCCATCGACTACGGCAAGCCGGTGCGCATCGGCGTCAACTGGGGCAGCCTCGACCAGGATCTCCTGGCGCAGCTCATGGACGACAATGCGCGATCGCGCCAGCCGCAGGATGCAACGACGGTGATGCGCGAGGCGCTCATCACCTCGGCGATCCGCAGCGCGCAGCTCGCCGAGGCGTTGGGCTTGCCGGGCGACGCGATCATCCTCGCATGCAAGATGTCGAACGTGCAGGACCTGATCGCGGTGTACCAGGAGCTGGCCCGTCGCTGCGACTATCCGCTGCACGTGGGCCTCACCGAGGCGGGGATGGGCACCAAGGGCATCATCGCCTCGAGCGCTGCGCTCGCGGTCCTGTTGCAACAGGGCATCGGCGACACCATTCGCATGTCGCTCACCCCGGAGCCGGGTGGTGACCGGACCCGCGAGGTGACGGTGGCGCAGGAGCTGCTGCAGACGATGGGGCTGCGCTCGTTCGCGCCGCTCGTCAGCGCGTGCCCCGGCTGCGGCCGCACGACGAGCACGGTATTCCAGCAGCTCGCGCAGGACATCCAGGGTTTCCTTCGGCGCAGCATGCCGGTGTGGCGTACGCGCTACCCGGGCGTCGAGAATATGACCGTCGCAGTGATGGGATGCGTCGTGAACGGCCCGGGTGAGTCGAAGATGGCCAACATCGGCATCAGCCTGCCGGGCAGCGGCGAGACGCCGGTGGCGCCGGTCTTCGTCGATGGGCAGAAGACCGTGACGCTCAAGGGCGAGAGCATTGCCGCCGACTTCGAGGCCATCATCTTCGACTACGTGCGCGCGCGCTACGGTGGCGAGGAGCCCGCGCCGAGCCTGCGCGCGGCGCGCCGTTCGGTCCCGATTCGCAACACCTGAGTGCGAAGGCTCCGGCTTCCCGCCGGACCGGGTGCGGGGCGCGGCGGCAGGAGCTTCGCGGCTTCGCGTTGCACGGACGTCGGCTGCGAAGGCGAACGCTCGGGCGTGGTTTGACCGCACGCACTGCGCCACGCTAAAATTCCACGGTTTGACGCACCGATTTTCCGGATTTGTCGACGGAGGGTCCTCCGCCGATCCATCCCCGTCGATCCACAGGACTACCGTGAGCACCCCGCAGCGCGGCAAGCTCGTCGTGGGCAACTGGAAGATGAACGGCAGCGCGGCGGCCAACGCCACCTTGCTCGCCGCACTCATCGCCGGGTGGCGCGCCCGTCCCGACCGCGACGTCGCATTATGCGTGCCGTATCCGTACCTCGCGCAGGCGAGGGACGCGCTTGGCGGGTCGCCGATCGCTTGGGGGGCGCAGGACGTGAGCGAATACGCGTCGGGGGCGTACACGGGGCAGGTGTCGGCAGCGATGCTCGCCGAGTTCGGTTGCCGCTACGTGCTCGTGGGGCACTCGGAGCGCCGGCATGGCTGCGGCGAGACCGACGCCATCGTTGCCGCCAAGGCAGCGGCCGCACTCGGCGCGGGATTGACCCCGGTCGTGTGCGTCGGCGAGACGCTCGCGGAGCGCGACGCCGGGCAGTGGCAGGAGGCGGTGACGCGGCAGGTGGACGCCGTGGTGCAGCGATTGGGCGCGGATTGCGCACGCACGGTGCTCGCCTACGAGCCGGTGTGGGCGATCGGTACCGGACGCACGGCAACGCCGCAACAGGCGCAGGACGTGCACGCGCATCTTCGGCTTCGCTTGCGCGGTGCCGCGGCGGCGGGGGTCCCGATCCTGTACGGCGGGAGCGTCAAGGCGGCGAACGCAGGCGCGCTGTTTGCGCAGGCGGACGTCGACGGGGGTCTCGTCGGTGGAGCTTCACTCGACGCGGCTGAGTTTCTCGCGATCGCAGGCGCGTGATCCTGCCAGCAGGGCCGCGGGCGGCAGCGCTGTCCGCAGGGTAACGAGGGACGCCACGGGCGTTCCGATGGGAACGAGATCATGCAACTCCTGGAATCGATACTGCTCATGGTCCACCTGCTCGTCGCGCTGGTGGTCTGCGGACTCGTCCTGCTGCAGCATGGCAAGGGCGCGGACATGGGCGCGGCGTTTGGCAGCGGATCGTCGGGAAGCGTCTTCGGCGCCGCAGGCTCCGCCAACTTCCTGTCGCGCAGCACGGCAATCCTCGCGGCGATCTTCTTCGCCTCGAGTCTCGCGCTCACGTATCTCGGCACGCTGCACACTCGTGGCAACGTGCAGGATGGCGTGATGTCGACGATGCCGGCGGCACCCGCGCCGAAGGCCTCCGACGTTCCGGTGCCTTCGACCGTCCCGGCAACACCCGCGAGCGGCACCGCGCCGGCGCCGGCCACGGGCACGCCTCCTGCACCGGCGTCCACGGCGGCACCGACGCCGCCGGCCGCACCGGGTGGCGGGTCTGGTTCAACGCCGTCGAAGGCCGCGGACGTGCCGAAGTAGAATAGATGCTGTCGAACAGAGGATCGCAACGTGAGGTTCGATCCATGGACACCGCCGACGTGGTGAAATTGGTAGACACGCTGTCTTGAGGGGGCAGTGGCGAAAGCCGTGGGAGTTCGAGTCTCCCCGTCGGCACCAGCAGTTTCCGGCAGCGACGAGCGTCGCCACCGGGCACGAAGCACAGGCGACCATGCAACACGCAGCAACGACGTACGGACAGGACGTGACAGCCAGGTCGAGCCGCGGACGCCAACGGCGTCGTCGGCTGCACCAGACGAGGTAGGACGAGCCGACCGGAATTGAGCCGATGCTGGAACAGTACTTTCCCATCCTCCTCTTCATCGTCGTGGGTCTCGGCCTCGGCGTCGTGCTGCTCTCGCTGGGCAAGTTCCTGTCGCCCAGCCGCCCCGACCCGGAGAAGACCTCGCCTTACGAGTGCGGCTTCGAGGCGTTCGAGGACGCCCGCATGAAATTCGACGTTCGCTACTACCTCGTGGCGATCCTCTTCATCCTCTTCGACCTCGAGATCGCGTTCCTCTTCCCCTGGGGTGTCGTGCTGCAGGACATCGGATGGGAGGGCTTCGTCGCGATGCTCGTCTTCCTCACGATCCTCGTCGTGGGCTTCGCGTACGAGTGGAAGAAGGGGGCACTGGAGTGGGAGTAGGGCTGCGCAAGGGGGCTCGCCATGGCCATTGAGGGCGTGCTCGACAAGGGCTTCGTCACCACGACGCTCGACGGGGTCATCAACTGGGCGCGCAACGGCTCGATGTGGCCCGTCACCTTCGGGCTCGCGTGCTGCGCGGTCGAGATGATGCACGCCGGCGCCGCGCGCTACGATCTCGATCGCTTCGGTGTCATCTTCCGGCCGAGCCCGCGCCAGTCGGACGTCATGATCGTGGCCGGAACGCTGTGCAACAAGATGGCGCCGGCACTGCGCAAGGTCTATGACCAGATGGCCGAGCCCCGCTGGGTCATCTCGATGGGGTCGTGCGCCAACGGCGGCGGCTACTACCACTACTCGTACTCGGTGGTGCGCGGCTGCGACCGGATCGTGCCGGTCGACATCTACGTTCCCGGCTGTCCGCCGACGTCCGAGGCGCTTCTCTACGGCATCCTCCAGCTCCAGAACAAGATCTGGCGGACGAACACGATCGCGCGCTGATGGCCAGTCGACTCGAGACCCTCGGCGCGGCACTCGCGGCCGCTTTCGGCGACCGTCTGACGAGCGTCGTGACCGATCGCGGTGAGATCACCATCGTGGTGCCCGCGAGCGGCCACGCGGCGTTGATGCGGGAGTTGCGCGATCGCCCGGAGCTGCGCTTCGAGACGCTGATCGACGTTTGCGGCGTCGATTACTCGACGTACGGCGACGGGGTGTGGGACGGGCCACGCTTTGCGGCCGTGTACCACCTCCTGTCGGTCACGCACAACTGGCGGCTGCGCGTTCGCGTGTTTGCCACCGACGACGACTTTCCGGTCGTCGCGAGCATCGTCGACGTGTGGCCCTGCGCGAACTGGTTCGAGCGCGAGGCCTTCGACCTCTACGGCATCGTGTTCGAGGGCCATCCGGACCTGCGCCGGATCCTCACCGACTACGGCTTCGTCGGCCACCCGTTCCGCAAGGATTTCCCGATCTCGGGCCACGTCGAGATGCGCTACGACCCCGAGCAGAAGCGCGTCATCTACCAGCCGGTGACGATCGAGCCGCGCGAGATCGTGCCGCGCGTCATCCGCGAAGAACATTACGGAGGCACCAAGTGAGCGGAGGCGAGGCATGACGAAGCGCGACGGTGTCGCACCGCGCGTGCGCGTGACCACGGAGATGATGACGACCGGCTGCAAGCTGCCGTACGCCGCGCTCGTCGTCTCGTCGGTGGTCCTGGGCTTCGAGCTCTTCCGCTAGATCGGGCGTTTCGTGGCCGAGATCCGCAACTTCACCATGAACTTCGGGCCGCAGCACCCGGCGGCACACGGGGTGCTGCGCCTCGTCCTCGAGCTCGACGGCGAGGTGATCGAGCGCGCCGATCCGCACATCGGGCTGCTCCATCGGGCGACCGAGAAGCTCGCCGAGACGCGGACGTACATCCAGTCGCTGCCGTACATGGACCGCCTCGACTACGTGTCCATGATGTGCAACGAGCACGCGTACTGCCTCGCGATCGAGCGGCTGCTCGGCATCGAGGTGCCGGAACGGGCGCAGTACATCCGCGTCATGTTCGACGAGATCACCCGGATCCTCAATCACCTGCTGTGGCTCGGGAGTCATTCGCTCGATTGCGGCGCCATGACGCCGTTCCTCTACGCTTTTCGCGAGCGCGAGGACCTCTTCGACGTGTACGAGGCCGTCTCGGGGGCCCGCATGCACGCCGCGTACTACCGACCGGGCGGCGTGTACCGCGACCTGCCCGATCGCATGCCGCAGTACCAGCCGTCGAAGCTGCGCAGCGCGCGCGCGTTGCGCGAGCTGAACGAGGCACGCCAGGGAGGATTGCTCGACTTCATCGAGGATTTCACCCGGCGATTCCCCAAGTGCGTCGATGAGTACGAGGTGCTGCTTACCGAGAACCGGATCTGGAAGCAGCGCACGGTCGGCATCGGCGTCGTGTCGCCGGAGCGCGCGCTCGCGCTGGGCTTCACCGGGCCGATGCTGCGCGGCTCGGGTGTCGCCTGGGACCTGCGCCGCAAGCAGCCGTACGAGGTCTACGACCGGATGCAGTTCGAGATCCCGGTCGGCACGAACGGTGACTGCTACGACCGCTATCTCGTCCGCATCGCCGAGATGCGGCAGTCGAATCGCATCATCGAGCAGTGCGTGCAATGGTTGAAGGTCAATCCCGGTCCCGTCATCGTCGACAACTACAAGGTGGCACCGCCGCCGCGCGAGGCGATGAAGACCGGGATGGAAGACCTCATCCACCACTTCAAGCTGTTCAGCGAGGGGATGCACGTGCCGCCCGGCGAGGCGTACGCGGCGATCGAGCACCCCAAGGGCGAGTTCGGCGTCTACATCGTCTCCGACGGGGCGAACAAGCCATATCGCGTCAAGCTGCGCGCGCCCGACTACGCGCATCTCGCGGCACTCGACGAGATGGCGCGTGGGCACATGATCGCCGACGTCGTCGCGATCATCGGGACGCAGGACATCGTCTTCGGGTCGATCGATCGGTGATGGCTCATGCGCTGCCGCCCGCTCTCTTACCTGCGCTACGCCGCGTTGGCGGTCACATGCGCCCTGGTGCCGGTGGCCTGGGCGCAGGGCATGACGCCGCCCCAGCGCGAAGCGCTCAATGCCGCGCAGACGTGGCTTGCCCGGGTCGACAAGCAGCAGTACGCCGACGCCTGGACCGCGGCGGCCGAACCGTTTCGCACGTCGGTGACACGACAGGCATTCGTCGAGGGGGCGCCGAAGCTGCGGCGGGGTCTGGGCAAGGTGACCGCGCGCAGCGGCGACAAGCTCGCCTACGTCGGCGCGCCGCCGGATCCGTCGGATCCCTCCGGTGCCGTGAAGCCGGGCATGAAGATCGCCATCCACTTCACGACGAAGTTCGCCGGCGACAAGACGGCCACCGAGGAGGTGACCATGCTCCTCGAGAGCGACGGCGTATGGCGTCCCGTGGGCTATTACCTCCAGTGATGCAGGCGTAACGACATGCTATCGGCCGACCTCACCCGCAAGATCGATCGCGAGCTCACCAAGTATCCGCCCGACCAGAAGCAGTCGGCGGTGATGGCGGCGCTGGGTTACGCGCAGGACGAGCACGGCTGGTTGTCCACCGATCTCATGGACGCCGTCGCCCGTTATCTCGATATGCCGCCCGTGGCGGTGTACGAGGTGGCGTCGTTCTACACGATGTACAACATGCGGCCGCAGGGACGGTTCAAGGTCACGATCTGCACGAATCTGCCGTGCGCACTCTCCGGAGCCAATGCGGCAGCCAATCACCTGAAGGAGAAGCTCGGCGTCGACTTCAACGAGACCACCGCCGACGGCAAATTCACGCTGAAGGAGGGCGAGTGCATGGGGGCGTGTGGTGACGCGCCGGTGCTCCTCGTCAACGATCGGCGGATGTGCGGTCACATGAGCCACGCCAAGCTCGACGAGCTCGTGGGCGAGCTGTCGGCGGCGGCCGATCGCGGCGAAGGCCGTCCGGGCTTCGATCCCGAGCACGGGATCCACGTCAAATGAACGCGCCCTCCGAGTTCCTCGACTACGGCCCCGACGCCGTGCTGATGGCCGGGCTCACCGGATCGAACTGGCGCCTGAAGGACTACGAGGCCCGCGGCGGCTACGAGGCGTTGCGCAGGATCCTCGCCGAAAAGACGCCACCCGAGGACATCATCGCCGAGATGAAGAAGTCGGCGTTGCGCGGCCGCGGCGGCGCGGGCTTCCCGACGGGGCTCAAGTGGAGCTTCATGCCGAAGAACTACGTCGGCGACAAGTACGTGGTGTGCAACTCCGACGAGGGCGAGCCGGGGACGTTCAAGGACCGCGACATCCTGCGCTACAACCCGCACGCGGTGATCGAGGGCATGGCGATCGGCGCCTATGCGATGCGGGCGAATCGCGGGTACAACTACATCCATGGTGAGATCTGGGACACGTACCTGCGCTGCGAGGAGGCGGTCGAGGAGGCGTACGCCGCGGGGCTGCTCGGCGCCAACATCCTGGGCTCCGATTTCTCGTTCCACCTCTACAACCACCACGGCTTCGGCGCGTACATCTGCGGCGAGGAGACGGCGCTGCTCGAGTCGATCGAGGGCAAGAAGGGTCAGCCGCGGTTCAAGCCGCCGTTCCCGGCGTCGTTTGGCGTGTACGGCAAGCCCACCACGATCAACAACACCGAGACGTTCGCCGCGGCGGCGTGGATCGCGCGCCACGGCGGCGAAGCGTTCCTCAATCTCGGCCGCCCGAACAACGGCGGCACGAAGATCTTCTCGGTTTCCGGCGACGTCGCCCGTCCGGGCAATTTCGAGGTCAAGCTCGGCACGCCGTTCGCCACGCTCCTCGAGATGGCGGGTGGCATGCGCGACGGTCGGCCGCTCAAGGCCTGCATTCCCGGCGGATCGTCGATGCCGGTGCTGCCCGGCGAGATCATGCTGCAGACCGACATGGACTACGATTCGATCGCCAAGGCCGGTTCGATGCTGGGCTCCGGCGCGGTCATCGTCATGAACGACACGCGCTGCATGGTCCGCTCGCTCCTGCGCCTGTCGTATTTCTACTTCGAGGAGTCCTGCGGCCAATGCACGCCCTGCCGCGAAGGGACGGGTTGGCTGTGGCGGATGGTCCATCGCATCGAGCACGGCGAGGGCCGCATGGAGGATCTCGACGTGCTGAACTCGGTCTCCGACAACATCATCGGGCGCACGATCTGCGCGCTGGGCGATGCCGCCGCGATGCCGGTGAAGAGCTTCATCAAGCATTTCCGCGACGAGTTCGCGTACCACATCGAGCACAAGCGTTGTCTCGTCGACCCGTACGTCTGATCGTCGCCGACACGGACCACGCTGAGCGCTCCACGAAGATGCTGAACATCGAAATCGACGGCAAGGCCACGCAAGTCGCCCCGGGCACCTCGGTGATCGAGGCGGCGATCGCGCTCGACATCTACATCCCGCACTTCTGCTATCACAAGAAGCTCTCGATCGCAGCGAACTGCCGGATGTGCCTCGTCGAGGTCGAGAAGGCGCCCAAGCCGTTGCCCGCCTGCGCGACCCCGGTGACCGAGGGCATGAAGGTGCACACCGCCTCGCCACTCGCCGTCGGGGCGCAGAAGGGGGTGATGGAGTTCCTGCTCATCAACCACCCGCTCGATTGCCCGATCTGCGATCAGGGCGGCGAGTGCCAGTTGCAGGATCTCGCCGTGGGGTACGGCGCGTCGGCGTCGCGCTACCTCGAGGCGAAACGCGTCGTCTTCCACAAGGATCTCGGACCGCTCATCTCCGCGGAGGAGATGACGCGCTGCATCCAGTGCACGCGGTGCATTCGCTTCAGCCAGGAGATCGGCGGCTACATGGAGTTCGGGATGATCAATCGCGGCGAGCACGCCGAGATCGTCTCGTTCGTGGGCAAGACGATCGACTCCGAGCTGTCCGGCAACACGATCGACCTGTGTCCGGTCGGTGCGCTCACCTCGAAGCCGTTCCGCTTCACCGCGCGCACGTGGGAACTGTCGCGGCGCAAGTCGGTGTCGCCGCACGACTCGCTCGGCAGCAACCTCGTCGTGCAGGTCAAGGGCGACCGCGTGATGCGCGTGCTGCCGCTCGAGAACGAGGCGATCAACGAGTGCTGGATCTCCGACAAGGATCGTTTCTCGTACGACGCGCTGAACGGCCCCGAGCGCCTGCGCACGCCGCGCATTCGGCAAGGCGGGCAGTGGCAGGACGTCGATTGGCCGACCGCGCTCGACTTCGTCGTCCAGGGATTGAGCGACATCGTCGCGCGACACGGCGCGCCGGCGCTGGGCGCGCTCGTTTCCCCGCACGCCACCCTCGAGGAGGCCGCGCTTGCCGCGCGCCTCGTGCGCGGCCTGGGCAGCGACAACATCGACAGCCGGCTGCGGCAAAGCGACTTCCGTGGGGACGCGCACGCGGCCGGCATCCCGTGGCTCGGCATGCCGGTGGCCGAGGTGAGCACGCTCGAGCGCGTGCTCGTCGTCGGCAGTTTCCTGCGCAAGGATCATCCGCTCGTGGCCCAGCGCCTGCGCCAGGTTGCGCGCAAGGGCACGGTGGTGTCGATGCTGCACTCGGTCGACGACGACTGGCTCATCAAGGTCGCGCACAAGTCGATCGTCGCGCCGTCGGCACTCGTGTCGTCGCTCGCGGGCGTCGTCGTCGCGGCCGCCGCCGCTCGCGGTGTCGCCGCACCGGCCGCGTTCGCCGGCATCGCGCCGACGGTGGCGGAGAAGGCGATCGCCGAGGCCTTCACCGAGGGCAAGCGGGCAGCGATCTTCCTCGGCAACTACGCCGTGCAGCACGCCGATTTCGCGCAGTTGCACGCGGCGGCGCAGGCGCTGGCGCAGATCACCGGCGCGACGTTGGGCTTTCTCACCGAAGCGGCAAATTCGGTGGGCGCGCAACTCGCCGGTGCCGTGCCGCAGGCGGGTGGAATGAATGCGGCAGCGATGCTGGCCGAGCCGCGCAAGGCGTACCTCGTGCTGCACGCGGAAGCGGATTACGACTTCGCACGACCGCAGGCCGCGCGTGCGGCGTTTCGCAACGCCGAGTTGACCGTGGTGCTGACGCCGTTTGCCCAGGGCCTCGACGACGCCGACGTGCTGTTGCCGGTGTCGCCGTTCACCGAGACCGCGGGCTCGTTCGTGAACTGCGAAGGCCGCCTCCAGGATTTCCATGGGGTGGTGAAGCCCGCCGGCGACACCCGTCCGGGCTGGAAGGTGCTGCGCGTGCTCGGCACGTTGCTGAAGCTTCCCGGCTTCGATGCCGAGGCGGCCACCGACGTGCGCGCACTCGTGACCTCGGGTGCCGCCGACCTCATGGCCAAGCTCGACAACGGCACGCGCCTCGCGCTGTCCGCACCGGTGGCCGCTCCGGTCGACGCCGGCCAGGGCCCCGGAACGCCGGCCGAGCGTGTGGCCGACGTGCCGATCTACTTCGCCGATCCGCTCGTGCGCCGCTCGCGGCCGCTGGCGCTCACCGTCGATTCGCGGCCGCCGACGGCGCGCATGCATGCTTCGCTTCTGGCCACGCTCGGCGTCAAGGATGGCGGCGAGGTGCGCGTGCGCCAGGGTGGCGGCGAGGCGGTGCTGACCGCCACGGCCGATGCCGCGGTGCCGCCGGGCGTGTTGCGCCTCGCCGCCGCGCACCCCTCGACCAGTCACCTCGACGGCTTGTCGGGTCCCGTCACCCTCGAGCGCGCGTAACGGCATGGACATCCTCGCTCCGGTGCAATCCTTCCTCGGGCCCGCGTGGCTCGTGGTGTGGACGCTCGTGAAGATCATCGTGATCGCCGTTCCGCTGATCCTGGCGGTCGCCTACCTCACGTTTGCCGAGCGCAAGATCATCGGCTACATGCAGGTGCGCATCGGCCCCAACCGGGTCGGTCCGCTCGGACTCCTGCAGCCGTTCGCCGACGTCGCGAAGCTCCTCTTCAAGGAGATCGTGGTGCCGTCGGGCGCCAACCGCTATCTCTTCTTCATCGCGCCGTTGCTCTCGCTCGGCCCGGCGCTCGCGGCCTGGGCCGTCATCCCGTTCACCGACACGCTGGTGCTGTCGAAGATCGACGCGGGGCTCCTCTACGTGCTCGCGCTGTCGTCGGTGGGCGTGTACGGGATCATCCTCGCCGGCTGGGCGTCGAACTCGAAGTACGCATTCCTCGGCGCGTTGCGCTCGGCAGCGCAGATCGTCTCCTACGAGATCGCGATGGGCTTCGCACTCGTCGGCGTGCTCATGGTCGCCAACAGCCTCAACCTCACCACGATCGTGCGCGGCCAGGAGGGCGGCATCCTGCACTGGTACTTCCTGCCGCTCCTGCCGCTTTTCATCGTCTATTTCGTCGCGGGGCTCGCCGAGACCAACCGGCACCCCTTCGACATGGCCGAAGGCGAGTCGGAGATCGTCGCCGGCTTCCACGTCGAGTACTCGGGCGTCGCCTTCGCGGTGTTCTTCCTCGCCGAGTACATGAACATGATCCTGATCGCGGCGATGACCGCGACCATGTTCCTCGGTGGCTGGCTCGCGCCCTTCCCGTTCCTGAACGACCTCACGATCGCGGGCTTCGCGCCGCTGGGCGACGGCTTCGTCTGGCTCGCCGCCAAGATGGCGTTCGTGTTGCTGTGCTTCCTCTGGGTGCGGGCGACGTTCCCGCGCTACCGCTACGATCAGATCATGCGCCTGGGCTGGAAGGTATTCATCCCGGTCACGCTGGTGTGGATCGTCCTCATCGGCGCGATGATGCAAACGCGCTTCGCCCACCTGTTCCACTGACGGGAGAAAACGATGTTCGCTCGCGTCAAGGCACTGTCCGACACCTGGCTCCTCATCGAGCTCCTGAAGGGCATGGTCCTGACCGGCCGCTATTTCTTTGCGCGCAAGGTCACGATCCAGTTTCCGGAGGAGAAGACGCCGCAGAGTCCGCGCTTTCGCGGCCTGCACGCGCTGCGCCGCTATCCCAACGGCGAGGAGCGCTGCATCGCCTGCAAGCTGTGCGAGGCCGTGTGTCCGGCACTCGCGATCACGATCGAGTCCGAGCAGCGCGCCGACGGCACGCGGCGCACGACGCGGTACGACATCGATCTCGTCAAGTGCATCTTCTGCGGCTTCTGCGAGGAGAGCTGCCCGGTCGACTCGATCGTCGAGACGCGCGTGCTCGAATACCACGGCGAGAAGCGCGGCGACCTGTACTACACCAAGGAGATGCTCCTCGCGGTGGGTGACCACCACGAGGCGCAGATCGCCGCCGACCGCACCGCCGACGCCAAGTATCGCTGACGCGCCCGCACCGGCAACTTCCACGTCACCCCGACCGCCGTGTCCTTCCAGACCGCCACCTTCTACGTCTTCTCCGCGATCCTGATCCTCGCGGCGCTGCGGGTCGTCACGACGCGCAACCCGGTCCACGCTGCGCTGTGGCTCGTGCTGTGCTTCTTCTCGGCGGCGGCGATCTGGCTCCTGCTGCACGCGGAGTTCCTCGCCATCGCGCTCGTGCTCGTGTACGTCGGCGCGGTGATGGTGCTCTTCCTCTTCGTGGTCATGATGCTCGACGTCAACTTCGACACGTTGCGCAAGGACTTCAAGAGTTACATTCCGGTCGCGACGATCGTCGGTATTCTCGTCTTGATCGAGATGGCGCTGGTCGTGATCGGCAGCGGCGCCGGTGACGCCCCGGCGCCCGCCGCGGGCGGTTCCGAGAGCAATACGCGCGAACTCGGCAAGCTGCTCTACGTCGACTACGTCTATCCGTTCGAGATCGCCGCCGTGATACTTCTGGTGGCGATCATCGCCGCGATTGCGCTTGCCCAGCGTCGTCGGCGCGATTCGAAGTACCAGGATCCGGGCCTGCAGGTCAAGGTGCGTCCCGCCGAGCGGGTGCGCCTCGTGGACGTGCCGGTAGAGAACAAGGAATGACCCGGCGCCGCGCTGCGGTGAGCCGGGATGGGGAAGACCTTCGGCGGCACCTGCCGCACGCCGCCGAGGCAACGGGAGCAGGGAGCATGACGTGTCGCTGTTGACCGCGCCTACGCTGGCGCACTACCTGGTGCTGGGGGCGATCCTGTTCGCCATCAGCATGGCGGGTATTTTCCTCAACCGCAAGAACGTCATCATCATCCTGATGGCGATCGAGCTCATGCTGCTCGCCGTCAATCTCAATTTCATCGCCTTCTCGCATTACCTCGACGACATGGCAGGCCAGGTGTTCGTGTTCTTCATCCTGACGGTGGCCGCCGCCGAGGCGGCGATCGGCCTCGCGATACTCGTGCTGCTGTTCCGCAACGCGGGAACGATCGACGTCGACGATCTCGGCGATCTCAAGGGCTGACGATGATCCTGCCCGCGATTGCCCTACGTGTCGTCTCCATCGCTCGCGCCGCGAACTGCGCCTGCGACCGGTCGAGGGTGCGGCCATGACGATGCAGCAGATCTATCTCGCCATCCCGCTGGTGCCGCTCTTGGCATCGATCGTCGTCGGACTGTGGGGGCGCAAGCTCCCGCGGGCGGCGGCGCACTGGATCACGACGCTCGCCGTGGCGATCTCGTTTGTCGCATCGATCGTCGTCTACCGCGACGTGATGGCAGGCAACACGTTCAACGGCGACGTCTACGTCTGGGCGATGATCGGCGAGGTGCGGATGGCCGTCGGCTTCCTCATCGATCCGCTCACCGCGATGATGCTCATCGTGGTCACGTTCGTGTCGCTCATGGTGCACGTCTACACGATCGGCTACATGGCCGACGACGACGGCTACGCGCGGTTCTTCTCGTACATCTGCCTGTTCACGTTCTCGATGCTCATGCTGGTCATGAGCAACAACTTCCTGCAGCTCTTCTTCGGCTGGGAGGCGGTGGGCCTCGTGTCCTATCTCCTGATCGGCTTCTGGTTCAAGCGCCCGACGGCGATCTACGCGAACCTGAAGGCGTTCATGGCCAACCGGGTGGGGGATTTCGGCTTCATCGTCGGCATCGGCCTCGTCCTCGCCTATTTCGGATCGATCGACTACGCCGAGGTGTTCGCCAAGGCGCCGGCGGCGGCCGCGACCACCATCGACGTCTGGGGCATCGCGCCGTGGTCGCTCCTCACCGTGACGTGCATCTGCCTTTTCGTCGGCGCCATGGGCAAGAGCGCGCAGGTGCCGCTGCACGTGTGGCTGCCCGATTCGATGGAGGGCCCGACCCCGATTTCGGCGCTGATCCACGCCGCGACGATGGTCACCGCCGGCATCTTCATGGTGGCGCGCATGAGCCCGCTCTTCGAGCATTCCACGACGGCGCTCGCCGTCGTCACCGTGATCGGGGCCACGGGTGCGCTGTTCCTCGGCATTCTCGGCATGGTGCAGTTCGACATCAAGCGGGTCGTGGCCTACTCGACACTCTCGCAGCTCGGCTACATGACGGTGGCACTCGGCGTCTCCGCGTACGCCGGGGCGATGTTCCATCTGATGACGCACGCGTTCTTCAAGGCGCTGCTCTTCCTCGGCGCGGGCTCGGTCATCATCGCGCTCCATCACGACCAGGACATGCGCAACATGGGTGGCCTGCGCAAGTACATGCCGATCACCTACTGGACGATGCTGATCGGCAGCCTCGCGCTGTGCGGCATGCCGCCGTTCGCGGGCTTCTTCTCGAAGGACGTCATCATCGAGGCCGCGCGCGACTCGCACATTCCCGGCCACGCCTACGCGTACGCCTGCGTGCTCCTGGGTGCGTTCGTCACCGCGTTCTACACGTTCCGCCTCATGTTCATGACGTTCCACGGCAGCGAGCGCTTCCGCACCGCGGTGCACCACGATCAGGAGCACGAGGATGCGACGACCGAGGCCGCGGGCGGCGCGCATGACGACGGACACGGCGCGGAGCATGCGATCGAACCCAAGGAGAGTCCGTGGGTGGTCACCGTGCCGCTCGTGCTCCTCGCGATCCCGTCGATTCTCGCGGGGTGGGTCGCGATCGGGCCGATGGCCTTCGGCGACTACTTCGGGAAGTCGATCTTCGTGCTGCCGGCGCACGACGTCCTGGGTGAGCTCAAGGCGGGCTGGCACGGTGCCGCCGCGTTCCTCGTCCACGGCATGCAGGCGCCGTCGTTCTGGCTCGCGCTGGCCGGCATTGCCGCTGCCGCGTACCTCTACCTCGTGAACATCGCGTTGCCGGCCCGCCTCGCCCGGGCGGCAGGTGGGTTGTACGCGTTCCTCCTCAACAACTACTACGTCGACCGCTTCAACGACTGGTTCTTCGCCGGCGGCTTCCGCGCGATCGGCGGGCTCTTCTCCAACGTCGGCGACCGCAGGATCATCGAGGGCATCGTCAACGGCTCGGCCGCATTCATCGCATGGTGCGGCCGCCTGCTGCGGCCGCTCCAGTCGGGTTACGTCTACCACTACGCCTTCACCATGATCATCGGGCTCTTCGCCCTCCTTACCTGGTGGGTGATCCGATGACGCCGTACCTGTCGCTCGCCATCTGGGTTCCGATCGTCGCCGGGATCGCGGTCTTGGGCCTCACGCGCGACCGCGACGCCGGCAAGGCGCGCTGGGTCGCGCTCGTCGGCGCGCTCGCGGGATTCGTCGTCACGATCCCGCTGTTCACCCGCTTCGACACCACGACCTCCGCGATGCAGTTCGTCGAGAGGACCGAGTGGATCCCGTACTTCGACATCTATTACCACCTCGGCGTCGACGGCATCTCCGTGCTGTTCGTGATCCTCAACAGCCTCATCACGCTGCTCGTGATCTGGGCGGGCTGGGAGGCGATCAAGGTCCGCGTCGCGCAGTACATGGCCGCGTTCCTCCTGATGTCCGGATTCCTGAACGGGACGTTCGCCGCGCTCGACGGGATCCTCTTCTACGTCTTCTTCGAGGCGATGCTGATCCCGATGTACATCATCATCGGGGTGTGGGGCGGCGAGAACCGCGTCTACGCGGCGATCAAGTTCTTCCTCTACACGCTCATGGGCTCGCTGTTGATGCTCGTGGCGTTCATCTACCTGTACAACAAGTCGGGCAGCTTCGCGATCCAGGACTGGATGGAGCTGCCGCTGTCGCTGCGCACCCAGATCCTCATCTTCGTGGCGTTCTTTGCGGCGTTCGCGGTGAAGGTGCCGATGTGGCCCGTGCACACCTGGTTGCCGGACGCGCACCCCGAGGCGCCGACGGGCGGCTCGGTGGTGCTGGCCGCGATCACGCTGAAGATCGGGGCGTACGGCTTCGCCCGCTTCGTGCTGCCGATCCTGCCGGACGCGAGCCGCGAGCTCTCCGGCATGATGATCGTCCTGTCGCTCATCGCGATCATCTACATCGGCCTGGTCGCGCTCATCCAGGCCGACATGAAGCGGCTGATCGCGTACTCGTCGATCTCGCACATGGGCTTCGTCACGCTGGGCCTGTTCTTCTTCAGCGTGACCGGTGCGGAAGGGGCGCTCATCCAGATGCTCTCGCACGGCCTCGTTTCCGCGGCGATGTTCTTGTGGGTCGGCGTGCTCTACGATCGCATGCACACCCACCTCATCGCCGACTTTGGCGGTGTTGCCAACAGCATGCCCAAGCTCGCGGCATTCGTGATGCTCTTCAGCATGGCCAACGCCGGGCTGCCCGGCACGTCGGGGTTCGTGGGCGAGTGGCTCGTGATCCTCGCCGCGGTCAAGTTCAATTTCTGGATCGGCGTGCTCACGGCGACGCAGTTGATTCTCGGCGCGGCGTATACGCTGTGGATGTACAAGCGGGTGATCTACGGCGATATCGCCAACCCGCGTGTCGCCGCGCTCACCGACGTGTCGCGCCGCGAGTTCTGGCTCCTCGGCACGCTGGCAGGCCTCGTGCTGCTGGTGGGCGTGTGGCCCAAGCCCTTCATCGACGTGATGCACGTCTCCGTGATCGACCTGCTGGGGCAGGTGGCGCGCAGCAAACTGTAGAAGAAGAACCACGATGACCGTCGACTTCCTCGCCGTGTTGCCCGAGATCGTCGTCCTCACCGGCGCCTGCCTCGTGCTGCTCGTCGACGCGTGGCTGACCGATGAGCGACGGCACGTGAGCTATTGGCTCGCGCAGTTCACCCTCCTCGTCGCCGCCTGCGTCACCCTGCGTACATGGAACAGCGACGCCGGGATCGTGTTCAACGGCATGGTCGTGGACGACTTCGTGTCCGACGTCCTGCGCTTCTTCAGCTTCATCGCGGTGTCGCTCGCGCTCTTCTATTCGCGCAGCTACTTCGCCGCCCGGGGTCTCTTTCGCGGCGAGACCTTCGCGCTGATGATCTTCTCGCTGCTCGGGATGCAGCTCCTCATCACCGCGAACAGCTTCCTCACGCTCTACCTCGGCCTCGAGCTCATGTCGCTGTCGCTGTACGCGCTGGTGGCGATTCAGCGTGATCTGCGGGTCGCGTCGGAGGCGGCGATGAAGTACTTCGTCCTGGGGGCGCTCGCGTCGGGCTTCCTCTTGTACGGGATGTCGATGATCTACGGCGCGACGGGAACGCTGCAGATCGACGAGGTGATGCAGGCGATTCTCGCGAGCAACGACAATCCGCTCCTGCTCGTGTTCGGCCTGGTCTTCGTCGTCTCGGCGATCGCCTTCAAGCTGGGCGCCGTCCCCTACCACATGTGGGCTCCCGACGTGTACCAGGGGGCGCCTACCGCGATGACGCTCTTCATCAATACCGCGCCGGAGTTCGCCGCGTATGCGATGCTGCTGCGCCTGCTCGCGGGCGCGCTCATCGGCACGGGCGAGCACTGGCAGGGGATGCTCGTCGTTCTCTCGGCGCTGTCGATGGTCATCGGCCACGTGGTAGCGATCGCGCAGACGAACATCAAGCGCATGCTGGCGTATTCCACGATCGCCAACATGGGCTACGTGCTCATGGGCTTCCTTGCGGCCGACTCGACGGGCTACGCCTCGGCGATGTTCTACATGGCGGCGTACGTGCTCGCCACACTCACGGCCTGGGGCGTCATCCTCGTCCTCTCGCGCAAGGGCTTCGAATCGGATCGCCTCGAGGACTTCAAGGGCCTGAACGCGCGCTCGCCGTGGTGGGCATTCGTCATGCTGCTCGCGATGTTCTCGCTCGCCGGCGTGCCGCCGACCGTTGGCGTCTACGCCAAGATTCTCGTGCTGCAGGCGGCGATCAAGGCGGACTTCGTCTGGCTCGCAGTGCTCGGCGTGGTGGCGGCACTCGTCGGCTGCTTCTATTACCTGCGCGTCGTCAAGTACATGTACTTCGACGAGCCCATCGAGCGGGCGCCGATCGTGGTCCGTCGCGATACCCACGCTCTGCTGTCGGTCAACGGCGTTGCCCTGCTGGTGCTGGGGATTCTGCCGCAGAGTCTCATGGGCTTGTGCGCGATCGCGCTGGCCAGTTCGCAGTACTACTGATCGCCCGGCGCCGCCGATAGCGTCGGGCAGACGCCACCCGCAGTGGCAACGCCGCTGTCGCGTCGTGCCACTGCCACGGCCAAGGGGCCTGCGCGTCGTCGCCCGCCGGGCGCGAGCATTGCGCCGGCAGCGCGTGCTAAGATCGACCATCCCATCGGCGGTCCATCATGCGCGTAGGATTTCTGGTGACCTGTCTCGTCGATCTGATGCGTCCGCGCATCGGTTTCGCGGCGATCAAACTGCTCGAGGCGGGGGGTGCCGAAGTCTACGTTCCACCCACGCAGACGTGCTGCGGTCAGCCGGCGTACAACTCCGGCGACCGCGCGGATGCGCTGGCGCTCGCCCGCAAGCTCGTCGCCGAATTCGAGGGCTGCGACTATCTCGTCGCGCCGTCCGGCTCGTGCAGCGGCATGATCCGCAAGCACTACGCCGAGCTGTGCAAGGACGATGCGGCCTTGCTGGCCCGAGCCGAGGCGCTCGCCGCGCGCAGCTACGAGCTCACCGATTTCCTCGTCCGCGTGCTCAAGCTCCCCAGCGTCCCGGGGACCTTCACCGGCACCATCACGTACCACGACTCGTGCGCCGGCCTGCGCGAGATGGGCGTGAAGACGCAGCCGCGCAAGTTGCTGGCGACGATGCCCGGCGTGACGCTGCGCGAGATGAACGACGCCGAGACCTGTTGCGGCTTTGGCGGCACGTTCTCGCTCAAGTACGGCGAGATCTCGACCGCGATGGTCGACAGCAAGTGCTGGAACATCAGCGACAGCGGCGCCGGCACCGTCGTCCTCGGCGACCTGGGTTGCATGCTGAACATCGAAGGCCGCCTGCGCCGCCACGGTGACAACACCACGCGCGTGCTGCACGTGGCCGAGGTGTTGTCCGGGTCCACGGAGGATTGATGCAGGTTGCCTCGATACACTTCAAGGCGCGCGCGCACGACGGTCTCACCGACGCGCAGCTCCAGAAGAATCTCGTCAAGTTCAAGACGAAGTTCGTCGGGGCGCGCAAGGCCGCGATCGTCGAGCTCGATGATTTCGAGGGCACGCGTGACGCCGGTCGCGACATCCGCCAGCGCTCGCTCGACGACCTCGACGTCTGGCTCGCGCGGTTCGAGGAAGCGGCGACCGCGCGCGGCGCGACCGTGCTCTTCGCCCAGACACCCGCCGAGGCGAACAAGCTCGTGCTCGACATCGCCGCCCGCCACGGCGTGCGCAAGATCATCAAGTCGAAGTCGATGGTGTCGGAGGAGTCCGCCCTCGATCACGCGATCGAGGGCGCCGGGATGGCCGTGGTCGAGACCGATCTCGGTGAGTACATCCTGCAGATCAACAATTACGAGCCGCCGTCGCATCTCATCGGGCCCGCGCTGCACAAGAGCAAGGACGAGGTCGCCGACCTCTTCGCCCGCAAGCACGGCACGCCGCACAAGGATGCGATCGAGGACCTCACGCTCGAGGCGCGTGCGGTGTTGCGCGAGCACTACCTCACCGCGGACATGGGGATCTCGGGCGGCAACTTCTTCGTTGCCGAGACCGGGTCGGTGGTCCTCGTGACCAACGAAGGCAACGCGACCCTCGGCACGACGCTGCCGAAGGTGCACGTGGCGATCTCGGGCATCGAGAAGGTGGTGCCCACGCTCGAGGACGTCGCCACGCTGATGCGCCTGTTGCCGCGCTCGGCCACCGGCCAGTCGATCAGCAACTACGTCGACATCCTCACCGGGACGAAGGGGGAGGGCGAGTTCCACGGTGTCGAGCACATGTATTTCGTCCTCGTCGACAGCGGCCGCAGCGACGTGCTCGCGAGCGACGTCAAGGAGGCGCTGCGCTGCATCCGCTGCGGCGCGTGCATGAATCATTGCCCGGTGTATCAGCACGTCGGCGGGCACGCGTATGGCTGGGTGTATCCGGGGCCGATCGGTTCGGTATTGACGCCGATGTACGTCGGTCTCGAGAATGCGCCCGATCTGCCGCAGGCCTCGACGCTGTGCAATGCCTGCGCCACGGTGTGCCCCGTTCGGATCCCGTTGCCGGAGCTCCTGCGCAAGCTTCGCGAGCACGAGTACACGGAAGACCTGCGACCCTGGCACGAGCGTGCGGCGCTGCGCATGTGGGCATGGGTTGCGCTGCGCCCCAGGCTCTACGCGTGGGCTTCGCGGCAGGGCGTGCGCTTCCTGCGCAAGCGTGCCGACGCGCGCGGGATGATTCGCAAGCTCCCGTTCGCGACGGGTTGGAGCAATGGACGCGACATGCCGGCGCCCGCCGGCCGCACGTTCCGTGATCTGTACGCCGAGCGCACCGGCAATGGAGTCCGCTCATGAATGGCCCGCACGGCGCCAATCTCGCGCTTCCGCGGTTGTCGCGGCGCGCCGAGTCCCTCGGCACCGAGAACGCCTTCGTCGTTCTCGCCGAAGTCAACGCGCTGCAACGAGCGGGCAAGGACATCGTCTCGTTTTGCATCGGGCAGCCCGACTTTCCGACACCCGGCCACGTGCAGGACGCCGCGATCGAGGCGATCCGGAGCGGCAAGCACGGCTACACGCCGAGTGCGGGGATCGACGAGTTGCGGGCCGCGATCGCGCAGGACATGGGGCAGCGCCGCGGCCTCGACATCGCATCCGGCGACGTCGTCGTCGGCGCCGGCGCGAAGCCCTTCATCGCGTACACGATCGCCTCGGTGACCGACTACGGCGTCGGCGACGAGGTCATCTACCCGGTGCCGGGCTTTCCGATCTACGAGTCGCAGATCCTCGCCAACGGCGCGGTGCCGGTACCCATCTACCTGCGCGAGACACGTCACTTCGCCTTCGACCCCGCCGAGCTCGAAGCAAAGATCACGGCCAAGACACGACTCATCATCCTCAACACGCCACAGAATCCCACCGGCGGGATCCTGGCGCCGGGCGATCTCGATGCGATTGCCGACGTTTTGCGCCGGCACCCGCAGGTGTGGGTGTTTGCCGACGAGATCTATTCGCGGCTGGTGTACGAGGGAACGTTCGCGTCGATTGCCACGCGACCGGGCATGCTCGAGCGCACCGTGATCAGCGACGGCGCGTCGAAGACGTGGGCGATGACTGGCTGGCGCATCGGCTATGCCGCCAATCGTGCGCTCGCGCCGGTGTTCACGCGCTGGATCACCAACACCGAGTCGTGCGCCTCGCAGATATCGCAGTGGGCGGCGCTCGCAGCGATCTCGGGTCCGCAGGATGCCGCCGCGGCGATGCACGCAACGTTTCGCGAGCGGCGCGATCGCATCGTGCGCCTGCTCAACGACGTTCCCGGCATCACCTGCGCCGCGCCGGGGGGTGCGTTCTACGCATGGCCCAACGTGACCGAAGCGTGTCGTCGTACGGGTTGCGCCGATTCGGAGGAGTTTCGCCGCCGGCTCCTGCACGAGGCCGGCGTCGCGGTCCTCGCGGACACGCACTTCGGACGCCGCGTGCCGGGCGACGGGCAGCACATCCGCTTCTCGTATGCAGCATCCACCGCCGCGATCGAGGACGGTGTCGCCCGTCTCGCCGATTTCGTGCGCAGGGGTCAGCGCGCTTGACGCAATTCATCGAGGACAACAAGGCATCGCGCGATGCGATTCTCGCGCGGGTGCGCAAGGCGCTGGGACGCAATGGATCCGACGCCGAAGCGCGCGCGCGAGCCGAGGCGTATATCGCGGCGCACGAGCAGGGTCCGCGACCGACGATGCCGCCGGACCTCGTCGAGCGGTTCATCCATCGCGCACGCGACATGGCGAGCACTGTCGAGCGCATCGCCACGTTCGACGAGGTGCCCGCGCGCGTCGCGCATTATCTCGGGAGCTTGCAGTTGCCGCCGGCGCTCGCGAGTCAACGCGCCACGAGCGGCGTGTGCTGGCCGGAGTTCGCCGCACTCGACTGGGCTGCAGCGGGCCTTGCGATCGAGGCGCGTCCGACGATCGGCAACGACAAGCTCGCCATCACCGGCGCGTACTGCGCCATCGCCGAGACGGGCACGCTCGTTCTCGTGAGCGGCGCCGACACGCCCACGGCATCGGCGCTGCTTCCCAACACGCACGTGGCGGTGCTGCGTGCCGATCGCATCGTCTCCGGAATGGAGGAGGCGTTTGCGCTCGTCCGGGCCGAGCGTCGCACCATGCCGCGCGCGCTCAACCTCATCTCCGGACCCTCGCGTACCGGCGACATCGAGCAAACGATCGTGCTCGGCGCGCACGGGCCGTACCGCGTGCACATCCTCGTGCTGTAGCGCCAACCTGTCATTTCTGCCGGTATCGCGCCGCCGGCCATTGCGCATCAGGCGCAGCGCCTTCTCCCTGGCAAGTCGTCCGTACGGATGAGTGCGTCGTCTAACGCGCTCGTGCATCCTGATCGCCAGCGGGCCCTCCGTCCGGCCTCCTCGTCGTCACACCGCTCGCCGGGGCCGAACGGGGCACGCGCGACCGGAGAGGATTCGCCATGGCAAACGAGACCGGCAGCAAGGGCCTTCCCATCCCGTACATCACGGCCGTGTGGTCGGGCATGACGGCAGACGAGCCCCAGGCGGGACTTGCCGCCGGAACGATCCTGGCGCCGTCCGGTTCGCCTGCGGTGCGACCACCCGTCGGCACCGCCTTCCCGGAGCCCATCGATGCGCGCACGGCCGCTCGCGAGAGCGCTGCCAACGCCACCGATCCGGCCGCCACACCCGTCACACTCCGGACCCGGATCGACGGCTGGCTTCGTGCCCTCGACCCGACGCTCACCGATGGCGCCATCGAGACGCTCTGGCAGCGCCTGGGCAGCGACGACGCGATGCGTGGCACCGCGATGCGGCAATACCTGGGTGCCGCTCTGCTGGGCGATGCCGGGGCCAGTGAGGCGTCGCTCGACGCCTTCGTCGCAGCGCCCGGACACCGCGCGCGCCTCGTCGATCTGCACGGGATGACGGGCACCGAGCTTGCGGCACTTGCAGCAACCGACATCGGCTATCGCCAGGCGCTTGCCGCGAGGCAGCCGTTCGCGCTGATCGGCAACCGTGCACTGCATGCGGCGGCCAATGCAGAAGGCGCACTCGATCGCTTCGATCCCGATACCGGTGAGGCGCTCGTCTCCGACGCCTGGCTTGCCGATCGCGGCAAGCTCCTCGCGTGGCAGGAGTCCGATGCCAGCGAGCGGGTGATCGTCGGCAACGAGGACTGGACGTTCATCGATCGCGCGTCGCCGGGCCCCGATGGCGCCCCGTCGACCTTCGAGCTTGTCACGGGCAAGCCGGACGCCGGGAAGAATCAGGTCGTCTTCGGCCATGCCGGCGACGAACTTCTCGCGGGCGTCGGTGGCTCCGATCGCATGTACGGCGGCGCGGGCCACGACATCCTGCGCGGGGCGGGCGGCGGTGATCATCTGGAGGGCGGGCGCGGTGACGATCTCGTCCTCGGTGGCGCGGGCGACGACGAGCTCACCGGCGATCAGGGTGCGGACGAACTCGACGGCGGTCGCGGGGATGATCGCCTCACTGGCGGCAGCGGTGACGATCTGCTCGTCGGCGGTCGCGGCGATGATCGGCTCGAAGGTGGCGTCGGGACCGAGACCTACGTGATCGACGCGGGTGACGGCCGTGACACGATCATCGATGCCGACGGCAAGGGCAGCATCGAGCTCGACGGCGTGCGGATCGACGGCGCGATGAACGCGAGCGGGACCGGCACGTGGGTCTCTGCGGACGGACGGCTCGAGTTCTCGTTCGAGGGCGAGATCGCCGTGCCGGGGACGCTGACGATCACGGCGTTGCGTGATGGCGACGCGCATGGCACGACGCCGGTCAACGTCATCACCGTGGAGGACTGGAAAAACGGCGATCTGGGGATTACGCTTGCCGGCACGTCGACCGCGAACACGAACCTCGATTCGAACAACGACGCGGTGGCAATCACCGGCCCCGAGGTGCCCGTCCTCTCGGAGGCGGATTTCGAGGCCGATGTGGAGTCTGGGGAAGCAGGCGATGCCGATGCAGCGTCCGCCGAGGCAGACATGAACTCCGCCATTGCCTGGGGCGACGTGGCGCCCGTGGGTGCGGCCGAGGGCCTCGGCACGACGAATGGCGCGGGCGGCGCGGCGCTCGTCGCCGCCGACGCGAACCCAATCCTGCCCGAGTCGACGAGCGTCGGCAGTGAAGCGTTCGAGGCGGAAGTCGACTCGCCCGCCGACGCGACGCCCGCCGCCTCCGCCGAGGTGGTGGCAGGTGGTCCGGAGGACGTCGACGCTTCCTGGATGAGCGCCTTTGCCGCCATCTTCGGTGCCGACTCCGCGGCCCTCGGCACCGTCGAGCCGACGCACGTCGAAAGCGCGATCCGCGCGTTCAGCGGCGTGCTCGATGCCCCAGACGTCACTGCGAGCGTGGACTACACCCCGTTTGAGGGGATGAACGCTGTCACCGCGCACGACTACGCCGACGCACTGGCTGCCGACGACGCCGGCGACGACGTGGGCAACGAGACCGCGTTGCTTCTCTCGATGCCGACCGTGCCCGACCTGAAGTGGTCGGAAGGCAGTGGGGCCGCCGCAGCGTTGCTGCGGGGTGCGCCGGTGACGCGTTGATCCTGGTGCCGTGAATTGCCGCCCTTGACTGCCACCTCGCGAAACCGGAGACCACCATGATTGCACTCATGATCCTCATCGTCTTTGGGATCTGGTGCGTGATTGGCTGGAACGTATGCGGCAGCCTCGTGGTCAGGCGAGTTCAAAGGCCCTTGCTGCGGTGGTCGCTGATACCGGTGTTCTGGATCGTGTGGTTCGTCGGTCCGATTGCAGACGAGATCATCGGCGGGAGGATCTTCGACGCGGAGTGTGCGCGCTTGCCGGAGAAGAAGTTCTTCGGACCGGTGCACCTCGGAGCCGGCGCCTTCTTCGATGAGAACGGTACTCGACGCTGGAACAATAAGCAGGAATTCGACGAGATTCGAGCGAGGGTGAGCGATTGGTGGGAGCGTGTGTTCGTCTGGCAGCGAAAGGAGACTCGGGTCCTGACATTCCCGGTGGTGATCAAGAGGACCGAGACAACGATCCATTACGAGCCATCGAACTCGCTCGTGCTCACGGAGGTCCGGTTATGGTCGAGCGGCGGATGGATTCGTCGCAGCCTCGGGACGGGCATTCTTTCCGGCCTGACATGTGTCTCGCCGGGGCAATGGCCACGTTCCGCGGAAACCATCACCTTCTAGCAGGCACTCGGTGAAGGCATTCAGTGGGGTTCCCGATGAACTCGATCCCGCAGGCGTTCTACGACGCACTATTGGCCGATCTCGCTTACGTCGAGACCTTGACGTCAGGGCTGACGGACGGAACGCTGGAGACGGAAGCCGTAACTCGATTTCCTGAAGTATTGGCCAAGGCCGTCGGAAAGCGCTTCGAAGTCGTGGCAGTGTGCGATGACGCGGGATCCGACTACCAGGCGACCATCTTCAAGGACAAGATGGATGGGACCGTCTACGTCGCCCACAGGGGGACGGAGTCAGCGCGTGATCTCGGAGTGGCGGACGGCGATCTGGCGCTACTGTCCGGGGTGGCGCGAAGCCAGGTCGCCGCGATGCTGAACTGGTGGCGTGATGTGACGCTGCCGGCGGGTGAGAGCTTCACGGCGATCGAGGTAGCGTCCATATTGTCGGACGCGACGTTCAAGCCGGGCGCAACGACAGTGGCACATGGGGTGGCTGCCGACGTCGTGCGCAGTGCCGCGGCTGCGGGCAAGCTGCGAAACGTCGGGCACTCGCTGGGAGGGCATCTCGCCATGATTCTCGCGAGTCTCGTTCCCTCGCAGATTTCGCACACGTCGACGTTCAATGGTGCGGGTCTCCACTCGGTTACTGCAGGCGGCCGGTACCGCTTTTCGTCGTTGTTTGCCGGCCCGCTCGACGAGCTCGCCGGAATCGTCGGTCAAGGCCTGTCCATCCCCAGTGTGCGTGAGATGGACAACTTCTATGCCGTCAATGGCCCGAACCTGACGACGAATGCCGTGACGTTCCTACAGCCTGGATTGAGAATTCCGACGTACAACGAGGAGTCCTTCGCGCTCGACAATCACTCGATGTACAAGCTGACGGACAGCCTTGCCGTGCTGCGCGCATTTGCAAAGCTGGACCCGTCGGCAGACCTTTCGCATCTGCGCAGGATTGCCGAGGCCAGCGCAGCGACGCAGAAGGCGTCCCTGGAAACCCTCCTCGATGCGCTGCGAGGCACGCTGCTGGGCCCTGGGCAATCGCGTACACCTGCCGCGGACGCCGCAACCGGACCCGAGCGGACCGCGCTCCACACCAATGTCATCGAACTCCTGGCCTCGCCGCCCTTCGAGAGTCTGGAGGGAGGGCTCGCCATCGAATCGTCGGAGAGTGTTACGTCGGCGGCGAGCATGACCGAGTTCTCGCGATTCATCGCGCTGCACGAGTTGTCGCCGTTCGTCGTCAGCCCCCGCGGCGGCATCGAAGGCGCCGGCACCCGTCTCCACGATGTCTTGACGTCAAACTGGAAGCAGACGTACGAGGCGTGGCAAGCCGATCGCGTGGCGCGCGAGCACGCGGCCGACGATGACCTCACCTTCTCGACGAGTTGGTACACGGATCGACGGCAGTTCTTGAGTGCGCTCACTGCCGCCAATCTCGCCGATTCGCCGCACATCGCGGGACGGGCCGAGGGCCGGCTCTGGGCGTACGAGGACCGGCGACTTGGCGTTGCCGTCGCACCCAGACCGCAAGGCACGCCGGAAACCTCGCTCGCGCGGATCCTGTTCGGCTCCGACGCGGGAGAGGTACTCCAGGGCGACGTGTACGGGGATCGCATCTACGGCATGGGTGGCGACGATGTCATCGAGGGGGGCATCGGCGACGATCGCATCGAAGGTGGGCCGGGAGACGATGCGATTGGTGGCGATCGGGACCACGATGAGATCCATGGTGGAGCAGGAAACGATCGGCTGCACGGCGGCGAGCATGACGACGTCTTGCACGGAGGATCCGGTCAGGACGAGATCGATGGCGACGACGGTCTCGATGTGATCACTGGCGGCTTCGATGGCGATGTCCTGCGGGGTGGCGAGGGTCGCGACGTCCTGTCCGGGAATGAGGGCAATGACATCCTCGTCGGGGGCTCCGGAAGCGACGTGTTGCTTGGTGGAGCGGGTGTGGACTCCTACATCCTCGCTCCCAACGAAGGGCTCGACACGATCGACGACGAGGATGGCAAGGGTGAGTTGCGCGTCGGCGCCGATCGCATCACGGGTGGCGACCCCGACGGTGCGGGGGTCTGGCGCGGGACCTTCCGCGCGCAGCCGATCCGCTTCGCGTTCACTCCGAATGCGCAAGGGCACGGCGATCTCGTCGTCGATTCCGTCGCTGGCAAGACGATCGTCCGCGATTTCAGGAACGGCGATCTGTCGATCGTGCTCACCGACGAGGTCGACGATCTCCCCGATGCCCCGATCGTTGCATCGGTCGTCTCCGGCACGACGGGCGACGACCATCGCGACGCGACCGCGGGTCGCAAGCCGATCACCGGCACGCCGGCAAACGAGCGGGTGCGCGCGCTTGCGGGGCGTGACGAGGCCTCCGGGGGTGCCGGTGACGACGTCGTGGAAGGGGCCGCCGGGGTCGACGTCTTGTCGGGCGACGCTGGCAAGGATGCGATCTTCGCCGACGCCGAATTGACCGAGGCGCAGTTGCGCGACGTCATCGCGACGTCGGCCAATGCGCCGACGAGTGGCGTTGCGCCGACGCGCTTCGTCGTGACGACGAGCGAGTGGCTGCGCGGCGGGCTCGCTGACGACACGGTCGTGGGTGCGTCCGGCAACGATCTCCTGTTCGGTGGCGGCGGCCACGATCTCCTCGTCGGTGGGGCCGGTCACGACGTCATCAACGGCGACGACGACTACGAGCCCGCCGACCTCACGACGGTCTACGTCGAGCCTGGCGCGGGAAACGGCGGCCCATTCGATGCGTGGTACTCGAGCGTCATCGTGCATGGCTACGCAGGCGACGTCGGCGCAGCCGACGAGATCCACGGCGGATCCGGGGACGACGCGGTCTACGGTGAAATCGGCAACGACGTGGCGTGGGGAGACGACGGTGACGACACGATCGCCGGGGGCGACGATGACGACACGCTCTTCGGCAACGCCGGCAACGACCGCATTGCCGGCGACGATTACGGCCTTGTGGTGGGATCGGATACGGCGACGCCCGTCGGCAACGATGAGATCGACGGGGGCGCCGGCGACGATCGCCTCTTTGGCGACGGCGGCAACGATGTCCTGCTCGGCGACGACGGAGCCGACGTCATCCACGGCAACAACGACCTCGCCGTGGCGGGGCTGAGCCCGACCGCTGCCGATGACGGTGACGACCACATCGCCGGTGGCAACGGCGATGACACGCTGGTCGGCGATGCGGCCGCCGACACGATCCAGGGTGATGCCGGCGACGATCGCCTCTTCGGTGACTCCGACATTACGCCGGTCGCGTTGCACGGCAACGACGACCTCGACGGCGGAGCCGGGAACGACGCGTTGCGCGGCTATGGCGGCGACGATTTTCTCGACGGCGGCGAGGGTGATGACGTCATCCTGGGCGACGCCGGCTCGGATGTCATCTTCGGTGCGAGCGGCAGCGACCGCATCGAGGGCGGAAGCGACGACGATGCCATCAGCGCGGGCGCCGGTGCCGACACCGTCGACGGCGGCATGGGCGATGACGTCGCTTTCGGCGACGAGGATGACGATCGGCTGGCAGGCGGAGCTGGGCGTGATGACCTGCGCGGTGGCGACGGCCACGACGCGTTGTGGGGGCAGGACGATGCCGACACGATCGAAGGCGGCGCCGGCGCCGATCAACTCACGGGTGGCGACGACGACGACATCCTCGCGGGGAACATCGGCAGCGACGCGCTTTGGGGTGACGCCGGTGACGACCAGCTCGATGCGGGCGATGGCGACGATATCTTGAGCGGCGGCGAGGGCCACGACGCGCTGATCGCCGGTGCGGGTACCGACTTTCTTCGTGGCGATGCCGGTGACGACACGCTCGTTGCGGGCGTCGGCACGAGCCTGCTGCAGGGTGGCGCGGGGAACGATCGCTACATCGTTCCGGCATTCGCGCAGAAGGTGTTCATCAGCGACAGCGAAGGCCAGAACGTCGTCGAACTCGAAGACGAGGTGAAGATCGAAGAGATCGACTTCTGGATGGGCCAGGACGAGACGGGCGGGACGTCGCATCTTGTCATCACCCGGGGCGACCAGGTGCTCGCGGTGATCGCCAACGGCTTCGGCGGCGCCAACGCACCGGCGATCCAACTCGCCGACGGGCACGTCGTCACCGAATGGGAGCTCCTCGCCAAGCTCGCAACGCATTCCGCGCTCAACACGAACGGCACCACCCTCTCGCTCACGCCGCCGACCGGGAGCGAGGCCTACGTGACCGGGCAGTACAGCCAGAAGCGCGTCTGGGCCAACAACCCCCTGGCCTATGTTCCGGTCACGCTGCCATCGGTCACCGCCATCGGCGGCGATGGTGCCGATCGTATCGAGGGCCTGGGCGGCGCGGTGGTCGCCGACGGTGGACTTGGCAACGACGCGCTTGCAGGTGCGTACGCGCGCGACGATCTGAGCGGTGGTGGCGGCGACGATACGCTCGCGGGCAACGACGGCGATGATGCGCTCGCCGGTGGCGAGGGCGCTGACACGTTGACCGGCGGCGCCGGTGACGATCGGCTGGACGGCGGCGCCGACGACGACACGCTCGGCGGCGCTGAAGGGGAAGACACCCTCGTTGGTGGCGCCGGCAACGACGTGGTCCACGGTGACGATGGGCGCGATCACCTCATGGGTGGCGATGGCGACGACGTTCTCGCCGGTGGCGCCGGGAGTGACGTCGTTGAAGGCGGGAGTGGCGCCGATGCGCTCGCCGGCGACGCCGGCAACGATGCCCTACATGGCGGCGCGGGCGACGATACGCTCGACGCCGGCGAAGGCGACGACCGCCTCGAGGGTGGGAGCGGCAACGATCTCTTGCTCGGTGGAGCGGGCGATGACGTCTTCCTGATCGATGGCCTGGGTCAGGATCGCATTCGTGACGGCGGCGGCATCGGCACGCTGCGCTTTGGTCCCGGGATCACGGAGGCGAGCTTCACGATCACCCGCGGCGGTGCCGGGTCGGCCGACGCGTACTCCTACATTCTCGGCTTCGGTGGCGGTGCCACGACGGTCATCGAAGACGCGGTGCGCGCCGGGGACACGAGGATCGAGTTCGACGATGGCCGGACGATTTCGATGGCGGAGCTCCTCGGTTCCCGCTACGCCACGGCGCTCAACCTGACGGCGGATGTCGACCACCGTCACCTCGCCGGCGGCGCGGGCCGCGATACGCTCACCGGCGGGTCGATGACCGCGGAACTCGAAGGCGGCGCGGGCGACGATGTCCTGACGGGGGCTGCGGCACGTGATCACCTCGTCGGCGGAGCCGGCGCCGATGCACTCGCCGGCAACGCTGAGGTCGATTGGCTCGAAGGCGGTGCCGGCAACGATGCGCTGCGGGGCGGCTCGGGCGCCGATCGGCTCTTCGGGGAGGGGGATGCCGACCTGCTCGAAGGCCACGACGATGCCGACGTCCTGATGGGTGGTGCGGGCAACGACACGCTCGATGGCGGCACGGGCAACGATGTCCTCGCCGGGGGCGCTGGCGACGACGTGTACCGCTTTGCCGCAGCCGCAGGCAAGGATCGGATCAGCGACACCGCCGGTGTCAACGTCGTCACCTTCGGTGCCGGCGTGACCGCGGGTTCGGTCACGTTTCACCGTGCGCAGCACGGCGACGACGGCGAGGACCTCGTCGCGCGCCTTGCCGACGGCAGCGAGTTGTGGCTCGACGACGGCATGGCTGGCGACGTCGTCTCGCAGTTTCGCTTTGCCGACAGTTCGGTGGTCACGTTGGCGCAGGCGCGTGCGCTTGCCATCGGATCGATCGCACCGACCGGCGAGGTTGCGCAACTCGTCGTCGGCACCGACGGTGACGACACGCTTCGAGGTGCCGGAGCCAACGCGCTCGCGCTGGGCCTGGCGGGCGACGACGTCATCGAGGGCGCCTACGACGTCGACGGTGGCCCCGACAGCGACACGCTGCGGGATGGTCACGTCTACCGGTTCGGCCGTGGCGATGGCGTCGACAGCATCGAGCATTACAACGGCCGCAACACGATCTATGCCTACGATCGCCATATCGAGTTCAAGCCAGGCATCGTCGAGGCCGATCTCGCCTTCGCCCGCCGAGCCGACGATCTCGTCATCAGGATCAAGGGGACCTCCGACGAGCTCACGGTGAAGCGGCACTTCGTCGATCTCGGGGCGACGTACCTTCAGCAGCGGCGTCCCTACGCGATCGCCAGCCTGCGCTTCGCCGATGGGACGCTGCGCAGCTACGACTGGATCGGCGACGTCTTTCGCACCAGCACCAGCGGTGACGATCATCTCGTCAACGTCGCCCATGGTGGTGAAGGCAACGACGTGATGCGCCGCGAGTCCTCGTGGGGCGACATGTACGGCGAGGACGGCGACGACTGGATGAGCACCGCTCCGGGCATCGACGACGACAACTCCCGCCTGTGGGGAGGTCCCGGCGACGACCGCCTCTTCGCGACGGGTGGACGAGGGAGCGAGATCAGCCTTCTCGGCGGACCGGGCAACGACGAGCTCCACGGTGCCGCGAAGACGCGGATGATCGGCGGGCCTGGCGACGACCTCCATTTCGTCGAGCCGGGATCGATCGTCGTCGTCGATCGCGACGAGGGTGACGATCGGGTGACGACCAGCTCCGGCAACCTCGCGCTGGGCATCACGCCGGAGTTCAGGCTGCAAATGGCGATCGGCGTCTACGAGGACCTGCGGCCCCTGCGCGAAGGCGACGATCTGCGTCTTGCGCTTCGCGGCCGTGATTCGAGCCTCGTCATTCCCGACTTCTTCACACCCGACGTGCCCTACGGCGGTCTTGCCGGCATCACCGTTTCGCGGCGCATCGCCTTCGACGGCTTCACGCTGGATCAACCCGAGGAGATCTCGCCCGCGGCGCTTGCTGACCGCGCCAAGACCGTCGTGGTCGCACCGGTCACGCAGCAAGGCGGTGACGACGCTGATCGCATCGTCGGCGGCAGCATGACGGATTTCCTTACCGGCGGCGCCGGCAACGACGAGATCGACGGGTTGTCGGGCGATGACACGATCGAGGGTGGCGAGGGCAGCGACGTGCTCATCGGCCGCAGCGGCAACGACCGCATCGACGCGGGTTCGGGTTGGAACCAGGTCTACCCCGGCCACGGCGACGACATCGTCGCCGCGGGCGCCGACAAGGACTACATCGTCGATCCGGGCGGCGCCAACACGATCGATGCCGGTGGCGGCGACGACATCGTGCGAACCCTGGCCGGCAGCAGCACGATCGAAGGAGGTACGGGTAACGACGAGATCACGACCCACGGCGGCACGGCCTCGGGTGGTGACGGCGACGACCAGCTCGGTGTCGGTGGCACCGCGGCGGCGACCCTTCTGGGTGGCCCCGGCAAGGACGACATCAGTGTTTACGGCAGCGGGGATTACGTGGTCGATGGTGGTCACGGGTCGGACAAGGTTTACATCAGCGACGCAGCGAGCGTCACGATCGCGATTGGGCGCGACTCGGGTGGCGACGAGATCACGATCTCACCCAATCCGACGACGAATGCCCGCGTCGTCGAAGTGCGCTTCGCCACCGGCATCAGCCCGGATGAGGTGACCCTGCGCCGTGTCCCCGACACCGCGCAGTACGACTCGCTGGAGATACGCGTGCGTGACGATGGGCCGCGCGCGCTCCTGCGCTGGTCGCTCGACAAGACGACATCCCGCATCGCCGCCTTGCGTTTTGCCGACGGCACGATATGGAGTGCGGACGACATTCTCGCCAAGGTGCGGCAAGGCAGCGCCGACGACGACGTGATCGTGGGTACGGCCGGCGACGACCTGCTCGACGGCGGGGCGGGCAACGACACGATGCGCGGCGAGAGCGGCAACGATCGACTCGAGGGTGGGACGGGTGCCGACACGATGTACGGCGGTGCCGGAGACGACGTCTACCTCGTCGACGATGGTGAGGACAGGGCGCGCGAGGACGAGCGCGTCGACATGGGTGGCAGTGACGAGGTTCGTGCCTCGGTGAGCTATGCCCTGTGGCCGTACTTCGAGCGGTTGACACTCACCGGCAGCGGCGACCTCGCCGGATATGGCAACGATCTCGACAACGTCATCACCGGCAACGACGGTGCCAATACTCTCGACGGCCGCGGCGGCCGCGATCGTCTGGTCGGTGGCCGCGGCAACGACACCTACACCCTGACCGATGCGCTCGATACGGTCGTCGAGCTTCCGCGCGAGGGCGTCGATACCTTCATCGTCAATGCGTCCACCACCCTTCCCGATGCTGTCGAGAATCTCACGATGGTCCACGAAGGTGCGATCGACGGCGTCGGCAATGCACTCGACAATGTCCTCACGGGAAACGCGCAGCAAAACCACCTCTCCGGCCTGGGTGGCAACGACGTCCTGATCGGCTACGGCGGTGGCGACGTCCTCGACGGCGGCGTGGGCGACGACACGTATCGCGTGTTCGATGCGGGGGATACGATCGTCGAGCGCCCCGGCGAAGGCATCGATCGCATCGAGGCGTATCGCGATTACACGCTTGGGCCCGAGATCGAGAACCTGTTGCTCGTCGGCGGTGCGATGGGTACGGGCAACGCGCGCGCCAACATCGTTACCGGCAATGGCGGTGCCAACACCCTCGACGGCCGCGAAGGCGCCGACACGCTCGTGGGGCTTGCGGGCAACGACACGTATCTGGTCGACCACGCGGGCGACAGCGTCGTCGAGGCGTCGGCGGCGGGCACCGATCTCGTCAAGGCGACGATCGACTACGTGCTTCCGGTCAACGTCGAGAACCTGACGTTGCTCGCTTCCGGTGCCACGCGTGGCACCGGCAATGCGGCGAACAATGTCCTGATCGGCAATGCGCTGGACAACGTGCTCGACGGGCTCGGCGGCAGCGACACGATGAAGGGCGGCCAGGGCAACGACAGCTACGTCGTCGATGCCGCGGGCGACGTGATCACCGAGAGCAGCGCCGAGGGCAACGATACGATCCACAGCGCAGTCACGCTGACGCTTGCGGCGAACGTCGAGAATCTCGTCCTGACCGGAACGGCAGCGATCAACGGCACCGGCAACACGCTCGCCAATGCACTGACCGGCAACGCGGCCAACAACACGCTCAATGGTGGCACGGGCAACGATGCGATGGCCGGGGGTACCGGCAACGACACGTACGTCGTCGAACAGGCGGGCGACACGGTCGTCGAGGCGGCGAACGAGGGCGTCGATCTCGTCCAGACGAGCCTCACGCACGTGCTTGGCGCCAATGTCGAGAATCTGACGCTCACCGGGACGTCCTCGATTCACGGCACCGGCAATGCGCTTGCCAACGTCATCACCGGCAATGCCGGGAACAACACCCTCGATGGCAAGGCGGGCAGCGATACGATGCGGGGAGGTGCCGGCAACGACAGCTACGTCGTCGACGCCGCCGGCGACGTGGTGGTCGAGAGCACGGGCGCGGGCACCGACACCGTCCAGGCGAGCGTAAGCGCGACCCTCGCGGCCAACGTCGAACGCCTGACCTTGACCGGGACGGGTGGCATCCATGGCACCGGCAATGCGCTCAACAACACGATCGTTGGCAATGCGGCGGCCAACGTCCTCAACGGTGCGGCCGGCACCGATACGATGCAAGGTGGCGCCGGCGACGACACGTACCTCGTCGACGTGGCTACAGACGTCGCAAGCGAACGGGCCGGCGAGGGCACCGATACCGTGCAAAGCGCGATCGCCTGGACGCTCGGTGCCAACCTCGAGCGGCTCGTGCTCACCGGATCGGCAGCGATCAACGCCACTGGCAATGCGCTCGCCAACGTCCTGACGGGTAATGCGGGCGCCAACGTGCTCGACGGCGGCGGGGGTGCCGACGCGTTGGCCGGCGGCGCCGGCAACGACACCTACCTCGTCGACCACGCGGGCGACACGGTGAGCGAGCTCGCCGGCGTCGGCACCGACAGCGTGCGCGCCTCGATCGCGTACGTGCTTCCTGCCAACGTCGAGAACTTGCTGCTGACCGGAAGCGCGTCGATCGCCGGCACGGGTAACGCACTCGCCAACGTGATCACCGGCAACGCCGGGAGCAATGTGCTCGACGGTGGCGCCGGCAAGGACACGCTGGTCGGAGGCGCCGGCAACGACACCTATCGCGTCGACGACAGCGGCGACACGATCGCGGAAACAGCCGGTGGCGGAACCGACGTCGTGCACAGCGCAGTGTCCTGGACCCTGGGTGCGGGACTCGAGAACCTGACGCTCGTCGGCGTGACGGCGAGCAACGGCACCGGGAACGCGCTCGCCAACGTCCTCGTCGGCAATGCCGCGAGCAACGTGCTCAATGGAGGTTCCGGCAACGATTCGATGCAGGGCGGCGCCGGGGACGACACGTACATCGTCGAGCAGGGCGCCGACACGATCATCGAGGCCGCGGGCGCCGGGAGCGACACGGTCAAGGCGGCGATCGCCTACGTCTTGCCGGCGAACGTCGAGGATCTGCTGCTCACCGGCACCGGCGCGATCGGCGGAACCGGCAACGCACTTTCGAACTGGCTGCGCGGCAACGCATCGGGTAACGCGCTCGCCGGTGGTGACGGCCACGACACGCTCTTCGGCGACGTTGGCAACGATGGCCTCACCGGGGGCGGCGGCAACGATCTACTGCAAGGCGGCGCGGGCAACGACACGCTCACGGATACCGCCGGCAACAACCTCCTCGATGGGGGCGTGGGCGCCGATACCCTCGTCGGTGCCGGCGGACGCGATTTCTTCGCAGGCGGGCAGGGTGCCGATACGATCACGACGGGTGGCGGCGCGGATGTGATCGCCTTCAACAAGGGCGACGGCGCCGACACCGTGTTGGCGAGCGCGGGGACCGACGACACGCTATCGCTCGGGGGCGCCTTCGTGTACGCCAATCTCAAGCTGCGCAAGTCGGGCGTCGACCTCGTGCTCGATGCCGGCGCGGGCGACCAGATCACGCTGCGGAACTGGTATCAGGCGGGCGTCAACCACAAGAGCGTGCTGCATCTGCAGGTCGTGGCCGATGCGATGGCAGCGTTCGACGCCGGGAGTGGAGATCGCCTCGTCAACCGGAAGGTGGTTCGTTTCGATTTCGGCAATCTCGTGTCCCGGTTCGACGCCGCGCGTGCCGCCAACCCATCGCTCGTTGCGTGGAATCTCACCGACGGCCTGGCGGCGGCCTACGTCGCAGGCAGTGATACGGCGGCGCTTGGCGGTGACCTCGCCTACGATTTCGGACACCGCAACGCCTTCGCCGGCATCGGTGCCGTGCCCGCGCAAGCGATGCTCGCGGCAGCGTCGTTCGCGACCGCAGCGCAGGCGCTGCAACCGGCGGCAACGCTCTACGCAGGCGGGGTCCGCCTGAGCTAGCAGCGCCGGCGACGCTTGCCCCGAAGCGCGCGACGATGCCTGCCGGCCTGCGCGACACGCGCCTCACGGCGCAGCCATCGGATGGCGCGCAGGATTTTCTGCCGGCTCCGTTGCGGCTCGTCGCCATCGCGCCGTCACCGCTGCCACGCCGGATCCTCTACTGGCTGACGGCGCTCATGGTGGCCGCAGTGCTGTGGCTCGTCTTCGGGCGCCTCGACATCGTCGCGGTTGCCTCCGGCCGCCTCGCGCCGCGCACGAGCCTGAAGATCGTCCAGCCGCTCGACGCCGGACGTATCGCCGAGATCGCGGTGAGCGAGGGCGAGTCTGTCATCGCCGGGCAGGTGCTCGTTCGCCTCGACGGTGACCTCCAGGAGGCGGACTCGCGCGCGTTGCACCAGGAACTCGCCCAGCGCGCGCTGCAGTTGCGCCGCATCGATGCCGAGGCCGCGGACGCGCCATTCGCGCGGTCGACCGACGATCCCGCGTCGCTGTTCGTTGGCGTCGCGGCGCAGTACGAGGCCAATCGCGCCGCGTACGGCGACGCGCGGGCGCAGGAAGAGGCGGCGATCGCGCGCATTCGCCAGGAGTTGCGCGCGGCACGAGCGGTTCACGACAAGCTCGCCCGCACGGTGCCCATCTATCGCACGATGGCGGAGCGCTTCCTGACGCTGCAGCGCGAAGGATTCGTGAGCGAGCTCGCCGCGCTCGAACGGCAGCGCGAGCGTATCGAGAAGGAACACGACCTGACCGCGCAGGTGCACGCGGTCGAGGCGCTCGAGGCGAGCCTTGCGCATGCCGAGCGCCGGCTGGCGCAGGTGACCTCGTCGTATCGCCAGCAACTCCACGCCGAGCGCGCGCAGGCGCTCGCCCAGAAGCTTCGCCTCGACGAGGAGCTCGCCAAGGCCGTTTACCGTGCGCATGCGGTCGAGCTGCGCGCACCGCAGGCAGGCGTGGTCAAGGACCTGCTCACGCACACGCCGGGCGCCGTCGTGGCGCCCGGCACGGTGCTGCTCACCCTCGTGCCGGCGGGCGAGGAGCTGCAGGCCGACGTCCTCGTTCGCAATCTCGATGTCGGCTTCGTGCGCGTTGGTCAGGCGGCGCGAATCAAGATCGCCACGTATCCGTTCCAGAAGTACGGTCTCGTCGACGGGGTGGTGGTTCGCGTGAGCCCCGATGCGATCGAACCGACCGGAGGCGCGTTGCCGACGGCGGACGCCGATGGTGGTGCGGTCGCCGCGTACCGGGCACGTATCGCGCTCGCGGCGCAGACCCTCTCGTTCGACGGCAAGCCGCTTCCCCTGACCTCGGGCATGCAGGTCGACGGCGAGATCCGCCTGGGCGAGCGCACGCTCCTCGAATTCCTCCTGGCGCCGGTGCAAAAGGCGTGGCATGACGCGGCGCGCGAACGCTGAGGTCGCCGGTGATGGCGCAGACGGACCGGCGCGGGTCGACACGCGCACGCTCTCGCCACGTGCGTTCCTCTGGGCGGTCGGCAGCCTGTGCAACCTGCGCCGCAAGGCCTTCGATGCGGCGCTGATCGAGCGGTCCTTCCCGCCACCCTGCACGCCGATCGCGGTGGTCGAGGCGTTGCGCTCGCTCGACCTCGATGCAAGGCTCGAGGCGCTGTCGCCGCGCGAGCTTGCCGCCACGGCCCTGCCGCGACTCGTCTTCCTCACGATCGACGCGGACCAAGGCGCGCCTTCGCCGGACGCCGATTCCCCGGGCGTCGGCGCGCCCGCCGCGTTCACTCCGGTGCTTCTCGCCCGCATCGAGGCCGATCGCGTCCTCGCCTTCCTCGCCGGGAACGACGAACCGCAGGTGATGCCGCGGGCCGCCTTCGAGCGGCGCTATGGCGGGCTCGCGCTCCTCGTCGATCACGTCGCGGCGCCCGCGACCGATCCGGACGTCGCGGCCGAGGCGCGCGGCTTCGGGTTTCGCTGGTTCGTCGCCGAACTCCTGCGCCATCGCAGCATCTGGCGCGACGTCCTCGTCGCTTCGCTGGTCATTCAGCTCATCGCGCTCGGGACGCCGCTGTGCAGCCAGGTGATCATCGACAAGGTGATCGTCCATCAGACGACGAGCACGCTCGTGGTCATCGCGAGCGCCCTCGTGATCTTCGTGATCTTCAGCGCGGCGCTCTCGTGGGTGCGGCAGTACCTCGTCACGCACACCGGCAATCGGGTCGACGCGGTCCTCGGGGCGGCGGTCTTTCGGCATCTCGTGCGCCTGCCGCTGCGCTATTTCGAGCGGCGCCCCACGGGTGTCCTTGCTGCGCGCATGAACGGCGTCGAGACGATTCGCGACTTCCTCACCGGTGCGGCGATCACCTTGTTGCTCGATGTCCCGTTCCTGCTCGTCTTCCTCGCCGTGATGTTCTTCTACAGCGCGTGGCTGTCCGCCGTCACGCTCGTCGTGCTGGCACTGGTCGTCGCCATTTCCGCAGCGGCGGCTCCGCTCCTCCAGGCGCGCCTGAACGAGCAGTTCCTGCGCGGTGCGCGCAACCAGGCGTTCGTGACCGAGTACGTCGCCGGAATCGAGACGGTCAAGGCGTTGCAGATGGAGCCGCAGCTCGAGCGCCGCTACGAGGAGTACCTCGCCTCGTATCTGCAGGCCAACTTCGCGACGCGGCAGCTCGCCAATACGTACAACACGCTCGCCAACGGCCTCGAGCAACTGCTCTCGATGGCGATCCTGTGCCTCGGCGCGTGGCTCGTGATGCGCGGACCGGACTTCACGATCGGCATGCTCGTCGCCTTCCAGATGTTCGCCTCGCGCGTCGCGCAGCCGATGTTGAAGCTCGTCGGCCTGTGGCAGCAGTTCCAGCAGGCGGCGATCGCCGTGCGCCGGCTCGCCGACATCATGGACGTCCCGCCCGAGCCCTGGGCCGTGGTCTCCACGCACGAGGCGGCGGGTCCCGCCGCGATCGAATTCCGCGACGTGAGCTTTCGTTACGCGCCCGACCGCAGTGACGTCCTGTGCGGCATGCAGTTACGCATCGCGCCGGGGGAGTGCGTGGTGGTGATGGGTCGCTCCGGCTCGGGCAAGAGCACGCTCGCCAAGCTGCTGCAGGGATTCGTGTGGCCGACGGCCGGGCAAGTGCTCGTCGACGGGCGCGACACGCGCCATTTCGCCGCCAACGAGCTGCGCGCGCAGTTCGGCGTGGTGCCGCAGGACACCGTGCTCTTCTGCGGCAGCATCCTCGACAACCTCCTGCTCGCGAATCCGCTCGCGACCTTCGAGATGGCGATGCACGCGGCACGGATGGCCGAGATCCACGATGCGATCGAGACGTTGCCCGCGGGGTACCGCACCGACGTGGGCGAGCGGGGGGCCGGCCTGTCGGGCGGGCAGCGACAGCGCATCGCCATCGCGCGCGCGCTCCTCAGGCGCCCGCGCGTGCTCCTCTTCGACGAGGCGACGAGCGGGCTCGATGCCACGGTCGCCGATCATTTCGCCGCCACGATCGCGCGCTTCAAGGGCAAGGTGACGATCATCTTCATCACCCACCGCATGCCCGAACGCCTCGGCGCGGATCGCGTCGTGCATCTCGACGCGCTCACCGGCCTGCCGCGCGCCGCGTAGCCGGGCGTCGCACAGGCATGTCGCGCGCCGTGTAGCCGGGCGAGGTTCCGGAGGGCCGCGCGCCTACGCGCCGACGGCTACGCCGTTGACCTTCTTGATCCCGGCACGGTCGACCACGGCCAGCGTGCAGGTGCGGTGGTTCGGCATGTCCGGGGCGATGGCGACCGTCGTCTTGAGATCCCCCGCCACGAGCGTGAGCTTCACGAACGACACCTTGCTGCTCTGGGCGACCGCGACCAGGACGAGGCGGCGACCGAAGTCGATCGCCGGCATCGGCGTCTTGACGCTGCACAGCGTCCAGGCGCGCTCGAGTTCGGCGCGCGAGACGATGGGTGACGGAACGAGCGGCGGGGTGGCGAGCGGCAGCGTCCCGCTGAAGCTCTGTTCGGGCTGCAGTTCGCGCGGAGTCGCCGGCGTCACCGCCGGCACGCCAGTCGGAGCGAGCGCCACGAGCGCGAGACCCAGTGCCAGCGCGTGCAGCGGCCCGCGTCGTGTCGACGCGCCGTCGCCGGATCGCTCGCGCGGGGAGTTCATCGCGGTCACTGCGACGATTTGCCGGTCGTACGCTTCGAGCGGAAGCGCTCGGCGCAGGCGATCACCTGCTCGCGCGTCGGGAATTCGAGGCACACGCGGGGGTCGTGGCTCGACGGTCGGTCGTCGGTTGCCTGCGGCGCGGGCGTGGCAGGCGCCGGGTGCGGCGAGACACGCTCCGCGGCGGGTGGCGCAGTCTGCGCAGCCACGGGCGCGGCGACGAGGGATAGCGCAAGAATGAGGGCGTGGGTGTTCATGCGGCTCCTTCGCAAGTGGCAGCAGAAAAGGTGGGCCATGGTCGCCGAGCGCGCAGCGCCGTGCTACGACTGGCGCTCGACGCGCGGGAGGCTTCGCAAGTCACTGGCCCAACCCAGCGCCGACGTGCACCAGATCTGCTTGTGGGGCGCAAGCTCGCGCCGCTCGTCGAGGCACGTGACCCGTAGCGAGTACGCCGGCGGCTCCGGCTCGGCCGCCGCGGAGTAGATCGGCGAGCCGCAGTTCCCGCAAAACGCCTGCGCGCGCTTGTTCCCGCTGGCCGCCGTCTTGACGTAGATCTTGGGTGACCCGGCGACGAGCTTGAAGCCGTCACGCGGTGCTGCGACCGACACCCGGTACGGCGCGCCCGAGAGCTCCTGGCAGTCGGTGCAGTGACACGCCTGCACTCGCGCCGGGTCCACTTCCGCCTCGTACACCACGCTGCCGCAATGGCAGCGACCATGGACCTTCATGTTGCCCTCCCGGCGCGTGATCCCACGATCGCGAGTGTAACGCCGTGCGGTGCGCCGGCGTCGATTCAGTCGCCCAGCTCGTCGCAGATCGCCTGCAGCTTGGCCCGATCGGCGAAGAAGGCGTCGACGCACGCGGGGTCGAAGTGCTTGCCACGCTCCGCGCGCACGAACGCCATGCCCTCGTCGAGCGCCCAGGCGTGCTTGTACGGTCGCTCATTGACGAGCGCGTCGAACACGTCCGCCACGGCGACGATGCGCGCGACGAGCGGGATGTCGTCGCCATGCAGGCCGTTGGGATACCCCGATCCGTCGAACTTCTCGTGATGGCCGAGCGCGATGATGGCCCCCATCGAGAGGTACTTCGACGGACTGCCCTTCAGGATGTCGTAGCCGATGCGCGGGTGCGTTTGCATGAGCACGTTTTCCGCATCCGTCAACGGCCCCGCCTTCAGCAGGACCGAATCGGGGATGCCGATCTTGCCGATGTCGTGCATCGGTGCCGCGACCTCGAGCACGTGCACGGTCTCCGCGCCCAGACCCAGGTGCATTCCGATGAGCGCCGAGTACTTCGCCATGCGCAGGAGATGGTTCCCGGTGGTTCGATCGCGGACCGCGCCCGCCTTGGCGAGCTTGGCGAGTGTTTCGAGCTCGCGCTCGTGGATCTCGGTCACCGACTTGTCGACCTGGTACTGCAACACCCGCGCCTGATCGGACAACACGATCTTGTGCCGGCGCAGGTCGAGCAGGTTGGCGCAGCGCGCGCGCGTCTCGTGCTCGTCGAGCGGCTTGATGAGGAAGTCGGTGGCGCCGGCTTCCAGCGCGTCGTAGCGGACCTTGCGGTCGTCGACGACGGTGATCACGACGATCGGCACGTCCACGCAATGCGACAGCGCCCGGAGCTGCTTCACGAGCTCGATCCCGTCGAACTCGGGAAGCTTGTAGTCGGTGAGGACCATGTCCACGCGATGGTTCCGCGCGAACTCCAGCGCCCGCGACGGCGTGTCGAAGAGCTCCAGGTTGAGCTTGCCGTCGATCTGCCGGACGATTTCGGCCAGCAACAGCCGACTGCTGAAGAGGTCGTCGACGATGACGATCGTGTTGCGCTGCGCGCGTGCGAATGCGAGCTGCGACACGACGCCGGATGCGGGCGCGGTCGGACGCGCCTGGGCGATCACAGGAGACTCCTTTCCATCACCCGCACACGAGGTCCCTCGAGGGAGATACCGCGATGACCGGTTCCGAGGTCGACTGCGCCTCGGATCGCACACGAAGTATGGGCGGCAAGCGCTTGACTTGTCGAGGGGTTCGGGGGCCAACCGCTGAACGGAGGATGTCGCTGGCGCGGGTGCGGTAGGGGCCGGCCAGCATCGTGCGTGACGGCGGGCACGCCGAACTCGCACGAAGCGCGATGGGCTGCTGGCGCGAGCTCGAACGGCACGGCCGAGAAACGGCGCGGGAGGTGGTGGTGCGCGTTGCGCGCCGGATCGCAGGTCTCGTGGTCGGGGCGAGAAGATTCGAACTTCCGACCCCCTGCACCCCATGCAGGTGCGCTACCAGGCTGCGCTACGCCCCGACCGAGAAATCCATTATACCCGGCAGGGGCGCGCCGTCACCGCAGCAGGTCGCGGATCGCCTGCAGTTCCGCGCGCAACCGCTCGAGATCGAGCGCGTCGCCCGGCGCCGGCGCGACGACCTGCGTCGTGCGGGTCGCCGCCCGTGCCGCCGCTCGCGGCTCGGTGGCCTCGCTGTCGAGGCGGTTGCGGGCGCCATTGATGGTGAACCCCTGCTCGTAGAGCAGATCGCGAATGCGCCGGATGAGCAGGACCTCGTGGTGCTGGTAATAGCGCCGGTTGCCGCGGCGCTTGACCGGTTTCAACTGCGCGAATTCCTGCTCCCAGTAGCGAAGCACGTGGGGCTTGACCGCGCACAGGTCGCTGACCTCGCCAATCGTGAAGTAGCGCTTGGCGGGGATCGGCGGCAGGTCGGCCTTAGCGCGATTCGGGTCTGGCATGGCTCGCGGCTTCGACCATGGCCTTCAGCTTCTGACTGGCGTGGAACGTGACGACGCGACGCGCGGTGATCGGGATCTCCTCGCCGGTCTTCGGATTGCGGCCGGGGCGCTGCGGTTTCTCGCGCAACTGGAAGTTGCCGAAACCGGAGAGCTTCACGGGCTCGCCAGCTTCCAACGCGATCCGCACCTCCTCGAAGAAGCGCTCGACCATGTCCTTCGATTCGCGCTTGTTGAGGCCCAATCGCTCGAAGAGCAGGTCGGCGAGTTCGGCTTTGGTGAGGGTCATGGCGTTCGCGTCAGGTCGTGGCGTGCCCGGCCGCCCGCTTGGGTGGCGGGCAGCGATCACGGGAGAGACGGGATAGGTGGCTCGCAAGGCGTCACCGGCGCAGCTCGGCGCCGAATTTCTCACGTGCCACCGCGACCAGCCGCGCCTCGGTGGCATCGATGTCGGCGTCGGTCAAAGTGCGGGAAGTATCCTGCATAAGCACCAGAATCGCAAGGCTTTTTCTGCCGTCGGGCAGACCGCGGCCACGGTAAACGTCGAACAGCGAGACGGTGCGCACGTGCGCGGGCGACGCGCCGCGCAGCGCGTCGAGGAGGGCTTGCGCCGGCAAGGCGTCGTCGACCACGAGCGCCAGGTCGCGGCGCACGAGAGGCGTGCGCGCGACGGGTGCGCCGACCGGGATGCGCACCGCAGTCAACGCCTCGACGGCGAGCTCGAAGACGACGGGCGCGTGCGGCAGGTCGAAGTGGCGAACCAGGCGCGGATGCAACTCGCCCAGCCAGCCGACGCTTGCCCCGTCCAGCCGCAGGACCGCGGCGCGGCCGGGATGCAGAGCCGGGTGCGATCCGCATTCGCTCACGAGGATGCCGGGCGCGACGAGCGCTTCGAGATCGCCCTTGACGTCGTAGAAATCGACGGGGCGCGCGGCTTCCCCCCATTGCTCGGGAGCCGGTCGCCCGTAGGCGAGTCCGCCCAGCCGGAGCGGTTGGGCGAACGCCGTGCCGTCGCGACGAAAGATCCGCCCGAGCTCGAAGATGCGCGCTCGCGGCAGCTTGCGGTTCACGTTGGTGCACAACGTTTCGATGAGACCGGGCAACAGCGACGTGCGCAGGACGTCGAGGTGCGCCGCGATCGGGTTCTGCACGACGACCGGAGTCGCGGTCGTGTCGCCTGCCCCGTCGGCCTTGCCCAGCACCGCTTCGGTCGCGGAGGACACGAAGCTGAACGTGATGACTTCCTGCCAGCCCAAGGCCACGAGCGTTTGCTTGAGGTCGTGGCGTGAGCGCGTGGCCTCCGGATCGGGCAGCATGCGCGCGACGTGCGGGCGGGGGGTTGCCGGGATGGCGGCGTAGCCGTGGATGCGTGCGACCTCCTCGATCACGTCCTCCTCGATCGCGAGATCGAAGCGGCGCGAGGGCGGGGTGACGGCGAAGTCGTCGCCGTCACGCGTGAACGGCAGGCCGAGCTGCGTCAATACCCTGGCGATGGTCGCCGCGGGGATGGCGACACCGAGGATCCGGGCGACGCGCCCGGTGCGCACGCGGATCGGCTCGCGTCGCGGCAACGTCGTCGCATCGGCCGTGTTGGTCAGCGGGCCGGGGCGGCCGCCGCAGATCTCGACGATGAGTGCCGTTGCGCGCTCGACCGCGCGCGCACAGCCGTCGAAGTCGACGCCGCGCTCGAAGCGATACCCGGCGTCGCTCGTGAAGCCCAGGCGCCGCATCCGGCCCTGGATCACCGTCGGCGTCCAGAACGCGCCTTCGAGGTAGATGCGCTTCGTGTCCTGGCCGATCCCCGAGTGCTCGCCGCCCATGATGCCGGCGAGCCCCAGCGGCTTCTTCTCGTCGCAGACCAGGAGCAGGTCGGTGTCGAGTTCGAGCACCTGACCGTTGAGCAGGGTGAGCGTCTCACCGTCGCGGGCGAACCGGACGACGATGTCGCCTTCGAGTTGCCGGTCGTCGTACGCATGCAGCGGCTGCCCCAGTTCCAGCATCACGTAATTGGTGACGTCCACGACCGCGGCAATCGAGCGAATGCCAGAGCGCGCGAGCCGGCGCACCATCCACTCCGGCGTCGGCGCGGCGGGGTCGATGCCATCGATGAGACGGCCGACGAAGCGCGGACAGCCGTCGGGGGCATCGACGCGCACCGGACGCACGCCGTCGAAGGTGACCGGCGCGGCGACCACCTCGGGCAGCGTGAGCGGCGCGCCGGTGATCGCCCCGACCTCCTGCGCGATCCCCGCGATCGACAGGCAGTCGGCGCGGTTGGGAGTGATCTTCAGCGTGATGAGGGTGTCATCCAGCGCGAGTGCGGCGCGCAGCGGGGTGCCGGGCGCGTGCGTCGCGGTGAGGACCAGGAGTCCGCTGCCGTCGTCGTCGATGCCGAGTTCCTTGCTCGAACAAAGCATGCCGCAGGACTCGACGCCGCGCACCGTCGCGCGCCGGATGACGACGCCTCCGGGCAGGACGGCGTTCTCGAGCGCACACGGCACGGTGAGGCCCACCGCGGCGTTGGGCGCGCCACACACGATCGTGAGCGCGGCCCCGGCCCCCACGTCGACCGTGCAGATGCGCAATCGATCGGCGCGCGGATGCGGCTCGACCGCGGTGATGCGCCCGACGACCACGCCGGTGAAGGCGGGGGCAGCGGGCTCGGCGACTTCGACCTCGAGGCCGGCCATCGTGAGGCCCTCGCGCAGCGCCTCGCTCGTCAGCGGCGGGTCGCACATCGTGCGCAACCATTGTTCGGAAAATTTCATGGCGTGCAGGGCGCCGGTGCGGCGCAAGAAAAGAGGGTTCGGCGCATCGGAGTGGGCATGGCGACGTCGCGGACCGTGGCGAGGCCGCGGCGCGACGTGCCTGTGCGTCGGTGCGCAGCGGCGGCGGATGCCGGGGTCAGCATCACTGGAACTGCGCGAGGAAGCGCAGGTCGTTCTCGTAGAACACGCGCAGGTCGTCGATGCCGTAGCGCAGCATCGCGATGCGGTCGAGCCCCATGCCGAAGGCGAAGCCCTGGTACTCCTGCGGATCGATGTCGACCGCGCGCAGCACGTTGGGGTGGACCTGTCCCGAACCCATGATCTCGAGCCAGCGTCCGTCGCCGAACGCCATGTCGATTTCGGCCGACGGTTCGGTGAACGGGAAGAACGACGGCCGGAAGCGCACCTCGATGTCGTCGCGCTCGAAGAAGCGGCGCAGGAATTCGGTGACGACGAACTTGAGATCGGCGAACGTCACATCGCGGTCGATCCACAGGCCCTCGACCTGATGGAACATCGGTGAGTGCGTGGCGTCGCTGTCGACGCGATACACGCGACCCGGAGCGATGATCCGGATCGGCGGCGCGTGCGTTTCCATGTAGCGCACCTGGATCGGCGAGGTGTGCGTGCGCAGGACCTGCGCGTTCTCGACGTAGAACGTGTCCTGCATCGAGCGGGCAGGGTGGTTCTCCGGCGTGTTGAGCGCGGTGAAGTTGTGGAAATCGTCCTCGATCTCGGGGCCGTCGGCCACCGCGAACCCCAGCGAATGGAACAGCGTCTCGATACGCTGCTGGACTCGGGTCAGCGGATGCAGCGATCCGCCGCCACGCGAGCGACCGGGCAGCGAGACGTCGAGCGCTTGCGCCGCAAGCTGCGCCTCGAGACGTGACGTGGCCAGTGCGTCGCGCCGGGCTTCGAGGGCGGCTTCGAGCGCCTGCTTGGCGGCGTTGATGGCGGCGCCGGCGGCCGGACGCTCGGCCGCGGGCAGCTTGCCCAGTCCCTTGAGCAATTCGGTCAGGGCACCGGTCTTGCCCAGGTAGCGCGCCTTGGCGTTTTCGAGGGCCGCCGGGTCGGCGCATGCGTCGAATTCACCGTGGGCCTTCGCAACGAGGGTCGCGAGGTCGGACATCAAAACCCCTCACCAGGAGGCGCGTGGGTCCGGGGAGACTCCTCCGTGGCGGTGCGTCTCCTGATCAGGCCGCGGCACGAAGGGTCGCAAAAAAGGGAGGCGGGGCGCCTCCCTTGTCTGCACGCGGATGCGATCAGGCCAGCGAGGCTCTGGCCTGTTCCGCGATCCGGCTAAACGCTGCCTTGTCGTGCACGGCGAGGTCGGCCAGCACCTTGCGGTCGATATCGATCGACGCCTTGTTCAAGCCGGCGATGAACGTGCTGTACGTCATTCCGAGTTCGCGAACGGCGGCGTTGATACGGGCGATCCACAGCGCGCGGAACTCCCGCTTCTTCTGCCGACGGTCGCGGTACTGGTACTGTCCCGCCTTCATCACCGCCTCCTTGGCGATGCGGAAGACGTTGCCGCGGCGACCGCGGTACCCCTTGGCCTGGGCGAGGACCTTCTTGTGCCGCGCGCGGGCGGTCACACCACGTTTGACTCTGGGCATGTCGTGCTCCTCGCGTCAGGCGTACGGCAGCATGGCGTGGACCGAATCCATGTTCGTGGCATGGATCTCGGCCGAGCCGCGGCGTTGACGCTTGGACTTGGTCGACTTCTTGGTGAGGATGTGGCGATTGAACGCCTGCGAGCGTTTGATCGAACCGCTGCCGCGTACGCGGAAGCGCTTCTTCGCGCCCGACTTGGTCTTCATCTTCGGCATGATGGCCGTCCTACCCTTCTAGTTTGCTGCCTTCCACGGTGCTCTCCGCTGGCTTGGCGGGAGAGGCTTTGGCGGGTCGACCCGCACCGGCTTCCGGCTTGGTTTCGGGATGCTTGGGCGCGACGGGTTTCGTCACGACCACCTTCTTCGGGGCCAGCAGCATCACCATTTGCCGGCCTTCGAGTCTCGGGAACGACTCGACGATTGCATGGGGCTCGAGATCGGTCCTGATCCGTTCGAGGAGACGCACGCCGAATTCCTGGTGTGCCATCTCCCGCCCGCGGAAGCGTAGCGTGATCTTCGCCTTGTCGCCCTCGCCCAGGAAGCGGACTAGATTGCGCAGCTTGATCTGGTAGTCGCCTTCGTCAGTGCCAGGCCGGAACTTCACTTCCTTGACCTGGATCTGCTTCAGTTTGAGCTTGGCCTCGTGCTGCTTCTTGGCTTCGCGGTACTTGAATTTGCCGTAATCCATGATCCGGCAAACCGGCGGCCGCGCCATGGGCGCGATCTCGACCAGGTCGAGCTCTGCCGCCTCGGCGCGCGAACGCGCGTCCACGATCGAAACAATGCCGAGTTGCTCACCGTCTTCACCAACCAAGCGGATTTCGGGGGCGGTGATTTCCGCGTTGATCCGCTGATGCTTATCGAGGGCTATTGTCCATTCTCCATCGGTAACGAAAAAACGGCCGGCAACCCGAGGGACGCGCCCGAGGTCGATTACGCAGACGAATCAACGCTCTAGCGACGCGCCGCTGCCTCCGTACGGAGGCGTTCGAGCAAGGTGTCCAAGGGCATCGCCCCCAGATCCTCGCCACCGCGGGTACGCACGGCCACCGTGTCGGCTTGCTGCTCCTTGTCGCCCACGACGAGCTGGTACGGGAGCTTTTGCAAGCTATGTTCGCGAATTTTATAGTTAATTTTCTCGTTGCGCAAATCCGCCGACGCCCGGAAACCGGCCGCCCGCAGGGCGCCGACGATCTTTTCGGCGTACGCCGCCGAGCGATCGGTGATCGGCAGCACGACCGCCTGCTGCGGCGCAAGCCACAGCGGCAGCGCCCCGGCATAGTGCTCGAGGAGCATGCCGATGAAGCGCTCGAGCGAGCCGACGATCGCCCGATGCAGCATCACCGGGACCTTGCGCGTGTCGTCGGCGGCGACGTACTCGGCGCCCAACCGGCCGGGCATCTGGAAGTCGACCTGCATCGTGCCGCACTGCCACGAGCGGCCGATCGAGTCCTTGAGGTGGTACTCGATCTTGGGGCCGTAGAAGGCGCCTTCGCCGGGGAGCTCGGCCCATGCGACGTCGCACTCACGCAGCGCGTTGCGCAGCGCGTCCTCGGCGCGGTCCCACGTGGCGTCGTCGCCCAGGCGCTGCTCGGGGCGCAGCGCGATCTTGATCGCGACGTCGGTGAAGCCGAAATCGCGGTAGACGGCGAGCGCCACCTTGTTGAAGGCGACGCACTCGGACTGGATCTGCTCCTCGGTGCAGAAGATGTGGCCGTCGTCCTGCGTGAACGCCCGCACCCGCATGATCCCGTGCAGGGCACCGGAGGGTTCGTTGCGGTGGCACTGGCCGAATTCGCCGTAGCGCAGCGGCAGGTCGCGGTAGCTGCGCAGCCCCGAGTTGAAGATCATGACGTGACCCGGGCAGTTCATCGGCTTCACCGCGAAGTCGCGCTTCTCCGACTCGGTGGTGAACATGTTCTCGCTGAAGTTCTGCCAGTGGCCCGAGCGCTCCCACAGCGTCCGATCGAGGATCTGTGGCGCCTTCACCTCCTGATAGCCGTGGTCCTGGTAGATCCGGCGCATGTACTGCTCGACCTGCTGCCAGATCGACCAGCCCTTCGGGTGCCAGAAGACCATCCCCGGCGCCTCATCCTGCGTGTGGAAGAGGTCGAGTTGCCGCCCGAGCTTGCGGTGGTCGCGTTTTTCGGCTTCCTCGATGCGGTGGAGGTAGGCGTCGAGGTCGTCCTTTTTCGCCCACGCGGTTCCATAGATGCGCTGGAGCATCTCGTTGCGCGAATCGCCACGCCAATAGGCGCCCGCCACCTTCATGAGCTTGAAGACCTTGAGCTTGCCCGTCGATGGCACGTGCGGGCCCCGGCACAGGTCGATGAAGCTTCCCTCGCGGTACAGCGAGATCGGCTCGTTGGTCGGAATCGACGCGATGATCTCCGCCTTGTAGTGCTCGCCCATCGCCTCGAAGAACTTCACGGCCTCGTCCCGGGGCATCTCGGAGCGCACGACCGGCTCGTCCTTTCGCGCAAGTTCGGCCATGCGCGCCTCGATCGCCGCGAGGTCGTCGAGCGTGAAGGGGCGCTTGTAGCTGAAGTCGTAGTAGAAGCCGTCCTCGATGACGGGGCCGATGGTCACCTGCGCGTCGGGGAAGAGCTCCTTGACCGCGTAGGCCAGCAGGTGCGCCGTGGAGTGGCGCAGGACCTCGAGGCCTTCGGCGTCCTTGTCGGTGACGATCGCGACGCTGGCGTCGCGATCGATCGTGTACGAGGTGTCGACGACCTTGCCGTCGACCTTGCCGGCGAGCGCTGCCTTGGCGAGGCCGGGGCCGATCGAGGCGGCGACGTCGTGAACGGAGACCGGGGCCGGAAACTGCCGGACGGCGCCGTCGGGAAGGGTGATCGAAATCATCGTTGCGAACTCCAGAAACGAAAAGAGTGCGGCTGCGGCCGCACTCTTGTCTGGGATCCGGTGACTTCGACCGGGAATGGGACGGACGTGCGGGCGTGGCGCCTGCCTAGCGAGGGGTCTCCGGGCACGTCAGCGGTGTCATAACCATGGCGGTCGGTGTGGTTCGAATGCGGTGCGGGGGCGCGGCATGCGATCGACGCGCACAGTGGGAGATTATAACTCAATTACACTTCGCCCGGTGCCGGACCGGGCGCAGCGCGGCACGACCCGCGTGCCACCCGCGCCGCCGTCCCCCTTGCGATGACCTGGATTCCGATCACGATCTTCGCGGCGCTCGCGCAGACGATTCGCAACGCCGCCCAGCGCAGCCTCGTCGGCGAACTGGGCACACTCGGCGCAACACTCGTCCGCTTCGTCTACGGCTGGCCTTTCGCGGCGGCGTGGCTCGCGTTGGTCGTCGTCGTCACGGGGCACGCCCTGCCCGCGATCGGCCCGGCGTTCATCGCCTGGACCGCCGTCGGGAGCGTGAGCCAGATCGCCGGCACGGCGTTGCTGCTCCGGGTGATGGAGGCGCGCAACTTCGCGGTCGGCGTCGCCTATTCGAAGACCGACGTCATCCAGACCGCGGTGTTCTCGGCGCTGCTTCTCGCCGACCGGCTCTCGCTCCAGGGCGCGCTCGCCGTGGCCTGCGCCACCCTGGGCGTCGTGCTCCTCGCGCCCGCCGGCAGCGACCGGCCGCTGCGAACGCTCGTCGCCGGCTTCGCCTCGCGCACGGCCGCGCTCGGCATCGGCTGCGGCGCATGCATGGCCCTCGCGAGTGTCGCCTTCCGCGGTGCCACGCACGCGCTTCCTGCCTCGTCGTACCTGGTCGCGGCAGCGCTGACGCTCGTATGGGCGCTGACGCTGCAAACGCTCATTCTCGGCGGCTGGCTGTGGGTGCGCGATCGCGCCATCGTGCACAAGACGCTCGCGGCGTGGCGCCCGTCGCTTTTCGCAGGATTCATGGGCGCGGCCGCGTCGGCCGGCTGGTTCAGCGCGTTTGCGATCAAGCCGGCGACGCACGTTCGCACGCTGGGCCTGGTCGAGATCGTCTTCAGCTATGCGGTATCGCGGCGCTTCTTCCGCGAGGATCTCAATGGCCGCGAGCTCGTCGCACTCGTCCTGCTTGGCGCCGGTGCGGCGCTCATCACGACCGCGAACTGAGCCGGGCGGCTCCCCCGGGGCCGCCCGCGAGCGCCGCCACGCATCACGCCGCGATCGTGCCCAGGTGCGTCTGCTGGACGTCGTCTTCCCACGTCTCGACGTGCACCGGGAAACCCCACAGGCGGCGCAGATGCACCACGACTTCCTGCGCGGTGTCGTCGAGCACGCGTCCGCGCCGCTGCGTGTAGCGCAGCGTGAGCGTGCGGTCGCCTTCCCGGTCGTAGCGCAGGACCTGCACGTCGGGCAGGCGCTCATCGTTCGCGTGCTGTTGCGCGAGGAGCCGGCGCACGCGCCGATAGCCGTGATCGTCGTGGATCGCATCGACCTTGAGCGCATCCTCGTGGCGATGATCGGCGATGGCGAAGAGGCGAAAGTCGCGGATGAGCCGCGGCGAGAGGTACTGCGCGATGAACGAGTCGTCCTTGAAATTGCGCATGGCGAAGTCGAGGACCTTCAGCCAGTCGCCGCCGGCGATGTCGGGGAACCACGTCCGATCCTCTGCGGTCGGCGCCTCGCACATGCGGCGCAGGTCGCAGAACATCGCGAAGCCCAGCGCGTACGGGTTGATGCCGTTGTAGTGCGGCACGTCGTAGGCGGGCTGGTAGACGACGTTGGTGTGGCTCTTGAGGAACTCGAACATGAAACCGTCGTCGACCTGCCCCGTCGCGTGCAGGCGATTGCCGATCGTGTAGTGCCAGAACGTGGCCCAGCCCTCGTTCATGACCTTGGTCTGCGTCTGGGGGTGGAAGTACTGCGCGAGCTTGCGCACGATGCGCACGATCTCGCGCTCCCAGGGCTCGAGCCGCGGCGAATGCTTTTCGACGAAGTAGAGGATGTTCTCCTGCGGCTCCGCGGGGAAGACCGCACGTCGCAGGCTCGACGGCGTCGTCGTCGCGACCGGGACCGTGCGCCACAGGTCGTTGAACTGCCGCTCGCGGTGCGTCTCGCGTTCGGCAAGCCGCGCGGTTTCGGCCTTGAGCGAGAGCGGAACCGGGCGCCGGTAGCGGTCGACGCCGTGGTGCATGAGCGCGTGGCAGGCGTCGAGGATTTCCTCGACCGCGGCATGGCCGTGGCGCTCCTCGCACTCGAGCACGTAGCGCCGGGCGAAGACCAGGTAGTCGATGATCGCGTCGGCAGCAGTCCACTGCCGAAAGGCCGCATTGCCCTTGAAGAACGAATTGTGGCCGTAGCACGCATGCGCGATCACGAGCGCCTGCGTTGCGATCGTGTTCTCCTCCATGAGATAGGCGATGCACGGATCGGAGTTGATCACGATCTCGTAGGCCAGTCCCTGCATGCCGCGCCGATACGCGTGCTCGTTGCGGATGAACTCCTTGCCGTAGGACCAGTGCGGATAGCCGACCGGCAGGCCACTCGATGCATACGCATCGAGCATCTGCTCCGAGGTGATCACCTCGATCTGGTTGGCGTACGTGTCGAGCCCGAACTCGTCGTGGGCGATGCGGGCGATCGCCGTGTCGTAGCGGTCGAGGAGGTCGAAGTCCCAATCCGCGCCGGTGGAAAGCACGCTCATGGCCTCCTCCGATGCGTTCGTGCGCGTACGCGCCGGCCTGACGCGGGGCGTGACTTTGCGACCGGCGTCGTCATGCCGATGCCTCCTTGCGGAAGAGCTCGCGGAACACGGGATAGATCTCCTCGCGGGATCCGGCGCGGCGCATGGCGAAGCGTCCGTTCTCCGTGTCGACCAGTCGCTCGTACTCCGCCCACAGGCTCGACGGGCGCACGTCGCCGTCTGCGGCACACAACTCGAGGTACGTGTAGTAGCGCACGACCGGCAGCAGCCGCTCCCGGAGGAAGCGCGCGCTGCGGGCGGGGTCGGCGCCGAAGGCGTCACCGTCGGAGGCCTGCGCGGCGTAGACGTTCCAGCCGCTCGCGTAGCGGGCCGCGCGGATCTCGTCGGCGAGCGCGAGCGCCGAGTACACCACGGTGCCGCCGGAGCGCGGGTCGTGGAAGAAGGTGTCCTCGTCGACTTCCTCGGCGTCGTCGGTGTGCCGGATGAAGACGAGGTCGACCTCGCCGTACTTGCGGGTGAGGAAGAGGTAGAGGAGCGAGAAGAAGCGCTTCGCGAGATCCTTCTTCTCCTCATCCATCGACGCCGACACGTCCATCAGGCAAAACATCACGGCGCGGGCCACGGGTTCGGGGCGCGGCACGCGGTGGCGAAAGCGCAGATCCGGGTCCGCCAGATAGGCGATGCCGCGCCGGCGCCGGTCGACGCGTTGCAGCGCCTCTTCGATCGCGGCAACGGCGTGCGCGTCGCCGGCGGCAGCGGCCGCGGCGAGCGCGCGCTCCAGGGCGGCGCGCTCGTCCGCCAGCGCGCCGCCGAGGGCGATCCGCCGCGCGAGCGCCTGACGCATCGTGCGCACGACGGCGAGATTCGCTGCCGCACCCGTGCGCGTGAAGCCCGCGCGAATCGTTCGCGTCCCCTGGACCTGGCCCAACTCGGTGCGCGCGAGGCGGGGCAGCGCGAGGTCGTCGAAGAAGATCTGCATGAACTCCTCGCGCGACAGCGAGAAGACGAAGTCGTCCTGCGCGTCGCCTTCGCCGCCTTGCGTGCCGTTGCCGCCGCCGGCGCCGCCGTCGTCGCGCGGGATGCGATCGCCCGTCGAGTACTCGCGGTTGCCCGGGAACACGCGCTCGCGGTCGCCGCCACGGCCGAAGCCGAACGACGGCTGCGCGACGTCCTTGCGCGGAACCCGCACCTCACCGCCTTGCTCGAGATCGGAGAGCTTGCGCTCGCCGATCATCTTCTTCACCGCGCTTTGCACGTGCTTCTTGTAGCGGCGCAGGAAACGCTCGCGATTGACGGCGCTCTTGCCGCGGTCGTTCAGCCGTCGATCGATGAGATGGGTCAAGTGGGGGCTCTCCTGACAGGCGCGCCGCTGGCGGTCACGACGACTTGTGCACGCGCAGGTACCACTCGGCGAGCAGGCGAACCTGCTTTTCCGTGTAGCCCTTGTCGACCATGCGGGCGACGAAGTTCTGGTGCTTCTGCTTGTCGGCGGCCGAGGCCTTGGCGTTGAACGAGATGACGGGCAGGAGATCCTCGGTATTGCTGAACATCTTCTTCTCGATGACCTCGCGCAGCTTCTCATAGCTGTTCCACGCGGGATTGCGACCGGCGTTGTTGGCGCGCGCGCGCAGCACGAAGTTCACGATCTCGTTGCGGAAGTCCTTGGGATTGGCGATGCCGACCGGCTTCTCGATCTTCTCCAGCTCGGCGTTGAGCGCGGCGCGATCGAAGCTCTCGCCCGTTTCCGGATCGCGATAGTCCTCCTCCTGGATCCAGCAATCGGCAAAGGTGACGTAGCGGTCGAAGATGTTCTGGCCGTACTCGGCGTACGACTCGAGGTACGCGGTCTGGATCTCCTTGCCGATGAACTCGGCGTAGCGCGGCGCGAGGTAGCCCTTCAGGTGTTCGAGGTGACGGCGTCGGATCTCGTCGGGCAGGTCTTCACGCGCGAGGCGCTGCTCCAGAACGTACATGAGGTGCACCGGATTGGCGGCGATCTCGGTCTGGTCGTGGTTGAACACGGCCGACAGCACCTTGTACGCGAAGCGGGTGGACAATCCTGTCATGCCCTCGTCGGGGCCGGCGTAGTCGCGATACTCCTGCAACGTCTTCGCCTTGGGGTCGACGTCCTTCAGCGTCTCGCCGTCGTACACCCGCATCTTCGAATAGATGCTCGAATTGTCGGGTTCCTTGAGGCGCGAGAGCACCGAGAACTGCGCCATCATCTCGAGCGTTCCCGGCGCGCACGGCGCGTTGGCGAGCGACGAGCCGGCGAGGAGCTTCTGGTAGATCCTGACCTCGTCGGAGACGCGCAGGCAGTACGGCACCTTGACGATGTAGATGCGGTCGAGGAAGGCCTCGTTGTTCTTGTTGTTGCGGAAGCTGTGCCACTCCGATTCGTTCGAGTGCGCGACGATCACGCCGTTGAACGGGATCGCGGAGAAGCCCTCGGTTCCCTTGAAGTTGCCCTCCTGCGTCGCGGTGAGCAGCGGATGCAGCATCTTGATCGGCGCCTTGAACATCTCGACGAATTCGAGCAGTCCCTGGTTGGCAAGGCACAGGCCCCCCGAGTAGCTGTAGGCGTCGGGGTCGTTTTGCGCGTAGTGCTCGAGCTTGCGGATGTCGATCTTGCCGACGAGCGAGCTGATGTCCTGGTTGTTCTCGTCGCCGGGCTCGGTCTTCGTGATCGCGACCTGGCGCAGCACCGACGGCGTGATGCGCACGACGCGAAAGCGCGTGACGTCGCCCGCGTATTCCTCGAGCCGCTTGATTGCCCACGGCGACATGATTCCGGACAGGTAGCGGCGGGGGATGCCGTAGTCGTCCTGGAGGCGCTGCCCGTAGACCTCGGGAGGGAACAGGCCCAACGGCGACTCGTTGACCGGCGACCCCTTCAAGGCGTAGATCGGATGCACCTCCATCACGGTCTTCAGCCGCTCGGCAATCGACGACTTGCCGCCGCCGACGGGCCCCAGGAGATAGAGGATCTGCTTCTTCTCTTCGAGCCCTTGTGCCGCGTGCTTGAAAAACGCGACGATCTGCTCGATCGCGTCTTCCATGCCGAAGAACTCGCGGAAGGCGGGGTAGCGGCGGATCACCCGATTGCCGAAAAGGCGCGCGAGCCGTGGATCGTTGCGGGTGTCGACGAGTTCGGCGTCACCGATGCCCGCGAGCATGCGCTCCGCGGCTGTGGCGTACACCGACGGATCGGTCTTGCACAGATCGAGATACTCGTCGAGCGAAAGCTCTTCCTCGCGTGCCGCCGCGTAGTGGGTGCGGAACGTCTCCAACAACGTGCCCATCGCTTCTCCTTCGCGCGAGGGCGGTACGCTTCGGCAACTATTGTCGTTGTAGGGCCGTCAACGCCCGCGTGACTCGCGGCTTGGTCCTGCCTTCACTATATGACGCTTTCTCACTTCCGCAAGGTGCGTGCCAGCGATACGTCAGCACTGCACCCCGGTGAGTGCCGGTGACGCACATCGATCGCAGCATCCGGCGTCGGGCTGGCACGACAGAACGAACGCGCGACGTGCGCCCGCGCGAGGAACCACGTTGGCATCGAGGATTCGCCTGTCATTGGCACGCGACCATCACGCTGTCCACAACGCGGCAGTCACGAATCGGTTTACCGGGCCGACGCGTCGCGCGCCGCGGGGTCGCGGCGGGCAAGCGGCCACGTTGCGAGCGGGGTCATGGCGCGGTGCATCGCCGCGCTGCGCGCTGCGCCGTCGCTCGCGCCGGCCCAGACGCGCGACGCAACGTTGTCGCGACGATGCGCCGTCAGGCCGCCGCGAGCATCTGCACGCCGGCGGTCTCGCCGTGACGCGCGCAGGCGGCGGCGACAGCCGCCAGTGCCGCATCGAGAAACGGCGCGCTCGCCTTGATGTCCTGCACTTCGTTGCGAGCGAGTTCCAGGTCCTTGCGCAGCATGCCGAGCGTGAAGGTCACGCCGCCGCCGGGTTCGATCATCCGGTCGAGGTAGGCATCGAAGAGGAACCCCGACGCAGTGCCGCGACCCAGCGACTCACGCACCAGGCTGGCGCGCATGCCCCACGCGCGGGCGAGCTCCGCGCCTTGCGCGAGGCCCAGCAGCACGCCGGCGACGATCGTCTGGTTGACGAGCTTCATCCGATAGCCGGCACCGGCCTCGCCACAGGGCACGATGCGCGCGCAGAAGGCCGCGAGCAGCGATTGCGCTCGCGCGAGCGTTGCGGCGTCACCGCCGACGAAGCAGGTGAGCGACCCCTTGGCGGCGCCGGCAACACCGCCGGTGACAGGCGCGTCCAGGACGCCGACGCCGGCCGCCTGCGCGAGCGCCGCGCTGCGGCTCGCGGTGCCCGGGGCGGCGGTCGTGAGGTCGACGAAGATGCAGCCCTGCCGCGCGTGGGGAATCATGCGGCGATGCAAGGCGACGACATCGGCCGGGCCGGTGACGATCGTTGCGACGATGTCACTGGTGCGCGCGAGGGCTTCGGGGCTTTCGGCGACGCGCGCACCGGCACGCGCCGGTTCGATCGTCGCTTCGCGCCGCCGCGCCCACAGCTGCAACGGGAATCCGGCGGCGAGGACACGATGCGCCATGGGCGCACCGATGTTGCCCAATCCGATCCAGCCGATCGACGGCAACGGTGCCGTCACGACCAGGGGCGGCCCGATGGCCGGGGCCATCGGGACCGGGTGCGTGTCACTGGATCTGGATCTTCGCGTCGCGCACGATGTTGCCCCACTTCACCGTTTCCGCGGCGAGGTGATCGGCGAGTTGCTTCGGCGTGCCGCCGAGCGCGCTCGCGCCCATGGCCGACAGGCGCTTGGCGACCGCGGGATCCTTCAGGCTCTCGTTGACGGCGGCGTTCAGCTTGTCGACGATCGCTGCGGGCGTGCCCTTCGGCGCGAGCAGCGCGAACCAGGTCGACGACAGGAGCTTTGGCGCACCCGCTTCGACCGTCGTCGGGACGTCGGGCAACGCCGGCGAGCGCTTGTCGGCCATGACCGCGATCGCGCGCACCTTGCCACCCTTCACCTGCCCGACGATGCCGGGGACCAACTGGAACATGAGCTGGATGTCGCCCGCCATGAGGTTGGTCGTCGCGGTCCCCGGAGCGTTGTAGGGGACGTGGACCATCTTGGTTCCCGTCTCACGCATGAAGAGCTCGGCGGCGAGGTGCATCGAGCTGCCGTTGCCGGTCGAGCCGAAGTTGAGCTTGCCCGGGTTCGCCTTGGCGTACGCGGTGAATTCGGCGAGGTTCTTCGCCGGCAGGTCGTTGTTGACGACGAGGATGTTGGGGACGTCGGCGATGAGCACGATCGGCACGAAGTCCTTCTGCGGATCGAAGTTGAGCCCCTTGTACAGGCTCGGATTGACCGCCAGCGTGCCGGCCCAGGAGAAGAGGAGCTTGTAGCCGTCCGGCGCCTGCTGCGCGGCGTAGGCCGCACCGATGTTGCCGTTGGCGCCGGGCTTGTTGTCGACGACGACCGACGTCTTGAGGTGCTTGGCGAGTTCCTCGGCGATCACGCGGGCGATCGAGTCGCCCGTGCCGCCACCCCCGGGAGCCGGAACGACGATCTGGATGGTCTTCCCCGCAGGCCAGTCCTGCGCGATCGCTCCGGTGATCGGGCCGGCGGTGAGCGCGGCCGCTGCCGCGAAGGGGGTGATCCAACGTGGTATCTGCATGCTCTTCCTCAGGACAGTGATGACCGCGGCTGCGGCAAGGTCGGTGGAATGCTCAGGAGGCTACGGGTGCGCGCGCGGCACGGACCGCGGCCTCGATCGCCGCGTCGGTCACGGCAATCGGCACGACGCAGCCGGGGCCCAGCATGAGCCGCCTGCCACCCGTCTGCGCGATCGCGTCGCGAATCTCGCTTGCGATGCCGTTCGCGTCGCCACGCAGCAGCGCGCCGTATTCGTTCACCCCGCCGACGAGCAACCGCGGGAAATGCGCGAGCGCACCGCGCAGGTCGGGCTCGGCGGTGCGATCGTGCCAGTTCAGCATCTCGACCGGATAACCCGCGAGCGTGTCGAACATGACGTCGTCGCCGTGGGCGTGGAGCATGTTGAGCCGCGCCTTGCCTTTGAGCGCGGCGAGGATCTCGAGGTCGTAGCGCTTGCCGAAGCGCTCGAATTCGGCGGCATCGAGCAATCGCCACGACCCTTGCTGCGTGGCGAGGAAGACGCCGTGCGCGCCCGCGGCCAGCGCGTCGAGCGCGAAGCGGATGGTGACGTCGGTGATCACGCGGAGCGCCGCCTCGACGACCTCGGGCGTGCGGCGCAGGTCCGCATAGAGGCGATCGGTGGCGAGCTTGCGCGCCGTGGTGAGCGGGGAGAACACGGTTTGCAGGATGGGCACCGCGCCCTTGAGCGCCTGCGCCGTTGCACGTAGCGCCTCGTTCTGACGGCCATAACTGCCACGGCGCACGTCGAGCTCGCGCACCCGCTGCCAATCCTCGGTGCGCTGCACCGCAGGCTTGACGACGGTGCGTGCGCCGTTCGCCTGGCCATCGAAGGTGGTGACCGCACCCCAGTCCTCGACGCCGTAGGTACCCGAAGGCATGAACTTGACGAGATCGAAGCCCCAGCGCTCCTGCCATGCCACCGAGCGCGCGACGAGCTTGTCGATATGCTGGTCGTCGTCGGGGAAGTGCCGCCACAGGGCAATCGGCGGATGGTCGACGGGGGCCCCGGTCACGGCGGCCTCCACGCGTTCCCAGGCGGTCATCGGCTTCATCGGTTCCTTCGTGGTCGCGGACGGATGGCGTCATTCTAGGCGAAAGCCGATGCGCCTGCCCCCTGCCGGCGGCCGCTTGTCCGGCGTCACACCTCGTGGGACACTCGCCGCGTTCGGGCGGCCGAATCGCGGTCGCCCGCCTCTTTCATGGAGAAGCAGCATGTCGAATGCCTGGGTCCGCGAAGCCATCCATCGCATCGAGCGCGACTTCCAGCGTTCCGCCGATACGCACCTCATCCTCGTCGAACTGCCTGGATTTCCGGGTATCCGGTTCTATCTGAAGGATGAATCGACCCACCCCACCGGCAGCCTCAAGCACCGGCTCGCGCGCTCGCTCTTCCTCTACGGACTTTGCAACGGCTGGATCCGCGAGGGATCGACCATTGTCGAGGCGTCGTCGGGGAGCACGGCGGTGTCCGAGGCGTATTTCGCCCGTATGCTCGGCCTGCCGTTCATCGCGGTGATGCCGCGCAGCACGTCGCCGGCCAAGGTCGCGCAGATCGAGTTCTACGGCGGCGGCTGTCATTACGTCGACCAGCCCACCGAGGTCTACACGCAGGCCGAGCGCCTCGCGCGCGAGCGCGGCGGCCACTACATGGACCAGTTCACCTTCGCCGAGCGGGCGACCGACTGGCGCGGTAACAACAACATCGCCGAGTCGATCTTCACGCAGTTGCGTGCGGAGCCGGACCCGGAGCCACGCTGGATCGTCGTCGGCGCGGGCACCGGCGGGACGTCGGCGACGATCGGGCGCTACATCCGCTATCACGGCACCGCCTCGCAACTTGCCGTGGTCGACCCCGACCGGTCGGTGTTCTACGACTACTTCAAGACGCGCGATCCGGGGCTCAAAGCCGAAGGCGGATCGGACGTCGAGGGCATCGGCCGTCCGCGCGTCGAGCCCTCGTTCGAGCCCGGCGTCGTCGATCGCATGATCCGTGTTCCCAACGCGGCGAGCTACGCTGCGATGCACGTGCTCGCACGTCTCGTCGGACACAAGTACGGCGGGTCGACCGGCACCAACTTCTGCGGGGTGCTGGAGATCGCCGCGGAGATGAAGGCGCGCGGCGAGACCGGCGCGATCGTGACGCTCGCCTGCGATTCGGGCGATCGCTACCTCGACACCTACTACAGCGATGCGTGGCTTGCCGCCAGCGGCTACGACATCGCGCCGCACGTCGCGCGCTTCGAGCGCGCGTGCGCGACGGGAGTCCTGGGCGCGTGAGCGTGACGCGCCGGGCCACGGCGCGTCACATCAGAAGTTGATCCCCAGCCACTCGCGCACCTGCGCGTGGAGGTCGCCCGCGAAATCCTCGGGGCCGCCTTGCGCCGTGATCTCGCCCAGGCTCATCACGTAGATGTGGTCGGACATGGCGACCACCCGGCGCACGTTGTGATCGACGAGCAGGATGCCCATGCCCGATTTCGCGAACGCGTCGATCCATTGGAAGACCTCGGCCGCCACCCGCGGGGCGAGTCCGATGCTCGGCTCGTCGATGAGGCACACGCGCGGGCGCACCATGTACGCCTTGGCGAACTCGAGCGATTTCTGCTGGCCCCCGGAGAGGTCACCCGCCTGCGCCGAGAGCTTTTCCTTGAGCACCGGGAAGCGCTCGAGCGTGTCGGCAAAGCGCTCCTCGATCACGCTGGCGAACATCCGTCGCCGTCCCTCGAGGGCGAGGCGCAGGTTCTCGGCGACCGTCATGTAGCCGAACAGGCTCGACTCCTGCGGGATGTACCACAGTCCGTCGTCGAGCATCGTGTGCGGCGCCTTGCCGGCGATGTCGCGCCCGCCAAGCGTGATCCGACCCGACTTGGGCGGGAGGAAGCCGTAGAGCGTCTTCATGAGTGTCGACTTGCCGGCGCCGTTGAGGCCGATGAGGCCGCTGATGCGGCCGGCGTGCACGGCGAGCGAGACGTTGCGCAGGACGTCGATGTCGCCCATGTAGCCGGCGGTGACGCCCTCCATCGCGAGCAGCGCGTCAGGCACGGCCGTGCTCCGCTTCGGCGGCCTGCGCATCCTCGCCCAGGTACGCCTCGATCACGGCCGCGTCGTTCAAGACGCGCTGTGTCGGTCCGTCGGCCAGGACCTTGCCGGCATTCATGCACACCGCGCGTGGACACAGCTCGACGACGACCGGCATGTCGTGGCTCACCAGGATGAAGGTCTGGCCGTCGGCGCTGCGGCGACGGATGAAGGTCGCCATCGTCTCCTTCATCGTCGGATGCACGGCGGCGAACGGCTCGTCGAGCAGCGCGATGCGCGGCGGCACCATGAAGCAGGTCCCGAACTCGAGGAGCTTCTTCTGGCCGCCGGAGAGCTGCCCGCCGTCGAGGTGCATCACGTGCGTGAGCTTCAACTCCCCCAGGAGGTCGAGTGCGCGCTGCTCGGCGCGGCCCTGGTCGAGGCCGAGCGCGAGGCCACAGACGATGAGGTTGTCGAAGGCGCTGACGCGGTTGAAGACACGCGTCAGCTGAAACATGCGCAGCACGCCAAGCCGCGTGAGCGCGGTGGGCCCCAATCCCAGCACGCTGCGACCGTCGAGGCGGACCTGACCCGCGTCGGCCACCATGTGTCCCGACAGGACATTGAGGAGCGTCGTCTTGCCCGAGCCGTTGGGGCCGATGAGCCCCAGCAGTTCGCCTTCGGCGACGTCGACGTCGACGCCGTCGACGGCGCGCAGGCCGCCGAAGCGCTTGGCGACTGCACGAATCTCGAGCAGGGCCACGTCAGACCCCGCTTGCCGCCGTGCGCGTCGCGCTGCGGCGACGGGCGATCGCCTGTCGGGCGAGACCCCACAGCCCTTCGCGGAAGAAGCGCGCGAACACGATCACGAGCAGCGCGAACACGATCATCTGGACGTTGCCGGCATCGCGCAGCAGTTCGGAGGCGACGTAGACGAGCACCGCGCCGATGAGTGGCCCGACCAGCGTTCCCATGCCGCCGATGACGACCATCGCGATCACGATGCCGGTCTGCGCGATCAACCCGAGTTCGGGACTCACCAGCTGGGCAAACGTTCCGTACAAGCCGCCGGCGATGCCGCAGATCGCGCAACTGATGAAGAACGCGACGGTCTTCGCGCGCACGACGTCGATGCCGCGGCTGGCGGCGCCGATCTCGTCGTCGCGGATCGCGAGCAGGAAGCGCCCGGTCGGCGCACGCAGGAGCAGGAAGACGCCGACGGTGATCACCGTCAGCGCGCCCACGAAGAGGTAGTAGTTGCCGACGCGGCTGTCGATGAGCGCCGGCACGTTCAGGCCCTGATCGCCGCGCGTGAAATCGATCGAGTTGTAGATGACGAGACGCACGATCTCGGCGAACGACAGCGTGGTGAGCGCGACGTAAGGACCCGAGAGCCGCAGCACGATCCGCCCCAGGACGAGCCCGATGAGCCCCGGTACGACGAGCGCCATCGGCAAGCCGATCCACAGCGGCACCTTCCAGTGCCAGGCGAGGAGCGCCGTGGTGTAGCCCCCGAGCATGGCGAACGCTGCCGGCGCGAGCGAGAACTGTCCGGTGTAGCCCGCGAGCAGGTTCCAGCCCATCGACAGCATCGCGAAGTACATGCTGACGATGAGTACGCCCAGCCAGTACGGCGACGAGACCGCGACGGGTACGAGCGCGAGTACTGCGAGCACGACGAGGGCGAGCCGCATCTCCTGCGCGAGCTTGCTCGCGAGGAAGTTGGGATGCCGCGGTGTGGTCATCGGCTAGACCTCGCGCGCGCGCTCGCCGAAGAGCCCTTGCGGGCGGAAGAGCAGCACGAGGATCAACAGCACGAGGCCGAAGGTGTCGCGGTAGTCGTACGACAGGTAGACCGCGCCGAAGCTCTCCAGCACGCCGAGTGCGAGTGCGGCGACGATGCTGCCCGGGATCGAACCCATGCCGCCGATCACGACGATCACGTACGACTTGACCGCGGGGAAGATCCCGACGTCCGGGGCGGGATTGATGATCGGAGCGAGGAGCGCTCCAGCGAGCGCCGCGAGGACGCCCGACGCCATGAAGATGATGGACGTCGCACGCGCGGTGTCGATGCCGGCGATCGATGCGCCGAGGCGGTTTTGCGCGACCGCCTGGACCTGGCGCCCCCAGAGGGAACGCTTGATGAACAGCGCAAGCCCGATGAGGAGCACGATTGCGACGCCGGCGGTGATGAGCTTCTGGCCGCTCAGCATGAAGGGGCCGAGCGCGACGCGGGTGACGTCCGACAGCGCCGGGCCGCGCACCGGGTAGGGGCCGACGACCTTGTCGACAAGGTTGATGAGCAGCAGCGACAGGCCGAAGGTCACGACCACGGCGTACTCGTCCTTCATGAGCCCCCACGAGCCGTAACCCGTGTAGAGCGGACGCATCAGCCAGCGCTCGGTGGCCCAGCCGAGGAGCGCGCCGGAGGCCGCGGCCACCGGCAGGGCGAGCCACGGCGAGACCCCGAGGCCGAGCGAGATCAACGTGTAGGTGTACGCGCCGATCATGTAGAACTCGCCGTGGGCGAAGTTCACGATCTTCAGGATGCCGAAGATCATCGTGAGCCCGACGGCCATCAGCGCGTAGAACAGGCCGATGATGAGGCCGTTGACGAAGAGGTCGAGAGCGAGCAACGGTGTCCCCGTCACGCGTCGCGGGTGCGAGCGCGGTGCGGTGGGTCGGAGGCGACGGGCCGCGCGCGACGCGCGGCCCGTCGTCGGGTCACTTGGCGGGCCGGAGGACCTTGTCGATCTGCAACGGCTGTCCGGGAACCTGGATCAGCGTCGTCTTGCTGACGGGCTGGTTGACCTCGGTGAGCTGGTACGTCACGTAGGGAATGTCGACCCACTGCTGGAACCGATAGCCTGGCTCCCGCGAGAACGAGAACTTGCCGCGCGTTCCTTCGAATTGCATGCCCTGCAGCGCCTTGATCATGGCGGCCGGGTCGGTCGACTTCGCCTGTTCGATGGCGCGCGCGATCAGCAATACCGAGTCCGCCGCCTGGAAGATGAGGCGGTTGGGCTCGGTCTTCGCCTGCTTCTGGTAGATCTCGCCGACCTCCTTGCCCAGCGCCGGCATCGGCATCGCCGGGTGGTACAGGCCGAAGGCGAGCATGTACTTGCCGGCCTCCTTCACGTTCTGCCAGAAGTCGGGGTAGTCGGCGATGCCGGCGCCATCGTAGAACGCCGTCTTTGCGCTCGGCGCCACCCCCTGCTCGTAGAGCTGGTTCATGAGGATGTACGCCGCAGGCGGCAGCATGATGTTGACCACGAGATCGGGGGGATTCGCGCGCAGCGGCAAGACGGCAGGCGTGAAATCCTTGCCGGCACGGTCGAGGGCGACGTACTTGTAGTCGGTCTGCGGCGCGGCCTTCTTCAGGAACTCGCCCAGGAGCTTGGCCTGGCCGATGCCGTAGTCGGTGTTCTCGGCGAAGGCGATCACGCTCTTCACCTTGAGCGCGGCGATCGTTTCGGCCATCGCCGACGACACGCGCGTGTTGTAGTTGCCCGGATTGAAGACCTCCGGATAGCCCTTGGCCCGCACGTCGTCGGACCAGCAGTTGGTGTTGACGTACGGCGTCTTGTAGCGGTGCGCGACCTCGATCTCGGCAAGACACACCGAGCTTTGGTGGCCGCCCGTCACCGCCACGACCTTGTCACGCGTGATGAGCTTTTCGGTCGCCGCGCGACCCTTCTCCGGGATTCCCTGGTTGTCCTCGTAGACGACCTTCAGGGGACGTCCGAGCACGCCGCCCTTGTCGTTGAGCATCTTGACGACGATGTCGACGCCGTCCTTGACCTGCGTGCCCTGCACCACCGATCCCGGCGGCGACTGCGCGATGCTCACGCCGATGACGATCGGATCGGCGGCGTAGGTTGATGCAGCGAACGCGCCCGCCGCGGCGGTGAGCGCGAACCGGAAGAGTCTCTTCATCGTGGTCTCCTTCAGGGGATCGGATGCAACAGGTCTTCGAGTCGTGCGCCCGTGTTGAGGACGCGCCAGTCGTCACCGCGGCGACCGGCGATCTGCACGCCGATCGGCAGTCCGTGGTCACCGCGACCGCAGGGCAGCGTCAGCGCCGGCATGCCCATCAGGTTGAACGGCATCGTAAGTGCGGTGACGGCGGTGTGCAAGGGGATTTCGCGCTCGCCGATCCGCGCGTTCGTCGCGCCCGAGCGCGGCGGTTCGACACGCAGCGTCGGCGTGACGAGCACGTCGACTTCGCGCATCGCCGCGGCGAAGGTCGCCGCGAGGGCGGCGCGCTCGCGCTGCGCGCGCACGTACCACGCCGCCGGCAGGAACTGTCCGATCTCGATGCGAACGCGCACGTCGGGGCCCAGCGTGTCCGGATGCGCGAGGAGCCGCTGCCAGTGCACCTCGCCCGCCTCGCTGCACAGCGTGACGAACTGCAGCGCCGCCGCGGTGGCAATGCCGGGCAGTGCCACCTCGACGATCGTGGCGCCGTCACCGCGCATGCGATCGATCGCCGCTTCGACCGCGCGCGCGACGTCGCTCGCCAGAGGGTCGAAGAAGTGCTCGCGCGCAATGCCCACGCGCAGCCCTGCAAGCGGCGCGCGCCGCGCGGTCGTCGGCGGCTGCCCCGCCATGATCGAGTACGTGAGGGCGGCGTCGGCCACGCTGGCCGCGATCGGACCGACGTGGTCGAGGCTTTGTCCGAGCGAACGCACGCCGTCACGCGGTACCGCATCGAACGTCGGCTTGAAGCCGACCACCCCGCAACACGACGCCGGAAGGCGAATCGAACCCGCCGTGTCGGTTCCGATCGCCATGCGCACGATGCCCGCGGCCACCGCCGCGGCCGAGCCGCCGCTCGAGCCTCCCGGCGTGTAGCCGGGGTGGCGGGGATTGACCACCCAGCCATGGTGCGGATTCTCGCTCGTGATGCCGTACGCGAACTCGTGCAGATTGGTGGTGCCGATCACCAGCGCGCCCGCCGCGCGCAGACGGGCGACTGCCAGCGCATCGCTTGCGGCCGGCGCGGGCCGCGGCCCGCCGGAGCCATCGGTCTGCGGAAAACCCGCGACCTGCATCAGATCCTTCACCGCGATCGGGACACCGAGGAGCGGCAAGTCCTCTTTCGCGCTCGCGCGTTCGGCGGCGCGCGTCGCCTCCGCGCCGAGGGCCGCCGCATCGGCGAGCGTGATGAAGGCATTGAGCGCGTGGTGCCGTTTCGCTGCCGCGAGCGCTTCCGCCGCGCGGGTGGCGACGTCAGCCGGGGTGGCGTGACAGGCGCGCGCGATCGCCGCGGCGTCGTCGCCGCGATCGGGCGGGGGCGCGGCGTCGATCGGGACCCCGGTCACGGCGGGAACGGGTCGTTGCGTTGCCGGCGGGCTCAAGTAACCCAACTCGGGCGCGGGCTGCACCTGCTCGAACGCGCACAGTTCCGGCAGGTTGACGCGCAAGCGATCGAGCCACGCCTGATGGCGATCGCCGTGCGGATAGCCCGCCAGGCGCGCCATGCCGTCGATCGCCTGCTCGAAGCGCTGGTAGAGGTCGTCCATGGAAGGTGGACTTGCCATGCGGTCCGCCTGCGCTGCGCCGATGCGACGTTCGCCGTCGATGCTCGAGGAATTGGTAGGCGCGATTGGACTCGAACCAACGACCCCCACCATGTCAAGGTGGTGCTCTAACCAGCTGAGCTACGCGCCTGCAAAGAACGGGGAATTCTAGCCGATCGGCCGGGGCGGGGCAATCCGATTGCAACATCCGATTGCAGCATGAACCGGCAGGGCGCAGCACCAGCGCGATCGCAGCTCGGTCCACGATCGCAATGGCCGCATCCCCTTTGCGATCGGATCCATGCGCCATCGACCCCGACCTGGGCCGCGGCGCACAATGCCGTCCATGGGAACCACCGCCTCCGCCCTCCACCTCCTGCGCCGGGTCGATCAACGCGATCTTCTCGCAACGAAGATCGTGAAGGCGGTGGAGGCGCTGGGGTATCGCCTCGTCAAGCGGCCGGGGCAGCCGGCGGAGAAGCGCATCGTGCTGCGGGGCGATGAACGTAATCGTTACGTGTCGATCTACGATTCGGACAACGCGCTCCTCGACACGGGTGAGCTCGCGCAGCTTGCCGCCGCATTGACGCAGAAGCTCAAAGCCGCGGCGGTGACCACGAGCATTTACGACGGCGAACGCTACGCGTTCGCGGTGTATCACAAGGGTGAATGCATCGAGACCGTGACGGGGAATGACGACCCAGCATCGGCGAAGCGACGCCGGGCGCTGTTTCGGCGCACGTTCCACGATGTGAGGACGAACGGCGGCTTCGCGGGATTCAGTGGAAGTCATCCGCAGATCGCGATTCGCGAGGCAGCGTTCTCGCGGGCATTCGAACAGGCGACGCAGGGCGACATGCTCGCCGAGGACGCGCTGGCGGCGTGGTGCGCAGCCGCGGGCATGGAGCCATCGACCGCCTTCATGCGTGCCGACGATTTTCCGACCGTCGCGCCGCCGATGATCGAGCTCCGCTTTGTCCGCGACGCATCGCGCCGCGTCGACGGTGCCACGATCGCGGCCGCGAATCCGGAGGCGGCGATCCTGCGGATGTTTCAGGACGACGACGATACGCCGTATCACCGCTTCTTCCCCGCAGCGTGGCCGACTCCGGTCGGGTCGCGCGAGCGCTTTACATGGACGGTCGAGAGCGCCGGGGCGGGGTACGCGGGACTGACGCTATCGCTCGCGATCGAAGGCAGCAGCGTCCCGCGCGTGACAACCATTGCGCTGAGCGCGAGTCCGTTCCACGCCGGCCAACTCATGGGCGAGCCGGTGGCGCAGTGGCGTGGCGAGATTACGTTCGCGGCCACGGCGGCGGGTTTGGGCGGAACCATGCAGATTCCCTCGTTCGCGGTACCTGCGACGCGAGCGGGCAGTCGCGGGCGCTATCTCGTGATCCTCTCGCTCGATGTGCGAACTGATGCACCGGGAGAATTCACGCTGCGTCCGACGCTTCAGCCTGACGGTAGCGATGCTTTCCCCTTGCGACCCCTGCGCGTTGTCGCGCTCGCCTCGAAGCATCGGGTCTTTCTGCCGCGGCTCGCACCTGCCGTTGGGCAACTCATGAGCTTCTGGCAGCAGGAAGGAGCGATGGGGCCCGATCCGGCGCGCGCCGAGTTGCGCCAGCGCACGCCGTCCGTCGTGGCGAGTGTGGCGATCCTCCCGTCGCTGCCGGAGGGGCGCGAGCGCGCTTGTGCATTCGCGCAGGCGTGGGTCGGCACCCTCACGCCAATGCAGGGCCTGGTCGCGACCTTGCACACCGAAAAGCACATGACCGCGCTTGGCAACGTCACGCGCAACGACCACGAGGTGGCACTGGCAGGCCTCGGACAGGACAAGCGCTGGCAGCGCGCCTTCGACCCGGATGCACGGTTGCAAACGATACGTCTCGACATCGCGCCGAAGCCAGGCGAACTGCCCGTGGCAGGCATCCTTGTGCAAGAGTCGCTCGAAACCGCCGATCGCAACGACGCGGCGTTGCATCTTGGCGCCTGGTGCGTCGATCACCCCGAGGTGCGCGCGATGCTGGGATTCACGCCCGAGTCCGCCGCAGCGGCGTTCGATGCGTGGTGCGCCGGCGGCGCACTGCTGCAAGCCGCCGTGGTCCACGCGGCGTGGATACCGAACTTCGTCGGCAGCGAGCACCACGTCGTCACGCTGGTCGAGGAGCGCGGCGAGGTCGAGGGTCGCGGGATTGCCCGTGTTGCGTACAGCACGCAGAGGCTACGCTTCGTGGGGCCGCTGCTCTGGCTTGGCTCCGACCTGGCGCGTCGGGTCGATCGCGGAGCCATCGAGCGCGTTGCCCTGGTAAGCCGCCACGGCGACAGCCTGCGCATTGCGCTACGGTCACCAGGCACGCTCGATGCGCTTGAACGTGCGCTCGGCGCCGTCATGCCCGGTTAGCTGCGGTCGAGCGTACATTCCGGCGGGGTTCGCCGCCTGGTACCTGCCGCCGGACGAGGATCGGGTAAAGACGCCGCCTACTGCGCGAAGAGCGAGGCGTCCATCGTCTTCAGGTTGTCGGCCACGCGGACCTTGCCGGCTGCCATCAATTCGAGCACCTGGGTACGAACGTCGATGCCAGGTGCGACCTCGATCAGTACGAGTTCATCGCCCGTGACGTCGAAGACCGCACGCTCCGTGATGAGCATGGCCTTCTGCCCGCGCTCGCGGATGTTGCGACGCACGGGGTAGGTGATCTGCTCGACCTTTGGCACGAACTTCCGGATCTTCCCTTCCTTGACGATGCGCAGCTTGCCATCGTCGAAGCCGATCTGTAAGCCTCCGGTGGTGAACGTGCCGGTAAAGACGAGTTGGCGGGCGTTGTGCGCGATGTCGATGAATCCGCCGGCGCCCGGGTTCGCATTGCCGAAGCGCGAGACATTGACGTTCCCTTCCGCATCGAACTCGGCAAAGGCGAGCGCGGCGAACGGGCAGCCACCACCGTCGATGAAATCGAACTGCGTCACCCCGTCGAGAAGGGCTTCGGGATACTTGTTCGCGGAGAACTGCCAGCCGCTCATCACGAGCCCCCCGAAGGGGCCGTGTTCGGTGGTGAACTGGAAGTTGCGGTAACCGTCGTCCGCGAACTTGCCGTCCTCGAGCAGGACGGTTGGGATGTCGGAGGAGGCACCGAAGCCGAAGATCGACGTGACGCCCGGCTTGATCTCGCGCGCGCCACGACGGGCGATGATCTTGTCGGGGCCGAAGGGGAGCTTGTCGTGGGTACGGCCGTTCCACTGGACACCACCGAGGTAGCTCGTGTCGTATGCGGTGTCGGTGGTCATCATCTGGTCGGGAACGACGACGACGTGGTCGACGAGCACACCTGGGATCTTCACCTGGTGCGCCTGGCGCTCGCCACGAGGCACCATGCGACGAACCTGCGCGACGACTTTGCCTCCGCACGCCTTGACGGCGAGCGCGATCTGCAGCGACGACGAGTGGATCGGTTCGTCCTCGTGCGAGATGTTGCCGAACTCGTCAGCGCTCGCGCCACGCACGAAGCCGACATCGAGCGGAAATGTTGGATAGAAGAGATACTCCTCGCCTTCGAACTCGACGAGCTTGGCCAGATCCTGCTGCGCGAGGGCAGTGAACTTGCCGCCTTCCTGGCGCGGGTCCGCGTAGGTGCCAAGCCCGATCTTCGTGAGGTAGCCGGGGCTGCGGCGGGCAACTTCGCGCAACCAGTGCATCGACGCCCCGATCGGCCAGCTGTACGCCTCGATCTTGTTCTGGCGGATGAGCTGCATGAGTTTCGGGCGCTCTCCGGTCTTCGGGTCGACCGGATTGATGTACGAGCCCGAAACGATGCGCTTCATCAACCCTTCGACGGCAACGTGATCCATGCCCTTGATGTCGATCGCGTCGCCCGTACCGCACGGAAAATAGAAAGTGCAGCCACTCGGCGTGCCGGATTCGCGAAAGCGCTTCGCCAGTCCGGCGAGCAGCGCATCCGGAACGATCCAGCCAATCACGCCGACGGTGGCAACGGTGGCGCCGGGACGGACGATCGCGACCGCCTCTTCGATCGAACAGATCTTGCTCATAGCTTGACTCCGAATTTTTTCAGCGTCGCCTGCGCTACCGGGTTGCGGCAATCGTCACGGAACAGGTGCGACGCGAGGTGATCACCGCCTTCGCCGTCACGCGCAGCCTGCGTTGCGAAGTACAGTTTGGTGGAAGCGACCGCCTCGCGCGGCAGGCGGCACAAGTCGGCACCCATCGCGACGGCTTCTGCGAGTGCCTCGCCCTCGGCAACGGCATGGTCGGCCACACCCAGCCGCGCCGCTTCCTCACCATGGAACGCGCGGGCGCCCCAGACGAGCTGGCGCGCCCGTGCCAGTCCCACGCGATTGGTGAGGGTCTCGAGGCCCCATGGTGGAATCCAGCCGATCTGCACCTCGGGCAGGTGCCAGCGCGCGGTGCGCGACGTCACGACGACGTCGCAGGAGGCGGCGAGGACGAAGCCGCCGCCCAGCGCAAAGCCTTCGACCGCGGCAAGCACGGGTTTGCGCAGGGTGGCGATGCCTCGGCAGAAGCGCGCGGTGCGTGCTTCGTGCTCGACCATTTCCGCGAGCGACATGGCACCCAGTTCCTTCAGGTCGCTGCCGGCGCAGAATCCTGGTGCGACACCGGTGACGACCGTGGCGCCGACGCTGGTGTCCTCGTCGTTCGCCTGCAGTGCGCGCTGCAGTTCGGCGACGAGCGCGTCGCCGAGCGCGTTACGCCGATGCGCCCGTTCGATGCGCAGGATCGACACGTCACCACTACGTTCAATCGCGAGTTCGCTCACAACTGTGCCCCATCCTTTCGCAGCAGTTCACGCACGTCCGCGGAGCGGATCTCGCGGACGCCAAGGCGGTTGTGGATCGCGATCGCGGCGGCGTGCCCCATCGCGTGCCCGTAGCTGAAGCACTGGGCGGTGACACGAGCCGAGGCCATCGCTTCGTGCTCGGCGGACAGGCATCGCCCCGTCGCGAGGATGGACTCCCCGCGCCTGGGAATGAAGCAGCCCAGGGGAATCTCGTAGAAGTCCTCGTACAGCCACGACAGCCGCGGCTTCGCTCCGCTGTGCAATTCGATCGGCCACGGCGAACGCGCGATGGCATCGGGCGTCTTCGTGCCGCGCTCGACGGCGTCGTTGGTCAGGCGCTCGACACCCACGATCTGTCGCGTCTGCCGCACGCCGACCTGCACGCCGGTATCGTTGACGTACGCGTTCTCGCAGCCGGCCAGCGTGGCGCGGTAGAAGCGTTCGTACTCACGCACTTGCCGCCGACCCTGGATCTCCGCTTCGGTCAGCTCGGCCGCGACCAGCGGGTGCAACTCGGCGCCGTCACGGCCGACGATCCGGGTGGAGTTGCACAGGAGCTCGTTGGGGCGTGGCGTGGGGAAGAGGAAGATCTTGGCTCGGGGCAGCTTGTACTGGCCGGACGCGTTGGCCTGCACGATCGCCTTCATCACCGGTTCGGGGAGGATCGAATCCTCGCCGTACGTCGCGAGGAAGCGTGCGACGTCGACGCCGGCGATGCGAAAGATCATGGTCGGGTTCTGGACCTTGCCGTCGGCGCCGACGGTGACGTCGAGCCCGGCCATTGCGAAGAGGTCGGCGTCACCGGATGCGTCGATCGTGAGCCTGGCGCGCACGTCGATCGGCCCCTGCTTGGTGTACGCGTGGACTCCAGCGATGCGCTCGCCGCCATCGACGTGGACGCCGACCACGGTCGCGTGGAGGAGGACGCGCACGCCGCCCTTCTCCAACAGTTCGTCAGCGCTTTCGCGCCACGCGAGCGGCTCGTGGACACGGGTCCAGGTGTCGCCGTAGCGGATCGGGCCGGTGAGGCCGTGGCGCCGGTCGATCGTTTCGATGAAACGATCGACGAAGCCGTGCACGACCTTTTCTGGCTTGCCCTGGGCACCGGGGCGCGCGAGATACAGGCCGCAGATCGTTCCCGACAGTCCGGCCACGGCGGCGCCGCCGCAGAATCCGTAACGCTCGAGCAACGTGACCTCGAGCCCGTGTGACGCCGCGGTGCACGCCGCGGCCAACCCGGCAGCGCCCCCGCCGACGACGAGAACGTCGGTGTCGAGGGTTTCCGCGGGACGTCGATCGATCCATGGTGCAGGCATAGCTACCTCCTGTTCGGCTGTTGCGCGCGCGCTCAATGCAGCATCGTGCGCGGCAACCACATCGCAATCGCCGGAAAGACCGTCACCGTGACCAGGGCCAGGACCTGCAGGCCGATGAACGGCCAGACCGACATGAAGATCTGGCCAATCGTGATATCGGCGGGTGCTGCCCCTTTGAGGTAGAACGCCGCCGGCCCGAACGGTGGCGAGATGTACGAAATCTGCATGTTCATGCAGAAGATGACACCGATGAATACCGGGTCGAAGCCGAGACCGACGAGCACCGGCACGAAGATCGGTGCGGTGAGCAGCAGGATGCCGATCCAGTCGATGACGCAGCCAAGCGCGATCCACACCGCGTTGACCACGGCGTAGATTCCCCACTTGCCGATCGGCAAGCCGTGGATGAGGTCGGTGAGGTACTGCGTGCCGCCGGCGATGGTGTAGACGCCGACGAGCGCCGATGCGCCGAAGAAGAGCCAGTACAGCATCGCGGTCACCTTCGTCGTCTCGACGACCGCGTAGAGCATGTTCGGCATCGTGAGGCGCCGGTTCACCGCGGCGGCAATCACCGAGCCGACGACCCCCATGCCCGCGGCCTCGGTCGGCGTGGCGATGCCGAGATAGAGCGTTCCGAGCACCGAGAAGACGACGAAACTCGGCAGGATCAGGTTGCGGATGTACTTCAGCTTCTCGCGCAGTGGAATCGCGAGTTCCTCCGCCGATGCCGACGGCGCGATCTCGGGCTTGAGCCAGCAGAGGATCACGATGTAGGCGACGTAGAAGCCGGCGAGGAGGAGGCCGGGACCCACACCCGCCATGTAGAGTTGGCCGATCGACGAGCCGCTCGTGAGCGCGTACATGATGAGCACGACCGACGGGGGAATGAGCGTGGACAGCCCGCCGCCGGCGCAGATCGTCCCCAGCGCGAGCGACTTCGAATAGCCGCGCTTCAGCATCGCGGGCAAGGCGACGATCCCCATCGTCACGATCTCGGCGCCGATCACGCCGACCATCGCCGCCATCAGGGCACACGACAGGATGACGGCCACCGCGAGTCCGCCACGGATGCGCCCCGACCAGATGTAGGCCGCCTTGAAGATGTCGTCGGCGATGCCCCCGCGTTCGAGGACCATCGCCATCAGGATGAACAGCGGCACCGCGACCAGGATCTGATTGGTCATCAGCGTGTACACGCGGCTGACCACGAGATTGAGCGTATTGAAGTCGAAGAGCCAGACGGCAAAGATGACAGCGATCGAACCGGTCGCGAAGGCGATCGGCACGCCGATGGCAAGTGCTGCGACGAGTGCCCCGAGCAGGAGCAGGGTGAGCGTGTCGACCGGCATCGCCTACTCGTCTTCCGCGACTTTGCGTGCCAAACCGAGGTCCACGAAGAGATTGGCGATACCTTGGACGAGCAGCAAGACGCCGGCGATGGGGATGGCGAGTTTCAGCGGCCAGATCGGCGGATTCCACAGCGTCCCACTGCCCTCGTGCTGGGCGAGCGACTTGGCGCCGAGGTCCCAACCGAACCAGATCAGGGTGATGCAGTACAAGGCGAAGAGCACGAACCCCGCGATGTCGAAAGCCGCGCGCAAGGCGCCGCCACGATCCTTGACGGGTTGGTAGACGAGGTCGACGAGGACGTGCTTGCGGTGCAGTAACGCGTAGCCACCGCCCAGGACGTAGGCCAGTCCGGCGAGGTAGGTCATCGATTCGTCGGCCCACAACGACGGCGCGTGGAACACGCTGCGCGCGATCACTTCCCGGAAGATGATCAGCACGACCGCCACGATGAGCAGGCCGGTGACCCGGCCCACCCATTCGTTGACGAAACCGACGGCGCGGACGAAGGCTTGCACGCCGCGCGCGGCCTAGAGCAGCTTCAATTCGCGCAGGAAGGCGCGTTGCGATTCCGTGGCCTGCTTGGCGAGCGGCCCCTTCTTTGCCCACTCGTCGGCGACTTCCTGCGCGAGCTTGCGCCCGTGCAGCAGATCGTCGTTGGACCAGACGATGAGTTCGACGCCTTGCCCTCTAAGCTCGGCCGCCGCCTTCTCGTCGTTTTGCGCGATGCGCTGGACCTGCGCCTTGTCGAACTCGAGGAACGTCTTTTCGAGGATCTGCTTCACGTCGTCAGGGAGCGCCTTCCACGCGCTGGCGTTGACCGTCAGGTCCTGGATCGGCATCGAATGGAACCCGGGGTAGGTCGCGAACTTCGCGATCTCGAAGAATCCAACCTTGCGATTGACCGAGATCGTCGACCAGTCCACCGAGTCGACGATGCCCTTCTCGAGCGCCGAGTACGCTTCGCCTCCCGGAATCACCACGATCGACGCGCCCATTTTCGCGATCGTCTCGGCGGCGAGGCCCTGCGCGCCGCGATGCTTGACACCGCGGAAGTCGTCGGGTCGACGGATCGGCTTCTTGAACGTGAGCGACTCCACGCCCCACCACGTGCAGCCGACCGTATGCGCGTTGAACGGCGCGTAGGCCTTGCGCAGCATGTCCAGGCCACCCTTCTCGTGCAACCAACGCCGTTGCTGGTCGGGATTGCGATAACCCCAGGCGAAATCGCCGATGACGGCAAGGGCAGGCTCCTTGCCGGCCCAGTAGCCGGGGTACGTCGACTGCCCCTGCAGCACGTTGTTCGAGACCGCATCGAGCGTTTCGAAGGCGCCCACCACGGCGCCGGCAGCAAACGGCTGGATTTCCAGACGACCCTCGGTGTTCTTCTTGACGTTGTCGCAGAACTCGACGAAGTACTTCTGGGTGTCTTCGCCCGAACCCCAGAGCGTTTGCACCCGCCACCGAGTCGTCTTCTGGCCGAGGACGATGGCCGGCATCCCTGCGAATGCCGCAACCGACGCGGCGGAGACCGACTTCAGGAATTTCCTACGAACTTGAGACATCGGTTTTTCCTCCTCAACGTGACATCAGCGAAAGCCGCACCGCACCCACGTGCCATGCCAAAAAAAGTCTACTGACATATTACGAGGTGCGCAAGCACCCGATTCGGGCGCACAGGCGGCTGTCGCGATGGCTTGAGCCGCGGTTGCGCGGGTCGGGTCCGACGAAACGGGGTCTTGGCGGCTGCGTGGGACCGCGGTGGCGCGCAGCGTGGGCGCCGCGAAGGGGCGCCGCGTTCGCGGTGGCGCGGGTCGCGAAGTGGGTGAGGCTCGAGCGGGAGGCCGCGCTGCGCAGTGACGTGCCGTCTACGCCCGGACGCGGCTCAGCAGGAGGTCCCGGGTGAAATTCTCGGCAATCTCGCTCACCAGGTTCGAGCGGCTCGCGGTGCGGCCCTCATCGCCGTCGGCGATCGCCCGCGTGAGATCGGCGTGCGCGCGGCCGACCGTCGGCAGATTGTCGAATTCCTTGTGATACGAGAAGTAGAAACGCTGCGACAGCGTGTGCAGCGGGCGCAGCGCGCGCTCGGCGAATGGATTGCGCGCACACGCCGCGACGTAGCGTTTGATCTCGAAATGCCAGTTGATGTAGGCGCGCACGTCCGACGCATCGCCGGCCTTCTCGATCGCATCGGCCATCGTGCGCAGTTCGCGGCGCTCCTCGTCGGTGGCGCGTCGCGCGGCACGTGCCGAGACGAGTGCCTCCAGGACCCGCCGTGTCTCGAGCACGGCGAGTTGGTTCTCGACCGAGATGTGCGACACCACGATGCCGGCACGCGGCAACACGGCAACCAGCCCGTCGAGCGCCATGCGCGCGATTGCCTCCCGCACCGGCGTGCGCCCGATCTCGAGCAGTTCGGACAGGCTCGATTCGCTCCACACGGATCCCGGGGCGAGTTCCAGGGTGACGAAGCGACGCTCGAGCGCGCGCATCGCCTGATCGACGAGCGTGCCCGCATTCTTGGTCGCAGGAAGCGTCGGCAATGTGGTGTTCATGCTTTTGATATATCAGTAAGCGGGCAATGATAGCAAAAGCACGCGCACCGCAGCGCGAACCCATCCGCCGCGCGATGAAATCGATCCCGACCTCCGCCTTGCCGGTGAGTGCGGTCACGCGCTCCCACGTACGCGCCGTCGTCGCTACCCTCAGTCGACGAACAGCAATGCCGGGCATTCGAGGTAGCGCCGCAGGGCCTGCACGAAGCGTGCGGCGTCGGCGCCGTCGATGACCCGATGGTCGAATGATGACGACAGGTTCATGAGCTTGCGCGGCACGATCGCGCCGTGGTGCAGCGCGGGCCGTTCGACGATGCGATTGACGCCGACGATCGCGACCTCGGGCGGGTTGATCACCGGCGTCGTCACGATGCCGCCCAAGGGGCCGAGGCTCGTCACGGTGATCGTCGAGCCGGTGAGTTCGTCGCGCGTGGCCTTGCCGGCGCGCGCCGCGGTGGCAAGCCGCGCGATTTCGGCTGCGGCCTGCCAGGGGTCGCGTGCCTCGGCGTGTCGCACGACCGGGACCATGAGGCCGGCGTCGCTTTGCGTGGCGATGCCGATGTGCACCGGGGCGAAGCGGGTGACGACGTTGCGCGTGTCGTCGTAGCGCGCATTCATCTGCGGGAACGCGGGCACGGCGAGCACGATCGCGCGCATCAGGAACGGCAGCATCGTCAACCGCCCGCGGGTGGCGCCGTGCGCATCGTTGAGGTGAACGCGCAATGCCTCGAGTTCGGTGACGTCGATCTCCTCGACGTACGTGAAGTGCGGAATGCGCAGCGCCTCGTGCATCCGGTTTGCGATCTGCCGGCGCAGCCCGATCACGGGGATCGCGGTTTCGCCCTCGCGCTTCGCGTAGCGCGCGCTGCCGCCGGCGACGGTGGCGCCGCGCTGCGCGAAGGCGACGACGTCCTCGTGGCGGATGCGACCTTCCGGTCCGGTGCCGGTGACCTGTCGCAGGTCGACGCCGAGTTCGCGCGCGTGGCGGCGCACCGACGGTGCGGCGAGCGGCGCGTGCGCGGGCGACTCGAGCGTGTACGCGGCACGCGGCGCCGCTGCGGCGACGGCAGGTTGCGGTGCGGCCGCCCCCGGTGATGGGGAAGGCGCCGGCGCCGGTGCCGCCGTCGCGGAAGGTGGGGCGGGATGCGAGTGCACGGTGGGTGCTGCCCCATCGTCGCCCGCGACGGTGTCCTTGATGCGCAGAAGGTCGCTGCCGACCGCGAGCTTGTCGCCAGGCTCGCCGTTGACGGCCACGATGCGGCCGGCATGCGTGCTCGGCACTTCGACCGTTGCCTTGTCGGTCATGACCTCGGCCACGACCTGGTCGGCGACGACCTCGTCACCGGGCTTGACATGCCAGGCGACGAGTTCGACCTCGGCGATGCCCTCGCCGATGTCCGGCACCTTGATCACATGGATCGCCATGTCACGCCTCCATCGTGCGCCGGTACGCGGCACCGACCCGATCGGGTCCCGGAAAGTACTGCCATTCCTGCGCGTGCGGATACGGCGTGTCCCAACCGGTGACGCGCTCGATCGGCGCTTCGAGGTGCCAGAAGCAGTGCTCCTGGACGAGGGCGGCGAGTTCGGCGCCGAATCCGCTCGTGCGCGTGGCCTCGTGCACGACGACGCAGCGTCCGGTGCGCTTGACGGACGTGACGACGGTGTCGAGATCCATCGGCCACAGGCTTCTAAGATCGATGATCTCGGCGTCGATTCCGGTCTCTTCGGCGGCGCAGGCGGCAACCCACACCATCGTGCCGTAGGTGAGAACGGTGAGGTCGCGTCCGGGACGGAACACCGCGGCGCTTTCGAGCGGCACGGTGTAGTGGCCTTCGGGCACGTCGGCGCGTGGGTGTCCGGTCCACGCGACGAGAGGGCGGTCGTGGTGGCCGTCGAAGGGACCGTTGTACAGCCGCTTGGGCTCGAGGAAGATCACCGGATCGTCGCATTCGATCGCGGCGATGAGCAGGCCCTTGGCGTCGTACGGATTGGACGGCATCACGGTGCGCAGGCCGCACACGTGCGTGAACAGGGCCTCGGGGCTTTGGCTGTGCGTCTGCCCGCCGTAGATGCCGCCGCCGCAGGGCATGCGCAGCGTGAGCGGCGAGATGAAGTCCCCTGCGGAGCGGTAGCGGATGCGTGCCGCGCCGGACACGATCTGGTCGTAGCCCGGATAGACGTAGTCGGCGAACTGGATCTCGGCGACCGGCCGCAGTCCATACGCCGCCATCCCGATCGCGACGCCGACGATGCCGCCCTCGGCGATCGGGGTATCGAAAACGCGCGTCTTGCCGTACTTCGCCTGCAGGCCCTCGGTACAGCGGAACACGCCGCCAAAGTAGCCGACGTCCTCGCCGAAGACGACGACGTTCTCGTCACGGCCGAGCGCCACGTCGAGCGCGGAGCGGATCGCCTGGATCATCGTCATGGTGGCCACGGTCACGCTCCTTGCGCCTGGGCGCGCTGCCGGCGCAGGTGCGCGGGCATGTCGCGGTACACGTCGTCGAACATCATCGAGGCGTCGTGCACGTGACCCGAGGCGAGCGTGCCGTAGCTTTCGGCCTCCTTCTGCGCCGCCATCACCTCGGCCTCGACCTCGGCCTGCGTGCTCGCATGCTCGGCGTCCGACCACGCACCGATGCGCGTCAGGTGCTGCGCGAGGCGTGCCACCGGGTCGCCGAGCGGAAAGCGCGCCCAATCGTCGGCGGGGCGGTACTTCGACGGGTCGTCGGACGTCGAGTGCGCGCCGGCGCGATACGTGATCCATTCGATGAGCGTCGCGCCGCAGCCGCGATGCGCACGTTCCTGCGCCCACGCCGAGGCGGCAAGCACCGCGAGGAAGTCGTTGCCGTCCACGCGCAGCGAGGCGATGCCGTTGCCGACGCCGCGCGCGGCAAACGTCGCCGCCTCGCCACCGGCGAGCGTTTGGAACGACGAGATCGCCCACTGGTTGTTGACGACGTTGAGGATGACCGGCGCGTGGTAGACGCAGGCGAACGTGAGCGCGTTGTGAAAATCGGCAGCGGCGGTGGAGCCGTCGCCGATCCACGCCGACACGATGCGCGTATCGCCCTTGATCGCCGAGGCCATCGCCCAGCCGACGGCCTGGATGTACTGGGTGCCGAGGTTGCCGGCGATGGTGAAGAAGCCATGCGCGCGCGACGTGTACATCACCGGCAGTTGCCGGCCCTTCACCGGGTCGCGCGGATTGGAGAAGAGCTGACACATCATGTCGACGAGCGGGTAGCCGCGCGCGATCAGGATGCCCTGCTGGCGATACGTCGGAAAGCACATGTCGTCGGGTGCGAGCGCAAGCGCCTGGCCGATCGCGATCGCCTCCTCGCCCAGGCTTTGCATGTAGAACGAGAGCTTCTTCTGTCGCTGTGCGATCAGCATGCGCGCGTCGAAGGCGCGCGTGAGGAGCATCGTGCGCAGGCCCCGGCGCAGGAGTGCGGGGTCGGCTGCGGGCGCCCACGGCCCACGCGCTTCGCCGTCGTCGTCGAGCACGCGCACCAGCGACTCGGCGATGTCCATCGTGTCGTCCGGGCGCGCGTCGATCGGCGGGCGACGCACGGCACCCGCGGGCGACACCTTGAGGTACGAGAAATCGGTGGGAACTCCCGGCCGACCGGGTGGTTCGGGAATGTGCAGCGACAGCGGTGGATACGCGGGCATCGGTGGGTTCCTCGTGGGAATCGTGGGGGATCGCCGGTGCGGTGGGTCGCACCGCCCGACGCTGCGCGCGAACGCGCCCGACGCGATCAAGGATAGCGCAGTTGGCCGGGTTTCGCCCCGTTGGCTCCCTTGGGTTCCGCTGCGTCCGCGCCGTTGCCGATCAGCCCAGTGCCGCGAGTGCGGAGCGAAAGCACTCGAGCGGGACGCGCCCGTAGCCGGCACCGATCTGCCCCACGCCCGGTTCGCGATGCGCGATGCCGGTGTTGAAGACCGGGGCGATGCCGGTGGCCACGACCTTGCGCGCGTCGATCCCGAACGGCGTGCCGCGCCCGTCGAGCGCCGGGATCCGAAAGCGCGGGTGCTCGCCGAGGGTGACGGCGTACATCTGGTCGGTGAACGCGTTGGCCTGCGCCACCGAGCCGCCGACGTAGCGCGCGAGCGCCGGAGCGCCTGCCATGGCGCAGGCACCGAGTCCCAACGTCTCCATGATTTCGCTGTCGCCGATCACGGGTCCCGCGTCGCGCGCTTCGCGCCCGCGGAAATACGCGCCCTCGATCGGCGGCAGCGCGGCCAGGTGCCAGCGCGCGTCGCCGGCAATGCGGATGCCGCAGCGCGCACCGTTGAAGGCGATCGCCGTGACGAGACTCGCCCCGGCCGTGCCTTCGGCGGCACGCATGGCGCCCTTTGCCGCCGCCATGCCGATGGGCAGGAAGAAGAAGTCGTTCTCGGCGAGAAAGGCGAGCGCGCGCGCGGCAACCTGCGCGTCGCTCGCGGTCATGGCGAGCGCCGGAGCGAGCGCGCCCATGAAAAGTGCGGACGCCGCCTTTTGCCGGCTGTGCCCGTCGTCACCCATCTGCAGCGCCTGCTCGACGAGCGGGAAGATCTCGATCGGCCCGCGCTCGCGCAGCGCGGCGCCCAGCGTCGAGGCAAATTCGCCGTCGAGCCAGCGCATGCGCGCAAGGCTCTCGGGGGCGGTGGAGCCGTAACGCAATGCCGCACCGCGGCCTTCGTTGATCGCGCTGAACGTGCGCACGCCGGTCGTCGCGTTCTCGACGACGAACACAGCGCTCGACGCCGAGATCACGCCGCCGAAGGTGCCCAGCGCCGAGCAGCTGTCGGCCGAGCGCAAGCGCCACGGCGCCGCCTCCCCGAGCGCGGCGGCACGCTGCGGATCGTCGGTGACACCCTCGAGCAGGAGCGCGCCGGCGATGGCTCCCCGTAGCGCGCCACAGCGCGCGTCGTCGGCCGCCAGCGGCGGGCCGGCGTGCAGGAGGTCGTGTGCGGCAAAGCCGGGGATGACGTCGCCGGCACGGCCAACGGCGACGAGGAGGGGGCGCGCTGCGGCGATGGCCGCGAGGGCATCCTGGTTGGCGCGGTCGGTGGGCATCGAAGTCATGGCGAGGTCCGGTGATTGCGGTTGCGGGGAAGGGCGGGAATTGGGCCATACTATTTTAGCAAACTGCATACAGCTATCCTTCGCCCATGCGTGCTTCCACCGCCCCGACCCTCAGGGCATGGCCCGCTCGCGACGATGGGACGGGTCTGCGGGTCGCGCGCCACCCGAGGCAAGTCCGCTTGACAGTGCGCACACACGACTCCGATAATGTGCGCGCCGTACATCGATTGTATGCAATCGAGAGTGAGCATGAGAGCCCGTCGGTGCGCGCCGCGAGCGGTCGACCTGGCAGTCCGGAGCACCGAGGCGACCGGCCGGAGCGTCCCCGCACGCCGGACGCCGTGCTGCCTGCGCGATCGATCGGCATGCGGCACGTGCAACCCCACACGAGGAGGAGATTCATGAGAAGACGCCTTGCTGCCCTTCCGCTCGCAGCGATCCTTGCCCTGCTCACGGTAACGATGCCGGGCCCCGTGTCGGCCGCCGATCCCCAAAAGGTCACGTTGCGGCTCGACTGGACCACGCTGGGCTACCACGCCCCGTTCTACCTGGGCGTGGCGCGCGGGTACTACCGTGACGCAGGTCTCGACGTGTCCGTGCTCGAAGGCAAGGGATCCGGCACGGTCATCAATCTCGTCGGCAACGGCAGCGACGATTTCGCGTTCGCCGACGCCACGACGGCCGCCCGGCTCATCAGCCAGAAGCTTCCGGCCAAGGTGGTGATGGGCATTTTCCAGCGCTCGACGCTGGCCATCTTCTATGCGCCCGATCGCGGGATCGGCACGCCCAAGGACCTGGCGGGGAAGAGGATTTCGATGTGCGCAGGGGATGGCATGAACGTGTACCTCCCGATCTACCTCAAGGCCATCGGTGTTCCGGAGGATCGTGTCCAGACCGTCAGCGTCGACTGTTCGCTCAAGTACACCGTCGTCGCGCAGCACAAGGCCGACGCGGTGGCAAGCTACGGGACCGCCGGACGCCCCCTCATGCAGGCGGTCGGCATCGCCGAACCCGGCAAGTTCGATTACGCCGATGCCGGTCTTTTCCTCCCGTCGCACGGCATCATCGCGTCGGAGCGAACGATCGCCGAGCGCAAGGACGTCGTCCAACGCTTCGTCGCCGCAACGGCAAAGGCATGGCAAGCCGCACAGGCGGATCCGGATGCAGCGATCAAGGCCACCGTCGAGGCGAAGCCCCTGTTGAAGGGCAAGGAGGCGATGCTCAAGGCAACGCTCATGGAGTCCCTGGGCTACGTCCGGACCCCGGATACCCAAGGCAAGCCCTTTGGCTGGCAGTCTCCCGCGGAATGGCGCAAGGCCGACGACACGCTCGTCGCGCAAGCCGGCATGGCCAAACCCGCCTCCCCGGACGCGTTCTACACGAACGCCTTCATCGCCCCGTAGGCGAGAACGCGTCCGCCGTGGAGCCCTCGATGGCAGCTGCCGCCTCGCCCGACGCCGTGCGGAGCGACCACCAACGGCCGCAGGGCGACGCGCGCGCCAACGCCGTCGTCGCTGATGCCGTTCCCCACGTTCGACTCGCGGGCGTGGGGAAGTCGTGGCAGCGAAAGCTCGATACCTTCGTCGCGCTCGACAACATCGATCTTTGCATCGGACGCTCCGAGTTCGTGTCGATCGTCGGGCCCAGCGGCTGCGGCAAGAGCACGCTGCTCATGGTCATCGCCGGACTGATCGCGAGTACGCACGGTAGCGTGTACGTGGACGGAGCTCCCGTCGAACGCCCGCTGACCGACATCGGCATCGTCTTCCAACGCGACCTTCTCTTCGAATGGCGAACCGTCCTCGACAACGTGTTGTTGCAGGCGGAGGTGCGTGGCCTGGACAAGGCGGCGAGCCGGACGAAGGCCTGCGATCTGCTGGCGAAGGCCGGGCTCGCCGGCTTCGAGTCCCGTTATCCGCACGAGCTCTCCGGCGGCATGCGCCAGCGCGTCGCGATCTGCCGTGCCCTCCTTCACGAGTGCCGGCTGCTGCTGTTGGACGAGCCGTTCGGAGCATTGGACGCGTTGACGCGAGACCAGATGAACCTCGACCTGCAGCGCATCTGGAGCGAAGAGCGGCAGACGGCGATCCTTGTCACGCACAGCATCGAAGAGGCCGTCCTGCTCTCCGATCGCGTCGTGGTCATGGGCGCGCGACCGGGGCGCATCGTGCATTCCGTCGCGATCGACCTGCCTCGCCCGCGCACGGTACAGGTCCGCGAAGGTGCCGCGTTCGGCCATTACTATGCAGAAATCCGTGGTGCGATCGAACATGCCTGACACGACGGCCGGCACCGTGTGGATGCGCCGATGGGTCGAGCGCTCGGTTGGCTTGCGTGACGCTTTCCTGGTCTTCGTGGTCGGCTGCGCCTTGTTGGAGGTTGGTGCCCGTGCCGGCTTGTATCCGCCCTACGTGTTGCCGGCACCTTCCGCCATCGCGCTGCGGCTCGTCGAGACCGCGGGGCTCATGTGGGGGCACATGCTGACGACGCTCGTCGAGATCGTCGGCGGCTTCTTCCTCGCCGTGGTCGTCGGTGTCCTGCTTGCGGCAGCGATCGTCTTCATCCCGTTCGTCGAGCGCGGCTTCTATCCGTGGCTCGTCGTGCTTCAGGTGATTCCGAAAGTGGCGCTCGGACCGCTGCTGATCATCTGGCTTGGCTTCGGATATCTGCCGAAGATCCTCATCGCCTTCCTGGTCGCGTTCTTTCCGATCATGATCGATACGATGGTCGGGATGAAGTCAGTCGAGCGGGATGCCGTCTTCCTCATGCGCTCGATGGGCGCATCCCAGCGCAGCACGTTCTTCCTGTTGCGTCTTCCACACGCGCTGCCGCACGTGTTCGGGTCGTTGAAAGTCGCCGTGACCCTGGCAACCGTCGGCGCGATCGTCGGTGAGTTCATCGGTGCCGATGAGGGGCTGGGCTACGTGCTGATCTTCGCCAACGGATCGATGGACACCACGCTCATGTTCGCCGCGCTCATCTGGATCTCGGCCGTGGCGCTCGTGCTCTACATGGTGGTCGGCGCGATCGAGCGCGCCTGCCTGTCGTGGCACGTCTCGCAGCGAAGCGGCGCGGGTGCGGCGTAGGGGCACGACGCCGCAGTGACGCGGCGCGGTGCGGCAGGTCGCGCGTTACGCACGGCTCCCCGCTGCGATCGCCCAGGCGATCGCCATGAGGAGCGGTTGGTGCAGCATGTACACGGCGAGACTGTGCCGGCCGAGCCGGTGCAGGAGTCGCGGCGCGCGGGCGAGGGGCGCGACGGCCGCGAACTCGGTGCGCGCGAGGGCGTGCCCGAGCGCGATCCCGACGAAGACCACGCCGGCCCACGGGAAGAGCGGCACAAAATCCTCGGTCGCGGGGCGCCGGGTGACGAAGCCGATCCACCGCAGCGCGGGCGCATCGAAGGCAGGTGCACTCACCACGTTTCCCGCGACGATCACCGCGGCACCGAGCGCCAGCGCGAGACGCGGCCGGCGCACCAGCGGTCGGCCGAGCACGAGGCACACGGCGATCGCATGCAGCACGCCGAACGCGATGAAGCTCCGCGGGAACACGACGAGCGTGGCGGCGGTCACGAGCAGCGCGCAGCCCGCGATGCGCGCCACGTGCGTCCAGAAGTGACGTTGCGGCATGCCGGCGCGATTCGCGAGCACGAGGCTGATGCCGGCGACGAGCAGGAACGAGGAGAGGATCACCGTCCGCGCGTGCAGCCAGAAGGGATCGCGATAGAAATTCCACGGCGCCACGCCGAAGTGCGCGAGATCGAAGGCGAAGTGGTACGTAATCATCGCGACGAGCGCGAGGCCGCGCAGCGCATCGATGCCCGCGATCCGCGGCGCCGCGCGGGTGGCTTGCGGCGGCGACACCGCCGCAATGGTGTGTCGGCGTCGCTGCGTCACCGCAACGTGGCGCGCCACGTGACCCGTACGCGGCCGTTGCCGTCCGGCGTGCCGGCGGCGGCGAGCGCCCGGGTGAGTGCGGGCGGCGCATCGGGTCCGGGGGTCAGCGTGACGTCGACGTCGAGCGTCGGTGCGCGATAGGCAAGCGTGGCTTCGATCTTCACGTTGCCGCCTTCGTTCGTGAGCGTCCCACCCGCGCCCTGGCCTTGCGGCGCGACGGCGAGCCGCACGGTGCCCAAGTCGGCGACGACCTCACCCAGCACGACCCGCGCCGCATTCCAGTGCACGTCGAGCGTTCCCTGCGCGCGGTCGTCGGCGACGGCGAGGGTGGGCGCGGTGAGCGTGAGCGTGCCGCCTGGCACCGGCGCGTTGCGCGCGGGGAGGAAGGTCGCGAGCGCGGTCGCGGGAAGGTCGAGCGCGACGTCGGTGGCGGTGAAGCCGTCGCGCCGCACGTGGATCGTGCCGCGCGGTGTGGCCGCGGCACCGGTCGGCACGAGCGTGACCGGAAGCACGCCGCGCAGGAGCGCCGTCGGATCGACGTGCCAGGCCACGGGCGTGCGCCAGGTTCCGGCGGCGTTGCCGACCATGCCGCGCCCGCGCCAGACGGTGCCGCTCGCCTCGGTGAGGCGCAATTCGCCGGCGGTGAGTGCCGCAAGCCGAGCATCGACGAGCGTCGCGGGGACGAAGGCGATGGCGGCAACGACCAGCGCGGCAAGGAAGATGACGATGAGGGCGGTGCGGCGCATCGGACGCGGCCCGGCTCAATGCGCGAGGACGAGTTCGGCGCGGACCTCGCCGGGCGCGACGCGCTGCGTCAACGTCGCTTCGACGACGCGCACGTCGCCCGCGCGCGTGAGCGCGGCGAGGAAGCGCAGCAGGGCATCGAAGCGGACCGCGGCCAGTTCGAGTCGAACCCGGCCCCCAGTCTCGTCGAGCCCTCCGGCGGCAGCACGGATCCCGTGCTCGGCGAGCGCGCGCTCGATCGCCGGAACGAGCGCGGTGCGCGGCGGCGCGGGCAATCGTCCGAGTGCGGCGAGGTCGGCGGCTTGCGCGCGTGCGGCGGCAAGCATCGCCCGCTCACGCGGCAGGTCGCGGGCAAGACGTGCCTTGTCGGCAAGCATCGGCTGCCACAGCCAGACAAAGCCCAGCGCCCCGGCAACGACGATCGCGGCCAGCGTGACGAGCCACCGCTCGCGCCGCGACGCCTGCGCCCAACGCATCCGGGCCGCGGCCAGCATCACGGCAACGCCGTGCCCGGCGCGGGTGCAAGGCGCAGGCGCACGCCGGTGGCACTGGGCGCCGCAAGCGTTGCCAGTCCGGCGTTCGTGAGTTCGCGGTCGAGTCGCGCTGCGCTCGCCGCATCGAGACGCGCGAGTTCGAGCGTCCACGCGCCGGCCGCGAACGTCGCGCTCTTGACGGCACCGGGCGGCATCGCGCCGAGCGCCGGAGCCGAGCGCGCGAGGAGCGGTAGCGCGGCGTGCGGCACGGGGCGCCCGACGCGCGATCGCGCCGCGTCGACGCGATCGCGTAGCGCCGCCATCGCGGTCTCGGCGTCGTCGGCGTCACGCACTCCGGCGTCGCGCGCCACCGCAACGATCGCCCGCTGCGTGCGCCACGACTCGACGCGCCACAGCGCCCACTGCGCGAACGTCGCGACGACGTGCAGCCCGACGGCGACGGCAGCGATCGCGACCGGAACGCGCCAGGGGCGCAGGCCGCCCGCGCGTGGCGGGCGCGGCGTGCGGGCGAACTCGCCTTGCAACAGATCGGGCGCGGCAGCGAGCGCTGCGGGGTCGTCGTCCCAGCGCCACGGGGCGACGGCGACGAAGGAGGCGTGCGTGTGCCGTGACCAGGCGGCGAGCACCGGGGCCGCGACCGGAAAGGCGACTTCGACGCGAGCCGGCGCCGCGCTGGACGGCGTTGGCGACGCGAGGGCGACGACGAGTTCGGGCGGCAGCGGCGCGTCCTCCGTCGGGAGCGGAACGGCAAACGCCGACCCGTCGGCGCCACGCACGAAACTGCCACCGGCCCCCGACGCGTACCAGCGCCAGGTTCCCGCGGGCGGCTTCGGTGCCACCGCGGACTCGGCGATCACGCGGACGTAGTCGCGCGCCACCGCTGCGACGAGGTCGCGCGTAACGATCGCCACCTCGACCGTGCCGTCGGGTTGACGCGGCGCCACGGCGAGGTGGCGCGTCGGGGCGGGTCCGGCGAGCCGGTCCTCGAGTGCGAAGGCCGCCGCTGCGGGAATGCGATCGGCCGGCATCGGCGGCAGCAGCACCGGGACGATGCGCACCGCGCTGGCCGCGAGCACCGCCTCGCGCCGCGTGGCGGCGGGCCAGTTCGCCGCCGGGCCGGATCCCGTGCGCACGAGCCGCTGCGGCTCGTCGTAGAGCGCCCAGGCGGTCGCGGTCACGGCATCGGGTGCGGCGGCGAGGAGGACGCGCAGGATCGACATCGAAGGGACTCTCGCCGGAACAGGCGCAGTGTACGCGCGGGCCTGCGCGTCGCGCCGGAAGCGCTTTTCACTCGAGCGTCTGCCACACGACGCGCGGCAGGTCGCGGGCGTCACGCTTGACGAGCGCGCGTACGCGGGCGACGGCGACCCCCTGGCGCGATTCGACCGTGACGAGGAAGTACTGGCTCGCAAAGACGAACGTCGCCCCCGGCGGCAGCGTCACCCCCGGCGGCAGCCGCTCGCGCAGTTCGGCGTGGGTCGTGAAGGGTCGCTGCGTGCGCTCTGCGATGAAGGCGGCGAGCCGGTCGCCGGCGAGATCCGGGATCGCTGCCGTGATGACCTCCGGGCTCGCCGTATTGACGTTGAGCGCGGTGCCCGGCGGCAGCGCGACGACGAAGGGTGCGAGCGCCGACCAGGCCGGCGCGTCGATCTCGGGCACCGCACTCAGTTCGGCAGCCCGTGCCAGGGGAGCGTTGGGCGTGGTCGCGTGCGCCACGCGCAGCGCGGGGGCGCTGCCGGTTGCACTGCGGATCGCGGCGCTCTCGCCACCCACCCAGACGGCCAGGGCGGCGAGCGCTTGCGGCGACACGCCGCGGGAGGCGAACAGTCGCGCCAGACGCTCGCGCTCGGCGTCGCCCGCGGCGCCCGGCACGTTGACGTTGTTGAGGTTGATGCGCCCCTGCGCGTCCTCGATCGTGCCGGCGATCGTGCCGTTGGCGATCGGTGTTGCCGGCAGCGGATATGCCCAGATCTCGCCGAGGTGATCGAGCGGTCCCGCGCGTGCGTCGTCGTGCAGGATGCGGCGGGCCCATTGCACGCCGGCCAAGGCGAGCGACTGCGCCTGCACCTGTTCGCGCCGGTGCGTGACGTCGGCGAGCCAGCGCTGCTGCTCGCCCGCGAGGGCGACGGCGACGGTCGCGGCCAGCGCCGCCACCAGCATGGCGACGATGATCGCGGCACCGCGCGCGCGGCTCATCGCAGCACGAAGGTGCGCTCGATGCGCACGCCATCGTTCAGGACGAGCGCCAGGCGCACCGCACGCGGCAGGTCGTCCTCGCCCAGGAGCGGCCAGACGTCGCGCCACGTGCCGTCGCGCGTGAGGTAGGCGAGGGTGAAGACGTCCACACCGGTGAGCAGCGGATACACGCGCGGCTGCATGGCGCCGTCGTGGTCGAGGGCTGCCCAGTACGCGAGCTCGAGGACGTCGTCGCGCAGGCGGTAGCCCACGCGCTGCCCCGCGGGGTTGGGGTCGGCCGTGAACTCGCTGCCCGCGCGCGTGAAGACGACGGCACTCGCGTCCGCGCGCCGGGTGCCGATCCACGCGGCCTCGCGGACAGCGCCGGCACGGATCGGCCGCGGCACCGCCTGCCGGAAGTCCGCCTCGATGCGCGTGAACAGCGCCTCGAGCGTGCGCCAGCGCTGCGCTTCGGCCGACAACTGCGCCTCGCCGGTGGCAAGCGCGGTCGTCGCGCGATACGCGAGCAGCGCGATCACGCCGAAGATCGCAAGCGCGACGAGCGCCTCGATGAGCGTGAAGCCGCGGTCACCGGCTGCGAGTTGACGCAGGCGCGTTCGCATCGCCGTCACGGCGCGCGCTCCGGATTGCCGAGGAAGCCGGTGAGGGTGGCAAGCGCGTAGTCGGGTGTGGCGGGTTCGCCGACGGTGATGTCGATGCGGCGAAACTGCGGATTCGGCGTGGCGCTCAGCACCGCCGTCCACACGAAGTCGGCGTTGGCCTGCGTCGCGCGCCCGGCGTAGCGCCCGAGCGCGGGCCAGGGGAAGGCGATCTGCGCCGCGGCGAGGCGGTCCTGCGCGACCCAAAGGGCGAGCGTGCGCGCCTTGAGCGCACTCGCACTGTCGGTCGCTTGGGTCAGCGCGCGCATGCCGGCGGTGAGCGCGATCGCGAGGATCGCCAGCGCGACGAGGATCTCGACCAGCGTGAAGGCGCGCTCGCGCTTCACGGCGTCGTCGCGGTCAACGTGATGCGATTGAGCGGATCCATGGCGAGCAGCAGCGTGCTGTCGCGTGCGGCGAGTTCGAAGGTGAACGGGTCGTTGCGGCCGGTCGCCCGCAAGGGCAGCACGGTCGAGGCATCGACGTCGCGTCCGGCATAGGCAACGGCGCGCAGGCGCATCCCGGCGGGTAACCCATGCGCGGCCAGGATGTCGTCGTCCGCGGTGAGCGGCTGCCAGTGTCCGCTGTCCGGATCGCGCCGCCAGAAGCGCCACGCGTCGCCGTCGGCGGAGACGCCGAGCGTCTCGGAGCGCACCTGCGCGCGTGCTGCGGCGTGCTCGAGCGCGCCGCCGAAGCGCTGCGCCTCGCGTCGCGCGGCGTCGCGGTCACTGCCCGAAGCGGTGAGCGCGACCGCCGCCGCCGCGATCGCCAGCAGGGCGATCACCACCAGGACCTCGACCAACGTGAAGCCGTCGTGCGGGCGGCGCCTCAAAGATCCCATGAGCCGATGTCGGCGTCGATGCCGCTGCCGCCGGTCTGGCCGTCGGCGCCGAAACTCATCACCTCGACCTCGCTGCGCACGCCGGGATTGAGGTACGCGTACGGGCGACCCCACGGATCCTTGGGGATCTTCTCCAGGTAGCCGCCGCTCTTCCAGTTGGGCGGCACCGGCGGCACCTCGGGTTTGGTGACGAGCGCAGCGAGCCCCTGCTCGGCGGTGGGATAACGCTGATTGTCGAGGCGATACAGCTTCAATGCCTGCATGATCGCGGCGATGTCGCTTTTCGCCACCGTGACGCGCGCCTCGTCGGGGCGCTGGATCACGTTCGGCACGATGAGCGCCGCCAGCACGCCGAGGATCACGATGACGACGAGGATCTCGATCAGCGTGAAGCCGCGCCGGGTGCGCGCCGAACGCGCGCTGCGAGTGACGATCATGCGCCGATTATAATGGGCGACGTTGCACGCATCGCGCCCGCACCCCGCGGGCCAACGCACCGCGGCCCGCGGTTCGCGCGGCGTCATCCCTTCGCCTTCGTCCATGGTCAAGCGTCTCATCGGCTTCCTGCTCGTGGCGGCACTCGTTGCGGCCGCGGCGGCGGGGTGGTACGCGTGGTCGCTGTACACGCAGCCGCTGGCGATTCCGGGGACGAGTTTCGCCTACGACGTGCGGCAGGGGGCAACGCTCGGCGCGGTTGCGCGCGACCTCGGCAACGCGGGTGTGCTGCCACAACCGCTCGCACTCGTGGCGCTCGGTCGCTGGCATGGTGTCGATCGGCGCATCAAGGCAGGGAGCTACGAGTTCGAAGCCGGCAGCACGTTGCCGCGGTTGCTCGCCAAGCTCACGCAAGGCGACGTGACGCAGACCTCGGTGGTGATCGTCGAGGGCTCGACGTTCGCCGACATGAAAAAGCTGCTGCGGGCGAACCCTGCCGTGAAGAACACGCTCCTCGACCTTCCGGATGCGGTGATCATGACGCGCCTCGGCGCACCCGGGGTCGCCCCCGAAGGCCGCTTCTTCCCCGACACGTACTTCTTCGCCGCCGGCTCCACCGACGCCGCGCTCCTCAACCGCGCGCGGCGCGCGCTCGATCGGCGGCTTGCCGCGGCCTGGGAGCAGCGTGCCACGGGGCTGCCGTTCAAGACGCCGGACGAGGCACTCATCGTCGCCTCGATCGTCGAGAAGGAAACCGGCAAGCCCGCGGATCGTCCGCTCATCGCCTCGGTGTTCGTCAACCGCCTGCGCAAGGGCATGCGACTGCAATCCGACCCCACGACGATCTACGGCATGGGCGCGCGCTTCGACGGCGACTTGCGCCGTCGCGACCTCGACGACGACACGCCGTTCAACACCTACACTCGCGATGGCTTGCCGCCGACGCCGATCGCGCTGCCGTCGCAGGCGGCGCTCGACGCGACGCTCAACCCACCGCCGACCGACTACCTGTATTTCGTCGCCCGTGGCGACGGCACCTCGCAGTTCTCGGTGACGCTGCCGGAGCACAATCGGGCCGTGGCGCGCTTCCAGCGGGGTGGCAAGTGACAGTGAACGGCGCGGGGTCGTGCACGCTGGCCGGACCGGGGATGCCGTGACCGCGCGCGGACGCTTCGTCACGCTCGAAGGCATCGATGGCGCCGGAAAGAGCACGCACGCGGGCTGGCTCGCCGACGAGCTCACCCGACGCGGGCGTCGTGTCGTGGTCACGCGCGAGCCCGGGGGCACGCCGCTGGGCGAGAAGCTGCGCGAGCTCCTCCTGCACGAGCCGATGACGCACGAGACCGAGACGCTGCTCCTGTTCGCGGCCCGGCGCGAGCACGTCGAGCAGGTGATCGCCCCGGCGCTCGCCCGCGGCGATACCGTCGTGTGCGATCGCTTCACCGACGCCACCTACGCCTACCAGGCCGGCGGGCACGGCGTGCCGTTGTCGGCGATCGCGGCCCTCGAGACCTTCGTGCTGCACGGGCTCGAGCCCGATCTCACGCTCCTCTTCGACGTGCCGCTCGCGGTGTCGCGCGAGCGGCTCGAGCGCGCCGCGGCCGCGGGCCGCACGCTCGACAAGTTCGAGGCCGAGCATGGCGCTTTCTTTGCGCGCGTGCGCGACGCCTACCGTGTCCGCGCCGCAGCGCATCCGCTGCGCTTTCGCGTGATCGACTCGACGCAGCCGCTGCCGGCGGTGCGCGCCGTCCTCACCCGCATCGTCGACGAGATCGTGCGCTGATGACCGAGGGGAGCGCCGTCGTGAGCGACCTCGCCGCGTGGCAGACCGCGACGCCGCTTGCGGCGCTCGACTGGCGCAGCGACCACTGGCCGCAACTGCTGCCGTGGCAGGAGGCGGCCGCCGCAAGCATGCTTGCCGGCGGGCGCGCGGCGTGGCCGCAATCGCTCCTCGTGACCGGAGTGCCGGGAATCGGCAAGATGATCTTTGCCGTGAACATCGCGCGCGCGCTGCTGTGCGAAGCACCGCAGCCGGTGGGACTTGCGTGCGGCACGTGCCCGAGTTGCCACTACGTCGCTGCCGGGCAGCATCCGGACCTGCGTCTGGTCGAGCCGTTCGGCCCCGACGACGACGACGCCGAGGCCGTCACGCTGAAGGCGCTCGATCACATTCCCATCAAGCACATCCGCGAGCTCATCGCCTGGGCGAACCTCACGAGTCACCGGGGAGGCGCCAAGGTTGCGATCATCGCCCCCGCCGAGCGCCTCCATCCCGCCGCGGCCAATGCCCTCCTGAAGACGCTGGAGGAGCCGGTGGCCGGCACGCACCTCATGCTCATCAGCGCGCGCCCCGGGACGTTGCTGCCGACGATCCGCAGCCGCTGCCCGCGCCTTGCCGTGCCGCTGCCCTCGGCCACCCGTGCCACCGTCTGGCTCGAGGAGCACGGTGCTGCCGACCCCGGCCCCCTGCTCGCGCAGGCAGGTGGGGCGCCGCTGGCGGCGCTCGCGGCACAGGACGTGCAGGCCGAGCGCGCCGTATGGCTCGCCGCTCTCGGTCGTCCGCGCACGCTCGCCGTCGTCGACCTTGCCGCGCGGATCGAGCGGGCCGACAAGGCCGAGCGCAAGGCGGTGCTCGCGCGCGTCATCGATTGGCTGATCGCGTGGGTCGGCGACCTCGCCCGGGTGGCGGCCGGCGGCGAACCCAAGCGCAACCCCGACCACGCGAGCGCGCTGCGCCCGCTCGCGGCTGCGGTGGCGCCGACGGCGCTCTTTCGCTATCATCGCTGCCTCCTCGGACAGCGCGATCTCGTGACCCATACGCTGGCGCCGCGCCTCGTCGCCGAGATGCTCCTCATCCGCTACCGCGAACTGTTCCGCTGACGATGGCCGATCGCAAGCCTCCTGCTGCTGCTCCCGCGCCGATGGCGCGGCCCGGAGTGCTCTCGCTCAACATTCGCGAGAAGGCGGCACTCTACGCGGCGTACATGCCGTTTCTCGCGGGCGGCGGCATCTTCATCCCCACGTCGCGACCGTACGCGCTCGGCGAGGAGGTGTTCATGCTGCTCTCGCTCATGGACGACCCCAACCGGCTCGCGGTGCAGGGCAAGGTGGTGTGGCTCACCCCGGAAGGCGTGCAGGGCAATCGCACGCAGGGGATCGGTGTGCAGTTCACGCAGGACGAGACGGGGGCCGCCGCCCGCGCGACGATCGAGAAGCTCCTGGGCGAGAGCCTGGCCTCGACGCGCCCCACGCACACGATGTAAGTTTGTTCGTCGATTCGCACTGCCATCTCGATTTTCCCGAGCTCGCGCAGGATCTGCCGCAGATCCTCGCCGCGATGCACGAGCACGCCGTCACGCACGCGCTGTGCATCGCGGTCGACGCGACCGGGTGGCCGCAGGTCCGCGCGCTCGCGCAGGCCAACGCGCCACTGTTCGCGAGCGTGGGCGTGCACCCGGACTACGCCGACGTCGCCGAACCCTCCGTCGCCGAACTCGTCGCCGCGGCAGCCCACGCCAAGGTCGTGGCGATCGGCGAGACCGGCCTCGACTACTACCGGCGCGACGGTGATCTGGCCTGGCAGCGCGAGCGCTTTCGCCGGCACATCCGGGCCGCGCGCGAATGCGGCAAGCCGCTCGTGATCCACACCCGCGCCGCTGCCGATGACACGCTCGCGATCATGCGCGAGGAACGCGCGCACGAAGTGGGCGGCGTCATGCATTGCTTCACCGAGACGTGGGAAGTCGCACAGGCGGCGCTCGATCTGGGCTTCCACATCTCTTTCTCGGGCATCGTGACCTTCAAGAATGCCGCGGCGTTGAAGGACGTCGCCCGTCGCGTGCCGCTCGAGCGGATGCTGATCGAGACGGACAGCCCGTACCTCGCGCCCGTGCCGTTTCGTGGCAAACGCAACGAGCCCGCGTTCGTGCGCCACGTGGCGGACGAGATCGCCCGCCTGCGCGACACGCCGGTCGAGGCGATCGGCCACGCCACGACCACCAATTTCTTCCGTCTCTTTGCCATCGACAGGACCCTCCATGCCGCTCGCTGAATCCACTCGCCTGCTTGCCCTTGCCGCGGCGCTTGCCGTCGCCTCGCCCGCGTACGCCGACGCGAAGGGCGACTTCATCATCGCGGTCGAGAATGATCGCGTCGGTCAGGTGCGTGACTTTCTCGCGCAGGGGGTCGACCCCAACACCGTCGGCGTCGAGGGCGATCCGGCGCTCGTGCTCGCGGCGCGCAACGGCTACGCCGCGACCGTGGACGTGCTGCTCGCAGGCAAGGCGAAAGTGGACGCGCGCACGCCCGCGGGCGACACGGCGATCATGGCCGCCGCGATCGGCGGACACCTCGAGATCGTGAAGAAGCTGCGCGCGGCGGGTGCCGCGATCGATGGTCCGGGGTGGACGCCGCTCATCTACGCCGCCACCGGCGGGCACAACGACGTCATCGAATACCTCCTCGCGCAGGGCGCGAAGATCAACGCCGCATCACCGAACGGGACCTCGGCCCTCATGATGGCGGTGCGCGAGGGCAAGGGACCGGCGGTCACGTTGCTCATCGCCCGCGGTGCGGACGTCAACCATCGAAACGAGAACGGGGCGACCGCACTCGCCTGGGCCGAGCGCGGCAACGAGAAGGCGATGGCCGCCGAGTTGCGCAAGGCCGGCGCGACGTCGTAGCGGCGGGTTCGGCGCGGCTCGGGGCGGCGGGCGCCGCATCCCCCGGCCGCGACGCGCTCACGGGGTCGCGGCGGCCGGGTCGAGCGTGATGCGCGCGGGGGAACCTGCGGCGCCTGCCTCGGTGCTCGTCTCGCCCGTGGCTGCCGACGGTGGCAGCGGTGCGGCGTGCGCGGAGGCCACGAAGTCCGGCGCGAGTGAAGGCAGCGCCTCGACGAGCCGTCGCGCCCCGTCGAAGCGCTTGCGCCAGTACGTCGCATCGAGGGTGGCGATCTCGACGTCGCCACCGCGCGACGGCGCGTGGATGAAGCGGCCGTCACCCAGATAGATCCCGACGTGCGAGTTGGGGAAGCGGCGCGTGTTGAAGAACACGAGATCCCCTGGCACGAGGTCGTCCCGTTTCACCTTGGTGCCCACGCCGCTCATTTCCCGCGACGTTCGCGGCAGCGTCACTCCGGTCACTTCCTGGAACACGTAGCGCACGAGTCCGCTGCAATCGAGTCCGCTCGCCGGCGTGTTGCCGCCGAACTTGTACTTCACGCCGATGAGCGAGAGCGCGTACACCGCGATGTCCTGCGCGCTCGTCCAGACGTGACTCGCGGCTTCGGTTGCTGCCGTGCGCAGGCTGCGGTGCTCCGCGGCCTGCGCGAGCGATGCGCCGGCCAACGCGGCCGCCATGGCGCCGGCGAGGGCGGCACGGCGCAGGACGCGAGTGCGCCCGGTCGCGCGCCTGCGCGGCGGAGGGATCGACGAGGGCATCGGCGCATTGTCGCGGAAAGACCCTTGCTGCGGCAAGGGTTGACAATCCGTGCGCGGCGCGGCAGGCGATCACGCCGAACCGGTGCGCCCACGGCGTTTTGGCCGCCGCGACGGTGGCAGCGGATGCGCTGCGGCACGGGCGCGGCGCACCGCCTTGGCATCGGCAATGAGCGGCCGCGTGAGCTCGATGCGGTCGCCATCGGCAACGAGGACATCGGGCGGCGCGCGTTGACCGTGAATGGCGTATGCGATCGACGGCGGCAGGCCAAGGCGGCTCACGAGCCCGCTCGCCGCCACCGCCTGCGCCACGGTCGTGCCCTCCGGTACCGCAAGGGGCTCGATCGCTTCGATGCCCGGCGCCGCGTAGACCACCGTGACCGTGAGGTGGTCCACGGGCCGCCGCCTAACGCCGCGACGCGCCGTGCAGCGCCTCGGCGCGGTGCACGAAGGCGTCGATGAACGTGCGCGCGATGCGATCGAATACCGGGCCGACGGCGGCCTCGAGGAGCGACGTGCCGAAGGTGTAGCTCAAGACGAGCTCGACCTTGCACGCATCGGCCGCGAGCGCCTTGAACGTCCAGGCCCCGGCGAGGCTGCGAAACGGGCCTTCCTTCAGGCTGATGCGGATCGAGTCCGGCGCCGCGTTGACGTTGTCGGTCGTGAAATGTGTCTTCACGCCGTGGTAGTCGATGTGCAGGCGTGCGATCTTGCCGTCGTCGCGCAGCTCGAGAACTTCGGCGCCCGAGCACCAGGGCAGGAAGCGAGGATAGTCGTCGATGGTGTCGACCAGCGTGAACATCTGACTCGCGCTGTAGGGCACCAGGACCGATCGCTCGACACGCTGCACCGGGTTCGCTCTCGTGCGGGGGTTGCTAGAATGCCCGGCGATCGCGCGAGCGGAAGCGACGTGGCGGCGACGTCGAAGCGGCGCGGATCGGCGCCGTCGCTCGCGACGCGACGCGAGAAGCACGGGACAAGGGCGTGGGCATGACGATCGTCGAGAACAAGAAGGCGTTCCACGATTATTTTATCGAGGAACGCGTGGAGGCGGGCCTCGCCCTCGAGGGTTGGGAGGTCAAGGCCATCCGGGCCGGGCGCGCGCACTTGAAGGAGGCGTACGTCGTGGTGCGGCAAGGCGAGATCGTTCTCATCGGCGCGCACATCACGCCGCTCGCGCAGGCATCGACGCACGTGCACGCCGACCCGACGCGCACGCGCAAGCTCCTCTTGCATCGTGCGGAGATCAATCGCCTCGTCGGCAAGGTCGAGCGCGCCGGGTACACGCTCGCGCCGTTGAACCTTCACTACAAGAGCGGGCGGATCAAGCTCGAGGTGGGGCTCGCCAAGGGCAAGAAGCAGCACGACAAGCGCGAGGCGATCAAGACGCGCGAATGGAACCGCGAGCAGCAGCGCCTCCTGCGGCAGCGCGCGGGTACCGTCCGCGGGCGGGAGGCGACGTGATCGACGAACTGCCGCGCAATCGCGCGAACTTCGTGCCGCTTGGACCCGTGTCGTTTCTCGAACGGGCCGCGCTCGTCTACCCCGAGCGGGTCGCGGTGCGGCACGGCCGGCACGCGTACACGTACCGCGAATTCGAAGCGCGCGCACGTCGTCTCGCCTCCGCGCTGGCGCGTCGCGGCATCGGGCGCGGCGACACGGTCGCGGTGATGGCGCCCAACGTGCCGGCGCTTCTCGAGGCTCACTACGCGGTGCCCGCGCTCGGTGCCGTGCTCAATCCGCTCAACATCCGGCTCGATCCCGCCACGATTGCCTTCTGCCTCGAGCATGGCGGCGCACGCGTGCTGCTCACCGACGCCGAGTTCGCGCCCGTGGTCAAGGCCGCGCTCGCGCGCCTTGCGGCACCGCCGCTCGTGATCGACATCGACGACAGCGAGGGGCCGCCCGGCGAGCGGCTGGGCGCGCTGCGCTACGACGACCTCCTCGCCGAAGGCGATCCCGCCTTCGCCTGGCCGGGACCGCGGGACGAGTGGGATGCCTTGGCTCTCCTGTACACGTCGGGCACCACCGGCGACCCCAAGGGGGTCGTGTACCACCACCGCGGCGCGTTCCTGAACGCGCTCGGCAATGCGCTCGCGCTGCGCCTCGGTCCCGAAAGCGTGTACCTGTGGACGCTGCCGATGTTCCATTGCTGCGGCTGGACGTTCACCTGGGCAGTCACCGCGGTGGCGGGCACGCACGTGTGTTTGCGTCGCGTCGATCCGGCGCTCATCTTTCGCGCGATCGTCGACCACCGCGTGACGCACCTGTGCGGGGCGCCGGTGGTGCTCAACATGCTGATCCACGCGCCCGCCGCAGCGAAACTGCGCTTCGACCACGTCGTGGACGTCGCCACCGGCGGCGCGGCGCCCCCCTCGACGGTCATCGCCGCGATGGAGGCGTTGGGCTTTCGCGTGACGCACCTGTACGGGCTCACCGAATCGTACGGTCCTGCCACGATCTGCGCCTTTCAGGACGCATGGCACGACCTCGACCTCGTCGCGCGGGCGCGCGCGATGGCGCGGCAAGGCGTGCCGATGGCCACGCTCGCGGCGATGCAGGTCGGCGATCCGGACACGGGCGCGCCGGTGCCACGCGACGGCACCACGCTCGGCGAGGTCATGCTGCGCGGCAATACGATCATGAAGGGGTACCTGCGCAACGACGCCGCCACCGCGAAGGCATTCGCCCACGGCTGGTACCATTCGGGCGACCTTGCCGTGTGGCATCCGGACAACTACATCGAGATCAAGGACCGCAGCAAGGACATCATCATCACCGGAGGCGAGAACGTGAGCTCGCTGGAAGTCGAGGAGTGCCTCTACCGGCATCCGGGCGTGATGGAAGCCGCGGTCGTTGCCCGCCCGGACGAGAAGTGGGGCGAGACGCCGTGCGCGTTCGTCACGCTGAAGCCGGACGCGGGGGATGTCACCGCACAAGCGATCATGACGCATTGCCGCGCCCATCTTGCGCACTTCAAGGTCCCGCGCACGGTCGTCTTCGGCCCCTTGCCGAAGACCGCAACCGGCAAGATCCAGAAGTTCGTCCTGCGCGAGACGGCGCGCGCCTTGCCGGAGGCGTCGTGAGCGGCGACATCTTCCGGGCCGACGCGCTCACCGGGCGCGTTGCGCTCGTCACCGGCGCGTCGACCGGGCTCGGGCGGCATTTCGCCGGCGTGCTCGCCGCGCACGGCGCCACGGTCGTGCTCGCCGCACGCCGCGAGAGGGATCTTGCCACGGCCGTCGCGGACATCGTTGCCGCCGGTGGCCGCGCCCATGCCGTCGTGCTCGACGTGCGCGATCCGGCGAGCGTCGAGGCCGGGGTGCAGGCTGCCGCGGCCGCCGCCGGACGGCTCGACATCCTCGTCAACAACGCCGGCGTGACCGTCACGCGCCCCGCGCTGGCCATGACCGAGGACGAGTGGCGACGCGTGGTCGACACCAACCTCGACGGTGCGTTTCGCGTCGCCCGCGCGGTGGCGCGGACGATGGTCGATGCCAGGACCGGTGGCGTGATCGTCAACATCGCGTCGGTGCTCGGCCTGCGGGTGGGCAAGCTCGTCGCGGGCTACATCGCCGCCAAGGCGGGATTCCTGCGCCTGTCCGAGGCGCTGGCGCTCGAGTGGGCGATGCATGGCATCCGCGTGAACGCGATCGCTCCCGGCTACATCGTCACCGATCTCAACCGCGGCTTTCTTGCCTCACCCGCGGGCGAGGCGATGGTCAAGCGCATTCCGCAGCGCCGCTTCGGTGAGCCGGCCGATCTCGACGGCGCGCTGCTCCTCCTTGCCTCCGACGCCGGACGCTACATCACCGGCAGCACGATCACCGTCGACGGTGGCCACACGCTTGCGTGGCTTTGATTGGAGTCTCTCGTCATGGATTTCTCCCTCCCTCCCGATATCGAGGTCCTGCGCGGCAAGGTGGCGCAGTTCACGCGCGAGCGCATCCTGCCGCTCGAGGCCGACCCCGCGAACTACGACGAGCACGAGAACATCGCACCGGCGGTGCTCGCGCGCATGCAGGCCGAAGTCAAGGCGGCGGGCTTGTGGGCGCCGCAGATTCCGCGCGAATACGGCGGTCTGGGCCTGTCCGTGGTCGCCCGCGCCGCGCTGTACGAAGAGATGAACGTGTCGATCTTCGGGCCGGCGTGCTTCAACGCGGCGGCACCGGACGACGGCAACATGACGCTGCTGGCCAAGGTCGCGACCCCGGCGCAACGGGCGCGCTGGCTTGCGCCGATCGTCGACGGCCGCGTGCGCAGCTCGTTCGTCATGACCGAGCCGCACCCCGGCGGCGGCTCCGACCCCACCATGATGCTCACCCGGGCCGAGCGTCGCGGCAGCGACTGGGTGATCCACGGTCGCAAGTGGTTCATCACCGGCGCCGATGCCGCGCAGCACTTCATCCTCATCGCGCGCACCAGCGCGGACGAGCGCAAGGGGTTGTCGGCGTTCATGTTCGATCGGGACCAGCCGGGCTGGCGGATCGTGCGGCGCATCCCCATCATGGGTCCGGAGGAGCACGGCGGGCACTGCGAACTCGAGTTCGACGGACTCGTGATTGCCGACAGCGAGCGTCTCCTCGAAGTGGGTGACGGCCTCAAGGTCACGCAGATCCGCTTGGGCACCGCGCGCCTGACGCACTGCATGCGCTGGCTGGGTCTTGCCCGGCGCTGCCTCGCGATCGCGCTCGATTACGTGAGCGTGCGCGAGAACCACGGGCGCACGCTGGCGTCGATCGAAACGGTGCAGATCATGCTGGCCGAAGTGGCGATGCAGATCGAGATCGGGCGGCTCCTCACCATGCGCGCCGCGGCCAAGCTCGACAGCGGCGACTTCGCGCGCAAGGAAGTGTCGATGGCGAAGGTCTTCGTCGCCGACGTCTTGCATCGCGCGGCCGATACCGGCATCCAGCTCTGCGGCGGGCGCGGCTATTCGAAGGACACCCCGCTCGAGTGGATCTACCGCTATGCGCGCCAGGCGCGGCTCGTCGACGGTGCGTCGGAGGTGCACAAGACCGTGCTCGCGGGGGCGCTCATGCGCGAGCGCGACGCGTTCTGGAGCTGGGACCGCGCCTGACGGGCACGCCCGCCGCGGCGGGCGCATCGTACGGCAGCGACGACCTCCCGCGCCCCGGGCTTGCGGGCGGCCGCGTTCACGCCGTGCCGCGATCGGCAAGGAGTGCGTGTGCCGCCGCGATGCCGCTACGCACCGCCGCCTCGATCGTGGCGGGAAACTCGGGGTACGCGTAGTCGCCGGCGAGGTAGATCCCGGCGGCGAGCCGCGGTGCCGCGGGAATCGGGCGCGTCGGCGTGCACGCGTACGTCGCCCGCTTCTCGACGACCGTCCACGACCAGACGAGGTCGGGCAACCCCGGGCGCAGGCGGCGCAACTGCGCATCGACGGCACGCGCGAGATCGCCCCGCGCGACGGGTCCGTTGCCGTCGCTTGCGCTGATCACCACCGCGAGCAACTGCGCCATGTGCGGCGCACCGGGCGCGGCGGGAAGGACGTCGGAGCGCTCGACGACCCATTGCCCCGGCGCGTCGTCGAGTCGGGCGATCGGGTAGGGGAGCACGACGCGTTCCGCGTAACCCAGCCAGACGGTGACCAGCGGCTCGTAGGTGAGGTCCTGCATCCGTCGCACGGTCGCCGCGAGCGCCGGTGTGCGCGCCAAGGCCTCGCTCGTCATCGCCGTGGCGAGGCGATGCGGCCCGACGGCAACGATCGCCGCGGCGACGGGGGTCATGGTCTGGCCGATGACGATGCTCGCCGCGGTCCCGGCAGCGCCGGCAACGCGGGCGGTGCGACCGGTTTCGATCGTCCCGCCGCGGGCGCGGACGAACTTTGCCGCAGCGTCCGGGAAGAGCGTCGACAGATCGACCGCCGGCAGCACGAAATCGGCATCGCTTCCGGTCCCCGCGAAGGCGGCGCGCAGCACGTTGGCGAAGACCTGCGCCGAGGCGAGCGCCGGTGGCGTATTGAGCGCGGCGAGGCACAGCGGCTCCCAGAGCCCCGCGCGAACCCGATCCGGCAACGGCGCGAGCAGCGCCGCGACGGTCTCCCCCGCCGGGCGGGCGAAGCCGTCACGCTCGAGCGCGCGCAGCCACGCGACGCTCGCGCCTCGTTCGCCGAACGTCAACCCGCGCGCGGTGCAAAGCCCGAGGGCGAGGCCCAGGCGCCCGGGCGCCGGCCGCGTCACGAGCGAGAGCGCCGCGCCACGTTGCGCCGCGAACGGGACGATCGCCAGCGGAAGACGTCGCACGGGATGCGCCGATGGCGCGACCTGCTGCACGATGGCGAGCGTGCTGCGGTAGGCGCCGAGCAGGAGGTGCTGGCCGTTGTCGAGCGCGAGGCCGTCCTTGACCACGCGTCGCGCGCGTCCGCCGAGCGTTGGCGCGGCCTCGTAGACGATGCAGCGCACGCCGGCGGCGGCGAGCGTCACCGCCGCGGCGCAACCGGCGTAGCCGCCGCCGATCACCGCAACCGGCGCGCGGTCTTCCAGGCGATCCACAGCTTGCGTAGCGGCGTGAGCGACGTGCGGCGGTCGAGCACGAGATATCCGTCGCGGGCGATTTCGCGCAGCAGCGTGCGATAGATCGCAGCCATCACGAGGCCGGCGCGCTGGGCGTGGCGGTCGACGGCGGGAAGCTGCGCCAGGGCGCGCTCGTACCACGCCTGCGTGCGCTCGACCTCGAAGGCCATGAGCTCGCGAAATGCCGGTGAGTATTCCGCGCCGCGCAGCGCCTGCGCCGTCACGCCGAAGCGCGCGAGGTCCTCGTGCGGCAGATAGATGCGATCGCGCCGGACGTCCTCGCCCACGTCGCGACAGATGTTGGTGAGCTGGAAGGCGATGCCCAGATCGCGGGCGAAGCCGCGCGTCGCGTCATCGGCATAGCCGAAGATCTCTGCCGACATGAGTCCGACCACCCCGGCAACGCGATGGCAGTACTGTTCGAGACCGGCGAAGTCGAGGTAGCGCGTTTGCGTGAGGTCCATCGCCATGCCGTCGATCACGGCGGCGAAATGATCCTGCGGCAACGCGAAGTCGCGCACGACGCCCACGAGCGCGCGGCCGACCGGATGCTCGGGCGTTCCGGCAAAGACGCGAGCGATCTCCTCGCGCCACCACTCGAGCTTGGTGCGGGCCACACCCGGGTCGTGCACCTCGTCGACGACATCGTCGACCTCGCGGCAGAAGGCGTAGAGCGCGACGATGGCGCGGCGCCGCGCGGGCGGCAGGAAGAGGAAGCTGTAGTAGAAGCTCGACCCGCTCGCGGCGGCCTTGGCCTGGCAGTACTCGTCGGGGGTCACGCGCGTGGCTCCGCGAAGGGGTGGTGGCGCGGTGGCACGACGGCACGAAACGCCACCGCACACCAATCGAGGGCGCGCAGCGCCGGGCGCCGCGTGTAGACGTCACCGCCCACCGCGTCGATGCGATCGAGGATGCGCGTGCCGCCGGCGATCACCGCCGCGAGTTCGAGCCGCAGCCGCCACGGCAGGCGGCGGGCGAGGCGGTGACCCGACTGCAACAGCGCCCGGGCGCGCGCCGTCTCGAAGGCCATGAGTGCCCGCCAGCGCGCATCGGCGCGCGCGTGCGCGATGTGCTCGACGGTGACGCCAAAGCGCGCGAGATCTTCCTGCGGGAGGTACACGCGACCCTTGCGCCAGTCGATCGCGACGTCCTGCCAGAAGTTGGCGAGTTGCAGCCCCGTGCACACGGCGTCGCTCGCCGCGAGATTGTCGCCCGCCTCGGCACCCCGGTCGGCGCGGTAGAGGGCGAGCAGCAGGCGGCCGACGGGGTTGGCCGAGCGGCGGCAATAGTCGGCGACGTCGGCGTAGGTCGCATAGCGTGCGGTCGTGACGTCCTGCGTGAAGGCGGACAGCAGGTCGCGCAGCGGTGCGAGTGGAAGGTCGTGTGCGCGAATCGCGGCGGCGAGTGCGGCAAACGGAGGGGTGTCGGGTGCGGCTCCGGCTTCGATCGCATCGAGGGCGCACCCGAACGCGGCAAGGGCGGCGATTCGCTCGGCGGGCGGTGCGTCACCCTCATCGGCGAGATCGTCCGCCGCACGCGCGAAGCGATAGATCGCGACGATCGCGGGGCGCAGCGTTGCCGGTACCAGCCGCGAGGCCACCGGGAAGTTCTCGTAATGGCCGACAGTCACGCAGGCGAGGTCCCTTCTGCTGCTATACTAACCCGTTCGGCAGACGCGGCCTTGGCTCATCCTTACGGTGTTGCGCGAGGTTCGCGCGCGCGCCGCGCGAGGGTGTGTGGCGGCGCCGGCCGGAGCCGGCAAGGCGGGTCGGCGTGCGTGATTGCGCGCGGGGCCTGCGGTGCCGGCGCCCCTCCGTGTCACCCGCGAAAGTGGCGGAATTGGTAGACGCACCAGCCTTAGGAGCTGGCGGGGCAACCCGTGGGGGTTCGAGTCCCCCCTTTCGCACCACGAGAATTCCAGGATCCGCACCATGCAAAGCACGTTGGAGAATCTGGGCGAGCTCTCGC
>JADZDD010000009.1 GCA_020851235.1 Burkholderiales bacterium | reverse complement strand
GGTCGGGGCCGTCGCGACGACCTGCGCGCGGCGCCGAATCCGCAAGACGCACCCGCTGCATCCAAACAGGATCGACGGCGGCATGCCGCGTTGCCCCACGAGGCGTCGCCGGCGAATGGGAGAGTCAATGGCGTTTCGCATCACTCGCAAGCGGGCGGTGGTCTTCGCAATCGTCGTCGTGCTGGCGCTCGCCTTTGGCGCGGCGATCGTGCAGCGGCAGGCCCGGAAGGCCGAAGAGGCGCGGGCCAAGGATCGCCCGCCGGTCGCGCTCGAGTTCGCGCCGGCCGACGTGACCTCACCCCAGCGCGCGCCGCTGTCGCGCTGGCTGCCCATCTCGGGGACGCTGCAGCCGGTGCATCAGGCCACGGTGAAGGCCAAGGTGTCCGGCGACGTCCGGCAGATCAGCGTGCGCGAAGGCGATCCCGTGCGCGCCGGGCAGGTGCTCGTGCGCGTGGACACCGCCGATCTCGAGGCGAAGCTCATCGAGCGCCAGGGCCAGCTCGAATCGGCACGGGCGCAGCTCGCGCTGGCCGAGAAGACGCTCGCCACCAACCAGAAGCTCCTCAAGCAGAACTTCATCTCGCAGACTGCGTTCGATAGCTCCGAGTCGACGCTCAACGTCACGCGCGGCAGCGTGAAGTCGGCCGAGGCGCAGGTGCGTCTCGCCCAGAACGCGCTCAAGGACGCGCAGGCGGTGGCGCCGTTATCCGGAATCGTCGCCAAGCGGCACGTGCAGCCAGGCGAGAAGGTCGCCTTCGACACGCCGCTCGTGACCATCGTCGACTTGAAGGACATCGAGCTGCAGGCGCTCGTGCCCGCCGTCGACATCCCGGAGCTCGAGCCGGGGATGGCGGTCGAACTCAATGTCGACGGCTTCGGCGACCGACGCTTCGCCGGACGCATCGAGCGCATCAATCCGGCCACCGAGCCGGGCACGCGCGCGATCCTCGTCTTCGTCGGGGTGCCCAACACCGACCACGAGCTGCGCGGCGGGATGTTTGCGACCGGACGCATCGCGCTCGCCCCCAGTGCGCCGGCGCTGTCGCTGCCGGCCTCGGCCGTGCGCAGCGAGGCCGGGCAGACGTACGTGTGGGCGGTCGACGGCGGCAAGCTCGTCCGGCGCACGGTCGTGGTGGGTCGCCGTGACGAGGAATCGGGCCGCGTCGAGATCAAGACCGCACTGCCCGCCAACCTCGCGATCCTGGCCGCACGGTTCGACAACCTGAAGGAGGGCGCCCCGGCGCTCGTGCGCGCGGATGCGGCGACGCCACCGAAGGGAAGCGATGCCGCGAATCGTGAGCGCAACGGAATGCAGAAGCAGTCGTAGCGCGTTTTCCACGAAGCCGATCGCCGACCGTCACGATGTGGATCACTAGGGTCTCCATCAACAATCCCGTCTTTGCCACCATGGTCATGGTGGCGCTGACGGTGCTCGGGCTCTTTTCGTACGCCCGCCTGCGTGTCGAACAGATGCCCGACGTCACGCTGCCGTTCCTCGTCGTGCAGACCCTCTACCCGGGCGCATCTCCCGAGGCGATCGAGATCGACGTGACGAAGCCGATCGAGAACGCGGTCAACGGGGTCTCCGGGGTGAAGCTCGTCCGCTCGTTCACCGCGGAAGGGGTGAGCTCGGTGTTCATCGAGTTCCGCCTCGACACCGACATGATGCGGGCGATGCAGGACGTTCGCGACAAGGTCGCGGTCGTGCGCCCGGGGTTCCCGCGCGACGTCAAGGAGCCGCTCGTCGTGCGCGCCGACACCGAGAATCAGGAGCCGGTCGTGTCGCTCGCGGTGATGTCGAAGACGACCGACCTGCGCGAGCTCACCTCGCTCACCGACCAGACGATCATCAAGGGCCTGGAGAACGTCCCGGGGGTGGCGCGCATCGACGCCTCCGGCGAGGTCACGCGCCAGATCCTGGTGCAGATCAAGCCGCATGCGCTGTCGGCGTTCGGCATCGGCGTCGACCAGGTGATGAGCGCGATCCGCCTCGCCAATCAGGACGTCCCCGCGGGGCGCCTGTCGCGCGGGCAGAGCGATCGCATGGTGCGCATCGAGGGCAAGATCAAGGATCCCGCGCAGTTCGGCCGCATCATCGTCGCGCAGCAGGGCGGGGGTCCCGTCTACCTCGCGCAGGTCGCCGACATCATCGACGGCGAGAAGGAGGAGACGTCGATCGCCCGCATCAATGGTCGTCCGGCGATCACGCTCGACATCCTGAAGGCGCAGGATGCCAACATCGTCGAGACCGGCGCCGGAATCCTCAAGGCCGTCGACGAACTGCGCAAGCGCATCCCCGCCGACGTCGAGATCGCCGTCGTGCACAACGCCGGCGATTCGGTCCAGAAGAGCGTGACCCGCGTCAAGAGCACGATCATCGAGGGCGCGATCCTCACCGTCCTCATCGTGTTCCTCTTCCTGCACAGTTGGCGCAGCACGGTGATCACCGGCCTCACGCTGCCGATCGCGGTGATCACGACGTTCATCGCGCTGTACGCGTTCGACTTCTCGCTCAACTTCCTCACCCTGATGGCGCTGTCGCTGTGCATCGGGCTGCTCATCGACGATGCGATCGTCGTGCGCGAGAACATCGTGCGCCACCTCGCCATGGGCAAGGATCACAAGACTGCCGCGCTCGAGGGCACCGACGAGATCGGCCTCGCGGTGATGGCGACGACGTTTGCCATCGTCGCCGTGTTCGTGCCGATCGCCTTCATGAGCGGGATCATCGGCCGCTTCTTCTTCCAGTTCGGCGTCACCGTCGCGGTCGCCGTCCTGGTGTCGCTGTTCGTGAGCTTCACGCTCGACCCGATGCTCTCCTCGGTGTGGCAGGACCCGCCGGGCGATCGCTACCGGCGCTTTCCCTGGATGGGTCGTTTCATGGACGGCGTGGAGCGCGCCATCGAATGGGTGCACGAGCTCTACGGCGAGATCCTGGAGTGGGCCCTCGGGCACCGCAAGACGGTGCTGGCGGTGTCGTTCCTCGCGTTTGCGGGAAGCTTCGCGCTCGTGCCGCTCATCGGCACCGAGTTCGTACCCGAGCAGGACCAGGGCTTCATCGCGCTCAGGCTCAATACGGCCGTCGGCAGCAGCCTCGAATACACCGACAGCAAGGTGCGCCAGGTCGAGGCGGCGCTGAAGGCCTTTCCCGAGATCGCGCTCGTGATGACGACGGTGGGCACCGACGAGGGCCGCAACTACGCGCGCGTCAACCTGAAGCTCGTCGATCGCGCCGAGCGCGAGCGCTCGCAGTTCGCGCTCGAGAAGGCCATTCGCGACCAGCTGCGCCCGATCCCCGGAGTCGAGCTCACGGTGGGCTTCAACCGTCCGATCTTCGTCAACATCCTGGGACCCGACCCGCAGACGCTCACGCGCCTTGCCAACGAGCTCAAGGCGCGCTTTGCGACGATCCCCGGCATCACCGACCTCGAGCTGTCCGAGAAGCCGGCCAACCCGGCGCTGTCGGTGCGCCTCAACAACGTCGCTGCCGCCGACCTGGGGATCACCGTGCAACAGGTCGGCGACACGCTGCGCCCCCTCCTCGCCGGCGACACCGTGAGCTACTGGTTGGGACCGGATGCGCAGAATTACGAGGTCAACGTGCGGCTCGCCAAGGACCGGCGCCGGCTCGCGACCGACCTCGCGAACCTGTATCTCACGACCAACAAGCGTGGCCCCGACGGCGAGCTGCGCATGGTGCCGTTGCGCCAGGTGGCCGAGATCGTGGAGACCTCGAGCCCGCAGACGATCCGCCGCGAGGAGCTCATGCGTCGCGTCGCCATCTTCGCCGGCGCCGAAGGCCGGCCGGCGGGCGACGTCGGCAACGACGTCAACAAGATCATCGCGGCGACCACGCTGCCACCCGGCTACCGCTTCTCGGTGCGCGGGCAGCAGGAGCAGATGCAGGACTCGTTCCAGGCCGCGATGGCGGCGCTCGCGCTCGCGGTCGTCTTCATCTACCTCATCCTCGCGTCGCAGTTCGCAAGCTTCCTCCAGCCACTCGCGATCATGGCCTCGCTGCCGCTGTCGCTCATCGGCGTGTTCTCCGCGTTGATGCTCACCGGCACCACGCTCAACATCTTCTCGATGATCGGCTTCATCATGCTGATGGGCCTCGTCACCAAGAACGCGATCCTCCTCGTCGATTTCGCCAATCGGGCGCGCCGCGCCGGAGCGCCGCTGCACGCGGCGATGATGCAGGCCGGGCAGGTGCGCCTGCGCCCGATCCTCATGACGACCGCAGCGATGATCGGGGGCATGCTGCCGCTCGCGCTCGGGGTGGGCGAAGGCGGCGAGACGCAGGCGCCGATGGGTCGCGCGATCATCGGCGGCGTGATCACGTCCACGCTCCTCACGCTCGTGGTGGTCCCGGTGCTCTACACGTATCTCGACGGCTGGACCGAGCGGCGCAAGGCGCGCCGCGCCGCGCGCTACGGCACGGCACCGGCGGCGTGACCGCGGCGGCACCGGGATCCGCGCCGCCTCGCCATGCGATAATGCCAAGCCACGATTGCCCCTCGCCCACCTTTCGCAGCGCATCGGCCACCCGTCACGATGGATCTCGAACAAGCCCGCTTCAACATGGTCGAGCAGCAGATCCGCCCGTGGGACGTCCTCGACCAGGACATCCTCGACCTCCTCTTCGTCGTGCGCCGCGAGAACTTCGTGCCCCCGATGTATCGGGCGCTGGCCTTCGCCGACCTCGAGTTGCCGTTGCCCGGCGGCGAACGCATGTGGATGCCCAAGGTCGAGGCCCGTGTCCTGCAGGCGCTCAACGTCCAGTCCGGCGAGGCGGCCCTCGAGATCGGCACCGGCAGCGGCTATTTCAGCGCGCTGCTCGCGAGCCGTGCCGCGCACGTGACCACGGTCGAGATCGACCCCGCACTTTCCGCGGCCGCCGCGTCGCGCCTGACGCAGTACGGGTTTGCGAACGTGCGCTGCGAGGTCGGTGACGGCGCGCGGGGGTGGGGCAACGAGGCGTACGACGTCATCGTGCTCACCGGGTCGACGCCGCTCCTGCCCGAGCGCTTCGTCGCGCAACTCAAGCCCAACGGTCGTCTCTTCGCGATCGTCGGTGAGGCGCCGGCGATGACGGCACGGGTCGTCGCCTGGACCGCCCCGGGCGCACGGGTCACGACCGATCTTTTCGAAACCACCGTCGCACCCCTCAAGAACGCCGCGACGCCGTCGCGTTTCACCTTCTGATGTACGCCCGCGTGGACCCCACCGAGCTGGCGGCGTGGCGCGCCGATGCTGCGCGCGATGCGCCGGTCGTGGTCGACGTTCGCGAGCCCTGGGAATTCGCGCGCTGCCGGATCGAGGGCTCGCGCTCGATTCCGCTGCGCGAGTTGCCGGCGCGCGTGGCCGACTTGCCGGCGGATCGCGATCTCGTCCTCGTCTGCCATCACGGTGCGCGAAGCGCGCAGGCCGCGCGCTGGCTCGCCCACCAGGGCTTTGCCCGGCTGCACAACCTGGAAGGCGGCGTCGACGCCTGGGCGGCGACCGTCGATCGCGGCATGCCCCGCTACTGAATCGTCGAGCGCGAACGCGGCGCCGCGTCACCCTCGTCGCGGCGCACCCCAAGAACGGACATGACCACACGCCGCATCCTCGCCGCCACCCACCGGATCGTCCTCGCCGCGGCCTTCACGCTCCTCGGCACTGCCGCCGGCGCCGAAGATCTCCTGCAGATCTATCGCGAGGCGCAAAGGCAGGATCCCGCACTCGCTTCGGCGCGCTCGTTGTGGGAGGCCACGCAGGAACGCGTGCCACAGGCCCGCTCGGCGCTGCTGCCGCAGCTCTCGGCAGCAGGGCAGGCGAACGCCAATTCGTACGACGCGACGCTCAACACTTCGCCGCGGATCAGCACCTCGCAGCAGTACGGCGTGGGCAATCTCACCTTCTCCGCGTCGCAGCCGCTGTACCGCCCGGCGAGCGTCGTGGCCCTCGACCAGGCGCGCGAGCAGGTGACGCAGTCCGACTCGACGCTGGGCTTGGCGCAGCAGGACCTGATCCTGCGCACGGCGGTGGCGTATTTCGACGTGCTGCTCGCCGAATTCAACATCGAACTCGCCGCGCAGCAGAAGCTCGCCACCGCCGAGCAGTTGGCGCAGGCGAAGCGCAACTTCGAGGTGGGCACCGCCACGATCACCGATACCAACGAAGCGCAGGCACGCTTCGACTCGATCGTGGCCACCGAGATCCAGGCACGCAATGATCTCGAGCGCCGCCGCACGGCGCTCGCGGCGATCATCGGCCGGGTACCGAAGTCGCTCGTCCGGTTGGGCCACGGCTTCGAGCCGCCGCTGCCCGAGCCCAACAACGTCGAGTACTGGGTGGAGCGGGCACGCCAGCAGAACCTGCAGATCCGCGTGGCGCGGTCCAACTACGAAATCGCATCGCTCGAGGTCGATCGCGCGCGTGCGGGCCATCTGCCGACGCTCGATCTCGTGGCGAGCGCCGGTGCGCAGGCCTCGAGCGGGTCACCGACGAACGATTTCTCCGGCAATTCGCGCACGGCGCTCTTCGGCGTGGTCGTCAACGTGCCGATCTACCAAGGTGGCTTCGTGACCTCCCGGGTGCGCGAGGCGATTTCGCTCCAGGACAAGTCGCGCGCCGACCTGGAGACCGTGACGCGTCAGGCGGTCCAGAACGCGCAGGATGGCTTCTACGGCATCAACAGCGCCGCCGCGGGGGTGAAGGCGTTCGAGCAGGCGGTCGCCTCGGCCGAGGTGGCGCTGCAATCGAACATCCTCGGCCAGGAGGTTGGCATCCGCACCAACCTCGACGTGCTCAACGTGCGGCAAAACGTCTTCCAGACGCGTCGCGACCTCGCCAACGCGTACTTCCAGTATCTCCTCGCGGTGCTGCGCTTGAAGGCGGCGGTCGGCACGCTGAACGAGCGCGACGTCGAGGACCTCAACCGCCGATTGAGCGGCTGAGCTCGCGCCAAAGGCGCTCGGTCGCACCCCGGTGCGCGGCGAGAAAGGCCGCGCCGGCCACCCGCATCCGCGCCCGTCCTTCAGGGTCGGCCAGGAGCAACCCCACTTCGCGCAGCAGCCCCGCCGCGTCGTCGACGCGCCGCGCCGCGCCGACCGCGATCGCCTCCTGGGCAGCCTGCGCGAAATTGAACGTGTGCGGCCCGACGAGCGTGGGCGTTCCCGCGGCGATGGCCTCGATGAGATTGTGACCGCCGAGCGGGGCGAGGTTGCCGGCGACGAAGGCGACGTCGGCCGCGGCGTAGTACGCAGCGAGTTCCCCCAGCGAATCGCCCAGGAGCACGCTCGCCGTCGCGGGCACGTCGCACGCGTCGCTGCGCCGGACGAACGCGATGCCGCGCGCGGTGAGCAGCGCCGCCACGTCGGCGAAGCGCTGCGGATGGCGCGGGACGATGACCGTGAGGGTGGCCTCGGGCAGCGGCGCCGACGCGAGCGCATCGAGGATCAGCGCCTCCTCGCCGTCGCGCGTGCAACCGGCAACCCACGTCGGCCGGGGGCCGATCCGGCGTCGCAACTCGGCGCTACGCGCCGCGGTATCGGCCGGCGCCGAGACGTCGAACTTGAGGTTGCCGATCACCTTCACGTCGTGCGCGCCGGCCTCGTGCAGGCGGGCCGCGTCGGCCTCGGTTTGCGCATACACGGTGCGCAAGGCGGCGAACATCGGCTCGGTGAGCGAGTGCGCGCGCTGGTAGCCCGCAAGCGAGCGCGCCGACAAACGCGCATTGACGAGGAACAGCGCAATGCGCCGCCGCGCGCACGCCGCCACGAGCGTGGGCCAGACCTCGGTCTCCATGAGCAGCCCCACGCGCGGGGCAAACCGGGTGAGGAAGGCGTCGACGGCGAAGGGCACGTCGTAGGGCAGCCACGCCTGGATCACGCGCGGCCCCGCGAGTTCGGCACCGGCGGCGCGCCCGGTCGCGGTCATGTGCGTGAGCAGGACCGTCGCCTGCGGGCGCGCGTCCAGGATGCGGCGGACGAGCGGGGTGACGGCACGCGTTTCGCCGAGCGACACCGCGTGCACCCACACCACGTCTCGCGCCACGGGGCTCGCCGGTCCGTAGAAGCCGAAGCGCTCGCCGATGCGGTCGCGGTAGCCGGGCTCACGCCGACCGCGCCACCACAGCCGCAACGGCAGGAGCGGCAGCGCGATCCACCACAGGAGGCGATAGACGAGTTGCATGGCGTGTCGTCAGCGTCCGGACGCGTGACGCCCGACCCGGGCGAGTGCGGCCGTCACCTCGTCGAGCGTGGGGACCCGGCCCCCACCCCCCTGATCCTCGGCGTGCGGGCCGGCGCGAGCCACGCCGGCGAGTGCGGCATCGGTCGCCGTGAAGATCGCCACCGTCGGTGTCCCCAGGGCGGCGGCGAGGTGCGTGAGACCGGTGTCGACACCGACGACCACCTGCGCGTGGCGCGCGAGCGCCGCCATCTCGGGTAGCGACCGCCGCGGCGGCACGATCGCGGTCGCCATCCCACGGGCCAGGCGTTCGCTGCGCGCCCGCTCCGCCTCGTCACCCCAAGGCAGCAGCACCGCGATGTCCTCGCGCGCGCAATGCGCGATGAGACCGCGCCAGGCCTCCTCGGACCAAAGCTTGTCGGCTCGACTCGTCGCGTGCAGCGCGAGCGCGTACGGGCGCTCGGGCAGCACCGATGTGGCGTCGTGCGGCAGGGCGAACGACCAGCGCGGCGCGTGCGTCACGGCGTAACCGAGCGCGGCAGCGGCAAGCGCGCGTGCCTTGTCGATGAAGTGCTGGTCGCGCGCGATCGCGTGGTGCACGTCGTCGAGCAGGGTGGCGATCGGCTCGCGGATGCTGTTCCGGTCGAACCCGTGGCGGCAGCCGCGCGCGAGCCGGGTCACCAGCGCTCCTTTCACCTGCTCTTGCAAATCGAGGATCGCGTCGTAGCGAAAGGCGCGCAGCTCCCGCGCGAAGGCGCGCATCTCGCGCAGCGTTCGCAGCGGCGCGGGCGCCCGCCGCCAGCGGCGCAACGGGAGCTGCACGACGCGGCGGATGCGAGGATCGAGCCGCACGAGCGGCGCGAACGCCTCCTCGGCGACCCAATCGACGGTGGCGCCTGGCACGTGCGCCTCGACATCGGAGACGAGCGCGAGCGTGTGCACGACATCGCCGAGCGACGAGGGACGCACGACGAGCAGCGCGGGCCCGCTCATCGCAGGCTCGCGTCCATCGTCGCGCGACGCGGCACTGCGCCGCGACGCGGGAGCGCGTCGCGCGCACCCCCCGCGGGTCGTGGCAAACCACGTAGAATCCGCGGCAGTCCGCTCGTCGTTCGAAACGTCACACGTCGGGCCGCGCCGCGCATGTCCGAATCGCTCCCCCTCTCGCTCATCGTGATCACCCGCGACGCCGCGCACGAACTTGGCGCGTGCCTTGCCTCGGCACCGTTCGCCGCGGAAGCGGTGGTGGTCGATTCGGGCAGCCGCGATGATACCGTAGCGATCGCGCAACGGGCCGGTGCGCGCGTCATCGCGCACGACTGGGAAGGCTATGGTCCCCAGAAGAATTTTGCCGTGACCCAGGCGCAGCACGACTGGGTGCTGTGCATCGACGCCGACGAGCGCGTGTCGCCCGTGCTGGAGGCCGCGATCCGCGCCGCGTTCGCGCACGGCCCGCCGGCGGCCGCGGGCTACGCGATCGCGCGCCGCAATCGCTTCCTCGGGCGCTGGCTCGCGCACGGCGAGGGTTATCCGGACTGGAACGTCCGGCTCTTCGATCGCCGCCGCGCCCGCTGGTCCGACGACGCCGTCCACGAGAACGTCGTGGCGCAAGGGCCCGTCGCGCGCCTCGCCGGCGACCTGCTGCACGAATCGGCGGAGTCGATCGAGGCGTACGTCGCGAAGCAGAACCGCTACACGACGTTGCAGGCGCAGGCGCTGCACGCCGCCGGGGAGACCGCGGGTGCCGCACGCATCGCATTCTCGCCACTCGTGCGCTTCCTGCGCTTTTACGTGGTCAAGCTCGGTTTCCTCGACGGCGTGGCGGGTTTCGCGCACATCGCCATCGGCGCCTTCGCGAGCTTCCTCAAGTACGTGAAGCTGCGCGCCCTGTCGGCCGGGAAGGGCCGCTGAGTCCGCTTGCGCGGGCACGCCACGATGCACGTCCTCGTCACCGGAGCCGCCGGCTTCATCGGAATGCACACCGCGCGGGTCCTGCTCGCGCGTGGCTTCGCGGTGACCGGCGTCGACAACTTCGCTCCGTACTACGACGTGGCGCTCAAGCACGCGCGCGTCGCGGCGCTGCGCGGCCTGCCGGGATTCTCTTTCGTGCAGCACGACCTTGCCGACGCCGACCGCACCGCGCGCCTGTTTCGCGACGGCGCTTTCACCCACGTCGTGCATCTCGCCGCGCAACCGGGAGTGCGGCATTCGCTCGAAGCGCCGGACGCGTACGTACGCGACAACCTCGTCGCCTTCGGTCACGTGCTCGAAGGCTGCCGGCACGCGCGCATCGCGCACCTCGTCTACGCCTCGAGCTCGTCGGTGTACGGCGCATCGAACACGCTCCCGTTCTCCGAGGACCAGCGCGTCGACCAACCCGTGAGCCTGTACGCGGCCACGAAGGCCGCCAACGAGCTCATGGCGCACAGCTACGCGCACCTGTTCGCCCTGCCGGTGACCGGGCTGCGCTTTTTCACCGTCTACGGCCCCTGGGGCCGGCCCGACCAGGCGCCGATGCTCTTCACCCGCGCGATCCTCGCCGGACAGCCGATCCGCGTCTTCAACGAGGGTCGCATGGAGCGCGACTTCACCTACGTCGACGACATCGTCGAAGGTGTTGCGCGTGTCCTCGCGATCCCGCCGGCGCCTGCCACCGGCGCACCCGCCGCCCTCTACAACATCGGCAACAGCGAGGCGGTGGCGCTCGGTGACTTCATCACCGCACTCGCCCACGCGCTGGGCTGCGCTCCGATCTGCGAGTTCGTTCCCATGCAGCCCGGCGACGTCCGCGCGACCCGGGCCTCGATCGCGCGCCTTGCCGCCGCCACGGGCTTCGCGCCGCATACGCCGCTGGCCGCCGGGCTTGCGCGCTTCGTCGCGTGGTATCGCGAGTTCCATCACGTCTGACCGCGCCTCGTGCGCGAGGATGAGGCGGCGGCACTGGTAGAATGCGGCCCGGTCAACGTGACGGCGACCACGCCGCCCACTCCATGATTCTCGTCACCGGCGGGGCCGGCTTCATCGGCTCGAATTTCGTGCTGGACTGGATCGCCGCCACCGGCGAGGCGGTCGTCAACGTCGACAAGCTGACCTACGCCGGCAATCCCGCGAATTTCGCGGCGCTCGCCGACGACCCACGACATGTCTTCGTGCGCGGCGACATCGGCGATGCCGCGCTCGTCGGCGCGCTGTTGCGCGAGCACCGGCCCCGGGCGGTTGTCAACCTCGCCGCCGAATCGCACGTCGATCGCTCGATCCATGGACCGGCTGCGTTCATCGAGACCAACGTCGTGGGCACGTTCACGCTCCTCGACACCACACGCACGTGGTGGGCCTCGCTTCCCGCGGGCGAGCAGGCGGCGTTCCGCTTCCTGCACGTGTCGACCGACGAGGTCTACGGGTCGCTCGCCCCGGATGCCGCCGGCTTCTCGGAGACGACACCCTATGCGCCGAACAGTCCGTACTCGGCGTCGAAGGCGGCCTCCGACCATCTCGTGCGCGCGTATCACCACACGTACGGCGTGCCCACGCTCACCACCAACTGCTCGAACAACTACGGGCCGCTGCAGTTTCCGGAGAAGCTCATTCCGCTCATGGTCGTCAATGCGCTCGCCGGCAAGCCGCTGCCGGTGTACGGCGACGGGCTCAACGTGCGCGACTGGCTGTACGTCGGCGATCACTGCGCGGCGATTCGTGCCGTTCTCGCGCACGGCACGCCCGGGGCGACGTACAACATCGGCGGCAATGCCGAGATGACCAACATCGACGTCGTGCGCACGGTGTGTGCTGCGCTGGCCGAGTGCCGGCCGGGCCCGGATTACGCAGCGCTCATCACGTACGTCAAGGATCGGCCAGGACACGATCGCCGTTACGCGATCGATCCCGCGAAGATTCGCGACGAGCTCGGCTGGTCCCCCCGCGAGACCTTCGCTTCGGGGATCCGGCGCACGGTGCGCTGGTACGTCGACCATGCACAGTGGGTCGCCGCCGTGACGAGCGGCGAGTACCGCCAGTGGGTGGCGCAGCACTACGCGGCGTGACGCGAAGCGCGCCGCGGGCCACGACGAACATGACGACCCCGATCTCCACGGCGCCGCGCGCGCGCAAGGGCATCATCCTCGCGGGCGGCTCGGGCACGCGCCTGCATCCGGTGACGCAGGTGGTGAGCAAGCAGCTTCTGCCCGTGTACGACAAGCCGATGATCTACTACCCGCTGTCGACGCTCATGCTCGCCGGCATTCGCGAGATCCTCCTCATCTCGACGCCCGAGGACACGCCGCGCTTTCGTCAGCTCCTGGGCGACGGCAGTCGCTGGGGCCTCACGCTGTCCTACGCCGTGCAGCCGGCACCGGAAGGCCTCGCGCAGGCCTTCATCATCGGCCGCGACTTCGTCGGGCGCGACTCGAGCGCACTCGTCCTCGGCGACAACATCTTCCACGGCCACGACCTGCAGCCGCAGCTCGAGCGCGCGAACACGCGCGCCGACGGCGCGACGGTGTTCGCGTACCCGGTGGCCGATCCCGAGCGCTACGGCGTGGCCGAGTTCGATACCGCCGGTCGCGTGCTCTCGCTCGAGGAGAAGCCGGCGCGCCCCCGGTCGCGCTACGCCGTGACCGGCCTGTACTTCTACGACAACCGCGTGCTCGACATCGCACGCGATCTCGCGCCGTCACCACGCGGCGAGCTCGAGATCACCGACGTGAACCGCGCGTATCTCGCGCAGGGCGCGCTCTCGTGCGAAGTTCTGGGACGGGGCATGGCGTGGCTCGACACCGGAACGAACGAGTCGCTTCTCGAGGCGGCGCAGTACATCGCCACGCTCGAGCGGCGGCAGGGCCTGAAGATCGCCTGCCCGGAGGAGATCGCCTGGCGCCTGGGCTACATCGACGACGCCGCGTTCGAGGCCCTCGGCCGCGCGCTCACCCGGAGCGGCTACGGCCAGTACCTCCTCGCGCTGCTCGGCGACGCCACGCGGCGCTGACGGCGGCGCGAGCGGCCTTGCATCGTGCGACCCTCCCCCGGCGTCTCGCCCCCGACTCTTGCGCCATGAAGATCACCGCGCTCGCACTGCCCGAGGTCCTGCTGATCGAGCCGCGGGTGTTCGGCGACGATCGCGGCTTCTTCTACGAGAGTTGGAACCGTCGCGCCTTCGCGAGCGCAGGGCTCGACGTCGACTTCGTGCAGGACAACCATTCGCGCTCGCGCCGCGGCGTCCTGCGCGGCCTGCACTACCAGATCGAGCACGCGCAGGGCAAGCTCGTGCGTGCGACGTTGGGCGAGGTGCTCGACGTCGTCGTCGACCTGCGGCGCAGCTCACCGCGCTTCGGGCAGCACGTGGCGATCACGCTCTCGGCGGCGAGCCGGAAGATGCTGTGGGTGCCGCCCGGCTTCGCGCACGGCTTTCTCGTCGTCTCGGAGGATGCGGAGTTCCTCTACAAGACGACCGACTATTGGTATCCGGAGCACGAGCGCACGCTGTTGTGGAACGACCCCGCGCTTTCGATCGCCTGGCCGCTCACCGCACCGCCCACCCTTGCGGCGAAGGACGCGGCGGGTGTGGTGCTCGCGCGCGCGGAGACCTACGCGTAGTTCCGTGATGCGTGCTGCGACGCGCCCGCGCATCCTGGTGACCGGCGCCCAAGGTCAGGTCGGCGGCGAGCTCGTGGCGCTCCTGCCGGCGCTGGGCGATGTCGTCGGCGTCGACCGTGCCGCACTCGACCTGGCCGACGCCGACGCGATCCGGCGCACCGTGCGCGCCGTCGCGCCCGACGTCGTCATCAATGCCGCCGCGTACACGGCGGTCGATCGCGCCGAGACCGAGCGGGACCTCGCCTTCGCCATCAACGCGCGGGCTCCCGCGATCCTCGCCGAGGAGGCTCGCCGGCAGGACGCGATCCTCATTCACTACTCGACCGACTACGTCTTCGACGGCCGCGCGACGACGCCCTACACCGAGGATGCCGCCACCGGCCCGCTCAATGTCTACGGTGCGAGCAAGCTCGCGGGCGAGGCGGCGATCGCGGCGAGCGGGGCGCACGCCATCGTCCTGCGCACGAGCTGGGTCTACGGGCTCACCGGGCAGAACTTCCTGCGCACGATCCGCCGGCTCGCCGCCCTGCGTGACGAGCTTACGATCGTCGCCGACCAGACCGGCACCCCGAACTGGTCGCGCGCCCTCGCGCAGGCCACCGGCGAGCTCGTCGGGTGCGGCCTGCCGGCGCTGGCGGAGCGCGCCGGCCTCTACCACCTGAGCGCGACGGGCGCCACCACCTGGCACGGCTTTGCCAAGGCGATCGTCGGCGCCCGCGAGCGGCCACGGGTGGTGCCGATCACCACCGCGTCGTATCCGACCCCCGCACGTCGACCCGCCTACGGCGTGCTCGCCACCGAGCGCTTGCGCGCGACGTTCGGGATCACCCTGGCGTCGTGGGAGGCGACGCTCGCAACCTGTCTTGCAAGCGAGCACGCGGCGTGAGCCGGCGGTGCGAGGGCGCCATCGGAACCATTCCATCGGCGTAGACTCGAAGCCAACCCGCGCGGCGTCGGCTGCCGCGAGCACACGGTCCCGATGACACCCGAAGCGATGCGAACGGCCTGCGCCTTCCTGTCCTGCGCATGGGTGGCAGTGCTTGGCGCTGCGCCAGCCGCAGCAGCCCCGCTGATACCGAACCTCGCGACCGACCCGCCGGTCGCCGCCGCGGGTGCGGACGTGTTGCCCGCCCCGCCGCAAGGCGCCGAGCGCATGCGCTTGCCCACGAGTGCGCATGTGCGCCGCGTGGCGCTCGCATCGCCGTCGAGCGCGGAATCGGCAGCCCTGGCCGCGCACAACCGGCGCGCACTCGCGCGGCCGCAGGGCCTGCGCGGGCAGCCGCTCGCCATCGGCTTTCCGCGTCCCGTCGACCTCTCGATCGCGCTGCGCGACCTGCCGTGGAGCCCCGCCGGCGATGGCGTTCGCGCCGCGCGCCTGGAAGTGAGCTCACCCGCCGCCCGCGCGCTGCGCGTGGCGTTGGTGCTGTCGGCGCCGGTCGAAGGCGTGACCCTGCGCGTGGCGGCACGGACGAGTGCGCAGGCCCTTGCCACCTTCGACGCCGCCACGATCGCACGTTCTGCCGGGACGCTGTGGACCCCCGTCGTCGAGGGCGATACCGCCGTCGTGGAGATCGAGGCGCGCAGCGACGCCGAGCTTGGCCACGTAACGCTTTCGGTACCGCGACTCGCGCACCTCGTGGTCGACGGCGCCGGGCTGGTCGCGCCGCTCGCGGCGGTGCAGCGCGCCTCGGGCATCGGCAGCGCGGCCGCCTGCAACGTCGATGCCGCGTGTGCGAGCAGCGGCGACCCCGCGCTCGAGACGCTGGCGCGATCGGTCGCCAAGCTCGTGTTCGTGGGCGAAGGCGGGCTGAGCTACGTGTGCAGCGGGACGCTCATCAACGATACCGCCGCCACGAATACCCCGTACGTGCTCACCGCCGACCACTGCATCGATTCGATGGCCGCGGCCCGCAGCATCGCGAGCTTCTGGCTGTTCGCCACCGCCGCCTGTGGCGCGCAAGGCACGCAGCCTTACGTCCAGCTCATCGGGGGCGCCACACTCCTGGGACGCAGTCAGGACGACGACTGGTCGCTCCTGCGCCTGGACGAGACCCCACCGGCCGGCACCCGGCTCGCGGCGTGGCGTGCCGAACCGATCGCGATCGGCACCCCCATCGTCTCGCTGCATCATCCCCGCGGCGATCTCCTCAAGGCGAACCGCGGCACCGTCACCGGCATCGTGCCGCTCGTCGACGAACTCGTCGATGGCGATTTCACGCAGGTCACCTGGGCCTCCGGAATCACCGAGGGCGGCAGCAGTGGCGGCCTGCTCGCGACGACGGGCGGCGGCGGCTACGAGGTGCGCGGTGCGCTCTACGGCGGGTTGTCGACGTGCAGCCGGCCCGCCGATCCCGACTACTTCTCGCGTCTGGAAACGATGCTGCCGCTGGTGCGGGAGTACCTCACGCCGGCGGCCGCCCCGCCCGACGACACGGCCGTCGCCGTCGAGTTTCACCACGCGCTGCTCGACCGCTATTTCCTGACGACGGCGCCGGCGGAGATCGCGAATCTGGACAGCGGCCGCACCGCCGGCTGGGCGCGAACCGGATTGCGCTTCCTCGTCCATGCGAATCCGGTCCCCGGCGCGAGTCCGGTCTGCCGCCTCTACAGCGCGGCCGGCAACGGTGTGGCGCACTTCTATTCGGCGAGCCCCGCCGAGTGCGCGCAAACGCTCGCGGTCTTTGCGGCAGCCTGGCTCCTCGAGACGCCGGCGGCGTTCTACGTGCCGCTTCCGGATCCCGTCTCGGGGCTGTGCCCGGCCGGCACCGCTCCGGTGTATCGCTACTTCAATCGCCTCACCGGCGGACACCGCTACACGGCTGATCGCGTGACGGCCGATGCGATGCGCTTCTCGCCGACGTGGGTTGCCGAAGGCTACGGGCCGGGACCCCGCTATCCGGTGATGTGCGCCGTGCAGGGGTGAGCAGCCGCTGCCGCGTCAAAAGCGCCAGTCGACGTCGACCGGCGCCCCGCGGGCGAGCGACCCCTCGCGTACGACGATCGCGTTGACGCCAAAGGCGATGCCGGCGAAATCCTCGCGCATGCGGTACTCGCCGAGCGTGCGCAAGGGTTCGATGCCGACCGCGGACGTGGCCTGGTCGATCGTCGTGACGTGGCAACGAATGCACGGTTTGACCGCGCGCAGCACGACGTCACCGATCGTGAAGGTGTCGACGTGGTCCTCGGCGAACGCGTCGAGGCCGGCGACGACGAGGCTGGGGCGAAAGCGATCCATCGGCAACGCCGGTTCGCCGCGTGCCGCGAGGCGGGCGTTGAGGTCGGCGAGCGATGCGGCGCCGACGACGAGCAGCGGATAGCCATCGGCGAAGTACGTGTGCGCTCCGGACGTCCCGACGAACTGCGGATTGCACGCCCGCACGACGCTGCGATCGAAGCGAACGAGGCGAACCTCGCGTTCCAGGCAAGCCGACAGCCAGCGCGCGGCCTCGTCACCGGCGTCGATGCCGCGGACGTGGCTGCGCCACACCACGACGGCGCGCGACGGCGCCACGGCCGAGCGGTCCACGGCAAGCGGCGAGGCCCCCGGTGCGTCGAGCCAAAGCCCGTCGCCGTCGATGCGCGGGCGGATCAGGGCGAAGCGCGGCAGTTCGCGCTGCGTGAGAAAGCGCCCGTCACTGTCGATCACCATCCATTCGCGATCGGCGACATCGGCCGCCACGAGGCCGGTCGTGGCCGCGTGCGCCGCCGTGAATTCAATGCCGGCGCAGCCTTTGACCGGATACAGGTATAGCGAATCGACGACCGTCCCGGTCATGCGATGCGGCGCCACGGAGGTCGGCGCCGCGCTTGCGGCCCCGGCGCCGTGTCTCGCGATTCGATGGAAGGTGCGAGGATCAGCGCAATCCGGCCGCGAAATCGGCGACGGCTTGCATCTGCGCCTCGCTCATCCGGCGGGCGATGGCGGCCATGATGCGGCCGTTGGTGTCCTTGCCCCCGGGGTCGGCGCCCCGCTGCCCGGCCGCGTACGCCTTGAGCTGTGCGAGCGTGTACTCGGCGTGCTGACCGGCGAGGCGCGGATAGTTGGGAGGAATACCCGCGCCGGTTGGCGTGTGGCACGCGGCGCAGGCAGGGATGCCCGCCGCGGCGTCGCCGCCGCGCCACAGGCGCTGGCCTTGCGCTGCAAGCGTCGCGTCCTTTGCGGCTCCGGGCTTGGCCTTTTGCTGCGAGAAGAGGATTCCCATCGCCACCATGTCGGCCGGCGAGAGCATGGCCGCCATCGGCTGCATGATCGGGTTCGGGCGAACGCCGGACTTGAAGTGGTCGAGTTGCCGGCTGATATACTCCGCGCCCTGCCCGGCGAGGTTGGCATTCGCGGGGATGGTGCTGTTGCCATCGGCACCGTGGCAAGCCGCGCAGACCGTTTCGGCGAACTGCTTCGCCTTTGCGAGGTCCGGCTTGCCCTTGCCGGCGTCCTGCGCGGCCGCCGATGAAATGCCGGCCACCAGTGCCGCGGTCGCCAACGCGGCGAACAACGTGCGATTCATTCTTAGCACTCCCCGATTGCGATTCCGGAACCGCGGCTCGCCGTTGCGCACGCCGGCATGCCGGAGGTCGTCATGAAAAAACACGCCATTGTAGCGGACTCGGGCAGTCCGGCCAAAGCCGCTGCGCATCGGCGCGGGCGCGACGCCGGCATCGGCGCCGTGCAGCCGCTCGTGGGCGCGCAATTCCTGCTCGGCGTGACGCAGGCCGCGCAACTGCCGGGGTCGGGAGTGCCGGAGATCGCCTTTGCCGGGCGGTCCAACGCCGGCAAGTCGAGCGCGATCAACGCGCTCGCCCGCCGCACGCGCCTCGCCTACGCGAGTCGCACGCCCGGGCGCACGCGCGAGATCAATTTTTTCACGTTGCGGCACGGGGGCCTCGTCGCGGACCTGCCGGGGTACGGCTACGCCGCGGTGGCCAAGACGCTCAAACGGGACTGGCAGGACTTCCTGTGGCGCTACCTGACGACGCGACAGAATCTCGTCGCATTGGTGCTCGTCGTCGACGCCCGTCGCGGATTGACCGATCTCGACCACGCCGTGCTCGACGGCTTCGTGCCGTCGGGGCGTCCCGTGCTGATTCTCGCGACGAAGGCTGACAAGCTCGGCACCGCGGCGCAGCGCGAGGTGGTTCGCGGTCTCGACGCGGCGCTGGCAAGGCGGTACGCGCCGGGTCCGACCAACGTGCGCGCGCTTCTTTTCTCCGCGGTGACACGCGAGGGCGTCGAGGCCGCCAATGCCGCGATGGCGCCCTGGCTGCCGCGGCGCGACGCGGCCGGCACCGCCGCGACGCCGGACAAGAAAAGGCCCCGCGATCAAGGGGAATGACGCGGGGCCTTGAACACCTGTCCGCGCGGAGTCGCAGCGGACAGGCACCCGCTCAGGGAGGGTAGCGGGAGACGATCAACGTCTGTTGCATGGACCACGCGTCGAGCCGCGAAGTTCCCGCGAATTTGCCTGCGACGCTCGCCGCGTCACGACGCGAGCAGACGCTTGAGATCGTCCGCGCCGAGGCGCGCGCCGTCGGCCGAACGCTCGCGACGCGAGCGCTGGCGCGCAAGCGTTGCCGTCCTGATCGAGAGGCGGATCGGGTCGGTGCCGGTGAGGAGAAGTTCGGCGGCGCCGTCGCGATCGGTGCCGAGCGTGCGATACGGGGTTTTCGCATTGAGGAGCGCGATCTCCACCGCCTTGGGGTCCTCGGCGCAAAGCTCGAGGTGAATGTCGCTGTGCTCCGTGGCCCAGCCGGCCGCGACGCCGCCGACGAGGACCGGCGAATAGGCGGCAAGCCGTGTCATCCAGCGCAGCGCCGTTTCGCGCTGCGTGCGCAGACGCTGCGCGTGCGCCTCACCGCCGAAGATCGCGTGATAGTCGATGAGTGCCGCCTGGATCTCGTCGTCGGCGGGCAGCGCCACGCGGTCGCCCAGCATGAGCTGGCGCGCGGCCTTGCGCTTGGCGAGCGACCAGTCACCGATCGCGTGCTCGGCGATGAGTCGCGCGGCAACCTGCGCGATCCGAAGGCGGTCGCGATCGTCGCTGCCCATGTCAGAAGATCTGGTTGCGCACATCCTGGGTGCTGTGTCCGGCCACAGGAGGTGCGAGCGCATCGCCGCCGGCCGGCGGCGTGAACTCGGCGAAGAAATATTCGCTCATCCCGGTGTCGTCACGCAGGCCGGTCTCGGCATTGATCCGTACCGCGACGACGCCTTCCGGTACCGTAAGCGGCTTCTCGGGAATCCCCTTCAACGCGCGCTGCATGAACGAGATCCAGATCGGCAGCGCCGCCACGCCGCCGGTCTCATTGGTGCCGAGGCTCTTTGGCTGGTCGAAGCCGATCCAGGCCACACCGACGATCGACGCGTTGTAGCCGCAAAACCAGGCGTCGACGTTCTCGTTGGTCGTGCCCGTCTTGCCCGCGAGATCCTTGCGCCCGAGGACGCGCGCACGCGTGCCGGTCCCCGCGGTGATCACGTCACGCAGCATCGAGGTCATGACGAAGGCATTGCGCGGATCGATCGCCCGTTCGGCACCCTCGCCGGCAACGACGGGCTTGGCCTCGGAGAGCACGTTGCCCTTGGCATCGGTGATCCGCACGATGAGATACGGCGCGATCCGATAGCCGCCGTTGGCAAAGACCGAGTACGCCGCGGCCATTTGCAGCGGCGTCGCGGCCCCCGCGCCCAGTCCCATCGTGAGGTACGGCGGGTGCATCTTGGGGTCGAAGCCGAAGCGGGTGATGTAATCCTGTGCGTACTGCGGGCCGATGGCCTGCAGGACACGCACGAGGACGAGATTCTTGGAGCGCGCCACGGCGGTGCGCAGGCGGATCGGGCCGTCGAATTTCCCGTCGTAGTTCTTGGGCTCCCAGTCCTCGCCGCCGGTCTTGTCGCCGGGAACGAAGAACGGGGCGTCGTTGACGATCGTGGCCGGGGAGAAGCCCTTCTCGAGCGCCGCAGAGTAGATGAAGGGCTTGAACGACGAGCCGGGTTGGCGCAGCGCCTGCGTGACGTGGTTGAACTTATTGCGCTCGTAGTCGAACCCGCCCACGAGGGCGAGAATGGCGCCGTCCAGCGGCGACACCGAGAGGAAGGCGGCCTCGGCTTGCGGCACCTGGCTCACGATCCACCGGCTCTTGTCGTCGTGCGACAGGCGGATGACCGCACCGCGGCGGATGCGCTGCGCCGCGGGCACCTTGTCACCCAGGTTGCGGGCGACGAACTTGAGCGCGTCCCCGGTGAGGACCGCCGTGTCGCCCGACGCCAGCACCGCTCGAATCTCGGTCGGGGAGGCGTCTTCGACCACGGCGGCGACGAGGTCGTCGGCGTCGGGGGTCTCCTGGAAGAGCCGGTCGAGCACCTGTTCCTGTCCGGCCGGGTCGCTCGGCAGGTTGACGTAGGCTTCCGGACCGCGGTAGCCGTGGCGCCGATCGTAGTCGAGCACCCCGCGGCGCACCGCCAGGTACGCCGCGTCCTGGTCGGCCTTGCGCACCGTCGTCCACACGGTGATGCCGCGCGTGTACGCTTCCTCGCCGTACGCGTCGAACACGACCTGTCGGGCCATCTCGGCAACCCACGCGGCGTGGGTCGGCGCGGCCCCGCGGATCCCCTGGCGCACCACGAGCGGCGCGTTTTGTGCTTCCTGATAGGCCTCGTCGGAAATGAAGGAGAGCTCGTGCATCCGCCGCAGGACGTAGAGCTGGCGCTGCTTGGCGCGCCGCGGATTGCTCACCGGGTTGTAGGTCGACGGCGCCTTGGGCAACCCCGCGAGCATCGCCGCCTCGGCGACGGTCAGGTCCATGAGCGGCTTGCCGAAATAGATCTGCGCCGCGGCGGCGAAGCCGTAGGCGCGCTGGCCGAGGAAGATCTGGTTGATATAGAGCTCGAGGATCTCGTCCTTCGACAGGTTGGCCTCGATCTTCCAGGCGAGCAGGACTTCCCGGAGCTTTCGGGTGACGGTCTTTTCCCGGGTCAGGAAGAAGTTGCGGGCGACCTGCATGGTGATCGTGCCGGCGCCCTGCTGGATGCCCGACGAGAGGTTGGCGAGCGCGGCGCGCGCCACACTCAAATAGTCGACACCGCCATGTTGATAGAAACGCTCGTCTTCTGCCGCCAAAATGGCCTGTTTCATGACATCCGGGACTTCGCGCATCGAGACCACCGCGCGCCGTTCCTCGCCGAATTCGCCGAGGAGCTCACCCTCGGCCGAGACGACACGGAGCGGAATCTTGGGCTGGTACTCGGTGAGGACGTCGAGGGAGGGCAGCGTCGGCCACAGCAGGGCAAGGACGAACGCCCCGAGCAGCGCCCCGACCACGGCAAGGCCGAGCAGGACCGAAACGACGTAGACGATCGACCGCTTTAGCACAAGGGAATAAAAATTGCGTCAGGAGGCATTAATGCCGGTGTGTTGTAACGAGGCCCGCGGGGGAAACGCTCCTGCCGGGAAACAAATTGACAACGTACATACTTGCTGCCAGAGTTTAATGTAGTTTGTCAGCACTTTGCCCAGGTGCGCCATGCTCGCCGAAAAATTCGGTAGTGCCTTCGACATCTTCAAAGCCAAGGCCCCTGCACTCATCGGAGTGGATATCGGCTCGACCTCGATCAAGCTCATCGAACTCGCGCAGGCGGGAAAGGGCACGTTTCGACTCGAGCGCTACGCCATAGAGCCGCTCCCCAAGGACACCGTCACCGACGGCAACATCGCCAATCTCGATCAGGTGAGCGACGTCCTCAAGCGCGGCTGGAAGCGACTGGGCAGTCGCAACCGCAATATTGCCATGGCGCTGCCGGCGGCCATGGTCATCACCAAGAAAATCATCGTCCCGGCCGGGCAGAAGGAAGAAGAGCTCGAGCTCACCGTCGAAGCCGAGGCGAACCAGTACATCCCCTTCGCGCTGGACGAGGTGAATCTCGATTTCCAGACGCTCGGTCCCGCTCCGAACAATCCCGACGAGGTCGAGGTCCTCATTGCGGCCTCGCGCAAGGAGAAGGTCGAGGACCGGGTCGCCATTGCGGAGTCGGCGGGCCTGAAGCCGCGACTCATGGACGTCGAGTCGTACGCCACCCAGGAGGTGTTCAGCCTCATCGCGCCGTCGCTGCCCGCCAATGGCCGCGACCAGAACATCGCCCTGGTCGACATCGGCGCCCACATCACGCACTTCTATGTCTTGCGCAACAATCAGTTTCTGTTCTCCCGTGACCAGGCGTTCGGCGGCAACCAGCTCACGCAGGACATCCAACGCGCGTTCAACCTCTCGCCGGAAGAGGCCGAGTCGGCCAAGAAGAACCAGGGGCTCCCGGAGAACTACGACAGCGATGTGTTGCAACCGTTCATGGAGACGCTCGCCCTGGAGGTGACCCGGGCCCTGCAGTTCTTCTTCACGTCGACCTCGCACAATCAGGTCGACCACGTCGTGCTCGCCGGGGGTTGCGCGGCGCTTCCGGGCATCGATGACCTCGTGACCAAGCGGGCCGGGGTGCCGACGGTCGTCGCCAACCCGTTCGCCGCGATGCAGGCGTCGGAGCGGATCCGTCCGCGGCAGCTCGCGCAGGACGCGCCGATGCTCCTCGTCGCCACCGGTCTCGCCTTGCGGAGCTTCGAGTAAATGGCCGCCGCCGTCCGCATCAACCTGCTCCCGCACCGGGAGCAAAAGCGCCAGGCCCGGCAGCGGCAGTTCATCTCGCTCGCCATTTCGCTCGCGGTGCTGGCGCTCGGGGTCGTGGCACTCGTCCACGGCCTGCTCAATGCCCAGATCGAGAACCAGCGCAGTCGCAACCAGCTCCTGAAAACCGAGATCGCCAAGCTCGACGAACAGATCAAGGAGATCGACCGCCTCCGTGACCAGATCCAGGCGGTCCTCGCGCGCAAGCAGGTGGTCGAGACGCTGCAGGCCAATCGCAGCGAGGCGGTGCACCTTTTCGACCAGCTGGTCCGCCAGCTTCCCGACGGGATCTACATCAAGAGCGTCAAGCAGGTCGGATCGAAGGTGACGATTTCCGGCTACGCCCAGTCCAATGCCCGGGTGTCGACGCTGATGCGCAACATCGAATCCTCGCCGTGGCTCGGCAACCCCGAGTTGGTCGAGATCAAGCTCGTTCCCGCGCCGGGGGTTCCGCCGGCGCGTGGCCTCACGATCAACGAATTCATCCTGAACTTCATGGTCAAGCGCGCGGCCCCCGTCGGCGCCGGGGAACCGGTCAAGGCACCGGCACCGGGTGCACCGGCGAAGGCCAAGGCCGCGCTGCCCGCGGGCAAGAGGGCCGCATGAATCTCGACGAGCTACGCAACCTCAACCTGCGCAACGTCGGCAGCTGGCCGGTACTGCCGAAGGTGCTTTTTCTCGTCGGCATCGTTGCCGTGATCGTCGCGCTCGGCTATTTCCTCGACTGGCAGGAGCAGTGGACCACACTCGAGACCGCACAGGCCGAGGAGGTCAAGCTCAAGGCGCAGTACACCGAGAAGAAGGCCAAGGCGATCAACTTCGAGCTCTACGCGCAGCAGTTGACCGAGGTCGAGCAGTCCTTCGGTGCGCTCGTCAAGCAGCTTCCGAATCGCTCCGAGATCGATGCCCTCTTGACCGACATCAACCAGGCGGGGCTCGGCCGGGGTCTCCAGTTCGAGCTCTTCCGACCGGCGGCGCAGGAGAAGATGGCCGACTTCTACGCCGAGCTCCCGATTCGCCTGCGCATCACGGGCACGTATCACGACATGGGCGCATTCGCGAGCGACATCGCGCAGTTGCCGCGCATCGTGACGTTGAACGACATCGCGATCACCAACGACAAGGGCAAGCTCGTCATGGATGCGGACGCCAAGACGTTCCGCTATCTGGACGAGGAGGAGATCGCGAAGCAGCGCGCCGCGGCCAAGGCCAAGGCGAAGGGGAAGAAATGAGCACGCCGCGCGCGCTTGTCGTGTTCGTCGCGGCGACCCTGTTGGCCGCGTGCGGCGGCGAAACGCACGAGGATCTGCGCGCGTGGATGCGCGACCAGGGCAAGGGTGCGCGTGGCAAGCTCGACCCGCTGCCCCAGATCAAGCCCTACGAACCGTTTGCGTACAACGCCTTCGACCTGCCCGACCCGTTCAAGCCGCGCAAGATCGAACCGACCAAGAGCGCGTCGAAACTCGCCCCCGATCTCACGCGGCGGAAGGAGCCTCTCGAGGCGTACCCACTGGAGTCGCTGGCGATGGTGGGCACCCTCGAGAAGAACAAGACGATGTTCGCCCTGGTGCGCACACCCGAGCGTGACGTGTACCAGGTGCGCGCCGGCAACCACCTTGGTCAGAACTTCGGCGTGATCACCAGTATTGGGGAAGGGGAGATCAAGTTGAAAGAGCTGATTCAGGACGGCGCCGGCGACTGGGCCGAGCGATCCAGCACGTTGATGCTGCTGCCGGCCGATGGCAAATCACAGGAGCCCAGACGATGAGTGCCGCTGTTTCGAGGGGAGTCGACATGAGGACGTGGTGGCGGCACGGTGGCGCGCTCGTGATCGGGCTCGCCGCGCTGCTGCTCGCACCGATCGCGGGAGCGCAGTCGGCGAACAGCCTCGAGGGCATCTCGGTGTCGCGGGCGACTTCCGGGCGTGTCGTCGTGCGCTTCGACCTCAAGAATCCGCCGGCCAATCCGCCGGCAAGCTTCTCGATCGCGAGCCCGCCGCGGATCGCGCTCGACTTCCTCGACACCGCGAACGGCCTCGGGGCGACGACCAAGCCGGTCGACGAGGCGGGGCTGCGCAGCTTCAACATCGTGCAGGCAGGCAACCGCACGCGGGTGGTCTTCAACCTCAACCGGCCGCAGTCGTTCGACACCGCCGTCGAAGGCAATGCGGTTATCGTCACCCTCATCGACCAGCCGATCGCGCAGCCCGGCGCCGAGAACGTCCAGCGCTTTGCCGAGGCACGACCCGGCGAGGTCCAGCATGCGATGCGCGACGTCGATTTCCGGCGCGGGCGCAACGGCGAGGGCCGGATCATCGTCGACCTCTCCGACAGCTCGACCGGCATCGACATCCGCCAGCAGGGACGAACGCTCATCGTCGACTTCCTGAAGACGTCGGTGCCGCGCAATCTCGAGCGACGTCTCGACGTCGCCGACTTCGGCACGCCGGTGATCACGATCGACACCACGCAGCAGGGCAGCAACGCGCGGATGGTGATCGAGCCCAAGGGCCTGTGGGAACACTCGGCCTACCAGACCGACAACCGGTTCATTCTCGAGGTGAAGCCCATTCTCGAGGACCCCAACAAGCTCGTTCAAGGCTCGCGCGGCGGCTACAAGGGCGAGAAGCTCTCGCTCAACTTCCAGAACGTCGAGGTGCGCTCGGTGCTGCAGGTGATCGCCGACTTCACGGGATTGAACATCATCACGAGCGACACCGTGCAGGGCAACCTCACGCTGCGCCTCAAGGACATTCCCTGGGACCAGGCGCTCGACATCATCCTGCAGACCAAGGGCCTCGACATGCGCAAGAACGGCAATGTCGTGCTCATCGCGCCGCGCGAGGAACTCGCGCTGAAGGAGAAGCAGCAGCTCGAGAACGCGATCCAGATCGGCGAGCTCGAGCCGCTCGTGTCGGAGTCGTTCCAGTTGAACTACATCAAGGCGGCCGACGTCTTGAGTCTCATCACGAGCAACCGCCAGCAGCAGTTCGGTGCGGGCGCCGGCCAGACGCCCACCACCGGCGGCCAGGGCTCGATCATCAGCCGGCGCGGTGTGGCGATCATCGATCCGCGCTCGAACATCGTCTTCGTCACCGATACCGCGTCGCGCCTGGAGGAAGTGCGCAAGATCATCCGGCAGATCGACACGCCGATCCGGCAGGTCCTGATCGAGGCCCGCATCGTGATCGCCGGCGACACGTTCAGCCGCCAGCTCGGCGTGCGCTTCGGCCAGCAGACCGGATTCACCTTCAACAAGAAGCGCTACGCCGGGGGCTCGAGCGGATCGCTGTCGACGCAGCCGGTCGTGACGACGAGCGGCGACACCGTGACCCGCGAGACGCGCACGCAGACCCCGTTCGAGCTCGCCTCGGGAATCGCGTGGGCGGGTTACTCCGATTCACCGCAGTTGAACGTCAACCTTCCGGTGGCCAATGCGGCGGGACAGCTGGCACTCACCCTCATCAACCTGGGCAGCGGCAACCTCATCAACCTGGAGCTGTCCGCACTCGAGGCCGACGGTCGCGGCAAGGTCGTGTCGAGTCCGCGGGTGGTGACCGGTGACAACCAGAAGGCGGCGATCGAGCAGGGCACCGAGATTCCGTACGTGACGCCAGGGAGCGCCAATTCGCCGGCCACCGTCCAGTTCAAGAAGGCGGTGCTGCGTCTGGACGTCACCCCGCAGATCACCGCGGACGGCCGGATCATCATGGTCGTCGAGGTGCGCAAGGACACGATCGGGCAGTACGTGCAGTTGGGAGGCGGGTTCTCGGTGCCGTCGATCGACACCAAGAACGTCGTCACGCAGATCTCGGTGAACAACGGCGATACCGCGGTCATCGGCGGCATCTACGAGGAGACGATCCGCAACGACGTCACCCAGGTGCCGTGGCTGGGCAACATCCCGATCCTGGGTTACCTCTTCAAGCAGACGGGCAACGTGAGCGAAAAAGCCGAGTTGCTCGTCTTCCTCACGCCGCGCGTGGTCAAGGACACGGTAACATCCGTGCGGTGACCGGAACGACCGGCGGCGACCACGCCGCCATCGACACTCCTGCCCCGGTGCCGCTTCGCCGGGGCAATTTGTTTCTGGTGGGACTTCCGGGTGCCGGCAAGTCCACGCTGGGGCGCCAGCTCGCCCGGCGCCTGCGCAAGCCCTTCGTCGACGCCGATACCGAGCTCGAGCGGCGCCTCGGCGTGTCGATTCCGACGATCTTCGAGATCGAGGGCGAGGCCGGTTTTCGCGATCGCGAGGAGGACGTTCTCGCCGACCTCGCCGTGCTCGCCAACATCGTCCTGTCGACCGGGGGTGGGGCCGTCCTGCGGCCGAACAATCGCGCCCGGCTGCGCGACAACGGCACGGTCATCTACCTGCACGCGGAGCCGGTCACGCTCTGGGCCCGCCTGCGGCACAGCCGCAACCGCCCCTTGCTGCAAACCGCCGATCCCCTGGCGCGTCTGGCCGACCTGTACCGGCAACGCGACGCGCTCTACCGCGAGACCGCAACCTACGTCGTCGAATCGGACCGCAGCGAGGTCATGCGCCTCGTGCGCACGTTCGACGCCACCGACGTCCCCGATCATGACCTCGACCCCTGAACCCCGCGTCCTCGCCGTCGGCCTGGGCGCGCGCAGCTATCCCATCCGCATCGGCAGCGGCGTCCTCGCCGAGACGGGGTCGATGGTGGCCGCCCTCGGCGCGCGTCGTGCCATCGTGGTGACCAATCCGGTCGTCGCCGCGCACTGGCTCGAGCCCGTGCGCGCGAGTCTCGCCGCGCGCGGCATCGCCACCGCGACGATCGAAATTCCCGACGGCGAGGCGCACAAGGACTTCGCGACGCTGCAAGCCGTCCTCACCGGCCTCATCGAGCAACGGGCCGAGCGCAAGACGCTCGTCGTGGCGCTCGGCGGCGGGGTCGTCGGCGACCTCGCGGGCTTTGCCGCGGCGATCTACCAGCGCGGCATGCCGTTCGTGCAGGTGCCGACGACGCTCCTCGCGCAGGTCGACTCGTCGGTCGGCGGCAAGACCGCGATCAATCATCCGCTCGGCAAGAACATGATCGGCGCGTTCCATCAGCCGCGCGCGGTGCTGATCGATACCGCGTGCCTCGCCACACTCCCCGCCCGGGAGCTCGCTGCCGGCCTCGCCGAAGTCGTGAAGTACGGCGCCATCCGCGATCCCGCCTTCTTCGCGTGGCTCGAGACGAATCTCGACGCCCTCCTTGCCGGCGACGGCGCGGCGCTCGCGCACGCCATCGAGACGAGCTGCCGCATCAAGGCGCAGGTCGTGGCCGCCGACGAGCGCGAGGAAGGCGAGCGGGCGGTGCTCAACTTCGGGCACACGTTCGGCCATGCCATCGAGAACGCGCTGGGCTACGGCGAGTGGTTGCACGGCGAGGCGGTGGCGGCCGGCATGGTCCTCGCCGCCGAAGTATCGGCACGCCTCGGCATGCTCGCGCCTCCGGATGTCGGGCGCCTGCGCGATCTGCTCGCGCGCGCGCGGCTTCCCGTGAGCCCGCCAGCGCTGGGTCACGCGCGCTGGCTCGATCTCATGGCCCGCGACAAGAAGGTCGAGGCCGGCACCATCCGCTTCGTGCTGCTGGAGGCACTCGGACGGGCGGTCGTCGGCCACGACGTGCCGCCGGAAGTCCTGCGCGACGTGCTGCCGTAGGCGCGAGCCGCCCTGGCGTCTTGCCGTCCCGATCGGGATTCCGGCGCCCCCGCGAAAAAGCCACGGGGCCGGAGGGCCGCCGTGGCTTTGGGGGCGCGGTGAGAGCGACTACGGATTGCAGGTGATTTGCACGACCGACGTCGCGGCCTGCGACGTGTTCGAGTCGGTGATCGTGATCTGATTCACCTTCGGCGTGTTGGCGAGATTGGTCACCGAGAAGCCGCCGCCGGAAGCGGTCACCAACGCCGGATTGATCGTTCCCGTCGTGCCCGGAACCGAGAACGCGATCATGTACGGCGGCGTGCCGCCCTGGATCACGAAGTTCGAGACCGCAGCGGCGCACGTCGGCGCGGGTGGCGTCGGATTGGCCGAGTACGTGTAGCTCGCCGGCTGCACCGTCAGGCCCGCAAGCGCCGGACAGCTCACGCTCACCACCTGCTGGAGGATCGGCGAGCCCGAGTCCATCACCGTGACGTTGGTCGTCGCCACCGTGTTGGTGAGCCCGGAGACGACGAACGAGCCTCCGGCAGCGGCGATGTTGGTCGGGTTGATGATCGCGGCCGTCTGGCCCGACGTCACGAACGCCGTGTACGGCGGCGTGCCCCCGGTGACCTTGAACGACGACATCTGGCCCACACAGGTGCCGCCGCCATAGTTGTAGCTCGGCGGCGTGACGACGAGTGCCGACGGCGGCGGCGGCGGTACCGTGCCGCTGCAGTCGATCGTGACCGAGCCGGACTGGCGCGGGCTCGCGCTGTCAAAGAGCGTGATCGTCGTGGTCGACGGCGAAGTGAGACCGCTCACGTTCACTGCCTGGCCCGCGGCGAGCCCGGTTTGCGGCGAGAGCACGGGCGTGGTCGGGCTCGTGCTCGAGGTGGCCACGGCCGAATACGGCGCGACCCCGCCGGTGCCCAGGAACTGGAACGTATTGGCGGGCACGCAGTTCGTCTTGGCGATCGCCCCGGGCGTCACGACGAGCGGCGTTACCGGCGGTGTTGGCGCCCTCTCGCCCGGCTCGTTGGTGATGAGCGGATACGACCCGGACGGGATCGTGCGGCCCGTGGCGTCGGTGATCACGAAGGTGAGGTTCTCGAAGCAGGTGCCGTTGGTCGTGGCGGTGAATGCGCCACCGCTCTTGGTCACTGGCGCGCCGCCGATCGCGATCGCCTGCGGGAAGTTCGTGTTCACGCGGTACGGCGGCGTGCCGCCGAAGATGAAGTAGGTCACCGTCACGCCGGTCGAGCAGGTGGCGGTATCGGGCCCGGTGATCGTCGTCGTGCCGAGCGGCAACACGGAGAGGACCGCGCCGTCGACGGTCATCTGCTGGATGAGGAAGCTCCCGGTGATCTGCTGTCCGGTGGTGACGTCGGTCGCCCGCAGGATCCCGGATTGCGTCGGCGTGTCGGCCGGAACCGAGAGGATCACCACCGCATCGCCGTTGGCGTCGGTCGTCGTGGTGAAGGTGGTGACGAGCGGCTGCGCCGGATTGGTCGAGACGAGTTGGAAGTTGCCCTGGACCGTATCGAAGCGGACCTGGCGCCCCTTGAGCCCAACGCCTCCCGCACCGGTCACCCGGACCCGGGCGGTGCCGGTGCCGCCCGAGCACACCGTGTTGTCGGTCGACTGGCACTCCGCGCCGGGGTTGCCGGTGATCGTGATGAGCGAGGGCAGGAGCGGCGCCGGCTTCACATCGACTTCGACGGGCGTGGACGTGAGGCCACGGGCGTCCTGCACGGTGACCTGGACCTTGGTCGATTCCGTCACCGGGTTGGCGACGAGCACGACCGTGTCACCGGCGACGTTGGCGCTCACCGGCAGCGCGGTGGCGTCGGTGGAAAATGCACGGAACGGCGGCGCGCCGCCGGTGATCGTGAGCGTGGCGGGGGTTCCCGGGTAGACCGTGATGGCCGTCGGAAGCACGGAGGGCGGCGGGATCACCGGCGGCTCGGGCTCGTAGGGGTTGTTGGGCGCGCCGCTACCGCCGCCGCAGCCGGCGAGGACCAGGAGGCCGACGACGCCGAAGAGCGCGCCTATCCGCCGCGTGTACGCCGCAAAGAGCCTGTCTGCCATGGTTCCGTCCCTGATGATGATGTCCTAAAACTGCCTGGTGCCGGGTGGCGAATTGGATGTTGCAACAAATATCTACGAAAGTTTGTTGAGATTAGAGCCTAACTGCCCCGCGCCACGCAAGGGGTTCCCTCGGCAAACCCGTGTCGCCGGCGCGATCGTGTTGCGTGCGGCGTGCCCCGGATGGAGGGTTCGCGTTGCCGCGATGCAACATCGCGAGTAGCATGCACAGGTTTCGCCTCACTTTGACTACGATCGGGGATACCGTGGAAAGCGACCACGCTGCAGGTTCTTGGCCACCCGCGCCGCAGGGGCTCTATGACCCGGGCCGCGAGCACGACGCCTGCGGGCTCGGATTCATCGCCAACCTCAAGGGCCGCAAGAATCACGCCATCATCCGGCGCGGCCTCGAGATTCTCGAGAACCTCACGCACCGCGGCGCCACGGGCGCCGACCCGCTCCAGGGCGACGGCGCCGGAATCCTCATCCAGATGCCCGACGCCTTCTTGCGGCGTGCCTGCGGCAAGCTCGGGATCACGCTGCCCGCGCCCGGGCAGTACGGGGTGGGGATGGTGTTCCTGCCGCAGGAGCCGGCGTCGCGCATCGCCTGCGAGCAGGAGATCGAACGGGCGATCGACGCCGAGGGCCAGGTCCTGCTCGGGTGGCGCGACGTGCCGACCGACAACTCCGGGCTGTCGGAGCGCACCAAGGAGGTCGAGCCGGTCATCCGTCAGGTCTTCGTCGGCCGCGGGGGGCGCGACGTCGACCAGGATGCGCTCCAGCGCAAGCTCTACGTGATCCGCAAGCGCGCCGGCCACGCGATCCAGTCGCTCTCGCTGCGCCACGGCAAGGAGTTTTACGTGCCGTCGATGTCGACGCGCACGCTGATCTACAAGGGCATGCTCCTCGCCGACCAGGTCGGCAAGTACTACAAGGACCTGTCCGACGAGACGATGGTCTCCGCGCTTGCGATGGTCCACCAGCGCTTCTCGACCAACACGTTCCCGACCTGGGATCTCGCGCACCCGTTCCGCTTCGTCTGCCACAACGGCGAGATCAACACGCTGCGCGGCAACTTCAACTGGATTCGCGCGCGCGAAGGCGCGATCGCATCGAAGGTGCTGGGCGACGACCTGCCCAAGCTGTGGCCGCTCATCTACGACGGGCAGTCGGATTCCGCGTCGTTCGACAACGCGCTCGAGCTCCTCGTCATGGGCGGTTATCCGCTCGCGCAGGCGATGATGATGATGATCCCCGAGGCGTGGGCGGGCAATCCGCTCATGGACGCGGATCGCCGCGCGTTCTACGAATATCACGCCGCGCTGATGGAGCCTTGGGACGGCCCGGCGGCGATGGCCTTCACCGACGGCCGTCAGATCGGCGCCACGCTCGATCGCAACGGCCTTCGCCCCGCCCGCTTCGTCGTCACCGACGACGACTACATCGTCATGGCGTCCGAAGTGGGCGTGCTCGACATCCCGGAGAGCAAGATCGTCAAGAAATGGCGCCTGCAGCCGGGCAAGATGCTGCTGGTCGACCTCGAGGCCGGGCGCATCGTCGACGACGACGAGTTGAAGCGCACGCTCGCGACGCAACGGCCGTATCGCGAGTGGATCGACCGCTGCCGCCTGCGCGTCGAGGAGATGCCGGAGCCCGCGCCGAGCGTGCCCTCCGCCGTGGCGCTGCTCGACCGCCAGCAGGCCTTCGGCTACACGCAGGAGGACGTGCGGCTCCTGCTCGCGCCGATGCTCGCCAATGCCGAGGAAGCGCTGGGGTCGATGGGCGACGACGCGGCGCTGCCGGTGTTGTCGAATCGACCGCGCGTCCTCACGAGCTACTTCAAGCAGCTCTTCGCGCAGGTGACGAATCCGCCGATCGATCCGATCCGCGAAGAGCTCGTGATGTCGCTCGTCTCCTACGTGGGCCCGCGACCGAACCTCCTGGGTCTCGACGCCACCGAGCCGCCGATGCGCCTCGAGGTCGCGCAGCCGATCCTCACCGCGGAGAACATGGAGAAGATCCGCCACGTCGATCTCTTCTCGGGGGGCGCGTTCAAGTCGGTCGAACTCGACATCTGCTACCCCGCGGCGTGGGGCGCCAACGGCATGGAGGCGGCGCTCGCCAGTCTCGCCGCGCACGCCGAGGACGCGATTCGCCAGGGCTACAACATCGTCGTGCTGTCCGATCGCAGCGTCGACCCCGACCGGCTGCCGATCCCGGCGCTGCTCGCGACCGCGGCGGTGCACGAGCACCTCGTCAAGGAGGGGCTGCGCACGTCGACGGGGCTCGTCGTCGAGACCGGCTCGGCGCGCGAGGTGCACGACTTCGCGCTCCTGGCGGGCTACGGCGCGGAGGCGGTGCATCCGTACCTCGCGCTGGAGACGATCGCCGCCCTCGCCGAGGCGAATCCGGCGCTCGACGCCAAGGAGGCGGGCAAGCGCTACATCAAGGCGATCTGCAAGGGCCTGACGAAGGTGATGTCGAAGATGGGCATCTCCACGTACCAGTCCTACTGCGGCGCGCAGATCTTCGAGGCGGTGGGGCTCACGCGCGCCTTCGTCGACAAGTACTTCACCGGCACCACGAGCAACGTCGAGGGCATCGGACTGTTCGAGGTCGCCGAGGAGGCGGCACGCCTGCACGCGCAGGCCTTCGGCACCGACCCGCTCCTGCGCGGCATGCTCGATGCCGGCGGCGAATACCAGTACCGCGTGCGCGGCGAGGCGCACATGTGGACCCCGGAGTCGATCGCGCGCCTCCAGCACGCCACGCGCGCCAACAATCCCGCGACGTACCGCGAGTACGCGAAGCTCATCAACGAGCAGGGTCGGGAACTGAAGACGCTGCGCGGGCTCTTCGAATTCAAGACCGCGGAATGCACGCCGGTTCCGCTCGACGAGGTCGAACCCGCCGCATCGATCGTGCGTCGCTTCGCCACCGGCGCCATGAGCCTGGGCTCGATCTCGACCGAGGCGCACACGACGCTCGCCGTGGCGATGAATCGCATCGGCGGCAAGTCGAACACGGGTGAAGGCGGCGAGGACGAGGCGCGTTATCGCGACGAGTTGCGCGCCGGCGCGAGCACGGTCGCTGCCGGCGACACGGTCTCCTCGGTGCTCGGTCGCGGGCGCGTCGAAGTCGACGTGCCGCTCGTCGCCGGCGACAGCCTGCGCAGCCGCATCAAGCAGGTCGCGTCGGGCCGCTTCGGGGTCACCGCCTTGTACCTTGCCTCGGCCGACCAGATCCAGATCAAGATGGCGCAAGGCGCGAAGCCGGGCGAAGGCGGCCAGCTCCCGGGACACAAGGTCTCGGAGTACATCGCGAAGCTGCGTTACTCGGTCCCCGGGGTGGGGCTCATTTCGCCGCCGCCGCACCACGACATCTACTCGATCGAGGATCTGGCGCAGCTCATCCACGACCTCAAGAACGCGAATCCGAAGGCGTCGATCTCGGTCAAGCTCGTGTCCGAGGCGGGCGTGGGCACCGTGGCCGCCGGCGTCGCCAAGGCGAAGGCCGACCACGTGACGATCGCCGGGCACGACGGTGGCACCGGCGCCTCGCCGCTGGCGTCGATCAAGCATGCCGGCACGCCGTGGGAGCTGGGGCTTGCCGAGACGCAGCAGACGCTCGTGCTGAACCGCCTGCGCGGGCGCATCGCCGTGCAGGTCGACGGGCAGATGAAGACGGGTCGCGACGTCGCGATCGGCGCGCTCCTGGGCGCCGACGAGTTCGGTTTCGCGACCGCGCCGCTCGTGGTCACCGGCTGCATCATGATGCGCAAGTGCCACCTCAATACCTGCCCGGTGGGCGTGGCCACCCAGGATCCGGTGCTGCGCCGTCGCTTCACCGGCCAGCCCGAGCACGTCGTCAACTATTTCTTCTTCGTCGCCGAGGAAGTGCGCGAGATCATGGCGCAGCTCGGCTTCCGCACGTTCGACGAGATGATCGGCCGCAGCGACCTTCTCGACATGCGCGCCGGGATCGCGCACTGGAAGGCACGCGGACTCGATTTCTCGCGCGTGTTCCATCAGCCCAGGATGCCGAGCGACGTCGCGCGCTCGCGCCGCGAGGTGCAGGATCACGGCCTTGCCCGCGCGCTCGATCACGAGATCATCGCCGGCGCGGCGGCGGCGATCGCGAAGAAGGAGCCGGTGCGTCTTGCGTACCGGATCCGCAATGCGAACCGTTCGGTGGGCGCGATGCTCTCCGGCGAGGTGGCGCAAACCCATGGGCACGACGGGTTGCCCGACGACACGATCCATGTCGCCTTCGAGGGCATCGCCGGGCAGAGCTTCGGCGCTTTCCTCGCCCGCGGCATCACGTTCGAGCTGCAAGGCTCGACGAACGACTACGTCGGCAAGGGCCTGTCCGGCGGACGCATCGTCGTCTACCCGGATCCCACCTGCCCGGCCAAGCCGGAGGAGAACATCGTCATCGGCAACACGGTGATGTACGGCGCCATCGAGGGCGAGGCGTACTTCCGCGGCATCGCGGGCGAGCGCTTCTGCGTGCGCAATTCCGGGGCCGTGGCGGTGGTCGAGGGCACGGGTGACCACGGTTGCGAATACATGACCGGCGGCACCGTGGTCGTTCTGGGCCGGACCGGACGCAACTTCGCGGCGGGCATGAGCGGTGGCGTCGCCTACGTCTTCGACGCCGACGGGAGTTTCGCGCAGCGCTGCAATACGGCGAGCGTCGCCCTCGAGCCGCTCGCAAGCGAGGCCGAACAGCAGGCCACCGAGCGCGAACTCGCCGCCACCGGCAAGGCGCGCGCGCGCCATCTCGAGCGCAGCGACGAGTCGATCGTGCGCGAGCTCGTCGAGCGACACCTGCGCTACACCGGCAGCACGCTGGCGCTCGCGCTGCTCGATGCCTGGGACACCGCGCGCGGCCGGTTCGTCAAGGTGTTTCCGCACGAGTACCGGCGGGCGCTCACCGAGATGCACCAGGCGCGGGCGCGCAGCGAGGCGTCGGCGTCGCGGCATGCCACCGCCGCTTGACGGCACCGACGAACGAGACGAACGCATCGAGGCATTCAGGTCGCTCCCATGGGCAAGATCACAGGCTTTCTCGAGTTTGCACGCATCCAGGAGGCCGCGTTGCCGGTCGACGAGCGCGTGCGCCACTACCGCGAGTTCGTGGCGACGCTCACCGACGAGCAGGCGGTCACGCAGGGTGCGCGTTGCATGGACTGCGGCATCCCCTTCTGCCAGACGGGATGCCCGGTCCACAACATCATTCCCGACTGGAACGACCTCGTGTATCGGCACCAGTGGCGCCGGGCGCTCGAGGTCCTGCACAGCACGAACAACTTTCCGGAGTTCACCGGACGCATCTGTCCTGCGCCCTGCGAGGCGGCGTGCACACTCAACATCAACGCCGATCCGGTGGGCATCAAGTCGATTGAGCACTTCATCATCGACAAGGGATGGGACGAGGGCTGGGTCACGCCGCAGGTCGCGACGACCCGAACGGGAAAGAAGGTCGCCGTCGTCGGCTCGGGTCCAGCGGGCCTTGCCTGTGCGCAGCAGCTCGCACGCGCCGGACACGCGGTCGTCCTCTACGACAAGGCGGATCGCCTGGGTGGCCTGCTGCGCTACGGGATTCCTGACTTCAAGCTCGACAAGCACCTCATCGACCGGCGCCTCGCCCAACTCGCCGAGGAGGGCGTGCAGTTCCGTCCCCATGCCCACGTCGGCGTCGACGTCGACGCGGCGTCGCTCGTCGCCGAATACGACGCGATCGTCCTTGCCGGCGGTGCCGAGGCCTCGCGTGACCTGCCCGTGCCCGGCCGCCAGCTCGACGGCGTGCACTTCGCCATGGAATACCTGCCGCAGCAGAACAAGGTCGTCGCGGGAGACGCGATCCCCGGCCAGATCGTCGCCACCGGCAAGCACGTGGTCGTGATCGGCGGCGGCGATACCGGTTCGGACTGCGTGGGCACGGCGCACCGGCAAGGCGCCACCTCGGTCACGCAGTTCGAGTTGCTGCCGCAGCCGCCCGTGACCGAGAACAAGCCGCTCGTGTGGCCGAACTGGCCCATCAAGCTGCGCACGTCGTCGTCGCACGAGGAGGGTGGCGTGCGCGACTGGGCGGTGACGACGAAACGCTTCGAGGGCGACGGCGGCAAGGTCGCCACGCTCGTCGCGGCGCGCGTCGAGTGGCAGCGCGAGGGCAACGGCGTCATGCGCATGGTCGAGATTCCGGGCAGCGAATTCGCCATTCCTGCGGACCTCGTGCTGCTGGCCATGGGCTTCGTCGGTCCCACGTCGAAGGGACTGCTCGATGCGTTCGGCGTCGAGCGCGATGCGCGCAGCAATGCCAAGGCCGACACCGACACGTACCGCACTTCGGTACCGAAGATCTTTGCGGCCGGAGACATGCGCCGTGGGCAATCGCTCGTCGTTTGGGCGATTCGCGAGGGGCGCCAGGCGGCGCGCGCGGTCGACGAGTTCCTGCAAGGGTCCTCGCTCCTGCCGCGCTGAAAACCGCCACCGCGCCTTGGCGCGGTGAGCGCGGGCCGGGTCGCGGCACGCTGCGGTTACAATCGCTGCGCGTGGAGTTGCGTCCGCCGCCGCGTTGCCATGACCGAGCTCCTCACCCTCGACCTCGCCGGATTCACGCCGACCGTCACGGCCGACGTGCAGGACGCTGCCATCCGCACGATCGAGGGGGGTGGCGTCGTCGTCCTGCCACGCGCCGGCTTTGCGCTGCGCGATGCCGAATTGCGGTTTCTCTCGCCGACGTGGTCGGATGGCCACGCGAAAAACGTGAGCCTCGATGGCGGGCGCCTCAAGGGTGCGCGCGGCAGCGAGCAGGATCTGGCCGAACTCGCGGCGATGGTCGAGCGCTTTGCCGCTGCCGCCGCCGGCCTCGTGGCGGCGCTGTTCCCGCGGTACGCGCCGCACGAAAAGCGCGCGCGCACGAGCTTTCGGCCGCAACCCGCCGTCGGGCGCGACGTCTCGTGGCGCAAGGACGACTCGCGCCTGTACGTCGATGCGTTTCCGTCGCGCCCGACCGGCGGTGCACGGATCCTGCGCGTGTTCTCGAACGTCAATCCGAGCGAGGCGCGCGTCTGGCGCGTCGGTGAATCCTTCGAGGCGATGGCGCGTCGCTTCCTGCCGCGCATCAAGGCCCCGCTTCCCGGCAGCGCCGCGCTGCTCGCGGCGCTGCGCGTGACGAAGACGCCACGCAGCGAGTACGACCACCTCATGCTCGGACTGCACGACGGTACGAAGGCGGACGTCGCCTACCAGCGCGACTGCGCGCAGCAGACCGTGGCGTTCGCGCCGGGAACGACGTGGCTCTGTTTCTCCGACCAGGTGCTGCACGCCGCGATGAGCGGTCAGTACATGCTCGAACAGACGATCCATCTGCCGCCGTCCGCGCTCTACGCTCCCGAGCGCGCGCCGCTCGCGATCCTCGAGCGGCTCACCGGCCACGCGCTGGTGCCCGCGTGAGGGCCGCGCGGATGCGGCCCGCGCCGTGACGCCGGCCAACGATACGTTCCTGCGCGCGCTGCGCCGCGAGCCGGTGACGCACACGCCCGTGTGGCTCATGCGCCAGGCGGGCCGCTACCTGCCCGAGTACAACGCGACGCGCGCCAAGGCGGGAAGCTTCCTCGCGCTCGCGCAGGACCCGGAACTGTGTGCCGAAGTCACGTTGCAGCCGCTCGCGCGCTTTCCCCTCGATGCCGCGATCCTCTTCTCGGACATCCTCACGGTTCCCGATGCAATGGGTTTGGGGCTCTCGTTCGCGACCGGCGAAGGGCCGCGCTTTGCCCGACCGCTCCACGATGAGGCGAGGGTGCGGGCCCTCACCGTCCCCGACATGGGCGCGTTGCGCTACGTCTTCGATGCCGTCGCCTGCATCAAGCGCGCGCTGGCGGGTCGCGTGCCGCTGATCGGCTTCGCCGGCAGCCCGTTCACGCTTGCCTGCTACATGATCGAAGGCAGTGGCAGCGACGACTTCGGCCGCGTGCGGCGGATGGCGTACGCGCGCCCGGACCTGCTCGATCGGATCGTCGACATCAATGCGCAGGCCGTGACCGCGTACCTCGATGCCCAGGTTGCGGCCGGAGCCGATGCGCTGATGCTGTTCGACACGTGGGGCGGCCTGCTCACGCGCTCGGCGTACGAGCGCTTCTCGCTGCGCCCGATGCGCGCGATCCTCGGCGCGCTGCGACCCCTGCACGACGGCGCGCGCGTACCGACGATCGTCTTCACCAAGGGTGGTGGCGGGTGGCTCGATGCGATCGCGGCATGCGGGGCCTCGGCGATCGGTCTCGACTGGACCGTCGACCTCGCCGCGGCGCGTGCACGCTTCGGTGCAAGCGTCGCCCTCCAGGGCAATCTCGACCCGCTCGTTCTCACCACCGATCCCGAGACGGTGGCGCGCGAGGCGGCGGCCATCGTGCGCGCCGCCGGACCGGAGCCTGGGCACGTCTTCAACCTGGGTCACGGCATCGTGCCCGCGACACCCCCGGCGAACGTCGCCGCGCTCGTGGAAACTGTCCACAACGTCTCCAGGGAAATCCTCCGCGCCGGCCGGCCGTGATGGCACCTGGTGTTCACCCGCGGAAGGCGCGCCATGCCTCGCGTGCGGGGGTATTGACAGCGCAGGCAACCGGCGCTCCGCCGCATGGTTATGCACATGTGCGTCATCGCCGTCACCGCAGCGACCGCGGGATCGATGCCGGAGGCGATCGGCCAACGCAACGCATTGATATTGCGAAGATATTGAGTCCCCGCATGACCCTTGCCAAGGGCTCGCGAGGCGAACGGCGGGCGGCAGGAGCCCCGCGCGCGCACGTGACGGCATCCACTTACGCACAAAGCTATGCACAGCGCAGCGTGGTATGCGTCAGTTTCGTTACGAAAGAATGGGTTGGGGACGAAATCTCGGGTAACACGGGAAGCATCGAGGTGCCGCCGCGCCACGCGTTCCCCGGCCGTGACGGCGGAATCTGACGGTGCCGATCGCCCGCGTAGCGCTTCCCGTCGCGACGAGCACGCCGTTCGACTATTGGTTGCCCGAGGGCTTGCCGGTCGTGCCCGGCAGTCTCGTGCGCGTCCGACTGGGCCCGCGCCGGCTGACCGGGGTGGTGCTCGAGATCGTTGCCGACAGCGCGGTGGACCGCGAGAGGCTGCAACCCGTCGGTGACGTGGTCGCCGGACCGCCGCTGCCAGCCGACGTGATCGAGCTTGCGCGCTTCATCGCCACCTACTATCAGGAGTCGATCGGCCTCGCGTGCGCGCTGGCCGTGCCGCCGCTCACGCGAGCACGCCGCGCGGCGGCGGGCAAAGGTGCTCCGGCCATCCAGGCGCCGCGCCGCGAACTCAATCGGGACCAGGCGGCGGCGGCGGCGGCGATCAGCGCGGCGTCGCACTACGTGGCCTTCCTCCTGTGCGGCATCACCGGGAGCGGCAAGACCGAGGTGTACCTCGCCGCCGCAGATGCCGTGCTCGCGCGCGGCGGGCAGGTGCTCATCCTCGTGCCCGAGATCAACCTCACGCCGCAACTCGTCGCCCGCGTGCAGGCCGCGCGACCCGACGTCGACGTGGCGGTGCTGCACAGCGGGCTCGCCGCCGGAGCGCGCCGCGCGGCGTGGCTCGCGGCCGCCGGCGGCAGCGCGTCGATCGTGCTCGGGACCCGCCTCGCGGTCTTCGTCCCGCTGCCTGCGCTCGGGCTCGTCATCGTCGACGAGGAGCACGATGCGTCGTACAAGCAACAGGACAACGTCCGCTACCACGCACGCGACGTCGCGATCTGGCGAGCGCATCGGCGCAACGTTCCGATCGTGCTCGGGTCGGCGACGCCTTCGCTCGAGACCTGGCTCGCGGCCTCGGAGGGGCGCTACCGGCGGCTCGACCTGGTCGAACGCGCCAATCCGCGGGCGACGCTGCCGCGGGTCCGCCTCGTGAGCCAGCGCGGCGCGCTCGCGGGCGACGGCATCGGCCCGGAGTTGCGGGCGGCGCTCGGCGTGCGTCTCGCGCGGGCCGAGCAGTCGCTCGTCTTCGTGAATCGGCGCGGATTCGCGCCATCGCTCGTCTGCGCGGCGTGCAAGTGGGAGGCGCAGTGTCCGCGCTGCTCGGCGCGGCTGACCACGCATCGCTCGCCGCCCGCCTTGCGCTGTCACCATTGCGGCCATGCCGAGCGCGTGCCGCACGCGTGCCCGACGTGCGGCAACGTCGATCTCGTGCCGCTGGGTTTCGGCACGCAGCGCCTGGAGCGCGCGCTCGCGCAGGCCTTTCCCGCGGCGCGCATCGCGCGTGTCGATCGCGACAGCACCCGCACCCGCGGCGCGTTTGCCGCGGTCCGCGCCGAGGTCGAGGCGCACGGGCTCGATATTCTCGTGGGCACGCAGATGCTCGCGAAGGGGCACGATTTTCCGCGCCTTACGCTCGTCGGCGTGCTGGGCGCGGACAACGCGCTGTACAGCGCCGATTTTCGGGCGACCGAGCGCCTGGCCGCGCTCCTGGTCCAGGTCGCGGGCCGTGCCGGGCGCGCCGGCGCGCCGGGGGAGGTGATCGTGCAGACCGACTTTCCCGACCATCCGGCGTACGCGGCGCTGCGCAACCACGATTACGCGACGTTTGCCGATGCGCTGCTCGCCGAGCGCCGGACCGCGCAGTTGCCGCCGGTCGTCCACGCGGCGCTCCTGGGCGCCGAGGCGCACCAGCGCGCCGATGTCGATGCCTTCCTCGCCCATGCGCATGCCGCGGCGACGAAGCTCGCCGGTCGGGACGTCGAGGTCTTCGCGCCGGTGCCGGCGCTTCTCGCCCGGCGCGCCGGATTCGAGCGCGGACAACTCGTCGTGCAAAGCGCGCACCGGCCGGCACTGCAACGCTTCCTCGCGCAGTGGACGGGGGCGCTCGCGGCCTGGCCGGGGCGGCGCGCGCGCTGGGCGCTGGACGTCGATCCCACGAGTTTCGGCTGACCCCGCGCGCTCGCTATAATCGACTGTTTTGCATGCGTCGAACGAAGGATACGGTGGACGACATCAAGGGCGAGCTCGAGCGGGTGCTGACCGCGGCCATCGCTGCCGTCGATCCGGCGCTTGCCGGTACCGCGGTCGCGCTCGAGCGTCCGCGCCAGGCGGCGCATGGCGATTACGCGACCAGCATCGCGCTCGTCATCGCCAAGCGCGTGCGGCGCAATCCGCGCGAGCTCGCCGCCGCGATCGTCGCCGCGCTTCCCACGTCCACGCTCATCGACCGCGCCGAGGTTGCCGGGGCGGGATTCATCAACGTGACGCTCGCGCCGGCAGCGCGGCAGGCGGTGATCCGACGCGTCTTGCAGGAAGGCGAGCGGTACGGCGCCTCGCACGCGCGCGATGGCGAGAAGGTGATGATCGAGTTCGTCTCGGCCAATCCGACCGGGCCGCTGCACGTGGGGCACGGCCGCCAGGCGGCACTCGGGGACTCGCTCGCCAACCTTCTCGCCCTGCAAGGCTGCGCGGTGTCTCGCGAGTACTACTACAACGACGCCGGGCAGCAGATCGAGAACCTCGCGATCTCGGTGCGGGCGCGTGCCAAGGAGCTGCTCGGCGAGCGCGTGACGTTTCCCGACGAGGGCTATCGCGGCGAATACATCGTCGAGATCGCGCAGCGTTTCCTCGACGACGTCGGGCACGATCTTTCCGACATCGAGCGGATCCGCCATTTCGCCGTTGCACAACTGCGCAAGGAGCAGGATCGCGATCTCGCGGCATTCGGCGTCGCGTTCGACGTGTACTACCTCGAGAGCTCGCTGTACAGCGATGGTCGGGTCGACGCCACCGTCAGGCGGCTGATCGACTCCGGCAAGACGTACGAGCACGAGGGTGCGCTGTGGTTGCGCAGCACCGACTACGGCGACGACAAGGATCGCGTGATGCGCAAGTCCGACGGTGGCTACACGTATTTCGTGCCCGACGTCGCATACCACATCACGAAATGGGAGCGCGGCTTCACCAAGGCGATCAACGTGCAGGGCTCGGACCACCATGGGACGATCGCACGGGTCCGGGCCGGATTGCAGGCAGTCGGTCTCGGCATTCCGGAGGGCTACCCCGACTACACGCTGCACAAGATGGTCACCGTGATGAAGGGCGGCGAGGAGGTGAAGATCAGCAAGCGTGCGGGCAGCTACGTCACGCTGCGCGATCTCATCGACGAGGCGGGTCGCGACGCGGTCCGCTTCTTCCTGGTCTCGCGCAAGGCGGACAGCGAGTTCGTCTTCGACGTCGATCTTGCGCGCTCGCAGTCCGAGGACAATCCGGTGTACTACGTGCAGTACGCGCATGCGCGCGTTGCGGCGGTATTGCGTCAGGCGGGGATCGAGCCGGCGCAAGCGGCGCAGCACTTCCGTGATGTGCCGCTCGTGCCGCTGACGAGCCCGTACGAGGTCGCGCTCTTGCGCCGGATCGAGGACTTTCCGGACGAGCTTCGCACCGCGGCGCGCGATCTCGCGCCGCATCAGGTCACGTTCTACCTCAAGGATTTGGCCCAGGAATTCCACAGTTACTATAATGCCGAGCGCTTCCTCGTCGACGACGCCGACGTGCGCGCCTCGCGCCTCGCGCTCGTCGTGGCGACGGGACGCGTTCTCGCCAACGGTCTCGCCGTGCTCGGTATCGGCGCTCCCGACAGGATGTGATGAACGCTGCCGTCAAACCGACCCGCCGCCGATCGGCCTCGACCCGGGCGACGCCGTCGCGCGACGCGGGCGGCACGTTGCTCGGCATTTTCATTGGCCTCGTGCTGGGGCTGGGCCTTGCCGCCGGGGTCGCGTACTACCTCATGAAGGCCAATGGACCGTTTCCGGTCCAGGCGAGCAAGGATGCGCGCGAGACGGCCCGGGAGGCGCCACGCAGTGCGCGTGCGGAGGCCGCGGCACCCGATAAGGAGAAGCCACGCTTCGACTTCTACAAGATCCTTCCCGGTGTCGAGGAGCCCAAGGTCCAGGCGGAAGCGCGGCGTCCCGCAGCCGAGAAGGCTGTGGCCGATGTCACGAAGGCGGCCGCCGAGAAGGGTACCGACAAGGCCGGCGAGCAGACCGCCAAGGCGCCCGCGCCCAAGGTCGTGGAGAAGGCGCCCGACAAGGTCGCGAGCGCGGAGCCCACGAGCGCCTCGAAGCTGCCGGAGCGCTTCTGGTTGCAGGCGGGGTCGTTCGCTTCCGAGTCGGATGCGGAGAATCTCAAGGCGCGCCTCGCCTTCGCCGGTTGGCAGGCGAGCGTCCAGCAGGGCACGTTGCCCGACAAGGGCACGCGCTTTCGCGTGCGGCTCGGGCCGTACAACAATCCGGACGAGGTCAATCGCATCCGTAGCGACCTTGCCAGGAATGGCTTCGAGGTCGCGGTGATCCGGTTCTAGTCGAACCGCCCGACCGGCAGGCGGAACTCATTGCCGCCGCAGCGTGCCCAACCCGCGGCTTTCGTGCCTCCCCACTGTACCTGCAACCATGAGCGGCGCGCCCCTCGCGCCTGATGACGAAGGAGTATCGATGAACCCGACCGCGATCCTTTCCACCTTCCGTGCCACATGGCGTGGCGTCGCCGTTCTGGCGCTGGCGGCGTGCCTGAGCGCGGCGGTGTCGGCGCAGGGCATGACCGAGGGCACCAACTATCTGCGCCTGAAGAATCCGCAGCCCGTGGAAACCGGAAAGAACATCGAGGTGATCGAGTTCTTCTCGTATGGATGTCCACATTGCGGCGAGCTCGAGCCGTACCTGCAGACGTGGCTCAAGACGAAGCCGGCGGACGTCACGTTCCGCCGTGTCCCGGTCATGTTCCAGCCGCGCTGGGATAGCCTCGCCCGTGTCTACTACACGCTCGACGCGCTGGGCGACGAGCCCAAGCTCTCGCCCGAGGTCTTTGCCGCGATCTACAGCAAGGGCGTGCCGATGTGGAACGAGAAGGACTTCCTCGACTGGGGCGCGAGCAAGGGGCTCGATCGCAAGAAACTCGAGGACGTCTACAAGTCGTTTGCCGTCGTCGGCAAGGTCAATCGCGCGAAGCAACTCGCGGCCGCGTTCAACATCCAGTCCACGCCCACCCTCGTCGTCGACGGCAAGTTCATCACCGGACCGGACAAGGTTCCGCAGGGGCACGCCTCGATCCCCGCGGCGCTCGATGCGATGATCGCCAAGGCACGCGCCGAGCGGCCCAAGTCGTAGATCGGCACGCGTTCCGGCCAGGGCGCCACCGGTCGACCGCGCATGCGTGTCTTTCTCACCGGCGCCTCGTCCGGTCTGGGAGAGGCACTCGCGCGGCAGTATGCGCGGGAGGGCGCCACGCTGGGCCTGTTCGCCCGGCGTGAGGGCGAGCTCGCGCGCCTTGCCGCAAGTCTTGCTCCGGCAACGGTGGCGACGTATCCGGGCGACGTTCGCGAACCCGGCGATCTCGCCCGCGCCGGGGCCGACTTCGAGGCGCGCTTCGGCTGTCCCGACGTCGTCGTCGCCAACGCCGGGATATCCCGCGGCACGCTCACCGACGAGCCGGAGGATCTCGCCGGATTTCGCGCGGTGTTCGAGACCAACGTGCTCGGGATGGTGCACACGTTTGCGCCGTTCATGCGTCCGATGCGCGCGGCCGGTTCGGGGATCCTCGTGGGGATTGCGAGTGTCGCGGGCTTTCGCGGCCTGCCCGGCTCCGGCGCGTACTGTGGCTCGAAGTCCGCCGCGATCACGTATCTCGAATCGCTGCGTGTCGAGCTGCGTGGTTCCGGGGTGGCGGTCGTCACCGTGTGCCCCGGGTTCATCGCCACGCCGCTGACGGCGCGCAATCCCTACCGGATGCCATTCCTGTTGACGCCCGACGCCGCGGCGGCGCTCACGCTGCGCGCGATCGCGCGGCGCCGCCGCTTTCACGTCCTGCCCTGGCAGATGGCGCTTTTCGCCCGCGTGCTGCGCTGCCTGCCACGTCCGCTCTTCGATTGGGCCGTCGCGGGCCGGGCCCGCAAGCCCCGGCACCCTTGACGCCATCCGCGCCGCCGCGTCGCAGCGCGGAAGCCGCGAGCGCGCCGCCTTCCGCGCCCGACTGGGCGGGAGTCGTCCACCCGCGCGCGACGGGCGCCGCCCGCATCGCCTGTCTCGTGCCGAGCCTCACCGAGCTCCTCTTCGCTCTGGGGCTGGGCGCGCACGTCGTGGCGCGCACCGGCTTTTGCGTTCACCCGCGGGCCGTGCGCGCGGTGCCGAAGATCGGTGGCACCAAGGACCCCGACCTCGACCGGCTGCGTGCCCTCGCGCCCACGCATCTCGTCGTCAACGTCGACGAGAATCGCCGCGAAGACGTCGACGCTGCGCGGGCGTTCGTGCCGCACGTCATCGTCACCCACCCGCAGGCGCCGGTCGACAACGCGCGGCTGTTCGCGCTGTTCGGCGCGATCTTCGACCGCGCCGAGGAAGCCGCCGCGCTGGCCCGCGAGCTGCAGGCCGCCATCGCAGTGGCGCGCGCCACGGCGGACGCGTTGCCACGCGAGCCGGTGCTCTATCTCATCTGGCGCAAGCCGTGGATGACCGTCGCGCGCGACACCTACGTCGCAGCGACGCTCGCGCTCGTGGGCTGGGATACGCTGCCGGCGGCCGCTGCGCGACGCTATCCCGACATCGCCGACGACGCGCCGGAGTGGGATCTTGCGGCGCGAATCCTGTTGTCGACCGAACCGTACGCGTTTCGTCCGCGCGACGTCGCCGCACTTGCCGCCGAGCGGGGAAAGCCCGTCGAGCTCGTCGACGGCGAGTACGCGGCGTGGTATGGCTCGCGGGCGAGCGCGGGATTGCGCGGCCTGGCCGCGCTGCGACGCGCCCTCACTGCCTGAACGGCACTCCGGGGTGTCTTGTCTTCCGGCTCATGTGAGTCCGGAAAATGCAAAGGCCCCGCGGCTTGCGCGGGGCCTCGTCGGGCGGCGCGCGGGTGCACGCCGCGAACTGCGGATCGCCTACAGCGGGACGCGGATCCCGACCGTGATCGCCCAGTAGTCGCCGTCGTCCTTGCCGGCCGTGGCATTGCCCGAGACGTAACCCGTGACCTTGCCGAAATCCTTGGCCACACCGAGGTCGAACAGCCACCAGTTGCTGTCCTGCTCGAAGCCCGGCACCTGGTACCAGCCGTTGAGCGAATTCGGCTTGGCGCTCACCTGGCGGGTGTCGGAGTCGAAGTTGTATTCCCACGTGGCGCGGGCGAACGGTCGGAAGCCGCCAACGACACCGGTCACCTGGTAGCCCACGCTCGACAGGAAGGGGTCCTGCTTTTGCTGGTCGTAGGTCAACGCCGTGCTGTCGCTGCCATTCTCGCTGAACTGCCGCACCACGATCTTCTCGTACGTGAGCTTCGCAAACGGGCCGTGGTTGAAGTCCTTGTAGTTGAACCAGTAGCCGCCCAGGAGGCGCACGATATTGTGGTAACCGCGCGTCGAGCCCGTCTCGCTGCGCGTGGTCGCGCCGAGCTGGATGTAGCGCGTGCTGTCGGCATCGAGCGAGCCCAGACCCAACGTTGCGCCGACGTACCAGGGACCTTCGCCGTACCCCACGTACGCGGTGACGTTGGGTTCGCGAACCTTGAAGCTTCCCGTGTTGTTGCCGAAGTCGCCCTTGTACTCGGAGTACGCGAACTGCAGGCCCGCCAGCATGCGATCGCTCACGCGCATGTCACCGCCGACCGAGATCGTGTTGAGATCGGCATCGCCCGCGAGCCCCGACCCCTGGAGGTCGGGGTTGGCGTAGTCGTACATCGCCCAGGTCTGGAAGCGTCCGGCGCTCCCCGGCGCGTTCACCGCCGACGTCATGCGACCATCGAGCGTGCGCCACTGCGCCCGTTCGATGTCGAACGGCGCCTCCGCCAGCGCGGCAACCCGCTGCGGGCCGGTAATCATCGACGCGATCGCCTGCGCCTGCAGGAGCGTGGCTCCCGTCGTCGGGTGCACGCCGTCGGCGAAGACGTAGTCGAGGTTCGCGTTGGGTGCGACGAGCGTCGCGGGCGTGCAGTTGAGCGAACTCGGCACGGTGCAGGCGACACCGGTCGTGTTCGTGAAGCCGTACAAGGCCGGGTTGGCGAGGATCTCGTTGAACAGCGCGTGGGTGTTGAACTGGATCACCTGCAGGTTCGCGCTGCCGATCGCGCTGTTGAGCGTCGAGTTGAACAACCCGGCAAGACCCGACAGCCCCGCCTGCGCGGCGGGCCCCTGCGCCGCGGCGCTCGGCGTCTTGCCGAGGTCGGGAAGGTTTTGCACGATGACGTACTGCGCACCGGCGGCCTTGAGCTTGCCGACGGCGGTCGCAAGGTCCGCGGCCGCCTGGACGGTTCCGGCCTGCGCCCCCGACGGATTCGTCGCGGCGAGGAAGAAGATGTCGTTCGCGCCGCCCTGGATCTGATAGAGCGCGTCGCGATTCATGATCACGTTGGGCAGGAATGCATCCACCTGCTGCATGATCGAGATGTTCGGCACGCCCGGCGGCACCAGCGGCGATTGCGCATTCACCATGGCGCCACCCTGGGCGAAGTCGTTGCCGCCCTGGAACGACGGCGTCGCGCTCAACCCGAACGCCTGGCCGACGTACATCGGCGTGACGAGACCCGGATTGGTCGTGAAGCGCGCGCCATACTGCCCCGCGTCGCTCAAACTGTCGCCGAAGATGTAAGTATTCGTAAACTGCGCCGAGGCCGTACCGGCGCACAACGCGAGTGCCAGTGCGCCGGCCACCATGGTCGGGCGGAAGGTCCGCATGTCGTATCTCCTTGTCTTGATGGGAATCGCCGGCCGGTGGCTGGCCCTCGTCAACGTGACATTCTAAAGCACAACCGGGTGCTGCGACCCCGGCGACGGCGCCGGGCGGGCGTCAACGAACAGGGCGCCGCGACCGTTGTCTCAAGAGCCCGTTGACGATGTTGGGAGTCGCTCGACATGAATGCACTGCCACGATGGATCCGGTCTGACCGCACCGCGCGTGCACGCGCCGACGTCCCGGCGCGCTGGCGCGCGCTCGCCCTTGCCGCGCTCGTGGTCTTCTCGGGTGCGCTCGCGGCGCAGGCGCCCGCCGATCTTCCCGGCCGTGTGGGGCGCGTCGCCGACGTCGGCGGCGAACTGTTCCTCGCTCCGCAAGACAAGCCCGAGGCCTGGATCAGCGTCGGGATCAACTATCCGGTCGCGGAGGGCGACAACCTGTGGCTGGGCACCGACGGGCGGGCCGAGGTGGACTTCGGCGGCGGCCAGTTCCGCCTCGCCGGCGACACGAGCGTGCACGTCTCGCAACTCGACGATACGCATTTTTCGCTCTTCGTTGCGCAGGGTCGCGTCAGCGTGCGGGTGCGCGCGCTCGATCCCGGCGACGTGGCGACGATCGATACGCCCAACGCGCAGGTTGCCATTACGCGTCCGGGGCTCTATCGGCTCGAGGTCACCGACGATCGCCAGCACACCGTGGTCATCGTGCGTCAGGGCGAGGCCAACGTGCAGACGCAAGCCGCCGTGCAGCAGGTGCTTCCTGGCCAGGCCGCGTACATCGAGGGTCCCGATCCGCAGTTTGCGAACGTGCAAAACGGAATCGGCGAGGACGGGTTCGACGCGTGGGTCGCCTCGCGCGATCGGCTCTACCGTACCCGCGCCAGCGCCTACGTGTCACCGCAGATGGTCGGTGCGGCGGACCTCGACCGTTACGGCAACTGGCAACAGTCGCCGGAGTACGGCGCCGTGTGGTACCCGAACGACGTTCCCGTCGACTGGGCGCCGTACCGCAATGGATATTGGGCGAACGTCGGCGCGTGGGGGCCGACGTGGGTCGATTTCGCCCCGTGGGGCTACGCCCCGTTCCACTATGGGCGCTGGGCGTTCATCGGCGGTCGCTGGGGCTGGTGCCCCGGCGTGTATACGCCGCGACCGCTGTGGGCACCCGCGCTCGTGGCGTGGACCGGTGGCGCCGGGTGGACGCTGTCGATGAGTGCCGGTGCGCCGGTCTACGGCTGGATCCCGCTCGGGTGGGGCGAGCCGTTTCGTCCGTGGTGGGGACACTGCTCGACCGGTTGCTGGGATCGCTTCAATCGGCCGGTGGCGGTGAACGTGACCGTGGTGCGACCGTGGAGCCCGCCGCCGACGCACTGGCGCAACGCGAGCGTGCCCGGCGGCATCACGGCCGTCCCGTTCCGCTCGTTCGAGACTCACCAGCCGGTCACGCAGAACATGGTCCGCGTCCCCCGCGACGTCGTCGCGAGCGCACCAGTCCTCGCGACGCCTCCGGTCGTGCGCAGCGACATCGCCCGCGCCGGAATGGGCCGGCCGCCATCGGCGCCACCCCCCGCGTCGTCGCTCCAGCCGACGCTCGCGCGGCCGCAGGTCGCCACCCCCATGCGCGGCGCGCCTGGAGTGCCCGCCGGTGCGCGTTCCGGATCGGATGCGAGCCGTGATCGCACGGGTATGGCAAGTCCCGGCGCCTCGCCACCGGGCGTGCAGGGTGGCCCGCGTCCCGGTGCGGCGCCGCGCGGCACGCCGTCGAGCCAGGCGTTGGTCGCGCCCGCCTCGGTACCGCGCGCGGGCGCGGTTGAACCCCGGTCGGCGCAACCGGCGACGTCGCGCGAGGTGCGACCGGGGATGGCTCCGTCGGCCGCGGGCGGGCCCGCGGCAGCGCCGACGCGCGCGCCCACGATGCGCATGTCCCCCGAGCCGTCGGCGATGCCTGGTGCCTCCCGCATGCCGCAGCCGCCGTCCACGCCGTCGGCGACCCGGATGCCGTCGCAGCAGGTCGCGACCCCGCCGCCCGCGCCACGCGTGCAGCCGCAGCAGGGGACCGTGCCGCCGCCGGCGGCCAGGATGCCATCGTCGCCGGCGGCCTCCACTCCGCCCCCAGCGCCTCGCATGGCGACACCGCAGGCGGCGCCGATGGCAGCGCCCTCCGCGCCGGTACGCGGTCCCGCGGCAGCGTCCGCGGCGCCCGCGCCGATGCGTGGCGCGCCACAGGCGACGTCTTCGTCCATGCCGGCGCCACACGCGCCACCGCAGGCACGCGCGGCACCAGCCGCCGAGGGTGCGCGCCCGGCTGCCGAGTCAGGCAATGCGGTGCGCGGCGAGCGCGGTCGCGAGGGGGCGCGCTGACGCGCATCCGCGTCGCGGCAGGCCGTCGGCGCCCGTGCGCCCGCGGCCGCACGGCAGCGAACTACTTCGCGTCGGCGCGAACGCGTGCGTAGCTGCCGGGCGCGTCCTCGATCACCTTGAGCCCCGCCTTGCCGGGAATGCGTGGCGGCACTTCGCGACCGAGGTGGGGCGTGATCCACGCCCGCCAGTCGGGCCACCACGATCCTTCGTGCTGTGTCGCGCCGCCGAACCACGCCTGCGCGTCGTCGGGCAGGGCTTCGTTGGTCCAGTAGCCGTACTTGACCGTCGTCGGCGGGTTCACCATGCCGGCGATATGGCCCGAGCCGGCCAGCACGAAGCGATTCTTGCCCTTGAGGATCTGCGTGCCCGCATACGTCGTCTTCCACGGCGCGATGTGATCCTCCATCGCCGACGCGAAGTACGCCGGCACGTTGACCTTGGCGAGGTCGATCTTCGTTCCGGCGAGCGTCAGCGCCCCGGGCTCGCGCAGGAGGTTCTTCATGTACATGTTGCGCAGGTAGTAGCTGTGCATCGCCGCGGGCATGCGCGTCGAATCGCAGTTCCAGTGCAGCAGGTCGAACGGGAACGGGTCGCGCCCCATGAGGTAGTTGTTGATCACGAACGACCAGATGAGATCGTTGGCGCGCAAGAGGTTGAAGGTCTGCGCCATCTCGCTGCCTTCGAGATAACCGCGCTCGTTCATCTTCTTCTCGAGCGAGCTCACCTGCGCCTCGTCGATGAAGACCTCGAGCTCGCCGGCCGCGGTGAAGTCGATGAGCGAGGTCATGAAGGTCGCGCTGGCGATGCGCTTCTCCTTCTTCGCGGCGAGGTAACCCAAGGTCGCCGCGAGCAGCGTCCCGCCGAGGCAGTAGCCGATGACGTTGGCGTCGGGCTCGCCGGTGGCCCGCTCGATCGCATCGAGCGCCGCAAGCGTTCCCTCGGTGACGTAGTCCTCGAAGTTCTTGTGCGCGAGCCTGGCATCGGGGTTGACCCACGAGACGACGAACGTCGTCATGCCCTCGCCGACGGCCCAGCGCAGGAAGGAGTTCTTCTCGCGCAAGTCGAGGATGTAGTACTTGTTGATCCACGGCGGGATCACGAGGAGCGGCCGCCTCCACACCTTCTTGGTCGCCGGCTCGTACTGGATGAGCTGGATGAGGTCGTTCTGGAAGACGACCTTGCCTGGCGTCGTCGCGATGTTGACACCGAGTTCGAAGGCCTTGGGATCGGTCATCGAGATGCGCAGCCGTCCACCGCCGCGCTCGATGTCGTCCAGGAGATTGTTCAGCCCCTTGACGAGGTTCTGGCCGCCGGAAGCCACCGTCTCACGGAAGACCTCGGGATTGGTCAGCGCGAAATTGGACGGGGCGAGCGCATCGATGTACTGCCGCGTGAAGAAGTCGACCTTCTTCTTGGTGTGCTCGGGCAGGCCCTCGACGCTTGCCACCTGCTCGTGCATCCAGCGCGCGGTGATGAGGTAGCTCTGCTTGATGTAGTCGAAGAGGAAGTGCTCGTGCCAATCCTCGTGCTTGAAGCGCTTGTCCCCCTGCGCGGGGAGCGCGGCCGGCGTTGCATCGTGGCCGGCGAGCCGGAGCAGGGATCCCTGCCACAGGTTCATGTAGTCCCACCACAGGTTCAACTGCGACTCGGCGAGCTTGGCCGGATTGGCGAGCATCTGCGCCGCGAGCTCCATGAACGCCTGTCCGAGGCCCAACTCGTCGGCGGGCAATGCGCCGCCGGCCTGCGCATTGCGGGCCGTGAACTCGCTCATCACCTTGGCGCTCTTCTTTGCCGCGGCGGCGAGTGACTGCGCGACGGCGAGCGGATCGGGGGTCGGAGTGGCGGAGGGTGTGGACATCGTGCCTTCCTCGGTCTGTGGGGTTGCGGTGGTTACGGTATTACGTGGCGTCCGTGCGCGCAAATCGGTACGTGCCGGCGGCGCTGCGCAGTCGCCGGATGCGGCCGTGTCGCCACAGGTGATTGAGGTGCGCGAGCGCCTCGCCCATGGCGAAGAAGCGCTGGTGGACGTCGAGCGCGCGGCGGAAGAGGATCGGCACGACGTCGGCGGTGGACATGGGCACCGGCGCAGAGTCGATCGCCGCGACCAGTTCGGCCAGGCGTGCATCGTGATGCGCCCGCAGCTGCGCGACGCGCGTGGCGATTCCGCGAAACGGCAGGCCGTGCGACGGCAGAACGAGTGTCGTGGCGGGCAATGCGGTGAACGCGTCGATCGAATGGAGGAAGCGCCCGAGCGGATCGCCGTTGGGGTCGGACGGCCAGACCGACACGTTGGTGCTGATGCGTGGCAGCAGCATGTCACCGGAGACGAGCACGCCCGCCGCTGCGGCGTGCAGCGACGCGTGCTCGTTCGAGTGGCCGTAGCCGGTGATCACCCGGAAGTCGAGGTTCCCCGCACCGACCACGTCATCGTGCTGGATGCGCTCGAGTGTCGTCGGCAGCGTCGGAACGCCGTTGCGATAGTGATTGCCGCGGGCGGCGAGCGCGGCGAGGTCGGTGTCGCTCATCCCGTGCCGGCGGAAGAGCTCGCCCGTGTCGGCGCGGGCGTGTCCGGCACGCTCGTCGCAGATCGCGTGCGCGGTGAGGAACTCGCTCAGCGTCATCGTCACGGCGGCGCCGAAGCGCTGCGCAAGCCACGCCGCATTGCCGAGATGGTCGGGATGGCAGTGCGTCGCGACGATGCGCACGATCGGCAGGCCACCCAGCGAGTCGGTGAAGTGTCGCTCCCAGAGTTCGCGGGTCGGCGCATCGCCGTAGCCCGTGTCGATGAGCGTCCAGCCGTCGGCGCCTTCGACGAGCCACAGGTTGACGTGGTCGAGCGCGAAGGGCAGCGGCATGCGCAACCACAGGATCGACGGCGCGATGCGGACGACGGTTCCCGGCGGTGGAGGCGTGGCGACGGGGTAGTCGAGGAGGGCTTCGGCGGAGACGGACATCGCGATCTTCGGGCGGGGACCCGATATGGTATCGTGACCTGCGGCCCGCCCTCGCCGTGGTGCTGCATTCCACCCATGCCACCTCCTTCCGCGCAACGCGCCGCACCCGCAAGCGACGCGACGTACACGATCTCCGCGCTCGCCCACGAGTTTGCCCTCACCACCCGGACGATCCGCTTCTACGAGGATCAGGGCATGCTCGCTCCCGAGCGGCGTGGGCGCTTGCGCGTCTACCGCGAGCGCGAGCGGGTGCGATTGAAGCTCATCCTGCGCGGCAAGCGGCTCGGCTTGAGCCTGTTCGAGATCCGCGAGCTCCTGGACCTCTACGAGGTGTCGCGCAACGAGCGCGCGCAGCTCGCGAAGTTCCTCGAAGTGCTCGCCTTGCGTCGCGCACGACTCGTGCAGCAGCGCGAGGACATCGACGCGGTGCTCGCCGAGATCGCGAGTGTCGAGCGGGATTGCCGCCGCCGCCTGCGCGCGGAGGGTGGCGGGCGTGCGGCGCCGGTGCCGCTCGCGGAGCGCGGCCGGTGAGGCGCACGATTGACGTTTACGTAAGCGTAATATATCGACGCCGACGCCGCAGGCGGTGACGGAGCCGTGCCCGCGTGCGGCGGGTGGCACGGCATGACCTGCGCGAAGGCGCATCGATGACGGCGACCAGGAGGCCACCCATGCTGGATTTCCCTTCGCTCTCGTTCGCACAAGGCGAGACGATCGACATGCTGCGCGCCACGGTGCGCGCCTTTGCAGCGGCCGAGATCGCGCCGCGCGCCACGGAGATCGACCGCTCCAATGCGTTCCCGTCGGACCTTTGGCGCAAGATGGGCGATCTCGGCGTGCTCGGCATCACGGTCGAGGAAACGTACGGCGGCACCCACATGGGTTATCTCGCGCACTGCGTGGCAATGGAGGAGATCTCGCGGGCATCGGCGGCGGTCGGCCTGTCGTACGGCGCGCATTCGAACCTGTGCGTCAACCAGATCCGGCGCAACGGCAGCGAAGCGCAGAAGCGTCGCTACCTGCCCAGGCTCATCAGCGGCGAGCACGTCGGCGCGCTCGCGATGAGCGAGCCCGGATCGGGATCCGACGTCGTGTCGATGCGTCTGCGCGCCGATCGCAAGGGCGATCGCTACCTGCTGAACGGCAACAAGATGTGGATCACCAATGGCCCCGACGCCGATACGCTCGTCGTGTACGCGAAGACCGATGTGCAGGCGGGAGCGCGGGGCATCACCGCGTTCCTGATCGAGAAGGGGATGCGCGGCTTCACCACCGCGCAGAAGCTCGACAAGCTCGGGATGCGTGGCAGCAATACCTGCGAGCTCGTGTTCAGCGACTGCGAAGTGCCGGTGGACAACGTCCTCGGCCGCGAAGGCGACGGCGTGCGCGTGCTCATGAGCGGGCTCGACTACGAGCGCGCCGTGCTCGCCGCGGGGCCGCTCGGCATCATGGCGGCGTGCATGGACGTCGTGCTTCCCTACGTCCACGAACGCTCGCAGTTCGGTCAGCCGATCGGCGAGTTTCAGCTGATGCAGGGCAAGATCGCCGATATGTACTCGACGATGATGGCCTGCAAGGCGTACGTCTACGCGGTGGCCGCGGCGTGCGACCGCGGCGAGACCACGCGCAAGGACGCCGCAGGTGCGATCCTCTACGCGGCGGAGAAGGCGACGTGGATGGCGGGCGAGGCGATCCAGGCGTTGGGCGGCAATGGCTACATCAACGAGTTTCCCACCGGGCGCCTGTGGCGCGACGCCAAGCTCTACGAGATCGGTGCCGGCACGAGCGAGATCCGCCGGATGCTGATCGGGCGCGAGCTGTTCCACGAAACGAAGTGACGGCAGGGCAGAGCGCGGTCGACGCCGCGAGGAAGGTAGCGAACATGGACAACGATCCCGTCGTCATCGTCGGCGCGGCACGCACGCCGATGGGGGGGTTCCAGGGTGATTTCGCCGCACTGACGGCGAGTGACCTGGGCGCGGTGGCGGTCCGCGCCGCCGTGGCGCGTGCCGGGCTGCGGCCGGAAGACGTCGAGCGGGCGATCCTGGGCTGCGTGCTCGCCGCGGGCCAAGGTCAGGCGCCGGCGCGCCAGGCGGTGCTCAAGGCCGGGTTGCCACTCGCGGTCGGCTGCACGACGGTCAACAAGATGTGCGGGTCGGCGATGGAAGCGGCGATCCTCGCGCACGACGCGCTCGTCGCCGGCAGCGCGGACGTGATCGTCGCCGGCGGCATGGAGAGCATGACCAATGCGCCGTACCTTCTGCCCAAGGCGCGCGCCGGCTACCGCATGGGTCACCAGCAGGCGCTCGATCACATGTTCTACGACGGTCTCGAGGACGCCTACGACAAGGGCCGCCTCATGGGCACCTTCGCCGAGGACTGCGCCGCGAAGTACGCCTTCACGCGCGCCGAGCAGGATGCCTTTGCCATCGCCTCGCTGCGCCGGGCGTTGCAGGCGAACGAGGATGGGACCTTCGCCTGGGAGATCGAGCCGGTCACGGTGACCACGCGCAAGGGTGAGATCCGCATCGACCACGACGAGCAGCCAGCCAAGGCGAGCCCCGACAAGATCCCGACGCTCAAGCCGGCGTTTCGCAAGGACGGCACCGTGACCGCGGCGAACTCGAGCTCGATCTCCGACGGGGCCGCCGCACTCGTGCTCATGCGCCGCTCGCAAGCCGAGCGGCGGGGCGTGACGCCGCTCGCCACGATCGTCGCCCACGCCACGCACGCGCAGGAGCCCGCCTGGTTCTCGACCGCCCCGGTCGGCGCCATCGCGAAGCTCTACCGCAAGACCGGCTGGCACTCTGCGGACGTCGACCTCTTCGAGATCAACGAGGCGTTCGCGGTGGTGACGATGGCCGCCATGCGCGAGCACGGACTCGCGCACGACCGGGTCAACGTGCACGGCGGTGCCTGCGCGCTCGGCCATCCGATCGGCGCCTCGGGAGCGCGCATCGTCGTGACGCTCCTCGGTGCACTGCGCAAGCACGGCGGCAGGCGTGGCGTGGCCACGCTGTGCATCGGCGGTGGCGAGGCCACCGCGATGGCGATCGAGATGGCGTAGCGACGGCGGCACCGGGAAGCCATGCTGCTGACACCCGAACAGACGCTCGTGCGCGACACGCTGCGTGCGTTCGCGCAGGAGAGGCTGCTGCCGAACGCGCCGCGCTGGGATCGCGAGGGGCATTTCCCGCGCGCCGAACTCGTTGCACTCGGCGAGCTCGGTGCGCTGGGCATGGTGGTGCCGGAAGCCGACGGGGGTGCCGGGCTCGATTACGTGTCGCTCGCGGTCGCGCTCGAGGAGATCGCCGCCGGCGACGGCGCGACGTCGACGATCGTCAGCGTGCAGAATTCGGTGGTGTGCGGGCCGCTCGCCGCCTTCGGCTCCAGCGCGCAGAAGGCGCGTTACTTGGCGCCGCTCGCGCGCGGTGCGCGCCTCGGCTGCTTCTGCCTCACCGAGCCCGCCGTCGGCTCCGACGCGGGCGCGCTCACGACGCAGGCGAGGCGCCAGGGCGATCGTTACGTGCTGCGTGGCGTCAAGCAGTTCATCACCACCGGCAAGAACGCGGACGTGGCGATCGTCTTTGCGGTGACCGACAAGGCCGCGGGCAAGCACGGCATCTCGGCTTTCGTGGTCGAGACGGCGACGCCCGGTTACGTCGTTGCGCACGTCGAGGACAAGCTGGGGCAGCGCGCGTCGGATACCGCGCAGATCGTCTTCGAGGACTGCGAGGTCCCCGCCGAGAATCTCCTGGGTGCCGAGGGCAACGGCTACCGCATCGCGCTCGCCAACCTCGAGGCGGGCCGCATCGGGATCGCGGCGCAGGCGGTCGGGATGGCGCGCGCCGCGCTCGATGCCGCGCTCGCCTACGCGCGCGAGCGATCGAGCTTCGGCAAGCGCATCGCGGAGCACCAGGCGGTCAACTTCAAGTTGGCCGACATGGCGGTGGACATCGAGGCCGCGCGGCAACTGGTCTGGCACGCCGCGGCGCTGCGCGATGCCGGCCTGCCGTGCTTGCAGGAAGCGTCGATGGCCAAGCTCTTTGCCTCGGAGATGGCCGAGCGCGTATGCTCGGCAGCGATCCAGATCCACGGTGGTTACGGCTACGTGCGCGACTTTCCGGTGGAACGCATCTATCGCGACGTGCGCGTCTGCCAGATCTACGAAGGCACGAGCGAGATCCAGCGGCTCGTCATCGGTCGCGCCCTCGTGGCGTGACTTCGGGTTTTCACAGCGACAGCGGACGCACCCATGAACGCCAAGGCTCCCATCGATTTCTATTTCGACTTCTCGTCACCGTACGGCTACCTCGGCTCGGAGATGATCGAGGCCCTCGCGCGTCGCCACGATCGCAGCGTCGACTGGCACCCGATGCTGCTGGGCGTCGTCTTTCGACAGACCGGAGCGCTGCCGCTGACGCAGGTTCCGGTCAAGGGGCCGTACGCGATACGCGATTTCGCGCGCAGTGCGCGCTTCCACGGCATCCCCTACCGGATGCCGGACGTCTTTCCGATCGCGGCGCAGGTCCCGTCACGGATGATGCTGTGGGCGAAGCAGCGCGACCCCGCGCAAGGTGTCCGCGCTGCGCAGGCGCTGTATCGCGCCTTCTTCGTCGACGGGCACGACATCTCGCAGCCGGACGTTGCCGCTGCCGCGGTGGGTGCTGCCGGCTTCGATGCGGCGGCGGCCCGCGCGGCGATCGACGAGCCGGCGATCAAGGACGCATTGAAGGCGGAGGTCGATCGCGCGATTGCCGCGGGCGTCTTCGGATCGCCGTTCTTCGTCGTCGACGGTGAGCCGTTCTGGGGCGTGGATCGCTTCGACCAGATCGAGCGCTGGCTCGCCGAAGGCGCGTTTTGAGCGTGGCCGCGTACACGACCCTGGCCGTCGCGCGCCACCTCGGTGTGGCGACGGTCACGCTGCAGCGTCCCGAGCTGCACAACGCCTTCAACGAGGTGGTCGTCGCCGAGCTTTCCGCCGCGTTCGGCGAACTCGGTGCCGATCCGCAGGTGCGCGCCGTGGTCCTCGCCGGCACCGGGCCGAGCTTTTGCGCGGGAGCCGACCTCAACTGGATGCGGGCGATGGCAAGCTACGACACGGCGCAAAACCGCGCCGACGCCGCCGACCTTGCACGGATGCTGCGCAGCATCGACGAGTGTCCGAAGCCCACCCTCGCCCGCGTGCACGGCGCCGCTTTCGGCGGTGGCGTCGGTCTCGTCGCCTGCTGCGACATCGCGATCGCCGCGGCGGAGGCGACGTTCGCGCTGTCGGAAGCAAGGCTCGGGCTCGTTCCGGCCACGATCTCGCCGTACGTCGTCGAGGCGATCGGCGCGCGCGCGGCCCGGCGCTATTTTCTGAGCGCCGAACGCTTCGATGCCGCCGAGGCGTACCGCATCGGTCTCGTGCACGACATCGTCCCGATCGGTGAGATCGACGATCGTGTGAATGCGATCCTGCGCTCGCTCCTCGCTGCGGGGCCCGTCGCGCAGCGCGAAGGCAAGCTGCTCATCCGGCGGGTCGCCGGGCAGGCGATCGACGCCGAACTCATCGCCGATACCGTCGAGCTCATCACGCGCGTGCGCGCCTCGCCCGAGGGCAAGGAAGGGGTTGCCGCCTTCCTCGACAAGCGACCCGCCGCGTGGGTACCGGTGGAACTCGCCGCGAGGAAGCGATGAGCGGCAGCGCCGCTGCCTTCGATACGATGCAGCTCGTCGCCCTGGCGGCAGCCGTCGGCTGGGCGAGCGGACTTCGGCTCTATGCTGTGCTCTTCATCGTCGGCGGCGTGGGGTACCTGGGCTGGGTGGACCTGCCGTCGGGGCTTGCGGTCCTCGCGCATCCGCTCGTCCTCGCCGCGTCGGGGTTCATGTGCTTCGTCGAGTTCTTCGCCGACAAGATTCCCGGCGTGGATTCGATGTGGGACCTCGTCCAGACGGCGATCCGCATTCCCGCCGGCGCACTGCTCGCGGCCGGCGTGTTCGGCGATTCGCCCCCGGCGATGATGCTCGCGGCCGCGATCGTCGGCGGGTCGCTCGCGGCCGGCAGCCACCTTGCGAAGTCGGGCAGCCGCGCGCTCATCAACACGTCGCCGGAACCGGTGTCGAACTGGACCGCGTCGTTCGGCGAGGATCTCACCGTCGGGGCCGTGCTGTGGCTCGCCTTCGCGCATCCGCTCGTCGCCCTCGCGGTGCTCGTGCTCCTTGTGTTGCTGACCGTCTGGCTCGTGCCGCGGGTCTGGCGCGTATTGCGTCGCATCGTCGATCGGGCACTCGCCTGGTTCGATGGCGAGCGCGCCCCGACGCGCCGATGAGCTCCGCCAACGACCCACCGCCGCCCGGCGTGCCGTCGCCGTGCCGCAACCTGTGCCACATCGACGATGATTCGGGGCTGTGCACCGGCTGCCTGCGCACGCTCGATGAGATCGCCGTGTGGTCGCTGCTCGACGACGAGATGCGCCGCGAGGTGCTCGCCGCAATCGCGACGCGACGCGGTGAAGACGAGGGAGCGAAGTAGCGTGGCCGGGCGAGGGGGTGGCTGATGCAGTTCGTCGGTGATTTCCGTGTCGATTCCGAGATTTGCGAGCGTCTTGTCGCCTTGCATCGCGCGTGCGACCGGCAGGGTCTCGTGAAGCGCGGCGCCATGTCCAAGGGGGACCGTGCCGTCGTGGATACCGCCAAGAAGGACTCGTTCGACGTCTTCGTCTCCGCGATACCCGCGTCGATGCAGGACGAATACGGGATCCCGGACTACATGGCGGCGCTCAAGGTTTGTTTGGACCAGTACACGGCGCAGCATCCGCTCCTGCGGCAGGTCGGTATCTACCGGATGACCGAGTCGCCGATCCTCCAGCACTACCGCCCCGGGGGCGGCTTCAAGCTCGAGCACTTCGAGCGCAGCAGCCTCGCCACGACGACGCGCATGCTCGTGTGGATGACGTTCCTCAACGATGTCACCGATGGCGGCGGCACGCACTTCACCTATCAGCAGCACACCTTCGATGCCAGGCGCGGACGCACCCTCATCTGGCCGTCCGATTTCACGCACGCCCACGCCGGCGTGGTCTCGCCGACCCAGCACAAGTACATCATCACCGGCTGGCTCAATTTTGCCGAGTAGTTGCGTGCGCGGCCGTTCCCCGCGCGTGGCGGCGGGTCACAGCGTGCCGCTGATTCCAAGGTCGCGGCGGATCGCCCGTGCGGTGGCGAGCGCGTCGTCGATCGTCGCGCCCAGGCAGGTCACGTGCCCCATCTTGCGCGCGCGGCGCGGCTGCGCCTTGCCGTACAGGTGGAGCTTGGCGGCGGGGTGGCGCAGCACCGCGTTCCAGTCCGGCTCTCGCGGCGTCGTCGCCGTCGCGTCGTCGAACCAGATGTCGCCCAGGAGATTCACCATCACCGCCGGCGTGTGCTGGCGCGTGTCGCCGAACGGCAGGCCGGCGAGCACGCGCGCCTGCTGCTCGAACTGCGACGTGACGCAGGCGTCGATCGTGTAGTGTCCGCTGTTGTGCGGGCGCGGCGCGATCTCGTTCACGAGGAGTTCGTCGTCATCGGTGACGAACATCTCCACGCACAGCACGCCGCAGTAGGCAAGGGCGCTCGCGACGCCCGTCGCGATCTCGCGTGCCGCCGCGACCCGCGCCGCATCCAGGCGCGCCGGTGCGATCGAGACGTCGAGAATGCCATCGCGATGCCGGTTCTCGGCTGCCGGCCACGTCGCGAGCGTGCCGGAGGCATCGCGCGCGACGACCACCGAGATCTCGCAGGCGAGTGCCACGCGGCGCTCGAGCACGCACGGCGCGCTCCCCAGCGCCCGCCAGGCCGCGCGCGTCGCGTCGACGTCGTCGACGCTCGCCTGTCCCTTGCCGTCGTAGCCCAGGCGCGCGCTCTTCACGATGCCGGGGAAAAGATCGTCGGGGAGCGTCGCGAAATCCGCCTCGGTGCGCAGCACGGCGAACGGCGCGACCGCAAAGCCGTTGCCGCGCAGGAACGTCTTCTCGCTGATGCGATCCTGCGCGATCGCCACACTGGACGCGGCCGGTGCCACGCGCACCGAATTGGCGAGGAAATCGAGGGCGGCGGCCGGGACGTTCTCGAACTCCGTCGTGGTGGCCGCTGCGGCCTGGGCGAGCTCGGCGAGGCCCTTGGCGTCGAGGTAGCCCGCCGCGATGTGGCGCTCGGCGACGCTCGCCGCGGGTCCACCGGCCGCGGGATCGAGCACCACGACCTTGTAACCGAGACTCTGCGCGGCGAGGCAGAACATGCGCCCCAATTGGCCGCCGCCCAGCAATCCGAGCCACCCACCTGGCGCAATCGTCGCCATGCTACGCGGCAGGCGGGACCCGCATGGCGCGCGCGGCGAGCGTCTGCTTCTGGCGGAAGGCGGCGAGCTTGCGGGCGACGACGGGATCGGTGGCCGCGATGAGCGCGATCGCGAAGAGCGCGGCGTTGGCCGCCCCGGCCTCCCCGATCGCGAACGTGGCCACCGGAATGCCCTTGGGCATCTGCACGATCGACAGCAACGAGTCCTCGCCGCGCAGGTACTTCGAGGGCACGGGAACGCCCAGGACCGGTACCGTCGTCTTGGCCGCCAGCATGCCCGGAAGGTGCGCGGCACCGCCGGCGCCGGCGATGATCGCGCGCAAGCCGCGGGGAAGCGCGTCTTCCGCGTACTCGAACATGTCGTCGGGCATGCGGTGCGCCGACAGGACGCGGGGCTCATTGGGGATGGCGAAGCCATCGAGCTGCGCGACGGCGTGCCGCATGATGTCCCAATCGCTATCGCTGCCCATCACGACACCGACGAGGGGCGCCGCCTTGCGCTGTGCCATCGATCCTCCGCGTCCGGTCGTACGCGATGCGGCGTGATCTTAGCATCGGGGTCGACGCCTGCCGCGCGTTGAAGGCGGCACGAGGCCTCGTTGCGCCCGCGAATGACGTCCGTCCTTGAAATGGCGCGACCGGTCGGCCACAATCGACCCATGAACCCACTGCAATCCTCGGGTGCACTCGTGGCCCGCGTCGTCGCGCGGCTGCGAACCTCGCAGCCGCGGCGCAGCGTCCGTCGCGCGGTGGTCGCCGTTGCCGCGCTCGTCGTCGTCGCGCCGGCATTCGCACAAACCGACGGCGACTTCCTCGCCGCGCGTGCCGCCTTCGAGAAGGGCGATCGGGCCAAGCTCGCGACACTCGCCAAGCGGCTCGATCGCCACGTCCTTGCGCCGTACGTCGCCTACTGGCAGTTGAAGCTCGGGCTCGACGACGCGTCCCCGGAGGCCGTGCACGCCTTTGTCGAGCGCCACGCCGGAACCCCGCTCGCCGATCGCCTGCGCGCGGACTGGCTGAAGTCGCTCGGCCGCAAGGCGCTGTGGGAGCAATTCGGCACCGACGCCGAGGCGTCCCAGGGCAGCGACGACGTCGAACTCGCCTGCTACACCATCCAGTACAAGTGGCAGCGCGACGGCGACGGGGCCCTGGCGGCCGCGGTTCCGCTGTGGCTCACCGGCGCCACCACCCCGGACGCGTGCGAGCCCGCCTTTGCCGCGCTCTTCGCCCGCGGCACGCTCACGTCCGCGGATCGTCGCGCGCGGATGCGCCTCGCGAGCGAGGCCAACAACGTGCGTCTCGCACAGGCGCTCGGTGGCAGCCTGCCGGGCTCCGAGCGCCTGACCGACCAGGATTTTCGCGACATCACGAAGGATCCGGTGGCTGCGCTCGGCAAGGGCCGCTTCGCGTGGAACTCCGCGAGCGAGCGCGAGCTTGCGCTCTACGCGCTGGAGCGTGCCGCACGCGTCGATCCGGCCGCGGCGCGCGCGCCGTGGGTGAAGTGGCGCGACAAGCTCCCCACCGCCGATCGTCGCTACGGCAACGCCCGCCTCGCCTACCACGCCGCACGCCGCCTCGATCCGGCCGCCAACGACTATTTTCGCGAGGCCGGCGATGCGCTGAGCCTCTCTGCCGACGCGCACGCGTGGCGCGTGCGTGCCGCGCTGCGCGCGCAGGCCTGGGGCGACGTGAGCGCCGCGATCGCGGCGATGCCGGCGGCGCAGCAGCAGGAGAGCGCGTGGCGCTACTGGCAGGCGCGATCACTCCTCGCCGCGGACAAGACCGAAGAGGGTCGCGCGCTCCTTGGCACACTTGCGGTCGAGCCCAACTTCTACGGCATGCTCGCAGCGGAGGCGCTCGGTGAGGCCTTCGCGGTGCCGGCGAGCCAGCCGCTCGCACCCGCGGCGGCGGATCTGACGGCTTTCGGTGCGCGTCCCGCGGTGCGCCGGGTGGTCAAGCTCGCCCAACTCGACATGCGCGCCGAATCGGTCCGCGAGTGGTACTACGTCGTTCGCGGCCTCGCCGACGACGACCTTCTGCTCGCCGCCGAGTATGCGCGGCGTGCCGGGCTCTACGATCGCGCGATCAACACCGCGGAGCGCACGCAGTCGCGACACGACTTCGCGTTGCGCTACCTCGCTCCGTACCGCGACGAGTTCGACGCGGCGGCGCGCGCCAATGCGATCGACGTGGCGCTCCTGTACGGCATCGCGCGCCAGGAATCACGTTTCATCGTGGACATCGTGTCGTCGGCCGGCGCGGTGGGGTTGATGCAGCTCATGCCCGGGACCGCGCGCTGGGTGGCGAAGAAGATGAACCAGGACGACTACCGGCCGAGGCAGATCGGCGAAGCGCAGGTCAACACGCAGTTCGGCGCGTTCTACTTCAAGTACTGGCTCGATCGGCTCGACGGCATGCCGGCGCTTGCCGCCGCGGCGTACAACGCCGGGCCAGGGCGGGCGCAGGCGTGGCGCCCGGCGACTCCGCTCGAGGGCGCGATCTGGGTCGAGACGATTCCCTTCAACGAAACGCGTGACTACGTGAAGAAGGTTCTCGCCAACGCACAGATGTATCGGCAGGCGTTCAACAGCGCTTCCAAACCGTTGTCGGCGATGCTCGGCATCATCGGGCCCCGCGGCGCGACGGTGGCGAGCGCCGCGCTGCCGAGCGTGCAGTGACAGCCATGGCGCAAGACAGCGTCGTCGTCCTCGGCGGTAGCGGTTTTGTCGGAAGCCACGTCGTGGCCCGTCTGTCGGCGCTTGGGCGGCGCGTGATCGTGCCCACGCGCCGGCGCGAGAGCGCAAAACATCTCATCCTCCTGCCCACCGTCGACGTCGTCGAGGCGGACGTGCACGACGCTGCGGTCCTCGACCGTCTGGTGCGCGGTGCGGGTGCGGTCGTCAATCTCGTGGGGATCCTCGATCCCGTGGGTCGCGAGACGTTCGAGCGGGTCCACGTCGAACTCGCGCGCAAGCTCGTGGCGGCGTGCACGACGGCAGGCGTTCCCCGACTCCTGCACATGAGTGCGCTGGGCGCGGCCGCCGATGCGCCGTCGCGCTACCAGCGCAGCAAGGCCGAAGCGGAAGCGATCGTGACGGCGTCGGGCATGGCGTGGACGGTCTTTCGCCCGTCGGTGATCTTCGGCCCTGGCGATCGCTTCCTCAATACCTTCGCCCGCCTGTCGGCCACGTTGCCCGTCATCGCGCTCGCCGGTGCCGGCGCCCGCTTCCAGCCGATCCACGTGGCTGACGTCGCGCATTGTTTCGCGCATGCGCTCACCACGGACCTCACGGTCGGTGCGCGCTACGACCTGTGCGGACCCAAGGCATACACGCTGCGCGAACTCGTGTCGTATGCGGGTGCCGTGACCGGCAACGAGCGTCCCATTCTCGCGCTGGGGCCCGCGTTGTCCCGGTTGCAGGCCGCCGTGCTCGAGATCCTGCCCGGGCGCCTCATGAGCCGCGACAACCTCCTGTCGATGCAGGTCGACAACGTCTGTGCCTGTGCCTTCCCGACGGTCTTCGGCATCGAGCCTGCGGCGCTCGAAGCGATCGCGCCGCTGTACCTCGCGCCGGCGGCCCGACGCACCATCTTCGACGTCCTGCGCGTGCGCAGCGGCCGCTAGCGACGGGCGATGGTCATGGCGCGGGCGTTGCCGCAGCCCGTCGAGATCTATCGCGTGGGCGGGTCGGTGCGTGACGAGTTGCTCGGGCGCGCGGTGATCGATCGCGACTTCGTCGTCGTCGGCGCCACGCCCGAGATGATGATGGCGTCGGGCTTTCGACCGGTGGGGCGCGACTTCCCGGTGTTCCTGCACCCCGAGACGCACGAGGAGTACGCGCTCGCCCGGACCGAGCGCAAGCATGGCGAGGGGTATCGGGGCTTCCAGTTCTTTGCCTCGCCCGACGTGACGCTCGCCGAGGATCTCGCGCGGCGCGACCTCACCATCAATGCCATGGCGCGAAGCGAATCGGGGGTCCTCATCGATCCTTTCGGCGGTGTCGCCGACCTTGCGGCGGGTGTGTTGCGGCACGTGTCGCCCGCGTTTGCCGAAGATCCGCTGCGTGTCCTGCGTGTCGCGCGCTTTGCCGCCCGCTTCGACTTTGCGGTGGCGCCGGCGACCGAGGCACTGATGCGCTCGCTCGTCGCTTCGGGCGAGCTCGCCACCCTCGCCGCCGAACGCGTCTGGCAGGAACTCGCGCGCGGACTCATGGAGCCGAACCCGTCCCGGATGTTGACGGTGCTGCGCGACTGCGGGGCGCTCGCTTCCCTGTTACCCGAGGTCGAGGGCCTCTTCGGCGTCCCGCAGCCACCGCAACCGCATCCCGAGGTCGATGCCGGCGTGCACCTGCTGCAGGCGCTCGACTGGGCGGCCCGGCACGCGCTCTCGCTCCCCGCGCGCTACGCGATCCTCACGCACGACCTCGGCAAGGCGGCCACCGACCCGTTCCGCTGGCCCCGGCATCACGCCCACGAGCAGCGCAGCGCGCGCCTGGCCGACGCGCTGTCGCGACGACTGCGCGTGCCGCAGGATTGTCGTGACGCCGCGCTCCTCGTCGCCCGCCAGCACGGGGTCGTGCATCGCGCCGCGGAGTTGCGCGCGGCCACCATCCTCGACGTCCTCGTCGCCGCGGACGCGCTGCGCCGACCACACCACCTGGACATCCTGCTCGACGCCTGCGCCGCCGACGCCTGTTCGCGGCCGGGGGCGCCGGCGTCGTACCTGCCTGCGCGCGTCTTTCGCGACGCCCTCGCCGCGGTCCGGGGTGTCGATGCCGGTGCCATCGCGCGCGCGGTTCGTGCCCGCGAAGCGGCCACGACCGAAGACGTGTCGACGCGGATCGCCGCCGCGGTGCGCGCGGCACGATTGCACGCGCTGCGCGCGCTGATCGCGCGCCACCGCGACGCCAATCCGGCGTGACGTTCGCTGCCGCGTGCCCGCGACCCGCGACGGTCGGGCGTGCGTCAGAACGGCAGGAGCTTGCGCAATCCCTTCAGCGCTTCGGCGGCGTCGTCGGCGGGATTGGCTGGCTTGGATGCGGCGGCCGGCGCCGCGCCACCGGGCGGGGCGCGATCGTCGCTGCGTCGCGCCTCGCCGCGATCGCCTCCCGCATCCATGCCCAGGGGCGTCATCCCGACCGACTTGACGCGCAGCTTGACGGCCCAGACCGGCTCCCACGCCACCTTGGGATCCGCGGGGCGCGGCGGATGCGCGAGGTTCAACTCCTCGCCGTAGGCGATGCCGTTGACCATGGCACCCTCGACGCCGGTGAAGATCCCGCGTGGAATCGTGCACGAGGTGACCGCCGGGCCGAAAATGACCTTCTCGCCGATCATGCGCTGCCGGAAGTCGTTGGGCAGCCACGTCATCAGGCCCCATCCGGTGTCTTGCAGCTCGCTCGACGTCCAGATGATCATCTCGCCCTGGTTCTGACGAAAGCCCATGGCCTGGATGAAATAACCCTGCGCGGTTGCAATCGGCGCCCATGACAGCGCGACCGGGCCCTCGATGGCCCCGGTCGCCGTGACCTCCATCGGCGCCATGAAGTCCTGCTTGTCGCCGATCGTGAACTTGATGTCGGGTGTGGCGTTGCCCCGAACGAGTTGCTCACCGGCGAGCCGGGCGTTCGCGGGCACGGGCGTCTTCTCGCGCTCGTTCGGCCAGACGAGCTGGGCATTGCGCTGCGCGCTCCAGCGCTCGGGGGGAGAGCGGCCGGCGAGTGCCTCGCCGAACTCGGCCAGCGACATCTTTTCGGTGTCGGCGATCTTGGGTTGGCCCGGTCGGATCGTCTCGCCACAACCCCAGTAGACGAGCATGCGCGCCTTGGGCTTTTCCGGCGCTGTCTCGTGGTCATCCTCGACCTGGCCGGGTCGTGTCGGGGCACGACCCACGAGCGGCAGTGACGGGCCCATCGCCATGCCGGGCGGAATCGCGTGTTGTGCCTCGGGGGTCCCGGCCGCACGCTGCGACGAGCGCAAGCCCAGCCACAGTTCCTTTTGCGGCGCGCCGACGCCGGCCGGCATCATCATTCCCGCCATCGCGCCCATGCCGCCGGCGGGCATGCCCGGGATCGTCGTCATTCGGGTCCCGACATCGACACCGTACGTCGAGACCGGTGGCTTGACCTGCTGCGGTTGGGCATGCGCCGGCGCGGCAAGGGCGATGGCGAGCAGCAGGGGGGCGGCGTGGCGAAAGGTCGTCATCGTCGAACGTCGGTGGGGGTGGTGGAGGCGGCGCCACGGCGCCGCGCGTGACTATACGCGAAACGCGACGGCACGCATGACGTCGGCGGCCATGCGCATGAGCGTCGGCACGGGAGGTGGCAGCGCCAGCGCGCCCGCTTCCTGCGCCATCGCCCCGTGGCGCGCCTCGTCGGCACGCATCGTATCGACGATGGCGCGGCTCTTCTGGTCGCGATCGGGCAGGCGGTCGAGGTGCGTCGTGAGGTGCTCTTCGACCTGGCGCTCGGTTTCGACGACGAAGCCGAGATTCACCCGATCGCCCGCAAGGCCGGCCAGCGTGCCGATGCCGAAGGCGCCGGCGTACCACAGCGGATTGAGCGACGACGTGTGCGCGTCGAGTTCGCGCAGGCGCTGCTGCGTCCACGCGAGATGGTCCTCCTCCTCCCGAGCCGCCTGCGCGAAGCGGCCGCGGATGTCGGGGTCCCGTGCCACGAGCGCCTGCGCCGCGTACAGCGCCTGCGCGCAGACCTCGCCCGTGTGATTCACGCGCATCAACGCGCCTGCGAGCCGACGCTCGCCGTCGGAGAGATCGGCGGCGGGAATATCGGCGCCGGGAATGGGGCGTTGCGGCTGCGCGACGCCGCCCAGCGTGCGCAGCGCGCGATCGAACGCGACGATGAAGGCATCGACCATGTGCGGATTCTAGCCGGTCCCCTGCGTGGGCGTGAACGGCAAAAAAAACGGGCGCCGAAGCGCCCGTCGAGTACCGTTTCCGGGAGAGACCCGGATTGCCTCTTCCGTGATGATCAGAAGAAGTGGACCAGGCCAACCACGAAACCACTGGCGTTGGCGTCAGGTGCCACGTTGTACGGATTGATGTTGAAGTTGTAGAAGGCGTTCTGGTCGTTACGCGTCTGCACGAAGCCCGTGTACGCCAGTGTCCGCTTCGACAGCGCGTAGGTGTAGCTGATTTCCCACTGCGATGCACCCGTGCCGCCGCCCTTGACGAGCTGGCCGATCGTCGTGCCGTTGGCCGCATTACCCTTGCCGTCACCCGCGTTGCCATAGAAGCCATAGAGCTCGCCCGGGCCGACCGGCACGGTTGCGCTCACGCCCCAGAAGTCGCGCTTCAGGTTGCCCGTGGCCGTGTCGTAATCGAGCCGCTCGTACACGCCGCCGAGCTTCATGAAGCCGAAGTTCCAGTTGGCCGCCGCCGACAGCGCCCAGTCGTCGAGGCCCTGACCGCGAACCTTCTGGTTGTTTTCGTAGGCGACACCCCCCTTGAATGGGCCATTGGTGTAGTACGCGCCCATCGACATCACGTAGGCATGGCGCTGCTGCGTTGCCTGATTGCCGTAGGTGACGCCACCTTGACCGCTCGATGCGTCGAGCGAGGACAACTGGAACGAGCCCACGAAGCCCTTCATGTTCGGCGAATCGTAGCGGATCGAGTTGCCGAGCCGCGCGTCGAAGCCGCCGTTGCCCTTGCTCTGCGACGCCTGCGCCCAGAGGGCGGCAGTCGACAGGATCGACGTCGTCAGCGTGGGGACGTTACCGAAGATCGGGTGGATGTCGTCGTACGGGGCGAGGAAGTTACCGACCTTGAACGTACCCCACGGGCCTTGCAGGCCGACGAACGTTTCGCGCGTGCCGAGGAGACCGCCACCGGTGTCCGCCGAGACGTTCGACTCGATCTGGAAGATCGCCGACAGGCCGCCACCGAGGGCTTCGCTGCCGCGCACACCCAGACGCGACGAGTTCGAGCTCACGCGATAGACGGTACGGTTCTGGATCTGGTTGCCCGTGGCCGGGATATTGGGATCGACGGCGCGGCCACTCACGGCTTCCATCGTCAGGTTCAAGCGACCGTACAACGTCACGTTCGCGGTTTGCGCTTCCGCCGCCAGCGGGGCGGCAAGCACGCCCGCGACAGCGACAGCGACGAGCTTCTTATTCATGGAGTCTCTCCTCTAACGGATAAAATTGGCAAGGATTCGAAGCCTTTGGCGCCTGCCATCGGAACCTTCTCTAATCTGGCGAGAAGTTGCAGTCCATTTTGCCAAAGCGCGCCGTCCGCTGGCAAGGCGAAGCTGCCGCGGACTCTGGCCCGTCCGCTTCATGTTGTGCCAAAGCAACAGGGAAGCCGGTGAATGGGCGCCGAGCGCCCGCACAATCGGCGTGTGGAACCTTCCATCCCGGCCTCGGGTGTGTCTTGTAACCGATTGATCAACAATAATAAAATCGGCTTGTTTGGACGCGCGCCCGGGTTCGTGGATCCATCGTTCGATTTGGCCGAATTTGCCCTCGCGTTCGTCCGCCGCCAGCGGCCCGCCGGGAAGACGGAAGTCCATGATTCTGCAGGGGTCATGGCACGGGCCGCGTCCTGCCCGCCGTCCCGGCGAAGGGTGCTGGCGTGACGATCGCCATGCCCCTCGTCGTGGTCGTGGCGGCCGCACTCGCGGCGATCGGTGTCGCGCTGCTCACCCGCTGGCGGGCGTGGTCACCCGTGGCCGAAGTCAATCGACGCACGCTCCACGTCGGGTCGATCCCGCGCGCCGGCGGGCTGGCGCTTTGGTTGGGCTTCATCCCACTCGCGCTGGCGGTTCCGGCGCCACCCTGGTTGCGGCCGGCGTTGTGGATCGGCCCCTGGCTGCTCCTCGCCGCGGTGTCGCTGCGCGACGACGTCCGTAGCGTCGCGGTTCGAGTGCGACTCGTGGTGCACGTCGCGGCCGCGTTGGCGTTTGCCTGGCTGCTGGGAGCCGCGTTCGCGCTGCCCGGGTGGGCCGTGCTGGTCACGGCCGCGACGGTCGCCTGGGCGCTCAACCTGTACAACTTCATGGACGGCAGCGATGGACTCGCCGTTGCCATGACGATCGTTGGCTTCGGCGCCTTCGGGGCGGTCGTTCTCGCGCGTGGCGAGCCGGCTGGCGTGCCGCTCGCGCTCGCCGCCGCGGCGGCGCCACTGCTCGTCGTCAATCGGCCGCCGGCACGCATGTTCATCGGCGACGTGGGCGCAGTGCCCATCGGTTTCCTCGCCGCGGCGTTCGGCAGCGGCGGCGTCGTCGCCGGCGCGTGGTCGACGTGGTTTCCGCTCCTCGTTTTCCTTCCGTTCGTGGCCGACGCCACCGCCACGCTGACCCGTCGCCTCGTGCGCGGCGAGCGTTTCTGGGAGGCGCACCGGTCGCATTACTACCAGCGCCTGCATCGCCTGGGCGCGGGGCACGCGGGCACGCTCGCGATCTACGGCGCGCTCATGAGCGGATGCGCGATCGCGGCGGTGTGGTGCGAGATCGTCGCTCCGCACTGGGGCCTTCCGGTGCTCGGCGCGGCGTGCGCGCTGCACGCCTTGCTCTTTGCGGCGATTGATTATCATTGGCGCCGGAGCGCACCCACGACGTGACCCGATACCTCTTCAACGGGCGATCGCTGCTCGTCTTCGTCCACGATACCTGCGCGGCCGCCCTCGCCTGGGTCGCGATGTATCTCCTGCGCTTCAACCTCGACGTGCGCGAGCCGTATCTCGCCGACATGTGGAGCACGCTCGCCTGGGTGGTGCCGCTGCAGGCGGCGATCTTCGTGGCGCTCGGCCTGTACCGCGGCCTGTGGCGCTTTGCGAGCATTCCGGACCTGCAGCGCATGGTCGCGGCCGGCGTGCTGGGCGGCATGCTCATTCCGGTCGTGCTCGTGATGGCGCAGATCACCGCAGTGGTGCCGCGCAGCGTGCTCGTCTTCTATCCGGTGCTGCTCGTCTTCATCATGGCCGCCAGCCGGTTCACGTATCGGGTGTGGAAGGAGCATCGACTCTACAGTCCGCTCGAGGCGCTCGGCGAGCCGGTGCTCGTGGTGGGGGCAGGCGACGCCGGCGCACGGCTGGCGAAGGAGCTCACGCGCAGCCGGCAGTGGCGCGTCGTGGGCTTCCTCGACGACGACGAGACGAAACAGGGGCGGGTGCTGCGCAAGGTGCGCGTGCTGGGCCCGATCGACGACCTGCGTCGCTGGCGCGACCGTTACGACGTGCGCAAGGTGATCATCGCCTTGCCGTCGGCGAATCACGTCGTGCGTCGCCGCGTGGCTGAGCTTTGCGCTGCTGCCGGCGTCGAGGCGCTCACCGTGCCGTCGTTCGACGACCTCATCAGCGGCCGCCTCGCGCTGACCACGATCCGCAACGTCGAACTCGACGATCTCCTCGGCCGCGATCCCGTCGTCCTCGACAGTGCGGGGCTGGGCGAGTGGCTCGGCAATCGCGTGGTCCTCGTCACCGGCGCGGGCGGGTCGATCGGTGCCGAGCTCGCGCGGCAGATCGCGCGCTTTCGTCCGGCGCGCCTCGTCCTCTTCGATCTCTCCGAGGCGGCGATCTACGAGGTGCAGACGCTGCTCGCCGACGCGTTCCCGCTGCTGCCGCTCGTCTGCGTGGTCGGCGACGTGAAGCACGCGAACCTCGTCGACGCGGTGCTCGCGCGCGAGCGGCCGAGCGTCGTGTTCCACGCCGGCGCGTACAAGCACGTGCCGCTCATGGAGGAGGTCAACGCCTGGCAGGCGGTGCGCAACAACGCCTACGGCACGTACGTCGTCGCGCGCGCCGCGGTTGCGAGCGGCGTCGAGAAGTTCGTCCTGGTGTCCACCGACAAGGCGGTCAACCCGACCAACGTCATGGGGGCCACGAAGCGCCTGGCCGAGATGGTCTGCCAGTGCCTCCAGGGCGCGGGGACGCAGTTCGTCCTCGTGCGCTTCGGCAACGTCTTCGGCAGCGCCGGCAGCGTCATCCCCCGCTTCCGCGAGCAGATCGCGCGCGGGGGGCCGGTGACCGTCACGCACCCGGAGATCACGCGGTACTTCATGTCACTGTCGGAGGCGACGCAACTCCTCCTCCAGGCGGGATTGCAGGGTCGCGGCGGCGAGATCCTCGTCCTCGAAATGGGCGAACCGGTGCGCATCGTCGATCTCGCCCGCGACATGATCAAGCTCTCCGGCGCCGACCCCGCGCGCGTTGCGATCGTGTTCACCGGCTTGCGCCCGGGCGAGAAGCTCTACGAGGAGCCGCTCGCGACCGAGGAGGCGACGCAGGCCACCTTGCATCCGAAACTGCGCATCGCGCGGGCACGGGCTGCGGACGCCGTCGTGGTTGGCCAGATGGTGACGTGGTGCGAGAGCGATCGGGTGGCCGACGACGCCGAGGTCCGCGCGCGCCTGCAGGCGTGGATCCCCGAATATGCGCCCGCGGCGGGAGCCCCGGTCAAGCCGTTGCCGATTGCGCAGCGCGACGACGTGAAGCCCCTGCCGTTGCGCCCGCGCGCGACGCGCAAGTGATCGTCGCGCCGAGCGGCGCACGCGGCACTCAAGCCCGCCGCGGATCGTGCGGTGACGCCATCCCGGGGGGCACGACGTGCGCATCGCGCGGCCCGCCGCGCGTGGGCGCCCAGGGCCGGGTGAGCCGGCGCATGCCGTAGCCCACGAGCAGCGCATTGCACGCCCAGAACTCCTTGCTGCTGGGACGCACGAAAAAGTCGTCGGTCATCGATTTGGCGACGAACATCGCGAGGAGCGTCAATCCCATCACTCCGATCGCGGCCAGCGTGCCGTCGCTGGCGCGCATGAATCGCGCGTAGCGGAGCGCGAGCGCCCCGAGCAGGCCGACGAGCGTGACCACGCCGATCACGCCGGTTTGCAGCCATTGGCTCACGAAGAGGTTGTGGGCATGGACGAGCAGCGGGTTGCCGAGTTCCGCCTGGAACTCGTCGCGCAGGATCGACTTGCCGTACCCGTAGCCGATCCACGGTCGCTGCGCGATCCGCTCGAATGCGTGCTCCCAGAGCACGAAGCGGGGATCGTCGCTGAGTGCCTTGGTGATCGTCGCGTCCGGCATGCGGATCGTGTGCGCGCGCTCCAGCGTGGCGTCGGCGAAGAGGACCGCGAAGGCGACGAGGAGCGCGGCGAGGAGGACGCCCCATCGCTTCGGCGCGCGGACGAGACGCGCTCGCCAGCGCCACCCTGCGAGCACGGCCGCCGTCACGAATCCGACGGCAAGTGCGACCCAGATCATCCGGTTCTCGGTGATCCGCGCCCCGGCGAGCAGAAGCAGGAACGTCGTCGCCGTCACGACGAGCGGCGTCGCGCCCGCGCCATAGCCGGCCGGGCGCGGCGCGAGCAGGAGCGGGACGAGCGGCACGACGAGCACGAGGTACGTCGAGAAGGCGCCGACCCCGCCGTGCTGGCTGACGAGAAGTTTCTCCGGATCGGCGTCCGGATGCGCGACGATCGCGTAGATCGCGAGCACCGACAGCCACGCGGCAGCGGCGAGCGTGACGGTGACGATCGAGCGGAAGGCATGCCCCGAGCGACCGGCGACGTAGAAGACGAGCGCCGTGGTGAGGCCCCAGCCGATCTCGGTGCCGATCTCGGCCAGCGTGTAGCGCGGATGGATCGACCACATCCACGACGCCGCCGACCAGCCGGCCCAGGCGAGAATCGCGAGCACGAGGTAGCCGTCGGGCAGCGGGATCGACGGGGCATCCGAGAAGAGCGCGCCGAGGACGAGCCATAGCGCGAAGGCAGCGGCAAGCCCGAAGGCGATCGAGCGGATGTACGTGTGCCCGGTGATCGCCACCAGCGCGATATACACGCTCGCCCAGACGACGACGCTCGTTTCCAGGACGGCAAACGTCCGGTTGCGCAACGCTGCGCCTTGCGCCGAGCGCAGCAGCGACCGGTGCGCGCTGTGCTCAGCCGGTGACGACATGGTCCGGGACCGCGGCACGCGCGGTGGCGATCGCGGCCTCGACGGCGGCTTCGACCTGGTCGACCGGAATCGCGCGCACGTCTTCGCCGGGCCCGATGAGCGGCGTGTGGACGAGCCGGGGATTGGCCGACGGGCAGCGCTGCTTCAGCACGCCCTGACGCGGATCGGACCACAGCGAGATGACGTCGAGTGCGGTGCTGCCTGCGAGGTAGTAGGCGAGCGTAAGGATGCCGCTGTCGGGGGCGACGAGGATGCGACAGCGCGTGCGCAGCACGGCGAGGAGCGTGAGGAGGTCGGTGCGCCCACGCAGGTCGATGACGTTTCCATAGGGCAGTGCCGGCTCGGGAGCGTACCCGAAAAGGAGCCACCGCACGTCGTCGCGGTGCTGGAAGCGGGCGAGCAGCGAGCGCCAGTGCGCGACCGGCCAATCCTTGACGTAACCGTAGTAACGCGCGGTCTCCGAACTCACGTGCGCACCGATCGTGATGCGCTCGGGTGCGGGCGGCACCAGCGCATCGGCCAGGGCATCCCACTGCGGCTTCCAGTGCAGAACCGGCGGGTACGTCGTGCGCCGGCCGTCGAGCCAGCGCGTCGGATCGGGGTCGGCGAAAACGACGGCGTTGGCGGGCAGTTGCCGCTCCTGTGCGGCAGCGGCGGCGGCGATGTCGACGGCGGGCCCGCGCGCGAGGCCTGCCACCGTGTGGACGGCGTCGCAGCCGGCGAGTGCGAAGCCGGCGGCAAGATCCGCGCGGGTGTAGACCTCGATGCGCGCCGCTGGAACGGCGGCACGGATGCGCTGGAACAACGGCACGAGGCCGAGCGCGATGTCACCGAGCCCCCGATTCCAGCCGAAGACGAAGTCGCGCGTGCCGGCGCGCACGGCGGCGTCGAGCGCACGATCGAATGCCGTGCCACGAAGCCGGTCCGACGCCACGCGCGCGAGGCGCTTGACGTTGAAGCGACCGCGGCTACGCAGGCGCATCGCAGCACGACGGAACGAAGGGGCGGGGAGGCGTCACCGGAAGGCAGACGAGAGACTGGATGCAACCGGTGTGCATGACGATGCACGGGTTTACCGATGCCGATTATAGCGGCCGCCGCGCTGGCACGGCGGCGTCGCGCGTCCGCGACGCGCAAGCGCACGGGAGATCGCGGCCCCGGATGGTAGACTGCGGCGCGCGTCGTCCGCTCGTGTCTTCGAGCGACACGATGCCGGGGCGCGCACCCACGCGCCGCGCCCGGTTTCTCTCTCCACGCCATGTGCGGCATCGCCGGATACGTCAGCGACCAGGCCTTCGCCCCCGAGGTGCTCGCCGCGATGACCCGCGTGCTCGCGCATCGGGGGCCGGACGCGGAAGGCTTCCTGACGTCGGGCCCGGCCCACTTCGGCCATCGTCGGCTCTCGGTCATCGACCTCGAGGGCGGCGCGCAGCCGATGACGAGCCCGGATGGACAGGTCGCGGTGGTCTTCAACGGCGAGATCTACAACTTCGCGGCATTGCGCGACGAGCTTGCACGTGCCGGCTGGGTCTTCCGCACGGCGGGCGACACCGAGACGATCCTTGCGGGCTGGCAGGCGTGGGGCGAGGACGTCGTCTTGCACCTGCGTGGCATGTTTGCCTTCGCCGTCTTCGACGCGCGCACGCGCACGCTGTTTGCCGCGCGCGATCACTTGGGCGTGAAGCCCTTCCATTACGCGCTGCGCGCGGGGACGTTCGTCTTCGCGTCGGAGCTCAAGGCGGTGCTCGCGCATCCCGCGGTGGCGGCGGCGATCGATCCTGCCGCGTTGCGCCTCTTCCTCGAGTGCCAGTTCGTGCCCGCGCCGTACTCGGCCTTCGACGGCGTGCGCAAGCTTCTGCCCGGCCAGGCCCTGACCTACGCCAACGGCCGGATGACGCTGCGCGACTATTGGCGACCCGATTATTGCGACAAGCTCGATCTCGCCGACGACGAGGCGGTCGAGGCGGTCGATCGCGAGTTGCGCGCATCGGTGCAGGGCATGCTGGTCGCCGACGTCCCGTTGGGCGCCTTCGTCAGTGGCGGCGTCGACTCGGGCCTCATCGCGGCCATGATGACCGAGTTGCGCGGCAGCGCGATCGACACCTTCAACGTCGGCTTCGAAGGCGGCGTGGCGGTCAGCGAGCACGCGCAGGCAGCCCGCGTCGCGCAGCACCTGGGCACGCGCCACCACACGCTGATGCTCGCGCCGGATCACGTGCTCGACGCGTTCGATCATTGGCTCGACGTCTTCGACGAGCCCTTTGCCGACCAGGCGGCGCTGCCCACGATGCTCCTTTCGGGCTTCGCCCGGCGCACCGTGACCGTCGTCCTGACCGGCGAGGGCGCCGACGAGGTCTTCGGCGGCTACTCGAACTATCGCACCCGGGTGCGCGACGAGGCGTACACGCGGTGGCTCGCGCATCGCTTCTCGCCGGCGCCGCGGCTCGTCAGGGCGCTGCCCGCGATGTGGCGCAAGGACCGCTTCCTGCGCGCGCTGGGCGAGCCGTTGCCGCGGCGCTATCGCACGATCCCCAACGTCTTCGACCGGCTGCTGCACGATCGCCTGCTGTCGCCGGCCTTCCTCGCGGCGACGGCGCAGGCGCCGGACGTGGGCAGCCTCGCCGCAGCGGCGTTCGCACAGGCCGGCGACGCCCCGTACCTCGATCGCCTGCTCAACGTCGACACGCGGCTGTGGCTTCCCGACGATCTGTTGACCAAGGTCGATCGCGCGACGATGACGCATTCGCTCGAGGCGCGCGTGCCGTACCTCGACCATCGCTTCGTCGAGTTCTGCGCCCGGCTCGCGCCGTCGCTCAAGATCCGCGGCCGCGACCACAAGCACGTGCTGAAGCGCGTCGCGCTGCGCTACCTGCCGCCCGACATCGTGCAGCGCGGCAAGCAGGGCTTCGTGATGCCGCTGTCGGAGTGGCTCGCCGGGCGCCTTGCCACCGAGGTCGACGACCACCTGGGGTCGCGCGGGCTCGAGCGGCGCGGTCTCTTCCGCGACGGCGCGCTCGGTGCGCTGCTGCGCGAGCACCGATCGGGGCGGCGCAATCACGCCGGTCGCCTGTGGGCGCTGCTCATCCTCGAGCGCTGGTTTCGCCGCTACGCGCCGTCGTGGTCGATGCGATGACGCAGCCGCTTTCGATCCTTCACACCGAATCGTCGATCGGCTGGGGCGGCCAGGAGCTGCGGATCCTGACCGAGATGGAGGGCATGCAACGCCGGGGGCATCGGGTGACGCTCGTCACCGCCGATACCGCCGAGATCCTGCCGGCAGCGCGCCAGCGCGGACTCGAGGTCGTGGGGCTGCCGATCGCCTACAAGAAGGTCCGTGGTCTCGCGGCACTGCGCCGATGGCTCGCCGCGCACGGGCGCGACTACACCGTCGTCAATACGCACAGCTCGACCGATGCCTGGCTCGTCGCGGTCGCCAGCGCCACGCTGCGCGGCATGCCACCGGCGGTGCGCACGCGTCACGTCTCCACGCCGGTGAACGACTCCTGGTCCACGCGCTGGCTCTACCAGCGCGCGACGCGCCACGTGGTCGTCACCGGTGAGGCGTTGAAGGCGCAGCTCGTGCGCGACAACGGCTTTGATCCCGCGCGCATCACCTCGGTACGTACCGGCATCGACCTTGCGCGCTTTCGCCCGCGTGCCCCGGGAACGACGCAGGTCGCGACCGACGACGACCGGCCGGCGGTGATCATCCTCGCCACGCTGCGCGACTGGAAGGGTCACGACGACCTTCTCGGGGCCTGGGTCGAGCTGCGCTCGCGCGTCGCGGGATGGCGGCTCCTCGTCGTCGGCGACGGCCCACGCCGCGCGCATCTCGAGCGACGCGTCGCCGAACTCGACCTGCGCGGCGACGTCACCTTCGCCGGCAACCAGGACGATGTACCGGCGTGGTTTGCGCGGGCGCAGATCGCCGTGCTGCCGTCGTACGGCGACGAAGGCGTGCCGCAGAGTCTCATGCAGGCGGCCGCATGCGGACTGCCGGCGGTGTCGACCCCGATCGGCGCGATCGCCGAGGCGGTCGTCGACGGTGTTACCGGACTCCTCGTGCCCCCGCGCGACGTGGCAAGCCTCGCCGCCGCGCTCGAGCGGCTCATGACGCAACCCGAACTGCGCGCACGCATGGGCCGCGCCGCACACGACTACGCGCAGGCGAACTTCGGCATCGAACGCATGTTGGTCGCGATGGAAGAGGTCTTTTCCGCCGTGGCGAAGGGACGTGCCTGATGTGCGGGATCGCCGGGCACCTGGGCGCTCCACGCGGGCCCCGGTTGCGCGCGAGCATGCACGCTGCGCTGCTGCACCGGGGTCCCGACGCGGCGCACGCGGTGTGCCTTGCCACCGATGGGACGCGCCTTGCGCCTGACGCCGAGGCGGCGGTCGGGCTCGTGCACACCCGGCTGTCGATCATCGATCCGCGCCCGGTCGCCGACCAGCCGATGGCAAACGACGACGGTCAGGTGTGGATCGTCTACAACGGCGAGGTCTACGGCTGGCAGGCTGCCGCCCGCGAACTCGAGGCCCGTGGTGCGCGCTTTCGCACCGCGTCGGATACCGAGTTCATCCTGCGCGGCTACGAGGCGTGGGGGATCGCCGCGCTCCTGCCGCGGCTGCGCGGGATGTTCGCCTTCGCGATCGTCGACTTTCGTACCGGGCGCTTGCACGTCGTGCGCGACCGGCTCGGCCTGAAGCCGATCGTCTACGCGCACGACGCGAATGGCCTGGCCTTCGGCTCGACGGTGCGCAGCGTCTTGCCGTGGCTCGCGCGCGAGCGCCGCGGCTTCTCGCCCGATGCGATCGACGCCTACCTTGCCCATCGCTACATCCCGGCGCCACGAACGATCTTCACCCACATCGCGCGCCTGCCGAACGGGCACCGCCTCGAATACGACCTTGCGCAACGCACGCTGGCGCTGCACCGCTGGTGGTCGCCGCAGGGTGAGCCGGGGGCCGATTGCGCGGCGCGCCTCGACGAGGCGATCGAGCTGCGGCTCGTCGCCGATCGTCCGCTCGGACTCTTCCTGTCGGCCGGCGTCGACTCGGGCGTGATCGCCTGCCGCCTCGCCGCCACCGGTCATCGCGAGCTGCGCTCGTTCTCGGCGGCGTTTCCCGGCAGCGACTTCGACGAGAGCGAGGAGGCGCGCGCAGCCGCGCAGGCCTTGGGACTGCCCAACGAACGCATCGTCGTGCCCACGTCGATTCGCGACGATTTCGCGCGGATCGTCGCCGCGCTCGACGAACCCTTCGCCGACCCGTCGTCGTTTCCCACCTGGTACCTCGCGCGTGCCACGGAAGCGCACGTCAAGGTCGTGCTCGGCGGCGATGGCGGCGACGAGCTCTTCGCCGGCTACAAGCGCGTCGCCAAGCACCTGCGCACGGGTTGGCGCGGAAGATTCACCGTGCCGCTGCCGGTTCTGCCCGACGTTCGCGCCAAGGGTTGGCGCAAGGCGATGGGCGAGGCCAGCATGGATTACGAGGCGGCCTACGCCCTGCGCTTCTCGGGACTCACGCCGAACCAGCGGCGCTTCCTGCAACCGGCGCGCACCACGTTTCCCGTCCACTACTGGCGCGCCCCCGATTTTTCCGCCACCGATCGACACGATCGGCTCCTGCGCTGGGACTTCGCCAACTACCTGCCCGAGTACGTCCTGCGCAAGGCGGACCTCGCCACGATGGCGCACGGGCTCGAGTTGCGGGCGCCGTTGCTCGACCATCGCTTCGTCGAGGCCGTGCTCGGGCTGCCGCCGGCGGTCCGCTTCACGACCCCGCCCAAGCTCTTCCTGGGCGAGCTCGCGCCGGAACTGCATCGGCTTGGGGTCTTCGCGCGCAAGAAGCGTGGCTTCAATCCCCCGCTGTCCGGGTGGCTGCGCGCCGACTTGCACGAGCGCTTCGCCATGGTGCCGGCGTCGCTGCACGCGAGTACCGGCGGGCTCGTCGACGCCGGGCGGACGCAGGCGCTCCTTGCCGCGTACGCGCATGCACCGTCGCTGGCCGAGCAGGTGCTCTCGCTCGTGATCCTCGAGGAGAGCCTGCGCCAGCTCGCCGCGCTCGCCGCCGATGGCACGTAGACGAAGCCGCGCTGCGATGCGCTACGCGAGCGTCGCGCTCGCACTCGCGCGCTGGGGGATCGCCCGTCGCAAGCCCGCGCTGCCGCGGCGCATCCTCGTCTTGCACCACCTCCTCCTGGGGGACACGCTCATGCTGACGGCGTTGCTCGCCAAGCTGCGGCAGCGCCATCCGGAGGCCCAGGTCGTGATGACGGTGGCGCCGGCCTTCGTCGAGCTCTTCGCCGGGCGTCCGTACGGCGTCGTCGCGCAAGGCTTCGATCCGCGCGACTTCGCGACGTTTCGCGCGCTCCTCGCGCAGCCGCGCTTCGACCTCGCGATCCTGCCGGCCGACAACCGCTACACGTGGCTCGCGCGCGCGCTCGGCGCGCGGTGGATCGTGGGCCTTGCGGGCGATCGCCCGGCGCACAAGAACTGGCCGGCCGACGAACTCGTGCCGTACTCGGCGACGCCGACGGCGTTCTGCGACACGGCGGCGGCACTCGTCGATGGCGCCGACGCGCTTCCCTACACGCCGCGAGCCTGGCCGGCGCCGCCCGTGCGCGAGCGACGCGCGCTGCCGCCTCGCTACGCGCTCCTGCACGTCGGTGCATCGTCGCCGCTCAAGCTGTGGCCGGCCGAGCGCTGGCGGGCGCTCGCCGACGCGCTCGCCGCGCAAGGTCTGGCCATCGTGTGGAGCGTCGGCCCCGGCGAGGAGGCGATCCTCGCCGCCGTCGCGGCGCGTGACGCCGAGGTGCGCATGGCCGGCACGCTCTCGCTCGGGGAACTGTGGCACGTGCTCGCCGGCGCGGCAGTCGTGATCTGCCCGGACACGGGCATCGCGCACCTCGGGCGCGTCGTCGGCGCACCGACCGTCACGCTCTTCGGCCCGGGATCGGCGCTCGTCTGCGGGCCGGGCCGGTTCTTCGCGGCGCTTCCGGGTGCGGCGGTGACGGTGGACCCCTTTCCCTGTCGCGACCAACGGATCCAGTTCTTTCGCGAGGTGCCGTGGATGCGCCGCTGCGAGCGCCTGGTCGGGCCGCCTCCCGAGCGCTGCCCCGCGCCGCGGTGCATGCACGCGATCGACGTCGCGGCGGTGCTGACCGCAGCGCGACGCATCCTCCGCTGACGCGCGGCGACGTTCAGTTGTCCACGAACGCCGCTTCCGCCTCGTCGGCGACGGGAGTGAACTGGCTGCGGTGCAGCCGCGCGTACGCCCCGTCCGCCGCGAGCAGTTGCGCGTGCGTGCCAACCTCGACGATGCGTCCTTCGTCGAGGACGACGATGCGGTCCGCGTGCTCGATCGTCGAAAGCCGATGCGCGATCACGATCGTCGTGCGCCCGCGCATCAGCGTGTCGAGCGCGGCCTGGACCTGGCGCTCCGATTCGGAATCGAGTGCGGACGTCGCCTCGTCCAGGATGAGCAGCGGCGCATTCTTGAGGATCGCGCGCGCGATCGCGATGCGCTGCCGTTGCCCGCCGGAAAGGCGCACGCCGTTCTCGCCGACGATGGTGTCGAAGCCTTCGGGCATCGCGCGGATGAAGTCGAGCGCGTGCGCGGCGAGCGCGGCACGCTCGACGTCCTCGCGCGAGGCGTCGGCCATCGCGCCGTAGGCGATGTTGGCGGCGACGGTGTCGTTGAACAGCAGCACGTCCTGCGCCACCATCGCGATCTGCGCGCGCAGGCTCGCGAGCGTGAGCGTGGTGATGTCGTGGCCGTCGATGAAGAGTCGGCCCGCGGTCGGCTCGTAGAAGCGCGGGACGAGATTGACGAGCGAGGTCTTGCCGCTGCCCGACGAGCCGACCAGCGCCACGGTCTCGCCCGGGGCGATGGCGAGCGTGACGTCGGCGAGCGCCTCGCGCTCGTCGCTGCCGTAGCGCAGCGACACGCGCTCGAAGCGGATCTCGCCGCGGCAGCGGTCGAGCACGACGTTGCCCGTGTCCGCCTCCTCCTCGTGGTCGAGGAGGCCGAAGATGCTCTCGGCCGCGGCGATGCCCCGCTGCAACGCGGCATTGATCCCCGACAGCCCCTTCAGTCGCTCGAGCAGCGTCAGGAGCGCGACCACGTACGACATGAAGAGCGCGAAGTCGAACTTGTTGACACCGTCGTTCTGCTGGAGGGCGATCCAGACGATCGAGCCGACGGCGCATGCCGCGAAGAAGACCGTCAGCGGGGAACTGGCCGCGGTCGCCGACGATTCCTTCGTCATCGCGTTGCGCAGGCGGTTGGCCGCGCCGACGGCGCGTTCGCGCTCGTAGCGCTCGCCGCCGAACACGCGCACGACGCGGTGGCCCGCGATCATCTCCTCGAGGACCTGCGTGAGCGACCCGGTGCGGGTCTGGATGTCGCGTGCGATGCGGCGCAGGCGACGGCTGAAGTAGCGGATCACCACACCGACGATCGGGACCACGACGAAGGTGAGCAGCGTGAGCCGCCAGTTGAGCCACAGGAGGTAGCCGAAGCTCACGATGATCGTGAGCGACGAGCGGATGGCGTTGGTGATCGCACCCGAGGCGGCGGACGCGAGCTGGTGCGCGTCGAACGAGATCTTGGACTGGATGGCGCCGGCCGCGTGCGTGTCGTAGTACGGCGTGGGCAGGCGCAGGAGCTTGTCGATCAGGTCGCGCCGCAGATCGAAGACGACGCGATAACCCGTCCAGCCCATGCCGAACTCGGACAGGTACGCACCGACGCCGCGCAGGAAGAACACGGCGATGATCGTGAGCGGCAGCCAGCGCGTCCCGGTCGGATCCGGCGCCTCGAAATTGCGTACGATCGGAATCACGAGCCACGCCAGCATGAGATCGCCGGCCGCGACGATCAGCATGCCGAGCACCGCCACGCCGAACGCCCAACGATACGGGCGCACGTAGCGGAGCAGGCGGGAGTAAAGGGAGAGACCCGTCATCGGGAGCGGTGGCAGCGCACCCGATCCACCGTGGCACCGGCGTGGCACGACGGCCTTAGAGCGCGGGCGCGGGTGCGCGAACGCTTGGCGCGGGGAGTATAGCCCAGGCGATTTCCCTGCGATCCGGCAGGGTGCGCCCGGAGGGGAGGGGCTTGCGATGCGGCGGGTCGTGCGGGCGCGCGCATCGGCTCATCCTCTGCCCGCACGGCTCGCCGTCGGCAGCAGTCGCTCGTAGAGTGCGACGAGGCGTGCCGCCATCGCCTCCGGCGTGAGTGGCGCCATCGCCACGCGGGCCTGCGCCGCCATACGCGCGCGCGTCGCCGCGTCGAGGAGCGCGTGCATCCCGGCGGCAATGGCGTCGATGTCGCGCGCGCCGACGACGAATCCCGCGGCGTGGTCGCGCACGAGCTCGCCGGCGCCGCAGCGATCGCTCGTGACCACCGGCAAGCCGCAGGCGAGCGCCTCGAGAACGGCGTTGGACAATGCATCGTAGAGCGTCGGCAGCACGAAGGCGTCCGCGGCCCCGTAGAACGGTCGCGGATCGCCCTGCGGCCCGGCGAACGTCACGCGGGATGCGACGCCGAGCCGGTGCGCGAGCGCCCGGTAGCGTGCCGGATGCCGATCGCGCCCGACGACGACGAGGTGTGCCGGCGCCGGCACGCGTGCGAGCGCCTCGAGCGCACGTCGCACGCCCTTGCGCGCGTACTCCGAGCCCACGAGGAGGTAGACGCAGGCCTCGTCCGGAATGCCGTGCTGCCTGCGGGTCGCCGCGCGGGTCAGCGCGAGTCCGGGATGAAAGCTCGCGGGATCGATCGCGTTGTAGATGATCGGCAGGCGCTCGCGCGGCAGTCCGAAGCGCTCGTGGATCTCGTCTTGCACCATGCGCGAGATGCAGATCACCGCCTGCAGCCGGGGGCTCGCGAACATCCGCCGCTCGGCGGCGAGCACGTGGCGATGGTAGGGACTCGCCGCGAGCGCGAGCCTTGCCGCCCACGAGGCGTGCCGCTGCCGCTCGTCGACCCACACGGCGTGCACGCCGTCGCCTGCGCGGTAGATGTCGCAGCAGGCGATACGTTCGTGCGATTGGACGAGCGTGTCGCGCAGCCGCGCGACGGCGGCGCACGCGGCGCGCGCGAAACCCGCATCGCGCAGCGTCCGCCCGACGTACGGCGGATCGACGACGAGCGGTGCGATGCGCGGATCGGACCCGCCGGGCCAGCGTCGCGTCACGAGCGTGAGTTCGACGCCGCGTGCGGCAAGCGCCAGGAGCGCGCGCTCGACGAAGCGCTCGGCGCCGCCGTAAGGCGTGTAGCGCTGGCGCACGATCGCAAGACGCATGCGCGGGATCGTCAATGCGGCGGCGTGCCGGCGGGGGGTGCGGCGTCCGGCGGCAGCGCATCGGGTGCGGCATCGACGGGCGGCGGATCGACGAGCGTTTCGGCGTCGAGTCCGAACTCGCCGTGCAGCGGCGCCGCCTCGGCGGGCGGCGCGGCCGGCGCGGCAGTCGCGCTCTTCGGCGCAAGTCGGTGCGCGATGCTCGCCTCGAGAAGTTCCTTGTAGACGAGGACGAGAGCGAGCGTCGTTGCGGCCGGCGCGTACGGCAGCACTGCATCGCGCGCCCGCTCTCCCATCGCCTGCCGCGTCGAGGCATCGAGGAGCGTGCGCATGGCCGCAGCGAAGGCGTCGGCGTCGTCCGCAGGGCAGGTGATGCCGGCATCGTGAGCGAGGACGAGGTCCGCAGCACCGGACCGCGTGCTCGTGACCACCGGCAGGCCCCGCGCCATCGCTTCCATCGTCGCGTCCGCGGAGGGATCGTATGGGGCGGGCAGTACGAAGGCGTCGGCCGCGCCGAGGTACGGCGCGACGTCGGCCTGGTACCCCGCGAACGTGACGCGCTCGCCGACGCCGCAGGCGCGGGCGGCGCGCTCGAACTCGCCTACGTTCGGATCGCTGCCGACGACGATGAGGTGCGCCGGCGGCTGCAGCTTTGCGAGTGCGGCAAGCGCCGTCCTCGCCCCTTTGCGCCGGAACCCGGATCCCACCAGCACGAAGACGGGGGCATCCGTCGCGATGGCGTGCCGTTCGCGGACGGGCGCGCGCTGCGCGGCGAGCGCCGGCTGGAACCGGTCGGTGTCGACCGCATTGCGCAGCACGCGCAGGCGGTCGTGGGGAAATTGGAAGCGCGCCTCGATCTCGTCGCGCACGAGCGGCGACGGGCACAGGACCATGCGCAGCCAGGGACTCGCGAAGAGCTTGCGCTCCATCGCGAGCGCGTAGCGCTGCCGCGGCGACAGCGCCGCGCGCCAGCGGGCGGGCAACGTCGCGTCACGCAGCGACTGCTCGAGCCAGGTGACGTGCAGGCCGTCGTCGGGACGGTAGACGTCGCAGGTCAGCACGAGTTCGTGCGACTGCACGAGGTTCGCGCCGGCCCCCGCCACGCTGCGCGCGACGGCGCGCGCGAAACCCGCGTCGCGCCACAGCGCGCCGACGTGGAACGGATCGACGATCGCAGGTTCGATCAACTGGAGCTTCGTCGCGGGCCACGCTCGGGTGTAGAGCGTGATCGCGACGTTGCGCTCGAGCAGTGCCTCGAGCGCACCCTCGAGGAAGCGCTCGGCGGCGCCCTCGGGATCGTAACGCTGGCGGATGATGGCGAGCCGCATCACGCGCGCGAGAGCAGTTCGGCAAGCGCCGTGTGGACGCGCTCCACCGGCAGCGTCGTGAGGCACTCGGAGACCTTGCCGCCTCCGCAGCCGTCGAGTCCGCAAGGCCGGCACGGGTGGCGGTCGGACGCGAGCACGCGGTGCGCGCTGCGCCACGGCCCCCACGCGATCTCGCTCGACGGGCCGAAGAGCGCCACCGCCGGCGTGCCGACGGCGGCCGCGATGTGCATCGGCGCCGAGTCGACGCCGACGAAGGCGCGGGCGTGGGCCGTGAGCGCGGCCAGTTCGTCGAGCGCAAGACGTCCGGTAAGGTCGGTCACGTGCGCGCGCGTCGCCGGCCGCAGCGCCGCGAGGATCGCGCTCGACAGCGCACGCTCACGATCGTCGGGCGCGCCGGTCAGCACGCAACGCACACCATCCGCAGCGATGCGATCGATGAGCGCTGCCGTGTGTTCCGGCGGCCAGCACTTGAAGAGCCACCGCGATCCCGGGTGGAGCTGGACGAAGTCTCCCGTGCCGAGCGCGTGCTCGGCGAGGAGCGCCTCGACCTTGCGGTGCGCGGCGGCGCCCGGGACGAGGACCAGGCGGCGATCCTCCTCCGGAGGCTGCACGCCGATGCGGCGCAGCGCATCGAGATTCTGCTCCACGACGTGGCGCTCCGTCCGCGCGGGAATCCGGTAGAAGTGCGTGAAGTGGCGTGACCACAGGCGCGCGTGCGTCGATCGCTCGCGGGTGACGGCGTAGCGCGGGCGCAGCAGTCGTGCGAGCGTCAGGCCGCGCGGATGCTCGGTGAGGTGGATGAGGAGGTCGTAATCGCGGGCGCGCAGGTCGCGCAGGAGTCGCCATTCGCCGGCGAGTTGCACCGTCACACCGCGTGCCTTCCAGCCGCGATCGATCGTGTGCACCTGGCTTATCGCCGGGTGCCCGGTGAGCATGGGCGCCGTCTCGAGGTAGACGAGAGCGTCGATCTCGGTGGCAGGCGTCGCGTGCTTCAGCGCGGTGAACACCGGGGAGGCCAGGAGCACGTCGCCGTGGTGACGCAGCTTGGTGACGAGCGCGCGCTTGACGCGATGCAGCGGTACCGGGTCCGGCAGCGGGCTTGCCATGCGTCGACGATACCAAACTTCGGGCCTCGACCATGCCGCGCCGCGTACCGATGCGTAGGCGCTCACTGCTGCGCATTGCCGCCATGGGACCGGAGCGGTTCGGAGTACAATCCGCGCGTCCCGTCGCTTTCCAGCCACGACGGGCCCTGCCTCCCTCGTCTGTCGCCTGCCCTGAAACCCATGTCCGTCGACGCCGTCAGCACCGCGCTCAAGGCGCAGATCCTCGCCGAGGCGCTGCCGTACATCCGGCGGTTCCACGACAAGACGATCATCGTCAAGTACGGCGGGAACGCGATGATCGAGCCCGCGCTGAAGGCGGGATTCGCGCGCGACGTCGTGATGCTGAAGCTCGTCGGGATGAATCCGGTGATCGTGCACGGCGGCGGCCCGCAGATCGGCGAGCTCCTGCAGAAGATGAACATCAAGAGCGAGTTTCGTCAGGGCATGCGGGTGACCGACGAGCGGGTGATGAACGTGGTGGAGATGGTGCTGGGCGAGTTGAACCAGGAGATCGTCGGGCTCATCAACCAGCACGGTGGCAAGGCCGTCGGTCTCACCGGGCAGGACGGCGCATTCATCCGCGCGCACAAGATGCTCCTGCGTCCGGAGAACGGGGGCGATGCTCCGGTCGACATCGGTTTCGTCGGCGAGATCGAGAGCATCGACCCCGAGATCATCCAGCTCCTCGATTCGCGCGACTTCATCCCCGTCGTTGCGCCGATCGGTGTCGGTGCGGCGGGCGAGGCGTACAACATCAACGCGGACCTCGTCGCCGGCAAGCTCGCCGAGACGCTCGCGGCGGAAAAGCTCGTGCTGATGACCAATACCGCCGGCGTGCTCGACAAGGCCGGCAACCTCATCACCGGCCTCACCGCGTCGGAGATCGACCGGCTGTTCGCCGACGGCACGATCTCGGGCGGCATGCTGCCGAAGATCGGCTCGGCTTTGGACGCGGTGAAGAACGGAGTCGCAAGCTCGCACGTGATCGACGGCCGCGTGGAGCACGCGCTGCTCCTCGAGATCCTCACCAACGAAGGCGTCGGCACGATGATCCGTGCCGACGACGCGTCGCTGCGCTGCGCGGCCTGACGGCCGGCGCGTCCTGCACGGCGCACGACGGGCGACGATGGCCGCGCGATCGGGGGAGCGTCGTCTGCAGATCCTGCAGACGCTCGCCGGCATGCTGGAGAATCCACGCGGCGAGAAGGTCACGACCGCGGCGCTCGCCGCGAAGCTCGCGGTCAGCGAAGCGGCGCTGTATCGCCACTTTGCGAGCAAGGCGCAGATGTTCGAGGGCCTGATCGAGTTCATCGAAACGACGCTCTTCTCGTTCGTCAACAAGATCACCAGCGAAACGCAGGATGGCGTCGCGCAGGCCGAGCAGACGGTCGTGATGCTGCTCTCCTTCGCCGAGAAGAATCCGGGGATGACGCGCGTGCTCATCGGCGAGGCGCTCGTCAACGAGGACGAGCGGCTGCAGCTGCGCATCAACCAGCTCACCGACCGCCTCGAAGCGTCATTGCGGCAGTCGTTGCGCATCGCGCAGGCGGCCAACGGCTGGCACGGCGACGCGCAGGCCGACGGTGCGGTGCTCATCGCCTACGTCCTCGGCCGCTGGCAGCTCTACGCGAAAACCGGATTCAAGCGCGCACCGCAGGAGGGGTGGGCGCTGCAGCGCAAGTTCCTGTTCGGCTGATCCCTTCGGCGAGTGCATAATGGTCGCCTGTCGCCGCAAGGCGATCGGCGGCGCAACGGCGCAGCCGCCCCCACCGGCTCGCCTTCCCCCCTGGCCCCTCGTGTCACTTCATCCCGTCTTGCTTCGCACCGTCGGCGTCCTGCTTGCGCTCGGATTCGTCGCGACACCGACGTCGTTGCTCGCCGAGGTACGCACCGACGCTCGCGGCACGCGCATCGCGGAACCGGCACCGGCGCCTCCCTCCCGTTGGCAGGCGGAGCGTGACGCCCTCGACCAGGCGTTTCGTTCGCATCTGTCGACGGCGACCACGCCGCGCGAGCGATGGATCGAGGCGACGTGGGGTGACGCCGATCCCTGGGTGCGGGCGGATGCGCTCGCGGACGTGCGCCGTCGCGTGCCGGACGAGACGCTCTACATTGCGTCGCTCGCGATCGCGTGCCTCGCGCCACTGCAGCCGCTGCCGGCTGCGTGCGACGGCGTCGATCGTCTTGCCGATTGGGCCCTGCGCGATGCCGACAATGGCGTGCCCACGCTGCTCCTCGCCGATCGTGCTCGCCGCCGCAACAACGGCGCGGCGATGGTCGCCTACCTTGGCGAAGCCGCGACACGATTGCGCTTCGACGACTATGCCGACCGGGCGGCGTGGCTCGTGTGGGAAGCGATTCGAGACTTGCCGGGGGCGGCGAGCCCTGCGGCGCGAGTCGAGCTCGCCAACGACTACATTCGTGCGCACCCGTCGTATGCGGCGCAGCGCATCGCGAGCCTGTGCCGGGCGCCGGCTCCGATGCCGGACCCTGCCGGTGCGGCCTGCCTCGTGGCAGGCCACGCCCTTGCCGGGCGCGCGGCCACGTGGGCGCTACGCAGCGCCGGTGCGCATCTGGCCGAGCGCAGCAGCGACGCTGGCACGCGCACGGCCGCGCAGCAGCAGGTGAGCATGGTGCAACGCCGCGCCTTCGAATGCACCGAGGCCGGGCAGGCCATCGTCGCCCGCCTCCAGGCAGCCGACGCGGCCACGCGCGCCGGCGCGGTCGGGCAGTGGGAGACGCGACTGCGCGAGCAGGCGCGGTTCGGCGAGGCGACCACCTGCGCCGCAGGCTGAGCGCTCAGCGCGATTCGCGGTGCGGCCTGTCGCGCCCGCTGCACACCGGGCACGCCGGATCGCGGGGCACGGCGAGCTCGCGAAAGCGCATCGTCAGCGTGTCGATGAGGAGGAGTCGTCGCGTGAGCGGCTCGCCGACGCCGGCGATGAGCCGCAGCGCCTCGGCGGCCTGGATCGCACCGACGATGCCCACGAGCGGCGCGAAGACGCCCATCGTCGCGCAGCGTGTCTCCTCGACTTCCTCGCCGTCACCGAAGAGGCAGTGGTAGCACGGTGATGCCGGGTCGCGCGGATCGAATACCGCGACCTGCCCATCGAAGCGTACGGCGGCGCCACTCACCAGCGGACGCCCGCCGCGAACGCACGCCGCGTTGACCGCGTGGCGCGTCGCAAAGTTGTCGCAGCAGTCGAGCACGACGTCGGCCGCCTGCACGAGCGGGACGAGCGCCTCGGCATCGACACGCGTCGAGATCGTGTCGATGCGCACGGTCGGATTGACCGCGGCAAGGCGCCGTGCCGCCGCGTCGACCTTGCGCGCACCGACGTCGGAAGTGGCGTAGAGGATCTGCCGCTGCAAGTTGGTGAGGTCGACGTCGTCGTCGTCGCACAGCGTCACCGCGCCCACGCCCGCGGCCACGAGAAACTGCGCCGCGGGGGCACCCAGGCCGCCCATCCCGACGACGAGGGCACGGGCGCGGGCGAACTGCTCCTGGGCGCCGGTCCCGAACTCGTCGAGCAGGATGTGGCGGCTGTAGCGCAGGAGCTCGGTATCGCCCAGATCGACGGTGCAGATCGTCATGCGTCGATTATGGCATCGCAAACGCAAACGCCCGGCGGTGCCGGGCGTTTGCGTACCGATGCGCGAGCGCGTCCGGACGCGCTACGGCTTGGCCGTGGTGGGCGGCACCGCCGCGTTGGCGGCAATCGCCCGGGTGGAGGCGATGACCGGCAGGCCCTTCAGGTGGTTCATCGCCTGCCTCAGCTGGAAGTCGTCGTCGGCGCCGAATTCGAAGCGCGGGAAGGCTTGCGCCGCATCACCCTTGCTCGCTCCGCCTGCCTTCGGCGACGTCGCGCCCGGCTTGGCGTCGTCGGTCTTTGCCCCCGGTGCGTTGGGAACTTCGAGGTGGTGCTCGAGGTTCGCTTCGCGGATCCGATTCATCGAGTCACGGCCGTCGTCGACCGCGATATCGGGCTCGATGCCCTTGGCCTGGATCGAGCGACCCGACGGCGTGTAGTAGCGCGCCGTGGTGAGCTTCAACCCGGCGTGGTTGCCGAGTTGCACGATCGTTTGCACCGAGCCCTTGCCGAACGTCTGGTTGCCGATGACCGTCGCCCGCTTGTGGTCCTGCAGCGCGCCCGCGACGATCTCCGAGGCCGACGCCGTGCCACCGTCGACGAGCACCACCATCGGCACCTTCTTCACGGCGGCAGGCAGGTCCTTGAACCAGTCATCGCCGCGACGCGAGTAGTTCTCCTTCGTGGCCGACAGGCGCATGCGCGAGTCGGGTGTGCGCCCGTCGGTGTACACGACGAGCGCATCCTTGGGCAGGAACGCCGCCGACACCGCAACCGCCTGGTTAAGGAGGCCGCCCGGATCGCTGCGCACGTCGAGCACGAGGCCCTTGAGGTCGCCCTTCGCGTAGAAGTCCTTCAGCGCCTTGGCGAGATCCTCGCCCGTGCGCTCCTGGAAATTGCGGATGCGGATGTAGCCGTAGCCGGGCTCGAGCATCTTCGCCCGGACGCTCTTGACGTTGATCTCCTCACGCGTGAGCGTGAAGGTGAGCGGATGGTCGACGTCCTTGCGCACCACCGTGAGCACGATCTGCGTGCCGGGTTTGCCGCGCATCTTCTCCACCGCCTTGCCGAGCGGCAGGCCGCGCGTCGCCGTGTCGTCGATCTTGACGATGAGGTCGCCGGCCTTGATGCCGGCCCGGAACGCCGGCGTGTCCTCGATGGGGGAGACCACGCGCACCACGCCGTCCTCGACTCCCACCTCGATGCCGAGGCCGCCGAACTTGCCTTGCGTCGAGACCTGCAGCTCCTTGAACGCTTCCGCATCGAGGAAGTCGGAGTGCGGATCGAGCCCCCGCACCATGCCGTTAATCGCTTCCTTGATGAGCTTGTCGTCGGGGACCGCCTCGACGTAGTCGCTCTTGATCTTGCCGAAGACCGCCGACAGGAGCTGGAGGTCTTCATACGGGATCGGCGTCTTCGCCTCGCGTTGCGCGATGGCCGAAAAATTGAGCGACAACAGCACCCCGAGCACGGTGCCGAGGCCGACGAGGCCCGCCTTCTTCCACTTGTCGCGCCCGCTCGGTTCCTTGCCTGTCATGCAACCGACTCCCGAATTTCGTGAGACTTCCAAGATGGCCGCGCAGGCGCGGATCGTCCGCCGCCGCAACCACGCGAAAAAGTATAGCCGACCCCGGCGAGGTAGCCGCACGCCGCCCGGCCACGACCGAACGCGCGTTCACGTCATCCAATCACGGGCGCCGGCGAGTCCGCGATCGTCCGTTCGGACGCGTGCCTCCGGCTCGCCTTCCTTGGTCCGATGGCGTGGCTGCAAGTTCCTTGCCAGGCGGCGGGAATGTCGCCGTGGGGCTATCGATCGAGGGTCACCAGCGATCGCCCGGTCATCTCCGGCGGACGCGCGAGACCCATCAATTCGAGGAGCGTCGGCGCGATGTCCTGCAGGGCTCCGCCGTCGCGCAATGCCGCCGGTCGCCCGACGTAGACGAACGGTACCCGGTTGAGCGTGTGCGCGGTGTGTGCCTGACCCGTGCCGGGATCGTGCATCCGTTCGGCGTTGCCGTGATCGGCGGTGATGACGACTTCGCCGCCGGCCGCGCGCGCGGCCGCGACGACGCGGCCAAGACAGGTGTCGAGCGTTTCGATCGCCTGCAGCGTGGCCTCGTAGTTGCCCGTGTGGCCGACCATGTCGCCATTGGCGTAGTTGCACACGATGGCGTCGTAACGGCCCGAGCCGATGGCGTCGACCAGCCGATCGGTGACTTCGGGGGCGCTCATCTGCGGCTTCTCGTCGTACGTCGCAACCTTGGGGGAGGGGACGAGGATTCGATCCTCGCCCGGATACACCGCCTCGACCCCGCCATTGAAAAAATAGGTGACGTGCGCGTACTTCTCGGTCTCGGCGATGCGCAGCTGGGTGAGACCGAGCGCGGCGACGTACTCGCCGAAACCGTTGTGGATCGACTGCGGCGCGAAGGCGACGGGAAGGTGCGCGAACTCCTCGCCGTACGCGGTGAGGCAGACGTACTCGCCCAGGCGCACCGTGCGCTTGCGGGCAAAGCCCGCGAAGTCTGCCGCCGTCAGCGCACGGGTGATCTCGCGGACGCGATCGGCGCGGAAATTCATGCAGACGACGACGTCGCCGTCGCGCATGCCGGCGCGCGTGCCGGCAGGACCTGCAATCGCGGTCGGGGCGACGAACTCGTCGCTTTCGCCGCGGGCGTACGCTGCCTCCAGCCCGGATTGCGCCGAGGCGGCACGATGTCGCCCCTCGCCGTCGACCAGGAGGTCGTACGCTGTCGCCACGCGATCCCAGCGCTGGTCGCGATCCATCGCGTAGTAGCGGCCGACGATCGAGGCGATGCGTGCGCCGGGATGACGGGCACATGCGGCGTCCATCGCCGCGAGCGACGCCGTCGCGCTTCGTGGTGGCGTGTCGCGGCCGTCGAGGAAAGCGTGGACGCGGATGTCGCGCACCCCGCCGGCGGCGGCGAGATCGACCATCGCCACGAGCTGGCGCTCGTGGCTGTGCACGCCCCCGGGGGACAGAAGTCCCAGCACGTGCACCGCGTTGCCCGTCGCCCGCGCCTGCGTGACCGCGGCGTGCAGCACGGGATTGGCCGCGAACTCCCCCGTCGCGATGGCCCGGTCGATGCGCGTGAAATCCTGGTAGATGACGCGACCGGCGCCGATGTTGAGGTGCCCGACCTCCGAATTGCCCATCTGTCCATCCGGGAGGCCGACGGGGTTCTCGGAAGCGTCGATCGTCGTGTGCGGGCAGGTGGCGAGCAGGTCGCGAAAGTGCGGCATGCGCGCGTTGGCGATCGCGTTGTCCGGGGCGGGAGCAGCGCACCCGAAGCCATCGAGAATCACGAGGACGACGGGGCGCACGCTGGGGCGAGCGGCGACGGGAGACGGCTGCACGGCGGCGACGGGCGTTGGCATCGGTCGACGGGTGGGTTGGGAAACGACAGCGTGCGGCGCTGCGTCGCGACGGTCGGCGCAGCCGAAACGGACGCGCCACGACCTCGCCACACGCCGGCGTCGCGTCGGGGATCGGTTATCATTTTAGACTTTGCGCGTTGCGGGTGCCGACGCATGCAGTTTTTGGCGAAGAACTGGATTCTCGTGCTCGCGCTGGTGCTGTCCGGCGCGATGCTCGTCTGGCCGCTCATCGTGCGGCGACTCTCGCCGATCAAGGAGATCGGCACGCTCAACGTCACCCAGCTCATGAATCACGAGAATGCGGTGTTGCTCGACCTGCGCGAGCCGGGTGAGTTCAAGGGCGGCAAGCTCCCCGGTGCCGTGCACATCCCCATGTCGCAACTGGGCAAGCGCAGCGAGGAACTCGCCAAGCTCAACAAGCGTCCGGTGGTCGCCTACTGCGCGCTCGGGCGCCGCTCGACGATGGTCGGTGGTGCCCTTGCGAAGGCGGGCTTCGCCAGCATCTACTCGCTGCGCGGCGGCATCAAGGCCTGGCGCGACGCAGGGCTGCCGATCGAAGAGACGGACGCCGCCTGAAGGCCACTTTCGTCCATCCACGGAAGCCACCGACACACGATGAGCACCACGCCTGATCCAGCCGTTCCCGTCACCATGTACTCGACGGGGGTTTGCCCCTACTGCGTCCGGGCGGAGAGCTTTCTCAAGTCCAAGGGCGTGACCACGATCGCCAAGGTGCGCATCGACCTCGATCCGGCGCGTCGCGCCGAGATGATGGAACGCACCGGACGGCGTACCGTGCCGCAGATCTACGTGGGCGACGTCCACGTCGGCGGGTTCGACGACCTCGTCGCGCTCGATCGCGCCGGCAAGCTCGCCCCGCTCCTCGCCGGACAGTAGGCCTTCGCGCCGGCGCGAGTCCCGGATCGAGGGCGCTCCGGTACAATGCTTGGTTTTCCCGCCTTCGTCAGGACACCCCAGCATGGCCGAACAACCCGCCGCGGCGCCCGCCGGCGCCGCCGAAGCCGCGCCGCAACCGACCTTTGCCATCGAGCGCATCTACGTCAAGGACCTCTCGGTCGAGAATCCCGGCGCACCGCAGTCGTTCCAGTTGAACGAGGCGCCGCAGGTCGAGATCGGGCTGCGCACGCGCGGCGAGCAGCTTGGGGCCGACGTTTATGAGTGTGTGCTCACTATCACGGTCAAGGCGACGACGGGCGATAAGACGGTCTTTCTCGTGGAAGCTTCCCAGGCGGGGATCTTCACCGTGAAGGGCGTGTCCCCCAACGACATGCAGCCCGTGCTCGGGATTGCCTGTCCCAACGTCCTCTTTCCCTATGCGCGGGAGACGATCGCCGATGCCATCGGCCGCACCGGCTTTCCCGCCGTGCATCTCGCGCCGATCAATTTCGAGGCGCTCTACCAGCAGCAGCTTGCGCAGATGCAGCAGCAAGTGCCGTCGGTCACCAACTGACGCGAATTCGAGGTCTTGCATGCGCCGATCGCTCGCCGCCCGCTCGTCGGTGAGCCTCGTCGCGGCGCTTGGTTGCGTCATCGCGCTGTCGACGCCGGTCGCCGCGGCCGAGTTCCGGACGACGGCGGAGGCCCCCGCGGTGCTCTACGATGCGCCGTCGGCCAAGGCGAAGCCGCTTTTCGTGTACGGGCGCGACGTTCCGGTCGAGGTGCTGGTGAGCGTCAGCGGCTGGACGAAGGTGCGTGACGCGGCCGGGACCATCGGCTGGTTCGCCGCGAAGTCGCTCGCCGACAAGCGGATGCTCGTCGTCCGCGTTCCCACCGCCGACGTGCGCGCGCGTCCGGACGAGACGGCCCCGGTGGCCTTCCGCGCCGAGGAGAACGTCCTGCTCGAGCTTGCCGAGAACGCGACGTCGCCCACGACGACCGCCACGCCCGGCTGGGTCCAGGTCCGTCACCGCGACGGGCAGGTCGGCTACGCGCGCATCGGCCAGGTGTTCGGCCTGTAAGCGGCCCCGCTGCTGCATCCCGCCGCATGCGCCGCGTCGCGATCCTCGGTGCCGGCGCGTGGGGTACCGCGCTCGCGGTGCATCTGGCCGCGCGCGCAGCGCGTCCGACCCCGGTCGTGCTGTGGACGCGCGACCCGGCGCAGGCGAGCGCCCTCGCGCAAGCCCGGTGCAATGTCCGCTACCTGCCCGGAATCGCGCTTCCGCCCGACGTCGCGATCGCAAGCGACACGGCGACGGCAGCGGCGTGCGACCTCTTCGTTGCGGCCGTGCCCGCGGCGGCGCTCGTCGACGTGGCCACGCGCTTTGCGCCCGCGGCCAAGGTCCCGCTCGTGTGGCTGTCCAAGGGCTTCGTCACGGCACCCGACGCGCCGGCGGGCGTCGCCCTCGCACACGAGCATATCGGCGGACTGTGGCCCACCCCGGTCGGTGCGATTTCGGGGCCGAGCTTTGCCGACGAGGTTGCCCGTGGTCTGCCGACGGCGCTGGTCGTCGCGGCGACCGTCCCGCAGCTGGCGGACGACGTCGCCTCACTGCTGCGTGGCGACACGTTACGCGCCTACCGGACGTCGGACATCGTCGGCGTCGAGATCGGCGGCGCGGTGAAGAACGTGCTCGCGATCGCGGCCGGAGCGAGCGACGGGCTGGGCTACGGCCACAACGCGCGCGCGGCGCTCATCACCCGCGGCCTCGCCGAGACCGGCCGACTCCTCACCGCGCTGGGCGGCGCGCGCGAGACGCTCATGGGCCTGGCGGGCCTGGGCGATCTCGTGCTCACCTGTACGGGCGACCTGTCGCGCAATCGGCGCGTGGGCCTCGCGCTCGCGCAGGGCAAGGCGCTGCCGCAGATCCTCGCCGAACTCGGGCACGTCGCCGAGGGGGTGAGTGCTGCGCGCGCGACGCGACGGCTCGCTGCGCAGTGCGGCGTCGACATGCCGATCTGCACGGTGGTGGACCGGGTGCTGCACGAGGCGCTGCCGGTGCGCGACGCCGTGGCCCAGTTGCTCACGCGCGAGCCGCGCAGCGAAGACTGACGCCGCGCGTGCGGCGTCCCGCGCGGGCGCCGGCTGCATCAACGCGGCGGCGGCAGCGCGAAGGCGTGCTGGCGCCACGCCTCGTACACGGTAACCGCGACCGCATTCGACAGGTTGAGGCTGCGCACATCCGGCCGCATGGGGATCGCAAGGCGGGTCGACGCCGAAAACTCGTCCCAGACCTCCGGCGGCAGGCCCGACGTCTCGTTGCCGAAGACGAAGACGTCGCCGGCGGCAAACGCCGTCGCGTACAGGGAGGCCTGACCCCGCGTCGACAGCGCGAAACGTCGCGTGTGCCCCGCGGCGGCGAGCGTGGCCCGACACGCCGCCCAGTCGCGGTGGACACGCACGTTGGCGTACTCGTGGTAGTCGAGTCCCGCACGGCGCAGTTCGCGATCATCCATCCGGAACCCGAGCGGTTGCACGAGGTGCAGGTCGGTGTCGGTATTGGCGGTGAGGCGGATCACGTTGCCGGTGTTGGGCGGGATCTCGGGGGCGACCAGCACGACGGCAAAGCGGGTGGCGAGCATGGGCAAACGCGGGCTTCACGACGACGGCGGCAGTGTACGCGCGACCACCCAGACGTCGACACGGGCGGCCCCCGCGGCGAGCAGCGCGAGCGTCGCGGCGCGCAGCGTCGCGCCGGTGGTGAGGACGTCGTCGACGAGCGCCACGCTGACCCCGCGCACGGGCGCCACCGCGACGAAGGCGCCACGCACCGAAGCGCCACGCAACCGCCACGACAATCCGGCCAGTGGCTGCGAATCGCGGGTGCGCGCGAGCGCCGCGTGCAGGGGAAGGCCGAGGTCGTGGGCGAGCGGGCGGGCGATCTCGAGCGCCTGGTTGTAGCCCCGCTCGCGCTGGCGGCGCGCGGCGAGCGGCACCGCGACGACGGCGTCGGGGCGCCCGCGAACCTGCCGGGCGAGCGCTTCGGCGAAGAGTGGGGCGTAGGCGAGCTCGCCCCGGTACTTGAAGGCGTGCAGCAGGCGGTCGAGCGGGTACGCGTAGGCGAACGCCGCCAGCGCCTGCGTCCACGGCGGCGGACGGCGCAGGCAATGCGGGCAGGGATCGCCGGCGATCGCCGGGAGCGCGCAGTGCGGGCACGCCGGGCCAAGACGTGGCAGCGCCCGCTCGCACGCCGCGCACAACAGCCGGCGGCCGCAGGGCGCACTGCATAGCGCGCACAGTTGCGGGAGCGCATCGTGGAGCAGGGCCCGCGGTGAGACCCCGGGCCGCGGGGATGCGGCCGGGGTCCGGGCGCCGAAGAGCGGCGCGAGGCTTCGCCAGTTGTCAAATTTCGTGCGCCAGACATTTGACATCGAAAGGACCCTCGCCGACACTCGCCCGACCTACAAGACCGCATCCCGGCCCGCACCTGGCGGTCGCATCGACAGTGTCGGTGGCGCCGTCCGTCTCGTGCGATCGTCCGAATGCATGAGACGAGTCCATGACCGATCCGCACGTCGCCACTGTCCATGCCCCCCACCCGACCGGAGCGCGCACCGCCGTCGCAGCCGCGCCACCCCGCTGGACGGTCGCGGCGGTCGCCGAGCTCTTCGCGTTGCCGTTTCCCGATCTCGTCTATCGCGCGCAAACGGTGCATCGGGAGCACCACGCCCCCGATGCGATCCAGCTTTCGACGCTGGTGTCGATCAAGACCGGCGGCTGCCCGGAGGACTGCGGCTACTGTCCGCAGGCGGCGCGCTATCACACGGGCGTCGAGAGCCAGGCGATGCTCGACGTCGCCGAGGTGACCGCGGCGGCCCGCGCGGCCAAGGCGGCGGGGGCGACGCGCTTTTGCATGGGGGCGGCGTGGCGCGGACCGAAGGCGCGTGACCTTGCCGCCGTCGTCGAGATGGTCCAGGCGGTGAAGGCGCTCGGTCTCGAAGCCTGCGCGACTCTCGGCATGCTCAAGGAAGGGCAGGCCGAGGCGCTGCGTGACGCCGGGCTCGACTATTACAACCACAATCTCGACACGGCGCCCGAGTTCTATGGGGAGATCATCGGCACGCGCGATTACGAGGATCGCCTCGCGACACTCGATCGGGTGCGCGATGCGGGCCTGCACGTCTGCTGCGGCGGGATCGTCGGCATGGGCGAGTCGCGGCTGCAGCGGGCCGCCCTCGTCGCGCAACTCGCCAACCTCGATCCGTACCCGGAGTCGGTGCCGATCAACCACCTCGTGCAGGTCGAAGGAACGCCGCTGCACGCGAAGCTCGGCGGCGAGTCGGCGCTCGACCCGTTCGAGTTCGTCCGCACCGTCGCCGTGGCGCGCATCACGATGCCGAAGGCGAGGGTCCGGCTGTCCGCCGGCCGGCGCGAGCTGGGCGAGGCGATCCAGGCGCTGTGCTTCGTCGCCGGCGCCAATTCGATCTTCTACGGCGATCGGCTGCTCACCACGGGCAACCCGGATGTGGATGCCGATCGCGCGCTTCTCGCACGACTGGGGCTATCGGCGCAGGCGTGACGCACGCGGCCCTGGTCGAGCTCGATTCGGCGCTTGCGGCGCGCCGTGCCGCGGGCCTCGCGCGCACGCGACGGATCGTCGAGGCGGTGGACGGCACGCACCTGCGCATCGATGGGCGTGATCTCGTCTCGTTCGCGAGCAACGACTACCTGGGCCTTGCCGGCGACCCCGCGCTTGCCGCCGCGGCGCGGGCCGGGATCGAACGCTGGGGGGTCGGTGCCGGCGCATCGCATCTCGTCAGCGGGCACACCGCGGCGCACGAGGCGCTCGAAGACGAGCTCGCGGCGTACGTCGCACCCTGCACCGGCGCGCGTGCGCTTTCGTTCTCGTCGGGGTACCTCGCGAATCTCGCGATCCTGACCGCGCTCGTCGGACGCGGCGACGTGATCGTCGCCGACCGCCTCAACCACGCGTGCCTCAACGACGGCGCCGTACTCGCCCGTGCCACGCTCGCGCGCTACGCCCACGGCGATGCGGCCGCGGCGGCGGCGCGGCTCGCCGGATCGCGCGCGCGGCGCAGGCTCATCGCGACCGACGCCGTCTTCAGCATGGACGGCGACGTGGCGCCGTTGCCGGAGCTCGTCGCCCTTGCCGAGCGCCACGAGGCGTGGCTCGTCGTCGACGACGCGCACGGCTTCGGCGTGCTCGGCGACGGGCGCGGCAGCGTCGCGCACTTCGGCCTGCACTCGCCGCGGCTCGTGGTCATGGGCACGCTCGGCAAGGCGGCCGGCGTGGCGGGCGCCTTCGTCGCGGCGCATCCGACGGTGATCGAGACGATCCTGCAGACCGCGCGGCCGTATATCTACACGACCGCGGCACCGCCGCTGCTTGCCGAGGCTCTGCGCGCCGCGCTGGACGCGATTGCGACCGGCCACGCGCGCCGGGCGCATCTGCAATCGCTCATCGCCCGCTTCCGTGCGGGCGCCGCGACGTTGCCGTGGCGGCTCCTGCCCTCGTCCACCGCGATCCAACCCCTCGTCTGCGGTGACGCCGCACACGCGCTGGCGCTGTCGGGCGAACTCGCGCAGCGGGGCCTGTTCGTGCCTGCCATTCGCCCGCCGACGGTTCCCGTGGGAACGGCGCGCCTGCGGGTGTCGCTCTCCGCGGCCCATTCGCGGCGCGACGTCGACCGGCTCCTGGCGGCGCTGGCCGCTCTTGCCGGCGGCGTCGAAGGTGCGCGTGCATGAGCGGCTGCGCCCCGAGTGAAGGCAGCGCTCTCGCACGTCCGTGCGGAGGGGACGTCCGGTGAGTGGCCACATCGGTCCCGCGCCGTGCACGGCGCGCAGCGAGCTCTTCGTTGCGACGACCGGTCACGGGCCGCCACTCGTCCTCCTGCACGGCTTTGCCATGCACGGCGGCTTCTTCGCGCCGATCGGCGCCGGACTCGCGCGGACGCACCGCGTCCACGCCGTCGACCTTCCCGGGCACGGCCATTCGCCGGATGGCGCGGCAACGCTTGCCGAAATCGCCGCGGCCGTCGCGCGCCTGATCACGCGGCTCGGCGCCCCCGCGCGCCTCCTGGGCTGGTCGCTCGGTGGCATCGTGGCGCAGCGCGTCGCACTCGATCACCCGCAGCTCGTCGAACGGCTCGTCCTCGTCTGCACGACGCCGCGCTTCGTCGCCTGCCCCGGGTGGCCGCACGCGATGGCACCGGCCACGCTGGCCCGCTTCGGCGAAGAGCTTCGCACCGCGTACCAGCCGACGCTGCTGCGCTTCTTGAGCTTGCAGGTGCAAGGCGGCGACGGCGTCGCGGACCGCGCGGTCCTGGCTACGCTGCGCGCGGCACTGGCGGCGCGCCCGTCGCCACCGCCCGCCGCGCTCGCCGCGGCGCTCGCCGTACTCGCGACGACCGACCTGCGCCCCGACGTCGCGCGCATCGCGGCGCCGACGCTCGTGGTGACGGGGTCACGCGACGCGTTGACCCCCGCCGCGGCGGGGCGCTGGCTCGCGCAACAGATGCCGCGCGCGCGGCTGGCCCCGATCGCCGGGGCCGCGCACGCCCCCTTCCTGTCGCATCCGGCGGCCTTTGCCGCTGCCGTGCACGCATTCCTCGACGATGTCCACACCACCGCCCACCACCCAACCTGATCCGCAGGAGATCGATGCACGCGCGGTGCGCCGTGCGTTCACGCGTGCCGCGGCGACCTACGACGCCGCAGCGGTGCTGCAGCGCGAGATCGGTTCGCGCATGGCGCAACGCCTCGACTACGTGCGCCTCGCCCCCGAACTCGTGCTCGACGGCGGCTGTGGCACCGGCGAGGCGGTCGTCGCGTTTGCGACGCGCTATCCGCAAGCCCGCGTGGTGGCGATGGATCTCGCGTGGTCGATGGTGACGACCACGCGGGCGCGAACCCGCGCCGGGCGCGGGCTCTGGCGTCGCCTCCTGCCGGCCGCGCGCGCGGCGAGTGGCGAACCGTGGTGTCTTTGCGCCGATCTCAATGCGCTGCCGCTTCGCGCGCTCGCCTTCGATCTCGTGTGGAGCAATCTCGCGCTGCAGTGGGTGAACGACGTGCCGCGCGTCTTCGCCGAGTGGCGTCGCGTGCTGAAGGTGGGGGGACTCCTGTCGTTCAGCACCTTCGGCCCCGACACGCTGCGCGAGGTGCGCGAGGCGTTTCGCCGTGTCGACGGGCATACGCATACCAGCCGCTTCATCGACATGCACGACCTGGGTGACATGCTCGTCGGCGCAGGCTTCGCCGATCCCGTGATGGACATGGAGACGATCACCATGACCTACGCCGACCCGGCGGCGCTGCTGCGCGAGCTCAAGCACATCGGCGCCACGAACGCCACGCGCGGTCGCCCGCACGGACTCATGGGACGCGCGCGCTGGCAGCGGATGCTCGCCGCGTTGTCCGAACTCGGCCGCGACGGACGGATTCCGGCGACGTTCGAGGTCGTCTACGGACACGCGTGGAAGATCGAACCCACGCGCACCGCCGAGGGCCACGCCATCGTCAAGCTCACGCGCCGCTCGAAGGCGTCGTAGCGATGCCGACGGCCGGGCCTGCAGCGCCGCGTCCCGTGCGCGGCGTCTTCGTCACCGGGACCGACACGGGTGTGGGCAAGACCGTCGTCGCCGTGGCGCTGGTGCGCGCCCTTCATGCGGCCGGGGTGCCGGTCGCCGGGATGAAGCCCGTGGCCGCCGGAATCGATCCCGACGCGACGTGCAACGCGGACGTCGCGGCCCTCGCGGCCGCCGACGGCCTCGCGCTCCCGCTTGCCGACCGCAATCCGTACGCGTTTGCCGCACCGGTGGCGCCGCACCTCGCCGCGCGCGAGGCAGGCGTGCGCATCGACCTTGCCGCCATCGCTGCCGCGTACGCGCGGATCGCGCGGCGCGTGCAGGCGGTCGTCGTCGAGGGTGCCGGAGGCGCGCGGGTCCCGCTCGACGCGACCACCGACATGCTCGACATCGCGCAACGGCTGCGCCTGCCGGTCCTGCTCGTGGTTGGGGTGCGCCTGGGTTGTCTCAATCACACGCTGCTCACGGTGGAGTCGATGGCCGCACGCGGACTCGAGCTTGCCGGCTGGGTCGCCAATCGCATCGATCCCGCCATGGCGTTCGCCGACGAGAACGTCGGCGAACTCGTGGCGCGTGTGCCGGCGCCTTGCGTCGCGCACGTCGGCCACGCGACGACGCCCGCATTCACGCGCCACGCGCTGTCCACGCTGCGTCTCGTGCCGGGCGGGGCCGACTGAATCACCGCCGCGGACGGCGTCGTGTCGGCCGGCACGGTCGCGTCGCGAGAACTGCGACAACCGCGACGGCGTAAGGGTCTTGCTCGCGGCCGCAGGACCTATCGCGCCGGCGAAGCGTGCTAACATTTTGCGCTTGGTATCCTTGGCAGTACGGCCGTGCAGCGCCCGCGGGATGTTTCGGGCACGTTCGGCGCCGTCCGATGAACGTGTCCAGCGCTGCGCTTCCGCCGCTTCCCGCCGATTCCGAATACTGCGTGGTCGCGCGCGCCAACGATGCGTTGGGACGGCGCCGGCGCTGGTTCGCATTCGGCGTGCTGGCCGTGGGAAGCCTCGTGTTGGCGCTGCCGTTCGCCGTCGCGGGGGCCTGGCTCGTGCTGCCGTACTGGGCGCTCGACATCGGCGTGGTGGCCGTGGCGTTCGCCTGGTACGAACGTCACGTCACCGACTGGCAGCGTGTCGTGGTCGTCGGCGATCGTGTGGTCGTCGACGAGACGGTGGGTGGCAAACGGCAGCGGCGCGAATTCAGCCGCTATTGGTTGCGGGTGGACGTGGAGCCGGCCGGATCAGGGCAGGCGCCGCGGGTGTACTTGCGGGGAGGCGGTGCGTCGTGGGAAGTCGGCCAGGCGTTGCCGGGGCCGGAGCGGCTCGCGATCGCGCGGGAACTGCGTCGGGTGACCGGGATGCACTAGGCCGGCGCCAGCGGCGCCGAGAGTGGCATGTTCGATGGGGATAGCATGATTCGTAACCAAGGTGCAGCCAATGCACGGGTGCCGCGCACGGCGCGTCGTGCCGGCCGGAGGCTCGCGGTGTCGGGCTCGATCGCAGCGCTTCTGGCGCCCGCGCTCGCCCACGCCGAGCTCGTCTGGAACCTGCAGACACCGGTCACGCCGATCGCCCGGCAGATGTTCGACCTGCATACGTACATCTTCTGGGTGTGCGTGGTGATCTTCATCGGTGTCTTCGGAGTGATGTTCTACTCCATCTACAAGCACCGGAAGTCGCGCGGACACACGGCGGCGCAGTTTCACGAGAACACCACCGTCGAGGTCGTGTGGACCGTCATCCCGATCCTGATCCTCCTGGCGATGGCATGGCCCGCGACGAAGACGATCCTCGCCCTCAAGGACACGTCCGCGCCTGACCTTACGATCAAGATCACGGGTTACCAGTGGAAGTGGGGGTACAACTACCTCCAGGAAGGCTTCGGCTTCTATTCGAACCTCGCCACGCCACTCGCACAGATCGAGGGCCGCGAGGCGAAGGGGCCGAACTACCTTCTCGAGGTCGACCAGCCGCTCGTCGTGCCGGTCGATCAGCGCATCCGCCTCGTGATCACCGCCGACGACGTGATCCATTCGTGGTGGGTCCCGGCCCTGGGGGTCAAGCAGGATGCGATCCCCGGCTTCGTGCGCGACAGCTGGTTCAAGGCCGAGAAGGTGGGCACCTATCGCGGGCAGTGCGCCGAGTTGTGCGGCAAGGAGCACGGCTTCATGCCGATCGTCGTCGAGGTCAGGAGCAAGGACGACTACGCGAAGTGGGTGGGCGAGCAGAAGCAGAAGGCCGCCGTGGCGGCCAACGCAGCGAAGTGACGCAGGCGGATCGTTCCGTCCGTCGTCCAATCAGGAGCAGGAGTCACGCATGAGCAGCATTCCGCACGACCACGTCCACGGTGACGGCCACGCCGGCCACGCCCCGCATCCGACCGGGCTGATGCGCTGGATCACGACGACCAATCACAAGGACATCGGAACGCTCTACCTCCTGTTCTCGCTGTTCATGTTCTTCGTCGGGGGCGTGCTCGCGCTCACCATCCGCACCGAGCTCTTCCATCCGGGCCTGCAGGTCGTCAATCCCGAGTTCTTCAATTCGCTGACCACGCTGCACGGTCTCATCATGATCTTCGGCGCGATCATGCCCGCCGCGGTGGGGTTCGCGAACTGGCAGATCCCGATGATGATCGGCGCGCCCGACATGGCGTTCGCGCGGATGAACAACTGGAGTTTCTGGCTCCTGCCTCCCGCCGCGATCATGCTGATCGGCTCGTTCTTCGTCCCGGGCGGCGCCGCCTCGGGCGGCTGGACGCTCTACCCGCCGCTGTCCGTGCAAGGCGGCATGGGCTTCGATCTGACGATTTTCGCGGTCCACATCATGGGCGCGTCGTCGATCATGGGCTCGATCAACATCATCACGACCATCCTCAACATGCGCGCGCCGGGCATGACGCTCATGAAGATGCCGATGTTCGTTTGGACCTGGCTCATCACCGCGTACCTGCTCATCATGGTGATGCCGGTGCTCGCCGGGGCGGTCACGATGCTGCTCACCGATCGCCACTTCGGCACGACGTTCTTCAACGCGGCGGGTGGCGGCGACCCCGTGCTCTTCCAGCACGTCTTCTGGTTCTTCGGGCACCCCGAGGTGTACATCATGATCCTGCCGTCGTTCGGGATCATCTCGGAGATCATCCCCGCTTTCGCGCGCAAGCCGCTCTTCGGCTACCCGTCGATGGTCTACGCGGTGGCGTCGATCGCGATCCTCTCGTGCCTCGTCTGGGCGCACCACATGTTCACCGTCGGGCTGCCGGCCGCCGGGCTGCTCTTCTTCATGTACGTGACGATGCTGATCGCGGTTCCCACGGGCGTGAAGGTGTTCAACTGGCTCGCGACGATGTGGCGTGGCTCGATGACCTTCGAGACGCCGATGCTCTTCGCGGTTGGCTTCATCTTCCTCTTCACGATCGGCGGCTTCACGGGTCTCGTGGTCGCGATCGTTCCGGTGGATATCCAGCTCCAGGACACGTACTACGTCGTCGCGCACTTCCACTACGTCCTGGTCGCCGGGTCGCTCTTCGCGTTCTTCGCCGGCGCGTACTACTGGCTGCCGAAGTGGACCGGCACGATGTACGACGAGACGCTCGGGAAGTGGCACTTCTGGTGCGCGATGATCACCTTCAACATCACGTTCTTCCCGATGCACTTCCTGGGACTCGCCGGGATGCCGCGCCGCATTCCCGACTACGCGCAGCAGTTCACCGACTGGAACATGGTGGCGTCGATCGGTGCCTTTGGCTTCGGGCTGTCGCAGCTCATCTTCGTGTGGGTCGTCATGAAGTGCATCCGCGGTGACGGCGCCAAGGCGCCGGCCAAGCCGTGGGAAGGCGCGCACACGCTGGAATGGACGCTGCCGTCGCCCGCGCCGTATCACAGCTTCGAGACGCCGCCGGTGGTGAAGTAATCCGTTCGCGCGATGGCGACCTCTCCGCAGCGCCCCTCGGCGCAGACCGACGCGCAGCGCCGGGCCAACGTGGTCACGGCGCTCACACTGGCGTCGATCGCGCTCGTGTTCTTCTTCGGCTTCATGGTCGCCCGCTACCTGGGTGACGGCGAAACCGGGATGACGGTGCTCGCGATCATCGCCTTCATCTTCCTGGGGCTGGGTATCGGCCGTCACCTGTGGCAGGGGCGCAAGTGAGCGGCGCGCACGACCCCCGCGAGGAGACGCGTGCGGCGAATCGCCGCCTCCTGCAGCGACTCGCGGTCATCGCGGTCGGGATGTTCGGCTTCGGCTTCCTGCTCGTTCCGTTCTACGAGCAGATCTGCCGCGTGACCGGGCTGCGCAACATCGACCGCGCCGACACGGTGACGAACACGCAGGTGGTGACCGACCGCACGATCCGGCTGGAGCTCGATTCCAACGTTCGTCACCTCGCCTGGACGTTCCGGTCGCTCGAGCCGTTCGTCGACATCCATCCGGGCGAACTGCGCCAGGTCGTCTACGAAGTCACCAACACGACGGATCGCACGATCACCGGACAGGCGATCCCGAGCTACGGGCCGTTGCACGCCGCACCGTACTTCCGCAAGCTCGAGTGCTTCTGCTTCGCGAAGCAGACGCTCAGGCCCGGCGAGACGCGAAAGATGCCGGTGGTCTTCGTCATCGATCCCAAGGTTCCTGCCGATCTTGGCACCATCACGCTGTCCTACACCTTCTTCGAGGTGGAGGGTGGCGCCAACGACAACCAGCGCGCGGCCACGCCGCGCGAACCCAGCACCACCACGAGGAGTGATTCATGAGCGCAGCCGCCCCGGGCGCCACCCCGAGCTACTACGTTCCGCAGCCGTCGCACTGGCCGATCACCGGCTCCGTCGCCTTGCTGCTCATGGGCTCCGGCGCCGCCTTCTGGTTCAACCAGTACCCGGCCGGGCCGTGGATGGTCGCGATCGGTTTCGCCTTCCTTCTCGTCATGTTCTTCGGGTGGTTCGGTGCGGTGATCGGCGAGTCGGAGGGGCGCCTTTACAGCAAGCGCGTCGACACCTCGTTCCGCTGGAGCATGAGCTGGTTCATCTACTCCGAGGTGATGTTCTTCGCGGCGTTTTTCGGCGCGCTCTTCTACGTGCGCAACATCTCGGTGCCCGATCTGGGCGACATCGTCGGCAACGGAATCTGGCCGAACTACGCGGCGCAATGGCCGACCGAGGGGCCGTACCTCACCGCGCCGTTCACGCCGATCAGCGCGATCGGCATTCCTCTCATCAACACGCTGCTGCTGCTCTCGTCGGGCGTCACGCTCACCATCGCCCACCACGCGCTCAAGGCCGGCCGGCGCCAGGCGCTCAAGCTGTGGCTCTTCCTCACCATCGTGCTCGGCTTCACGTTCCTGGGCTTCCAGGCGTACGAGTACATGCACCTGTATCACGCGTACAACCTCAAGATGACGACCGGCGTGTACGGGTCCACCTTCTACATGCTGACCGGATTCCACGGCTTTCACGTGTTCGTCGGCGCGACGATGCTGACCGTGATGCTGTTCCGGGTGTTCAAGGGTCACTTCGACGCCGACCATCATTTCGCGTTCGAGGCCGCCGCGTGGTATTGGCACTTCGTCGACGTGGTCTGGCTGCTGCTCTTCGTGCTCGTGTACTGGATGGTCTAGCGCCTGCTCGCGCAGGCGGCGCCCTCCAGGGTCGCCACGGCAGGGCGTGGCGCGGCGGACGACGATCACCATCGCGGGGTGCGGTCGCGCGCGACGGCGGCGTGCCGCGGGCGATGCCTGCGATGACGATCGTTCGCGTCCTAGCGGATGCCGCGAGGTCCGATCCAGCCGGCGTAGTACGAGACGACGAGGAACGTCACCAGGGTGATCGACAGGGCGACGCGGATCGTGAGCAGCCACACGACGCGCTTGCCGTGACCGCGATCGCGATAGAGGAACACGAGCGCGGAGAAGAGCGCGACGACGATCGCGATGAGGATGGCGACGACGATGACCTTCATGGGATCGCCAGTGTAAAGAAGTCGCCGCGCGACAGGCGCTAAGGCATGACGACCTCCGCTGGATCCGCCACGGCCTCGACGCGCCCGCGCCGCGTTGCGCCGGTGCCGACACTCGCCACGATCGTGGTCGTTGCCCTCTGCGTCACGGCCGGCGTCTGGCAGCGCGACCGCATGGCGCAGAAGATGGCGCTGCGCGCGGCGTTCGACGCCGTCGCGGCGCAGCCGGCCGTCGCGCTGCCGCCCACGGCCGATTGGGCCGCGTGGCGCTTTCGTCCGGTGACGGTCACGGGAACCTTCGATGCCGCACACCAGATCCTCATCGACAACAAGGTGCGCGCGGGACGGGCGGGCTTCCTCGTGGTGGCGCCGCTGGTCATGGCCGACCGGCGCGTCGTGCTCGTCGATCGCGGCTGGGTGCCCGCCGGGCGCTCCCGTGCGGAACTGCCGCAGGTGCCGCCACCCGGGGGCATCGTGACGCTCACCGGGCGCATCAATCTGCCGCCGGCGTCGTACTTCGAGCTCGCCCCCGACTCCGGCGCGGGACCGGTCTGGCAGAACCTCGACCTCACCCGTGCCGAGCGTGCGTTCGGCATCGCGCTTGTGCCGGTGATCGTCGAGCAGACCATCCCGGTCGGCCCGGGCGACGAGCTCGCCCGCGATCGCCCACCGCCCGATTTCGGCATCAACACGCACCGCATGTACATGGTGCAATGGTTCATCTTTGCCGCCCTGGCAGGAGGGCTTTGGGCATGGTTCACGTTTCGAAGACGGCGATGAGCGCAGCCGACCCCGATTCCGACACGCGGCGAGCCGCGCCGTCGCCTGGCATGACGCGTCGCAACCGGCGCACGCTCATCCTCATCGCGCTCGTCTCGATCGCGCCGGTGCTTGCGTCGTACTCGGCGTACTACCTCTTCTCGCGCGACAAGCGCGCCAACTACGGCGAGCTGCTGCGCACCGCACCCGCACCGGAACTGCAGGGCATGCACGCCGGCGTCCCGTTCGCGCTCGCGCAGTTGCGCGGCAAGTGGATCTTCGTCGTCGCGGCTGCCGGTGCGTGCGATGCGGCGTGCGAGCGGGCGCTGTACGCGACCCGACAGGCGCGAACGATCCAGGGCCGCGAGATGGAGCGCGTCACCCGTGTCTGGCTGGTGACGCAGGGGACCCCGGCACCGACGATCCTGGCCCTGCACCCCGACCTCGTCGCTGTCACCGGTACGGACGGCCTCGACGGCTTTCCCGCGGGCCCCCACCGGATCTATCTCATCGACCCGCTCGGCAATCTCGTCCTCGCGTATCCGCGCGACCCCGACATCAAGGCGATGGCCGGTGACGTCGCCCGCTTGTTGCGCGCGTCACGGATCGGCTGAGGCGCGAGGTCCCCGGCCCGACGCGCCGCGGCGACGCACGGGCGCGGTGGGTCGGGTCGCGCGGCGGCCGGTGTAGAATCACGCACGCGCCGCGCCGTCGCCGGATCGAGCGCGCGGCGCACCGTCCGCCACGCACGTCAAGCCGCGCTCTTCGTCTGCGCGCGATCGTCCCGACCATGACCGCTCTTACGCTCGCCGAGCATCGCTTCCGCCAGTACCTCGCGCTCACCAAGCCGCGGGTCGTCTCGCTCATCGTCTTCTGCGCGATCATCGGGATGTTCCTCGCCACGCCCGGACTGCCACCCGCCGACGTGGTCATGGCCGCGACCGTGGGCATCTGGCTCGTCGCCGGCGCGGCGGCCGCGGTCAACTGCCTCGTCGAGCAGAAGATCGACGCGGTGATGCAGCGCACGAGCTGGCGGCCGCTGCCGCAGGGGGAGCTCACCACCGCTGCGGCCCTCGCATTCACGACCGTCGTCGGTGGTGCCGGCCTGTGGCTCCTGTATCGCTTCGTCAATCCGCTGACGATGTGGCTGACGCTCGCGACGTTCGTGGGCTACGCGATCGTCTACACGGTGCTGCTCAAGCCCGCGACGCCGCAGAACATCGTGATCGGAGGCGCTTCGGGCGCGATGCCGCCGGTGCTCGGGTGGGCGGCGATCACCAACGACGTCGGCCCCGAGCCGCTCCTGCTCTTCCTCATCATCTTCGCGTGGACGCCACCGCACTTCTGGGCCCTCGCGCTGTACCGCACCCGCGACTACATGAAGGCCGGCCTGCCGATGCTGCCGGTCACGCACGGGAGCCAGTACACGCGCCTCATGATCGTCCTCTACACGCTCGTGCTGATCGGCGTGTCGTTGCTGCCCTTCGCGATCCGCATGAGCGGCTTCATCTATCTCGTTGCGGCGGTGGTCCTGGGCGGTGTCTTCCTCGCCTACGCCGTGCAGCTCTACGTTCGCTACTCCGACGCGCTGGCGCGGGCCACGTTCCGTTATTCGATCGTCTATCTCGCGGCGCTCTTCTCGGCGCTGCTCGTCGACCACTACTGGCCGTGAGGCGCAGGGCGTGATCGCGCCGTCCGCCCGACGGGCTTTCGTGGCTGCGATGGTTGCCTGCGCGGTGGCGTTGGCGGCGTGCTCGCGCGAGGGGCCGAGCTTCAAGGCGTCGGACGTGACCGGCGTCGACTTCGGCCGTGATTTCGCGCTCACCGACCACACTGGCAAGGCGCGCACGCTCGCCGATTTTCGCGGCAAGGCGGTCCTGATCTTCTTTGGCTACACGCAGTGCCCGGACGTGTGTCCGACGACGCTCGCGACGCTGGCCGAAGCGATGCGCGAGCTCGGCCCGGACGCCGATCGCGTCCAGGTGCTGTTCGTGACGATCGATCCCGAGCGCGACACGCAAGAGCTCCTCGCGCACTACGTGCCCGCGTTCGACCGGCGCTTTCTCGGTCTGTACGGGGATGCCGCCGCCACCGAGCGCGTGGCGAAGGAATTCAAGATCCTCTACCAGAAGCAGCCCGGATCGACGCCCGGCAGCTACACGATGGATCACTCCGCCGGCGTATACATCTTCGATCCGCAAGGTCGGCTGCGCCTGTACGCGAGCCACGGCCAGGGTCCCGAGGTCTTCGTCCACGACCTGCGCGAACTCCTGCGCGCGGCGCCGGCGGGCTGAAGCGTCACCGTGCCGCGGCGAGCGCGCTGCAGCGCCAGCGACGGCCCCCGTCGCTGACGTCGTCACCCGGCCGGACCCGCGTCGTGGCTCCCATTCCGGCGTCGATGCCTGCACCGCTCCATGCCTGATCTCGCCGCGATCCTCAGTGAGGCCGCCGCCGCGGGCCAAGCCGGTGACCTCGCGCGCGCGCGCCAGCTCTACGACGAGGCGCTCGGCGTCGATCCTCGTCATCCGGCCGCCGTCTTCGGCAGCGCGCAGGTCGCCTTGAGTCTGGGCGACGTTCACGTTGCCGCGTTGCACTTGTCCGTGCTCGCCGAATCCGCCGATGCGTCGCTGCGCCCGGCGCTGGCGCAGGCTTTCGCGACGCTCGCCGACGCGTTGCGGTCCCGCGGCGCATTCGATGCCGCGATGATCGCCCGCGACCACGTCGTTCGCCTCGCCCCCGACGCGGCGGGTGCGTGGTTCGCCCTCGGCAATGCCTGCATGGAGGCGGCGCAGGCACGCATCGATCGGGCGCACGCCGGGACGGCGCCGACGGCCGCGTTCGATCCGCTTGCGGCGGCACTCGCCGCATTCGGTCGGGCGTGCGCACTCGCGCCCGGGACGGCCGCCATCGAGGCGGCGCGCGCACTTGCGGCGCGCCACGCCTGCGCCTTCGACGAGGCGCGTGCGGCAGGGGTGGCGCTGCGCGCGGTGGCCGCCGGTGAGGACTTTGCCTGCGAGCCCATGGCCGCAGTGGCCCTGCTCGACGATGCCGGAGAGCAGCGTGCCGGCATCGAGGGCTACGTGCGTCGCGCGCTGCCGGCGGCGATGCCGGCCGCCGCGCCCGCGGTCGTGCGCGGCCGCGGCACGCGACTGCGTGTGGGGTACCTCTCGTCGGACTTCCACGATCACGCCACGGCGCATCTTGCCGCGGGCCTGTTCGAGCGACACGATCGCACGCGCTTCGAGGTCTTCGCCTACGCGAGCGACCGCGACGATGGCAGCCCGATGCGGGCGCGACTGCGCCGTGCGTTCGAGCACTGGCGCGACGTTCGCGACGTGGACGACGCCACCGCCGCCGCGGCGATCGTCGGCGACGGCATCGACGTCCTGGTCGACCTCAAGGGGCACACGCACGGGGCACGCCTGCCGATCCTCGCCCGGCGCCCCGCGGCCGTGCAGATCCACTACCTGGGCTTTCCGGGGACGCTGGGCTATCCAGGCGCGATCGATGCCATCGTCGCCGACGCGGTGGTGGCGCCGCAGGATTGCGACCGCGAGTTCGCCGAGCGCGTGCTGCGCCTGCCGCTGTGCTACCAGGTCAACGACGCGCGCCGCGCGCTGCCGGCCCCCGCGCGTCGCGGCGACGTCGGTCTTCCCGACGATGCCGTCGTGCTCGCCTCGTTCAACCAGCCGTACAAGCTCACCGAGCCATTCGTGATGGCGTGGTTCGCGGTCCTGCGCGAGGTGCCGTCGGCGCTCCTGTGGCTGACCGTGCCGCACGAGCTCACCCGCCGCCACCTCGTCGCCGCGGCGACGCGGGCGGGCGTCGCCACCGACCGGCTGGTGTTTGCACCGCCGGTGCGACAGGCCGCGCACCTTGCGCGTCTGCAGTGCGCCGACCTCGCGCTCGACGTGCTGCCTTACGGATCGCACACCACCGGCAGCGACGCGCTCTTCTGCGGTGTGCCGATGCTCACGCTGCGCGGAACGACGTTCGCGGGGCGCGTGGGCGCAAGCCTCCTGCATGCCACCGGGCTCGACGAACTCGTGACCGACTCGCTTGCGGGCTACACGGCATTGCTCGCCAATCTCGCGGGCGACCGCGAGCGGCTTGCGCATCTGCACGATCACCTCGTCCGGGGCCGGACGCGTCTGCCGCTCTTCGATACCGACGGCTTCACGCGCGCCTTCGAGCGCATGCTCGAGGATGTGGCGGCGCGGTGAGGCGCCGCTCGCGTGGCACCCGACGCGTCAGGTGCCGTGCTCGATCAACTCGATCTTGTAGCCGTCCGGATCCTCGATGAATGCGATCACGCTCGTGCCGCCCTTGACGGGACCGGGTTCGCGCGTGACCTTGCCGCCCAGGACCGGCGCGCGTTCGCGCACGGCGTCGCACACGGCTGCAACGTCAGGCACGCCCAGCGCGACGTGGCCGTATCCCGTGCCGAGGTCGTAGCGGTCGACCCCATAGTTGTACGTGAGCTCGATCTCGGCGTCTGCCGGATCGCCGTAGCCCATGAAGGCGAGCGTGTACTTCTGCTCGGGCCGGTCGGTCCTGCGGTGCAGTCGCATCCCGAGCGCACCGGAGTAGAACGCGATGGCGCGATCGAGATCGCCCACGCGCAGCATCGTGTGCAGGATCTTCATTCGTCGATCAGCTCGAATTCTTCCTTGCGCGCGCCGCACTCCGGACAGGTCCAGTTGGGCGGAACGTCCTCCCAGCGGGAACCGGGCGGGATGCCGTCCTCCGGCGCGCCGGTCGCCTCATCGTAGATCCAGCCGCAGACGAGGCACATGTATTTTTTCATCG
>JADZDD010000008.1 GCA_020851235.1 Burkholderiales bacterium | reverse complement strand
CGTCGATGATCCACGCCTGGCCGTCCCACGACGCCCACACGCCCTGGAACTTGCCCTTGTTCTGCAGGATGAGCGCCTGCATGCCGTTGCGCACGTCGTCGCGCCAGCTCGCGGTGCGCGCCATCGAATGGCTGCCGACGACCTTGACCGCCGGGTTCTCCGACAGGATCACGTCCAGGATCTTGCCGCGAATGCGCGAGGCGATGTTCTGCTCGAAGCGCGCGGTCAGGATCTCACCCTTGTAGTTCATCTTCGACAGCAGGTACATCGTCGCCTGCGCGCCGCCGATGTAGTCGTTGACCTGAATGTCGAAGAGCGAGTGCGGACTCGTTCCCGAGACGACGGTCACGAGCGGGATGCCGGCCTTCTTGACGTTGGCGAACTGCGCCTCGGCTTCGATCGGCTTGCCCATGCACAGGATCAGGCCATCGACCTTGGCCTGGACCATCGCCTCGATCTGCTCGGAGTGCTTGGGCAGGCTTCCTTCGGAGTTGAGCTGCTGCACCGTCCAGCCGAGCTTCTTCGCGGCGTCCGCCGCGGCGTTCGAGCAGCGCGCGTGCGTCTCCGCCGACATCTGGAAGGCGATGATGCCGAGCTTGAAGGCGTGTGCCGACGTGGCGGCAAGGAGCGCCGCCGCGATGAACAACGTGCGTAACATGTTTTCCCCTAGATTCCGAAAGCGGCCTTCTTGAGCGCGGCGGCCGATACCGCGACGGAAGCGACGATGATAAAGCCAAGGACGATGTCCTGCACGTAGTACGGCGCGCCCATCAGGACGAGCCCGTTGCCGAGCATCCCGATCGTCGCCGCGCCCACGAGCGTGCCCGGAACGTTGCAGCGCCCCGGTTCGAACATCGTCATCCCGAGGAGCACCGCGGCGATCGACGTCAGCAGATAGTCCTTGGCCATGTCGGGGGCCGCCGAATTGAGCGTCGCCGCGAGCAGCGTGCCGACGAGCCCTGCGGTGAGGCCGGCAAAGGCGAGCGCCACCACCTTCATCCGCTTGACCTTGACGCCGGCGAGTCGCGCCGCCTCGTCGGCTTCGCCGGTGAACACGAGATGCATGCCGAGCCGCGTTTGCTTCAGCACGAACAGCACGACGAGCGCGACCGCCGCGGTCCACAGGATGAGCGCCGGAATGCCCGCGACGTTGCCGCGGCCAAGGGCGAGGAACGCGGGATCCCAGCGCCCGACGAAGGCGACGCCGCCGGTGATGCCAAACGCGGTCCCGGTCGCCACCGACGCCATCGCGAGGGTGGCGATGAGCGACGGGATGCGCAGGCGGGTGACGAGGAGCCCGTTGACGATCCCGGCGACGAGCCCGACGCCCAACGCGGCCGCGACCGCCAGCGCCGGCGCCACCTGGTGGAAGACGAGGCCTCCGCCGACGACCGCGCACAAGCTGCACACGGCGGCAAACGACAGGTCGAGTTCGGCCACGGTGAAGGCGATCGAGAAGCCGATGGCGAGGATCGCGAGGAAGCTCACCTGCTTGCCGACGTTGAGGAGGTTCGTCGGGTTGACGAAGTTGTCCGCGGCAAGCGCGAAGAAGACGAACAGCACGAGGGCTGCGAGCGCGGTGCCGTAGGTGGCGAAGAAGTGTCGGTTCACGGCGAGGGAGCGAGGGCGAGCGCGGCGTCGCGGATCGCATCGTACAGTGCGGCCCGCTGCGCGTACGCGGCGGCGTAACGCGCGCGCGGCAGGAAGCGCCGGCCGGAACGTGCCATGCGGCGCGCGGCGCTGCCTGGACCGGCGTGGACGCCGAGTCCCACCGCCGCTGCCATCGCAGCGCCGACGAGCCCCGCCTCCGCCGCTCGCGTGCGAACGACGGGCAGGCCGAGGACGTCGGCCTTGAGCGCGCACCAGGCATCCGAGCGCGCGCCGCCACCGGCAACGCGAACCTCGTGCGCGGTGACGCCGGTGCCCGCTTGTGCCCGCTGCAGGATGTCGCGCACGGCGTGCGCGACGCCTTCGAGCGTGCTCCAGAGGAAATCGTCCGGCAGGTGCTGGCGATCGATGCGGTGGAACGCGCCACGCACCGTCGTCGACCACACCGGTGCGCGCTCGCCGGCAAGGTAGGGGAGGAAGAGCGGCGCCTCGCGACGCAGTGCCGAGCCCACGCGGTCGACCGCTGCGGCGAGCGAACCCGGCACGCGAAACGTGTCGTGACACCAGCGCGCGCAGTCCGCCCCCGCCTGTGTGGGCCCGCCGATCTGGTGCATCGTCTCGGTCCACGCGAGGTGCAGCAGCCCGGGCACGCGCGCCGCGTGCGCGGTGATGAGCCCGACCGCTTCCGACGTGCCGCCGATGTCGTATGCCTGCCCCGGCTCGACCGCACCCGCACCCACGGCCGCGGTCCAGGTGTCGAGCGATCCGGCGAAGACCGGTACCCCTGCAAGCCGCGCGAACGCCGTCGCCTGCACCGTGCCGATCGCCTGCCACGGCGCCACGACGTGCGCGGTCGTAAACGGCAGCGTCGCATCGCGCGAACGCGTGACCGTATCCGCAGCGATGACGCCGGTCAGGCGGTGGTTGAGGTAGTCCTTGGGCTCGACCACGGCGGCGATCCGCGCGTACCGGCGCGGCTGGTGACGCTCGATCCAGGCGAGCCGGGCGCGCGCATCGAAGGCGCTGGCGCCGTCGAGCTCACGCGCGATCGCGGCAGCGCGCCGGTCACGAAACAGGATCGCGCGGCCGAGCGCGCGACCGTCGGCGTCGAGCATGACCTGCGTGCGCGTGAGCGCGCCGATGCAAAGCGCGGCGACGCGAGGCGCGCCCCGCAGCACGCGGCGGCTGGCGCGCAGCAGCGCCTGCCACCACGTGTCGGGATCGATCTCCGCCCACCCGGCGCGCGGCGCGTCGACGGCAAGCCCGACCGTCGCCGTGGCCGTCACCGTGCCGTCGAAGCGCACGAGCCCGACGCGCAGCGCACTGCCGCCGACGTCGACGGCGAGGATGAGGTCGTTGCGCATGGCCGGCATTATGACGGCGTACGGGGGTTAAGCTTGCGCGATGCCTGTCACCGACACGATCGCCGCGATCGCGACACCTCCCGGACGCGGCGGCATCGGCATCGTGCGCGTGTCGGGCGGCGATCTGCGCCCGCTCATCGAAGGCATCGTGGGGCGCGTGCCCGCACCACGCATGGCCACCCTCGCCACGTTTCGTGACGGCCGCGGCGGCGCGCTCGACGCGGGCCTGGTGCTGCACTTTCCCGCACCGCATTCGTACACGGGCGAAGCGGTCGTCGAGTTCCAGGGTCACGGCGGTCCCGCGGTCTTGCGTCTCGTGCTCGCACGCTGCGTCGAGCTGGGCGCGCGGCTCGCTGCACCCGGCGAGTTCACGCAGCGCGCATTCCTCAATGGCCGTCTCGATCTCGCGCAGGCGGAGGCCGTCGCCGACCTGATCGACGCCGCCACGAGCACCGCGGCGCGTGCCGCCGCGCGCAGCTTGGCCGGCGAGTTCTCGCGCGAGGTGCATGCGCTCGTCGAAGCACTCATCGAGCTTCGCGCCTACACCGAAGCCACCCTCGATTTTCCGGAGGAGGAGATCGAGTTCCTGCGCGATGGCGAGGTGATCGAGCGCTTGCGCCGCCTGTCGCAAGAGCTTGCCCGCGTGCGGGCGCAGGCGCGCACCGGGGCGCTCTTGCGCGAGGGCCTGACGGTCGTCTTGATCGGGCGCCCCAACGTCGGCAAGTCGAGCCTGTTGAATTGCCTCGCGCGCGAGGAGGCGGCGATCGTCACGCCCATTCCGGGCACCACGCGCGACCCGGTCGAGCGCCGCGTGGAGATCGCCGGCATTGCGCTCACCGTCGTCGACACCGCGGGCCTGCGCGACACCGGCGACGCCGTCGAGCGCATCGGCATCGAACGCACGTGGGCCGCGGTCGGGCGCGCCGACGTCGTGCTGCTCATTACCGACGCGCGCGAGGCGGCGCTCCACCCCGAGGACGCGGCGATCCTTACGCGCATCGCGGCCGACGTGCCGCGGATCCTCGTGCACAACAAGGCCGACCTCGCAGGCATCGCGCCGCACGCCGAGGCGCGCGAGGTGTGGCTGTGCGCGCGCGACGGATCGGGTGTTGCGCTTCTCGAGCAGGCGGTGCTCGACGTGGTGGGCGCCTCCGCCGGCACCGAGGAGACGTTTCTTGCGCGCGAGCGCCACGTGGTCGCACTCGCGCAGGCGGCGACGCACGTGGACGCCGCGCTGCGCCACGCGACCGGCGCCGTACCCGCGATCGAGCTGATCGCCGAGGAGCTGCGTCAGGCGCAGCAGGCGTTGTCGTCGATCACCGGGGAGTTCAGCGCGGATGATCTTCTGGGGGCGATCTTTGGGAGGTTTTGCATTGGGAAGTGAGGGGGTCCCGCCGAAGGTCAGTCGCGATCATCCAACTTCCTGTCCAGTTCGCCGATCAACTCCAGCGGGGGATCGAATAGCCGCTCGCCGAGCAATTCACCGAGTGCGCCCTCCGCTGCGCATGCTCAAGGTTTGCTGCATTCGGTGGATGTCTCAGCACGCCGTTCACTGGATCGCGAGCAGGCGGATGAAGTTCGCGAGTCGGTCCGCCTCGGTAGCGGTGAGATCGTTGGGAATATTTTGCAGCGTCACCACCAAGCCCGGCCGAACCGGGAACGACGACTGATAGGTTCCCGCAAGCCGTGCAGAAGCCGAGTCGTCGCGAAATTCCTCTGCCTCCTGCCCGCCCTTGTCGGCATCCTTTGGCTTCCTCCGCGACCCACTGCTGTTGGAGCGCGTCTTGAACGTGAAGGACGACGGATCCTGACGCCAGGTGCCGAACAGTTCTAAGGCTCGGCGAACCCGGCGGCCGTACTCCTTCAACGACGCCGGGTTGAAATCCTTGGCCCGCTTGTTATTGAAGCGCCTAATTACGGCGTCGATGTCGATCCGGCTCAGATCCTTTTTTTCCGCGTCGGCCAGCACCCCGAGCACGTTGCGCGAGGCGACGGCCAGCGCTTGGGCGGTGGCAGCAGGCATGAGCCCCCGGTTGACTGCATGATCGAGAAATTCAAGCAGATCGTCCGTTGAATACGCATTTGTCATCGTCGACCTCATACGTTATATTGACCGCTGCACGTCAATATAACGCTCAAATATGGGAGATGCAAACGCTCGGTATTACCCGCGCAGCGCCCGCGGCCAGGTCGCCGCTGACCTGGCCCTGTATCCGGTGGTGGCCGTCATGGGAGCGCGCCAGGTCGGCAAGAGCACGTTGTGCCTGCAGCTGGCCCGCGAGTTTGGGTTCACGGCGCGCACGCTCGACGATCGGGACGTGCGCGAGCAGGCTCAGGCCGATCCCGAAGGGTTTCTCGCCGACCTCGGCGAGCGTGGCGGTCTCATCGACGAGGTGCAGCGAGCCCCCGACCTGATGCTGGCCATCAAGGCGGTCGTCGATCGCAGCCAACGCAAGGGGCAGTACCTCCTGACCGGATCGAATCAACCGCGGGTCGGCCAGGCCGTGGGCGACTCGCTCGTCGGCAGGGCGACCTACCGCACCCTGCGGCCGCTCACCCTGAGCGAACTGCGCTTCGACGAACAGCACCGGGGATGGAGCTTCCTGTTCGGTGCAGACGAAAAGAACGTGGTGCGCGAGCTGGAGCGTCGAGCGGAGGCCAGCGGCACGCTCGACTGGCGCCAGGTCGTCCAGACCGGCGGGTTTCCGCGCGCGGTCGCCGCGCCTGCAGAACAGCGGCTGCGGGTCCTGGACGACTACGTCCAGATTTACTCCAGCCGTGACATCCGCGACATTGTTGCCGTCGATTCGACGCCCAAGCTCGAGGCCTTCGTCAGGCTGACCGCCACGCGCACCGGTCAGGTGCTAAACAGCTCCGGCTTATCTGCCGACCTGGGCGTACCCGTCACCACCATCCGGCGCTGGACCGAGGCCCTGCGTCGCGGCTACCTGATCGAACTCATACCACCGTACTCGTGCAACACGGGGCAACGCGTCATCAAGTCGCCGAAGCTGTACAGCGTCGATGCGGCCCTGGCGATGGCCGCCGCACGCGACACGACACCCACGGGCTTCCACCTCGAAACACTGGTCGCCCACGACTTGCTGGTATGGAGAGACGGCGCGCCGACGCGCGATCTGTACCATTGGCGGCTTGCTTCCGGCCAGGAAGTCGACTTCATCCTCGAGGAGAGCGGCAAACTGCTGCCCGTGGAAGTCAAGGCGGCCCAGGCCATCGGGCCAGCGGAAGCGCGGCACCTGATCGCGTTCCGCGAGCGGCACCCCGGCACGCCGCGCGGCGTAGTTCTGAGCAGCGATCCGGACATCCGGGTCGTGAAGCCCGGCATCGTGGCGTGCCCTTGGTGGGCAATTCTCTGAGGCACCGTCGCTCACCTCGCGGCCACGCGCTGCCACCTACGGCACCGATGCCGCGAACATGCTCTTCCATGTCGTCAACGATCGCCACAAGCGCAAGCGCTCCATGCCCCAGGGGGCGCGCTGACCGGGGAGCGTCAGCAGCAGGTCGATCTCGGCGCCTGCCGCAGTGTGGAAGAAGTACGGCTCGGTGCCGTGCGGCGTGGCGACGATCAGCGACTCGACGCCCAAGTCCTCCCAGCTCTCGCCCGCCACCGGGTGCGCCAGCAGGGCCTCGCGGTCGCCGATGCCGAGCAGCGTCACGGTCGGGGCCCCGTTCAAGGCCGAAGTGAGCGCGGCGACGATTCGGCGTGGATCTCGCCGATCAGGCGCACCGATACCGCCGCCTCGGCAAGTCATGCCAGCCCGCGGTTCATGCCGCGGACTGCCTCTACGACGCGGCCAAGCTCTCCGGCTTGGCGCAGGGTTGCGGCATCGACGCGAAGCGATCCGGAAATGAGAATCGCGCCTGCCTTGCGTTGCCGCCGACAACCGATTCGATGTCGGCGTTGTGGCGAGGCGGTCAGACGCCCACGCCTGTCCCGGGCTGTCCCCTCATCACCACGCGCCGCGCGCGCCCGCGACCATGGGATCCACTTCGGCCTCGGTGCGCGGTGAACTGACGACGCGATCGCGGCCGAGGGACTTCGCTTCGTAGAGCAGGCCGTCGGCGACGCGCAACAGCGCTTCCGCGTCACCACCATCCTGCTCATCCACGACCCCCGCACTGATCGTGAATGCAGGGACCTTGTCGCGCGCCGTGGCGCGCGGCAACTCGGCGCGCACGCGTTCGACGAGCGTTGCGGCGTGACCCGCGTCGAGGCCGGCGAGCAGCATGACGAATTCCTCGCCGCCGAAGCGGCAGACCAGATCCTCGCGGCGGACGAATTGCTTGAGCGTTGTCGCGAGCAGCTTGAGCGCCCGGTCGCCGACGTCGTGCCCGTGCGTGTCGTTGACCTTCTTGAAGTGATCGATGTCGGCGATCACGAGCGCGAAGCGCGCCTTTTGACGGAGGAACCGCGCGAGCCCCGCCTCGAGGACACGGCGATTGGACAGGCCGGTGAGCGGATCGGTGGTGGCCTTGGCCTCCGATGCCGCCATGGAGCGGATGACCGCGAGGCGCCGGCCGATGAGATGGGCGTTGAAGGTGAGCGACTGCAACTGGCGGTAGAGCTCGGCGTCGCCGGTATGACCGAGTGAGCGCAGCATGCCGGTCCCCCGTCCGCCGACGAAGACCGGCGTGCACGCGGCGGCACAGCTCAAATCCAGCTTGCCGCTCAGCCCGGCGCAGGCGCTGAGCGACATGCTGTCCTCGTAGACGAGCCCTTGCCCGCGGCGCACCGTCGGACAGTCGCGCGGGCGGCGGATCGTGCAGCGTGCGGCTGGCGTCATGTCGCCGACGGTGATGTTCTGGTCGATGTCGCCATCGGCATCGCTGGCGAGGAGGAGCTGTGCTCCGGTGTCCGGAGCCATCGCCTGGAGCGCCTGCTCGGCGATGCGCATGACGGCGGCTTCGTCTTCGGCGATCTCCAGCGCGTGCTCGAGACGCGCGTTGTTCTCGTGCGTGCGCAAGCGCTCCTCGGCGAGATGCGTCCGCGCGGCATGTTCGGCGAGGCGCTCGCGCTCCTCCTGGAGGAGCGGCGCGACCAATCGATACCAGATCGCCGGCGCGCCCAGCAGCAGGAAAAGGATCACGCCGAGCAGCGTCTGCGCACCGAGGGCGCCGTCGGGAAACAGTTGTCGGGGCACGACGAGCGCCACCGCGCATGCGAGGGCGAGTGCCAGGAGCAGGAGAACGTAGCGGCGCCACACGACGGCGACCGGCATGGTTCCGGCGTACGTGTCGGTCCGGGGCGGGGATGCTCCGGACGCGGGCGGCTCACCCGATTTCATCGCGCCTCCCTGCGGTTCTCGTTGGCGGGCTGGGTCGCGGGCAACCGGCGCGCGCTTCGTCCGCTTCTCGATTCGCCATGCATCGCGAGCCGTCGCCCTCCGCGCCAGGCTCGCCCATCCGATGCACATGCAAGCGAAGAGGATGCCAAGCCTTGACGGAGGATGCAACCGTTCGGGGCGTGGGGTGTTCGCGCTTTCGCGGCACAGGCTGCGGCGATCGTGAACCGCGCCGCCACCCGGGCACCCCAAGGTTTCCCCCTGCTCCGGTGCGCGCGCGTTCGCGGTATGCTGGGTCATGCGGTTCGCGCCGGTACGACGGGCGGGCCGATTGCCGCCATTCCACCAGGAGGTTCCATGCATCCGCTTCGCCTTTTCGGCGCTGCCTCGCGTCTTGGTCTCGTTGCCGCGACCGCCGCGCTGCTTGCCTCACCCGCGCTTGCCATCGACAACTTGAAGATCCTCGTTCCCGCCAATCCCGGCGGCGGTTGGGACCAGACCGGGCGCGCGCTCCAGGCGGCGATGCACGAGGGCAAGCTCGTGGGCAAGGTGCAGGTCGACAACAAGGGTGGCGCCGGAGGGACGATCGGTCTTGCGCAGTTCGTCAATGCGCAAAAGGGTGACCCGCACGCGCTCATGGTCGGCGGAATGGTCATGACCGGTGCGATTGCCGCGAACAAGTCGCCGGTGACGCTGGCGCAGGTGACGCCGATCGCCCGGCTCACGGGCGAGTACGAGGTCGTGGTGGTGCCGGCGGCATCGAAGATCAAGTCGATGCAGGAACTGGTCGCGCAGCTCAAGGCCAACCCGGGGAGCGTGTCGTGGGGTGGCGGGTCGGCCGGCGGCACCGACCACATCCTGGCCGCGATGATCGCGCAGGCGGTCGGTGCGGACCCGGCAAAGGTCAACTACATCGCGTATTCGGGTGGGGGCGAGGCGCTCGCGGCGATCCTGGGCGGACACGTGACCGCCGGGGTCAGCGGCTACGGTGAGTTTGCGGGACAGATCAAGTCCGGCAAGCTGCGGGCGCTCGCGATCTCGTCGCCGAAGCGCCTGCCCGGCATCGACGTTCCGACGCTCAAGGAGCAGGGGATCGACGTCGATCTCGCCAACTGGCGCGGGGTGTTCGCACCGCCCGGGATCACCGACGCGCAGCGCAAGGAACTGGTCGACCTCGTCGCGGCGACGGTGAAGACCCCGGCGTGGCAGGCGACGCTCAAGAAAAACGAGTGGGAAGACCTCTTCGAGGGGGGTGACGCGTTCAAGACGTTCCTCGACAAGGACATCGAGCGGGTGACGAAGATCATCGAGAGCGTGGGTCTGGTCAAGAAGTAGTCGCGCCGTCCTTCAAGATAAGGTGCGACAGTGAGTGCTCGCACTCATTTGGGTGAGGCGGCGGTCTCGCTGGGGCTGTTGGCGATCGGGGCGTTCGTCCTCATCGACACCGGCTCGATTCCCGCAGCGCAGACGTACTCAGGCGTCGGGCCGCGATTCTTTCCGTACCTCGTCGGCGTCGGGCTCGCGGTGTGCGGGGCGCTTCTCGCCTGGCGGGCCCTCGCCGGCGGCTGGCGCGCGATGCCTCCGGACGAGGGCGTGCACGACCGACCGGACTGGCGCGCCTTCGCCCTGGTCAGTGCCGGGGTCGTCGTGCAGATGCTGGCCATCGGCCACGCGGGGTTCATCATCGCCGGCGCGCTCCTCTTCGTCCTCGTCGCGCGCGGCTTCGGCAGCCGGCGCCTCATCCTCGACGGCGTGATCGGAGTGGTCCTCGTGAGCGTCGCGTACCTCGTCTTCACGCGGCTCCTGGCGTTGTCGCTGCCGGCGGGCTGGCTGTCCTTCCTGTAGGTCGCGACGCCCACGATGGACGCCCTGCACGCGCTGCTCGAAGGCTTCGGCGTCGCGCTGTCGCTGTCCAATCTCATGTGGGGGTTCGTCGGCGTCACGCTGGGCACGGCGGTCGGTGTCCTGCCGGGCGTGGGTCCCGCGCTGTCGATCGCACTGCTCCTGCCGGCAACGTCGAAGATCGACCCCACCGGCGCGCTCATCATGTTCGCCGGCATCTATTACGGCGCGATGTTCGGTGGCTCGACGACGTCGATCCTGCTCAACACGCCCGGCGAGTCGGCGACGATCATCACCGCGATGGAAGGCAATCTCATGGCGAAGGCCGGACGCGCGGGTCCGGCGCTCGCCACCTCGGCGATCGGTTCGTTCGTCGCGGGAACGCTCGCGACGATCGCGCTCACGCTCGTCTCGCCGATCGTCGTCGACGTCGCGCTGAAGTTCGGCCCGGCGGAATACTTCGCGGTGATGGTGCTCGCCTTCACCACGGTGTCGGCGGTGCTCGGCGCCTCACCCCTGCGCGGAGTCGCGGCGCTCTTCTTCGGCCTGTATCTCGGTCTCATGGGCATCGACACGCAGACGGGTCAGGCCCGCTTCACCTTCGGCATCCCGGAACTCCTCGACGGTGTCGACGTCGTGGTCGTCGCGGTCGGGCTCTTTGCGGTGGGCGAGACGCTGTACGTCGCGACCTACCTCAACCGCATCGCCGATCGCATGGAGAATTTCGGCGGCAAGGTGATGATGAGCGCGCAGGATTGGGCGCGCTCGTGGAAGCCGTGGTTGCGGGGCACGGCGCTGGGTTTTCCCTTCGGCACGCTGCCGGCGGGGGGTGCGGAGATCCCGACCTTCCTCTCGTACGCGATCGAGCGCAAGCTCACGCGCCACCCGGAGGAGTTCGGCAAGGGGGCCATCGAGGGTGTGGCCGGGCCGGAGGCGGCCAACAACGCATCGGCCACCGGCACGCTCGTGCCGCTCCTGACGCTGGGGCTGCCGACGACGGCCACCGCCGCGATCATCCTGGCGGCGTTCCAGCAGTACGGCCTGCAACCGGGGCCGCTCCTCTTCGAGACACAGCCCGAACTCGTCTGGGGGCTCATCGCGAGCATGTACGTCGGCAACGTCATCCTGCTCATCCTGAACCTTCCGCTCGTCGGGCTGTGGGTCAAGCTCCTCGCGATTCCGCGGCCGCTGCTCTACGCAGGCATCCTCATCTTTGCCACGCTCGGGGCGTACGGATTGCGCAACTCGTGGTTCGACCTCCTGCTCCTGTACGTCATCGGCCTTGCCGGCTTTCTCATGCGCCGCTACGACGTTCCGGTGGCACCGGTCATCGTGGGCATGATCCTGGGTCCGCTTGCCGAGAGCCAGTTCCGTCGCGCGCTCGCGATCAGCCAGGGCGACCTGTCCGTCTTCATCACGCAACCGATCGCCGCGGGGATCCTGCTCGTGGCTGCGCTCACGGTCCTCGTGCCGCCGGTATGGCGGCGCGTCGCCGCCCGGCGCGCGGCGCGGCAGCGTTGACTTCCGGGTACGGCCGCCGGATCGCGGCGCTCGCGATCGGCGCGGGTGCCGGTTACCTGTGCGCCCGCATCGGCACGCCGATCCCGTGGATGCTGGGGCCGCTTTTTGCGCTCGCCGCCCTGCGCGTGGGTGGGGTGGACGTGGCGGCGCCGCGCTGGTCGCGCTACGTGGGGCAGTGGATCATCGGCACCTCGCTCGGCCTGTATTTCACGCCGTACGTGCTGCGCGAGGTGAGCGCCTTGTGGTGGCTGCCGGTCGCCGGTGCGATCTTCGCGATTGGCCTGGGTTACGCGGCCGGACTCGTCCTCGCCCGCATGGCAGGCTTCGATCGCACCACGGGGATCTTTGCGAGCGTGCCGGGTGGGGCGACTGAAATGTCGATCCTGGGCGAGCGCTTCGGGGGTCGGATGGATCGCATCGCGGCGGCGCAGAGCATGCGCATCCTCATCGTCGTCGCCATCGTGCCCGCAGCGATCACCGCGCTCGACGTGCACGGCGCGGATGCCTACGCGCAAGGCGCGAAGGCGTTCGATGCGATGGGACTCGTGCTCCTTCTCGGCATGACGCTCGTCGGCAGCATGATCTGCTTTCGCCTGCGCGTGCCGAACGGATTCGTCATCGGGGCCCTCGCGGTGTCGATCCCGCTCACCGGCCTCGCGATCGATCTGTCGCTCGTGCCCAGCGCCGTCTCGAACGCGGGGCAGTGCCTGCTCGGTTGTGCCTTGGGGTCGCGCTTCCAGGACGACTTCCTGCACGGCGCGCATCGCTTCGTGACGGCGGTGGTGGTGACGGTGCTCCTGTCGATCCTGCTTTCGGCGGGATTCGGCGTCGGCCTGGCGTGGGTTGCGGCGCAGGCGCCGGCCACGCTCCTCCTTGCGACGGCCCCCGGCGGCATGGCCGAGATGTGCATCACCGCGAAGGTGCTGCAACTGGGTGTTCCGCTCGTGACCACGTTCCACGTCGCGCGACTCGTCGTGCTGCTGCTCGCGACTCCAGTGATCTTCCCGCGCGTGCGGGCGTGGCATCGCGCGCGGCAGGCGAGTGACGGGGGAGGTCCGCACGCCTGACGGCGGCGCGCCGACCACAGGGTGCGGCGCGGGTAGAATTTTGCGCGACTTCGGGCGCGGCCGTGGCCCGCGCGCATCCCGGGAGTGCGATGGACAGGCAAGGGCAAGCGACAGGACGTCTCGCGGTGGCGCTGCCGCTCGCGTTGCTGCTGGCGCTGGCGCCAGGGGCTGCCGTGGCGCTCACGCTGACCATCGGGACCGCCGGCGTGATGGGCATCTATCATCCGCTGGGCGGCGCGGTGTGCCGCATCCTCAACGTCACGCGCAAGGTGCATGGCCTGCGCTGCCAGCCGGAGCCGTCTGAAGGGAGCGTCGCCAACCTTCGCGGGGTGTCCGCGGGCACGCTCGCCATGGGCATTGCCCAGGCCGACATCCAATTCGATGCACGCGTCGGCAGCGGGCCGTTCGCGGGTGAGCCGCAACCCCGGTTGCGCGTCCTTTTCAGCGTGTACCTCGAGGCGCTGACGCTCGTCGCGCGCGAATCCGCGGCGATCCGCAGCGTCGCGGACCTCACGGGCAAGCGCGTCGCGATCGGCACGCCCGGTTCGGGCACGCGGACAACGATGGACCGGGTCCTTGCCGCAGCTGGCGTGCGGCACGACGCCTTGAAGGCGGCGCTCGAACCCAGCATCGTCGCCATGCCGCCGCTGCTGTGCGACAACCGCATGGACGCCTTCGCTTTCGTCGTGGGCCATCCGAATGCGGTGGTGCAGGACGCGGCGACGGGCTGCCACGTGCGCATCGTGCCGGTGGCGGGCCCGCACATCGATGCCCTCGTGGCGAGCCATCCGTATTACGTCGTCACTGCGGTACCCGGCGGCATCTATCCTGGCAACCCCAACGCGCAACCGACCATCGGGACGATGGCGTCGGTCGTGGTGAGCGCGGACATGACCGACGAGGTCGCCTACGCCATCACGCGGGCGGTGTTCGAGAATTTCGACGATTTCCGCAAGCTCAATCCGGCGCTCGCGACCCTCACCCGCGAGGCGGCGCTGACCGGCAGTCCGCTGCCGTTTCACCCCGGGGCCGAGCGCTACTTCCGGGAAGTCGGATTGCCGCTGGCGAAGTCGGCGCACGACAAGTGAAGGTTCCACGTGAAACCTGCCGACGCCGGGCGCGCAGGTGTTTCACGTGAAACCGCATCGGCCGGGCTACGTTAGAATGGCTTGGGGTCGCCGACGGGCACCGGCAGGGCCGGACGCGCACGTCGGCGTCGAAGCGGTGCGGGCCGGCACCGCCGTGATTCCCGCCCGCATGCTGCGGCGCAGCATCGGCAACGCTTGAATGGTCTCGATGGCTCGATCCATGGAATACGCGCACCACTTCGACGTGATCGTGGTCGGCGGTGGTCATGCCGGCACCGAGGCGGCGCTTGCGAGCGCGCGCATGGGTTGCGCCACGCTGCTCCTCACGCACAACCTCGAGACGCTCGGGCAGATGTCGTGCAATCCGTCGATCGGCGGCATCGGCAAGGGACACCTCGTCAAGGAGATCGACGCGCTCGGCGGGGTGATGGCGCTCGCGACCGACGAGGCGGGCATCCAGTTTCGCACGCTCAATTCGAGCAAGGGCCCCGCGGTCCGGGCGACCCGGGCGCAGGCGGACCGCGTCTTGTACCGGCGGGCGATTCGCCGCCGCCTCGAGAACCAGCCCAACCTCTCGCTCTTCCAGCAACCGGTCGACGACCTCGTCCTCACGGGAGACCGGGTCGTCGGCGTCGTCACCGAGATCGGACTCGTCTTCCACGCCCGAGCGGTCGTCCTGACGACGGGAACGTTCCTCGCCGGGCGTATCCACGTCGGGATGCAGAATTTCGAGGCGGGGCGCGCAGGCGACCCCCCGGCGAAGCGACTCGCGGCAAAGCTGCGGGAACTCGCGCTGCCCGTCGGACGGTTGAAGACCGGGACGCCGCCGCGTCTGGATGGCCGCACGATCGACTTCTCGGGACTCGTGGTCCAGCCCGGCGACGATCCGCCGCCGGTGTTCTCCTTCATGGGGACGTGCGCGATGCACCCGGCGCAGTTGCCGTGCTGGATCACGCATACCCATGCGCAAACGCACGCCATCATCCGCGCCGGCCTCGATCGCTCGCCGCTGTACGCGGGCGTGATCGAGGGGACCGGACCGCGCTACTGCCCGTCGATCGAGGACAAGGTCGTGCGCTTCGCGCAGCGCGACGCGCACCAGGTCTTCCTCGAACCCGAGGGGCTCGACACGCACGAGATCTATCCCAACGGGATTTCGACGTCGCTGCCCTTCGACGTGCAGCTCGATCTCGTGCATTCGCTGCCGGGCTGCGCCAACGCGCATATCCTGCGCCCCGGCTACGCGATCGAGTACGACTACTTCGATCCCCGGGCGCTGCGGGCCACCCTCGAGACCAAGGCGCTCGCCGGGCTCTTCTTCGCGGGCCAGATCAACGGCACGACGGGGTACGAGGAAGCCGCCGCACAGGGCCTGCTGGCCGGTCTCAACGCCGCGCGCCACGTACGCGGCGAGGAGGGGTGGTGCCCGCGGCGCGACGAGGCCTACCTCGGCGTCCTGGTCGACGATCTCATCACGCGCGGCGTCTCCGAGCCGTACCGGATGTTCACCTCGCGTGCGGAGTACCGTCTGCAACTGCGCGAGGACAACGCCGACTTGCGCCTGACCGAGACCGGGCGCCGTCTGGGGCTCGTCGACGACGCCCGTTGGGACGCCTACTGCCGCAAGCGCGATGCCATCGCGGCCGAGCGCTCGCGGCTCGAGCACACGGTCCTGGGGCGCGAGGCGCTCTCCGGGAGCGAAGCCAAAGCCCTGCTCGGGCAAGGATTGGACAGAGAGTATGCGCTCACTGACTTGTTGCGTCGCCCTGAGGTGAGCTACGCCTCACTGCATACGCTCCCGGGGGCGGGCACCCCGGTCGCGGACGCTGCCGTCGCCCTGCAGGTGGAGATCTCGGTGAAGTACGCGGGCTACATCGACCGCCAGCAGCACGAGGTCGCCCGCCTCGCCGCGCAGGAGGCGCTGGCCATTCCGGCCACGCTCGATTACGCGACGGTGCGCGGGCTGTCCACCGAGGTTTGCCAGAAGCTTGCCGCGCAGCGCCCCGAGACGCTCGGCCAGGCGTCGCGCATTTCCGGGGTCACGCCGGCCGCGATCTCGCTGCTCCTCGTTCACTTGCGACGCGCCGGCGCGGTGCCGGTCAAGGCGAGCGCGAGCGCATGAGCGCGAAGGGCCGCCCCGAGCGCGAAGGACGCCCCCTGTGGGGGCAGCGCTGCCGCGAAGCGGCAAGCGTGGGGGTCGTTGCCTGCGCGAAGGGCCGCCCCGAGCGCGAAAGACGCCCCCTGTGGGGGCAGCGCCGCCGCGAAGCGGCAAGCGTGGGGGTCGTTGCATGAGCGCCGCGCCGGAGGCTACCGCATCGTCGCCGGCCGCGGCAGCCGAGCACCGCGCGCGCCTCGTCGCGGGTGTGGCCGACCTCGACCTGCCGCTCGCCACGCGCGAGATCGACGCGCTCCTGGCCTACGTGGCGCTCCTTTCCAAGTGGAACCGCGCCTACAACCTGACGGCGATCCGCGATCCGGCGCGCATGGTCACGCACCACCTCCTCGACTCGCTCGCGATCCTGCCGCACCTGCCGGCCGCGCCGGCACTGCGCGTGCTCGACGTGGGCAGCGGCGCGGGACTGCCCGGGATTCCGCTCGCGATCGCGCGCCCCGGCTGGCAGGTCGACCTCGTCGATCCCGTGCACAAGAAGGCGGCATTCACGACGCAGGCGGCGCTCGAGTTGGGACTGGCCAACGTGCGCTCGCACGCGGCGCGCGTCGAGGATCTGCGCCCGCAAGCCCCGTACGATCTCATCGTCTCGCGTGCCTTTGCCGATCTCGCGACGTTCGTCGCTGCGGCAGCGCGCCACCTCGCGCCAGGCGGAAGTCTCGTCGCGCTGAAGGGCGTGCACCCGACCGAAGAGCTCGCCGAACTGCCACCGGACATCACGGTGCGCGCGACACCCACGCTCGTCGTTCCCGGCGTCGATGCGGCGCGCCACCTCGTCTTCATGCAGCGCCCATGACCCGGATCATCGCCATCGCGAACCAGAAGGGCGGTGTGGGGAAGACGACGACCGCCGTCAACCTCGCCGCGAGCCTCACCGCGATGAAGCGTCGCGTGCTGCTCGTCGACCTCGACCCGCAGGGCAACGCGACCACCGGCGCGGGCCTCGACAAGCGCGCGCTGCCGGCGACCGTGTACCAGGTGCTGTTGGGCGAGCGGCGCATCGCCGACGTCCGCGTCGCCTCGCCCACCGGCGGTTTCGATGTGGTCCCGGCCAATCGCGACCTCGCCGGCGCCGAGATCGAGCTCGTCGATCTCCCCGAGCGCGAGACCCGATTGAAGGATGCGCTGAGCGAGGCGCTGTCGCAGATGAGGTCGGCGATCGACGAAGTTGCGGCCGAGTACGACTTCATCCTCCTCGATTGTCCGCCGTCGCTGTCGCTGCTCACGCTCAATGGCCTGTGCGCGGCGCACTCGGTGCTGATCCCGATGCAGTGCGAGTACTACGCGCTCGAAGGCCTGTCCGACCTCGTGCAGACGGTGAAGAAGGTGCGCGCCCACCTCAATCCGACGCTGGCGATCGAGGGCTTGCTGCGCACGATGTACGACCCGCGCAACACGCTCGCGCTCAACGTCACCGCCGAGCTCGAGAAGCACTTCGGCGACAAGCTCTTTCGCACGATCATCCCGCGCAACGTGCGCCTCGCCGAGGCGCCGTCGCACGGCATCCCCGCGATGCAGCTCGAGCCGCAGTCGAAAGGTGCGCTCGCGTACCTCGCGCTCGCCGGCGAGCTGTTGCGGCGACACGAAGCGGCCGCGCTCGCCACTGCAGCACAGGAACGCACATGGTGATTCGACCCAAGGGGCTGGGCCGCGGGCTCGATGCCCTGCTCGCCGCCGGCGACGATGGCGCGACCTCCGGCGAATCGAACGCGCTGCGCACCATCGCGATCGATCGCCTGCGTCCCGGCCGCTACCAGCCGCGCACGCGCATGGACGACGCCGCGCTCGCCGAACTCGCGGCGTCGATCCGCGAGCAGGGCATCGTGCAGCCGATCCTCGTGCGCAGCGTGGAGGGTGGTCGCTTCGAGATCATCGCCGGCGAGCGCCGCTGGCGCGCCGCGCAGCGCGCGGGCCTGACCGAGGTGCCGGCACTCGTGAAGAGCGTTCCGGACCAGCACGCGCTGGCGCTCGCGCTCATCGAGAACATCCAGCGCGAGGACTTGAATCCGCTCGAGGAGGCACAAGGACTCGCGCGGCTCGTCGACGAGTTCAAGCTCACGCACGACGCGGTGGCAAAGGCGGTGGGCCGCTCGCGCAGCGCGGTGACGAATCTGCTGCGTCTCACGCAACTCGCGAAGCCCGCGCAGGAGTACCTCGCCCGTGGTGCCATCGAGATGGGGCACGCGCGTGCGCTGCTCGCACTCCCCGTCGCGCAGCAGGGTGGCGTCGCGGCGCGCATCGCCGACGCCGCCATGTCGGTGCGCGAGGCGGAGCGGCTGGTGTCGACGCTGCTCACGCCGCAGGCGCGCGCGCGGCGGAGCGCCGGGAAGAAGGCCGCAGGCGGACGCGACGCCGATCTCGTTCGGCTGGAGACCGATCTCGCCGAACGCCTGGGCGCCAAGGTGCGCATCGAGCCGGGGCGAGACGGCGCCGGACGCGTCGTCATCGACTACACCACGCTCGACGAACTCGACGGGATCCTGGCACGGATCCAGTGAGGCGCGTGCAGGAACCCGCGCTACGGGCAACGCGCGCGGCTCGATCGCCGCAGCGGCTTCAGCCGGGGTCAGGCACGCGCAGCAGCGCGCGGCGGCGCCGGTCCGCTGCCACGAGCGCAAGCGCGACGCCCCCCAGGATGCCGGCGCTCGCGAGCACGAGGCGTTCGGTCAGCGGCTCGTCGATGAAGACGACCCCGCCGGCGGCGGCAAGCGCGGGGACCGTCAACTGGACGATCGCCGCACTCACGCGCGACAGGCTCGGGAGCACGCCGTACCAGATGATGTAACCCAGTCCGGACGCGACGGCGCCGGATGCGATCGCGAGACTCACGCCCACGGCGTCCGGCGGCAGGTGGACCACGCCTGCCACCACGAAGAGGATGCCGGCGGGTGCGCAACGCAGGAAGTTGCCGGTGGTGTCGGCGAGGGGAGCGCGCGAGTGCGCGCCGACGAGGCAATACGCACCCCAGGCGAGCCCGGCGATCGCCATCAGGGCGGCACCGACCAAGGGCGGCGCCACGAGGCTCGGCATGAGAAGGTACGTCAGTGCCGCCAGCGCGACCCCCATTCCGAGCCACTCCAGCGCGGCGGGGCGATCGCCCTTCACGATCGCCCAGCCCACCATGGCCGCCTGCGCGCTCGCAAAGAGGATGAGCGCACCCGGACCTGCGCCGACGCTCACGTAGGCGACCGCGAACGCCGGGGCGTAGGCGAGGAAGGCGAGCGCGCCGGCAACGCTTCCCATGGACAGCAGCCGCGGCCGGGCTGCGCCCCGCGTGCGGGCAACGACGATCGCGGCGAGCATGACCGCGGCGGCCAGGATCCGGATGCCGGTGTAGGCGAACGGATCGACATGGCCGCCGCCCAAGGCCAACCGGGCGAGGACCGAGTTGGTCGCAAACGCGACCATCGCGATCGCGGTCAGGAGTGCGACGCGCATCGCCCGTCCGCATGCCTGACCCACCCCCGAATGTCACGCGGTGGCGTCGGTGCGCGGGCCGACCCCGACGTATCGGGACCGGCGGGCGAGGCGGTGCCGTCCTTCAGAAGTGGGCGCCCACTCCTCTTGAATGTCATGAGTGATGCCGGGCTGCGCGTGGTGCCTAGGGGACGCGGGTGAAGATCGGGACGCCGGCGTCGCGCAGGCACTGCGCGGTCACGCTGCCGGCCATGACGCTGCGCAGGCCGGTGCGCCCGTGCGTCGTCATCGCGAGCATCGCGT
>JADZDD010000007.1 GCA_020851235.1 Burkholderiales bacterium | reverse complement strand
TCTACACCATCGATGCCCCGGCCTCCGGTCGCGGTCACCCCGGGTGCGGGGGAGCGGCGTCAGCGAGGTGCGTGCTACACTCGCCGCGCCCTCGCCGAGAGGCAGTGGCTGGCACGGGAGCTGCCCCTGGCGCCGCGCCGAATCGCCGCCCGGCCCACGAGGCAGATTCCCTCCCGAGGACCTCGCATCCACGTCATGGCGTCGATCACTGCCGAGGCGACCACCACGGACAGCGCGCTCGGCGCGGCGCTCGCCGTCCGCGACGAAACCGGCGGCAAACGCGTCCTCGCGCTGTCGGGACGGCTCGTGGCCAGCACGATCCCCGCCGTCTGGCGCGAGGCGCTGGCCGCGGTGCGTGCGGAGCCGGGACGGCCGGTCGTCGTCGACGCGGCAGGGGTCACCTATTGCGACGGCGCCGGCATCGCGCTCATCGTCGATCTCCTGCGCCAGGAGCGTAGCGCCACGGTCGAGGTCGCCCACCTCGACCCGGCCTTCCAGGCGCTCCTCGATCAGTACGACCCGCACACGCTCGAGCACGATCTCGATCCCGAGGCGGTGCGCCCACCGGTGGTCGAGGAGATCGGGCGCACCACCTACGGCGTCTTCCGCGACATGCGCCAGCAGGTCGAGTTCCTCGGGCAGACGGTGTCGGCGCTGTGGGGCGCGATCCGGCATCCGTCGACGGTGCGCTGGCGCGACGTGGCGGTGATCTGCGAGCGGGTGGGTGCCGATGCGCTGCCGATCGTCGCGCTCATCTCGTTCCTCATGGGTTCGATCCTCGCCTTCCAGTCGGCGGTACCGATGCGCCAGTTCGGCGCCGAGATCTTCGTCGCCGACCTCGTCGGCCTCGCGATGCTGCGTGAATTGGCCGCGCTCATGACCGCGATCCTGCTCGCGGGGCGTACCGGCGCCGCGTTTGCCGCCGAGATCGGCACGATGCGCGTGAACCAGGAGATCGACGCGCTCACCACGATGGGACTCGATCCGGTGCGCTTCCTGGTGACCACGCGGGTGATCGCGGCGGTGCTCATGACGCCACTGCTCACGCTGTTCGCCAATCTCGTGGGTCTGCTCGGTGGCGCGGTCACGATGCTGTCGTTCTCGATTCCCTTCGTGACCTTCGTCAACGAGGTGGCGGCGATCGTCACCTTCCAGGACTTCATGGCGGGCTGGGTGAAGTCGTTCGCCTTCGCGCTCCTTATCGCCGGCATCGGTTGCCTGCGCGGCCTGCAGACGGCCGCGGGTGCCTCCGCGGTCGGTGACTCGGCGACGCGGGCGGTGGTGTCCGGCATCGTGCTGATCGTGATCGTCGACGGCATCTTCGCGGTGATCTATTTCCTGCTCGACATATGAACGCCAGCGATCGTCGCGAGAGCGCGCAAACCACTGCCAACGGGGCGGCGCAGCGTGCGGCCCCGGCGGGTGACCCGCACCCGGCTGGTGCAGCGAGTGCCGGCCCCGCCGCACGCGACGACGGCTCGCGCGTCGCGCGCGGCGAGCCGATCATTCGCGTCGAGGATCTCACCGCCGGCTACGACGGGCGCGCGATCCTCGAGCACCTCAACTTCGACGTGAAGCGCGGCGAGGTGTTCGTCATTCTGGGCGGCTCGGGTTGCGGCAAGAGCACGCTCTTGAAGCACATGATCGGCCTGTACGACGTGATGGCGGGGCGCGTCTACATCGAGGGCCAGGACATCGTCAGCGCGCAGGGCGACGACCGCGATGCGATCCTGCGCCGCATCGGCGTCATGTATCAATCGGGCGCGCTGTTCGGCTCGATGACGCTGCTCGAGAACGTGCGCCTGCCGATGGAGGTGTTCACGGCACTCGATGCCGAGCAGATGGACCTCCTCGCCCGTATGAAGCTCTCGCTGGTCGGGCTCGTCCAGTTCACCGGGCACCTGCCGAGCGAGATTTCCGGCGGCATGCAAAAACGCGCGGCGATCGCGCGGGCGATGGCGCTCGATCCGCCGATCCTCTTCCTCGACGAGCCCTCGGCCGGATTGGATCCGATCACCTCGGCCGAGCTCGACGCGCTGATCCGCCGCCTGGCCGACAGTCTCGGCGTGACCTTCGTGATCGTCACCCACGAACTCGCGTCGATCTTCGCGATCGCCGATCGTGTCATCATGCTCGACAAGCGGGTGAAGGGCATCATCGCCGACGGCGACCCGCGCAAGCTGCGCGACGAGAGCACGGATCCCTACGTCCACCAATTCTTCCATCGGCAGGCAGAACTCGCCGCCGTTCCCGCGTGACCGCGCGCCATGAGCCAGAAAGCCAATTACTTCAAGATCGGCCTCTTCGTGATCGGCGCCGTCGTCGCCGGAGTGGCCGTGCTCATCATCATCGGGACCGGGCGCTGGTTTCAACCCAAGGTGATCATCGAGACGTACTTCGAGGAGTCGGTGCAGGGCCTCGACGTCGGCTCGCGGCTCAAGTACCGCGGCGTGACGATCGGCGAGGTGACCAAGATCACCTTCACCTACACGCGCTACCAGCTCGACCTGCCGATCAACGAGCGGGTCCGCTACGTGCTCGTCGAGGCGGAGCTCCAGCCGCGGCTCGTGGGGGGGCGCGCGGCGGCCAACGACATCACCGACCCGGCGTCGGGCAAGCTCGAGATCGAAAAGGGGCTGCGCCTGCGTCTGGCGCCGCAGGGCATCACCGGCACGAGCTACCTCGAGATGAATTACATCGATCCGCCGCCGCCGACGCTGCCCATTTTCTGGACACCCGTCCATCTGTACATTCCGAGCGCGCCGTCGACGGTCACCGCCATCGTCAATGCCGCGCAGGACATCCTCGAGAAGCTCCATCGCATCGACTTCGAGGCGACGGTGACGCGCCTCGACAAGCTCCTCGATGTCACCACCGATCGCGTGGCAGGTCTCGACACCAGGAAGCTCACCGCGCAGACCGAGCAGACGCTGGCCAAGCTCGACCGCGCGCTTGCCGGCCTCGATACCAGGAAGCTCAACGACGAGGCGGTCACGCTCCTCGCGGAGATGCGCAAGACCAACGCCGTACTGAAGGAGCAGCTCGACAATCCCGCGTGGCGCAAGATCCCTGAGGACGCGTCGGCGGCGATGGTGAGCGTGCGCAAGCTGGTGAGCGATCCCAGGCTCGCCAAGACGATCGCCGACCTCGAGCGCATCACCGGCCGCTTCGATCGCCTCTTCGGCTCGCAGGATGCCGACATCGCCGGAACCTTCGAGAACCTGCGCCAGATCACCGACAATCTGCGCGACCTGACCGAGGAGGCCAAGCGCTATCCGGGGAGCGTGATCTTCGGCGGGCCGCCCAAACCACTGGAGCGCAAGCCATGACCGTGTCGCGCCGTCACTTCCTTCGGCTCGCGGCCGCGAGCGCCGCGCTCGGCGTCGCTGCCGGTTGCGCACGACCCGCGCCGATCAAGGGCACGTACATCCTGGAGCCGGCGCTGCCGCCGCCGGCCGCGCACCCGCAGCCGGGGCTCTTGCGGGTGGGCAGCGTCACCGTCGCCGCCCCGTACCGGGGACGCAGCTTCGTCTATCGCGAGACCGACCTCAAATACGAGACGGACTACTATCACGAATTCCTGGTGGCGCCGGCGGCCAACATCACCGACGCCGCGGTACGCGCGCTCTCCGCCGCCAGGGTCTTCGCGGTCGTCGCACCGCCCGGGGTCGCCGCCGAGGCCGATTGGGTCCTCGACGGCTTCGTCGAGTCGCTCTACGGCGACGGGCGCATTCCCGCCAAGCCGTCGGCGGTGTTGCGCATCACCTGGTTCCTCCGGCCGTACGATGGCGCCGCCGGGGTGCCGCTGTGGACCCGAACCTACGAGCGCGCGATGCCCTTCACCACCGGCAGCGCCGCGGCGTACGTCGAGGCGCAGAACCAGGCGTTGGCCGAGATCCTGGCCGAGCTCGCGCGCGACCTCGCGGCGGTGAAGCTGCCGACGGCTGCGACGTGAGCGCTACCGTGCATGGCGCCACCGCGCTCGCGGGGGGCGTCATCCTTTCCCTCAACGCCGGGTCGTCGAGCCTCAAGTTCGCGCTGTATCGCGTCGCCGGCGACACGCTGGAGAGCCTGTTGCGCGGGCAACTCGAGGGGCTGGGCGTCGCGCCGCGCTTCGTCGCCCGGACGGCGGGGCGCACCCTCGCCGACGAGAAGCTCGGCGCCGGCGCGCTCGATCACCAGAGCGCGCTCGACTACCTCCTCGCTTTCCTGCAGCGGCAATTCCCCGGGCTCGTGCTGGCCGCGGTCGGCCATCGGGTCGTTCACGGCGCCACCCAATACATGCTGCCGGTGCGTGCCAGTGCGACCGTGGTCGCGGATCTCGATCGCCTGGTACCGCTCGCGCCGCTGCACCAATCGCACACGCTGGCGCCGATCCGCGTGCTCCTCGAGCGGCTGCCCGCCGTCCCGCAGATCGTGTGCTTCGATACCGCGTTCCACCGCACGCAACCTGCCGTGGCACGCCGCTTCGCGCTGCCGCGCACGCTGACCGAACGCGGCATCGTCCGCTACGGCTTCCATGGGCTGTCGTACGAGTACATCGCGCACGCGCTGCCCGCGCTCGACGCCGGTGCGGCCGCCGGGCGCACCGTGGTGATGCACCTCGGCAACGGCGCCAGCATGTGCGCGTTCTCCGCCGGGCGCAGTGCGGCGACGACGATGGGCTTCACCACGCTCGACGGCCTGCCGATGGGCACCCGCTGCGGCGCGCTCGATCCGGGCGTCATCCTCCATTGCCTGACCGAACTGCACATGGATGCCGCCGCGGTCGAGCACCTCATCTACCACGAATCGGGGCTCCTCGGCGTGTCGGGCATCTCGAGCGACATGCGCACGCTCGAAGCAAGCGCCGATCCGCGGGCGCGCGAGGCGATCGAGCTGTTCGCCTATCGCATCGGCTGCGACCTGGGCGCGCTCGCCGCGGCACTGGGCGGCCTCGACGCGATCGTCTTCACCGCCGGCATCGGCGAGCACAGTGCGGCGCTGCGCGAGCGGGTGTGCCGGGCGGCCGCCTGGCTCGGCGTCGAGCTCGATCCGGAGGCCAATGCGCGGCACGCGGCGCGCATCAGCACCGCCGGCAGCCGCACCCGCGCGTGGGTCATCCCGACCGACGAGGAAGTCATGATCGCGCGGCACGCGCAGGCGTTCCTCGCCGCCGAGCCGTGCGGGGCGGGTGTCGGGTCGACCGCCGGCTAGCAGCCGGTCCGGCCGCGGCGGCGGCGAGGGGCAAAATCGAACCGCAGGCGCGGGTCTCGACCCGGGCCACGCCGCTGCGCCAGGTGACGCCCGCGCGGCACCAGACTGCGAGCGCTCGAAAAAAGTCAACTATTGCATGTCCATGGGTCGCTTCGACCTGTAGTATCGAAACCGTCCACTTCACGCTTTTCATCGTTGAATCATGAGCGCCGACAAGAGTAATCTCGGTTCCGCCTGGTGGGTCAAGAACCTGCAAGAGGTCGATCGCGAAGTCGCGCGGCTCGCCACCGCGTGCAAGGTGAGACTCCTCGATCCGGGGGTCATCGAACGCGTGCTGCACAGCGATGATTCGGTCTGCGGGACGAGCAACAAGATCGCCTTCGACAAGCTCCGGCAAATGCTGATGATGCACTACCACGTGCGCGACCAGGCAGCGGGCGTAATGGGAGAAGCCGCTACCGCCGAGGCCGTCGCCCAGATCGTCGCCAACCTGCGCCAGCGTCTCGGCGGTACCGTGGGCGGCGAGTCGTCCTGAGCGGCGTCGGTCGACTCCCCGTCCGACCGCATTCTGCCATCCATCGCGGCCGCATTCGCTGGCCGAGGAGTCTCATGCCATGAGCAAAGTCGACCCGGCGCGCCAGCTGGCGCACAGCCAGGAACTCGCCATGAAGGTCGGCATGGTCCTTCGCAAGCGTATCGAGCTTGCGCAAGCGGAACTGGCGCGGCGTCTCGGGGCAGCACGCGATGCCAGCGGTCCCGCGAAGGCGTCCGCGTCCCCTGTCGATCCGGTCCGTCTGTGGGCGGATGCGTATGCGTACGCGGTCGACGCGAGCCAACGCGCGGTATTGTTCTGGGATGCGCTGCGCCAGCGGGGAAACGCGTTCCTGGCGCACGTCCAGGCGGGGCTGCCACCGGTCCTGCACTTCGACTACGAGATGGTCGTTGATGGCCGGACGATCGCCAAGCCGGTGAACTATGCGCTGGTGCGCATCATGCCGCCCGCCGGGGTGACGGTTGATCCCGACAAGCGGCCGTACATCATCATCGACCCCCGCGCGGGTCACGGACCCGGTATCGGCGGCTTCAAGGACGACTCGCAGGTCGGGGTCGCGCTGCGTGCCGGCCATCCCGTCTACTTCGTGATCTTCTTCCGCGATCCCGAGCCCGGTCAGACGCTCCTCGACGTGTGCCGCGCGGAGCAGGCCTTCGTGCGCAAGGTGCGCGAATTGCACCCGAAGAGCCCGAAGCCGGCCATCCTCGGTAACTGCCAGGGGGGATGGGCGGCGATGATGGTCGCCGCCTCCGACCCCGACGACACCGGGCCGATCGTGATCAACGGAGCGCCCATGTCGTACTGGAGCGGCGCGTGGAAGGAGGGGGAAGGCGACAATCCGATGCGCTACGCGGGCGGCATGCTGGGTGGCACCTGGCTCGCCTCGCTATCGGCGGACCTGGGCGATGGTGTTTTCGACGGTGCGCATCTGGTCGAGAATTTCGAGAATCTCAATCCCGCGAACGCGTTCTGGGACAAGTACTACCACCTCTACGCCAATGTCGACACCGAGGCGCCGCGCTTCCTCGAATTCGAGCGCTGGTGGGGCGGCTTCTTCCTCATGAACCGCGAGGAGATCGAGTGGATCACGCGTAACCTGTTCGTCGGCAACCGACTGTGGAAGGGTGAGACGCGCGGTCCCGACGGCGGCAGCCTCGACCTGCGCGCCATCAAGGCGCCGATCGTGCTCTTTGCCTCGATGGGCGACAACATCACTCCGCCGCAGCAGGCGTTCAACTGGGTCGCCGATGTCTACGGCTCAACGGATGAGATCAAGGCGCGCGGGCAGGTCATCGTCGGCCTCGTGCACGAGAACGTCGGACACCTCGGCATCTTCGTGTCGGGGAAGGTCGCCAAGAAGGAGCACGCGCAGATCGTCTCGGTCCTGGAATCGATCGAGGCGCTGCCGCCAGGCCTGTATGCGATGCGCATCAAAGAGCGCGCCGATCGCCACGGCAAGGTCGAGTACGACGTCGAATTCGAGGAGCGCACGCTCGAGGAAGTGGCCGGGAGGCTCAATCGCTTCCAGCGGCAGGACGAGAAGCCCTTCGAGGCGCTCGCCGCGGTGTCCGAGTTCAACCAGCGCGCCTACGAGCTCTTCCTCCAGCCGCTCGTGCAGACCGGTGCCAACGAGTACACCGCGAAGCTCGGGCGTACCTTCCATCCGTTGCGCATGCAGCGATGGGGCGTCTCGGATCTGAATCCCTGGTTGCAGTGGGTTGCGCCGACCGCCGGCATGGTGCGCGCCCAGCGCGCCTCCGTCACCGGGGACAACGTCTATGTGCGGCTCGAGAAGGCCGCCTCGGCGGCGATCAGCGCGTCGCTCGATCACTATCGTGCGGTACGCGACGCGGCGAGCGAGGCCAGCTTTCTCCTGTCGTACGGCAACGTGTTCTCGCTCTATCTCGCGGACCAGGGCGCCGCCACGCCACGCGCGGCGGTGGAGGCGCGTGACTTGCCGTTCGTGCAGGATGCGCTGGCGGCAATCCGCGACGGGGGTTATCCGGAGGCGTTGGCGCGGGTGGCGTCGCTGCTCGCACGCAAGGGCGAGCCGCTGCTGTTGGCGCGCCTCGCCGCCAAGCGGCAGCTCCTCGACGACTATCGCGAGCTCTTGCCCGATCTGCCGCCGGACCAGTGGCGGCGCATCCGTGGCGAGCAGGACATCATCGTCCGCTACGCGCCGGACGAGGCGCTGGCGACGCTGCCTGAACTGCTCCGCGATGCCGACGATCGCACGCGATTCGCGACGCTCGTCCGCCGTCTCGTGACCGATCAGCGGATGCGCCAGGCGCAGCCGACCCGCGACCAGCTCGCCATGGTCGAGGAGATCGAGCGCACGCTCGTGCCGCGCGGGCTGCCGCCGGTAGCCGGCGTGCCGGAGACGCACGCGCTCGTGCGCGCCGCAACGCGCGGCGCCGCGCGGCCCCGCAAGCGCACCGCGCGGCCGCGTGCCTGAGGATCGACGGCATGGAGCGCACCCACGCGAAGTACCAGTACCTGCTCGATCACTGCAAGACGCTGCCCGCCGTGCCGACCGCGGTCGCGCACCCCTGCGACGACAGTTCGCTGCGTGGCGCCGTCGATGCCGCCCGGCTGGGACTCATCGCTCCCATTCTCGTCGGCCCGCAGGCGCGGATCGCCGCGGTGGCCAAGGATGGGGGGATCGATCTCGGACCGATTCCCATCGTCGATGCGCCATACAGCGAGGCATCGGCAGCGAAAGCGGTGGAGCTCGTCCGCCAGGGGCGCGCCGAGGCGCTCATGAAGGGAAGCCTGCACACCGACGAGTTGATGGCCGCGGTGGTGAGTCGCGAGGGTGGGTTGCGCACCGCGCGCCGGATCAGTCATTGCTTCGTCATGGACGCACCTGAATACCGCGAGACGCTCATCGTCACCGATGCGGCGATCAACATCGCGCCGACACTCGAGGACAAGGTCGACATCATCCAGAATGCGATCGATCTTGCGCACGCGCTCCGTTTTCCCGAAGTGCGCGTGGCGATCCTGTCGGCGATGGAAACGGTGAATTCCAAGGTTCCGTCGACGATCGAGGCTGCGGCGCTGTGCAAGATGGCCGACCGGGGCCAGATCACCGGCGCGCTCCTCGACGGCCCGCTTGCGTTCGACAATGCGATCAGCCCCGAGTCGGTGCGCATCAAGCACATCCGATCGTCGGTGGCCGGTCGCGCCAACGTGCTCGTGGTGCCGGATTTGGAGGCCGGCAACATGCTCGCCAAGAGCCTGTCGTTCCTCGCCGGTGCCGATGCTGCCGGAATCGTCCTCGGTGCGAAGGTGCCCATCATCCTCACCAGCCGTGCCGACTCGGTCACCGCCCGCCTTGCCTCCTGCGCCATCGCCTCGCTCGTCGCGCACGCTCGCCGCGAGGCGGTGGCGAGGACCGTCCCCTGACCATGAGCGACCTGACCCAAGTCATCGCGGTGATCAATGCAGGCTCGTCGAGCCTCAAGTTCTCGCTGTACGAACCGCAACCGGACGCGCTCCGCTTCCTCGCCGGCGGCCAGATCGAGGCGCTGTTCACCGCGCCGCGGCTGATCGCGCACGGCGCCGACGGCGGGCATGTCGACCTGCCGGTGCGTACCGAAGCTGCGACGCTCGGACACGAGGCCGCGCTCGATGCACTGATCGAATTCCTGCGCGTCCACTTCACGCACCACACGCTGGTGGCGATCGGGCATCGCGTGGTGCACGGCGGCGCCCGCTATGCGCGGCCGGTTCGCGTCGATGCCGAGGTCCTGGCTGCGCTCGAGCGGTTCATCCCGTTGGCGCCACTGCACCAGCCGCACAACCTCGCGCTCATTCGGGTCGTCGCGGCGCGACGGCCCGAGCTCGCGCAGGTCGCGTGTTTCGACACCGCCTTCCACCGCAGCCAGGCTCGCGTGACGCAGGCCTTTGCCTTGCCGCACGAATTCGCCGAGCGTGGGGTGTTGCGCTATGGCTTCCACGGCCTGTCGTACGAGTACATCGCCCAGGCGCTTCCCGCCTGCGATGCGAAGGCGGCCACGGGGCGCACCGTCGTGCTGCACCTCGGCAACGGGGCGAGCATGTGCGCCATGCGGGCCGGGCGCAGCGTGGCGAGCACGATGGGCTTCACCGCGGTCGATGGCCTGCCGATGGGCACCCGCTGCGGCAACCTCGATCCGGGGGTGCTGCTCTTTTGCCTCGATCACCTCGGCATGGACGCCCGCGCCATCGAGAAGCTCGTCTATCAGCAGTCGGGATTGCTCGGGATGTCGGGCATCTCGAGCGACATGCGCACGCTGGAGGCGAGCGACGATCCGCGTGCCCGCGAGGCGATCGACATCTACATCCATCGCATCGGCCGTGAGCTGGGATCGCTCGCCGCGGCACTGGGTGGCCTCGACGCCATCGTATTCACGGCAGGCATCGGCCAGAACAGCGTCGCGCTGCGCGAGCGCGTCTGCCGCGATGCCGCGTGGCTGGGTGTGGCCATCGATCCCGCCGCGAACCGGGCCGGCGAGCAGAGGATCAGTACGGCAGCCAGCCGGGTCACCGTGCTGGTCGTCCCGACCGACGAGGAACTCATGATCGCGCGCCACACCCGTGCCGTGCTCGAAGCCACCGCTGCAACGAGACCATCGCCATGACCACCACCCCGCATCGTCCCGTGCTCGAAGGCCGCAAAGCCCTCGTCGTCGGCATTGCCAACGACCAGTCGATCGCGTACGGCTGCGCGAAGGCTTTCCGCGAGGTCGGCGCCGATCTCGCGCTCACGTATCTCAATGCGAAGGCGCGTCCGTACGTGGAACCCTTGGCTACCGAACTCGCTGCCTCGATCTTCCTGCCGCTCGACGTCGCGGCGGACGGCGAACTCGAGGCCGTGTTCGATGCCATACGGGGCCAATGGGGGCGTCTCGACATCCTGGTCCACTCGATCGCCTTCGCGCCGAAGGAAGATCTGCAGGGCGGCCTGCTGCAGTGCTCGGCGGCGGGCTTCGCCAAGGCGATGGACGTGTCCTGTCATTCGTTCGTGCGGATGGCGCGGCTCGCCGCGCCGTTGATGAATGATGGCGGGACCATGTTCGCGATGAGCTACTACGGCGCGAACAAGGTGGTGCCCACGTACAGCGTCATGGGTCCGGTGAAGGCGGCGTTGGAGGCGTCGTGCCGCTATCTCGCGTACGAGCTGGGCGGCCAGGGGATCCGCGTGCACGCGATCTCGCCGGGGCCGCTCAAGACGCGCGCGGCGTCGGGGCTCAAGGACTTCGATCTGCTGCTCAACGAGGCGGCGCAGCGGGCGCCGCTCGGTGAACTGGTCGATATCATGGACGTGGGCTTCGCCTGCGCGTTCCTGGCGACCCCGTACGCCCGCCGCCTCTCCGGCGAGACGCTCTACGTCGACGGCGGCGTGAACATCATGGCCTGAGCCGCGGATACGACGCGGGTCAGCGAGGCTCATTGCCCATGGCGACCCCCGAAGCAGCACCGCGTGGTTGGCTGAGCGTGTTCCCGCCCGCGCGGTGGCTGCGCACGTATTCTTTGCGCTGGCTGCCGCTCGACGTGCTGGCGGGGGTGACGCTTGCCGCCTACGCGATTCCGGTATCGCTGGCCTATGCCGTGCTGGCGGGGCTGCCGCCACACTACGGCATCTATTGCTACCTCGTCGCCGGACCGGCGTACGCGCTCTTCGGCTCGTCGCGACAGCTCGCGATCGGGCCCACGTCGGCAATCTCGATCCTGGTCGGGAGCACGCTCGGCGGCATGGCACTCGCGGACCCCGCGCAATACGCGCAGGTGGCGGCGCTGACCGCGCTTCTCTTCGCGGCGGTGAGCCTGATCGCGTGGGCGCTGCGGCTGTCCACCCTCGTCAATTTCGTCAGCGAGACGATCCTGCTCGGCTTCAAGGCGGGCGCCGCGGTCACCATCGCGATGACCCAGTTGCCCAAGCTCTTCGGGGTGCCGGGCGGAGGCGATCAGTTCTTCGAGCGGGCTGCGCTGCTCGTCACGCAATTGCCGGCCACGAACCCTGCGGTGCTCGCCTTCGGATTGGTTGCCATCGCCCTCCTCGCCGCTGGCGAGCGATGGCTGCCGGGCCGCCCGGTGGCACTCCTCGTCGTCGCTGTCGCGATCGTCGTGATCTCGTTGACGCCGCTCGCCGCAATGGGCTTCAACACCGTGGGAGTGTTGCCATCGGGATTGCCGAACGTCGTGCTCCCGCCGCTGGGCCTGCACGCGATCGACGGTGTCGTTCCCCTTGCCTTCGCCTGTTTTCTTCTCGCGTATATCGAGGGGATCTCCGCCGCCCGGGCGCTTGCGCAGCGCCACGGCGAGCGCATCGACGCCCGCCAAGAGTTGCTCGGCTTGAGCGCTGCCAATCTCGCCGCGGCATTCGGGCAGGCGTATCCCGTGGCCGGTGGGCTCTCGCAGTCGACGGTGAACGATCGGGCGGGCGCGAAGTCACCGCTTGCGCTGGTCTTCGCCTCGGCGACGATCGCGCTGTGCTTGCTCTACCTCACCGGCCTCCTGCGCAACTTGCCGAATGTCGTGCTGGCGGCGATCGTGCTGGTGGCGGTGAAGGGGCTCGTCGACATCGGCGAGCTGCGCCGTACCTACGTGCTGTCGCGGGCCGAGTTCTGGATCGCGATGGTGGCGTTTGCCGGCGTGCTGCTGCTCGGCATCCTCAAGGGCGTCCTGCTCGCCGCGATCGTGTCGATGCTGCTGTTGGTGGGTCGCGCCGCTCGCCCCCATGTGGCGAGGCTCGCGCGCATCCCGGGAACGCGGCGCTATTCCGACGTCGCGCGCCATCCCGACAACGAGGAGGCGCCGGGCGTGCTCATCGTGCGCGTCGAGGCAAGCCTCGTGTACTTCAACGTCGATCACGTCAGGGACGAGGTGCGCCGCTTCGTCGCCGCGGCGGGGACGACGCTGCGTCGCGTGGTCTGGGACCTGTCGAGCTCGCCGTACGTGGACATTGCCGGCGCGCGCTACCTCGCCGAGCTCCAGGCGGAATTGACGGCGGCGGGGGTCGAGTTGCGCCTGGTCGACGCCCGCTCGACGACCCGGGACCGGTTGCGCCGCGTGCTGCCGGACGCCGCCGTCGACCGCCGCCTCGAGATCGATGCCGTGGTTCGCGACTGACGCGACGGCGCCGACCGGCCGGCGGTGCGGGCGAGCACGCACGCACCGAGCTTCAGTATTTCTCCGGCACGTGCCGATACTCGGCGTGCGGCTCGGCGTAGCCCTTCGCCTTCTGGCGCTTGGGGAGCACGACCTTTTCGCGCGGCATCTCCTGGTAGGGGACCTGCGCGAGCAGGTGGGTGACGATGTTGAGGCGCACCCGCTTCTTGCTCTCGGCGTTCGCAACAAACCAGGGCGCCCACGCGGTGTCGGTCGCCGCGAGCATCGCGTCGCGAGCGCGCGAGTAGTCGTACCAGCGGCTGTACGACAGGAGGTCCATCGGCGAGAGTTTCCAGATCTTGCGCTCGTCGTCGATGCGCGCCTTCAGCCGCCGCGTTTGCTCCTCTTCGCTCACCTCGAGCCAATACTTCAGCAGGATGACTCCCGAGTCGACGATGGCTTTCTCGACGAGGGGAATGACCTTCAGAAAGCGTTCGACCTGGTCCATCGGCGTGAATCCCATCACCCGCTCGACGCCGGCACGGTTGTACCAACTGCGATCGAAGATGACGATTTCGCCGGCAGCGGGGAGGTGCGGTACGTAGCGCTGGACGTACATCTGCGACTTCTCGCGCTCGGTGGGGGCGGGCAGCGCGACGACGCGGAAGATCCGCGGGCTCACGCGCTCGGTGATCGCCTTGATCGTGCCGCCCTTGCCGGCGCCGTCGCGACCCTCGAAGACGATGCAAACTTTGGCGCCCGTGGCCTGGACCCACAGTTGCAGCTTCACGAGTTCGCCGTGCAGCGCCTTCAGCGCCCGCGCGTACTCCTTGCCGGACAGATCCTGCCGCTCATCGCCTGGCGACCGCGGATCCACGCGGCGCTCGTCGCCGGCGTGCGCATCGGCGCGGGTCGCGCCTTCGTCCGCCACCTTGCTCTTCTTCTTGTCCTTCTTGGCCATGCTGGGTCTCCTCATGGGGGGTTCAAGTCGTCATCGCGATGGCCCGATGCCGTCGCCACCGAGCGTACGCGATCACGGTCATTCCGGAAATCACCCAATAGGCGAGCACCGTCGCCACGATCTCGGGAGCGGCACGATTGAGCGTGGCGACGAGGAGCGCGAGGCCGGCATTGCGCGAGGCGCTGGCGATCGCGGTCGCCGTGCGCGTCGCCGCCTCGGGTCCGCCGAGCCAATGTCCCGCGAGGAGCGCGAGAGCCGTCGCCGCCACGATCGCGGCGGCGACGCGTAACCCGGCATCGATCACGGTTTGGTAGAGGTCGACGAGCACCAGCACCAACAGCCCGACGAGCAGCCACGAGCCCGTTCGGTGGAGCAGGGGTTCGAGCCGGAGGCTCGTCGCGGGCAGGCCGACGCGCACCACCATCCCGAGCGCCAGGGGGAGGAGCTGCGCGGCCACCACTTGGCGCGCAAGGTGGCGCGGATCCACCGCGGCCGCGCCGCCGTAATACTGCTCGAGTCCCGCGATCCATGCCGGCATCGAGACGATCGCGCTCATCGCGATCGCGATCTGCAGCGCCGGCGCAAACGCCCGATGGCCACCGGCGCTCATCGAGTTGCGCAACGCCACCGGGGCGCCCGGGGCGATCGCTATCAGCATCATGCCGATCTGCGCCGAGCGGGGCAGTTCGAACGTTTCCGCGATGGCCCAGACGATCGCGGGCGCCGCGATCAGCACGGCGAACAGGGCGCGCGCCATCAGCGCGGGGCGGCGCAGCACCCAGCGGAACTCGCCCGGGACCATCACCATCCCCAGATCGAGCATGACGACGAAGAGCGTCGCGGCGGCGACGAGCGCCAGGAGCCACGGCGCAATCACGCCGCCCGGCATCATGTCGTTCGGCGCGATGGGTCACCGGCATTCGCTCCACCGAGCCCCTGGCTATCGGCGATGACGGCGAGTGCACGATCCTCGGGCAGTTCGAACGACGCTTCGATCGTCACGTCGAGCAGGCGCCGTTCCTCGCGGACCGCCGGGTGGCGCTCGGCGGGGAGCGATCGCAACAGGTCGTCGAGCATGGCCCGCAGCCGCCGCGCGACCTGGAGGTTGCCACCGCCGCAGGCGCGAATCTCGCGACAGGCGACCTGGACGTAGTCTTCCCAGTTCGGGGTGCGGAAGATGAGCCGCGGCGCACCCGTGGCGTCGCACAGCACTTCGCCGCGCAGATGGCGTTTGCCGAGCAGGCGCAGCAGCCGGTGGATCTGATCGAGTGCCACGACCGCCGTCGTCGGGTCGTTGATGGCCGGCGACAGCGCCTTGAGCGCGATATCGACGAGGATCCGGAACGCAAACATCGGATCCTGCTCGAGGGTACGCTCGGCACCCACCGCCACCGTGGCGCGCAACGCCCGCTCGTCGACGTTCGTCACGTTGCCGTACAGCGTGAAGAGCGGATCGTCGTCGGCGATGAAGTCGCCGATGTGCGGCACGAATTCGATGACGTTGCCGTGCCGTCGTGCGATCGCCACCAGCGCACCGAGGTCCACTGCGAGCACGATGCCCGGCGTGCCGGCATACGACACGGTGGCGAGCGGCGGGCCGAGCGCGTCGCGCAGGGGTGTTGCGGTGAGCGCGGCACCGCCGCTCGGTGCGGGATAGACGGTGCGAATCATGTCGACGCCTGCATCGCCGACGCGCGCCACCACGCTCACCGGGCGCAGGAGGCGTGCTGCGTAATCGATGAGAAAGAGGAAATCGGCGATGCAGGCAATGGCCAGGATCGCAATGACGAAGGCGACGAGCTGGCTCACCGGCGCGTCTTGTCGGTTGAGCGCCATCACCGCGAACATCAGGGCGAAGACGAAGAGCCCCACGCTGTACCGGACGACGTTGTTGCGCAGCAGGATGGTCGCGATGATCCGGGGCGTGAGCTGCCCCCCGGCGACCTGGATCGCGACCAGCAGCGAGCCGAAGGTGAACACGAGGAAGGATAGCGTCAGCGTGATCACCGTCTGGTACAGCGCCTGGGCCCCCGCCGGTGCGAACGAAAACCAGTCCCAGTCGAGGTAGCGGTTGATCCGGCGCAGCAGGGGCACCGTGATCAGCACCATCACGATGGCGAGCAGCGGCACCGTCCACAGCGCGGAGTCGAGGTAACTCGTGATCCGGTACACGCGCCCCCATGCGGTGCGCCGGCGCGCATCGCGCAGCAGCCGCTTCGCGCGCAACCGGACGACCAGGGCGGCGCGGCGGGCGGCACCGCGGGAGCGGCGAGCGGGAGCCGAGGCACCCAAGCCAGCGCAATCCAGAGGCGCCATCACCTGGCGCGAGCCATCACCGTGGCGACGCGCATTTCCGTCGTCGCCGGGGTGGCGCCTTCGCGGGGGAGGCCGATGCGCCGTTCGCTTACTTCTTCACCGACGGCTCGACGGCGATGGCGAGCGCTTGGACGTATTTCGCCTCGACCTGGTCGCCCTTGGCGATCCGCT
>JADZDD010000006.1 GCA_020851235.1 Burkholderiales bacterium | reverse complement strand
TCGGCCGACCCCAGCTGCGCGCAGCAAGCGTCGAACTCGGCAGCGTCGAGCTCGCCGTCCATCAGCCGGGAAATCTTCTCGTTCATCACCATCTCCGATTCGAATCGGTGCCAAGCTGCGGTCGCAGTTCCGCGGCAATCGCTTCGCGCGCACGGAAGATGCGCGAGCGCACGGTACCGATGGGGCAGCTCATGACTGTTGCAATCTCTTCGTAGCTCAGGCCTTCGATCTCGCGCAGCGTGATCGCGGTGCGCAGATCCTCGGGTAACGCGTCCATCGCCTTGTTCACCGTGGCTGCGATCTGCTTGCCGATGAGTTCGTCCTCGGGCGTCGCGCTGTCACGCAACTGTTCGGCATCATCGAAACCCTCGGCCTCCTCATGATCGAACGACGTCGACGTCGGTGCCCGCCGCCCCATCGCGACCAGGTAGTTCTTCGCCGTGTTGATCGCGATGCGATACAGCCACGTGTAGAACGCACTGTCGCCGCGAAAGCTCGGCAGCGCGCGATAGGCCTTGATGAACGCCTCCTGCGCGACATCCTCGACTTCCGCCGGGTCGCGAACCAACCGCGACAGCAGCCGCCCCAGCTTGCGCTGGTACTTCACGACCAGCAGTTCGAAAGCGTGCTTGTCGCCCCGTTGCGCACGCTCGACGAGCTGCTGATCGACTTCCCGATCACCCATCCGCGAGCTGTCCCTGAGTCATCCGTTGTTGGCCTGCCGACCGGCAGGTGCGGCGGCCGGGAACCACCTGGCTCCGGTCGAGCCGCGGGATCGTGCGGCACCGCTCGCTTGGCGTAACAGACTGTAAGGAGAGGGTTAAGTTCATTTCCCCGCCAGCGCCGCCCGGGGCGATCCATTCGGGGCGGCCGGCACCCCGCGCGCACCGCGGGGCTCGCCCAGCTTGTCCAGGACAAATACGGGCCGAATCTCGCCGGTGACGATGTTTCGGGCGTTGCGGATCGCCGGGATCGCGTGGGCGGCGAGCGCGTCCTGCGCCGCGGCGTCGAGGTACCCCGCCTGCGCGAGGGTCGCAATGGTGACTGGCAACAGCGCGCGGCGGGCGCCGTCGTCGACCTTGATCGCGATGCCCACACCGAGGCTTGCGATGCCCACGGCCTGCACCGCCTCGGCCCCGACCTTGACGATCCATTGGCCGCGCCCGGCGCCCGCGAGGATGAGGTCGCCGCGTCCCATGCCGGAAACCATCTCGGGGTACGCCGCCATGGCACGGGCAAGCACCGCCGGTGCGTCGCCGTAACCCGCGATGGGTTGCATCGCCGCCAGCCGGGCGTACGCGAGGGCGAGCCGCGCGAGGGGCAGCGCGAAATTGGGCAGCGAACAGCCGTCGGTGCCCATCGGCATCGCCGCCGCATCGACGCCGGCGAGCGCCGCCACGGCGCTCCTCACCTCGCGCTGCAGCGGGTGCGTGGCGTCGAGGTACGTCGTCTTGTCGTAGCCGCAGGCCACGCAGTGCGCGAGCATCCCCGCATGCTTGCCCGAGCAGTTGTGCGTGAGCGGCGAGTACGGTGGCGGGGGCGGCACGTCGCCGCGCGCCTCGTAGAAGCCGGGGGCCTGCGTGCCGCAACGCAGATCCTCCGGCACGTTCCCGGCCTTGGCGAGGATCGATGCCGCCGCCGCAACGTGCACCGGCTCACCGGAATGGCTCGCGCAAAGCAGCGCCGTCTCCGGGCCGGTGAGCCCGAAACGCGCGATGCCGCCCGCCGCGACGAACGGCAGCGCCTGGAAGGGCTTGAGCGTGCTGCGTGCAAACGTCAGGCGTTGCGGATCGCCAGCCGCGTACAGGACGCGCCCGGCCTGGTCGACGATGGCGATGCTGCCGTGATGCACGCTCTCCGCGATGCCGCCGCGGGTCGTCACGGCAAGCGGCACCGAGCCTGGGCGAGGCACGGACGGGCCAGAGGAAGCGGTCAAGGCGCGAGGTGAATGGCGCTGTGCGAATCCGCCATTATCGCCGATGACGGTGCGCGTGCGCCGCGCACCGTTGCACTGGCCGCCGGCCGCGACGCCAGCCTCGCTACGGCGAGGCCAGCGCGCGCCTGATCTGCTCGAGCGCCGATGGATCCTCGATGGTCGTGAGATCCCCCGGATCGCGACCTTCCGCGAGGGCCTGGATCGAGCGCCGCAGGAGCTTGCCCGAACGCGTCTTCGGTAGCAGCGAGACGAAGTGCACCATGGCCGGCCGCGCGATGGCCCCGAGTTCACGATCGACCGTGTCCATCACCTCCTGGCGGACCGCCGCCACGCCCTCGGCCGAGGCCAGGCGCGAAGGGTCCTTCACGACGGCGAAGGCCATGGGCACCTGCCCTTTCACCGCGTCGCCGACGCCGACGACCGCCACCTCGGCGATCCCCGGATGGGCCTGCACCGCTTCCTCGATCTCGCGCGTTCCGAGCCGATGCCCGGCGACGTTGATCACGTCGTCGGTGCGGCCCAGGACGAAGTAATAGCCGTCGGCGTCGCGCGTGGCCCAGTCGAACGTGGAGTAGACGAGCTTCCCCGGGAATGTCTCGAAATACGTGCGGACGAACCGGGCGTCATCCCCCCACACGGTGGTGAGGCACCCCGGCGGCAGTGGCGGCTGAAGCGCCACCACACCCTTCTCCCCGGTCGCGACGGGTTCTCCCGTTCCCTCCTTCAGAAGCTGCACGTCGTAGCCGGCGGCGGGAAACGAGGGGCTGCCAAACTTGCGCGGCGTGTCCTCGATCCCCGGATGCGCGGCAAGGATCGGCCAGCCGGATTCGGTCTGCCAATAGTTGTCGACGACCGCCACCCCGAGCGCATCGAAGACCCAGCGTGCCGTGGGTTCATCGAGCGGCTCACCGGCGAGGAAGAGATAGCGCAGCGACGAGAGGTCGTGCCGGCGCATGAAGGCGGGATCCTGCTTCTTCAGCACGCGGATCGCGGTCGGCGAACTGAACATCGTCTTCGCCTTCGTCTCCTCGACGATCTGCCACCAGATCGCCGGGTCGGGCCGGATCGGCAATCCCTCGTACATGATCGTCGTCGAGCCGTTGAGCAGCGGCCCGTAGACGATGTACGAGTGGCCGACGACCCAGCCGATGTCGCTCGTGGTGAACATCGTCTCGCCGGGCTGCACGCAGAAGATGTCACGCATCGAGGTGATGAGCGCCACCGCGTGCCCGCCCGTATCCCGCTGCACGCCTTTGGGCTTGCCGGTCGTGCCGGACGTGTACAGGATGTACGACGGCTCACTCGACTCGACCCACTCGCACGCCACTTCGGCGCCGACGTGCCGAGCGTGCAGCGACGCCCAATCGAGGTCGCGTCCGGCCGTGCGCGGCATGTCGCGATCGAGCCCGCGGTCGACGATGATGACGTGCGCCGGCGGGTGCGTCGCGACACGACAGGCCTCGTCGACCAGATGCTTGTACGGCACCGGCTTGCCGCCGCGCATGCCGGCGTCGGCCGTCACCATGACCTTGGGTCGGGCATCGTCGATGCGCAGCGCAAGGCTCGCGGCGGCAAAGCCCCCGAACACCACCGAGTGGATCGCCCCGAGCCGCGCGCAGGCGAGCATCGCAAACACCGCCTCGGGCACCATCGGCATGTAGATGAGGACGCGGTCGCCCTTCCCCACACCCTGTGCGCGCAGCATCGCGGCACAGGCATTGACCTCGCGGTGCAGGTCGCGGTACGTGTAGCGCGCCGTCTGGCCGGTCTCGGTCGAGCGATAGACGAGCGCGTCTTGCGTCCCACGCTCGGCAAGGTGGCGATCGACCGCGTTGTGGCACAGGTTCGTGCGTCCGCCCACGAACCAGCGGGCGAAAGGCGGCCGGCTGTAGTCGAGCGTCGCGGTGAACGGCGTCTGCCAGTCGATGAGCGCCGCCTTCTCGCGCCAGAAGGCATCGCGGTCCGCGAGCGAGCGGCGATGGTAGTCACGATAGCGTTCCATGCAGTCCTCCTCGTTGCGCGCGTGCGGGTTTCGGCTGCCGTGCCGGTTCACCCCGCGCGTACGCGCAGGCCCCATGTTAGCGCGGCCCCGCGACCGCGGGGCGCAGCCGTCAGCCCCCGTGCGTGTCGGCGCCGACGCGCACGACGGTGCGGCCGCGCACGAGCCCCTTCAAGTACGCGTCGAAATGCGTCGGCAGCTCGTCGAAGTCGATCGTGCGCACCTGGTCGTGCACACGATCCGGACGCCATTCGACCGCGAGCTTGTTCCAGATCTTCTGCCGCAGCGCCATCGGCGTTCCGCTGCTGTCCACGCCCAGGAGGTGCACCCCGCGCAGGATGAACGGCATCACCGTCGTGTTGAGCTTGTAGCCCGCGGCGAGCCCGACGGAGCCGACGACGCCGCCGACCTTCTGCACCGACAGCAACCACGCGAGGATATCGCCGCCCAGGTTGTCGATCGCACCCGCATACGTCGCCTTGTCGAGCGGACGGATCTTCGTGAGGTCGAGCGACTGGCGGCGCAGCACTTCGCTCGCACCGATCCCCTTCAGGTAGTCGGACTCCTCCGCCTTGCCGGTGATCGCCACGACGTGGTAGCCGAGCTTGGCGAGGATCTCCACCGCGACCGAGCCCACGCCGCCCGTGGCGCCCGTCACCGCAACCGGCCCGCTCGCGGGCACGAGACCGTTGTGCTGCATGAGCTCGATGGCGAGCGCGGCCGTATAGCCGGCCGTGCCCATCGTCATCGCATCGAACGCGGTCATGCTCTCGGGACGGCGCACGACCCAGGCCGCGGGGACGCGGACGTACTCGGCGTAGCCCCCGTCGTGCGCAACACCGAGGTCGTAGCCGTGGACGATGACCTTGTCACCCTTCTTCCAGCGCGCGTCCGACGACGCCTCGACGGTGCCTGCCATGTCGATCCCCGCCACGCAGGGGAACTTGCGCATGATCTTCCCCGTGCCGTTGTGCGAGAGCGCGTCCTTGTAGTTGATCGTCGAGTACTTGGTGCGCACGATCACCTCGCCGTGGTCGAGCTCGTCGAGCGAGAGCGTGACGAAGCGGCTCGACACGGCGCCGTTTTCCTCGAATGTGCGGTACGCCTTGAACGTGGTCATGGTTTCCTCCTGGACGCGGATGTTGGCAGCGATGTCATGCCGGCATCGCCGCAACGTGCAGCGTGCCGTCGGTGATGTGGGGTTGTGCCATGTACTCGCGGGTGCGCATCTCGACGAGGCGACTCACGGTGCGCGGGAACTCCTGCGCATTGCGGCCCGCGACGTAGAGCGCCTCCGCCGCTGCCGCCGCCGAGGCGACGAGCTTGACGTGGTGATCGTAGAGGATGTCGACGAGCCACGTGAAGCGGCGGGCGCGGTCGCTGTCCGCCGCCGTCATGACCGGGATGCCGGACAGGAACAGCACAGCGTAGTGCTGCGCGAGCTCGAGATAGTCGCGCTGCGAGCGGGGGCCGTCGCAGAGCACGGCGAAGTCGAACCAGATGGCGCCGCCGGCGCGTCGGCGGGCGACGAGCGGCCGGCCGTCGACCATGATCTCGCGCGGCTCGTCCGGGGCGGTGCGCATCGACTCGAAGGCAGCGCGCAATCGCGCGTCGGCCGCCGCGCCGGCGGGGACGAGGAAGGTCTCGACCCGCTCCAGCACGCGCAGCCGATAGTCGATCCCGCCGTCGACCTGGACGACGTCGAGCCACTCGCGCAGCAGCGCGATCGTCGGCAGGAAGTTCTCGCGCTTCAGACCGTCCGGATACAGCGCGTCGGGCGGATAGTTCGACGTCATGACGAACACCACGCCCGCACCGAAGAGCGCGCGGAGCAGGCGCCCCAGGATCATCGCGTCGGCGATGTCCGAGACGTGAAACTCGTCGAAGCAGATGAGCCGGTAGCGCTTGGCGATGCGCGAGGCGACCGTCGCGAGCGGGTCGACCTCGTGCGCGAGCGTTTTCAACTCCTCGTGCACGCCGCGCATGAAGGCGTGGAAGTGGACGCGCGTCTTGCGCCGGATCGGCACGACGGCAAAGAAGCCATCCATGAGAAAGCTCTTGCCGCGTCCGACCCCGCCCCAAAGGTAGACGCCGCGCGGGATCGCCGGTGGCGCGAGGAGGCGCTTGAGCGTCGACTGCCGCGCGCTGCGGAACGCCGTCAGTTCGTCGGACAGCCTCTGGAGTCGCTGCAACGCTGCGATCTGCGCCGGATCGAAGACGCCGTGGCGCTCGACCAGGCGCGGCGCCAGGTAGTCGGCGAGCGCACCTCCCGGGCGCTGCGCTTCCGCGGCCTCCTGCGTCACGATTCCCCTTCGCTGTCCTCGGCCCGATCCCTGCCCGCCTGCCGGATCCGCCACCGTCGTGCCGCGCGGACCCATGGACGGCATCCTAGAGATTCAGCGTGCGGCCGTCCACTGCCAGCGCCGCTTCGCGCACGGCTTCGGACAACGTCGGGTGCGCATGCGTGATGCGCGCGATGTCCTCGCTCGCGGCGCCGAACTCCATCGCCACCACGCCCTCGCTGATCAGTTCGGAGACGAGCGGGCCGATCATGTGGACACCGAGGATCGCGTCGCTCGCACGGTCGGCCAGGATCTTCACCAGGCCGCGCGTGTCGCCCAGCGCACGGGCGCGCCCGTTCGCGGTGAACGGGAACTGTCCCGCCCGAAAATCGACACCGTCGGCCTTGAGCTGCTGCTCGGTCTTGCCGACCCAGGCGATCTCGGGCGACGTGTAGATGACCCACGGAATCGTGTTGAAGTCCACGTGCGGGACCTGGCCGGCGATGCGCTCGGCCACCGCCACCCCCTCCTCGGACGCCTTGTGCGCCAGCATCGGTCCACGCACGACGTCGCCCACCGCCCAGATGTTGGGCAGGTTCGTGCGACACGCATCGTCGACGACGACGAAGCCGCGCTCGTCGCAGTGAAGTCCCACGGCCGCCGCCCCCAGGCCGGTGGTGTAGGGCACGCGGCCGATGGCGACCACGAGGCGATCGAACGACGCCACGTGCGCCTTGCCGCCGGCATCGGTGTAGTTCACCGTCACCGCGTTCGCGTCGACGCCGACCTCACCCAGGGTGACGCCGGTGTGGATGGCAAGACCCTGCTTGGCGAAGAGCTTCTGCGCCTCGCGGGCGATCGTCACGTCCACCGTCGGCAGCAGCGACGGCAGCGCCTCCAGCACCGTCACCTGCGCGCCCAGGCGGCGCCATACGCTCCCCATCTCGAGGCCGATGACACCGGCGCCCACCACCCCCAGGCGTGACGGCACCGCAGGGATCGCGAGCGCGCCCTCGTTGTCGAGCACACGCCGGTTGTCGATGGCGACCCCGGGCAGGGGGCGCGGCCGGGAGCCGGTGGCGACGATGACATGCGTGGCGGCAAGCTCGGTCGGCGTCTTGCCGGCGACCGCGATCCGCCACGCGTCCCCCGCCTTCGCGACGAACGAGCCCACGCCGTGGAAGAACGCGATCTTGTTCTTCTTGAACAGGTAGAGGATGCCGTCGTTGCTCTGCGTGACGATCTTCGCCTTGCGCGCGAGCATGCGGCCGACGTCGATCGCAGCGCCGCTCACGTCGATGCCGTGCTCGGCGAACGCGTGGCCGACCTGCTCGAAGTTCTCCGACGACTGCAACAGCGCCTTCGACGGGATGCAGCCGACGTTCGTGCACGTGCCACCGGGCGCGGGCTTGCCGTCGGGTCGCGAGGCATCGTCGATGCACGCGGTGCGCAAGCCGAGTTGCGCGGCGCGGATGGCGGCCTCGTAGCCGCCCGGCCCCGCGCCGATCACGACGACGTCGTAGCGTTCAGCCATGGCAGGGCATTCCTTTCGTCGGGAACCTGCGCGCCGGCGCGATTGCGGGCCGCGCCGGTGGAAGTCGCATCGCGCTCGCGCTCACAGGTCGAGGAGCATGCGCGCCGGATCCTCCAGCGCATCCTTGATCGCGACGAGCGACAGCACGGCTTCGCGGCCATCGATGATGCGGTGGTCGTACGACTGCGCGAGGTAGTTCATCGGCCGGATCACCACCTGCCCGTTCTCGACCACGGCACGCTCCTTCGTCGCGTGCACGCCGAGGATCGCCGACTGCGGCGGATTGATGATCGGTGTCGAGAGCAGCGAACCGAACACGCCACCGTTGCTGATCGTGTACGTGCCGCCGGTCAGCTCCTCGACGGTGAGCTTGCCGTCCTGGGCCCGAGCGCCGAAGTCGGCGATCTGCCGCTCGATGTCGGCGATCGACAGCTGGTCGGCATCGCGCAGGATCGGCACGACGAGGCCGCGCGGACTGCCCACCGCAATGCCGATGTCGTAGTAGCCGTGGTAGACGATGTCGTTGCCGTCGATCGACGCGTTCACGAGGGGGAACTTGCGCAGCGCGTGCACGACCGCCTTCACGAAGAAGCTCATGAAGCCGAGCTTCACGCCGTGCTCCTTCTCGAAGCGCTCCTTGTGCCGGTTGCGCAGGTCGATCACCGCCTGCATGTTGACTTCGTTGAACGTCGTGAGGATCGCGGCGTTCGACTGCGACTGGACGAGCCGTTCGGCAACCCGCGCGCGCAGGCGAGACATCGCGACGCGCTGTTCCGGACGCGCGCCCTGCGCGATCGACACCGGCGGCGCCGCGACGACGGGGGCGCTGCGTGCCGCCGGCGCGGCGGCCCGCGGCGGCACTGCAACCGGCGCCGGCGCAGGCGCGGCGCCCGGGGTGGCCGCAAGCACGTCACCCTTCGTGATGCGCCCACCGCGGCCGGTCCCCGTGAGCGCCGCCGGGTCGGTGCCGACTTCGGCGAGCATCTTGCGCGCCGCCGGCAACGCGGTGCCGGCGCGTGCTGCCGGTGTTGCCGCTGCCGGGGACGCAGGCGGTGCGACGGGCGTTGCCGGGGGGGCAGCCGCGGCAGGGGGTGCCGCCGGAGCCGGTGCGGCGGGTGCGGCCGCGGGTGCGGCGGCGGGCGGCGGCGTGGTCGCGACATCGGTCGGCGCCGGCGGCGCGGGGTGCACGTCGGTGTCGATCACGGCGATCACCTCGCCACCCGTCACCGTCGCGCCGTCGGGCTTCACGATCTCGACCAGCGCACCGTCGGCAGGTGCGGGCAACTCGAGCACGACCTTGTCGGTCTCGACGTCGATCAGGTTCTCGTCGCGCGCGACGGCGTCGCCCGGCTTCTTGTGCCAGCTGACGAGCGTCGCCTCGGTGACCGACTCCGGAAGCTGCGGGACCTTCACTTCGATGCGCATGGGAAACCCTGAGCGTGATGGCGACGGGCCCGCGCCGCTGCCGCGAAGGCGGTGGCCGAGCGTTGTTGCAGGTGCGAATGCAAGGTTTGTCGACTCCTACCGCGCGAGCACCATCTCGCCCGACTTCAAGTCGGTCGCGAAGGCGTCCTCGATGACCTGGTGCTGCTCCGCGGCATGCTTTTGCGCGTAGCCGACGGCAGGCGAGGCCGAGATCGCGCGGCCGGCGTAGGCCAGCACCATCGCGCTCGGCGTGTCCGCCCGCAGGTACGCACGCAGGCGATACCACGCACCCTGGTTTTGCGGCTCCTCCTGCACCCACACGACCTCGGTGGCATTGGGGAAGCGCTCGATCTCGCGATGGAAATCGGCGTGCGGGAACGGGTACTGCTGCTCGAGGCGGATGATCGCGATGTTGTCGATCTTGTTGCTGCGCCGGTGCGCGATGAGCTCGTAGTAGATCTTGCCGGAGCACGCGAGCACGCGCGCGACCTTCTTGCGGTCGAGCTTCGCCGTCTCGCCGATCACCGTCTGGAAGCCGCCGCGCGCCAGCTCGTCGAGCGAGGAGACCGCCTCCTTGTGGCGCAGCAGGCTCTTCGGGCTCATGACGACCAGCGGCTTGCGGTACTTGCGCAGCAGTTGCCGGCGCAGCATGTGGAAGACCTGCGCCGGCGTCGTCGGCACGCAGACCTGCATGTTGTGCTGGGCGCAAAGCTGCAGGAAGCGCTCGGGGCGCGCCGATGAATGCTCGGGCCCCTGCCCCTCGTAGCCGTGCGGCAGCAGCAGCACGAGGCCGCAGATGCGACCCCATTTCACTTCGCCCGCGCTGATGAACTGGTCGATCACCACCTGCGCGCCGTTCACGAAGTCGCCGAACTGCGCCTCCCAGATCACGAGCCGGTGCGGATCCGACGTCGAGTAACCGTATTCGAAGGCGACGACCGCCTGCTCGGTGAGCACCGAGTCGATGATCTCGCACGTCGGCTGGTCGGCCTTGAGGTGCTGGAGCGGAACGTACTCGCCCTCGTCCCAGTGCACGCGATTCTGGTCATGCAGCACCGAGTGCCGGTGCGAGAACGTGCCGCGGCCGACGTCCTCGCCGGAGATGCGCACGCCGTAGCCATCGTCGAGAAGCGTCGCGTAGGCGAGCGTCTCCCCCATGCCCCAGTCGAGCGGCATCTTCCCCTCGCCCATCGCCTTGCGCTCGGCGATGACCTTCTCGGCCCGCGGGTGCAGCTTGAAGCCCTCCGGCACGACGGCAAGGCGCGCCGCGAGCGTTTCGAGCGTGGCCTTCGGGACCGCGGTGGCGACATTGTCCGACCAATGGCGGCCGCGGTAGGGCGCCCAGTCGATGGTGAACGGCGACTTGTAATTGGACAGGATCGTCTTGTTGGTGTGCTGCCCCTTGTCCATCGCCGCGCGGTACGCGGCCACCATCGCGTCGGCCTCCCCCGCCGCGATCACTCCTTCGGCGGCGAGCTGGTCCGCGTAGAGCTTGCGGGTTCCCGGATGCTGACTGATGCGCCGGTACATGAGCGGCTGCGTGAGCAACGGCTCGTCGGCCTCGTTGTGGCCCAGGCGGCGGAAGCACACGAGGTCGATGAAGATGTCGCGATGGAAGCGTTGCCGGTACTCGAGCGCGAGATCGACGGCGAGGAGCGCCACCTCCGGATCGTCGCCGTTGACGTGCAGCACCGGCGCCTCGACCATCTTCGCGATGTCGGTGCAAAACGTCGTGCCGCGCACGTCGCGCGGATCGGACGTGGTGAAGCCGATCTGGTTGTTGACGACGATGTGGATGGTGCCGCCCGTGTGGAAGCCACGGGTCCGCGCCATGTTGAGGCATTCCTGATTCACGCCCTGCCCGGAGATCGCGGCGTCGCCGTGGATGAGCAGCGGCAGGACATGGTCGCCGTGCACGTCGCCGCGACGATGCTGGCGGGCGCGCACCGACCCCGCCACCACCGGATTGACGATCTCGAGGTGCGACGGATTGAACGCGAGCGTGAGGTGCATCGGCCCGCCCGGGGTCGACACGTCCGACGAGAATCCCTGGTGGTACTTGACGTCGCCGGCCGGCAGATCCTGCGCGGCCTTGCCCTCGAACTCCGAGAAGAGGTCCGCCGGCATCTTGCCCAGAACGTTGACGAGGACGTTGAGCCGCCCGCGATGCGCCATGCCCATGACGATCTCGTTCACACCCACGGCGCCGGCGCGACTGATGAGCCGATCGAGCATCGGGATCATCGTGTCGCCGCCCTCGCCCGAGAAGCGCTTCTGCCCGACGTACTTCGTGTGCAGGTAGCGCTCGAGCGTCTCCGCGGCGGTCAGCCGCTCGAGGATGTGCCTGCGCTCCTCGGCGGTGTAGCTCGGCCGGCTCCGGATCGGCTCGAGCCGCTCCTGGAAGAAGCGGCGCGTCGCCGTGTCCGTGATGTACATGTACTCGGCGCCGAACGTGCGCGTGTACGTCTCGGCGAGCGAGGTCGCGACGTCGCGCAGCCGCATGCGCTGTTCGCCGCCGCGGTACGAGCCCACGTCGAACTCGGTATCGAGGTCGGTCTCGGTGAAGCCGTACGTCGCGAGATCGAGGTCGGGAACGTAGTCCGGCGCGTGCTGCTTCAGCGGATCGAGGTCGGCAACGAGCATGCCCAGCGTGCGGTACTTGCTGATGAGACGCAGGACGAGGACCTGCTTGCGCATCGTGGTCGCATCGACCATCGCTCCTTGCACGCGGCGGTTGCGCGCGAGCTCGACGAACGACGCCAGTACCGGCCCGTGCGCGACGTCGGCGGCGTCGCCACGCAGTTCGTCGAAGTACGCGCGCCAGTCCGCGTCCACGCTCGCCGGGTCGGTGAGGTAGCGCTCGTAGAGCTCCTCGATGAACGGCGCATTCGCGCCGAACAGGGTGCTGGTGCCTTGGAGTTCCTGCATCACGCCCATGGCGTCACCTCGCGGGGTTGGCGTTGCGTCGAGCGGTTGTGGTCACGGGCGCTTCTCGAGCGGCACCACCGAGCGGCGCGGCGAGCCGGTGTAGAGCTGGCGCGGGCGCCCGATCTTGTACTCGGGGTCGGCGACCATCTCGTTCAGCTGGGCGATCCAGCCCACCGTGCGCGCGAGCGCGAAGATCGCGGTGAACAGCTGCACTGGAATGCCGATCGCCTTCTGCACGATGCCCGAGTAGAAGTCGACGTTCGGATAGAGCTTGCGCTGCACGAAGTAGTCGTCCTCGAGCGCGATCTTCTCGAGCGCCATCGCGAGCTTGAACAGCGGATCGTCCTGCAGGCCGAGCGCGTCCAGCACCTCGTGGCAGGTCTCGCGCATGAGCTTCGCGCGCGGATCGTAGTTCTTGTAGACGCGATGGCCGAAGCCCATCAGCTTGACGTTCGACGACTTGTCCTTCGCCTTGGTGATGAACTCGCCGATCTTGGCCACCCCGCCCTGCGCCTCGATCTCGTGGAGCATGTTGAGCGCCGCCTCGTTGGCTCCGCCGTGCGCGGGCCCCCACAGACAGGCCACGCCCGCGGCGATCGCCGCGAAGGGGTTGGTCCCCGACGACGCGCACATGCGCACGGTCGACGTCGACGCGTTCTGCTCGTGATCGGCGTGCAGGATGAAGATCCGGTCGAGCGCGCGGACCAGGACGTCGTTGACCTCGTACGGCCCGCACGGCGTGGCGAACATCATGTGCATGAAGTTGCCCGCGTACGACAGCGCGTTCTGCGGATACGTGTACGGCTGGCCGACCGAGTACTTGTACGCCATGGCGACGAGCGTCGGCATCTTGGCGATGAGGCGGATCGCCGAGATGTCGCGCTGCCGCGCGTCGTGCAGGTTGATCGAGTCGGGGTAGAACGCGGACAGCGCACCGACGAGCCCGGTCAGCACCGCCATCGGGTGCGCGTCACGGCGAAAGCCGCGCAGGAAGAACTGCATCTGCTCGTGCACCATCGTGTGCCGCATGACGATCGGCACGAACGCCTCCTTCTGCGCGACGTTCGGCAGCTCGCCGTAGAGCAGGAGGTGACAGGTCTCGAGGAAGTCGCAGCCCGTGGCGAGCTCCTCGATCGGATAGCCGCGGTAGAGGAGCTCGCCCTTGTCGCCGTCGATGTACGTGATCGCCGAACTGCACGACGCGGTCGACAGGAAGCCGGGGTCGTAGGTGAAACGCCCCGTCTTGCCGTACAGCGGCCGGATGTCGATGACGCTCGGCCCCAGGGTGCCGGAGATCTCGGGAAAGGCGACCGCAGGCGAGCCGTCGGCGAAGTTGATGGTGGCGTTGCGTTCGGTCATGGCGTCGGACTCCACAAGGCAGGTCGAAAGGCTTGCAGGCAAGCGAAGGGTCAAGGGTTGCGCAACTGCGCGACGAGCGGTGCGACCGCCGCATTCGCCGGTTCCTGGCGGCCGGCGATGATGTCCCACAGCTCGTTGTCCGGCAGGTCGAGCAACGCGTCGAGCATGCCGATCTCGTCTTCGGTCAGCGCGCTGCCGCGGCGCGCAAGGAAGCGCGACAGCACGAGGTCGTTCTCCAGCATCCCCCGCCGGCAGCGCCAGGCGATGCGCTTCATGCGGTCGGGGGCGATGGGTTCCATGTCCGGGCGGCCCGTCACACCGCGCGCTTCACCATGAGTCCCTTGATCTTGCCGATCGCAAGCGCCGGATTGAGACCCTTCGGGCAGACGTCGGTGCAATTCATGATCGTGTAGCAGCGAAAGAGCCGATACGGATCGTCGAGGTTGTCGAGGCGCGCCTCCAGATCCTGGTCGCGGCTGTCGGCGATGAAACGGTACGCGTTGAGCAGGCCCGCGGGGCCCACGAACTTGTCCGGATTCCACCAGAACGAGGGACACGCGGTCGTGCAGCACGCGCACAGGATGCACTCGTACAGCCCGTTGAGCTCTTCGCGATCCTCGGGCGACTGCAGGCGCTCCTTCTCCGGCGGCGGCGTGTCGTTGACGAGGTACGGCTTGATCGAGTGGTACTGCTTGAAGAACGGGCTCATGTCCACGATGAGATCGCGGACGACGGGAAGGCCCGGCAGTGGGCGCAATTCGACCGGCTCCTTGACGTCCTTCAGGTTGGTGATGCAGGCGAGTCCGTTCTTGCCGTTGATGTTCATCGCATCCGAGCCGCACACGCCTTCACGGCAGCTGCGGCGAAACGCGAGCGAATCGTCCTGGGCCTTGAGGCGCATCAGCGCATCGAGGAGCATGCGATCGGTCGGTGCCAGCGCGACGTCGTAGTCCTGGTAGTACGGCTTGGCGTCCTTTTCCGGATCGTAGCGGTAGATGCGAAACTTCATGGCAGAAGGTTCAAGGGTGCGGCGGCCGGGCAGGCGCCGCCGGGCACGGGGTGGAAAAAGAGCGGCATCGTCAGTAGGTGCGCGCCTTCGGCGGGAACGAATCCACCGAGATCGGCTTCAGGTTGACCGGCTTGTAGTCGAGGCGATTGCCGTCGCGATACCACAGCGTGTGCTTGAGCCAGTCGGCATCGTTGCGCTCGGGATAGTCGCTGCGCGCCTGCGCGCCGCGCGACTCGTGCCGCGCTTCGGCGGAAACGACCGTGGCCTTCGCCGTCTCGATGAGGTTGTCGAGCTCGAGCGCTTCGACCCGCGCGGTGTTGAAGACCTTGCTCTTGTCCTTGATCGCCGTGTGCGCCACCTGCTCCGCGATCGCCATGACCTTGGACACGCCCTCGGCCAGGAGCTCCTGGTTGCGGAACACGCCGCAGTGAGACTGCATGACCTTGCGCAGCGTGTTCGCGATCTCGGGCACCGACTCGCCCGAGGTTGCGGCGTCGAGCCGCGCGAGGCGGGCGCGCGGCGCGTCGCCGGCGTCGCGCGGCAGGTCGCGATGCGCCTGCGCCGGGTAGTTCTGCGCGACGATGTGCCCCCCGGCCGAATGCCCGAAAACGAGGAGATCGAGCAGGGAATTGGTGCCCAAGCGATTGGCGCCGTGCACCGAGACGCACGCGCACTCGCCCACCGCGTACAGGCCGGGAACCGGCGTGTTGTGGTGGCCGTCGCGCGGGACCACGACCTGCCCGTGGATGTTGGTGGGAATGCCGCCCATCTGGTAGTGGATCGTCGGCACGACCGGGATCGGCTCGCGGATCGGGTCGACGTTGGCAAACTTGATCGCGATCTCGCGGATCGACGGGAGGCGCTTCATGATCACCTCGGGGCCGAGATGATCGAGCTTGAGCAGGAGGTGGTCCTTGTGTTCGCCGACGCCACGTCCTTCCTTGATCTCCTGGTCCATCGAGCGCGACACGACGTCGCGCGACGCGAGATCCTTGAGGTTCGGCGCGTAGCGCTCCATGAAGCGCTCGCCATTGGCGTTGAGGAGGATGCCGCCTTCGCCGCGCACGCCTTCGGTGATGAGCACCCCGGCGCCGGCGACCCCGGTCGGGTGGAACTGCCAGAACTCCATGTCCTCGAGCGGAATCCCGGCCCGCGCCACCATGCCGAGGCCGTCGCCGGTATTGATGAAGGCATTGGTCGAAGCCGCGAAAATGCGCCCGGCGCCGCCGGTGGCTAGCACGGTGACCTTGGACTGCAGGATCCACACGTCGCCCGTCTCCATCTCGTAGGCGACGACGCCGAGAACCTCGCCGTCGGCGTTGCGCACGAGATCGAGCGCCATCCACTCGACGAAGAACTGCGTGCGTGCCCGCACGTTGCGCTGGTAGAGCGTGTGCAGCATCGCATGGCCGGTGCGATCCGCGGCGGCGCAGGCGCGCTGCACCGGCTTGTCGCCGAAATTGGCCGAATGCCCGCCGAACGGGCGCTGATAGATCGTGCCATCGGCGTTGCGGTCGAACGGCATGCCGAAGTGCTCGAGTTCGTAGACCACGCGCGGCGCCTGACGGCACATGTATTCGATGGCGTCCTGGTCACCCAGCCAGTCCGACCCCTTGACCGTGTCGTACATGTGCCACAGCCAGTGGTCCTCGGACATGTTGCCGAGCGACGCGCCGATGCCGCCTTGCGCGGCCACCGTGTGCGAGCGCGTGGGAAAGACCTTCGAGAGCACCGCGACGGAAAGCCCCGCCTCGGCGAGCTGCAGCGACGCCCGCATGCCGGCGCCGCCGGCACCCACGATGACGGCATCGAAGCGGCGCATGGGAAGCGATGCGGCTGCGGCCACGGAACGACCCTCGAGACTCATGGCCACAGCACCCGGAGCGTCCAGCCGACGTAGCCGATCATCACGGCGGCGATGAGCGCCTGGACGGGAATGCGCAGTGCGGTGGGCTTGACGTAGTCCATGGTGATGTTGCGCACCCCGATCCACGCATGCCACAGCAGCGCGAGCATGAAGACGAAGGTGACGATGCGAAAGACCTCGTTGCCGAAGGCACCCTGCCAGGCGGCACGATCGAGCCCGCCGAACCACAGCAGGAGGAAGAGGACGAGCACGGTGTACGCCGCCATGATCACCGCGGTGACCCGCTGCACGAGCCAGTCGCGCCACCCGTAGTGCGCGCCCACCGGGACGCGATCGCGCGTCACCATAGCCGGATCGCCACGCCGAGCGTGACGAGGAGGGAGACGACGAGGACGCTCGCCGCACTCGCGCGCGCCGACTTGAGCTGCATGCCGATGTGCAGATCCTGCACGACGTGGCGGATCCCGGCGAGCAGATGGTGCAGGTACGCCCAGGCGAGTGCGAGCAGCACGAGCTTGACGAGCGGATGCCCGAGCGCGCTTCGCGTCGCCTCCCAGCCCTGCTCGGAGCCGAGCGCGTGCTGCGCCAACCACAGGATGAAGGGAATGCCGACCAGGAAGAGCAGCGCACCCGAGATCCGGTGCAGGACCGACACGATCGCCGGTACGGGCTGCCGAATCCGCAGGAGGTTGAGATAGATCGGGCGTGGCTTGGCGACGGGACGCTCGATGACAGCCATCGTGGACGCAATCCTAGGAAAGACAACGCGAAAACCGCTACGGATCCCGCGTCGCTGATCGTTGATCGTGCTGCGCAGCCTCGAAGTATAGCGCTGCACCGCGGCACCCCCCACGATCGCGCTTGACGCGCCGGCGACCCGGCGCCGGCCGGCGCCGCCGGCCCGGCCTCGTTTCCGCTGCGCAAGCGAGGAGACTCACCACAGCTCGTTCAGGTAGTGGTGCTCGCGCGTGACGCACAAGCCGCGGCGCACTTCGACCGGGCGCTCGCCGAAGGTCAGCGTCACGCGATCGACGGCCAGGAGCGGCGCGCCCACCGCCGTCCCCAGGATCTGCGCCGTCGCCGCATCCGCCGCGACGGCACGGATCTTCTCCCGGGCCTTCAGCATGCGCACGCCGAACTCGCTTTCGAAGAAGCCGTACATCGATCCCCGATACGCGTCGTAGCGCGCGCGGGTGAACCCCCGAAACAACGCCGCGGGCAGGCTGATCTCGTCGAGGACCACGGGTGTTGCGGCAAACTCGAGGACCCGATGCAGCGTCAGCACGCCCTCCCCCGGCTTCAGCGCGAGCAGTCGTGCGACGTCCGCGGCAGGCTTGCCCCGGCGCACGTCGAGCAACCGGCTCACCGGCGCGACCGGCGCGCCCTCGTCGGGTTGAATGCGCAGGAAGCGAAACAGCGATGCCGGCTCCTCGGTGTGCGTGGCAACGAAGGTCCCCTTGCCCTGCCGGCGCACCACGAGATTGTCGGCGGCAAGGGCGTCGATCGCCTTGCGCACCGTGCCCTGCGACACCGCGTAACGCCGTGCGAGATCCATCTCGGAGGGGATCGCCTCGCCCGGCTGCCATTCGCGCTGCTCGAGACTGCGTTCGAGGAGCTGCTTGATCTGCAGGTACAACGGAGCGAAGGAAGGCGTCGTCGCGGCGGGCACGCGCGCATTATGCCGGCGCGATCCTGACGCTGTCTAACTGATGTCTTTTATCATCTATAAGATAGAGGACTAAATTGACAGTGTGCCGCCAGGACCCTAGAATATGCACCCGGCGCCGGCGCGTGCGCCCGGCAGCGGCGCGACGCGGCTGCGGCCACGTGTGCACGCGGCGCCGTCGCGATGGCAAACGACACGGTGCCGGCCCGATCGTCACCCGCAGCGCGTCCGCCGCCTCCTTTTCGCCCCCTTCCCTTTCGGAGCCCCACCCATGAAAGCACCCGTCCGCGTCACCGTCACCGGTGCGGCCGGCCAGATCGGCTACGCCCTCCTCTTTCGCATCGCCGCCGGCGAGATGCTCGGCAAGGACCAACCGGTCATCCTCCAACTCCTCGAACTGCCGATCGACAAGGCGCAGGCCGCGTTGAACGGTGTCATGATGGAACTCGAGGATTGCGCCTTTCCCTTGCTCGCCGGCATGTCCGGTTCGAGTGACGCGAAGGTCGCGTTCAAGGACGCCGATTTCGCGCTCCTCGTGGGTGCCAAGCCTCGCGGCCCGGGCATGGAGCGCAAGGACCTCCTGCTCGAGAACGCCAGGATCTTCATCGAGCAGGGCAAGGCGCTCGACGCGGTCGCATCGCGTGCGGTGAAGGTCCTGGTGGTCGGCAATCCCGCCAACACGAATGCCTACATCGCGATGAAGTCGGCGCCCTCGCTGCCCAAGAAGAATTTCACCGCGATGATGCGGCTCGACCACAATCGCGCGCTGTCGCAGCTCGCGAACAAGGCCGGGGTCGCGGTCGGCGACATCGACAAGCTTGCGGTCTGGGGCAACCACTCCCCGACCATGTACCCCGACTACCGCTTCGCCACGGCAGGCGGGCGCAACCTGAAGGCACTGATCGACGACGAGGACTGGAATCGCAACGAGTTCCTGCCGCGCGTGGGCAAGCGCGGCGCGGCGATCATCGAGGCGCGCGGTTCGTCGTCGGCCGCCTCGGCCGCGAACGCCGCCATCGACCACGTGCGCGACTGGACGCAGGGCACGCACGGCAAGTGGGTGACGATGGGCATCGTCTCCGACGGCAGCTACCAGATCCCCGTCGACTACGTCTACGGCGTCCCCGTCACCACCGCCAACGGCGAGTACCAGCGCGTCCCCGACCTCCCCATCGACGAATTCTCGCGGACGCGGATGAACGCGACGCTGAAGGAGCTCGAGGAGGAGCGTGCCGGTGTGGCGAGCCTCCTGGGCTGAGTGCGCGTGAGCGCCCCGGTCTCGCCGCGCGAGGCGCTGTACGGCAGCGAGCAGTCGCTGCCGACGCTGCCCCCGTGCGTGCACTACGCCGGCAGCGAGCGTTTCGTGCGCAAGGCGCTCGCGCTGCAAGCCGAGCACGGCGCGGTCTTCGACGTCGCCTGCGACTGCGAGGACGGCGCACCCATCGGTGGCGAGCGCGCGCACGCCGCGACGATGGCGGCCCTCATCGGCAGTGCCGCCAACCGTTTCGGCCGCGTCGGAGCCCGCGTCCACGACGTGCACCACCCGGCGTGGCAGGCGGAGGTCGACGTCCTGCTCGACGGCGCCGGCGACCGGATCGCCTTCCTCACGCTGCCCAAGGCCGAGAGCGCGGCCGACGTCGAGCGCTTCCTCGCGCACGTCGCCGACCGCACGGTGCAGCTCGGCCTCGCGCGCCGCGTCCCGGTGAGCGTGCTCATCGAAACACCTCGTGCCGTGCACGAGGTGTGGTCGATCGCAGCGCTCCCCGGCGTCGTGTCGCTCGACTTCGGACTGCTCGACTACATCAGCGCGCACCACGGTGCAATCCCGGGGGCTGCGATGGTGTCACCGGCACAGTTCGAGCACCCGCTCGTCGTGCGCGCCAAGTGCGAGATCGCCGCCGCCGCGCTCGCGCACGGCGTCGTGCCCGCGCACAACATCACGCGCGCCCTCGGCAATCCCGCGACGGCCTACGCCGATGCGCGGCGCGCCCGTGACGAGTTCGGCTACCTGCGCATGTGGAGCATCCACCCGACGCAGATCGACGCGATCGTCGACGCCATGCGGCCCACGGCGCTCGAGGTCGATCGGGCGCAGACGATCCTCGCGGCGGCGCAGGAGGTGGCGTGGGGTCCGCTCGCGCTCGACGGCGAGATGCACGATCGCGCGTCGTACCGTCTCGCGTGGACCACGCTGCAACGTGCGCGTGCGGCCGGCGTGCCGCTGTCGGCCCAGGCGGCGGCCTACTTCGACACCGCGGCCCCATGAGATCGTTGCGCGCCACTCGCGTCGTCTGGCTCCCGCTCGCAGCGCTCGCCCTCGTCGCCACGCCGGCGCCGGCGCAGGACTATCCCAAGCTCAGGGCCGGGCAGTGGGACATCGTGGTCGACCGCAGCCGGACCGGCAACGGTCCGCCGACGATGCGCAACACGATGTGCACCGACGAGGCCGTGCAACGCGACATGATCGCAAGCGGCATGGGCGTCTCACGCGAGATCTGCACGCGCCACGACTTCCGCCGCGAAGGTGCCCGCTACATCGGTGTCGCCGAATGCAATCTCGGCGAGTCGGCGATGACCTCGCGCTCGGTGATGACGCTCTCCGGTGACACCGCGTACACCATCGACGTCGTCGCGTCGTTCAACCCGCCGTTCATGGGGATGAAGGAGTCGCGAACCGTCATCTCCGGCAAGTACACCGGCCCGTGTCGTGGCGGCCTCGTGCCCGGCGACATCCTCGGCCCCAATGGGCAGAAGGCCAACATCAGGAACCTCGGCACGGCGGCGGCGGCGCCCCGCGTGCCCGCCCCTGCCTCCACCCCCACCGCACCTGCGAAAAAGGTCACGCCATGAGCCACAACCTCTTCGATACGTTCAAGGAATTCAAACTCGCCAGCGGCGGCACCGGCCGCTACTACTCGCTACCCGCACTCGAGGCCGCGGGGGTGGCCAACGTGTCGCGACTGCCGCTGTCGATCCGCATCGTGCTGGAGTCGGTGCTGCGCAACTGCGACGGCAAGAAGGTCACCGAGGATCACGTCCGGGCCCTCGCGCAGTGGAAGCCCAACGCGGAGCGCGTCGACGAGATCCCCTTCATCGTCGCGCGCGTGGTCCTGCAGGACTTCACCGGCGTGCCGCTGCTCGTCGATCTCGCGGCGATGCGCAACGTCGCACACGACCTCGGGAAGAATCCGAAGGCGATCGAGCCGCTCGTTCCCGTCGACCTCGTCGTCGACCACTCGGTAATGATCGACTACTACGGGACCAAGGAGGCGCTCGAACTCAACATGAAGCTCGAATTCGAGCGCAACAACGAGCGCTACCAGTTCATGAAGTGGGGCATGCAGGCGTTCGACACGTTCGGCGTGGTTCCACCGGGTGTCGGCATCGTCCACCAGGTCAATCTCGAATACCTCTCGCGTGGGGTGTTCAAGAAGGACGGCGTGTACTACTTCGACTCGCTCGTTGGCACCGACAGCCACACGACGATGGTCAACGGCGTCGGCGTCGTCGCCTGGGGTGTGGGTGGCATCGAGGCGGAGGCGGCGATGCTGGGGCAGCCCCTGTACTTCCTCACCCCGGACGTGGTCGGCGTCGAACTCACCGGCAAGCTCCCCGAAGGGGTCACCGCGACGGACCTCGTGCTCAGCATCACCGAGTTGCTGCGCAAGGAGAAGGTGGTGGGCAAGTTCGTCGAGTTCTTCGGCGAGGGAACGGCGACCCTGTCCGTTCCCGATCGGGCGACGATCGGCAACATGTCGCCGGAATACGGCGCGACGATGGGTTATTTCCCGGTCGACCAGGCGACCGTCGACTACCTTGCCGCCACCGGACGCACGCCCGAGGAGCTCGACGCCTTCACCGCCTACTTCAAGGCGCAGGGCATGTTCGGCATCCCCAAGGCGGGGAGCATCGACTACACGCGCGTGGTGAAGCTCGACCTCGCCACGATCCGCCCGTCGGTGGCGGGACCGAAGCGGCCGCAGGACCGCATCGAGCTCGGCAACCTCAAGGCGAGGTTCACCGAACTGTTCAGCCTGCCCGTGGCGCAAAGCGGCTTTGCCAAGCCGGCGGCGGGCCTCGGCACGCGGATCGCGACGAAGTCGACGGGCGCGGCCGCGGCGCCTGCCAACGACGCCGCACTGCAGTTGAGCAACGGCAGCGTCGAGCGCAACGTCGCCGAGATGGTCGCCAATCGGCCGACCCCGGATCACGACGTCGCGGGTGCGGCGCAATCACCGGTGTCGGTGGGTCACGGCGACGTGCTCATCGCCGCGATCACCTCGTGCACCAACACGTCGAACCCCCAGGTGCTGCTCGCGGCCGGCATCCTCGCCAAGAAGGCGGTCGAACGCGGCCTCACCGTGCAAAAGCACATCAAGACCTCGCTCGCCCCCGGCTCGCGCACCGTTCCCGAATACCTCGCCAAGGCAGGCCTGCTGCCGGCGCTGGAGCAGCTCGGCTTCACCGTGGCAGCGTTCGGCTGCACCACGTGCATCGGCAACTCGGGTGACCTCGCCCCCGAGATCAACGACGCGGTGGTGACCAACGACCTCATCTGTGCCTCGGTCCTGTCGGGCAATCGCAACTTCGAGGCGCGCATCCACCCCAACATCAAGGCGAACTTCCTCATGTCGCCGCCGCTCGTCGTCGCCTACGCGATCGCGGGCACGGTGCTGCGCGACCTCACGACCGAGCCGCTCGGAACGGGCAAGGACGGCAAGCCCGTCTTCCTCAAGGACATCTGGCCGTCGTCGCACGAGATCGCCGCGGTATCGGCGTATGCCCGCGACCCCGCGGTCTATCGTCGCCTCTACGGCAACGTCGCCGAAGCCAATCCGATGTGGGGCAAGGTGGCCGGCGCCACCGGGCAGGTCTACGGCTGGCCCAAGTCCACCTACATCGCGAAGCCGCCGTTCTTCGACGGTTTCACGCTCACGCCGGGCGCCACGAGCGACATCGTCGGCGCGCGCGCGCTCGGTGTCTTCGGCGACTCGGTGACGACCGATCACATCTCGCCGGCGGGATCGATCAAGGAGAACTCGCCCGCGGGGAAGTGGCTCATCGCGCACGGAGTGGCCAAGGCCGACTTCAACAGCTACGGCTCGCGTCGCGGCAATCATGAAGTGATGATGCGCGGCACGTTCGCCAACGTGCGCATCAAGAATCTCATGATCCCGCCTCGGGCCGACGGCACGCGCGAGGAAGGCGGCGTGACGCTCCACCAGCCCTCCGGCGAGAAGATGTTCATCTACGACGCCGCGATGAAGTACGTCGCGCAGGGGACGCCGACCGTCGTGTTCGGTGGCGAGGAGTACGGCACGGGCAGCTCCCGCGACTGGGCCGCCAAGGGCACGCAACTCCTCGGCGTGCGGGCCGTCATCGCCAAGAGCTTCGAGCGCATCCACCGCAGCAACCTCGTCGGGATGGGGGTGCTTCCGCTGCAGTTCAAGGGTGCCGATACCGTCGCCTCGCTCGGGATCACCGGACAGGAGACCTTCGATATCGCCGTGCCCAAGCACATCCGGCCGCAGCAGGATCTCACCCTCGTCATTCACCGGCCGGACGGGACGACGACCTCCGTGACCGTCCTGTGCCGCATCGACACGCCGATCGAGGTCGACTACTACAACGGCGGCGGGATCCTGCCGTTCGTCCTGCGCGATCTCATGGCCGCGTAGCGGCCCGCGCGCGTCGGGAAAAAGCGACATTTGCACTGCACCATGAAAAATGCCGCTCCCGACTGAAATATTCGTTGTGCAGTTGCGATAAAATGGCAGCTTCCCAGGGTGTGGTCACCTTGGGGAGCCCTCATTCCCTAAAGGACAAGATGCCATGCGCAAGTCGATCATCGCGGGCCTGTCGGCCCTCGCCCTCGCGCTCACGCTGACCGCGTGCAGCGACAAGGCCGCCGAGCAGGCTGCCGCCGCCAAGAAGGACGCCGAAGCCGCTGCTGCCAAGGCCGCCGAAGCCGCCAAGACCGCCGCCTCGGACGCGGCGGCCAAGACCGAAGCCGCGGCCAAGGACGCGGCCGCTGCGGCGAGCACCGCCGCCGGCCAGGCGGTCGATGCCGCCAAGGACGCCGCCGCAGGCGCGGCCGACGCCACCAAGGCTGCGGCCGGCCAGGCCGTCGACGCGACCAAGGACGCCGCTGCCAAGGCCGTCGACGCGACGAAGGAAGCGGCGGGTCAAGCCGCCGACGCCGCCAAGGACGCTGCCGCGAAGGCGGTTGACGCGGCCAAGGAAGCGGCCAAGAAGTAATCGTTGAAGGGGGTCGCCCGACTCGCTTCCGGCGACCCCAGCGCCACCTGCCACCGCCGCGCCAGCGCGGCGGTGCCGGGACGCAGGCTCGCCTAGCGCGAAAGACGCGCGAGCCACCGGGTCAGTGGCCGCCACTGCACCCAGTCCTGTTCACCGCGCGAGCGCGGCAAGTCGAACACCGATAGCCCGTCGCGAGCGCAGTAGACGTAGACCTGCGTATCGCGCAGGTGGGTGACGAGCGGAAACGCCGCCGCCTCCAGAAACGCATCGAGTTCGCCGGCGGCGCGCGTCCGGGCGTCGACGCGCATGGCGACCAGGCCGACGAGCGTGCTTCCCTCGCGTATGGGCTTGCTGTCGGCCACCGCCGCCAGGAAGTCCGCGGTCGCGGCCATGTCGAAGCTCGACGCCGGAACGGGAACCACCACCGCGTCCGCCCGCCGCAGCGCGTCGCGCAACGCGTCGCCGCGCAGGCCCGCGGCGCTGTCGACGACGAGCCATTCGAGGCCCACCTCCTTCATCTCCTTGCGGCCCGCGTCGATCCGGAAACCGGCGATCGACGGGAACAGCGCGGGACGACGCGCAAGCCATTGCGTCGCCGAGCGCTGCGGATCGCTGTCGTGCAGCCCCACGCGCTGGCGCTTGCCGGCGAGCCAGCCGGCGATGTTCGTTGCCAGTGTCGTCTTGCCGCTCCCGCCCTTGGGATTGGCCACGAGGATCGTGCGCACGAGCACCTCCTTGCGTATGCCGCCCCGAGCGCCGGCGCCTCAATCGGCGCGGGTGAGCAGCGCGTGGAGCGCCGTGAGCGAGTCGGCGCCGAGCCGTTTGCTGCGCGCCGCGCTCCACCCGCGCTCGGGGTCGGGCAGGTTGGCGTTGTCCTTGAACGGCAGTTCGAGCGTGAGGGCCAAGCCGCCGTAGGTGTGACCGACCCACTTCGAGGCGACCGTGAGGTTGACCTTCGTCTCCTTGTCGGCGGCGTAGCCGTGCTCGGTCTGGAAATCAGGATTGGCCCCGCGCAGCGCCGTGCAAAAATCCGATTCGACGCGCGCCATCTGCGGCGTGTAGGTCGGCAGGCGCTCGTTGCCGTCGACAAAGACGTACGGCAGCCCTTCGTCACCGTGCACGTCGAGGAAGGCGTCCACGCCGGTGTCCTGCATCGCCGCGCGCACGCACAGCACCTCGGGGCTGCGCTCGCGTGAGGGCGAGAGCCATTCGCGGTTGAGGTTCGCGCCGGCGGCGTTGGTGCGCAGGTTGCCGCGCACGCTGCCGTCGGGATTCATGTTCGGCACGACGTGGAGCACCGCGCGCTCGAGCACGCAGCGCGCGACCGGATCGGCCGGGTCGATCAGCCGCTCGAGCATGCCTTCGACGAACCATTCGGCCATCGTTTCGCCCGGATGCTGGCGGGCGATCACCCACAGCGAGCGTCGCCCACCACCGGCCGTGCCGACGGTGACGAGATTCATGTCGCGGCCTTCGACGGTGGTTCCGAGATCGCTCACGCGTACCCGCGACGACGCCTCGACGCGGCCGAGCAATGCGAGGTGGCGCTCCCACGAATACGGCTCGAAGTAGGCGTAGTAGATGCTGTCGCGCTCGGGCGTGTGCGTGATCACGAGCTCGCGGCCGTCGAAGTGCGTCGGTACGCGAAACCACGTCGCGCGATCGTACGACGCGACGGCGCGATAGCCGCGCCAGCCGTCGACGTACGTGGCATCGCCGGCATTGCCGAAGACGAGGCGGATCGCGCGGTCGCGTGCGCCTTGCAGCCGGAAATGAAACCACTGCCGGATGTCGGCGTGCGAATCCGCGCGCAGGCGCAACTCGATGCGCGCGGGGTCGCGCGTCGATACGACCTCGATCGCACCGGAATCGAACGCGCTGGAGATCCGGATCGGAACATGCTGTCTCGTTGTCATCGACATCTCGTAGGTCACTCGCTGCGCCGGACATGCCGTGAGGCCGACGGAAGGCATGCCCGCGATCGGCAAACGCCGGAGTCATGGCACGACGGTTGCATCGTGACCGGGTATCGAAGGCGCCGCCGCGAGCGATTCTCGCACGTCGCCGATGGAACCCAGAAACGAGGCATGCATGTACGTCGAACCGGATACGATATGGGGCCGCACCATCGCGGGGGACCAGGCGGTGACCACACCCTTGGCGAGCCTGTCGCCGATCCAGCGCAGCCTGCTCGTCGATCTCGAGGAACCGCGGACGTTCGCGCATCTCGCCACCCAATACCGCGCGCAGGCGCCGCGACTCGAACAGGAACTGCTCGACCTCGCGCAGGCGGACCTCGTCAGCGTCCAGCCTCCAGGCACGGACGGTGGCGCGTATCGATGGGATGTCGCGCCGGCGGCCGGGAACACGGCGCCGTGGAAGCCGGGGGTCGGCGCCTACGCCATCGCCACCGGGCTGGGATTTGCCGCCGCGTTCCTCGTGCTGCTCTCGCGCCTGTAGCGCTCAGCGTCGGGGAGCGGCACCGGCGTTTCCGTGCCACTGCGCCGATGCGCGGGAGGACGTCCCGCCGCCGTCGCTTCCCGCATCGTGGCCGCATCCGCGGCGAAAGGGTGGGCCGCCGGCACCCCATACCGTGTGCGTCCGCTAGAATCGGCGACCATGGAACACGCTCCGATCCCTGCCACGCCGACCGATTCTGCCGCGTCCCCTTCCTCCACGTCCGCGCCCCGCGCCGCGCGCGACCCGCGCAAGGCCGAGTTCGAGGCCAACAAGCTCACCAAGCGCCTGCAGCGCCAGGTCGGTGAAGCGATCGCCGATTTCGCGATGATCGAGCCGGGCGATCACGTCATGGTGTGCCTGTCCGGCGGCAAGGACAGCTACGGCCTGCTCGACATCCTCCTCGCGCTGCAGAAGCGCGCGCCGATCCCCTTCACGCTCGTCGCGGTCAACCTCGACCAGAAGCAGCCCGGATTCCCGGAACACGTGCTGCCCGAATACCTCGAAAGCCGGGGCATCGACTTTCGCATTGCCGAGCAGGACACGTACAGCGTGGTCAAGCGCCTGGTGCCCGAGGGCGCGACGATGTGCTCGCTGTGCTCACGGCTGCGCCGTGGCGTGCTCTACCGCGTTGCCAGGGAACTGGGGGCGACCCGGATCGCGCTCGGCCACCATCGCGACGACCTCATGGCGACGTTCTTCCTCAACCTCTTCTTCGGTGGGAAGCTCAAGACGATGCCGCCGAAGCTCGTGTCCGACAACGGCGAGCACGTGGTCATTCGCCCCCTCGCCTACGTGCGCGAGCGCGACCTCGCCGCGTACGCGACGCTGAAGCAGTTTCCGCTCATTCCGTGCTCGCTTTGCGGATCGCAGGAGAATCTGCAGCGCAAGCAGATCGGGATCATGCTGCGCGACTGGGAGAAGAAGCATCCCGGCCGTCTCGATTCGATCTTCCACGCGCTGGGCCGCGTCGAGCACACGCACCTCCTCGATCGCACCCTGCAGGACTTCGCGGCGATCCGGGCGACCGGAACGCCCGACGCCGGCGGCGATATCGCCTTCGACGTCGACCCCGCGCTGGAAGCCGCCGCCGATGCGGTCGCCGAGCCGCCGCTGCAAGGGATCAAGATCGATCACCCCGCGACACGCCCCGACGCCCACCACCCGCGCCCGTGACCGGATCCCGGTCGTCCGCGGGCACCACCCGCCGCGTCGCCGCGGCACGCGCTGTCACTTCACCGTGTGCTGGTCCTGGCCAAAGAGGACCTTGCGCTCGGCCTCGGTGCGGATGCCGCCGGCTCCGGGATTGATCGTCGGGACGAGCGCGTACGCGCGCTCGACCGCCGGGCGCGCCCTGATCGTGGCAAGCCACCGCTTGAGGTTCGGAAACGCATCGATGTCCTGCCCTTGCCGTTCGGGCAGGACCCACGGATAGCAGGCGATGTCCGCGATGCTGTAGGCGCCGGCGAGAAACTCGCGATCGGAAAGCCGCCGGTCCATCACCCGGTACAGCCGCCCCGTCTCCTTGACGTAGCGCTCGATCGCATACGGGATCTTCTCCGGAGCATAGTGCGCAAAGTGATGGTTCTGCCCGCCCATCGGGCCCAATCCACCCATCTGCCAGAAGAGCCACTGCGCCACGTCGCAGCGTCCGCGCAGGTCGGCAGGATAGAAGCGACCGGTTTTTCCGGCGAGGTAGAGCAGGATCGCGCCCGATTCGAACAGCGACAAGGCGCCGCCGCCGTCGGGGGGCGCGTGGTCGACGATGGCCGGGATGCGATTGTTGGGCGAGATCGCGAGGAACGCGGGATCGAACTGGTCGCCCTTGCCGATGTCGATGGGCTTGATCGTGTACGGCAGTCCCGCCTCCTCGAGGAAGATGGTGATCTTGTGGCCGTTGGGCGTGGTCCAGTAGTAGAGGTCGATCATGAGGCGCTCGTCGCTCAGAAGGTGCCGGGGTATTGGCCGCCGTCCATGAGGATGTTCTGCCCCACGACGTAGCCGGCATGCGCGCTGCACAGGAACGCGCACATCGCGCCGAACTCGGCCGGCGCTCCGACGCGCGTGACCGGGACGCGCGCCCGGATCTCGGCGAGCACCACCTCCTCGCCGACGCCGCGCGTGCGCGCCTGCAGCGCCACCATGCCGCGCAGGCGCGCGGTATCGAACGCGCCCGGCAGCAGATTGTTGATCGTGACGCCGTGCCTCGCGACGTCGCGGGCGAGTCCCGCGATGAAGCCGGTGAGGCCGCTGCGGGCGCCATTGGACAGGCCCAGCACGTCGATGGGCGCCTTGACCGCGCCCGAGGTGATGTTGACGATGCGCCCGAAGCCGCGCGCGATCATGCCGTCGACCGTGGCCTTGATGAGCTCGATCGGAGTGAGCATGTTGGCGTCGATTGCCCGCAGCCACGCCTCGCGATCCCACGCGCGGAAGTTCCCCGGGGGTGGGCCGCCAGCGTTGGTGACGAGGATGTCGGGATCGGGGCACGCCGCAAGCGCCGCCGCCCGCCCTTCCGGCGTCGTGATGTCGCACACGACGTGATGGACGGGGCGTCCGGCGGCCGCGGCGATCTCACTCGCTGCGCGCGCGACCTCGTCGGCCGTCCGGGCGAGGATGGTGACGTCGGCACCCTCGCGGGCGAGCGCTTCGGCGCAGCCGCGTCCCAACCCCTTGCTCGCCGCACACACGAGCGCACGCCGACCCGTGATGCCAAGATCCATGCTCATGCCTCCCGCAAGTTCGGTGCGAGCGATTTGCCCACTCGCACCACAGTGAATACCGCCAGGGTGAGAAGCACCGCGAAGGCATAGAACACTTCCCGGCCCTGACCGTGGTCCAGCATGTAACCCATGAGCATCGGCCCGAGCGTTGCACCCAGATCGAGGCCCGAATAGACGAAGCCGTAGACGCGCCCTGCCGCCCCTTCGGGTGTCGCATGGCGGACGATGAGATCGCGCGACGGGCCCGTGCAGCCCACGGCGAAGCCGACGAGCGTGAGAATCGGCACGATCGCGACCATCGGCAGATCGACGTAGCCGATCACGCCGAGCAGGATCGCCGCGGTCAGGAGTCCCGCCACGGCGACCACGTCGTGGCGCCCGTAGCGCGTGGCGACGAAGCCGCCCGTGACGAGCCCCGCCGTGCTGCCCACGAGGTAGGCGGTGATCGCGGTGGTGGCCACGAGCAGGGGCACGTCGAGGCCGACGTGGAGGATCGAGGGGAGGAGCGTTTGCAGGCCCACCGTCGCCGCCGTCTGCAAGACGAAGTAGGCGAAGCAAAGCAGGATCGCGCGCTGCAGGAACAGCGCGATCGTGTCGCGCAGGCCGTGGGCGTGCCCGGCGCTTGCGCGCCGTGAGGTGAGGTGCGTGCGCTGCGCGTACAGCGCGGCGAGGACCACGAGGCCGACGCAGCCCATCACGCCGAGGGCCACCCGCCAGTCGAACGCGGTGGCGAGGGCAAAGCTCACGATCGGCGCCAGCGCGTAGCCGAAATTGCCGCCGACCGCGTGCGCCGAGTACGCATGCCCCAGGCGCCGCGACGCGACGTTGGCGTTGAGGATCGCGAAGTCGCACGGATGGAAGACGCCGTTGCCGATGCCCATGAGCGTCACGATCGGAAACAACGCGTACCCGTTCGGCGCCAACGACGCGATCAGCGTGCCACCGGCAAGCAGACCCAGTCCACCGAGCAGCAACGGGCGCGCGCCGAAGCGATCGACGAGAAAGCCCGACGCAAACTGCGCCACGCCGCTCGCGAGGTAGAACGTGCCCACGAGCACGCCCAGGAGCGTCCACGAGACGTCGAACTCGACCTGCAACAGCGGGAACAGCGGCGGCAGCGCGAGCTGGAAGAAGTGCGAGAAGGCGTGGGCCGTGCTGATGAGGCCGATCAGGCGGGCATCGCGCCGGAACGACCCGGGGGCGGCGGTATTCAAGGCAACGAACCGGGCGCATCTCGAGGCGACGCCACGGTGCAATGACGGTACGGAGGCCTCAACTATACCGCAGCGCGATGCGCCGCGGCTGCGGCGGCGACGGGGGGTTGTCAGCGACCCATATCAATGTGATATCATTTTGATAAGCGATACGGCAACGATTCCCTCGCTGCGATCGCGTCACGGAGACCATCCATGGACCCACGGGGAACGTTCAAGGGCCCGACCCACGTCGAGGCATCGATCGCAACCGCCAACGGCTTCGTCGCACTCGTCGTCGCGCTCGCCCTGCTCGTCGTTGGCGGCTGGGTGCTCGCGAGCACGCTCGCCGTGTGGCAGAACTTGACACTGCTCGTCCTCGCGGTGCTGCTCCTCCTCGCCGGCATCCTGGTGCTCGCCGGGCTCTACACGCTGCAGCCCAACGAGGCCGCGATCCTCCAGCTCTTCGGCGCCTATCGCGGCACGAGTCGCGTGGCCGGACTGCGCGCGACCAATCCGTTCTACACGCGCAAGAAGGTCTCGCTGCGCGCGCGCAACCTGAACGGCGAACGCCTCAAGGTCAACGACAAGCGCGGCAATCCGGTCGAGATCGCCGCCGTCGTCGTGTGGCACGTCGACGACACCGCGAAGGCCGTCTTCGACGTCGACGACTACGAGACTTTCGTCAAGGTCCAAAGCGAGGCGGCGGTGCGTCACCTCGCATCGAGGTTCGCCTATGACGCCGACCTCGATGCGAGCGAGCCGTCGGGACCGACCCTGCTCGCGAGTGCCGACGTCGTCGCCAAGGCGCTCGAGCACGAACTGCAGGCACGGCTCGACCAGGCAGGTGTCGTCGTCGAGGAGGCGCGCCTGACGCACCTCGCGTACGCCCCGGAGATCGCGCAGGTGATGCTGCGTCGTCAACAGGCGGAAGCGATCATCGCCGCACGCACGAAGATCGTCCACGGCGCGGTCTCGATGGTCGAGATGGCGCTGCACGAGCTCTCGGTCAAGGAGATCATCACCCTCGACGACGAGCGCAAGGCGGCGATGGTGGGCAATCTCATGACCGTGCTGTGCGCCGACGCGGAGGTGCAGCCCGTGATCAACACCGGCACGCTCTACCCCTGACGACCATCGCCAGCGAGGCAAGCCATGCTCTCCCGCCTGCTCTTCGCGCTCGTGCTCGTGGTGGCGCCGGCCGTGATCTGGGGAACGCGCGGCGCGCTCCCGTCCGAGGTCGCCTCGCACTTCAACGCGAGCGGCCTTGCCGACGGCACGCTGCCGCGCAACGCCTACCTCGTCGTGATCCTCGCCTTGGCAACGCTCTTGCCGGTCGTCGTCGCGGTCACCACCGGGCTCGTGTCGCACCTGTCGCGTCGCCCGAAACTGATGCGCGATGCCGACTACTGGTTTGCGCCGCCGCGACGCGAAGCGACGCAAGCGTTCCTGCGCGACCACGCCTGCCGCCTCGGCACACTCCTCTCGGCGCTGATCGTGGGGCTCCACCTCCTCACCGTCGTCGCCAACCGGAGCGTCCCGCCGCAGTTGCCGATGCCCGGCTTCTTCGCCCTCCTCGCGTCGTTCGTGGCGCTGGTGCTGGCGTGGATCGCGGCGCTCGCGCTGCGCTTTCGCACTCCGGGTTAGCGGTCCGATCCGGGCGTCATGTCAGCGAAGAAATCCTTTCTCCTGCGCATCGACCCCGCGCTGTTTGCCGAGCTCGAGCGCCTCGCGCAGGCAGACCTGCGCAGCGTCAACGCCCAGGTCGAGTACCTGCTGCGCGACGCGCTGGCGCGGCGCGGAATCCGGCCGCGTTCGGCGGCACCGCCGAAGGGCGCTTCCCGCGAGCCGTCGCGCTAGCCCCGCCTCACGACAGCACGCGCTGGAGGAACGCCGCGATATCGCCGATCTCGTCCGGAACGGCCGCGTGCTCCATCGGGTAGGTGTGCCAGTCGACCGACCAGCCCCCCGCCTCGAGCGCGCGCCGCGACGATTCGGCCCAGGCGAGCTGCACCACGGGATCGTGCGTGCCGTGACCCATGAAAATCGGCAGGTCCCGATTCATCGCCGTGGCCTGCGCCTCGAGGTTCGGCGCATCGACGAGGTACGTCGACAGCGCCACGATGCCCGCCAGCCGCTCGGCGTGGCGCAAACCCGTGTGCAGCACGATCACCCCGCCCTGCGAGAAGCCGGCAAGCACGATCCGCGCGGCCGCCACGCCGCGCGTCTTCTCGCGCGCGATGAGCGCCTCGAGTTGCTGCTGCGAGCGTCGCACGCCGTCCATGTCCGCGCGCTCGTTGAGGTTCGCCGCGCGCACGTCGTACCACGCCGGCATCACGTAGCCGTTGTTGATGGTGACCGCCATCTTCGGTGCATGCGGAAAGAGGTAGCGGATCGGCGGCAGCGTCGGCACGCGCAACGCCGGAACCACCTGCGACCATCCGTGTCCGTCGTCCCCCAGGCCGTGCAGCCAGATGACGGAAGCGGTGGGGTGCGGCGCGGTTTCGATCTCGATGGCAGGCAGGAGGGCGGTCATGGCGTACGTGTGGAAGGGAAGTGTCTTCGACGCATCTTCGCACAGGCGCCATGCCCCCCTACGCCGTGCGCTTCGCGAGCACGGCGCGCGCCACGCGCGAGCCCGTCGGCCGGCCGAGCGCCGCACTGATGAACGCACCGGCGTCGACCAGCGCGTCGAGGTCGACCCCGGTCGCGATGCCCTGGCCGTGCAGCAGGTACACGACGTCTTCGGTTGCGACGTTGCCGGTGGCACCCTTCGCGTACGGACAACCGCCCAACCCGGCCACCGAGCTGTCGAAAACCGCGATGCCGAACTCGAGGGCGGCGTAGACGTTGGCGAGCGCCTGTCCATACGTGTCGTGAAAATGCCCGGCGAGTTCGCGCACCGGAACCTCGCGCGCGACCGCGTCGAGCATCGCGAGGGTCGACGCCGGCGTGCCGACACCGATGGTGTCGCCCAGCGAGACTTCGTAGCACCCCATGTCGCGCAGCGCGCGTGCCACGCGCGCGACCGCGGCGGGGGCGATCGCGCCTTCGTAGGGACAGGCGATCACCGTCGACACGTAGCCGCGCACGCGCACGCCGGCGTCGCGTGCGGCTCTGGCCACCGGCTCGAAACGCACGAGACTCTCCGCGATCGAGGCATTGATGTTCTTGCGCGAGAACGTCTCCGACGCGGCGCCAAAGATGGCGATCTCCTCCACGCCGGCGGCAAGTGCGGCCTCGAGTCCTTTCTCGTTGGGCACGAGGAACGGATAGGAAACGCCGGGCTTGCGGGTGATGCCGGCGTAGACCGCTGCAGAATCGGCCATCTGCGGCACCCACTTCGGCGAGACGAACGAGCCCGTTTCGACGACGGCGAGCCCGGCGGCGGTGAGGCGATCGACGAGCCCGACCTTCACCGCCACCGTGATCACCGCCTTCTCGTTTTGCAGGCCGTCACGTGGGCCCACCTCGACGATCTTCACGTGCGACGGCATCGTCGGCTGCGTCATCGAATCCTCCGCGTGTTCGGTGGTGCCACGTCGGTCCACGTGCGCGTTGCGCTCATGGTTTCGCCACGACGAACTCGACGAGTTCGGCGCCTTCGCTCACCTGCTCGCCGACACCGAAGCGAAATCGCACGACGCGTCCAGCTGCCGGAGCGGTGATCGTGTGCTCCATCTTCATCGCCTCGAGGATGATGAGCGGCGTGCCCTTGGCGACGTCGCTGCCCGGCTCGGCGAGCCAGGCGATGACCTTGCCGGGCATCGGCGCGGCAAAACCCGCTTCGACGCCGTGACCTTCGGCGACCGCGGCGAGCGGATCGACGTGCGTCAGGACGTGCACGCCGTCGGCCATGAAGACGTGGTGGCGCTCGTCCTGAACCACGACGCGCATCGCCTGCCGCAGGCCATCGATCGCGAGGACGAAGGCTCCCGTGGCATCGCCGATGACTCCGACCTCGGCGCGAGGTGCCCCGTCCGCGCTCATGCGCGTGCCGCCTTCGGCCTGGTCGAGCGTCACCACATGCTCGCTTTCCCCGGCGCGAAAGACGATGCGCCGCTGCGCCACCGCATTGAGGCGAAAGGCATCGGTGGCGGCCCAAGGCGAGTTGCGATCGTCCTCGCTCGCGGCGCGGCGGGCCGAGCGCGCCGCCTGGTGCGCGAGCAAGGCCGCGGTGGCGGCGTACAGCGCTGCCGCCGGCAGCGCCCGTGACGGCGGAAACAGTGCCTCACCCTCCCGCTCGATGAGCCCGGTATCGAGATCGGCACTCGCGAACGATGCGCTCGTCACCACGCGCCCCAGGAACTCGACGTTGCTCGTCACGCCGACGATGCGGCAGGCGGCGAGCGCCTCGCGCATGCGGGCGAGCGCACGCGGGCGCGTCTCGTCCCAGACGATGAGCTTGGCGATCATCGGGTCGTACCACGGCGTGATCTCGTCGCCCTCCTCCACCCCCGAGTCGATGCGCACGTGCGCCGATTCGCCCGGCAGCGCCAGGTGGACGAGGCGCCCCGTCGACGGCAGGAAGCCGCGCGACGGATCCTCGGCGTAGATCCGCGCCTCCAGCGCGTGACCGTGAATGGCGAGCCGCTCCTGCGCAAGCGGCAGCGCCTCGCCGGCAGCCACGCGCAACTGCCACTCGACGAGATCCTGGCCGGTGATCATCTCGGTGACCGGATGCTCCACCTGCAGGCGCGTGTTCATCTCCATGAAGTAGAAGCGGCCGTCCTGGTCGGCGATGAACTCGACCGTGCCGGCACCCACGTAGCCCACCGCCCGCGCCGCCGCCACGGCCGCTGCACCCATCTCGCGGCGCCGCTCCACCGTCATCCCCGGCGCGGGCGCCTCCTCGAGGACCTTCTGGTGGCGTCGCTGCACCGAGCAGTCGCGCTCGAAGAGGTGCACCGCGTTGCCGTGCGTGTCGGCGAAGATCTGGATCTCGATGTGGCGCGGCCGGGTGATGTACTTCTCGACCAGGACGCGCTCGTCGCCGAAGCTCGACAGCGCCTCGCGCTTGCACGAGGCGAGCGCCGCGGCAAACCCGGTGGAGGCGTCGACGATGCGCATCCCCTTGCCACCGCCGCCGGCCGACGGCTTGAGCAGGACCGGATAGCCGATGCGGTCGGCCTCCCTTTGCAGGAACGCCGCATCCTGCTCGCTGCCGTGATAGCCCGGGACGAGCGGCACCGGCGCCGCTTCCATCAGCGCCTTGGCGGCGCTCTTGTTGCCCATCGCGCGGATCGCCGCCGCCGGTGGGCCGATGAAGACGATGCCGGCCGCGGCGCACGCCGCGGCAAACTCCTCGTTCTCCGACAGGAAGCCGTACCCGGGGTGGATCGCCTCGGCGCCGGTGGCAAGCGCGGCGTCGATGACACGTCGCGCGACGAGATAGCTCTCGCGCGCCGGTGGCGGACCGATCGCCGCCGCCTCGTCGGCGAGGCGAACGTGCCGCGCCTGCGCATCCGCGGCCGAGTAGACGGCAACGGTGCGCACGCCGAGCCGGCGTGCGGTGCGGATCACGCGGCAGGCGATCTCGCCGCGGTTGGCGATCAGGATCTTGCCGAACATGTCACATGCGGAAGACGCCAAACGACGTCTTCGCCACAGGTGCGTTCAGCGCTGCGGAAAGTGCCAGCGCGAGCGTGCGCCGCGTCTGCGCGGGATCGATCACCCCGTCGTCCCACAACCGGGCCGTGGCGTAGTACGGATGACCTTGCCGCTCGTACTGCGCGCGGATCGGCGCCTTGAAGGCGTCCTCCTCCTGCGCGCTCCACGACTTGCCCTGCGCGGCAAGACCGTCGCGGCGCACGGTGGCCAGGACCGACGCCGCCTGCTCGCCGCCCATCACCGAGATGCGCGCGTTGGGCCACGTCCACAGGAAACGCGGCCCGAAGGCGCGTCCGCACATGCCGTAGTTGCCCGCGCCAAAACTGCCGCCGATGATCACCGTGAACTTGGGGACGTTGGCGCAGGAAACCGCGGTCACCATCTTCGCGCCGTGCCGCGCGATGCCCTCGTGTTCGTACTTGCGACCGACCATGAAGCCGGTGATGTTCTGCAGGAAGACGAGCGGGATGCCGCGCTGGGCGCACAGCTCGATGAAGTGCGCGCCCTTTTGCGCCGACTCGGAAAAGAGGATGCCGTTGTTGGCGACGATGCCGACGGGGTAGCCGAAGATGTGGGCGAAGCCGGTCACGAGCGTGGCGCCATAGCGCGCCTTGAACTCGTCGAGCGCCGAGTCGTCGACGATGCGCGCGATGATCTCGCGCACGTCGTAGGGCTTGCGCGGATCGGCCGGGACGACCCCGTAGATCTCCTCGGCGTCATAGCGCGGCGGCAGCACAGCGGCGAGCGGCAGGTCGATCGTCTTGCGCGTATTGAGGTTCGCGACGAGCCGCCGCGCGATCGCGAGCGCGTGCGTGTCGTCGTCGGCGAGGTGGTCGGCCACCCCCGAGATCCGCGTGTGCACGTCGCCGCCGCCCAGTTCCTCGGCGCTGACTTCCTCGCCGGTGGCGGCCTTCACGAGCGGCGGCCCGCCCAGGAAGATCGTGCCCTGCTCCTTGACGATGATGGCCTCATCCGACATCGCCGGCACGTACGCGCCACCGGCCGTGCACGAGCCCATCACGACGGCGATCTGCGGGATGCCGTCGCCGGACAGCGTCGCCTGGTTGTAGAAGATGCGGCCGAAGTGCTCGCGATCGGGAAAGACCTCGTCTTGCGCCGGCAGGAAGGCGCCGCCCGAGTCGACCAGGTAGAGGCAGGGAAGGCGGTTCTCGCGCGCGATCTCCTGTGCGCGCAGGTGCTTCTTCACCGTCATCGGGTAGTAGGTTCCGCCCTTGACCGTCGCGTCGTTGGCGACGATCACGCATTCGCGACCCGAGACGCGGCCGATCGCGGTGATGATCGACGCCGCCGGCACCTCGCCCCCGTACATGCCGAAGGCGGCCAGCGGCGACAGTTCGAGGAGCGGCGAGCCCGGATCGATCAGCGTGTCGATGCGATCACGCGGCAGGAGTTTCCCCCGGGCGAGATGCTTTTGCCGCGCCGTATCGCTCCCGCCCCGGGCCACCGCCGCGGTCTTCGCCCGCAGATCGGCGACGAGTTCGCGCATGAGGTTCGCGTTCGCGCGAAACTCGTCGCCCCGCGCATCGAGCCGGGTGACCAGCACGCTCACGGGCGGCACCCGCGTCCGGACACGGTGGCAGGGCGGGCCGCGGAGGCCGCAGGCGAATCGTTGGGCATCATTGCGACGGGACGGTATCGAGGGCAGCAGCGGTACGGGCGGCAGGCGCGCGAGCCGCCGGTCCACCCGCCTGGCGCGGCGCGTGGCGCCCCGGGGCGACTGCCGCCGCCATTATGCCCGGGAATGCCGCAGCGGCTTGCGGCGGCACTTCGCACCACGACGTCCGCCGTGTAACAGTTCGCAACAAGAGTCCCGAGGCGGAAACTTCCGACTTCCCGCATCATTCCCAATCACGTCGATTCGTGTCCGAGCGACAACCGCCCGTGCCGCCTCCTGCCATGCCCGACGATACCGCGCACGCACCTCCCGCCACCGCGACGCCCACCCGCGACACCGCCATCCGACGCCGGCACCGCGGCTGGCTCGTCGTGCTCGTGCTCCTCGCGGCAAGCGCGGGAGCGTACCTGTGGTGGTCGGGCCGAACGCCGGCGCCGCCGACCCCGGCGACGCAGGGCAGTGCCCCCGGTGGCTTCGGCAAGGGTGGCGATGCGGCGCGAGTACTTCCGGTCATCGCCGAGCCGGTGCGGCGCGGCACGCTCGAGGTCTACCTCAACGCGCTCGGCACCGTCACGCCGCGCAGCCTCGTCACGGTGAAGCCGCGCGTCGACGGCCAACTCATGAAGGTTCACTTTGCCGAAGGCCAGAACGTGAAGGCAGGCGACCTCCTGGCCGAGATCGACCCCCGGCCGTTTGCCGTCGCCCTCGCCCAGGCGCAGGGGCAGCTTGCCAAGGACGAGGCGCAGCTCGCCAACGCCCGGGTCGATCTCGAACGCTACCGGATGTTGCTTACGCAGGATTCGATCGCGAAGCAGCAGGTCGACACGCAGGAAGCGCTCGTGCGCCAGTACGAAGGCACGCTGCAGGCCGATCGCGCCGCCGTCGACAGCGCGCGGCTGCAACTGTCGTACGCCCGCGTCAGTGCACCGATCAGCGGTCGCGTCGGGCTGCGCCAGGTCGATCCGGGCAACGTCGTCCGCGCCGCGGACGCGAACGGCATCGTGGTGATCGCGCAGGTGCAGCCCATCGCGGTGCTCTTCCCGATTCCCGAAGACAACCTCCCCCTCGTCATGCAGCGCCTCGCGCGCAAGGAACCGACCGTCGTCGAAGCCTGGAACCGCGAGGGCAAGGTGAAGCTCGCCACCGGCACGCTCGTCACCGCGGACAACCAGATCGACACCGCCACCGGCACGGTGAAGATGAAGGCGGAGTTCGCCAACGCCGACGCGGCGCTCTTCCCCAACCAGTTCGTGAACGTGCGCATGCATACGCAAACGCTCGTCGATGCCACGCTCGTGCCCTCGGCGGCGATCCAGCGTGGCGCCCCGGGCACGTTCGTGTACGCGGTGAAGGACGATCATACGGTGCGCGTGGCGCCGGTGAAGCTGGGCCCGGTGCAAGGTGACGTCACCGTGGTCAGCTCGGGTGTGGATCCGGGCACGCTCGTCGTCGTCGACGGCGCCGACACGCTGCGGGAGGGGGCGCGGGTCGACCTCGTCACGCGCGAAGGACAGGCGATCGCGCCCGCGAAGCAAGGTGCACGCGGCGCGCGGACGGAGGGCGGTGCGCGCGAGGGCCGCCCGGGGCGCGACGGCACGAAGGGCGCCGCGGCGCACTGAGCACCGGAGACCGCGGTCGCCGAGCGGCATGAATCCCTCGCGCCTTTTCATCCTGCGGCCGGTCGCCACCACGCTGCTGATGGTGGCGATCCTCCTCGCCGGGATCGTCGCGTATCGGGTGCTGCCGCTATCCGCCTTGCCCGAGGTCGACTACCCGACGATCCAGGTCGTCACGCTCTACCCCGGGGCGAGCCCGAACGTCGTCACCTCGTCGATCACCGCACCGCTCGAGCGCCAGTTCGGCCAGATGCCGCGCCTCGCGCAGATGTCGTCGACGAGTTCCGGAGGCGCGTCGGTGATCACGCTGCGCTTCGCGCTGTCGCTGTCGCTCGACGCTGCCGAGCAGGAGGTGCAGGCCGCCATCAACGCCGCGGCGAACCTCCTGCCCTCGGACCTGCCGAACCCGCCGATCTACAACAAGGTCAACCCCGCCGACGCGCCGGTGCTGACCCTCGCGCTTACCTCGCAGACGCTCGCGCTGCCCAAGCTGCAGGACCTCGCTGACACGCGCGTCGCGCAAAAGATCTCGCAGCTCCCGGGCGTGGGCCTGGTGTCGATCAGCGGCGGGCAGCGGCCCGCCGTGCGCATCCAGGTCAATCCGCGCGCGCTCGCGGCGTACGGACTGTCGCTCGAGGACGTGCGCACCTCGATCGCCAACGCCAATACCAACCAGGCGAAGGGAAGCTTCGACGGGCCGCATCGGGCGAGCACGATCGACGCCAACGACCAGCTCAAGTCTGCCGACGAGTACCGGCGCCTGATCATCGCGTACCGCAACGGGGCGCCGATCCGCATCCAGGACGTCGCCGATACCGTCGACGGCGCCGAAAACGTGCACCTCGCCGCGTGGGCGAACACGACGCCGGCGATCATCCTGAACGTGCAGCGCCAGCCCGGCACCAACGTCATCGAGGTCGTCGATCGGGTGAAGGCGCTGCTGCCGCAACTGCAGGCGTCGCTGCCCGCCGCGGCGCAGATGGCGCTCCTCACCGACCGGACGGTGACGATCCGCGCGTCGGTCGCCGACGTCCAGTTCGAGCTCCTGCTCGCCGTTGCCCTCGTGGTGATGGTGATCTTCCTCTTCCTGCGCAACCTCGCCGCCACGGTGATCCCGAGCGTCGCGGTGCCGCTCTCGCTCGTCGGCACGTTCGGCGTCATGTACCTCGCCGGCTACTCGATCAACAACCTGACGCTGATGGCGCTCACCATCGCCACCGGCTTCGTCGTCGACGATGCGATCGTGGTGATCGAGAACATCGCCCGCTACATCGAGAAGGGCGAACGCCCGCTCGATGCCGCACTGAAGGGAACCGCGCAGATCGCCTTCACCATCATCTCGCTCACGTTCTCGCTCATCGCGGTGCTCATCCCGCTCGTGTTCATGGGCGACGTGGTCGGGCGGCTGTTCCGCGAGTTCGCCATCACGCTGGCGGTGGCGATCCTCATTTCAGCGGTGGTCTCGCTGACGCTCACCCCCATGATGTGCGCGAAGCTCCTCGTGCACACCCCGCCGGAGCGGCAAGGCGCGTTCTACCGTGCCAGCGGTGCATGGTTCGACCGTGTCATCGCCCGCTACGGGCGGATGCTCACGTGGGTGCTCGATCGCCAGTTCGCCACCCTTCTCGTGGCCATCGGCACGCTCGTCCTCACCATCGTCCTGTACGTGCTGATCCCCAAGGGCTTCTTCCCGATTCAGGACACGGGTGCGATCCAGGCGATCTCGGAGGCGCCGCAGACGATCTCGTTTGCCGCGATGCGCGAGCGCCAGCAGGCACTTGCCGACGTGGTGCTCGCCGACCCGGCGGTGGCGAGCCTCACCTCGTTCATCGGCGTCGACGGCACCAATGCCACGCTCAACAGCGGCCGCCTGCTCATCAATCTCAAGCCCCGTCGCGACCGCGACGCGACGGCAAGCGAAGTGATCCGGCGCCTGCAGCGCACGCTGCACACGGTGGAGGGCATCACGCTGTACATGCAGCCGGTGCAGGACCTGACCATCGAGGACCGGGTGAGCCGGACGCAGTACCAGTTCACGGTGGAGGCGGCCGACCTCGCCAGCCTCGATGCGTGGATTCCGCGGCTCGTCGAGCGCTTGCGCACGAGCCCGGTCCTGGCCGACGTCGCCTCCGACCTGTCCACCGGGGGCTTGCAGGCGTACGTCGACATCGATCGCACGACGGCGAGCCGGCTGGGCGTGACCCCCGCGGCCATCGATGCCACACTGTACAACGCGTTCGGGCAGCGCCTGGTGTCGACCATCTTCACGCAGACGAACCAGTACCGCGTGGTGCTCGAGGTCCAGCCCGAGTTCCAGCAGGGCTTGCGCGCGCTCGACAACGTCTACGTCACCACCAACGTCCCCGGCCAGACGGCGCAGCAGGTGCCGCTCTCCACGCTGGCACGTATCGTCGAGCGCCCTGCGGCACTCGCGATCAATCATCTCGGGCAGTTTCCGGCCGCGACGGTCTCGTTCAATCTCGCTCCCGGCGCATCGCTCGGTGACGCCGTCGATGCCGTCGATGCGGCCAAGGCGGAACTGGGCCTGCCGGCGAGCCTCACCATCAACTACCAGGGTGCCGCACTCGCCTTCCGCGCCGCACTCGCCAACGAGCTTTGGCTCATCCTCGCCGCGATCGTGACGATGTACATCGTGCTGGGCGTGCTCTACGAGAGCTTCATCCATCCGATCACCATCCTCTCCACGCTGCCCTCGGCCGGCGTGGGTGCGCTCCTCGCGCTCCTCGTCACCGGCAACGACCTGTCGATCATCGCCATCATCGGCATCATCCTGCTCATCGGCATCGTCAAGAAGAACGCGATCATGATGATCGACTTTGCGCTCGACGCCGAGCGCAACGACGGCCTCGCGCCCCGCGAGGCGATCTACCAGGCGTCGCTCCTGCGCTTCCGGCCGATCCTGATGACGACGATGGCGGCGATCCTGGGCGCGCTGCCGCTCATGATCGGCTGGGGCGAAGGCTCGGAGCTGCGCCATCCGCTCGGGATCACGATGGTCGGCGGGCTCATCGTCTCGCAGGTGCTGACGCTGTTCACCACGCCGGTCGTCTACCTGTACTTCGACCGGCTCGCCGCCCGCCTGCACGGCTTCGAACCGGCGCCGCACGACGATGCTCCCGCGTCGCGCGCCGCCGCAGCGCCGGTGTGGCCGCCTTCGCGCGGCGACTGATCCGCCATGTGGAATCCGTCGACGATCTTCATCGAGCGGCCGGTGGCAACCACCCTGCTCACGCTGGGGCTCGCACTGTCGGGCGCGCTCGCGTTCTTCCTGCTGCCGGTGGCGCCGCTGCCCCAGGTCGACTTCCCGACGATCTCGGTGCAGGCATCGCTGCCCGGCGCGAGTCCGGAAACCATGGCGGCGACCGTGGCAACACCGCTCGAACGCTCGCTCGGCCGCATCGCGGGGGTGACCGAGATGACGTCGAGCAGCTCCCTCGGCTCGACGCGCATCACGCTGCAATTCGACCTCTCGCGCGACATCGACGGCGCGGCACGCGACGTGCAGGCAGCGATCAACGCCGCGAGGGCGCTGCTGCCCACGGGGCTGCCCAGCAATCCGACGTACCGCAAGGTCAATCCGGCCGACGCGCCGATCATGATCTTCGCGCTCACCTCCGACACGATGACGCAGGGGCAGATGTACGACGTGGCCTCGACGGTCCTTGCCCAAAAGCTCGCGCAGGTGCCCGGGGTCGGGCAGGTCAGCGTCGGCGGCAGCTCGCTTCCCGCGGTGCGGGTCGAACTGCAGCCGCCGGCGCTCGCCAAGTACGGCATCGGCGTGGAAACGGTGCGTAGCGCGATCGCCGCGGCCAACGCCAACCGCCCGAAGGGCGCCGTCGAGGACGGTGAGCGCCGCTGGCAGATCCAGGCCAACGACCAGGCGACCAAGGCCGCCGATTACCTGCCGCTCATCGTGGCGTATCGGGACGGCGCTGCGGTGCACCTCACCGACCTCGGCCAAGTCGTCGATTCGGTGCAGGACCTGCGCAACGCGGGTCGCGCCAACGGCAAGCCGTCGGTGCTCGTCATCGTCAACCGCCAGCCCAACGCCAACATCATCGAGACGGTCGATCGCGTCATGGCGCTCGTCCCCACGCTCGAGGCGTCGATCCCCAGCGCGATCGACATGCGCCTCGCGCTCGAGCGCACGACGACGATCCGTGCCTCGCTGCGCGATACGGGGCGCGCGCTCGCCATCGCGGTGGGCCTCGTCATCCTCGTCGTGTTCCTCTTCCTGCGCAACGCGCGGGCGACGCTCATCCCGGCGGTGGCGGTGCCCGTCTCGCTCGTTGGCACCTTCGGCGTCATGTACCTCGCCGGCTTCTCGATCAACAACCTGACGCTGATGGCGCTCACCATCGCCACCGGCTTCGTCGTCGACGATGCCATCGTCGTGCTCGAGAACACGATGCGCCACATCGAGCAGGGGGCCACGCCGCAGCACGCGGCGCGGCGCGGCGCCCGCGAGGTGAGCTTCACCGTGCTTGCGATGAGCGTGTCGCTCGTTGCCGTCTTCATCCCGATCCTGCTCATGGGCGGCATCGTCGGCCGGCTCTTCCGCGAGTTCGCGCTCACGCTCTCGGCGGCGATCCTCGTATCGCTCGTGATTTCGCTCACCACCTCGCCGATGATGTGCTCGCGACTCCTCGCGCCGCGCGCCGCCCGTGCGCCCGGACGGCTGTCGGCCCTCCTCGGCCGCTTCGGCAACGTGGTGCTGGACGGCTACCGCAGGAGCCTCGCCTGGAGCCTCGATCACGGGGTCCTGGTGCTGCTCGTGCTCGCCGCGACGATCGGGCTCAACGTCTACCTGTACGTGATGATTCCGAAGGGATTCTTCCCGCAGCAGGACACGGGGCGCCTCATCGGCGGCATCCAGGCCGACCAGAGCATCTCGTTCCAGGCGATGCGCGGCAAGCTCACGAGCTTCATGGCGATCGTCGGCGCCGATCCCGCCGTCGCCAATGTCGTCGGCTTCACCGGCGCCTCGCATCGCAACTCGGGCTTCATGTTCATCTCGCTCAAGCCGCTCGCCGAGCGCAAGGTTTCGGCCGACCAGGTGGTCGCGCGCCTGCGCCCGCAACTCGCGAGGGAACCGGGGGCGAACCTCTTCCTCGTCCCCGTGCAGGACATTCGCATCGGCGGCCGGCAGAGCAATTCGCAGTACCAGTACACGCTGCAGGCGGACGACCTTGCGCTGCTGCGCGCCTGGGAGGGCAGGATCCGCGCGGCACTCTCCAACCTTCCGCAGCTCGTCGACGTCAACACCGACACGCAGGACAAGGGCCTGCAGACGTCGATCGTGATCGACCGCGATGCCGCGGCGCGCCTGGGTGTCACGACGCGCATGATCGACACGACGCTCAACGACCTCTTCGGCCAGCGCCAGGTCTCGACGATCTATGCCGAGAGGAACCAGTATCGCGTCGTCATGGAGGCGGCGCCCGAGTTCTGGCAGTCACCCGAGACGCTGCGTGACGTTCATGTCACGAGTGCGAGCGGTGAGCAGGTGCCGCTGGCGACGTTTGCCACCTTCGGGCCGACCAATACGCCGCTCGGCGTCAATCACCAGGGCCAGTTCGTCGCCTCGACGATCTCCTTCAATCTCGCGCCCGGCGTGTCGCTGTCGCAGGCCACGCGCGCAGTCGAAGCGGAGATGCTGCGCATCGGCGTACCGGCGACGGTGCGCGGCACGTTCCAGGGAACGGCACGCGCGTTCCAGGCGTCGCTTGCGAGCCAGCCGTGGCTCATCTTGGCGGCGCTGCTCACCGTCTACATCGTCCTCGGCATCCTCTACGAGAGCTTCGTCCATCCGCTGACGATCCTCTCCACGCTGCCGTCCGCCGGGGTCGGCGCGCTGCTCGCCCTCCTGGCCTTCGGCACCGAGTTCTCGATCATCGCCTTCATCGCCGTGATCCTGCTCATCGGGATCGTCAAGAAGAACGCGATCATGATGATCGACGTGGCGCTCGCCAACGAGCGCGAGCACGGCATGTCGACGCGCGAGTCGATCTTTTCCGCGTGCCTCGTGCGCTTCCGCCCGATCATGATGACGACGATGGCCGCCCTCCTGGGCGCGGTGCCGCTCGCCCTTGCCGTCGGCGATGGCGCCGAGATGCGCCACCCGCTCGGAATCGCGATCCTGGGCGGGCTCGTCCTGTCGCAGGCGCTGACGCTGTACACGACGCCGGTGGTGTACCTGTACCTCGATCGCTTCCGCCTGTGGGCGCGCGCACGCGCGCCGCGCCCGCGCGCAACACCTCCTCTGGCCCCGATCCGTTGATGCGCACGATGCCGCACCCCGCCCCACGACTCCACCGCGCCCTTGCCCTGGCCTGCGTCGTCGCACTTGCCGGCTGCATGGTGGGCCCCGACTACGTGCGTCCGAGCGCACCGGTCCCCGCGGCGTACAAGGAGATGGACGGCTGGAAGGCGGCACAACCGGCCGACGCTGCGCCCAAGGGACACTGGTGGCGCGGTTTCAACGATCCCACGCTCGACGCCTTGATCGCGCAGGTCGACGTGTCGAACCAGACGCTTGCCGGCGCCGAGGCGCGCGTGCGCCAGGCCAACGCCGCGAGCGCTGCCGCGCAGGCGGCGCTGTATCCCTTCGTGAACCTCTCCGCGGGTGCAACCCGCAACAACGCGGCCAACGCCGCCACGACCCGGCAGACGCATGCAAGCTATTCCCTGGGGGTGGGCGCGAGCTGGGAACCCGACCTGTGGGGCGGCATTCGGCGCAACATCGAGGCCGCCGACACTCTCGCGCAGGCAAGCGCGGCCGATCTTGCCAACGCCCGGCTCGCCGCGCAGGCAGCCCTCGCCCAGAGCTACCTCCTGCTGCGCGTGGAGGACGCGCAGATCCGCCTCCTGCGCGACAGCGTGGCTGCCTTCGAACTCGCACTGACCTTCACGCGCAACCAATACGAGGCGGGGATCGTCGCGCGCGGCGACGTGGCACAGGCCGAAGCGCAACTGCGCACGACGCAGGCGCAGGTCTACGAGGCCGAACTGGCGCGCCGGCAGCTCGAGCATGCGATCGCGGTCCTCGTCGGCAAGCCGCCGTCGGAGGTGACGATCGCACCCCAACCCGCGCTCGTTGCGGTCCTGCCCCCGATCCCGGTCGGCGTGCCGTCGACGCTGCTCGAACGGCGCCCCGACATCGCCGCCGCGGAGCGCCGCGTTGCCGCGGCGAATGCCGAGGTGGGCGTGGCGCAAGCCGCCTTCTATCCGACGATCACGCTCTCCGCCAACGCAGGTCTGCAAAGTTCGGTCATCGGCAGCCTCCTCGCGCTGCCGGGTCGCTACTGGGCGCTCGGTGCCTCGCTCGCGCAGGCCGTGTTCGACGCGGGACTGCGCAGCGCGCAAAAGGAGCAGGCGATCGCCAACCACGACGCGGCGGTCGCTGCGTATCGCGAGACCGTGCTCGGTGGCTTCCAGGACGTCGAGGACAACCTCGCGGCCCTCACGCTGCTCGCCCAGGAGGCGGAGGCGCAGGAGGCGGCGGTCGTCGCCACGCGCCAATCGGCGACCATCGCGATGAACCAGTACCGCGCCGGCACCACGAGCTACCTTGCCGTCGTCGTGCTGCAATCGAGTGCGCTCACCGCCGAGCGCAACGCGCTCGCGCTGCAGGCGCGGCGCTTCAGCGCGAGCGTGGCGCTGGTCAAGGCGCTGGGGGGAGGTTTCACCGCCACGCAACTCGCGACCGACGCACCGCAAGGCTGAGGCGAGGCGCTGCGCGGCGCGGATCGGCCCTACCGGGACGCCCCGATGCCGCGATACGCCCCGGGCACCGCGACGAGCGCGGCCTCGAGCCACCCCAGGTCGTCCAGACCATCGAGTACGGTGTAGCGACGGCGAATGAGTCGCGCGCGACGAATGTCGGCGACGAGCTTGGGCAGCGGCACGCCGATGTCCTCGGCGCGGGCGGCGGCGCCGCATGCGGTGAGCCAGTCCGCAAGCGTCGCTGCCGGCACGAGGCGCGCTGCGAGTCGAGCCCGCAGTTCGGGCCAGGCCGCGCCGAGGCGACCGATGCGAGCCTGCAAGGCAGCCGTGCCGATCGCCTTGGCTTCCATCTCGGTGCGCGCATTGGCCACGAGTGCCGGCTCGAACGAGGCTTCGAGCTCCTTCACGACGTCGGACGCCTCCGGCGCCGTGCGCGATGCGCACTGCCGACAGCGCGCGACTACGTCCTGCGCGAGCAGCCACTCGTAGACGGCGAGCATCGCCACCGTGGCAACACCGACGCTCGCGCCGTGCGCGACCGGCTCGCCATCGCGTTCGAGTCCCTCCATTTCCCAGATGTGCGCAAGCTGGTGGTCGCTGCCGCTCGCCGGACGCGAATTGCCGTGTGCCTGCATCGCGAAGCCTGCGATGAGGAGCCCATCGACGAGCCCGCCCAACGCTTGCCGGTCCCCGGCAGCGATCGCCGCGGGGTTGCCCAGCCAACCGCGGAGGTGCTCCTGCACCAGCGCAAACGGTGCCGGCGCGATGGGCTCGATCCCAAGCGCGTCGGCCAACACCCAGTCGGCGCCGACGACGAGCTTGCCGGCGAGATCGCCGTAACCCCACCCGGCCATCGCCCCCGGCGCGGTCGCGACCACGTCGAGGTCAGCCACCACCGCCACCGGCGGCGCGCAGCGCACCGTATGCTTGAAACCGCCCTCCAGCATCGACGCTCCGGACGCGGCGTAACCATCCATCGAGGCCGCCGTCGGCACGCACAGGTACGGCATCGCCGCGAGCTCGGCCGCGTACTTCGTCACGTCGTTGATCACGCCGGAGCCAACCGCAACCGGCACAGTGCCGGCAGCACGCAGCCGCGCGGCCACCTCGTGCGAGACCTCGACGCGCGGCTTGGCTCGCGGCACGCCGGGCAAGACGATGGGAGCGGCGACGGCGATTCCCGCCGCGCGCAGCTCGTGCTGCACACGCGTCCCCGCCGCGGCCATCGTGTGGGTATCGGCGACGATCGTGCAGCTGCGTCCGGCGAAGCAGCGTGCGAATACGGCAGGCACCACGGCCAGTGCGCCCGGCGCCACCTCGACGGCACGCGTGACCGTCGCTGCCGCCACCGCTTGCGCGAGCACCGCCTGCGACGTCGTGCTCATCGCGGCGCCGGCTCACATGCGGTCGTCTCGTCGCTCACGAGCACGGTCGACAGGTCGGAAGTGTTGAATGCCATGTCATGCACGATGCTGCCTGACACCGCGCGGACGCGTTCGCGGTAACAACCCACGCGGGTGGCGGATCATCGCACACGCCGTACGCCCCGACCGAGGCCCAGGCCTCGCACCGGGTGCTGCCGGGGGGGCCCCGGCGGGATGCCCTGCGGCGGCACGCACTCGGGGTGCGCTGCCCGGGGGTGCCGGCGACGCGGCTCTCCCGAGCCGCGCGTGGCATGGTCGTTGGTCACGCTCGCCCGCGTCGTCGGCGGCGACGCGAAGCTCGCACCGTTGCCGCTTGGTATGATGTTCTTCGTCTGCCGACCGTTCATCGCCACCATCACGATGACGGGTGTGAAGTGACCTCACGGAATCCGACCATGACGCCTGCCTCGTCCCCCTTCGGCTTGAGCGAACGCGTTGCGCTCGTCACCGGCGCCACGCGCGGTTTGGGCTTCGCCATTGCCCGCGGCATGGCCGAGGCCGGCGCAACGGTCCTCCTCAATGGCCGGCGGCCGGCCGAGCTCGAGGCCGCGGCGCAAACCCTGGTGCAGGCCGGCCTGCGCGCCGACGTCGTTCCGTTCGACGTCACCGACCGCGACGCGATCCATGCCGGCATCGCGGCGGCGATCGCGAAGCATCGCCACATCGACATCCTCGTCAACAACGCCGGCATCCAGCGGCGCGCTCCGATGCCGGACTTCGCGCCCGAGGCCTGGAACGACGTCATCGCGACCAACCTCACCGCGCCGTTCATGGTGTCGCAGGCCGTCCTGCCGGGAATGATCGCGAGGAAGCACGGCAAGATCGTGCACATCGCCTCGCTCCTGTCCGAGTTCGGCCGGCCGACGGTGATCCCCTACGCCGCCGCCAAGGGAGGCGTGCGCCAGCTCACTCGCGGCATGGCGGTGGAGCTGGCCGCGCACAACATCCAGGTCAATGCCATCGCCCCGGGCTACTTTGCCACCGAGATGAATCGGGCGCTCATCGACGACGCCGAGTTCAACGCCTGGGTGTGCAAGCGCACCCCCGCCGGCCGCTGGGGCGAGCCGGCCGAAATTGCCGGCCTCGCCGTCTTCCTGTCATCGCGTGCGGCCGATTACATGACCGGGCAGATCGTGTTCATCGACGGCGGGATGTCGGTGGGGCTATAGCTCGCGCACCGCGAGCCGGAGGGATCGCACCATGCGGCTGCACGGAAAGACCGCGCTCGTCACCGGCGCTGCGACCGGGATCGGGCTCGCGATCGCGCGAGCCCTTGCCCGTGAGGGCGCGCGCCTGGTCGTCGCCGACATCGACCTCGACCGTGCGCGGCACCAGGCAGCGACGCTGTGCGATGGCGCGATGGCGTTGGCGGTGCGCATGGATGTGGCGGACCCGGCGAGCGTCCACGACGCGTGCGGCGTTGTGCGCGCGGCAGGCTTCGAGCCGGATGTCCTCGTCAACAATGCCGGCGTGATCCATGTCGGAACGATCCTGCAGACCGAACTCGAGGATCTGCGGCGCGTGTTTCGCGTCAACGTCGAGGGCGTCTTCAACGTCACCAAGGCGCTCCTGCCGGGCATGATCGAGCGTGGCGGCGGCGTGATCCTCAACATGGCGTCCCTCGCCTCGGTCACGGCGATGCACGACCGCTTCGCGTACTCGGCGACGAAGGCTGCGGTGCAAATGATGACGCGGTCGGTGGCGCTGGACTTCGTGAAATCGGGGATCCGCGCGAATTGCATCTGCCCCGCGCGGGTGCATACCGAGATGGTCGACAACTACCTCAAGACCTCCTACGCCGGCAAGGAGGAGGAGACGTTCCGGCGCTTCTCGGAGTACCAGCCCATCGGACGCATGATCCGCCCCGACGAGATCGGCCACCTCGCCGTGTACCTGTGCTCGGACGAGTCGGCGATGGTGACGGGATCCTCGTTCCTCATCGACGGCGGTGTGCTGGCCGGGGTGTAGGTCACCGTATCACCGGCAGGAATCGTCGCGGCGGCACGCTGGGCATGTGCCAGCCTTGACCGCCCTCAGCCCCCGCGCGCAGGCCCTCGGTCGACGAACGCGTCCAGCCACCCGAGTCCTGCCACCGTGTCTGTCGCGGGCTTGTATTCGCATCCCACCCATCCCTCGTAGCGAAGGTCGTCGAGGAGGCGGAACAGATACGGGTAGTTGATCTCGCCCACGTCGGGCTCGTGGCGGCCGGGAACGCCGGCGATCTGCACGTGACCGATATGGGGTTGCCAGCGCCGGAACTTGGTGGCGAGATCGCCTTCGACCATCTGCGCGTGATAGAAGTCCATTTGCACCGAAAGGTTCGGCAATCCGAGTTCCTCCCGCAGCGCATGGGCCTCCGCTTGCGTGGTGAGGAGGTACCCCGGGAAGTCGCGCGGGTTGATGGGCTCGATCATCACCGTGATGCCCACCGCGGCCGCCTCGCGGCAGGCGAGTGCGAGGTTTTGCCTGAAGCACTGCCAGCGGCGCGCCCGGTCGGCAGCGTCCGCGCCGTCGGGGACGACGCCCGCCATGACGTGGATGCGTGGGCATCGCAGCGCCTGCGCGTAACGCAGCGCGGTGGTGATGCTCGCGGCAAAGTCGCGCTCGCGACCGGGAAGCGAGGCCAGGCCGCGTTCGCCTGCAGCGAAGTCACCGGGGGGTGCGTTGATGAGGACGACCTCGAGCCCGTGCGCGGCAGCGCGCGCGGCGATGTCCGTCGCAGCGAAGTCGTAGCCGAAGGCAAACTCGACCGCCCGGAATCCGGCGCGTGCCGCCTCGGCGAAGCGATCGAGGAATGGCACTTCGTTGAAGAGGAACGTGAGGTTGGCAGCAAAGCGCGGCATGGGATGCAAGCCTCCTTTGGACTCGACACTCGGGTAATGTGCCCCAGGGTGGCAGATGCAACAAGTCATCATCGTTGCATCCCGGCGAACCCGCGTGCATGACGACCCTCGCGCTGCGAAACGCGGGCGCCGCACGCACGGCGGCGCTTGCGGCGGCGCGGATCATGATGCCGCGCTCATGGCGACGAGCGGCTACGCCGGCCGCGAGATTTCGCTTGCCGTTCGCCGAAACAGCTACTATCCTTAGGCTTCACGAGCCCCCAGAACACAAGATCTAGTGGGTTGGACCTCGCACGGCGATGGCTCGGGATTGCCGTGCATGCCCAGGGCGCGCCCCGGACGACCCCGTTTGCGCACGGGGAAGGCCGCGCCGGCCACATCGCCATCCCTTGGGCACGTTACACGCAGGGAGTCGACCGCACGTCCGCCGTGTGCCGTCGCTGCGGCGCGTGTCTGCGCCGCGAGAGTGCGGCGTGCGCCCGCGGCGCGCGGCGCGCTATCGCGGCCCCGCGAAGGAAGGTCGCCCAAGCGCGCCGCCATCAAGAACAACGCAGGAGAAGGTCAGCATGCAAACGTCGCCCACCCCCCCGTCGATCCCTTCCGCACCGCCACGAGAACTCTTGGTCGGTGAGGCCGGCAGTCCGATCACGAGCGGAACGGATCCGCGCTTCGCCCAGTACAAGGTCATCCGCCGCAACGGCGCGGTGGTCGGCTTCGAGCCGTCGAAGATCAGCATCGCGATGACCAAGGCCTTTCTCGCGGTGACGGGCAGCCAGGGCGCGACGTCGGCCCGCGTGCGCGAGCAGGTGGCAAGCCTCACCGAGGTCGTCGCCGCCTCGCTGGTGAAGCGCAAGCCCGAAGGTGGCGCCATTCACATCGAGGAGATCCAGGACCAGGTCGAACTCGCGCTCATGCGCGGCGGCGAGCACGAGGTGGCGCGCGCGTACGTGCTGTATCGCGAGAAGCGGGCGCAGGAGCGCGCCCAGGCGCGCGCTGCGGTGCATCCGCCGGCGGGAGGGCACACGATCAACGTCACCGACAACGGCGTGCGCCGGCCGCTCGACCTCGACCGCCTCACCGCTCTCGTCCGCGCATCGTGCGAGGGCTTCGCCGACGCCGACCCCGAACGCATCCTGCAGGCCACGCTGAAGGACCTCTACGACGGCGTGGCCGTCGAGGAGGTGCGCAAGGGCGTGGTGCTCTCGGCGCGGGCCTTGATCGAGAAGGATCCTGCGTACTCCTACGTGACCGCGCGGCTGCTGCTCGACGCGCTGCGCTTCGAGGCGCTGGGCGAAGAGGCCACACAGGCAAACATGACGCAGAAGTACCCCGAGTACTTCCCGCAGTTCGTGCAGCACGGCGTGAAGATCGGCCTGCTGAACGAAGCGCTGCTCCAGTACGACCTGCCCCGCCTCGCCGCGGCGCTGCAACCCGAGCGCGACCTCCAGTTCGGCTACCTCGGCCTGCAAACGCTCTACGACCGTTACTTCCTCGTCGACCAGTACGCCGGCGGACGCCGGTTCGAGTTGCCGCAGTGCTTCTTCATGCGCGTGGCCATGGGCCTCGCCCTCAACGAGGTCGATCGCGAGGCACGGGCGATCGAGTTCTACGACGTGCTGTCCACGTTCGACTTCATGTCGAGCACGCCCACCCTCTTCAACTCGGGAACGCATCGCTCGCAATTGTCGTCGTGCTACCTCACGACGGTCGCCGACGATCTCAATGGCATCTACGAGGCCATCAAGGAGAACGCCCTCCTGTCCAAATTCGCCGGCGGGCTCGGCAACGACTGGACCAACGTGCGCGCGATGGGCTCGCACATCAAGGGCACCAACGGCAAGTCCCAGGGCGTCGTCCCGTTCCTCAAGGTGGTGAACGACACGGCGGTCGCGGTCAACCAGGGCGGAAAGCGCAAGGGTGCCGTGTGCGCGTACCTCGAAACCTGGCACCTCGACATCGAGGAGTTCCTCGAGCTGCGCAAGAACACCGGCGACGATCGGCGCCGTACGCACGACATGAATACCGCGAACTGGGTTCCGGATCTTTTCATGAAGCGCGTGATGGACGGTGGCGAGTGGACCCTCTTCTCCCCCTCCAACGTTCCGGACCTCCACGACACGTGGGGCCGGGCTTTCGAGGCGGCGTACCTGCGTCACGAGGAGCGCGTGGCGCGCGGGGAGCTGAAGCTCTTCAAGAAGGTGCCTGCGGTCGCGCTGTGGCGCAAGATGCTGTCGATGCTCTTCGAGACGGGGCATCCTTGGATCACCTTCAAGGATGCCTGCAACGTGCGCTCGCCGCAGTCGCACGTGGGCACGGTGCACAGCTCCAACCTGTGCACCGAGATCACGCTCAACACGAGCGAGAGCGAGATCGCCGTGTGCAATCTCGGATCGGTGAATCTCGTCGCGCACATGCAGCGAGGTGCGCAGGGCTGGCAGCTCGATCACGCCAAGCTGCAGCGGACGATCCGCACCGCGATGCGGATGCTCGACAACGTGATCGACATCAACTACTACGCCGTCAAGAAGGCTCGCGACAGCAATCTGCGGCATCGTCCGGTGGGACTGGGGATCATGGGGTTCCAGGACTGCCTGCACCGCATGCGCATCCCGTACGCGTCGGACGCGGCGGTCGCGTTCGCCGACCGCTCGATGGAAGCGGTCTGTTACCACGCCTACTGGGCGTCGTGCGAGCTCGCGCAGGAGCGTGGCCGCTACTCGTCGTACGCAGGGTCGCTGTGGGATCGCGGGATCCTGCCGCACGACTCGCTCGCACTCCTCGCCGAGGAGCGCGGCGGCTTCCTCGACGTCGACCTGTCGTCGACGCTCGACTGGGCTGCGCTGCGCGAGAACATCCGGCAGCACGGGATGCGCAACTCGAACTGTGTCGCCATCGCACCCACGGCCACCATCTCCAACATCGTCGGCGTTGCCGCGTCGATCGAGCCGGAATACCAGAACGTCTACGTGAAGTCGAACCTCTCGGGCGAGTTCACCATCGTCAACGAGCAGCTCGTCGCCGATCTCAAGGCGCTCGGCCAGTGGGACGAGGTGATGGTGTCGGACCTCAAGTACTTTGACGGCTCGCTCGCCAGGGTCGATCGCGTTCCCGCCGAACTGCGCGCACTGTATGCCACGGCGTTCGAGGTCGAGCCGCGATGGATCGTCGAGGCTGCCGCGCGTCGCCAGAAGTGGATCGACCAGGCGCAAAGCCTCAACATCTACATGGCAGGCGCATCGGGCAAGAAGCTCGACGAGACGTACAAGCTCGCCTGGGTCCGCGGCTTGAAGACGACCTACTACCTGCGCTCACTCGCCGCGACTTCGGCCGAGAAGTCGACCGGACGTGGCGGCGAGCTCAATGCCGTGATGGCCGACGGCGGCGGATCGCTCGCTGCCACGACGGCAGCCGTGCCGTCCTCGCCGATCGACGTCATCGCGCCCAAGTTCTGCGCGATCGACGACCCCACGTGCGAAGCCTGTCAATGACGCGACGCGCGCTGCGCCGGCGTCGCCTGCGGCCGTGCGGCAATCGCGCGTCGGCACGCCACGCCCCGTGTCGCCTTCGTTTCCGGTATCGCCCATAGCCCGAAGGGAGGTCCGCCTTGCCTCGCTATGAATCCCAGCCTTGCCACGTCGTGGAGGCCCGTTATCTGGGCGATTACAAGATCTGGCTCGAGTTCAACGACGGTCGCAAGGGCGTCGTCGACCTCGCCGACGAGCTCCACGGCGACGGGCACTCGTCACTGCGCGATCGCGAGCGCTTCGGCGCCTTCTATCTCGACTACGGGCTCGCTTCGATCGCCTGGCAGGACGGCGTCGACTTCGCTCCCGAGTTTCTCTACGAGCGCTTGAAGGAAATGCACTGATTGCCGGACACCTGCCGGCGCTCGCGCCCTACGGCGTCCCCCTCCCGAACAACCTCGGACCCCATTGACCCGCCATGCTCACTTTCGACGACGACGCGCCCTCCCCCCTCCTCCAACGGACTTCCCCGAGTGTCCGAATTCCGGCGAGCGGTGGCATCGCGGCCGGCGCGCGGCCGCTCGCGCCCGTGCACGACGGTGTCGCGGCGGGCGCAACGCCGCCGACGGATTTCCAGCGCGTGCGCGTCGAGGACAAGCGTGTCATCAACGGCACCGCCGACGTCAACCAGCTCGTCCCGTTCAAGTACAAGTGGGCGTGGGACAAGTATCTCGCCGGGTGCGCCAACCACTGGATGCCGCAAGAGATCAACATGCAGCGCGACATCGAGCTGTGGAAGAACCCGCGCGGCCTGACCGACGACGAACGCCTCATCGTCAAGCGCAATCTGGGTTTCTTCGTCACCGCCGACTCGCTTGCTGCCAATAACATCGTCCTCGGCACCTACCGCCACATCACCGCGCCGGAATGCCGCCAGTACCTGTTGCGCCAGGCGTTCGAGGAGGCGATCCACACGCACGCCTACCAGTACATCGTCGAGAGCCTGGGGCTCGACGAGGGCGAGATCTTCAATGCATACCACGAGATCGAATCGATCCGCGCCAAGGACGAGTTCCTCATCCCCTTCATCGACACGCTCACCGATCCCACGTTCCGGACCGGCACCGCGACCGCGGACCAGCAGCTCCTGAAGAGCCTCATCGTGTTTGCCTGCATCATGGAGGGCCTCTTCTTCTACGTGGGGTTCGTCCAGATCCTCGCCATGGGGCGCCAGAACAAGATGACCGGCGCCTCCGAGCAGTACCAGTACATCCTGCGCGACGAGTCGATGCACTGCAACTTCGGCATCGACCTCATCAACACGATCAAGCTCGAGAATCCGCACCTGTGGACGGCGGAGTTCAAGACGGAGATCGCGGCGCTGATCGCCAAGGGCGTCGAGCTCGAGTACCGTTACGCGGAGGACACGATGCCGCGTGGCGTCCTCGGGCTCAACGCGCCCATGTTCAAGGAATACCTGCGCTTCATCGCCAACCGGCGCTGCCAGCAGATCGGCCTCGATCCGCTGTTCGGGAAGGCGGACAACCCGTTCCCGTGGATGGCGGAGATGATCGACCTGAAGAAGGAGAAGAACTTCTTCGAGACGCGGGTCACCGAATACAAGACGGGTGGCGCGCTGAGCTGGGATTGACGCCCACCCGTCGCGCATCGCTTCGACCCCGCGCGTTGCGGTGGCGGACAGGCGCATGCGCGCTACCGTCTGACGGCTCCCGCGGTGATATCCGCCGTGCCCGTGCACGTGTCGCTCGCGACTCCGTGCGGGTCGGTTGACACGACCCGGAGCCCTCCGTAGCATCGGCGCGATCCACGATCACCCCGAGAACATCGTCGCTGCCGGAAAGCGCGTGAAGGATGCGCGTCGGCGCGCATACGTCGCAGCGGCTCGGCGCGTGCGCCGATGCGACGACACTCGTTTCCGCCTTCCCCCCACCATCGAGGAGAAACCATGATCAAGACTGGAGTCGCTGCCCTCGCGCTCGCTGCCACGTTGGCGTTTCCGACGTTCACCGCGGCCCAGACGCTTCGCTTCGGACACGCCAACGCGCCCGGCGAAGTCGCCAACGACATGTTCAACGAGCTCGCCGAGCGGGTGAAGACGCGCACCAAGGGCGCGGTGACGATTCGCATCTATCCCTCCGAGCAGCTCGGCAAGGAAGCCGACCTCGTCCAGCAGGTGAAGCAGGGCGCGCTCGACATGTCGGCGCCGAGCATGGCGGTCATGTCCGCGCTCGTGCCGGCGATGGAGATGGCGAGCGGCCCCTTCCTGTGGAAGGACTGGAAGGAGGCCGAGACCGTGCTGCGCGGCCCTGCCTTCGACCCCCTCTGGAACGAGCTGCGCGACAAGCACAACATCGTGCCGCTGTCCAAGATCCTGTACTGGGGTTGGCGCAACTTCACGTTCACCGAGCGCGAGGTCCGCAAGCCCGAGGACATGGCCGGACTCAAGATCCGCGTTCCCGAGAGCCCGATCTGGGTGGAAATGGTTCGCGCCTTTGGTGCCGCTCCGACGCCCATCCCGTTCGGCGAGGTGTACACCGCGCTCCAGCAGAAGACGGTCGACGGTCAGGAGAACCCCATCCCCACGATCTTCTCGCGCAAGTTCTACGAAGTGCAGGCCGTGCTCACGATGACGCGGCACATGCTGCAGAACAACACCATCGTCATCAACAAGACGGCGCTCGCGAAACTCTCGCCCGAGAACCAGAAGATCCTGCTCGAGGAGGCCGCGGCGGTGTCGGCAAAGAACACCGAGCTCCAGCAAGGCCGCGAGAAGAGCATGCTGGAAGAGATGCGCAAGTCCGGCCGGATCAAGATCATCGATGAGCCCGACCGTGCCGCCTTCCAGGCCAAGGTGGAGCCCGCGTACGCCAACCTCGAAGCACGCTGGGGTGCCGACAACCTGAAGCGCCTGCGCGCCGAGATCGCCAAGGTGCGCGGCAAGTAGCAAGCGCGATGCGCGCGCCGGGTTTGCAGCGTCTCGACGACGCGGTCGCCCGCGTCGAGGACGTGTTTCTCTGGATCTCGCACGGGGTGATCGCGACGCTCATCGTCGCCGCGGTCATCTTCCGCTATTTCCTGAGCAGCCCACTGGTCTGGACCGAAGAGTTCATCGTCATCACGTTCAGCTGGATGCTCTTCATCGGACTCGCCAGCGGATTCCGTGAGCGGATGCACCTGAGGATCGATGCGCTGCTGATTCTTCTGCCCACCGGCGCGCGCTCCACGCTCGGCACGCTCGCCACCGCGGCCACCGCGATCACGCTGCTCGGGCTCGTGTGGTTCGGAATGGACCAGGCGATCACGCTGCTCGAGACGCAGACGCCCATGATGCGCATTTCGGCCACATGGGCGGTCGCCTCGCTGCCGGTCGGCGCGGCGCTGTCCTGCCTGCACATCCTGCGCCATGCAGTGGTCGACGGCATCGGCGAGACGCTGTGGCCGCCCGACCTCGTCGCGTCCGCGGTGGAAGTGGAGGAGTAATGACGCTCCTCCTCACTTCCTTCGCCGTCCTGTTGCTCGTGGGAACGCCCATCGCGATCGCGATGATCGCGGCATCAGGCCTCGTCATCTGGCAGGAGGGAATTCCGCTCACGGTCGTCGCCCAGCGCGTCTTCGCCGGCCTGCAATCGTTTCCGCTTCTCGCCGTGCCGCTCTTCACGCTCGCCGGGTCACTCATGAATGAGTCCGGGATCAGTGAGCGGCTGTTTGCCTTCACCAAGGCGATCGTCGGGCACATCCGTGGAGGGCTCGCACAGACCGCCGTCGTCGGCAACGTGTTCCTCGCCGGCATCTCGGGGTCGTCGGTGGCCGATACCGCCGCGACGACGCGCGTCCTCGTCCCGCAACTCGAACGCAATGGTTACAGCCGCGAGTTCGGCGCCGCATGTGCCGCCGCGGCCGGAACACTGGGCCCGATCATCCCGCCATCGATCCTGATGGTGCTCTACGCGTGGCAGTCCAATGTCTCGTTGGGCGCACTCTTCGTCGCCGGCATCGTGCCAGGGCTCGTGATGGCGCTCGCGATGTCGCTCGTCATCGTCATCCTGGCTCGGGTGCGCGGCTACCCCACCTCGGGGAGCTTCTCGCTCGCAACGCTATGGGTCGCGTTCCAGCGGGCGCTTTGGGCCTTGCTGATGCCGGTGATCATCATCATCGGCTTTCGACTGGGCGCGGTGACCGCGACCGAGATCGCCGGCGTAGCCGCGTTCTATGCGGCCTTCGTCGGTATCTTCATCTATCGCACGCTCAAGTGGTCGCGCCTGCCCGCGATTCTGCGCACCACCGCACGGGAGACCGCGGTCATCCTGATGATCGCAGGGGCGGCCGCGCCGTTCAGCTGGATCCTGGGCATCGAGCAGGCACCGCAACTCGTCGTCGCCGCGATCCAGTCGGTCACGAACGAGCCGTGGGTGGTGCTCCTGATCCTCAACGTCGCGCTGCTCGTGGCAGGCATGTTCATGGAGACGATCGCGATCATGATCATCCTGGTCCCGATCCTCGTGCCGCTGCTCACGTCGCTGCACATCGACCTCGTGCACTTCGGCGTCATCCTCCTCGTCAACCTCGTCATCGGGCAACTGACGCCACCGGTCGGCGTACTCCTCTTCGTCGTGATGACGATCGCCAAGGTTTCCCTCGGTCGGCTGGTGCGCGAGATGCTTCCGTTCATTGTCGGCCTCGTCATTGCCCTCGCCCTCATCACCTACGTGCCGGCGATGAGCCTCATGCTGCCCAAGCTCCTCAAGTTCTGAGTATCCGCCTCGTCGTCCGTCGGGACCGCTACGTCATGAGCAAGATCCACTCCATCGAGATCGTCGATTTCACGTTCAACGCGCCCAACATCGAGCGCGTCGGCTTCGGCCAGATGGTCGGCTTCAAGCGAGGTTCGTCGATCGAGGTCGTGAAGAATGCGATCGTCATCGCCACCGACGATGGCTTGCGCGGCGAGTACGTGACCAACTGGGGAGCGAGCCCGGCCACGCGCGGCGAGATGGAGATGCTGGCGCCCTTCATGCTCGGCCGCGACGCGATGGCCCGCGAAGGGCTCTTCGACGACCTCAAGCGCGAGGCGCGACAGTGGTCCGGCATGGGGCACGGGCCGCTCGACATCGCGTTGTGGGATCTCGCCGGCAAGAAGTACGGCGCATCGGTGTCGGAGCTCCTCGGCGGCTATCGGACACGGCTTCCCGTCTACGCATCGACGTACCTGGGCGACAGCCAGGGCGGGCTCGACAGCAAGGAGGCGTACGCCACGTTTGCCGAGCAGTGCTACGACCTGGGATTTCGCGCGTACAAGATCCACGGCTGGAACGACGGCGACGCGCGGCGTGAGGCGGAAAACGTGCTCCACGTCGCGAAGCAGGTCGGTGATCGCATGACGCTGATGCTCGACCCCGGCTGCCAACTGCGCAAGTTCTCGGACGCGCTCCATGTCGGCCGCGCCTGCGACGAAGGCAACTATTTCTGGTACGAGGACCCGTTCCGTGACGCCGGCAAGTCGGCATTTGCGCACAAGAAGCTGCGCGAGATGATCCGCACGCCGCTACTGATCACCGAATACGTACGCGGCATCGAGCCGAAGGCGGATTTCATCGTTGCCGGTGGAACCGACTACGTGCGCGTCGATCCCGAGTACGACCACGGCATCACCGGTGCGATGAAGATCGCCCACCTCGCCGAGGCCTTCGGCCTCGACTGTGAGGTGCATGCCTGCGGCCCCGCGCATCGTCACGTCATGTCGGCGATGCGCAACAGCAATTTCTACGAGCTCGCCCTCGTCGGCCCCGATTGCCCCAACATGGTCGCTCCGGTCTACACGAATGGCTACACCGACCAGCTCGATTGTTGCGGCACCGATGGCTGCGTCGAGGTGCCCAGGGGTCCGGGCCTCGGCGTCACCTACGACTGGGACTACATCCGCCGCCACGCGGTGGCGACCCGCACGTTCAAGTGAGCGTTGCCCCGCCGTAGCGCGCCAGCCGGCGGGCAGCGTCGCTCGCCATGCGCTCCACGATCGTGCCGGCGGACTCGATCGCGCCGATCAACCCCGCCGCCTCGCCAAACCACACCCCAGTGTTCTCGGGATCGCCGTCCGCGAAGGCCTGGCGATAACGGGGGCCCTCGGTTGCGACGTTGCGTTCCAGCTCGTCCTCGTGTCCGTGCCAGCGTGCCGTGAACGCATTGCGCCGAATGCGCGCGGTGAAGTACGCCGGCCACGCGAGTTCGCGCGCGATGTCCGCCACGCGCGTGCGCACCGTATCGTCGCCATCCGCGTCGACGATCGACTCGTGATGGCGTGGCGCCACCAGCGCCTCGGTCGAAGCCCACAGGCGCGTTCCCACGAGGGCCCCATCGGCGCCCAGGAGGAGCGCTGCGGCAAGACCCCTGCCATCGGCGATTCCGCCGGCGGCGAGGAGCAAGGTCTGTGGCGCCTGCGTCGCAATGCTGTCGGCAACCTCCGGCACGAAGGTGAGCGTGCCGCGCAGCGCACCGTGGCCGCCCGCCTCCGCACCCTGCGCCACGATGATATCGGCGCGCACGTCCAGTGCGTCGGCGACGTGCTCCATGTTCTGGCATTGGCAGACGAGGAGCGCTCCTGCTTCGCGGATCGGATCGACGAACGGCCGCGGATCACCGAAGGAGAGCATCACCGCGGCCGGCCGGTGTCGCAGCACGTCGGTGAGCAGCGAGGGCGACTTGCGCAGCGACCAGGTGATGAAGCCCACGCCGACCCGCTCCCCCTGGGCCGCCGCGAACTGCGCTTCGAGCCATGCCGGGTCACCGTAGCCCCCGCCGATGAGGCCGAGGCCACCGGCGCGACTCACCGCGGCTGCAAGCGCCCCTCCGGCCGCAAACGCCATGGGGGCGCCGACGATCGGGTGCCGAAGGGTGAGGGCACGAGTCAGTCGCGTGGAGAGGGTCGTCATCGCAGTCTCGTCGTCGTCGCTCGGGTCGGTACATCTTACGGCCATCATCGCGACCAGCTCCGATGGCCAGGTCGCGGGGCCGGGGGTGCCGGTGCGGGCAGTGAAGATTCCCTGCGGTCGGCCACCGCCTCGGGATCGCGCTCTGCTCTAATGTCGGACTGGCGCCGCGGCGTTAGGGGCGAGGCATCGATCGCACCCATGCCACCGAGTCCCGTTCGCGCCAACCGCCGCGCCCCCGCCCACACCGCAGACGCCAGGACCCCATGCCCATCGAGACCAACCCCACGCACGGCAATCTCACGCGCATCGTCCTCGGCGTCACGTTCATCCTGCTCGTCGGCGGGACGAGCCTTTACATCCTGCGGCCATTCCTGCCCGGCCTCATCTGGGCGACGATGATCGTGGTCGCGACCTGGCCGCTCCTCGTGGGCTTGCAGCGACGCCTGCACGGAAGCCGCACGCTTGCGGTCGTGGTCTTGATGACGCTCCTCTTCCTCGTCGTCATCGGGCCACTGATCTCGCTCGGGAGCACGATCGTCACCCAGGCGGAGCACCTCGCGAGCCTCCAGAGCGTCGAACTCAAGATTCCGGGCCCTCCCGAGTGGGTCGACGACATCCCGCTGGTCGGCGCCAAGACCGCCGAGGAGTGGACCGCGATCGCGGCGGCCGGCCCCGCCTCGCTCGCCGCGAGACTCACGCCCTACATGACGCAGATCGGCGCGTGGCTCCTCTCGCAACTGGGCGGACTCGGTGGCATCGTCGTGCACCTCGTCATCACGTTCCTCTTCTGCGGCGTGCTCTACGCGCGCGGCGAAACCGGGGCGATGGGCGTGCGCCGGTTCTTCCGCCGCCTGCAAGGCGAACGCGGTGATGCGATCGTCGTGCTCGCCGGCGCGTCGATCCGCGCAGTCGCACTCGGCATCGTCGTGACCGCGGTCGTGCAGACGGTGCTGGGTGCGATCGGCTTCGCCGTCGCCGGCGTGCCCTACGTCGCGCTGCTCTCCGCCGTGATGCTGATCTGCTGCATCGCGCAGATCGGGCCCGGCCTCGTGCTCGCCGGCGGGGTCATCTGGCTATGGCACACCGGCGACCACACGTGGGCGATCGTGCTTGCCGTGTGGTCGATCGGCGTGGCGTCGCTCGACAATATCCTGCGACCCGTGCTCATCCGCCGCGGCGCCGACTTGCCGCTGCTCTTGATCCTGCTCGGCGTACTGGGCGGCCTGCTGGCGTTCGGGATCGTCGGCCTCTTCGTCGGCCCGGTCGTGCTCGCCGTCGCCTACACGCTCGGCCGCGCATGGGTCGCCGAGGGCGACGCGGAACCGGAGGTGCCTCCGGTGTCGTGAGGGCAATCGCAAACGCCCAGCTCATCGAGGCCTCCCGCGTTCCATCCAAGCCTGAACTTCTCCGAGGGCAATCCGATACCGCGCGCAGTTATACGGCGTGAGGGCGTTGAGTTCGGCGTCAAGCATGTCCCCGAACGCGCCCGCCTCTTCTTCTGGCACGCCAAGATCGGACATGGCCTGCTGAAGTGGCTGGCCTTCTCTGACGACGCGCTGCACGGCTTCACTCAAATGTTCGCGATGCCGCACACGGAAGGCGTCGGGCGACCCCATCGACTCCAGGATCACCTGATACTTGGCGATCGAGCGTCGATACGTCCACGCGAATAGTTCTACCGCGATCGTGACATCGAGCAGCTCATAGATACCCAGCATCGCCTTGGCATGATCCCTCGGATCGACATCCAGGAACGAAAGCGGCGCGCAGTTGTAGAGCATCAGTGGAACATTGGCGGCCAGTCGGCTCGTGCGCTTGTTGCCATCCTCGAAGGGTTGCAAATAGGCCAGGTTCACCCAGAGAAAGAACGCGGCCTCCACCGGATTCTTGATGTGTTGGGCTTTGCCGATGATGAGCGAGATCATCTCCTCGAGGAGCTGAGGCACCTGCGACGGGACGTACGTCGTATCGGAGATGTTGACCACTTTCGTCCGAATCGCGCCGAGACCGACTGAGTCCGTCAGCAGGTCTTGCATGAGCAGCGCGTGCAGATTGCGAATGACGCTGTCGGTGAGGCCATAGCTCGGTACGGCGTCAACGAGGAACTCGATGGCGCGCTTGTGGTTGAGGAGCATGACGCCTTCCAGATCGGCAGGCGGAGCACCGCTCTTGAACAACTCTTCCGTCGCCAGCAGGCTGTAGGTATTGCCCTCCAGTCGCGAGGACGACCACGAAAGATCGATCAGGAGCTGTTCGAGCACCTTGCGGGCATAAGTGCCTGCGGGTTGCTGGCCCGCCATCCGGCCTTCCTGCGCGAGCGTCTCTGCCATCTCGCGCGGCAACAGGAATGATTCATTCGGAGCGTAGTCATCGACAAACCGCCGCTGATAGGTGACAGGATGACGGACGCCAAGCGGCCGGTTCAGTGTGTCGAAGACAGCGCGGGCCTGCGCGGACCACCAGGGCGAGACGGTGGCGCTCGCACGGTCGATGGCGTGCACGGATTCTGTGATGTGCTGCGCAATGGGCGCCAGGAAGTATCGGGTGGCGCGCGCCTTACCTTTGCGGACAAGAGCGTTTTCCTGGACGAGCTTGTCCAGCAGGCGACCGACGGTGGCATAGCTGCCGCCCACGCGGGCGTGGATTTCCGACGACGAGGCCCCCTTAAGACCTTCTTTCTGCAAGGTCTTGAGAGCGTCGAGAATGTCTGTTGCCTGAAGTTTGCGCCGCATTGAGAAGATTTCATCGATCTCCTCATTGTCGAGGAGATACTGCAATCTACTCACATGTGACGAGATTTGCAAGCGCCGTGAGAAGACCCTCGAGTCCCGTGCATGGGTATGGCCGGCCCATCGCGCGCGACCGGGAAGCCGGCGGCGGTCGCGCCAGCAAACGAGGCCACTCGGCGATCGCACGGCGCCCTGCTGCGGAAATGCGGGGCCGGATGAGCGAGGTGGCGGCGGCGAGTCACCGCCATGAAGGAACTCCGCGCTCGGCTGACACGCGGGAAAAGGCGCGCGAGCGCCGTGGCACGCGCGCCCCGCAAAGTGGCGGCGCCACCGCCGCCCGCGGGCTCCGGGCATGAAAAAGGCCGAGGGTTACTCGGCCCAAGTCATTGATTCCATGGCGCGCCCGGCAGGATTCGAACCCACGACCCCCTGGTTCGTAGCCAGGTACTCTATCCAACTGAGCTACGGGCGCGAATCGTCGATTATAGCAGCGCGCCGTTTCTTTCCGCCACCCTCTCCTGCATGCTCGCTGTTTCGGACCTGCGGTGGCGTGCCCTCCCCCGGTGGGACGGGTGAGGCCATGGCGCGCGCTGCCGCGCCACGCTGGCGCCACAGGACCGCCGCGCGCCACCCCCACGACAGTCCCGCCCAGGTGGCGACAAACGCAATGGGCCAGGCGACGACGCGCGGAAACCAGGCGGCGAGGACCGCGACGAGCGCCATCAGTGCCGCCACCACGGTGAGGAGCCCCGCTTCGGCGGGACCGAGCGTACGGCGGTTGGTGAGCGCGGCGCCCAGTGCGCTGCCGACGCTGACCGCGCCGGCAGCAGCCCGACCGGCACTGCCGGACATCGCGCGCTTCGGCCCCTCGCTGTCGATCGGATCGCTCTTGCGCACGCGATTCCGCTGCGTGAGGACGATCTCGGTGGCGCGCTCGAGGTCGCGCTCGTACTGCTCGGCCATCGCCACGGCAAAGGCTTCGTTCTCGATCGCGACGTCGAGTTCGTAGTTCGAGATCCAGCTCACGAGATTGAGATTGGTGGAGCCCACGCGCGACCAGCGCCGATCGGCCACGGCGCTCTTGGCGTGCAGCATGGTGCCGTCCCACTCGAAGACCCGCACCCCGGCCTCGAGCAGCGCCCGATAGCCCGCGCGCGACAGCGGCGAGATGGCCGGAATGTCGCTCGCACCGGGAACGAGCAGACGCACGTCGACGCCGTCACGGGCTGCCGCACGCAGCGCCTGCGTGTACGCGGCCGTGCCCACGAAATAGGCGTCGGTGAGCCACAGGTACTCGCGTGCGAGCGAGGCGACGAGAAGGTCGGTGCGGTACGTCCCCGCCGACCCGGGGGTGCCGGCGATCACGCGCACGCGTGTGGCGCCGACGGGCTCCGCGGGCTCGGCATCGAGGGCAAGATCACCACCGCCGCAGGCGGCCCACACCTGGGCGAATGCTGCCGTCAAGTCGGCAACGGCCTCACCGCGCAGTTCGATGCCGGTATCCCGCCATGGCTCGAGGCGCCTGTGCGGGTCGCCCTCCCACTTCGAACTGATGCACAGGCCGCTCACGAATCCGCGCACGCCGTCGATCACGATCGACTTCCGGTGATCGCGGGTGAGCCAGGCAAGTGGACTCGCGAAGCTCGGCGGATTGAAAGCGCGAACCTCCGCACCCGCGGCGCGCAGCGCCGACCACGCGGCACGGCGCTTGGTCGACCCGAACCAGTCGTAGGCGACGCACACGCGCACACCCTCCTTCGCCTTGGCGACGAGGGCAGCGATGAACGCGCGACCGAGCGCATCGTCGGCGACGATGTAGCTCTCGAAGAGGATGTAGCGCCGGGCACTGGCGATGGCGTCGAGCCAGACGGGAAAATTGCCGGCGGCGTCGATGAGCAGCCGGACGTCGTTGCCCTCGCTTAGCACCGCTCCCGCAGCGCGCTCGAAGGCGTAACCGACGTGATCCGTCGCCCGGTGCCCCCACGCGGCATCCCCGAGGCCGGCCGTGTCGAGCGAAGTGGGCGTCGGCGCCATGGGGGGATTATCCCGAAGTCGACGAAGCATCAGAAGCTGGTCCGATTTATGCATTTGGCATAGGCTTGCCACATTGCGCGGACGGGATGCACCCAAGCGCCCGGCCAACGCGGCCGGATACGCGGTGCGCCGCCTGCCGGACGCCGCGCCAGACGAGTGAGAGGTCGGCCCATGCAGCGAAGAGCCTTGCCCCACCCCGATGCTTCCCACGGCGCGCGTGTTCGCATCGCGCTCCTGGCGGCGCTCGCCACCGTCGCGAGCGGCGCCACCACGCCGCTCGTCGCGCATGTCGGCGAGACCGCCGCGACCCCGGCGGCGGCAACCCCCGGCGCGCCGGCGCCGCAGTACGCAGGCCGCGTCGAAACGCTGACCGTCGTCGACCGCACGACGGGGCGCACCTATCACTATCCGCAACTGCGGCTCGACGACGGACGGCGCGTGCGCCTCGCGAGTACGACCATTCCCGCCGATGGCACCCGCGTGGTCGCCACGGGCCGCCTCCACCAGCATCGCCTCGAAGCCCAGGAGCTTCGGATGGAGGGGGCGACCGGCGCGGCGGAACGCCCTGCCTCCGGCCCGCGCCGCTCGCTCGCCGGGACGCTGCGTGTCTTTCACGTCGATTACCCCGACGGCACCGACGACTACGGTTACAGCCTGCGCGCGGCGACGGGCGAGCAGAACGTCGTCGATCTCGGCCGCCCACCTGATGCGATCGACAACGGCGCGACCGCGATCGTGTCGGGCGCCACCGATGCCCGCGGCTACATCGCCGTGGATACGATCGAGATCACCGCGGCACCGACGTCGCCGGTGGCCGCGTTCGCGCGAAGCGGTGACGTCGCCGCGCTCACGCAGGGTTATACGGTCTTTCCGCTCAAGTATCCGACCAACGGTGCGGCGCCGTGGACGTACAACCCCGACCCCGGGAGCTGGTCGATCGCGGCGATCGGCAATGCGGTCCTGGGCAGCGGCACCAACAGTGCTGCCGACTACTACGCCGAGGTCTCGTACGGGGCGCAACTGCTCACCGGCGTCGTCGCGAATGCCTCGGGCGCCTGGCTGCAGGCAACGCAGGCGCGTCCCACGGCCTGCGGCACCAACGCCGAACTCAACGCGGTGCTCGCCTCGATCGAAAGCAACGGCGAGGCGGCAGCCACCGCTGCCGGCTTCAACCCCAACGCCCACGGTGGCCAGCTCTACGTCGTCGATGCGCTGCCGTGCAGTTGGCTGGGCTTGGGCTACATCGGCTATCCGCTCGCCTACACCAAGGGAACGGCGAGCCTGCTCGCCGTCGGCCACGAGATCGGCCACAACTTCGGCCTCTACCACGCCGGGAGCCTCAATTGCGGCTCCGACGTCGTCGCCTCCTCCGGCTGCACCGTCGCCGAATACGGTGACCCGTTCGATGTCATGGGCAACAAGCGCAGCATGCACTTCAACGCGGTGCAAAAGGCGCGGCTCGGTTACTTCGCCGGAGGGACGGTCGCGACGCACACGAGCGGCACCGCGACCTACACGCTCTATCCGATCGAGCTGCCGGGCAAGTCGCGCTACGCCGTGCAAGTCGCACCCAGCGGGACGACGCGCACGTACTGGATCGAGTTCCGCCAGCCGATCGGCTTCGACTCCGCGCTGTCAAGCCTGCCCAATCTCGGCGCGCAGATCCGCCTTGCGTATCCGTTCGAGAACCAGTGCAGCGGCTGCGACAGCATGTCCGACGACACGCAGTTCCTCGACATGACGCGCGCCACGCCATCGTCGTTCGACGACGGGACGCTGCTCAACGGCAAGAGCTTCACCGATACCCTCAACGCGATCACGATCAGCGTCATCGCCGCGAGTTCGACCTCGATCGACGTCCAGGTCAGCACGGGGGGTTCGCCTGCAACCGCGACGACGACGACGCTCGCGAGCGGGACCAATCCGTCGACGCTGGGGCAAAGCGTCACCTTCACCGCCACCGTCGCAGGCAGCGCTCCCACCGGCACGGTCGCGTTCAAGGATGGTGCCAGCACGATCGCCGGGTGCAGCGCCGTCGCGCTCGCCGGCAGCGGCAACACGCGCTCCGCGGCGTGCACGACGTCGTCGCTCGCCAAGGGCACCCACGGCATCGTCGCGCAGTATGCGGGAGACGCGGCGAATCTCGCCTCGGCGAGTCCGCAACTGACGCAGACGGTCAATGCCGCGGCGGCAACAGCGACGACGACCACGCTTGCAAGCTCGGCGAATCCGGTCGGCGTCGGGCAGCCGGTGACGTTGACGGCGACGGTGAGCGGCGCCACGCCATCCGGCACGGTGGCCTTCCGCACCGGCGGCACGACGATTGCGACCTGTGCTGCCGTCGCCCTCACCGGCGCGGGCAACGTGCGCGATGCCACCTGCACGACGACGGCCCTCGCTGCCGGCAACCATTCGCTCACCGCGCGCTACGGCGGTGATGCCGCGAATGCCACCTCGACGAGTGCGCCGCTCGCGCAGGTGATCAACGCGCCGACCACGCCGATGGCGACGACGGTGACGCTGACGTCGTCGGGCAACCCCGCGCCCGCGACCGGAGCGATCACGTTCACGGCGAGCGTGAACGCCGCGACACCGGTACCAGGCGGCACGGTCACGTTCACCGCCAACGGCACTCCGATCGGGGGCTGCAGCAACGTCACCGTCAACACCGGCGTCACGCCCCGTATCGCGCAGTGCGTGTCACCCCTTGCCGGCGGCGCCTTCACGATCGTCGCCCGCTACAACGGCAGCGGGCAGTACCAGCCGTCGTCGAGCCTGCCGTTCGCGCAGGTGAAATCGCTCCCCGGCATCGGCAACACGATCCAGTTCGCGGCCGCGGACTACGCGGTGAACGAGAACGCCGGCAGCGTGACCGTGACCGTCACGCGCATCGGCGATGCCACGGCGCCGGCGGTAGCGATGTACGCCACGGCGCACGGCACGACGACGGGGGGCGAGTTCACGTCGACGAGCGGCACGCTCACCTGGAGCGCGCAGGATGCCTCGCCACGCGTCATCACGATCCCCATCCTCGACGACGTCGGGTCGGAGCCGGACAAGACCTTCCTGGTGAACCTCACCGGCATCACCGGTGCGCTGCCCGGCGCGAACGCGACCACGACCGTGACGATCGTCGACAACGAAGCCGCCGCCACGGCGATGCCGGCCTCGGCGACGGTGATCACCCACCCGTACGGTGCGCTCAACGTGATCGGCGCGCAGTTCGACGGCACGCACCTGTCGAATCCGACGCGCAACGTCGACATCGAACTCGGCACGACACCCGGGACCGCCGGCTCGGTCGCCCGCATCGACTTCGCAGGGCTCTCGGTGGGGCCGGGCAATACGCTTCGCATTCGCTCCGGCGCGCCCGGTCAGACCGTGCTGCTCGTCAACGTGAGCAGTGAACTCGCCGAAGTCGCGGGGTCGATCGTCGCCATCCAGGGTAACGGCGCGCCACCGCCGACGCTGATCGTGAAAAGCCCGCCCGGGATGACGCTCGTCCCCGGCGGGCGCATCGAGACGCCGTCGGGGCTCACCGTCGACACGCTGGGCGCCGACATCGCCACCGGCTCGCCGCTCGTCAATCGCGGCGTCCTGCACGGCGGCTCGACGCTTGCGCTCAAGGCGGCAAAGGTGACGGGCGACGGGCTCTTGCGTGCCAACGCCACGACCTTCACGACCTTTGGCAATCTCCACAATCCCGTCAATGGTGCGCACTTCCTCGCCAACGGCTTGCAACTCCATCCGGCGAGCGGCAAGACCGTGACCGTCGCCATCGCCGGGTACGGGACATCGCCGCAGGTCTACAACCTCATGGTCAACGGCAATGCCGTGCTCTCGATGCCGTCGGTGTGGCCCGCCGGTTCGACGCTGCCCGCGAACAATCGCCCGGTATTGCCGAACGAAGTGCGGTCCGCCGGCGTCCCCGATCCGGGCTACGGCGGCGGCCAGATCATCATTCAAGCCGCCGGTACCCTGACCCTCGATGGGGGTGCGAGCCGCGACTTCGTCTTCCCCGGCGGATTCGTGCTGCGCGCGAACGGCGCGATCGACGTCGCGGGGACGACGCTCATCAACGGCTGGACCACGAGCGGCACGATCTACCAGGGGATCTTTGTCGAGGCGCCGAGCATCGTCGACTCGACGGGATCGCCGGCGCTCGACGTCCTCACCAACGACGTCAACTGGGTCAACTTCAGCGTGCGGCCCGCGCTGCCCGTGCAAACTTCAACCCTGCGTCGCCAGGGCGACGGCACGGCGCGTTACGGCAACGCCAATGCCGCCGCGCCCCACCTCAACTTCTACGGGCTCGTCACCGAAGCCGGCGCGGCAGGCAAGTGTTACGTCTGCCTCGTCAACACCACGGTGATGGACCTGACCGTCACGCCATGAGCGCGAGGATGCATAGCATGCGCCGACCGTGCGGCGCGCCGCCGAGGGTCACGCGGACTCACCGCGCCGCCGTGGGTCGGCGCGGAATCGTGATGCGCGTCGGGGCCGGCGGCGGTGGCGGCGGCTTGTAGAACTCATGGAACTGGAGCGCCAGGCGCACGAACTCCTGCGTCTCGGGATACGGTGGCACCGTGCTGCCGTGACGCTCGACGCTCCCCTCGCCCGCGTTGTACGCGGCCAGCGCCAGCGCGACATCGCCGCTGAAGCGCACGAGAAGATCCTTGAGGTAGCGGGTGCCGATTCCGATGTTGAGCGCCGGATCGAGGAGCTTCTGCTCGACGCTTCCCTTGGCGTCGTCGACGATGCCGTAGCGCCGTGCCGTCGCCGGGATGACCTGCATGAGACCGATGGCGCCGCGGGGCGAGACCGCGTGTGCTTCGAACGCCGACTCGACCGCGACGACCGCCTTCACGAGTGCCACGTCGACGCCCTGCGCCTTGGCGTGGCGCGCGATGAGCGGAGCGAAAGCCTGCACGGCAGGATGCGCTTGGACGCGCCGGAAGATCGGCGTGCCCTCCAGTGCGGGATCGGGTTGCGGCGCGGTGCGCGCGGCCGCATCGGCGGCAAGCTCGGCTTCGGTCTTGCCGCGGAAGAAGAGTTGGTAACGCGCGTCGAGTTGTTCGGTCGCGACGTGCGCCCTGCCATCGGCGTCGATGTAGCCCCACACCGCGGCGTGGCCCGCCGTCGCCGCCGTCGCAGCGACGGCCACGAGCGCCAACGTCCCGAGCAGGCGTGGCAACACCGCGTGACCGGACCCGCGGGTTCCCGCGGTCCCCGAGGCATCAGTGCGCGCTGAGATACTGCTCGAGCAGTCGCAAGCGCTCGCCCATCGCCACAAGCGTGCCGCCGGCGTAGTCATCGACACGCCGCGACTCCAGGGCGAGTTCGTCGACGAGGATGTCGTGCAATTCGCGTGCGTGGCGCACGATCGACACCAGCGGCGCCCCCAGCTCCCCGCCGTCGACGAGATCCTGCGCCTCGCGCACCGCGGCTTGGATCGCGCTCGAGACATGCGCGAGGTAGGCGGGATCGGGCATCACGCGGATCTCCTTGCGGGGCAGGCGGTGGCCGGTGACAAGGCGGCTCATTGTAGGTCCGCAAGGGGTGTACACCCCCGGATGTATCCGACAGGTGCGCGTCACGAGCAGACGAGCGCGCACGGCCCGCCGCGATCGCGGCCACCGGGGCGCCCCGTGCGCTGGCCACGCGGCGCGGTCGGGGCCGCCGCACGTGGCTTCTCGCCCGTGCCGTTCCGTGGTATGAAACCGACGCCGTCGGCGCGGCCCGTCGCCTGCCGGCGCACCCACCTCGGGGATCACCATGTTCGCCAGAATCCTGACACTCGCAGCACTCGTTCTTGCCGGTAGCGCCCTCCCCGCATGGGCGCAACCGCAGTGCTGCGCCGCCAACGGCGGCCCCAGCGGCGCGTGCGCACCGACCGGCCAGATCATGTGCATGGACGGCACGGCGAGCGCGTGCATGTGCGGCTCGAGCACGTCGCCGCCGTCGACACTGGGTCAACTCGCCATGCCCCCCACGGTCGCGCTCGGTGCGATCACGATCGGCACCACGAGCCTGCCGACGACGGCGCGCATCGCCAACGTCGGCGCATTGCCGGTCATGGTGACGAGCATCGTGAGCGATGCGCCCTTCGAAATCATCGTCGTCGGACACACCTGCGGCGTGGTGGCCGGCGGCGCCTCGTGCACCGTCGATCTCGCCTTCAAGCCCTGGATCGAAGGTCCGCGCAGCACGCAGGTTCGCGTGACGAGCAACGGGGTCGGCGCACCGCAGGCCTTCGTCGTGACCGCCACCGCGGTCGCGCCCTCGGCGTCGGCCGCACCCCCCGGTCCGGATGCGCCGACGCTTGGCGTGGTCGAATACGTCCACGACGCGTGGAACCACTATTTCATCACGGGGATCGTCGGTGAGATCAGCAAGCTCGACGACGGCAGCTTCGAGGGCTGGCGCCGCACCGGATTCACGTTCAAGGCGTATCCGAACGGGCTCCCGGGCACCGTCTCGGTGTGCCGGTTCTTCAGCCAGGCCTTCGACCCGAAGAGCTCGCACTTCTACACGCCGTTCGCCGACGAATGCACAAAAGTGCGCGGCAATCCCGACTGGTCGTTCGAAGGGGACGTGTTCGGCGTCGTGTTGCCCACCCCCTCCGGCCTGTGCCCTGCCGGACTGCTGCCGCTGTACCGCCTGTACAACAACGGCGCCGGCGGCGCACCCAACCACCGTTACACCCTCGACGTCGGCGTGCGCGCGATCATGCTCGCCTTCGGCTGGCTTGCCGAAGGGGCGGGTCCGACGGGCGTCATCGCCTGCACGCCGGCCTGATCCCGGCGTTCCCGCGACACCCTTGCACCGGGCGCCGCGGGAACCGGTCACCCGCGTGCTTACAGCGTCCCGGCGTGATCGCGCAGGCAGCGTAGCGTTCGCTGTGGGGTGAACGAGGCGACCGTGCAGCCGGGAGCGACGATCCAGTGCTTGCGGCCGGCTTGCGCGAGGGCATCGTCGATCTCGGCGCGCAGGTCGGGCAACGGCCGTTCCTGAATCCGCGTCTCGTCGATCCCGCCCATCAGGCACTTGCCGAACTCGGCACGCAACTGCGCGAGCGACGGGTTTCCCTGCAGGCGATCGGAAAGACTCACCACCTCGCATGGGTAGTCGCGCACGCGAGCAAGGTCGAGCCCAACACCGTGGATGTGCAGGATGCGCACCGTACCCGCGGCCGCACCGAGGAGCCGGAGGTCGAACGGACGCTGGAACTCCCTGGCCACCGCGTCGCTCACCCCGCGCGGGAATCCCTCGCGAATCGCGGTATTGATCGACAGGAAGAATCCGTCGGCGCCGGCTTCGCGCGCCGCCGCCACGTAGTCGCACAGCGTGTCGCAGACGGTGCCGATCATGTCGAGCGCCGCTTCGCGATGCTGCGGAATGTGCACGCCCTCCGAGAAGCCGACGTTGCGCACGACCTGCTGGTATGGGTCGAAGAGCGTGTCGATGATCGGCACGTCGGGACCCAGCTCGCGGCGCAGCTTGCGGATCGCCGCGAGCTGGCGTGCGAACACCGGCTCGTCGAGCGAGAGCCGGCGAAAGCGGCGCATCGCGTCGGCGCTGTCGAGCCGCTCCATCCCGCTCGGGATCGGGTAGCGATAGTCGTTCATGAGCTTCACCACGTCCCAGTCGTACTCACGCTGGAACTTGAGATGAAGCTCGGCGGTGTCCTCGCCCGACAGGTGATCGGAGAGGAAATGGACCCAGCAGGTGACCGGCGGGCGATCCGGCTCGCGACCTTCCACGGCCGCGAGAAAGCGTTCGCGGCGGTTCATTCCGGCTCGATCCCGGCGCGCTTGACGAGTTCGCCGATCTTCTCGCGCTCCGCGGCGATGTGCTTCGCGTAGGCTTCGGGCGACGCCGACGGCGTGACCTGCATCCCCTGCTTGGCGAACGCGGCCTGCAACTCCGGATTGGCGAGCGCCTTGATCATCGCCGCATGCAACTGATCGACGACCGCCTTCGGCGTTCCGGCGGGTGCCGCGACGCCGATCGACGTCGCGAACTGGAAGCCGGGCAACCCCTGCTCGGCGATCGTGGGCACGTCGGGCAGGATCGCGAGGCGCTCGGTTCCGGTCGTGCCGAGCGCGCGCAGCTTGCCGGCCTGGATGTGCGCGAGCGGCGTTTGCACGAGGTCGATCATCATCTGGATGCGTCCGCCCAGGAGATCGTTGAGCGCGGCCGACGCGCCCTTGTACGGCACGTGGACGACGTCGATGCCGGTGCGCGAGCGGAAGTACTCACCCGCCAGATGCAGCGTGTTGCCCACGCCGGCCGACCCGTAATGGACCTTGCCAGGATTCGCCTTCGCGTAGGCGATCAACTCCTGCACGTTCTTCGCCGGCACCTCGGGGTTGACGACGAGCACCAGCGGCGAGGTGATCGCGGCCGAGATCGGCGTGAAGTCCTTGATCGGATCGTAGGGCAGTTTCTTGTACAGCCACGGATTCGCCGCGTGCGTGGTCATGCCGATGAGCGCGAGCGTATAGCCATCCGGCGCGCTCTTGGCCACCACTTCGGTGCCGGGGATGCCGGCGACGCCGGGCTTGTTTTCGACGGTGATCGGCTGCCCGAGCGCCTCACCCATGCGCTGCGCGATCTGGCGCGCGACGAAATCGGATGAGCCCCCCGCCGTGTACGGAACGACGAGACGAATCGGTTTGGTCGGAAACGCTTGCGCCGCGACCGACACCGGAGTCACCGCAGCCAAACCGAACAGCCCAAGCGCGCCCAGCGCGCTCAAACGACGAATCAATGACATCGCCTACTCCTCTTCGTGGAACCCGCTTGACTCTAGCACATGCGCCTTCTCGTAGATGAGGATCGCGGCGGCGAGGTCGGCCGCGGCATGCCCGGAGAAGGCGAACAGCGTGCACGCCTTGTCATCCGGCGGGCGCGCAGCGCGACCGGCCGCGATGTCGGCGAGGTCGGCGGCGAACGGACCCGCGCTGATGAGCTGTCCCTCGCGACCGGCTTCGCTCGCCTGTTCGCGCTCGTCGGTGACCCGCCGCGTCGTGGCATCCCATCCGCTGCGTTGCCAGCTTCGCCCCAGGTCGACCGCGGCGACGAAGGCACCGTCGGCAAGCCACGATGGATCGAGAAACGGTTGCGCCAACCCGTTGGGTACCGTGGTGACGACGATGTCCTGCTGCGCGACGGCCTCCCGAGGCTCGGTGCTCGCGCGCGCCGCCATCCCCGAGGCCCGCAGCTCATCGGCGAAGGCGCGTGCCGCCTCGATCCGTCGGCCGACCACCGTCGCCTCGCGCAGCGCCGGGAACACGTCGCGCAACGCCGCGCAATGGCTGCGCGCCTGCACCCCGCACCCGACGAAGCCGATGCGCGTGCTGCCCGCACGCGCGTAGTGCGCTGCGGCGACCGCGCTCATTGCCGCAGTGCGTGCGCCGGTGAGTTCGTCGGCGTCGATGAGTGCCACCGGCCGGCCGGTGTGCCAGTCGTTGAGCATCAGCACCGAGTTCACCGTCGGGCCCCCGGCCGTGCGCGCCGCGGGGACGACGTTCACCCACTTGCAGACGCTGTACCCGCGGGCAAGATCGACCGCCGTGAGCGCAAGCAGCAATTCGCCGGGCGACGGACGCAGGTGCGACTTCGGCGCGACCCGCACCTCGCCCGCGGCGAAGCGGGCGTACGTCGCCGCGATCGCCTCGCGCCACGCCCTCGGCGTGAGCGCCAGCGCGCGCACGTCGTCGTCGGTGAAATGCTGCATGACTCCTCCCTCCTCACCTTGAAAGTGGACGGCAGGGCTCGCCGCACCCCGCGCGCCAACACGCCCGTGTCGCGTGCGCGACGCTCACGACCCGCCGCCTTCGGCCACCGTCGCGACGCTCGGCATCGACAGCCGTTTCACGCCGGCAACGAAGCGCGACAGCGTCTGCGACAGCACGCCGGGTGGAATCATCGCCTCGATCAACTGGAAGCGGCCGCGGCGTGCGTGCGCCGCGGTCAGCGCCGCCGCGAGCTCGCGGCGCGTGCGCACGCGCACGCCGTCGCCGCCCAACGCGGCTGCGGCATCGGCGAAGCGCCATTCGCCGAGGTCGTTGAAGCGCGATTCCGGCTGGAAGGTTCGCAGCATCTCCCAGCTCGCGTTGTTGAAGACGACGACAATCGGATCCCAGCCGTAGCGCGCGCAGTTGCCGAGCTCCCAGCCGGTCATCTGGAACGCGCCGTCACCGACGAGCACGAGCGGTCGCTGCCCCGTTGCGGCCTGGACGCCCAATCCCGCGGGCACGCCGAAGCCCATCGTCGCATAGTAGCCGGGGGCGACGAGTGCGGTGTGTTCGATGTCCATCGCCGTGAACAGGCAATCGCCGATGTCACAGGCGATGGGCATCTTGCCGTGCAGTGCCATGAGATCGTTGATCGCGGTGGCGATGTCGTTCGGCGCGATCGGTGCGTCGTCGGCGACGAGCCCGCGCGGAAAGGTCGCGCGCACTACGTCGAAGCGACGGCTCGTCGCCGGCACCTGTGCGAGCAGGCGGTCGACCAGCGCCCCGAGCGGGATGTCCGGGTAGACGTGATAGCCCATCGTCACCTGCCCGTCGAGCGCACGGATCGTGCGCCGCAGGTCGATCTTGCGTTCGGAGACCGCGAAGTTGGTATCGCACACGATCTCGCCCAGGAGCAGGAGACCGTCGGAGGTCTCGACGCGGCGCGACAGTTCCGGCTCGCCCGCGACACCCATGTAGGTGCCGATGAGCGGGGCCTCGGCATCGGCGAGCAGGCCACGTCCCATGAAGCTCGTCACCACCGGCAGCCCGAGGCGCCGCGAGAGTTCGGCCACCTTGGCCTCCAGACCGAAACGCCGCACTTCGATGCCTGCCATCAGGATCGGGGCCTTGGCATTCGCCAGACGCACGAGGAGTTCGTCGACGCAGGCCGCGAGCGCGTCCTCGTCGACGGCCATCGGCGCTTCCGGCACCACCGCGGCGCACGGCACGCGCACCATGTCGCGCGGCAGTTCGATGTACACCGGCTGCGAATGCCGCAGCGCAGCCGCGAGCACGCGCGCGATCGCCGCCGGCGCGGTGGCCGCGTCGTCGAGGCGGAGACGATCGCAGGTGATCTCGGCATAGATGAGGTACTGCGAATCGAGCGATTTCGCCTGATGGTGCAGCAGGAGCCCGGATCGCGCCTCGCCCTTGCCCGGTCCTCCGGAGACGACGACGACGGGGGACTTCTCCGCATACGCCGCGGCGACCGCATTGACCATGTTGAGTGCGCCCGCACCCCACGTCACCGCAGCGACGCCGAGTCCACCCTGCACCCGGGCGGCGGCATCCGCCGCGAACCCGACCGCCGGCTCGTGCGAGAGCGTGTGCAGCGGGAGGATCGCCGACTCCTCGATGATGCGAAAATACGGCAACGCGAAGTCGCCCGGGATGCCGAAGATCCGGTGCGCTCCGTGCGCCTTGAGCGCGTGGAGCAGTGATTCGGTGATGTTCATGGACGACCCCGCGACGTGATGCAAGACCCGCATCATGCCGCAAGCGCGCGACCGGCCGGCACCCTCGACGACCGGAAGCACGAAGCCAGCGCATCACCTCCGCATGCCGAACCCCCCGCAGGACCCGCACCCTTCGCCGCCGCCCGTTCGCCGCGGACTCGTTTTCGCCATCATCGGCCTGGCGCTCATGATGATGTCGATCGACTCGACGATCGTCGCCACCGCGCTGCACTCGCTGCAACACGACCTCGATACCACGATCAACTGGGCGGGGTGGACGATCACCGCGTATTCCTTCGGCTTCGTCGTGATGCTCCCCCTTGCCGGCCGACTCAGCGAGCAATACGGGCGGCGGCGGGTGTTCGTGGGCTCGGTCGTGGCGTTCACGACGGCCTCGCTCCTGTGCGGGCTCGTCGACGACATCGATGCGCTCATCGCGCTGCGGGTCGTCCAGGCCGCGGGCGGTGCAGGCTTCACCCCCTCGGCGACCGGCCTCATCGTCGATCACTTCGGCAAGGAGCGCGACCGTGCGGTGAGCCTGTTCGGCAGCATCTTTCCGGTGGGCGCCATGATCGGACCGATCTTCGGCGGCCTGTTCGTCACGTACTGGTCGTGGCGCGGCATCTTCCTCGTCAACGTCCCGATCGGGATCATCGTCGTCGCCCTGGCGCTGCGCGCGATCCCGCCCGACCGTGCCCGCGTCGAACCCGCGCGTGCCGGATCCGACGCGACCGGCATGGCGCTCCTCGGCAGCGGGCTGCTCGCCGGAATGCTCGCCATCACGTATCTGGGAGAAGCCGAAGCGAAGGTGGCGTCGCTGCCGTTCCTTGTTCTTCTCGTCGTCGCATTCGCCGCCTTCGGCCTCTTCCTGCGTCACATCGCCCGGGCGACGCATCCGTTCATCGCACCGCGCCTGGTCTACGGCCGCGGCTTCGGGGCGGTCAATCTCGTGAATGCGATCTTCTCGGGCATTCCGTTCGGCGTGGTGGCCCTCATCCCCTTGTACGCGACGAATCGCTACGGCATCGACGCACTGCGCTCCGGCACCCTGCTCGTCGCGCAGGGAATCGCTGCCGTCAGCCTGTCGGCACTGGCCGCCGTCCTGATCCGGCGCACCGGCTACCGCGCCCCGCTGTACGTGGGAACGCTCGTCATCGCCATCGGCGTGGTGCTGCTTGCCGTCGGGCCGCTGGCCAACATCGAGCCGTACACGTGGCTGGCCGGGGCCGCGTTTCTCGTCGGCGCGGGCAGTGGCATGCTCAATCCGGCGACGCGCAACGCCGGCTTGCAACTCGCGCCGGAACATGCCTCGACGCTCGCGGCACTGCGCTCGATGTCGATGCAGATCGGCTCGATCGCAACCATCGCCGTGGCCACCGCGATCCTCGCCGATGCAGCGGATCCGGGGACCGCGCAGGCGTGGATCTACGCGGCGTTGGTCCTGCTGCTTGGGCTGGCATCGCCGCTCATCGCGCGCGTGCCCGAGCATCGCGGCGCCTGGTGAGCGCAGAATGCGGCCACCCAAAAGGGTGATGGCGCCGGGCATGTCACGTATGCGAACGTAAGCGCCTTGCAGCACTGCACCGATGCCGTCGCCTGCGCCACCATGGCGTTGTCGGCACGTCGCAGGTTCCCCACCGGGTGCAGCACGCATCGGATCCCGTACCGAAGGAGACTGACCGGGATCGTCGATGCCGGCAGTGCACACCGAGTGGAGAGGTGCAGCCGCGATGGCGACCCTGAATTTCGGTCGTTGCGAGATCGACCTCATCGCCCGCCAGGTCCGCATCGACGGACGTGTGGCATTGCTCGGGCCACGGGCGTTCGACGTCCTCGAAGTGTTGATCGAGGCGCGCGGCCAACTGGTCACCAAGGCGGAGATCCTCGATCGCGCTTGGGGCGGCCTGATGGTCGAGGAGAACAATCTCCAGGTTCAGGTCGCCGCGCTGCGCAAGCAACTCGGAGCGCGCGCGATCGTGACCATACCCGGGCGCGGCTACCGCTTCGCATTGGCCGCCGGGACCGCGTCGCCACCCGTCACCGCCAACGGTCACAGGCGACACAACCTCCCCGAACAGGTCACATCGCTCATCGGGCGCGAGCAGGATATCGCGGCGGTGGACGGCGTCATGCGGCGGGCGCGCCTCGTCACCCTGACCGGCGTCGGCGGCATCGGCAAGACGCGCCTCGCGCTCGCCGTGGCTGCGCACACGATCGACGCGTTTCCGGACGGCCTGTGGTTCGTCGACCTCGCAACCTTGACTCGGGCACAGCAAGTGCCGCCGCTCGTGGCGCGCGCACTCGACGTGCCGAGCTCGGGTCAGGACCTGCGCAGCACGCTTCTCGCGTACCTCGAGCATCGCAAGCTCCTGCTCGTCCTCGACAATTGCGAGCATGTGATCGAGTCATGCGCGCAGCTTTGTCACGATGTTCTCGTCCGCTGCGACGGCCTTCGCATCCTGGCCACGAGCCGCGAGAGCTTGCGCGTCCAGGGGGAGCAAACGTACATCGTGCCACCGCTTCCGATCCCGCGCACCGATGCCGAAGCGAGCGCGACGTCGATCCGGCAGTCCGCGTCGGTCGCCCTGTTCGTGGAGCGTGCTACGGCGGCGCGTGCGTCCTTTGCCGTGAGCGACGCGAATATCGAAGCCATCGCCGCCATCTGCCGCCGGCTCGACGGCATCCCTCTGGCCATCGAGCTCGCCGCAAGGCGCATCGGCGTGCTCTCTGCGCAGGAGGTTTCGCGGGGTCTGGACGATCGCTTCCGGCTGCTCGGCCAAGGTCCGCGCGCGGAGGTGACGCGGCAGCAGACCCTGGGTGCCCTCATCGACTGGAGCCACGAGCTCCTGTCTCCCGATGAACAGGATCTCTTTCGCCGGCTCGCGGTCTTCGCCGGCGGCTGGAGCCTCGATGCAGCGCGCGTCGTATGCCGCGCGACCGCCACGAGCGACGACACGATCCCGGATCTGCTCGAGCATCTCGTCAACAAGAGCCTCGTCGTGGTCGAGGAACGCGCCGGGGAGATGCGCTACGGCCTCCTCGACACGCTTCGCGCCTACGCGCTCGCTCGCCTGCGTGCCTGTGGTGACGCCGACGCGGCGCAGCAGGCGCACCTCGACTACTTTCTCGCCCTGGTGGAAGCCACCGACATGCACCTGCTGACCGCGGACCAGGGTCCGTGGCTCGATCACCTGGACTGCGAACGCGAGAACCTGCTCGCAGCGCTCGCCTGGGCCGCCTCCACCCGCGGTCGCGCAGGCGACGGGCTGCGGCTTGCCGGCGCACTCGGCACGTACTGGTGGCTACGCGGGCTCCTGCGCGAAGGTCGCCGCTGGCTCGCGCTGCTGCTCGACCTTGCGACCGACGCGCCACCGGCGATTCGCCGAAAGGCGCTTTGCGCGATGGCCTCGCTCGCGCTCGGCCAAGGCGAGCCTGCCGCAGCGCAGAGTCACCACGAGGCGGCGCTCGCCAGCGCAGCGTCCCTCGCCGAGCGTCACGAGACGGCACGATCCCAACTCGCCGTCGCGTACTGGGCGTGGTCGCAGGGCACGCCGGACGCCCGCGTTGCACAAGCAATGTTCGACGAAACACTTCGCATGTGCCGCGCCGTCGGGGATACGTGGGGGACGGCGATGGCACTGAACGGGCTGGGGTACCTCGCACTGATTCCTGCGCACGACGTCGCACGTGCGCGCAACCTCCATCAGCAGGCGCTCGTCGCCTTCGCAAGCATCACCGATCGTGTCGGCGCGTCGTACGCGGTCAGTGGCCTGGGCTTTGGTGCGCTGCTGGAAGACGATCTCGACGAAGCCGGGCGTCGCTACCGCGAAGCGCTCGGCATCGCCCGCGACCTCGACGATCGTCGCGGCATCGCCGAGGCGCTCGATGGGCTCGCCGATGTCGTGGCCGGACGTGGCGAACCGGCAGCGGCGGCACGCATCTGGGGCGCCAGTCAGCGGTTGCGCGAAGAGTTCACCTACGCACTCGCCGATCCGCTGCGCGACCACCATGCCCGGCGCATCGCAGCAGCGCGCGCCGCGTTGGGAAAACCCGAGGCATTCGACCTCGCGTGGGGCGCCGACCGCTCCCGCCCGCTTCGCGACGTCATCGACGCCGCAGGGTCCGCGCTCGACGCGGCAAGCGCAGCCGCATCAGGGACGGCGCCCGAGGCCGCCGCGCACCGGTCGTGCGGTGACCCGGACGCCGGGTGAGTGTTCCCTGCGAACCGCCTCCTGCAGGATCAGCGGTGCGCGACCTGCGTTTCCTGCTGGGCGGCGAGCCATGCGCTCATGCACTTCTGGAGGTCGGACACGTACTCGTGCGCGCCGCATGCGCGCTCCGCCGCGACGAGCTGGCCCAACGGCTCGCCGCGGCTTTGGAAGAGGACGGTGACGCCGGTCACGATGCCGACGCCGATCACGGTCGCGAGCACCGCCACCGTCATGTGACCGATGGCCTCCGACTTCGACATGGGTGGGGCGTGGATCATGGCGAGCTCCTTGGCGTCAGTCACCGGTGCTCCCCAGCCGTGGCCGCGTGGCCATCGGCCGGGAGGCGCGTCGAGCCGCATGCGGCCCGTGGCTGCACGATGTCAAAACCGGAGCCGCCTGTCCTTGAGCGACCTTAAACGTCCTGAAACGTGACGAGTCGGTCGCGCCCCTCCTCGGAGCCTGTGTCCACCTTGTCGTCAGGGTGTGGCGACCGCGCACATGATCGTCGCGTTGGGCCCGTAGCCTTCGCGGATCCACCCCGCCGCCTCCATCTGCGCACGCACGGCGGTGTTGGTCATGTAGCGGTGGTTGGCGTCCTGCCGATTATTGAACACGCGATACACGGCGCTCGTGCCTGCAGGACACGCGCCGGTCGTGCGATCGGGCAGGTCGATCTGGAACACGTTGTCGCTTTCGATCTGCCATTGCGTGCCGAAGTCGCGGTTCACGCGATAGCACTCGGCCGGATCGGCCGAGTAGAAGTGAGAATCGAGGCCCGCGGAGGGCAGCCCGTAGTAGCGGCAGGTCGGGTTCATGACCGATCCTCCGCTCGACCCGATCGCGTACGCCTTGAACCGGTAGTTGGTGCGCGCCCAGCCTTGGAAGTACCCATTGTCGAGCTTGTCGATCTCGGCCGGATCAGCGGTCATGAAATAGTGATCGAACGCAGCGTGGTGGAACTCGATCACGTCGACGAGCCCCACCGGGGGCGGAAACGGCACGAGCACGAGCGAGCCGCCGCTGATTCCCCGAGTGGGGACGCTGCAACACTCGGCCGAAAAGTAGCCGCCGACGACGGGATCGAACGTCAGAAGCGCGATCGTGGGCGAAGTGCCATCGGGCTCGGCCGGCACCGAAAGTCCCAGCTCGCGTTCCGCACCGCCGCTGCCTTCGTTCGCGTAGAAGATGTACCGGAAGTGCTGGCTCGGGAGCCCCTCGGCGATGAGACCCGCCCAGGAGGTGGAGTCGCCCGGCAGGTAGGTAAACGGAAGTATGGCAGATGAACCGCTGATGCGGATGTTCCAGAACGTCACCTGGTTCGTCGCATCGTCGTAGCCGAAGCTGCCGACGGCGACACGGCCATCGGTGAACACGACGTCCTGCAGCATCCAGTATCGTGTGGTCGCCGCGGCCTGTCCGAGCGCGCCTGCCGCGAGCACAAGTATCACCGCGGCCCGTGTCCACAGCTTCCGTTGAGTCGTCATGGCGGTTCCTCCACGAAGTGCTCACGTGAGCAACCTCCGCCACGCGAGCGTCAGGTCCAGGGAATCGAAGCAGCCAAACTGCGAGGCCGGTGAGCCCATTGCGTCGACACCACGCTACACCTCGCCGCTGCCAAGTGCAATGCGACCGAAGATCCTCCGTACGCGCTCCATCAGCTCATCGCCAGGCCGCCATTGACGCACAGGGTCTGTCCCGTGACGTAACCGCTGAGACGGCTCGTCGCGAGGAAGAGGAAGGCGCCGACGCACTCGTCGGGTCGGCCGCCGCGGCCGAGCGGTGTTGCAGCGACGTAGCCATCACGGTCGGCCGCGGTACTGAAGCGCTCGTGGATCTCGGTCTCGATGTAGCCGGGCGCCACACAGTTGATGCGGATGCCCTGCGGTCCAAGCTCCTTGGCGAGCGCTCGCGTGAGACTTTCGACACCGGCCTTCGCGGCGGCATACGCAGCGATCCCCCGCCCCCCGCCACTACGTGCTGCAATCGACGTGGTGCTGATGATCGCACCATCGCTCGCCACGCGCAGCGCGGGGATCGCCGCCTGGATCATGTCCATCACCGCGACGAGATTCACGCGCAGCACGTCGTCGATCGTCGACCCATCGAGCGTGGCGAAGGCGGCGCGCGGGCCCGGCGCGCCGGCGTTGGCGATCAGGAGGTCGAGCCCACCCAACCGATCGACCGCCGCGTGCACGAGATCGCGCCCGGCCTGTGGCACCTGCAGCGGCGCCCCGAGGGCGAACGCGGTGCCGCCGTCCGCGCGCAAACGCGCGACCAGCGCCTCGGCCGACTCACGCGCCTGGCCGTAGTGCACGCCGACGTGCGCACCGCACTGGGCGAGCGCCGTGGCCACCGCGGCGCCGATGCCGCGGCTCGCCCCCGTGACGAGCACCCGGCGTCCGGCAAGCTCCGCGAACGGACGCGTCCAATCGATGGTTGCAGCGGGGTGCGGCATGGGCGCCATGGTACGCCGCGCCGATGACGCGCGCTCTCCCAATGCCGCGACGGCGCAGGTCACAACATGCTCGGCCAACCCGCGACCGTGCGCCGACGCGTTGGAGCCACCTCCTGCAATCAACCTCGGGTCCCCATGGGGCCGCGCTCCATTGCCATGGCGAGCATCCGGGAGCATAGTGCGAGCGGCGGACAGACGCCGACTCCTCGCATGGAGATCGTCGCACCGCCCATTCCAACAACCAGAGGAGGAACAGCGACCATGGACATGACATCCCTGATTGTGCAGTTGATCTCGGGCGCCGTGGGGGGAACATCGGCGGCGCGATACTGAAAAACTTCAGCCTCGGCACGCTCGGCAATTCGATCGCGGGCATCGTCGGAGGCGGCCTCGGCGGCCAGCTGATCGGAGCGCTGACCGGCGGCGGCGCAGCAGCGGCGGCGGGCGGCATGGGCTCGGTGGTCTCGAACGTCGCGGGAGGCGGCGTCGGCGGCATCATCATCATGATCATCGTCGGCGTCATCAAGAACATGATGAACAAGCCGTCGACCTGATCGGCAACCCATCGTGCCGCGCGATGGCCTGCGATCCGATCGTTGCTACCACCGCGCGTTGAACGTCTGCCGCAGCTCGTCGATCTGCGCCGCCGCGAGGGGCGCCACGGTGTCGCCGGCGAGATGGCATAGCCGCGCGGTTTCCTCGAGTTCCTCCAGCGTCGCCATGGCGGACGCCGGCGTGTCGTGCCAGACGTTGGGCCCGAGCCGCGCGAGCATCACCGCCCGAAGCGGGGTGCCGGCGTCCGCGTAGCGCTCGATCGCGGCCACCACGTCGTGGGCCGCGGTCGGCGCGCCCGGGCGCGCATAGGCGATGAGGGGGACGTGGCCCACCTTCATGACGAAATACGGCGTGATCGGCGCGATGAGCTCGGGGCCACGCGCGACGAGCGAGAGCGCGACGCAGTACGTGCTGTGCGTGTGGATGATGCATGAGGTCGCGGGATCGCTCGCTGCGGCGGCGGCGTAGATCGCCGCGTGCAGCGCGATCGTCTTGCTCGGCGTATCGCCGTCGCGATGGCGCTGCGCGGCGTCGAGCCGGGCGAGCCGCGCCGGATCGAGAAAACCCAGACACGCGTCGGTGGGCGTGATGAGAAAGCCGCCGTCGTCCAGGCGCACGCTGATGTTGCCGGCCGTCGCGTGCACGTAGCCGCGCTCGAACAGGCTGCGCCCGACCCGGCAGATCTCCTCGCGCGCTCGCGTCTCGTTCACGAGAGCATCCCAAAGGCCTTCGTGAAGAAGTCGTCGCTGCCGAAGTTGCCCGACTTCAACGCGAGATGGACGCCTGCGCCATCGTCACCGCCCGTTCGCGCGTAGCACCACGGCACGCCGGGATCGATCTGCGCGCCAATCTGGAGTTGCGTGACCCCCAGCGCCTGCACGCACGCGCCCGCGGTCTCGCCGCCGGCGATGACGAGTTGGCGCACGCCCCGTGCAACGACGCCTTGCGCGATGCGCGCGAGCACGCTCTCAACCCAGGCACCGGCGGCCTCGACGCCCCGTTCCGCCTGGGCACGGCGAACACTCGCGGGATCGGCCGTCGAGTAGAAGAGCGACGCGTGCGTCGCCCCCTGCCGATCCCACCACGCGAGCGCGGCAGCGACGACGTCGTCGCGAACCCCCTTCGCGCCGGGATCGATCCGATACGCCGCGCCGCCGCCCTGGACGAACCGGTGCACCTGCCGCTGTGTTGCCGACGAGCAACTCCCGGCAATGATCGCGCGGCCTCCGCTTGCCGGCGGCAACGCGCTGGCCGCGGGTGAAGGCGCGATGTCAAAATTTGCCGGCAGCCCAAGCGCCACACCCGATCCCCCCGTGACCAGTGGCATCCCGGCGAGCGCCGACCCCAGACTCCGCAGGTCGGCGTTGTCGATCGCATCGACGATGGCGATGCCCACCCCTTCGGCGCGCAGGGTATCGAAACGGGCGCGAATGGCGACGGGACCCTGCGCGACGACACGATGGTCGACGAGGCCGACCTTGCGCTTGACCTGCGCCTGCAGGACGCGCACGAGATCGGGGTCACGCATCGGGGTGAGCGGATGGTTCTGCATCCCGCTTTCGCTCAGGAGGCGATCGCCGACGAAGAGGTGCCCCTGGAATACGGTGCGCCCGTTGTCCGGCAGCGCCGGTGTCGCGATCGTGAATGCGTCGCCGGGGGCGTCGTGCAAGGCGTCGAGGAGCGCTTCGGCCACCGGTCCGATGTTGCCGGCCGGCGTGCTGTCGAACGTCGAACAGTACTTGAAGTAGATCTGTCGCGCGCCCACGCGGCGCAACCACGCGAGGGCTGCCAGCGATTGCGTGACGGCGTCCGCCGCCGGGATCGTGCGCGACTTCAGCGCGACGACGACGGCATCGACGTCGCTTGCCAACGTGCCGGTGGGCACGCCGATGGTCTGCACCACGCGCATCCCGGCTCGCACGAGATTGCTGGCGAGATCGGTCGCGCCGGTGAAGTCGTCGGCGATGCAGCCCAGGAGCAGGGAAGCCACGCCATCACCTCAGGCCGAGGCGACCGGGACCTTCGCCCGCGCGACGTCGCCGACGTCCTCGCGAACACTTCTCGCGGCACGCAGGGGCCACAGGGTTGCAAGTTCGTGCGCGGCGCGCTGCACCATCGCGCCCAACGCGTTCATGCGCCGCGCGTCGATGCGCGCGCTGGGACCGGCGATGCTGATCGTCCCCAGCACGGGGCCGCTGGCGCGGCCACGAATCGGCGCGGCGACGGCGGTCACGCCGAACTCGGCTTCGTTCACCGCGGTGCCGAAGCCACGCTGCACGGTCGCCTTCAACTCGCGCAAGAAAGCATCGATCGTCTTGACCGCGCTCGGACCCCACTGCCCTGCCGGGTGCAGGCCGCCGTTTTTCATGAGGATTGGCATCGCCTCTTCCGGCGACAGTGTGGCAAGCCACGCCTTGCCGCTCGCGGTCGCAAACAGGGGCACCGTATTGGACGTGAGCGTCGGCTGGTACATGAGCCCACCGGATGCGCCCTGCGCCTGCGCGACCCACACGAGCGCATGCCCATCGATGACCGCAAGGCGGACGAACTCGCGCGACTCGCGCGCGAGACCCTCGAGGATCGGCTGGCACAGATCGGGTATGCCGGTCGCGACGTAGAACTGCTGTCCGAGGATGGCAAGACGCATCGACAGGCGATAGAACCCCGTGTCGGGTTCCTGCGCGGCCCAGCCGATATCCACGAGGGTCCCGAGCAGCCGATGCGCGCCGCTCTTGGGCAGGGCCAGACGCTCGGCGATCTCGCCCAAGGGCATCGCCCGCGCCCCATCGGCGAGAAGCTCGATGATGGCGAGGCAACGCTCGGCAGGAAGATGGGCCATGGCCGGTCGTTCCGCTGCGCGCTAGCTCGACGCACTCGCCGAAGCCGACGTCACGCGGTGGAGGAAGAAGTCGAACAGGGCGTCGACCTGACCCTCGTGCATGTCGCTTCCGGTCACGTGGCCGTAGCCACGATCCAGAGCGAAGCGAACGATCGGTGTCGGCGCCTTGCTGATCACGACGTCGCCGATGACCGTGCCCGGATCGAGGGCGCCGAGTTCGCCCGGCAGTCCGTCATGCGCCTCCATCCCGACCGGGGACGCGTTCACCACCAGGGTCGATCCGGGCGGCACCCGGTCGACGATCGCGAAGGCCTGATCCGGGAAGAGCTGGCGCAGCCGGCTGACCAGCGTGTGCGCCTTTGCCGCATCCGGTTCGATGAGATCGATCGCGGCAACCCCCGCCTCCGCCAGCGCGTGCGCAATCGCGCTCCCCGCGCCACCCGCGCCGAACAGCGCCGCGTGCCGTCCCCGGACGCCGTATCCCTTGCGTTCGACGGCGCGCACGAAGCCCAGGCCGTCGAACATGTCGCCCACCCAGGCCCCGCTCGCCTCGCGACGCAGCGCATTGATGGCGTCGACTGCACGCGCCATCGACCCGACGTGCCGCGCGAACGGCAGCGCCCGTGTCTTGAACGGGATCGTGACGAGCAGGCCGTCGAGATTGCGGACTTCGAGCAGCGCCGCGAAGACCGCTTCGAATCTTGATGCCGGCACGTGCACGGGAAGAAACACCGCATCGACCCCCGCGGCGCGAAAGCGCTCGGTGAAGACCTCCGGCGAGCGCACCTGCACGATCGGATCGCCGACGATCGCATAAAGACGCGTCGCGCCCGTGATCGTCATTGCCGTTTCCTGCGTGTGAGGTGCACGAAGCCCATGGCCTCAGGTGCGCGCGCCGGCGCGATCGTCGAGCCCGTGCAGGACGCCCAGGCGCTCGAAGTGCCGATGGATGCGATCGACGTACGCGGCGAACTCCGGCACCTCACCGAGAACGATCGGCCGGGGCCGCGGCAACTCGACGACGATCTCCTCGACGATCTCGCCCGGGCTCGGACTCATGACGAGGATGCGATCGGACAGTCCCACCGCCTCCTCGACGCTGTGGGTGATGAAGAGCACCGTCGGCCGCCGGCGCAGCCACAACTGCTCGAGGTCGGTGCGCACCTGCAACCGGGTGAGCGCGTCGAGTGCGCCGAACGGCTCGTCCATGAGAATGAGCGAGGGCTCGTGCACGAGCGTGCGGATGAGCGAGACCCGCTGCCGCATGCCGCCCGAGAGTTGGCGCGGATACTTGCCCATCGCCGGCTCGAGCCGAAGCTGCGCAAAGAGCTCCCTCGCCTTGTCCTCGATCTTGCGCTTGGGCAGCTTGCGAATGTCCGCGTGCAGCGTGACGTTGTCGAGCGCCGTGCGAAAGTCGAGGAGCAAGTGATCCTGGAAGGCGATGCCGACGTCGGTCACCGGTTTGGTGACGAGCTTCCCCGCGATCGTGATATCGCCCCGGCTGCGCGCGAGGAGCCCGGCAACCATCAGCATGAGCGTGCTCTTGCCACAGCCCGACGGCCCCACGACCGAGACGAACTCGCCGGCCTCGATGTCGAGCGACACGTCGGCGAGGGCGACGAAGGGCTGCTCGCTGTCCTCGCCGAAGACCTTCGCGACGCTGCGCACGGCGATCGGAACGCCACAGCGTGCAACCGTGCTCGGGGCTGGAGTCACGAATCGACCCGTGGTGACGTCGCGCTACGCCGTCGCGCGCAGGGCACGTCGCGCGCTCACAGCGGGCAGGCGCGCATTTGCGCGGCCGGCGGCAGGAAGTCGTGCGTGTAGTACGTCTTCGGATCCTGGCCCGCGGGCACGAGCTTCACCTCCGCGAGCAACTCCTGCGACTTCGACCACAGCGCGTCCTCGCCCTTGCCGAAGAACTTCGCCCCGCCGCTGCAAAACAGCGGCCGGATCACCGCGAGTTCCGCGGCGGCGACCTTCTCGTTCACCTCGGGGAACACCTTCTTCAGATCCTTGATCGCCTGCTCGGGGTGGTCGATCGCAAAGCTCCAGCCCTTGAGGCTTGCCGCGACGAACTTCTTCAGCACGTCCGGGTGATTCTTGATGAAGTCGTTGCTTGCGAATACCGACGTGCTGACGGTCGGCACGCCGTAATCGGCGAAGCGCCAAACGTCGAGCTGCGCGCCCTGCGCCTCGGCCTGGATCTGGTAGGCATCGATCGACCCCAGGACGGCGTCGACCTGTCCTTGCAGCATCGCCGGCACCAGCGACGGGACCGGCATCTCGATCATCGTCACTTCCGACGCCTTCAGGTGGTTCGCGTTGAGGAGCAAGGGCAGCATCGTCGTCTGCGAGGTGCCGGAAGGCACGCCGAGCTTCTTCCCGGCGAGGTCCTTGATCGACTTGATCCCGGTCTTCTTCAACGCCATGACCGCGCTCGGGTTCGACTGGTACACCGTGGAGACGACCTTCATCGGCGCGCCCTTGGCGATCAGCTGCATGACCGCGACAGCATCGGCGTAGGCAAGTTGCGCGCGCCCGTTGGCAACGAGTTGCGCGGTGGTTCCGGAGCCGTTGCCCTGGACGATCGTGACGTCGAGCCCCGCGTCCTTGTAGTAGCCCTGGACGAGCGCCGAGGCGAAGCCCGCGTTGTATCCCCCGGCCATCCAGTTGAGCTGGAACGTCACCGGCGTATTCGCGGCCTGCACGCTTCCTGCGGCGGCGAGGCCCAGGAGCAACGTACCGATACCGATCGACCTCTTGACAGCGTGCATCTGATCTCCTTTACGGGTGGATACGCGGGTCTTGCGACCCGTGGGTTGGGATCCGGGGGTGATCCGTCACTTGTACTTCGCGCGCTCCCACGGCGTGATCGCCCACTCGCAGAACTCGACGACGTAGTTGATGGCGATGCCGATGCCGGTGAGCACGACGAGGACCGCGAAGACGAGTTCGATGTCCATCGAGCTCGTCCCGCGCAGCAGCACGTAGCCGAGCCCGCGATTGGCGCCGACGAACTCGGCGACGATGGCAGCGGTCGCGGCGATCGTCGCCGACGTCTTGATGCCCGAGAAGATCACCGGCAGCGCCGCCGGAAAGCGCAGGTAGCGAAACGTGTCCCACCACGACGCTCCCATCGACCGTGTGAGGTAGAGCAGCCGATCGTCGAGGATCATGAAGCCGCTGATGCTCGCGATCAGCAGCGGGAAGAACGTCATGAGGATCGTCAGCAGCACCTTCGACTCGATGCCGAAGCCGAGCCAGACGAGGAACAGCGGCGCAACCGCGATCTTCGGCACGAGCTGCATGAGCATGATCGGCGGATACACGACCTGCTTGGCGAGCGCCGAGAGCGCAATCAGCAGCCCGAGGGGAATCGCAGCGACGATCGTGAGCCCCAGGCCGAGGACGATCTCGAGCAGCGTGATCTGGCCGTGGGACCACAGCAGCGCGGCGTCGCTCACGATCCGCGAGAACACCGCGTCGGGACCGGGCAGGAGATACGCCGGAATCTTGAACACCACGACCGCGCCCCACCATAGCCCGACCATCGCCACGAAGGTGAGCGGCGGGAGCAGGTTCCACGCGATGCGCCGAACGAGTTTCATCGTGGCGGAACGTCGCGACACACCGAGCGTCGACGTGTCGCCCGGCGGACGCGACGTGGGCGCGCGATGCGACGTCATCGGCCACGCCGCATCCGGCGCAATCGTTCCCGCTCCTTCCCGCGATGAACTGGTGACCGCCAACGGTGGATCATCCCTTGCAGGCTCGCCGGTCGGAACGGCCGATCGGCCGCGACCACCCCCCTCGACTCGCAGGCTCCCGTCGCTGTTCGCCGGGGTCTGCCGAGATTCTGGAACGCCGTTCTATCTTAAAACGGACGCACGAATCGAGCAAGCGATTTGGACCGCGGATGCGGACCGCCGCCGACCGCGTCTGCATCGGCTCGAACCTCACCGGGTGGCCGAAGCGCTTCCCGCTCGAAGCCAGGACGACGCCTCCTGCACCCTTCGGACGGCGTCTCGGTGGCCCGTCTCATCACCATGGTCGTTGCGATCGGCGATCAGCGCCTCGCCTGCTGCGCAGGCCCGTGGCGGTCGCCGTCCGCGAGACCCTGGCGACCGACGCGATCCTGTGCAGTCATCGTCACGATTCTGGCGCCGGCGCCGCAGGCAGGAACCGAAGGCACCCTCGACGCCAGCCGATCCCGAGGCGAGACGCTACGGTCGAGGCACCCAGTCGCGGGTGCCCTCCTTGCCGCCGCAGTTCGCCCAGATGCGGATCTTCCCGCTCAATACGCTCACCGATACCCGCGCCTGCGGATCGCCGCGAATGCCAGCACCCAAGTCGCTCCGCGCGCCCGTGACGATCCGTTGCAGGCTGTCAAAGTCGAGCGCCGCGGGCGCACCGAGCGCCTGATGCGATTTGTCGAGGGCGTCCGCGGCACCCTGGAGGCACTGCGCGAGCTTCGCGTCGGATGCCGAGCCGCCGCAGCCTCCCAAGGCCAGCATGGTCAGGAGAACCATCAGTCTCATGCCAGCGCTCCACGCGCCCCGACCCGAGTCACGCGCATCAGAATGATCATGGCGGAGACGGAGGGATTCGAACCCTCGATGCAGGTTTTAGCCCGCATGCTCCCTTAGCAGGGGAGTGCCTTCGACCACTCGGCCACGTCTCCGTATCGCCGCCGGGTGGGGTCCGGCGGCGTAGCGCATCGCATTATACCGGGGCACCCCGGCCGTGCGGGCACCCTCGCGCGTGCTGCGCTAGACAGCGACGTCTTCGCGGTCGAGTTCGAATGCCTTGTGCAGGACGCGAACGGCGAGCTCCAGGTACTTCTCGTCGATCACGACGGAAATCTTGATCTCGGAGGTGGAGATCATCTTGATGTTGATGCCCTCGTCGGCGAGCGTCTTGAACATCTTCGAGGCGATGCCGACGTGCGAGCGCATGCCGATGCCGACGACCGAGACCTTGCAGATCTTGTCGTCGCCGATGATCTCGCGAGCGGTGAAGCCCTTGGTGCGCTCGGCGGCGAGCACAGCGAGCGCGCGCTGGTACTCGGTGCGCTGGACGGTGAACGAGAAGTCAGTCTGCCCCGACGCGCCGATGTTCTGCACGATCATGTCGACGTCGATGTTCGCCGCGGCGATCGGCCCCAGGATCGCGTGCGCGACTCCCGGCTTGTCGAGCACGCCCATGACGGAGATCTTCGCCTCGTCACGGCTGAACGCGATACCGGAGATGATGGCCTGTTCCATGTTCTCGTCCTCCTCGAACGTGATGAGCGTGCCCGGCGCCTGCGAGTCGGGGGCATCGAACGACGACAGCACGCGCAGTTTGACCTTGTACTTGCCCGCGAATTCGACCGAGCGGATCTGCAGCACCTTCGACCCCAGGCTCGCCATCTCGAGCATCTCTTCGACGGTAATGGTATTGAGGCGCCGCGCCTCAGGCACGATCCGCGGATCGGTCGTGTACACGCCGTCGACGTCGGTGTAGATCTGACACTCGTCGGCCTCGAGCGCCGCGGCAAGCGCGACGGCGGAAGTGTCCGAGCCACCGCGCCCGAGCGTGGTGATGTTGCCCTCGGCGTCGACACCCTGGAAGCCGGCGACGATCACGACCACGCCGTCGTCGAGGTCACGCTGCATGGTCGACCCGTCGATGTCGAGGATCCGCGCCTTGGTATGCGCGTTGTCGGTGAGGATGCGCACCTGAGCGCCGGTGTAGCTCCGCGCCTTCACGCCGAGCTCGTGAAGGGCGATGGCGAGCAATCCGATCGTGACCTGCTCGCCGGTTGCGGCGATCACGTCGAGCTCGCGCGGCGACGGATTGCTCGAGATCTCCTTGGCGAGCGCGAGCAGCCGATTCGTCTCCCCGGACATCGCCGAGAGGACGACGACGACCTGATGTCCCTGCCGGTGATGGTGGACGACGCGCTGCGCGACGTTCTTGATGCGATCGGTCGAGCCGACCGACGTGCCGCCGTATTTCTGGACGATGAGTGCCATGGTGGTTGCCGCCGGTGCCTTACGGCAGCGTGCGGAAAGCGAGGGTGGCGTTGGTGCCGCCGAAACCGAATGAGTTCGAGATCGCGCCGGCGATCGGCATCGGCCGTGCGGTGTTGGGAACGAAGTCGAGATCGCACGCGGGGTCCACCGCGTGCAGATTCGCGGTGGGTGGTGCCACCTGGTCGCGGAGCGCGAGGACGGTGAACACCGCCTCGATGCCGCCAGCGGCGCCCAGGAGGTGCCCCGTCATCGACTTGGTCGACGAAACGGCGAGCCTTGCGGCGTGTGCGCCGAAGGCGCGCTTGACCGCGACGCACTCGGCCACGTCGCCCAAGGGGGTCGAGGTGCCGTGCGCATTGATGTAGTCGACGTCGGTCGGCTGCATGCCGGCGTTCTTCAAGGCATTGAGCATGCTCCGGCACGCGCCGTCGCCGGATTCGGGAGGCGCGGTGATGTGATGCGCGTCGGCGCTCATGCCGTAGCCCGCAAGCTCGCAGTAGATGCGCGCGTCGCGCGCCCGCGCGTGCTCGAGCTCCTCCAGGACGAGCACCCCCGCGCCTTCGCCCAACACGAAGCCGTCGCGGCCGACGTCCCACGGGCGGCTCGCGGTCGTCGGGTCGTCGTTGCGCGTCGACAGCGCGCGTGCGGCACAAAAGCCGCCGACGCCCAGCGGCGAAACGGTGGCTTCCGACCCGCCGGCAACCATGATGTCGGCATCACCATACTCGATGAGGCGCGCCGCCTCGCCGATGCTGTGATTGGCGGTCGAGCACGCGCTGACCGTGCCGAGGTTGGGCCCCTGGTAGCCGTAGTGGATCGAGACCAGCCCCGAGATCATGTTGATGATCGAGCCGGGGACGAAAAACGGCGAGATCTTGCGCAGGCCACCGGCGAGGAAATGGTTGTGGACCTCCTCGATCATCGGCAGCCCGCCGATCCCCGAGCCGATGCATACCCCGATGCGTTCCTTGTCGCCGCCGTATCCCTCGAGCCCGGCGTCGGCCACCGCCTCCATGGTCGCGACGAGACCGTAGTGGATGAAAGTATCGTAGCGTCGTGCTTCCTTGCCCGAGAGGTAGCGCGTAACGTCGAAGCCCTTGACCTCACCTGCGATCTGCGAGGGGAAGGTCGATGCATCGAAACGCGTGATCCGCGCGATTCCGGACCGGCCCTCGAGGATCGCCTGCCACGACGGTGCCACGCCGATGCCGACGGGCGAGATCATGCCAAGACCGGTTACGACCACGCGGCGGCGGGACATGGAGCTGTTCGTATGGGACGAGCGGAACTTCGAAGTGGGAGCGTTCGCACGATGGCTGCGGCGGGTACCGGCAGGCATCGTCCCGGCGCCGGGGAATCCCGCGCCGGTGGGTCTTGCAGGTTACTTCTTCAGATTGGCACCGACGTAGTCGATCGCCTGCTGGACCGTGGTGATCTTCTCGGCTTCCTCGTCGGGAATCTCGGTCTCGAATTCCTCCTCGAGCGCCATCACGAGTTCGACGGTATCGAGCGAGTCGGCGCCGAGATCGTCGACGAACGAGGATTCGTTCTTGATCTCGGCCTCGTTGACGCCGAGTTGCTCGGCGACGATCTTCTTGACGCGTTGTTCAACGTTGTCCATTGCTTCTCCTCCCCGTCGCGGGGCCCCGAAACGATCAAATCGGCGAATTCTACCAGAAGGGTCATCGCCGCCGCCTGGGTCGATCGGCGCCTCACACGAGGTACATCCCGCCGTTGACGTGCAGCGTGGTCCCGGTCACGTACGCGCCGCCGGGGCCGACGAGATAGGCGACGGCGGCGGCGACGTCGTCGGGCTCGCCCAGGCGACCGAGCGGGATGCGTGCGAGCAACGCCTCACGCGCCGGTTCCGGCAGGTTACGGGTCATGTCGGTGTCGATGAAGCCTGGCGCCACGCAGTTGACGGTGACGTTGCGGCTTCCCACCTCCTGCGCGAGCGACTTCGTGAACCCGACGACCGCGGCCTTCGCGGCGGCGTAGTTCGACTGGCCGGCATTGCCGCTCGCGCCCACGACGCTGCCGATATTGACGATGCGCCCGTGGCGCGCGCGCATCATCCCGCGCAGCACCGCCTTGGACAGCCGGTACACCGACGTGAGGTTGGTCTCCACGATGGTGTTCCATTCCTCGTCCTTCATGCGCAGCAGAAGGTTGTCGCGGGTGACCCCCGCGTTGTTGACGAGAATCACGACCGGACCGAATTCATTCGCGATTGCGGCAAGGACGCTGTCCACCTGCGCCGGGTCGTTGACGTCGAGGCGCATCCCGGTGCCGCGACCGCCCGCGGCCTCGAGCATGGCCGCGATGCTGCGCGCGCCCTCGTCGGTGGTTGCCGTCCCGACCACCGTCGCCCCGTCGGCAGCCAGCCGCAACGCAATCGCCTTGCCGATGCCGCGCGTGGCCCCGGTGACGAGCGCCACTTGCGTGTCGAGACTTGCCGTCATCCTTGCATCTCCCTTACCGCCGCCTGGATCGCGGCGCTGTCCTCGAGCGCGTACGTGACCACGCCGGCGATGCTGCGCCGCGCGAGGCCGGTGAGCACCATGCCGGGTCCGCTTTCGGCGACATGCGTCACGCCCCGCTCCCCGAGCGCGCGCATGGTCGCCGTCCAACGCACGGGACGCGCCGCCTGCCGCGCCAGTGCCTCACGAATCGCGTCGGGTTCGGCGTGCGTGGCGACGTCGACGTTGTGAATCACCGGAATCGTCGGCGTCGCGAAGGGCACCGTCGCAAGCTTCGCCGCCAGCGCCTCGGCTGCCGGGCGCAGCAGCGTGCAGTGGAAGGGTGCCGACACGGGAAGGATCACACCGCGCTTGGCGCCCTTCTCGCGGGCCAGGGCGATCGCCCGCTCGACCGCGGCGCGGTGCCCGGCGATCACGAGTTGGCCCGGCGCGTTGAAATTCACCGCCTCGACCACTTCGCCTTGCGCCGCCTCGGCGCACGCGGCGACGATGGCCTCCTCGTCGCCGCCGATGATGGCGGCCATCGCACCCACACCCGCGGGCACGGCATCCTGCATCGCCTGCGCGCGAAAACGCACGAGCGGGACCGCATCGGCAAAGGCGAGCGCGCCCGCGGCGACGAGCGCGGTGTACTCGCCGAGACTGTGCCCCGCGACGACGACCGGCATCCCGCCCCCTTCCGCGAGCCAGGCGCGCCACGCCGCCACCCCGGCGGTGAGCATGACCGGCTGCGTGTTGGTGGTGCGCGCAAGCGCGTCGGCAGGACCGTCTTCCACCAGCGCCCAAAGATCCTCGCCGAGTGCCGCCGAGGCTTCGGCAAAGGTCTCGCGCACGACCGGATGCGCCGTGTAGCCAGCCATCATGCCCACGCTCTGCGAGCCCTGCCCGGGAAAGACGAATGCGAGCCTTGCCATCGTCACCTCACCATCGAACGAGTACCGAACCCCAAGTGAAACCGCCGCCGACACCGATGAGCAGGACATGCTGGCCGCGGCGAATGCGCCCGTCGCGCACCGCCGTATCGAGCGCGAGCGGAATCGATGCCGCCGACGTGTTGCCATGCACGTCGACGGTGACCACGAGCCGCTCCTCGGGTAGGTGCAGCTTCTTCATCGTCGCATCCATGATGCGAATGTTCGCCTGGTGCGGGATGACCCAGTCGACGTCGGTTGGCGAGAGCCCGGCGGCGGCGAGGGCCTCGAAGGCAACGTCGGCCATCACCTTCACGGCGAACTTGAACACCGCCGCACCGTCCATGTGGACGAAGGGTGTACCGGTGATGGCGCCGTGCTGGATCGCGCCCGGTGCGCACAGGATGTGCCGGTGACTGCCATCGGCGTGCAGGTGCGCGGTCACGATGCCAGGCTCGGGCGCCGGCACGAGCACCACCGCACCCGCGCCGTCGCCAAAGAGGACGCAGGTCCCGCGATCGCTCCAATCGAGGATGCGCGAGTACGTCTCGGCGCCGATCACGAGTGCATTGCGGGCGCCGCCACTGCTCACCATGCGCTCGGCGATCGCCAGCGCGTAGACGAAGCCGCTGCACACGGCGCTGATGTCGAAGGCGGCGCCGCCGTGGCGGATACCGAGCTTGTCCTGCACGATCGTCGCCGTCGCCGGAAAGATCATGTCGGGCGTGGCGGTCGCGACGATGATGAGATCGATGTCGGCAGGCTGCATCCCCGCTGCCGCAATGGCCGCCCGCGCCGCGTTCACTGCGAGGTCGGAGGTCTGCTCCGTCGCTGCCGCGATGTGCCGCTGACGAATGCCGGTGCGGGTGCGAATCCACTCGTCGCTCGTCGCGACGCGCTGGGCGAGGGCGTCGTTGGTGAGGACCTCGGTCGGCAGGTACCGGCCGGTGCCGGCGATCCTAGCGGGCATCGCTGCCCACCGTCGCCAGCGGCGGCGACGCGTCACCGGCAGTGGCCGGCATCCTCGCGATCTCGCGAGCGATCTTGTCGAGGACGCCGTTGACCACCTCGGCGTGCGCCTTGGCGATCGCATTGCGAAAGCCGATCGCGTCGGCGCTGCCGTGACTCTTCACCACCACGCCGCGAAGGCCGACGAGCGTGGCACCGTTGTAGCGGCGGGGATCGACGCGCTTCTTGAACGCGCCCAGCGCGGGCATCGCGGCAACGGCCGCCAGCTTGCGCGCCACGTTACGCGTGAACTCGGCGCGCAGGAAGTCGTAGAGCATCACGACGAGCCCCTCGGAGACCTTGAGCGCGACGTTGCCCACGAAGCCATCGCACACCACGACGTCGGTCGTCCCCTTGTAGATGTCGTCGCCTTCGACGTTGCCGTAGAAGTTGACCGGTGCCGCCTTGAGGAGCTCCGCCGTGTCCTTGACCACGTCGTTTCCCTTGATGTCCTCCTCACCGATGTTGAGCAGGCCGACGGTGGGTCGCTCGATGCCCTCCACCGCCGTGGCGAGCGCGCTGCCCATCACCGCGAACTGGACGAGTTGCGCCGCGGTGCAGTTCACATTCGCGCCGAGATCGAGCGCGGTGGTCACGCCCGCCCGCGTCGGCAACTGCGACGCGATGGCCGGCCGATCGATGCCTGGGAGAGTCTTCAGGACGAAGCGCGCGATCGCCATCAGCGCACCGGTGTTGCCCGCCGACACGCAGGCCTGCGCCGTGCCGTCCTTGACGAGATTCACCGCCACGCGCATCGACGAGTCCTTCTTCTTGCGCAGTGCATCGGCCGGCGGCTCGTCCATCGCCACGACCTCGGTGCAGGCGTGGACGGTCAAGCGCTCCCGTGCCGGCGAACGGGCGCGGCCGAGCACTTCGTTGAGCGCCGGCTCGATACCGACCAGGATGACTCGCGCGTCGGGCTGCGCATCGAGGAACGCGAGCGCGGCCGCGACCGTGACCGATGGGCCATGATCGCCGCCCATCGCATCGACGGCGACGGTGACGCTCACCGGGCGCGCCGACGCGCCATGCGTACCGGGGGCACGGGATGGTGCGCTGTGAACCTGACGTGCGGCATCGCCACGGCGGCGAGGCGCGCCCGGCTTACTCGTCGGCCTTGGTCTTGACGACCTTCTTGCCGCGGTAGTACCCGCTCGGGCTGATGTGATGACGCAGATGCGTCTCGCCACTCACGGGCTCGACCGCGAGCGCCGGGGTGGTGAGGAAATCGTGCGCGCGATGCATGCCGCGCTTGGATGGGGACTTCTTGTTCTGCTGAACGGCCATGGTGCTCTACTCCTCGAAAGCTCGGATTCGGTGGGCGTGGCCCCGGATGACAGGCTCACCCCAGGCGGGCGAGTCTAACCCAAGGCGTCGTGCCGGCCACGTGTGACTATCGGTCCTGGTCTCTACCCATTGCCCGCCGCGCAGGCGCCGGGTTCGTGCATCGGCGCGAACGGCAGCGTCAGGAGCAATTCGTCCTCGACCAGTTCACTCGCCGTCAACGGATGGTCCGCGACCAGAACCTCGTCGTCGGTGCTGGCGTCGAGCGCGTCGGCTTCCTGCTCGCTGCGTGCGAGCAGGGTGACCGTTTCCCGCTCGACCTCGAAGGCCAAGGGCGCAAGACAGCGCTGGCACGTCACCGGCACATCGCCGGCCAAGCGGATGGCAAGCGCCGGCCGCCCTGCCGCGTCGGTCGTCCCGGCGATGCGCCAGCGCACCGGTTCCGTGCGGTCCGCGTCCTCGGCGATGCGATCGCGCAGGCGCGAAGCGGCGGCGAGGTCGAGCATGCCTTCCAGCACGCCGCGCTCACGGGCGAGCCGGAAGGCATCGAACGACTTTCCTGTGGACGTCATGAGCGGCGCTGTCTTCGGTTCTGCGCGGGCCCTGCCCCTGCAAAAAGGCATCGCCGGCCGGCGGGGCGGCAGTCGCGCGACCCGGCAAGGCGATGCCGCCAGGCACGCGAAAGGGTGGGATTTTAGTGTACAAAGTGGACTCCTGTCAAAGCCGCGAACGCGTAAAAGTGTAGGAAAAACAATGCAGAAGCCCCCCACCCTGGTCTTGGGCTCGACGTCTCGCTACCGCCGCGAGCTCCTGGCGCGCCTGGGCCTCCCGTTCGAAGTCGCGGCGCCGGCGGTCGATGAGTCCGCCGCACCCGGTGAGGCGCCGGCGGCCACGGCACTGCGACTGGCCATCGCCAAGGCCCGCGCGGTGGCCGCTCGTCACGACCACGCACTCGTCATCGGCTCGGACCAGGTCGCCGAATGCGCGGGCCGGCTCATCGGCAAGCCGGGCAACCGCGAGCGCGCGCACGCCGAGTTGCGCCGCCTGTCCGGGCAGGTCGTCGTCTTCCACACGGGGCTCGCCCTCGTGCACGCCGCGAGCGGGCGCGTGCAAACCGCGCTCATCCCCGTCACCAGCACGTTCCGGTCGATCGGCGACGACGAGATCACCGCGTACCTCGACCGCGAGGCGCCGTACGACTGCGCCGGCGGCGTCAAGGCAGAAACCTCCGGCATCGCCCTGTTCGAGAGCATCGTCAGCGACGATCCCACCGCGCTGATCGGCCTGCCGCTCATCGCCCTGTGTCGCATGCTGCGTGCAGAAGGGCTCGATCCGTTGCGCGACAGCGCGACCGCGCCATGAGCGCCGGCACGCTCTACCTCGTTCCCAACCTCCTGGGCCACGTCGCCCCGGACGCCGTCCTGCCGGCACGCACCATCGTGGTCGCGCGAGCGCTCACGCACTGGGTCGTGGAAACGCCGAAGCCTGCCCGCGCGTTCCTGAAAACGCTCGACCTGCCGCATCCGATCGCCAACCTCGTCGTCACGCCGCTGCCCGCGACCGAAGATCGCGCCGCGCACGCCGCGCTCCTCGCCCCGGCACACCGCGGGCACGACCTCGGCCTTCTCTCCGATGCGGGATGTCCGGGTGTCGCCGATCCCGGGGCACGGCTCGTGGCCGCCGCGCACGCCGAAGGCCTCCGCGTCGTGCCGCTGGTCGGCCCTTCCGCCGTCCTCCTCGCGCTCATGGCGTCCGGCATGAACGGACAGGGTTTCGCCTTCCACGGCTATCTCCCGGTGGCGCCACCGGCACGCACCGCGGCGCTGCGCCGGCTCGAGGATGAGTCACGCACGCTCGGGCGCGCGCAACTCTTCATCGAGACGCCGTATCGCAACGCGGCGATGATCGCCTCGCTACCCCAAGCGCTACGCGCCGACACCGACGTGTGCGTCGCCTGCGACCTCACCCTCGCGAGCGAAACGATCGTGCGTCGCCCCGTCGCGGCATGGCGCCACGAGGATGCCACCCGCTTCGCCAAACGCCCGGCGATGTTCGTGATGCAGGCGGCGTCGTAGCGCTGCGCGCCGCTGCCTACAAAAGCCAGCCGCTCGGCAACGGAACGTGGAGCGCGACCTTGAACAGCAGGTAGAACAGCGCCAGGATCGCTATCCCGGCGACGAGTCGACTTGCCACTCGCGACGCGGTCCAGCGTCCGTAGGTCGCGAGCAACGTGATCGCCGCATACGCAATGACGCTCGTCGTCAGGAAGCCGACGGTCGAAAACGCGATCGACCACAGCAGCATCACCGCGAAGAGGCCAACACGGCGAAGAGACGAACCCTGCTCGCCCACCCCTGCCGGCTGCGGGCGTCGCCAGGCCACGATCATGTACGCGGCGCAAAAGACCATCATGATCGCGGCCACGGTACGCGGAAAGATCGACCCCATGGGCGAGAACTCCTGCGCCTCGACGAGGACCAGAACGCCGATGCCGAACACGATCGCGCTGATCACGATCCCCGGCACATCGCGCTTCACTTGCTCCGCGGCAGGCATCAGCCGTTGACGCTCCCACGCTTGCGGCCCCGGATCGTCGCGTAGACGACGGACAGGATGATGAGGCCGATGATGACCATGCTGATGGGGTTGCCCAGGAACTCGCCAGCGAGCGAGCCGCGCGCGCCGCCGATGATGTAGGCCTGGACGAAGCCGCTTTCGGCGATGGATTCGAGGATGATCCCAAGCACCACGGGCGTGACCGAGAACCCGAAGCGCCCGAGGACCCAGCCGATGCCTCCCAAGAGCACCATCTGCACGACGTTGTTGGCGTCGTTGTTGATGGCGAAGCTGCCGAGGATCGTCATGAAGGCAACCGCCGGCGTGAGCACTTCCTTGGGAATCGAGATGATGAGCTTGAAGGCGTAGCGGCCCAGCAGCAACCCCACCGGCAGCATGATGAGCGTTGCGATGATGAGGCCATACATGAAGACGTACGAGACCGAGCTCTGTTCGCTGAACAGGCTCGGCCCGACGCGTATTCCCTGCACCAGGAGTGCCCCGAGGATCACGGCATCGACGGGCGTGCCGGGAATGCCCAGCACGAGCGTCGGGATGAGCCCACCGCCCACGGTCGCGTTGTTGGCCGATTCGGTGGCCACGATCCCCTGCGGATTGCCGTGGCCCCAGCCGTCGCCCTCCTTCGCGCCGCGCTTCGCCTCGGCGTAAGCGACGATGGCGGCGATCGAGCCGCCGGCGCCGGGCAGGATGCCGACGATGGTGCCGATGACCGAACTGCGCATCAGGTTGAACTTGCCGCGCAGGATCACGCCCATCGCATCGTGCAGACGGAAACCGGCGCCGTGCTTGCTCGTCTCGAGGTGCGGCTTTGGCGTGGCCACCAGGTCGATGAGCACCGGAACGCAGTAAAGCCCGATGAGCGCCGCCACGATGTCGATGCCCCCCAGGAGCAACGACGTGCCGCCGGTGAAGCGGACGTCGCCTCCCACCTCGGCGAGCCCGATCATGGCGAGCAGCAAGCCGAGGCAACAACCGATCAACGACTTCAACATGCTCTCCTCACCGAGCGAGGCAATGAGGGTGAGCCCGAAGACCGCGAACCAGAAGTACTCGACCGGCCCGAAGCGCAGCGCGAACTGCGCCATCGGCGGTGCAATAAGGAGAAGCGCGAAGGCGCCGAACAGCCCGCCGAAGACGGAGACCAGGCACGCGAGCGTCAGCGCCAGGTCACCGTCCCCTCGCTTGGCCATCGGATAGCCCTCGAAGGTCGTGGCGATCGCCGACGGTGTTCCGGGCGTGTTCAACAGGATGGCGGAATACGATCCACCGTAGATGGCGCCCATGTAGATGGCGCCCAGCATGATGAGGCCCGACGCCGCATTCATGCCGAACGTGAACGGGACCAGCACGGCCACGGCCATGGTGGCCGTCAATCCCGGCAGCGCACCGATCACGATCCCCGCTGCCACCCCGAGGAGTGACAGCAGGAGATTGTTCACCGACAGCGCGCCGAGGAGGAAGTCGACCGGGGTCATCGCTCGTTCACCTCATGGCATCGCCTGGGTACGGGCGGCGGCGATCCGCACCGCCCGCACCGGCCGCAACACGGTGAATCAAGGCTTGAGGCCCAGGCTCTGCGCTGCGGGAACGAGTTCCTTCTTCATCTTGGCCATGAAGGCGGTCATGCCGGCGAGGTCGACGTCGACCATCGAGAATCCGGCCTTCTCCATCTGCTTGATGAATTCCGGGTCCTTGTTGATCTGGCCGAGAATCGTGGAGAGCCTCTCCTGGATGTCCTTGGGCGTCGTCTTCGGCACGGCCACGCCGCGGTAGACGCCACCGATCATGTCGTATCCGAGTTCCTTGAAGGTCGGGCAGTCGGGGATCGCGGGATGTCGCGCCGGCATGGCCACCGCGAGGCAACGTACCTGGTCGCCAAGCCCGAGGCGCACGGTGGTGTAACCCCACGAGGCATCGACGTGGTGCCCGAGAAGCGCGGTGTTGACCGCTCCGGTTCCCTTGAACGGCACGTAGGTGGTCTTGATACCCGCGATCTTGTCGAAGCGAACCTGCGCCACCTGATTGCCTGAAGCCGTCCCGGTCCCGCCGACCGTGAGCTTGGCCGGATTCTTCTTGGCGTAGTCGACGAGTTCCTTCAGTGTCTTGTACGGGCTCGCCGCCGGGACGATCAACGCGTCGGGCGTGTACTGGAACCAGTAGACGTTCTGCAGGTCATCGGTGTCGTACCCGGAGCCCTTTTGCATGGGTTGCAAGACGATGTGGGGCAGGTTCGTCCCCATGATCGTGTAGCCCGTATTCTCCATGTTGTTCAATTGCGCCCAGGCCGTGGCGCCTCCGGCGCCGGTGCGGTACTGGATGGCAACGGTCACTCCCGCGTATTTCTTGAAGAACGGCTCCTGCAGACGCGCGGCGATATCCGACTCGCCCCCCGGCGCGAACGGAATGATGTAGTTGATCGTATGGTCGGGGAACTTGGACTGCGCTGTGGCCGGCGCCACCCATCCGACGCAGGCGGCCGCGAGCGCGACCGCGCCGGCCAAGTGCGGCCAGGTGCGGTGCGCGGCACGCAGCCTGCGCGGCAACTGTGCGGCTTCAGTCGTGATGTGACATTCCATGATTGGCCTCCTCTGGAGTGATGTGGGACGGCAGAGGGCTCGTCCGGCGCTGGGCCGTGACGGGGGCGATCGCGATGCCCACGATATCGCCGTGACCGCGTGCGGCGGCGGCGAGCGCTCGCGGCGAAACCGCGTCGCGCCGTTGCTGTTGCTCCGCGCGCACCGGTTGCGGTGCACGCTGCGTGATTAACGCAGTGCGAACGAGGGTATCACACTATTTGCGCTGGGCTCGCGTACGAAGAGGGCCGCTCACAGCGTGGCGGCGGGCGAATCACCGATATAACTCTTCAGCATGCGATTCTCGAAGATCTGCTCCTCGTACACCGCCTTGGCGACGTCATGGAACGAGACCACGCCTTCGAGCGTGGTGTCGGCCATCACCGGAACGTAGCGCGCGTGGCGCTCGAGCATTGCCCCGCGCAGCGACATGACGTCGAGACTCGGGGCGCAGGTGAACGGATCGCGATCGCAGATCTCGGCGACCGTACGCTTGCCGAGCGCCCCTTCCCCGCTCGCCAGTGCGGCGAGGATCTCGCGGAAGGTGAGGATGCCCGCGATACGCCCGTGGTCCATCACCACGAGCGAGCCGATGTCGTTGTCGACCATCACCTTGACGGCATCGAGCACCGCGCCGTCGGGAGCGGTCGTGAAGAGTGCGTTGCCCTTGATGCGCAGGATCTCGCTGACCAGCATGGCGCCTCCTCGGTGAGCCGGCGCGGCGGGGAGTCCGCGCCCGTCGATCGAAGAGTACTACCGATAGGCGCGCCTGTGTGGGGGTGGGGCGACGCGGGCCTCGCCTGCGCCGGTGCGCGCGGCGCCGTGGCGCCGTGGCGCCGTGTCGCCTCGACGTGGCCGGATGTGGCCTACCCCTTCTTGAACGGCCAGCCCTTCCTGGCGAAGTAGTGGTTGTATGCCATGCGCCGATTCACCGTGCCGTCCATGTCCCAGCGCACCGCGCGCTCGGCAAAGGCCCGCTGCGAGTCGAGGATCTCCTTGAAGAGCGGGCTCTCGGACGCCTTCTTCGCGGTGACCTTGTCGTAGACCTCGAGCTCCGTTTGCAGCACGGCATCGGGCGTCTTGTAGAAGCGCACGCCCTGCTTCGCCTGCAACTCGCGATAGTCCTTCGAATAGCGGTCGATGGCCTTCCAGGCGAGATCCGCCGACGCCGCGTCGACGGCATGCGCGACGATCGCCTGCATCGCGGCGGGCAGCGCCTTGAACCGATCGCGGTTGACGAGAATCTCGAACTGCTCGGCGTTTTGATGGAAGCTTTGCAGCATGCACACCGACGCCATGTCGGGCAGGCCGAGCTGGCGATCGGACGTCATGTTGTTGTACTCGGCCGCATCGATCACCCCCTTGCTCATCGCCTGCACGATCGCGTCGGCGGGCAGCGGGTCGACAACGGCGCCCATTCCGGTGAAGACGTCGGTGGACAGACCCGCCGTGCGGAACTTGAGCCCGGCAAAGTCACCGATCTTGGTCACCGGCTTCTTGAACCAGCCGAGCGGCTGGGTGGGCATCGGCCCGTAGAGAAAGGACGCGACGTTGGCGCCCAACGCGGCATAGACCTTCGCCAGAAGCTCCTGGCCTCCGCCGTAGCGGTGCCACGCGAGCAGCATGTTGGCGTCCATGCCGAAGGCGGGACCCGAGCCCCAGAGCCCAAGCGCCGGATCCTTGCCGTAGTGATAGACGAGCACGCCGTGGCCGCCGTCGAGCGCCCCTTTCGATACCGCGTCGAGGAGCCCGAACGCGGGAACCACGGCGCCGGCCGGAAGCATGTCGATCTTCAGGTCGCCGCCGGTCATGTCACCCACCTTCCTCGCGTAGTCGACGGCGTACTCGTGGAAGATGTCCTTCGCCGGCCACGCCGACTGCCAGCGCAGCGTGACGGGACCGGCCTGCCCGCGCGCAACCATGGGCAAGCCGATCGACGCGGCACCCGCGGCGGCCCCGGTGGCGGCAGCGAGGAAGCGGCGGCGGCGTGGTCGTGCGGCGACACCGGGGGGCGTCGGGACGGTGCGAGGTGGCTTGGTGGGGTGCGTCATGGACTCTCCGGACAGGACGTCGCCGGGCGCAACGACGTGCAGTTGAGGATCGGGTGGGTGGATCGTGGTTCGCTAACGTGTGACGGGGCGCCGCTCGCGCAGCGCCTGGGCGAGCGTGCCGGCGTCGACGTACTCGAGTTCGCCGCCGACCGGAACGCCCCGCGCGAGCCGCGAGATGGCAAGACCGCGCGTGGCGAGGAGTTCGCCGATGTAGTGCGCGGTCGCCTCGCCTTCGTTGGTGAAATTGGTGGCGAGGATCACCTCGCGCACGATGCCGTCGGTGGCGCGCCGGATGAGGCGCTCGAGGTGGATCTCGCGCGGCCCGACACCGTCGAGCGGCGAGAGGCGGCCCATCAGCACGAAGTACAGCCCCTGATACGCCTGCGCCTGCTCGACCATGAGCAGATCAGCCGGGGTCTCCACGACGCACAGGAGCGTGGGGTCGCGCCGCGACGAGCGACACAGATTGCAGGTCGCCTCCTCGGTGAAGGTGTTGCAGCGCTCGCAGTGGCGGATCGCATCGGCCGCGTGCACGAGCGCCTGGCCGAGCGCGCGCGCACCGTCGCGATCGTGCTGCATGAGGTGCAGCGCCATGCGCTGCGCCGCCTTCGGACCCACGCCGGGCAGGCAGCGCAGCGCCTTGACGAGCGCATCGAGGCTCACGACCGGTTCGCGCGGGGGAGGTTCGGTCAGGGCCATGCGATCGCGGCGAACGGCGAAAGGTGGGTGCGGGCGCGAGCTCGCTAGAACGGGAGCTTGAAGCCTGGCGGCAGCGGCATGCCGGCGGTGAGTCCCGCCATCTTCTCCTGCGTCGTCGTCTCGACGCGCCGAATGGCATCGTTGAAGGCGGCCGCGACGAGATCCTCGAGCATGTCGCGATCCTCGGCCAACAACGACGGGTCGATGGCGACGCGCTTCACCGCGTGGCGACACGTCATCGTGACCTTGACGAGCCCTGCCCCCGCCTGCCCCTCGACCTCGGTGCTGGCGAGCTCTTCCTGCGCCTTCTTCATGTTGTCTTGCATCTGCTGGGCCTGCTTCATGAGCCCGGCGAGCTGGTTCTTCATCATGGGCGTGTGCCTTTCGTGCAAAAAATCAGGTCGCCTCGCCGTCGTCGGCGAGTGGCGCGATGGTGTCGGTGCGCACCGCGGCGTCGAAGCGCGCGACGAGATCGCGGACGAAGGGCTCGTCGCGAAACGCCGCCTCGCGCTCGACCCTGGCCTCGGCGCGCTTGCGCTGCTCGGTGTCGGCCAGTGATGCACTGGCCGGTACTCCGACCTCGAAAGCGAGCCGAAGTTTGCGTCCCGTGGCCTTGTCGAGCGCGACCGTGAGCTTGTCGGCGAAGACCTTGTCGGTGAGGTGCCTGGCGGAAACGGGCAAGGCGAGCGTCAGCACGTGCCCGACGAGCGAGACGAGGCCGGTCTGCGCGGCGAGCTGCGCGGCCATGCCGGTGAGCTTGAGCGAGGCGACAAAGGCCGGCCAGGCGTCGGGTTCGGTGGGCAGCGGCCGCATCTCGCGCCCTGCCGCCTCGGCGGCGGCGGGTGCCTCGGGGCGCGCGCGCGGCGGCGGTGCCGCCTCTTCCGCTGCCGGAACCTCGGTGGCGGCGTGACGTCCGCCACGGGCCCGGGTCGCTGGCGCCGGGCGCTGCGGCGTCGACGCCGAAGCCGCCGCCGCATCCTTCGGTGCCGACGCCGACCCCGACGCGCCCGTCGCCTCGCCCCGAGCCGCGCGCGCCGGCGCGCCCGGCGGTTCGGGGTCGCCGTCCACGATCGGCGCGAAGGCAAGCATGCGCAGCAGCGCCATCGTCATGCCGGCCGCCTCGTCGGGCGCGCGCGCCACGTCGGCACGGCTTTGCGTCGCGATCTGATAGTGCAGTTGCGCCGCTTCGGGGGTGAAGCGAGCCGCGAGCGCGCGCACGCGCTCCGCGTCGTCGAACGCGCCGGCAGCGGCCGGCACCACCTGGGCGACCGCGATGCGGTGAAAAAGCGAAGCGATCTCGTCCAGCGCGGGCAGCGCCGCGAGCCCACGCTCGGCGAGGGCATCGCTCTCGGCCAGGAGTGCGGTTCCGTCGTTGGCGGCAAGCGCGTCGGCGATGCGGTAGGCGTACTCGCGATCGACGGTGCCGAGCATGGTGCGAACGACGTCTTCGCGCACCTCGCCACCGCCGAAGGCGATCGCCTGGTCGAGCAGCGACAGGCTGTCGCGCAGCGACCCCCGGCCAGCCGCGGCGAGCAGCGCGACCGCCGCCGGGTCGCTTGCAACCGCCTCCGCCTCGACGATGAACGCGAGGCGTGCGGCGATGAGCTGCGGGGTGAGCGGTTTCAGGTTGAACTGCAGGCAGCGCGACAGGACCGTGATCGGAATCTTCTGCGGATCGGTCGTGGCAAGCACGAAGCGCACGTGCTCGGGCGGCTCCTCGAGCGTCTTCAGCATCGAGTTGAACGCCGCCTTCGACAGCTGGTGGACCTCGTCGATGAGATAGACCTTGTAGCGTCCGACGGTCGGGGCATAGCGCGCGTTGTCGAGGATCGCGCGCATGTCGTCGATGCCGGTGTTCGAGGCGGCGTCGAGTTCGAGGAGATCGACGAAACGGCCGGCGTCGATGTCGCGACAGGGGGTGCACACGCCGCACGGCGTCACCGTCACGCCCTGCGCGCAATTCAAGCTCTTGGCGAGGATGCGGGCGATCGTCGTCTTGCCGACGCCGCGTGTCCCGGTGAGGAGGTACGCGTGATGCAGGCGACCGCGCTCGAGCGAGTTGGTGAGCGCCTTCACCACGTGCTCCTGTCCCGAGAGCTCCGCGAAGGTCGCCGGTCGCCACTTGCGTGCGAGTGCCTGGTAGCTCATGGCGTTCCTCTGCTCGACGGCGGGCGGCGTCGCCCCGCCCCATCGGGGCGGCCCAGGTGCTTCATGGGAGATGGGGCAGACGACGCGATCCGGCGTTTAAGGGGTGAGGTGGCGAGCCGTGATCCCGGCACTTGCAGGACCCCGCTGTGGCTGCTTCCTTCCGGACCTGACCAGGTTCACGGGACTGCAATGCGGGGCGACCCGCCGTTGATCGATGCGGCATCGGGAAGCCGATGCCACGAAGGGCACGGAGTCGGCTGCGATGTCGCGGCCGGATTATAGCGTGCCGGGGCGCCGGCGCGACGGCTGCGCCCGGGCCATCCCCGGCAGCGGCCGCGGATCGCGACGCGTAGAATGCGCGCCATCATGCTCCCGGCCTCGTGGCGCACGCGCGCGTGGATCGCCCTTCTCGTCGGCCTCGTGTCGACGTCGGGACCGCAGGCCGCCACCCCGTCCTCCGTCTTCCTCGAGGACCTCACCTCACCCGAGCTCGCGCAGCGGATCGCCGCGGGGGCCACGACGATCCTCGTCCCGATCGGCGGCACCGAGCAAAGCGGCGCGCACCTGACGCTCGGCAAGCACAACGTGCGGGCACGCGCGCTTGCCGCGCGCATCGCGCGTGAACTCGGCGACGCGCTCGTCGCGCCGGTGCTCGCCTACGTGCCGGAAGGTGCGCTGTCGCCCCCGACCGGGCACATGCGCTATCCCGGCACGATCTCGGTGCCCGCCGACGTCTATCGGCAGGTGCTGATCGCCGCGGGGCGAAGCTTCAAGCTCGCCGGCTTCCGCGACGTCGTCTTCCTGGGCGATCACGGGGACTACCAGAAAGACAACCAGGCGGTCGCCGCCGCGCTCGATCGCGAATGGGCCGCAAGCCCGGTGCGTGCGCACGCGATCGCCGCGTACTACCGCGCCGCCACGAGCGGCTTTGCCGCCACGCTGCGCAAGCAGGGCTATGCGCCCGGCGAGATCGGCACCCACGCCGGCCTCGCCGATACCTCGCTCATGCTCGCCATCGACCCCGCGCAGGTGCGCACCGAACGCTTGCCGGAAAAGCCACCGCCCGGCGTGACCGGCGATCCGGCGCGCGCGAGCGCGACACTCGGACAGAGCGCCGTCGACGCCATCGTCGCGCAGAGCGTTGCCGCGATACGTGCCGCGACACACCGCTGACCATCGATTTCATTGCCACCGCCTGGAGCCTCTCTTGACCTTCCCCGTCCTCGTCCCCGTCACCGTGCTCGCTGCCCTCGTGCTGGTCTCCGGCCCCGGCGCCGCACAGTCACCGAGCGCCGCCGCGACTCCCGGTGCGATCGCCACCGTCCCCGGCATGCCTGCCGTCGTCGACCCCCATAACCTGTACAGCGAGACCGCCGCCGGCAAGTTGAACCCCGAAGTCGCGCGCGACCTGCCGCGCGTGTACGTGCCGCACATCCAGTCGAGCGACGTCTACGTGATCGATCCGGCGACGTTCACGGTGGTCGCACGGTTCAACGTCGGACTCAATCCGCAGCACGTGGTGCCGGCCTGGGACCTGCGCACGCTGTGGGTCGCCAACAATGCCGAGAACACCAACAAGGGCAGCGTCACGCCGATCGATCCGCGCACGGGCAAGCCGGGCAAGGCGCTTCCGGTCGACGACCCCTACAACATGTATTTCACGCCCGACGGCAAGTCGGCGATCATCGTCGCCGAAGCGTTGAAGCGCCTCGATTTTCGCGATCCACGCACGATGCAGATGCAGTACAGCATCGAGGTGCCGCAATGCGCCGGCATCAATCATGCCGATTTCTCGATCGATGGCCGCTACGCGATCTTCACCTGCGAGTTCGCGGGCAGCATCGCGAAGATCGACCTCGTCGAGCGCAAGGTGTTGGGCTACACGCAACTCGTCGCACCCGGCAAGGCAACGCCTTCGAGCGCCAAAGGGGCGCCGGGCCACGCGATGGCGAAGTCGAGCGCGAAAGGCATGCCGCAGGACATTCGCGCCTCCCCGGACGGCAAGACGTTCTTCGTCGCCGACATGATGGCCGACGGCGTTCACGTCGTCGATTTCGCCACCTTCCGGCAGACGGGATTCATCGCCACCGGCAAGGGCACGCATGGGCTCTACCCCTCGCGCGACGGCACCAAGCTCTACGTCGCCAACCGCGGCTCGAACAAGATCCACGGTCCGACCAAGGGCAAGGGAAGCGTGTCGGTGATCGACTTCGCGACGCAAACGGTCGTCGCGACGTGGCCGATCCCCGGCGGCGGCAGCCCCGACATGGGCAACGTCAGCGCCGACGGCAAGTGGCTGTGGCTGTCGGGTCGCTACGACAACGCGGTGTACGCGTTCGATACGACGAGCGGCGCGGTGAAGACGATCCCCGTCGGCAAGGAGCCGCACGGACTCACGGTGTGGCCGCAGCCGGGCCGCTACTCGCTGGGGCACACGGGGAATCTGCGCTGACGGCGCGTCAGCCTGCGGGTGGCGCGCTCCCGTCGCGGTGCGCGCCGCCTCGGGATGCGAACCCGCGTTGCGGGAGGCGGTCAGGTCGCGCTGCGCGTCGCCTGCGGTGCCCGGATGATGTGCGCCTGCCCACCCATGTACGGCCGCAGCGCCGGCGGCACGATGACCGAGCCGTCACCCTGCTGGTAGTTCTCGAGCACGGCGACGAGGGTTCGCCCGACGGCGAGCCCCGAGCCGTTGAGCGTGTGCACGAGTTCGGGCTTGCCCTGCGCATTGCGAAAGCGCGCCTGCATCCGTCGCGCCTGGAACGCCTCACAGTTGCTGCACGAGCTGATCTCGCGATACGCGTTCTGGCCGGGCAGCCACACCTCGAGGTCGTAGGTCTTGGCTGCCGCGAAGCCGATGTCGCCGCTGCACAGCGCCATCACCCGATACGGCAGGCCGAGCCGCTGCAAGATCGCTTCCGCGTGCCCGGTGAGCTCCTCGAGCGCGGCGTACGACTGGTCGGGGTGCACGACATGCACGAGCTCGACCTTGTCGAACTGGTGCTGGCGGATCATGCCGCGGGTGTCCTTGCCGTAACTGCCCGCCTCGGAACGGAAGCACGGCGTGTGCGCGGTGAGCTTGATCGGTAGCGCGCCGGCATCGAGGATCTCGTCGCGCACGCTGTTGGTGAGCGTGATCTCCGCCGTGGAGATGAGGTACATGCGCTCGGCGTCACTTTCCGCCCCGCCCTTTTGCACCGCGAACATGTCGGCTTCGAACTTCGGCAGCTGCGTGGTGCCGACCAGCGCATCGGCGTTGACGATATACGGTGTGTAGCACTCGGTGTAGCCATGCTCGCGCGTATGCGTGTCGAGCATGAACTGCGCAAGGGCGCGATGCAGGCGAGCGAGGTCGCCGCGCAGGAACGAGAAGCGCGCGCCGGCGAGCTTGGCCGCAGCCGGAAAATCGAGCAGGCCCAGGCCCTCGCCGATGTCGGTGTGGTCCTTCGGCGTGAAATGGAACTCGGGCGGCGTGCCCCAACGACGGATCTCGACGTTGTCGTCGGCGGACCGGCCCTCGGGCGTGCTCGCATGCGTGAGGTTGGGGAGCATGAGGAGGAATTCACGCACCTGCGCCTGCACGCTTTCGAGTTCGACCTCGAGGCGCTTCACCTCGTCACCGAGCCCCGCGACCTGCGCGAGCGCCGCGGAAGCGTCCTGCCCCTTCGCCTTCAACGCGCCGATCTCCTTGCTCGCCGCGTTGCGCCGGGCTTGCAGGTCCTGCGTGCGCACCTGGATGTCCTTGCGCGCGGTTTCGAGGGCCTCGAAACGGGCGGTGTCGAGGGTGATCCCGCGCTTGGCCAGGCCGGCGGCGACACCCGATAGATCGTTACGCAACAGATTGACGTCGAGCATTCGTCAATTCTATCAGAGGGTTGCAGCGCGCCTCGGGCCACGCCCGACGCCTGGCACCACGCGCGACCCGGCGGTGCGTGCGGTACCGACGACGGTGGTGCCCGCATCGCCGGCGTGTTACTGCGCGCCGTCGTCGCCCGACTGCGGCGGGGGTGGTGCCGCGTCTTCGGCCGCGCGATCGCGCGAACGCAGCGCGTCGAGCTTGTCGCGGATGCGCGCCTCGAGGCCGCGATCGGTCGGCGTGTAGAACGTGCGCGGCGGCATGCCGTCGGGCAGATACGTCGCTCCGGCAACGTACGCATCGACCTCGTCGTGCGCGTAGCGATAGCCTTCGCCGTAGCCCAGATTCTTCATGAGCCGCGTCGGCGCATTGCGCAGGCGCAGCGGAACCGGCCGCGTGCCGTCTGCGGCAATGTGCGCGCGCATCTCGTTGAATGCGGTGTACGTCGCATTCGACTTCGCGGCCACGGCGAGGTAGAGCGCGCATTCGGCGAGTGCGAGCTCGCCTTCCGGCGAGCCCAGGCGCTCGTAGGTCTCGGCCGCGTCGAGCGCGAGGCGCAGCGCGCGGGGATCGGCGAGGCCGATGTCCTCGACCGCCATCCGGATCATGCGCCGGGCGAGGTAGCGCGGATCGGCGCCACCGTCGAGCATGCAGCACAGCCAGTACAACGCGGCATCCGGCGCCGAACCTCGCACCGACTTGTGCAGCGCCGAGATCTGGTCGTAGAAGGCCTCGCCGCCCTTGTCGAAGCGTCGCGTGCGCCGCGCGACCGCGGTCTCGACGAAGGCGACATCGACCGTGGCAAGCCCCGCCTGCACCGCCGCGACGGCAACCTGCTCGACCAGGTTCACGAGGCGGCGTCCATCGCCGTCCGCGTGGGCCACGAGGGCGTCGCGGGCCGGCGGCGCCAGCCCAAGGTCGGGGGCGGCCAGGGCGAGTGCGCGATCGAGCAGCACCGCGAGATCCGCATCGGAGAGCGGCTCCAGCACGTAGACCGTCGCCCGCGACAGCAGCGCGCCGTTGACCTCGAAGGAAGGGTTTTCGGTCGTGGCGCCGATGAAGGTCACCGTGCCGTTTTCGACGTACGGCAGAAAGGCGTCCTGCTGCGCCTTGTTGAAGCGATGCACCTCGTCGACGAAGAGGATGGTGGCGCGTCCCGCGTGCTCGCGGGTCGCCTGCGCGCGCGCCACCGCGTCGCGAATGTCCTTGACACCGGAGAGCACCGCCGAGAGCGCCGTGAACTCCGCCGCGAAGGCGTCGGCCATGAGGCGCGCGAGCGTGGTCTTGCCCACACCGGGCGGCCCCCACAGGATCATCGAATGCAGCTTGCCCGAGGCGAAGGCCACCGCAAGCGGCTGGCCCGGTGCGAGCAGGTGCCGCTGCCCGACGACTTCGGCGATCGTGCGTGGCCGCAAGCGCTCGGCGAGCGGTGCGGCCGCGGCGTCGGTGACCGAAGGTGACGGCGGGTCCGTCGTGGAGAAGAGATCGCTCATGGCAGGCGGCACGCGAGCATCGTCACGAGACGGCGACTCGCCGTGCCGGTACGTTGCTGCGGGGCATTATGCAGGGTAGAGTCGCGCCCTTCACGCTCGAATGACAAGCCACCCAGCATGAGGACGAATCCGGTCAAGGACAGTCTCGCCCGCGGCGAGTGCGCGTTCGGCACGATGGTTTTCGAGTGCTTCTCGCCAGGGATCGCGCAGATCAGCCGCAACGCCGGAGCCCAGTTCATCCTCTTCGACATGGAGCATACCGGGCTCGGCTTCGAGACACTGAAGCTCCAGCTCGCGCTTGCCGCTGCGCAGGACCTCGTCGCACTGGTTCGGGTGCCGCGCGGGGAGTATCACTTCATCGCCCGCGCGCTCGACCTGGGCGCGCTCGGCGTGATGGTGCCGATGGTCGACAGCGCCGCGGAGGCGCAAGACATCGTCGCGTGCACGCGCTACCCGCCGCAGGGCCGGCGCGGTGCCGCCTTCGGCTTCGCGCACGACGCGTATCAGGAGGGTGACGTGCGCGCCAAGATGGCGGCCATTCACGCGCGCACGCTGGTGATCGCGCAAATCGAGACGGCGCGGGGCCTTGCCGACGTCGAGGCGATCGCCGCCGTCGAGGGTGTGGACGCCCTGTGGCTCGGCCACTTCGACCTCACCAATTTCCTCGGCATCCCGGGCGAGTTCACGCATCCGGACTATCTCGCCGCGGTGCGGCGCATCGTCGCGGCGTGCGCGCGGTACGGCAAGACCGCGGCCTTCCTCGCCACCGACGAGCGCTCGGCGCGCGAATACCGGGCGCACGGCTTTCGCCTCATGGCGTACGGCATCGACCAGGCGCTGCTGCAGAAGGCGCTCAAGCACGGACTCGACATTCTCAAGGGCACCTCATGACCGCACGTTTCCGCGTGGGCATCACGCGCGACATCCTCGACTCGCGCGGCGAGCCCGCCTTCGGACGCGAGGCGCTCGCCGTGCTCGACGACGACGACCAGCTCGAATGGGAGTACCTGCCGACCGTGGTACGCGAGCTGACCGCCGAGCACGGCGCCCGCTACGACGCGATCTACGTCAACATGGCGCGCACGCCGGCGTCGGTGGTCGCGCGCGCCGATGCTCGCCTGCGGGTGATCGCGCGCCACGGGGTCGGCTACGACTCGGTCGACGTCGCGGCGATGACGAAGGCCGGCGTCCTCGTCACGCATACGCCGATGCCGATGCCGCGCCCGGTGGCGACGATCGCGCTCACCTTCATCCTGGCGCTGGCCGGAAAGCTCATGGTCAAGGACCGGCTCACGCGAACCGAGCGCTGGGACGAGCGCATGGACCACATGGGCATGGGGCTCACCGGCCGCACGCTGGGCGTGATCGGCGCGGGGCGCATCGGCAAGGAACTGCTGCGCATGGCGCGCACGTTCGACTTGAAGCTCGTCGCCTGCGATCCGTACGTCAACGCCGTGGAACTCGCCTACATCGGTGCGCGCAAGGTCGATCTGCCGACGCTGCTCGGCGCCGCCGATTTCGTCGTCGCCATTCCGCTGCTCAACGACGGCACACGCCACCTCATCGGTGTGGCCGAGTTCGCGCGGATGAAGCGCTCGGCGTACTTCATCAACGTCTCGCGTGGGCCCGTCGTCGACGAGGCGGCGCTCATCGACGCGCTGCGCGAGGGACGCATCGCCGGCGCCGCGCTCGACGTCTTCGAGCAGGAGCCGGTCGATCCCGCCAATCCGCTGCTCGCAATGGACAACGTCATCGTGACGCCGCACTCGCTGTGCTGGACCGACGAGTGCTTCCACAACATGGCGATCACCGGCTTGCAAAGCATCGTCGACGCGCTGCACGGTCGCGTGCCCGAGTTCGTCGTCGATCGCACGGTGCTCGACCATCCGCGGGTACGCGCCTGGCGCGGGGCGCACGGCGGGCCCGGGTAAGACGCGGGCTACTTCTCTCCGATGACGTCCGCGCCCTTGGGTGGGGTGAAGCTGAACGATCCGGCGGGCAGCTGCGGATTGCGCTCGAACGCGGTGAAGCGCACCCGGCTGCGCTGCCCGAAGGCATCGACCAACTCGAGCGCGGCGAGTCCCTTCGCGTCGAAACCCAGACGGATCTCGGTGAAGCTGCTCTGGGTGTCGATGGGTGTCGCGGCGAGCCAGTCGAGGCCGTCGGCGGCCGGCAGGTCCTGCCAGGTGAAGGCGCGCTCGACGTCGGCATCCCCGGCAAGGAGCGCGGCCGGGGTCGCCCCGAGCGCGTCCCCCAGACGACGCACGATGACCTGGTTCAAGTCCTCGTCGTAGATCCACACGCGCACGCCGTCACCCACGAGGAGCTGCCGGTAGGGACGGGTCACGGTCCAGCGAAACTTCCCGGGCCGCTCGAGCAGGAATTCGCCGGAGGCGCTCGCGCCGGGCCGCCCGTTGCGGTCGACGACGGTCTGCACGAACTGCGCACGTGCGGTGCGGGTGTCCTTGACGAACGCGCGCAGCCGATCGAGCGTCGCGCCCTCCGCGAGCATGGCCAGCGCCGCAAGGGCGCAGGCGGCGATCAGACGCGTGACCATCAGTGGTTGGCTCCGAACTCGGTCCCGGGAATGTGCGCGAGGCAGTTGCCGACCGCATCGAGGATGAGATAGGTGTGGAGGAGTCCGCCCTTGTCCGGTCGGCCGCCCACGTCCTTGTACTGGTGGACGTACACGCGCCACGAGTCGTATTCGTTCTCGACGTCGTAGGTGCAGCCGGACACGAAGAGCGTCGGGCCGCAGAAGTCTTGCGGCAGCATCGTCTTCGTGCGCGCGATCGCCTGCGCCTCGCTGATGCGCGGCGCGGTGGCGGCAATCCCCTGCGGACAGTAACGTGGCCCGGTGAGATAGGTCTCGACCGGCCCCGCCGCAGCGGGGGCGGCAAGACCGACGAGCGCGGCCGCCGCCAGCGCGACCCGACGACGCATCAGCTCTCGCCCTTGGCGGCCGGCACGAGCACCTCGCGATTGCCGTTGCCTTGCATCGGCGAGACCAGGCCCGCACGCTCCATCTGCTCGAGCAGGCGGGCCGCGCGGTTGTAGCCGATGCGCAGGTTCCGCTGCACGAGCGAGATCGACGGTCGCCGCGTCTTCAGCACCACGGCGACGGCCTGGTCGTACATCGGATCGGACTCGGCGTCACCACCGTCGACGGCAACGCCTCCCTCGCCCCCGCCGTCGCTGCCCCCTTCGAGGAGGCCCTCGACGTACTGCGGATCGCCCTGCGCCTTGAGGTGCTCGACGACGCGATGCACCTCGTTGTCCGACACGAAGGCGCCGTGCACGCGCTGCGGATACCCGGTCCCGGGCGGCAGGAACAGCATGTCGCCCTGTCCCAGCAGCGCCTCGGCGCCCATCTGGTCGAGGATCGTGCGCGAGTCGACCTTGCTCGCCACCTGGAAGGCGATGCGCGACGGGATGTTCGCCTTGATGAGCCCGGTGATGACGTCGACCGAAGGCCGCTGCGTGGCGAGGATGAGGTGGATGCCTGCCGCGCGGGCCTTCTGCGCGATGCGGGCGATGAGCTCCTCGATCTTCTTGCCGGTGACCATCATGAGGTCAGCGAGCTCGTCGACGACGACGACGATGAGCGGGAGTTCCTCCAACGGCTCGGGCGCATCGGGAGTCGCGCTTACCGGATTCAGCAGCGGCGTGCCCGCCTTCTTCGCCTCGGCGACCTTGGCGTTGAAGCCCGACAGGTTCCTGACCGCAAGCTGCGACATGAGCTTGTAGCGGCGCTCCATCTCGCCCACGCACCAGTTGAGCGCCTGCGGCGCCTGCTTCATGTCGGTGACGACCGGGGCGAGCAGATGCGGGATGCCTTCGTACATCGACAGCTCGAGCATCTTGGGATCGATCAGGATGAGCCGCACCTGCCGCGGCTCCGCCTTGTAGAGGAGCGACAGGATCATCGCGTTCACCGCGACCGACTTCCCCGAGCCGGTGGTGCCAGCGACGAGCAGGTGCGGCATGCGGGCCAGGTCGGCCACGACGGGCTTGCCGGCGATGTCCTTGCCCAGCGCGAGCGTCAGCGCCCCCGCCGTATCGTTGTACGTCGCCGACGACAGGATCTCGACGAGCTTCACCGTCTGCCGCCGTGCGTTGGGCAACTCGAGGCCCATGCACGACTTGCCGGGGATCGTCTCGACCACCCGGATCGAGACGACGGACAGCGCGCGGGCGAGATCCTTGATGAGGTTGACGATCTGCGCGCCCTTCACGCCGACCGCGGGCTCGATCTCGTAGCGGGTGATCACCGGGCCCGGATACGCGGCGAGGACGCGCGCCGACACGCCGAAGTCGGCGAGCTTGCGCTCGATCAGGCGCGAGGTGAATTCGAGCGTCTCGTGGCTCACCGTCTCCTGCGCCGGCGGCGCCTCTTCGAGCAAGGCGAGCGGCGGGAGCTTCGAGTCCGGCATGTCGGAAAAAAGCGGTCGCTGCCGCTCCTTCACCACGCGCTCGGATTTCACCGGAGGCGGCGGCGGCGGTACGACGACGACCGGCTCCCGCTCGTCCTCGTCCTCGCGCTTGGCGAGCACGACGTGCTCGCGCTCGGCTGCCGCTTCCTCGCCGATGCGCCGGTCCTCCGCTTCAGCGAGCCGCTTGCGGATGACCGCGACCAGCGCTTCGACCGCGGCACCGATGCGTTCCATGACCCGCAGCCACGAGATCCCGAAGAGGAGCGACAGGCCCACGGCAAGGGCGGCCAGCAGGAAGAGCGTGCCGCCGTTGTAACCAAAGCCCCGGGCGAGGGCACGCCCGAGCGAGCCACCGAAGGCACCACCCGGCCCGAGCGGGAGCGCCCCCCATTGCCACGCCCGCAGCGCCTCGAAGGCCGCCGACGCGATGAGGACGACGCTGAAGCCCAGGACGCGCCAGCCGACCGGGGGCGCGTCGAGCCCGTCGGGGTGCGCGGCACGGCGCCACCCGTGCGCGACGAGCACCGCGCCGCCGACGACCCACCACCACGCCGAGGCACCGAAGAGGTAGAGCAGGAGGTCGGCGAGCCAGGCGCCCACCGCGCCACCGCCGTTACGCACCGGCTCGCCGCTTCCGGTGAACGACCACCCGGGGTCGCCGCGCGCGTAGGTGACGAGAATGAGCGCGAGATACGCGACGGCGACCGCGACGAGGAGCCAGACGGACTCGCGCAGGATCCGCGCGAACTGGGGCGACACGGTGCCGGTGGCGACGGCGCCTAGCCGGCGATTGGCGGTTGCGTTGCCGTTAAAAAACATCGGTTTGCAGCCAGGAGCTCATAAAGCCCATTATACGGGCGACACCCCGCACGCGGCCAGTCCCGGCGCACGGCCACGCCGAACGTCGCGATCGGGATCGGCTACACTCGACCCGACCCTTCCACCGAGACGAATCGCGATGTCGACGAAACACGCCCGCCTGCTCATCCTGGGCTCCGGTCCCGCCGGCTACACCGCCGCAGTATACGCGGCACGTGCCAACCTCGCGCCCGTGCTCGTCACCGGCTTGGCGCAAGGCGGCCAGCTCATGACGACCACCGAGGTCGACAACTGGCCGGCGGACGCCGACGGCGTCCAGGGCCCCGATCTCATGGCGCGCTTCCAAAAGCACGCCGAACGCTTTGCCACCGAGTTGATCTTCGACCACATTCACACCGCGCACCTGCGCGAGCGGCCGCTGCGCCTCGTCGGCGACAGCGGCGAGTACACCTGCGATGCGCTCATCATCGCCACCGGCGCGTCGGCCCGCTACCTGGGACTCCCGTCCGAAGAGGCGTACATGGGCCGGGGCGTGTCGGCCTGCGCCACGTGCGACGGCTTCTTCTACAAGGGGCAGCGCGTGGTCGTGATCGGCGGCGGCAACACCGCGGTCGAGGAGGCGCTGTATCTCGCCAACATCGCGAGCCACGTCACCATCGTTCACCGCCGCGACCGCTTCCGCGCCGAGGCAATCCTCGTCGATCGCCTGCTCGCGAGGACGAAAGACGGCGGCAACATGACCGTGGTGTGGAACCACACGCTCGAGGAAGTCTTCGGCGACGCCTCGGGCGTCACCGGGGTGAAGCTGCGCTCGACGACGAGCCACGAAACGATGGACCTTCCCGTGCACGGCGTGTTCGTCGCCATCGGACACTCCCCGAACACGCAGGTCTTCGAGGGGCAGCTGGCGATGAACAACGGCTACATCACGGTGCAAAGCGGCACGGCCGGCAATGCGACGGCAACGTCGGTTCCAGGCGTCTTCGCGGCGGGCGACGTCGCCGATCACGTCTACCGGCAGGCCGTGACCTCGGCGGCCACGGGCTGCATGGCGGCCCTCGACGCCGAGGCGTATCTCGAAGGCTTGCGGTGATGCGCGCGCGGCGCCCGTCGCTCGTGAGCAGCGGCGCACGCGAGGCCTGCATCCGCGGCGTGCAATGGCGAAGCTCGAGGACCTGAAGGATCTCGTCGCCCGCGCCCGGGCGCGGGCGGCGATCACGTCCCCGCCGGCGCCACCTGCGCCACCCGGTGCGCCACCGCCCAAGGCCACCTCCCCCCGGGCCGCACGGTCGGGGGGAGCGGCCGGTGCCGCGCCAGGGTCCACGACGGCGGCTGCCGTCCGGCGTGCCGTGGCCGCGAGCAAGCACGGCAGCGGCGACGTCGATCTCGCCCAGGCCTTCGCCGACGTGCGCCCGCTGCCACCGACGAATCACGCCCACGTCGCTCGCGAGCGGCCGCCGCCCGTCCCCAAGCACACGCTGGCCGACGAGCGCGACGTGCTCATGGCGTCGAAGTTCGGCGACGACCCAGCGCCGCAGGCGTGGGACACCGGGCAGGAGTTCGAGCACGAGCAGACGTTCCTGCGCAAGGGGCTCGCCACCGACGTGGCGCGCAAGCTGCGGCGCAATCACTGGGTGGTGCAGGCCGAACTCGACCTGCACGGGATGGTGGTCGACGAAGCGCACGATGCGCTGTCCGACTTCATCGTGGCGGCCCGCAACCGCCGCTTCCGCTGCGTCCGCGTGATCCACGGCAAGGGCCTCACCTCCCGCCACAAGGAGCCGGTGCTGAAGGGCAAGGTCCGCCGCTGGCTCGCGCACTGGGACGAGGTCCTCGCGTATACCGAGGCGCCGCCGCACGCGGGCGGGGGCGGCGCGCTGCTCGTCCTGCTCAAGGGCGGTTGATCGTGCACGCGATGGTCCTGAACGCGCTGCGCGCGCCGCTAGCGTGGACCGAACTCCCCGACCCCATCCCCGGGCCAGGCGAGGTCCGCGTTGCCATCGCGGCCTGCGGCGTGTGCCGCACCGACTTGCACGTCGTCGACGGCGAATTGCCCGCGACGCCCCTGCCCATCATCCCCGGGCACGAGATCGTCGGGCGCATCGACGCGCTCGGACCGGGCGTGACCGCTCCGCCCATCGGCACCCGCGTCGGCGTGCCGTGGCTTGGCCACACCTGCGGCACCTGCCCGTATTGCCAGGCCGGGCGCGAGAACCTGTGCGACCACCCACGATTCACCGGCTACACGCGCGACGGCGGTTACGCGACCGCGTGCCTTGCCGATGCGCGCTTTGCCCTGCCGCTGCCAGAGGCGGGCGACGCGACGGCCCTCGCCCCGCTCCTGTGCGCCGGGCTCATCGGCTGGCGCTCGCTCGTCATCGCCGGCGACGCACCGCGCCTTGGCCTGTACGGCTTCGGCGCCGCGGCGCACATCGTGGCGCAGGTGGGCCTGTGGCAAGGGCGCGAGATCTACGCCTTCACCCGGCCCGGCGACGCCGCGAGCCAGGCCTTCGCGCGGTCGCTGGGCGCGACCTGGGCGGGCGATGCCGACGCGGTGCCACCGCAGCCGCTCGATGCGGCGATCATCTATGCGGCGGCGGGCGAACTCGTGCCCGCGGCGCTGCGCGCGGTGCGCAAGGGTGCTCGCGTGGTGTGTGCCGGCATCCACATGAGTGACATCCCGAGCTTTCCGTACGCGCTCCTGTGGGAAGAGCGCGAACTCGTCTCGGTGGCCAACCTCACCCGCCAGGACGGGATCGACTTCCTGCGCGTTGCCGTGGCCGCCGGCGTCACGACGCACGTGACGTCGTATCCGCTCGCAGCGGCCAACGCCGCCCTCGACGACCTGCGTCACGGGCGCTTCGACGGTGCCGCGGTGCTCGTGACCGACGCCGTCCCGGCGCCACACGTCACCCCGGGGCCGCGCCGGCGGGCCCCGCGATGAAGCGCCGCCGGAAAGCGCCGGGCATGACCTGACCGTTCCTTCCCCGCTGGCCCTTGCCGCTTGCCGGCAGCGCGCTTCATCACGGCGTCGAACCCCGTTCGTCACGGCGCGCCGTTCAACGGCGGACAGCTGACGATCGGGGCCGGTAACGCTATCCTCGCCCCGCGCGACGAGGTGGTCGGGTGGCACGAACGCAGCAAGGCGCGGTCACCCCGACCACGCGAGCGGCCGGCCGGCCGACATCGGCAGTGAACGAAGGCCGGGGGCGCCGGCCCCAACGCAAGGAGAACGACGTTGAGCAAGACCGCAACGACCTGGCAGCTCATGAAAGACTCGTGGCGCGTGCTGATGCGCGACAAGAGCCTCCTCCTGTTCCCGATCATCTCGGGGGTGGCCTCGTTCCTGGTGCTGCTCACCTTCGTCGCCCCATTCGTCGGCGCCAACGTCCTGGGCGTGCACCGCGCGGCGCAAGGCGAGGACGACGTCCTCACGTACGTCGTGCTCTTCGCCTACTACCTGTGCAATTTCTTCGTCGTCGTCTTCTTCAACGCGGCGCTCGTCGACTTCGTCGTGACGCGCCTGCGCGGCGGCGCGCCGACGCTGCGCAGCAGTCTGCGTGCGGCCACGGCGTGCCTGCCGCAGATCGCGGCGTGGTCCCTCATCGCTGCCACCGTCGGCGTGCTCCTCAAGGCGCTGTCGGAGCGCGCCGGACTCGTCGGCAAGATCGCGATCTCGATCCTCGGCTTCGCCTGGGCGCTGGTCACCTACTTCGTCGTGCCGTTCATCGTGGTCGAGCGCAAGGGGGCCATGGAAGCGGTTGCGGCGTCGAAGGACCTCCTCGCGCGCACGTGGGGCAAGCAGGTCGCAAGCGGCCTCGGTTACGGCCTGATCGGCTTCGTACTGATGCTCCCGGGTCTCATCGCCGTCTTCGCCGCGATCTTCGAAGCCGTCACGCGCGGCCACCTCGAAAACGTCGTCGCGCTGGGAACGGTCGGCGTGCTCTACCTCGTCGCCGTCGGCGTGGTGATGTCGGCACTGCGCGCGATCTTCGGCGCGGTGTTGTACCTCTTCGCGCGCACCGGGCAGGCGCCGGAGGGATTCAGCGCGACGCATCTCGCCGCGGCCATGCAACCGACCGGCTGAACCGGGTCCCGACGCGAAGTCGGCGACCTTCTCCCGACGCCGACCCCCGCCCGGGAGAGCCGCCGAGCGTGCGGCGGCGAACGCGAACCTCGCCTTCGGCTCGAAGCGGCAGACGCGGCGCGTCCCGCCGCGCAACCGGGGCATGGACCTTGCCGCAGCGCTCTCGGGCGGCTTGACATGCAAATGCGACTCATTATCATTTGAGCCGCCGCCCCTTCCCGGAGATCCCGATGTCCGAACGGCCTGCACGCCCGAACGACGACCACCCCGACGCCGTCATCGCGGGCACCTTGTGCCTCATGAGTTGCTTTGCGCAGCACCCGGCGCCAGCGTACGCGGCCCGGATCGCGGGCAACCTCGCACGCCTCTCGACCGCAGGAACGCTGACTCCGGAGTTTCGTTCCGTGTGCCGCCGCATGGCCAGGCGCTGGTGCGCCCTCGAAGCCGACGCCCGCGGTCGCTGCGCCTGCGGCGCAACGGTCGCCGACGAGCGGACCCTGCAATGAGCCCGCTCGACGTCCTCCGCGCCTTGGCCGACGAGCGCGACCCCGAGACGCTGATCGGGCCGCTGTTCTTCCTGTTCACCCGGTTCGCGATCGAGCGCGACCCGGACACGGGACGCGCCCTCGCCGACCATCTGACGCTGCTCGCTGCGCACCCCCGCGTCGATCCCGAACTGCGGCTCGCCGCCGGTGCGCTCGCGATCGAGCACCGGGGTCGCGTGCGCTGACCGGGCGGGTGCCCCGCCCACGACGGGGCTCGGCGCTTCAGTGCGCGCCGGCCGCCGGTGTCGCCTGGCGCGAGGCATGCGCCTTCGGCACCGGCATCAGGCGGTCGGTCGCGGCAATGGCCATCGCGGACAGGAGGAAGGTGATGTGGATCGCGGTCTGCCACAGCAGCGTCTTCTCGGTGTACGCGGCGGCATTGATGAACGTGCGCAGCAGGTGGATCGAGGAGATGCCGATGATCGCCGTGGCGAGTTTCACCTTGAGCACGCTCGCGTTGACGTGCGAGAGCCACTCGGGCTGGTCGGGGTGCCCCTCGAGCCGCATGCGGGAGACGAAGGTCTCGTAGCCGCCGATGATCACCATGATGAGGAGGTTCGAAATCATCACCACGTCGATCAGCCCGAGGACGAGCAGCATGGTGAGCGTCTCGCGCGACTGCTCGGCATCGCTCGCGCCACGTGGCACCGCCACGGACCTGCGGATGGCCTCGAGCGCCTCGGTGTCGCCGAACGCCGCCTGCAGGAGGTGCACGAGCTCGACCCAGAACTGCCAGACGTAGACGCACTGCGCGAGGATGAGGCCCAGGTAGAGCGGCAGCTGCAGCCAGCGCGACAGGAAGATGATCCGGGCCAGGGGTCGCATCGGGCGGGGTCCGTGCGCCTGTGGTGCATGCGATGAGTCGAGCATCGGGGGGAACCAGGAAAATCGGGCCGCGAAGTCTAGCATCGGTGGCCGCGGTCCTCGCGGCGAACCATCAACACGGGCGGATGGCGCCGCACGGCCGACCCCGCCTGCGAGCGTGGTCGCGTCGCCCGGTGCTCCGTGTCCGCGCCCCGCTGCGCCCAGGACAACGATGCGCTACAGTTGCGCGTGCCGAAAAAACCCGACGCGATGACCTGTGCGCAGCTTCGGTTGCGATATGGCGAGCCGGCCGTAGCCGCCGCAGGCGGCGGCACGACCGTGGCGCGAGCCGGGCTCGCGGCGATCGCATGAGGCGGCTCGGCTTTGGCGTGCTCGGCGGCAGCATCGGATTCGTCGTCGCCGCGATTGCCGGATACGTCCTCGTCGGCGCACTGTCCTCCAACACGCACGACGTCGCGATCGAGGCGAGCATGACGGCCGCGTTCGTCGCCGGACCGATCGGCGCGCTCCTTGGCCTCGTCGTGGGCATCGTGCTCGGTGGACGCAAGCCCCCGGCGTGAGCGTCCCCGACGGCGTCCGCCGTGCGCCGCCTTACCGGGGCGCAACGGCAGGCTGGGGAGCCCCTGGGGTCGCGTCGGTCGCCGGCGCACCCGAAAGTCGCGGCGAGGTGGAGGACGCGTCCGGCGAGCCGGCGTTGTCGCCCGGTGCAGCGGGTGCGCCGGGCATCGTCATCGGCGTGCGCGACACCTGCTCGACGCGCGGATCGACCCACGGTCCGGTCACGAGGTACTCGTAGCTGAAGATCTGGTCGAGCGGGTTGTCGAAGAGCTTCTGCGCCAGCAGCGTGCCGGCGCCCACGGCAGCGCCGACGACGGGGTTGGCAAGAAAGAGGACCGCGGCGCCGGCCGAGAACATCGTCGACAGCGCGGGCTTGACCCGCACCGTGAGCTTTTGCGTCTCGGCCGCGAGATCGATGTCCCCGCGCAGCGCGACCTGCGCGGCGGGCCCCCGCAGCGTGAGATTGTCCGTCGTCATGATCCCGCGCTCGATGGCAAAGTCGCCCTCGATGCGATCGAAGGCAAAGCCTTCGCTGAACACGTCGCGGAAGTCGAGCGTGATCCGCCGCGGCAACTCCTGCAGCGACAGCACGCCCAGGAGCTTGCCGATCCCGGGATCGATCTTGGTGAACTGCCCCGCACCGGTCGCGAGCGTCAGCCGGCCGGCAAGCGTCGGATAGTCGAAATCGTTGGGCCCGCCCGCCCACCTGAGCTCGCCGCTGATCTTGGTCGGCGTGTTGCGTACGGCGACGGGATAGCCGAAGCGCGCGAGAAACGCACCCGCGTTCTCGGTCGCGAGCGTCAGCGCAAGCTCGGTGAGTGGCGGCTCGCGGGTGACGCGCCACCCGCCCGTCGCGTCGATGCGCCCCTCGGCACTGACGAGCGCGAGCTTGTCGATGCGCCAGTCGCCACCTGCGGGTTGCGCGCGCAATTCGAGGCGTCCGGCATCGTGGCCACGCAGGATGAACGAATCCGCGATGACGTCGAGTTCGGGCCAGGCCGTGCGCGGTTTCGTCTCGTCGGCACTCTCGCTGTGCAGGGGATGCAACTCGGCCGGCCCGGGCGGGACGAGGCGCGCAAGGCGCGCCACGATGCGCCCGTTGGGCCGCGTCGGCGCGGCGGCTTGCCAGGTCGCCGTGCCCTCCGCCTCGCGTCCCTTGGTACGGATGCGCCAGTCGTCGCCCGCGCGCGTGGCGCCGAGCGTCACGTCATGGAGGGCGCGGCCGAACACGTCGAGACGGCGCGCAGCGAGTTCGACGCCGCTCAGTCGCAGGCCTTCCTCCGGTGCCGTGGGTGCACCCGGCACGGCGCCAGCGGAGGCCGTGGTGCGGGCCATCACCGCGATCCATTCGTCGAGGTCGAGATCGTCGATCGTGCCGCGAATCCACAACCCCGGCTGCGGCGCGGCGCTCTCCCGCGCGGCATCCGGGCCCAACACGACCAGCGCGCGTTCGACCTCGGCGCCGTGCGGCCCGAGCCGCCGCTGCGCCACGAGACGAAGGTTCGACCGATAGTCGACGACGAGCGTGTCCTCGACACCCTTGCCGGAGCGATCGCGCCGGTCGACGCGCAGCGTCGCGCGCTCCGCTGCCGCCTTGCCCACGGGTGATGGCGCAGCGATGGCGACGCCGACGAGGTCCGACGTCACCGTCCACGCGGGCACGCCGTCACGCACGGAGGCCGTCAAGCGCCACGGCGCGCTGCCGCTCACCCGTTCCATGAATGCCGAGTCGAAATCACGACGCAGCGCGGCGGCGTCGGCCGTACCCTCCGCCGTGACGCGCAACGTGCCGTCGGCGGCAACGAGCCCGATCTTCGCTTCACCGCCGAACAGCGCCGCCGAAAGATCGCGCGCCTGCATGGCGTGGTCGCTGAAATCGAGATGCCCCACGACGTCGGCGAGCGTCGGCACCCCGGGAATGTCGACTTCGTTGCCCATGAGCTCGAAGTCACCGGCCACCGCCGTGGCCCGTGCGGTTCCGAGCGGGAGCGTGAAGTTGAGGTCGAGGCGAGCGTTGCCGCTCGCCGTGATCCCGCGCGTCGAGTGATCGATCCAGGCGTCGACGGGGCTCGCCGCGATGAAGTCGAGGAAGGCAGCCGTCGGGCCTTCGGCCTTGCCGCGCACGGTCAACACGGGATGCTCGACGTCGAGGTCGGGGATGTTCATCGTCATGGGCCCGACCGTGGCGCCCTGGAGCAGACCCCGATGTGCCTCGATGGCCATACCCGGGCCTTCGAACTTCACGTCGCCATCCACGCCGGTGATGGGCGGCCAGCCGTCGGCGTAATCGATGGTGGCACCGGCGACCTTGAACGTGACGAGGAACTGCCCCTGCTTCGCGCTGGCAAACGGGAAATCGGCGAGGTTGCCGACGAGCACCATGCGCGCATCGCTCGCGCGGCCGCTCTTGATCGACGCCTTGAGCCAGTCGCGAAGCTCGGTGCTGAGCGTCAGCGGCAGGTAGCGGTACAGCGCCTGCGCATCGCCCCGGGCGAGCTGCGCGCGCAGGTCGATCAGACCCGGCCCCTGCGGCTGCGAACGCCAGCTCCCGCTCGCAGACCCCGAGGTGTGCGCGGTGGCGAACTTGACGTCGTCGAGGATCACCTTCACCTCGTCGGGCGCGCGCACCCAGCGCACGGTTCCCGACGCCGTCGTGAAGACGAGCGCGTCGGCGAAGACCTGCGGCAGCCGCACGCGGACGTCGCGGCTGTCGAGCGTCAGCTCACCGCGCATCTCGTCGAAGGTGAAGTGGCCGGAGACGCCCTCGGCCCCCGGCAGCGCGTTGTTGGCGGCAATGCCGAGTTGCGCGAAGTCCCCCGTGCCGGAGAAGCTGCTGGGCTCGTCGGGCGTCCCGGTCCAGGCAAAGCGCCCCTGCGTCACGCTGCCGCGCAGATCGAGGGCGACGAGGTCGCTGCGCACCTGCTCGGGCAGCGGCAGATGCACGGCGAGCTCGGACAGCGGCTTGGTATCGATGCGATCGAAGGCGAGCGTGCCGCCGGTGATACGTCCCTCGGCACTCTCCTGCGCGACGATCGTCATCGTCACCGGGACGAGCGCCTCGCCGGTGCGCGTGCGAAACGTGAGATCGTGCAGCGTGATGTCGCGGCGGCCCGGCGTGTGCTGCCACGTGATCCGGCCGCGCAGGTAATCGAGATCGAGCTGTGGGAGCTTCGGCGTGACGTGCCCGCGCACCCCGGTGAGCTCGAGGTCGGCGACCACCGCGGTGGTGACCCCTTCCGTGAAGTCGACCCACACGCGCAGCGCGCCGTCACCCGCGTCGACCGGACGCAGCACGGGCACCCAGTCGCGCCAGCGCGCGACGTCGGCGTAGTCGAGGCGCAGGTAGAAGCGCCCCCGCGCCGTCGACCAGTCGCGAAGCGAGCCGGCGACGAGCTCGCCGCGCAGGTCGACGGGCGCCGCGACGTCGGGCGGCGGCGAGCCGACGAGTCCGAAGCGCACGCCCATGCGCGATTGCTCGAGCTTGAAGCGCACGTGCTCGAGCCTGAGCGGGGGCGCACCCCGCAGCTCGTCCTCCCACACCACGCGGGCATCGCGCACGACGATCTCGCGCTGGTGCGCAAGCCACTCGACGAACGTGAGGTCGGCCGTCGGCGCGTCGACGTCGACCTCGATGCCGCCGATGTGGAAGCGCCCGCCGGCGTCGCGACGCACGGTGAGCTCCGGCCGCTCGATGGTGAGCGAGCGCAGGCGAATGTCGCGCACGGCAAGTGAAGTCCACGCCACGACGAACTGCACCTTGGGCAACGACAGCAACGCCGCCGCATTCGGTGCAGCCGCGTCACGCAGCGCGACGTCGGTGAGCGTCAGACGCGGGTTCCAGCCGTCCCAGCTGCCTTCGATGCCGCCGATGGCGACCGGCTGGCCGAGTTCCTGCGACAGGCGCGCCGCAATCGCGTCGCGATACGGGTCGAGGTTCGGAAAGACGACGTAGCGCACCGCGACGAGCAGCGCGAGGAAGATGACGATCGCCGCCACCACGAGGGAGAAGGCGAGCCGCAGCAGGCGAAGGGCGATGCGAGGTGCCACGGACGAATGCAGCGGGTGGCGGTCGAGGAAGGTGCCGGGATCGCGGGCATAATGCGCGGGAGCCGACACCGGTCTCCGTCGCCATGCCCACGCGGGGTCCGCCGATTGTAGCCGAAGGCTCGCTGCGGCCCTGCCTCGCCCGCCCATGGATCTCGCCCGCGCCCTCGCCTACAGTCGCTACGCGCAGCGCTGCCTCGCCGCCGAACCGGGCCTTCTCGACACGCTGGCGGCGGCACTCGCGCTGCCCTTCGACGTGCCGGGCGCGGCGACATCGTTGCCGACGACCGCCACGGCGCTCGGTCCGGCATTGCGCCGGCTGCGCCGCGACGCCTTCCTGCACACGATGCTGCGCGACCTCACGGGGTGCGCCGGCCTCGCCGAGGTCGCCACGACGATGACCGCGCTGGCCGACGTCGCGCTCGCGCACGCCGTCGACGCGCACGACCGGGAACTCGCCGCCGTGCACGGCGTCCCGCGCGGGCACGACAGCGGAGAACGACAGTCGCTCATCGTGGTCGGCATGGGCAAGCTCGGAGGCGGCGAGCTCAACGTGTCGTCCGACATCGATCTCGTCTTCGTCTATCCCGAGGAAGGCGACACCGACGGCGCGCGCAGCATCGCCAACCGCGAGTACTTCGACCGCCTGGGCAAGCGCGTGATCGGCGCACTTGCCGACGTGACCGCCGACGGCTTCGTCTTTCGCGTCGACATGCGCCTTCGTCCGTACGGCACGAGCGGACCGCTCACCACGTCGTTTGCGGGACTCGAGAGGTATCTCGTCACGCAGGGCCGGATGTGGGAGCGCTACGCGTGGCTCAAGGCGCGCGCGATCACCGGGGCCGATGCCGCCGGCCTCGCGGCACTCGTCGTGCCGTTCGTGTTCCGCAAGTACCTCGACTACGACGCGTACGAGGGGCTGCGCGACATCCACCGCCAGATCCGCGAGCAGGGCGCGCGGCGCGATGCGCAGGCCAACGTCAAGCTGGGCGACGGAGGCATCCGCGAGATCGAGTTCATCGTGCAGGCCGAACAGATCGTGCGCGGCGGCCGCGAGCCAGACCTGCGCGTGCGCAGCACGCTCGGCGCGCTCGACGCGCTCGAAGAGCGCGAACTCCTCCCGCGGTCGTCGGCGGCGACGCTGCGCGAGGCGTACGTCTTCCTGCGTAACGTCGAGCACCGGTTGCAGTACCGCGACGACGCGCAGACGCATCACCTGCCCGCCGATCCTGGCGAGTGGGCGCTGCTCGCCGAAGCGATGGACACGGCTGCGGCGGGCTTGACCGACGCGCTCGCCCGGCAACGCGGCGCGGTCGCGCTCACCTTCGAGCAGACGTTTGCCGACACGGCCATCGCGCCAGCGGCGTCGGCCACGCGCGCGCCCGGTGACTACACCGCGCTGTGGCTCGATCCGCATCTCGACGAGCCGATGCGCACCGCGCTCGTCGCCGCGGGTTTCACCGACCCCGAGGCGCTGGTGAGCATGCTCGCCCGCGTGCGTGCGTCCGGACGCTACCAGCAGTTGCCGGCAGCATCGCGCGAACGCTTCGACGTCCTCGTGCCGCGCTTTCTCGCCGCCGCCGGCGCGCACGCCGGGCTGTCGGGTGCGCAGGCGGTCTTCGAGCGGCTCATGGCGCTCCTGGAGACGGTGGCACGGCGCAGCGCGTACCTGGCGCTCCTCATCGAGCACCCACCCCTGCTGCCACGCATCGCGACGCTGATGGGCGCCTCGGCCTGGGCGGCCCAATACCTCACGCGCTATCCGTTGCTCCTGGACGAGCTGCTCGATGCGAGAGCGCTCCTCACCGAGCCGTCGTGGGACGAGTGGCGCGACGAACTCGCGCACCTCCTCGCCGAGCGGCCGGGCGATGCCGAGCACGGGATGGATGCGCTGCGCCATTTCCAGCATGCGCAGACATTTCGCCTGCTGGTCCAGGACCTCGACGGCCGCCTCACCGTCGAGCGTCTCGCCGACCACCTCTCCGCGTTGGCCGACGTGGTGCTCGCCGGGGCGCTCACGGCGTGCTGGTCGTGCCTCAGGGGGGTCGATGCGGCGCCGCCGCGGTTCGCCATCATCGGCTACGGCAAGCTGGGCGGCAAGGAACTGGGCTACGTCTCCGATCTCGACCTCGTCTTCCTCTTCGACATCGCCGACGACGACCCCGAAGCGGAGGCGCACGAGGTCGCCTACACGCGGCTCGCGCAACGCCTCAACACCTGGCTCAACAGCACGACACCGGCGGGTCCGCTCTACGACACCGACCTGCGGCTGCGTCCAGACGGCGCCAAGGGGCTCATCGCCTCGGGACTGCGCGGCTTCGTCCGCTACCAGCGCGAGCAGGCGTGGGTGTGGGAGCACCAGGCGTTGACGCGCGCGCGCCACGTCGCCGGCGACGCGGCCGTCGGCGCCGCCTTCGAGGCGGCGCGCCACGAGATCCTCACGATGGCACGCGACGCGACGCAACTGCGCGCCGAGATCGTCGCGATGCGCCAGCGCATGTTCGCCGGACATGCGAATCCGACGTCGCTGTTCGACCTCAAGCACGATCCTGGCGGCATGGTCGACATCGAGTTCACGGTGCAGTACCTCGTGCTGGGAAATGCGCATCGCCACGCCGCGCTCACCCGCAACGCCGGCAACATCGCGCTCCTCGGCCTTGCCGCCGATCTCGAGCTCGTTCCGGCGCCGCTCGCGCAGGCGGTCGCCGACGCCTACCGCGAGTACCGGCGGCTGCAGCACCAGGTGCGGCTCACCGGCGCCGCGCAGGCACGCGTCGACCCCGTGCCGCAGGCCGCCCGGCGCGCCGCCGTCGAACGCCTGTGGGTGCACGCCTTCGGCAGCCCGTGGCGAGAGCCGGCATCGCCTTGACACCCCACGCGCGCGCCGATGGCGCCGGCGCGGATCGGATAGAATGGCTGGTTCCCACGAGAAAACGCAAACAGGAGTGACCCGCCATGTCGATGGCCGACCGCGACGGATGGATCTGGTACGACGGCAAGCTCGTGCCCTGGCGTGACGCCACCACCCACGTCCTCACCCATACCCTGCACTACGGGATGGGCGTGTTCGAAGGCGTGCGCTGCTACGCGACGGCGCGCGGCCCGGCGATCTTTCGCCTGCGCGATCACACCCAGCGCCTGTTCAACTCGGCGGCGATCTACCAGATGAAGATCCCGTACACCCGCGACGAGATCGACGCCGCGCAGATCGCCTGCGTGCGCGAGAACAAGCTCGACTCCTGTTACATCCGGCCGATCGCGTTCTACGGCTCCAATGCGATGGGGGTGGCCGCCAAGTCGAACCCGGTACGGGTGGCGATCGCCACGTGGCCCTGGGGCGCCTACCTCGGCCAGGACGCGATCGAGAAGGGCATCCGCGTGAAGACGTCGTCGTTCACGCACCATCACCCCAACATCACGATGTGCAAGGCCAAGGCGGTGGGCAACTACACCGTGTCGATCCTCGCCAACCAGGAGGCGATGCACGACGGCTACGAGGAAGCGATGCTCCTCGATCCCGCCGGCTTCGTCTGCCAGGGATCGGGCGAGAACGTCTTCATCGTGCGCGACGGCGTGCTCGCCACCCCCGACTTGGGCAGCGGCGCGCTCGACGGCATCACGCGCCGCAGCATCATGACGATCGCCCGCGAACTGGGGTACACGGTCGAGGAGCGGCGCATCTCGCGCGACGAGGTCTACATCGCCGACGAGGCGTTCTTCACCGGGACCGCGGCCGAGGTGACGCCGATTCGCGAACTCGACAACCGGACGATCGGCAGCGGCTCGCGCGGCCCGATCACGCAGAAGCTGCAAGCGGCGTTCTTCGCCGCGGTCAACGGTCGCGACGCGACCAAGCAGCACTGGCTCACCGAGGTTTCGCGATGAGCAAGCCCGACGACGGCGGTCGCGCGCCGGAGGCGCTTGCCCCGGTCGTGGTGCAAGCGAAGGATCTGCCGGTATTCTGTCCGAACAAGTCGATGCCCCGCTGGTCGTCGCACCCACGGGTGTTCCTCGAGATCGCGCCGACCGGGGAAGTGATGTGCCCCTACTGCGGCACGCGTTACATCCTCGAGGGCGGGCCGCTGCCGGGCGCACACTGACGATCCGTCGCCATGGCCGGCGAGCGCATCCTGATCGTTGCGCCGAGCTGGGTCGGTGACGCGATCCTGTCCGAGCCGCTGGTCGCGCTCCTGCGCGAGCCATTCGAGGATCCGACCGTCGACGTCCTGGTGCCGCCGTGGTGCGCACCGGTGTACGCCCGCATGCGCGGCATTCGGCGCATCGTGGAGAGCCCGTTCGCGCACGGCAAGCTCGACCTCGCGGCGCGCCGCCGCATGGCGCGTGAGCTCGCGCGCGAGCAGTACACGCACGCCTTCGTCCTGCCCAATTCGTGGAAGTCGGCGCTGGTGCCCTTCCTCGCGCGCATTCCGAAGCGCGTGGGGTATCGCGGCGAAGGACGCTGGGGATTGTTGAGCGATGTCCGTCGCCTCGATGCACGTGCCGTGCCGCGCCTGGTCGATCGCTTCGCCGCGCTTGCGGTCGCTCCGGGGGCGCTCGTCCCCACGCCGCCGGCACCGGTGCTCGTGCCCGATGCGACCCGGCGTGCCGCGACCGTGCGCAGCCTCCACCTGCCCACGAACCGTCCGACCGTGATCCTGTGTCCGGGCGCCGAGTTCGGACCGGCCAAGCGCTGGCCGCCGAATTACTTCGCCGAACTCGCGGCGCTCTTCCTGCGCGACGGCCTGCAGGTGTGGATCGTCGGCTCACCGAACGATCAGGTCGCCGCCGACGCGGTGCGCCAGTCGCTGGGTGAGAACGTCGACAAGGTGCGCGACCTCACCGGCCGCACCGACCTGGGTACCGCGATCGACTTGCTATCGCTGGCATCCCTCGCCGTCGCCAACGATTCCGGGCTCATGCACGCCGCCGCGGCAGTGGGGGTGCCGGTGGTCGCGCTGTACGGATCGTCGTCGCCGGCCTACACGCCCCCGCTGTCGCCACTCGCCCGGGTGGCCAGGATCGACATCGCGTGCAGCCCCTGCTTCCAGCGCGAATGCCCCCTGGGCCACTTCCGCTGCATGCGCGATCTCAAGCCGGCGTTCGTCTACAATCTCGCCCGCAACGTCCTTCCCGTCGTTCCCCTCCCCCACCTGGAACGCGAATAGCCCCACCCATGGCCAAGGCGCGCACGCCCGCGATCTTCACCTCGCCGCAGGACGTGGCGACCGCGTTCTATCAGGCGATCGAGGCGCAGGACCTCGACGCGATGATGGCGACCTGGGCCGACGACGAGGAGATCGTGTGCGTGCACCCCGGCGGTGCTCGAATGGTCGGCTACGAGGCCGTGCGCAGCGCCTGGGAGCAGATCTTCGCGAGCGACACGCGACTCAAGTTCCGCCTCGAGCACGTGGTGGTGATGGACACCGTCGGGCTCGCCATGCAATCGGCGATCGAGCACGTGGTGGCGGCCGATGGCAGCGCCCGCGGCGCGGCCGCGGCGACCAACGTGTACTTGCGCACGCCTTCCGGGTGGCGCCTCGTATGCCATCACGCCTCACCGGTGACGACGGTCGTCATGCCCGCCGCGACGGGACCCTTGCACTGAGCGCCCGTACCGCGACACCTGCGCGGCCCGTGGCGCACGCGCCGCGTCAGGAGGCGCTGCCGCCGACGGTGAGGCCGTCGATGCGCAGCGTCGGCTGACCCACGCCCACCGGCACGCTCTGCCCGTCCTTGCCGCAGGTGCCGACACCCGCGTCCAGCGCGAGGTCGTTGCCGACCATCGACACCCGTGTCAGCGCATCCGGGCCATGGCCGATGAGGGTCGCGCCCTTGACCGGGCTCGTGAGCTTGCCGCCCTCGATGCGCCAGGCCTCCGCGGTCGAGAACACGAACTTTCCGCTCGTGATGTCGACCTGCCCGCCACCGAAATTGGCGGCGTACAGCCCCGAGGCGACCGAGGCAATGATCTCCGCCGGATCGCGCTCGCCGGCGAGCATCACGGTATTGGTCATGCGCGGCATGGGCAGATGCGCAAACGATTCGCGCCGGCCATTGCCGGTGGGCGCGGTGCGCATCAAGCGGCCGTTGAGCCGATCCTGCAAGTACCCCTGGAGGACGCCGTCCTCGATGAGCACGGTGCGCCGCGTGGGGCTGCCTTCATCATCGACGTTGAGCGACCCGCGCCGGTCCGCGAAGGTGCCGTCGTCGACCACCGTGACGCCGGGTGCCGCGACGCGCTGGCCGATGCGACCGCAAAAGGCGCTCGTCCCCTTGCGGTTGAAGTCCCCCTCGAGGCCGTGGCCGATCGCCTCGTGCAGCAGGATGCCCGGCCAGCCGGGGCCGAGGACGACGGTCATCGGGCCCGCCGGCGCCGCGCCAGCCGCCAAGTTGAGCACCGCCTGCGCGACCGCCTCGCGCGCGTACCCGGCGAGCCTCGCATCGGTGAAGTGACCGTAGTCGACGCGACCCCCACCGCCGGCCGAGCCGCGTTCGCGACGCCCGTTGTCCTCCACGATCACCGACAGCGACATGCGCACGAGCGGGCGTACGTCGGCGACGACGACGCCGTCGCTGCGCACGACGAGAATGGTCTCGTGCTCACCGGCAAGTGACGCCATCACCTGCGTCACGCGGGGATCGAGCGCGCGGACGTGGGCTTCGAGGCGCTCGAGCAACGCGACCTTGGCGCGTTCGGTGAGGCTCGCGAGGGGATCGATCGGCGCATACAGCGCGTGCGCCTCGCCGTGGCGACGCAGCGGCGCCACCGCCGACTGCCCCTGCCGCGCGATCGCCCGAACCGCCTGCGCCGCCTCGGTGAGCGCGCCGAGCGAGATATCGTCCGAATACGCGAAGGCCTGCTTGTCGCGCGTCACCGCGCGCACGCCCACGCCGCGATCGATGCTGAACGTTCCCGACTTGACCGTACCTTCCTCGAGGCTCCAGCTCTCGAAGCGGGCGTGCTGGAAATACAGGTCCGCGAAGTCGACATCGTGGTGATGAATCCCGGCGAGCACGCGCGACAGCTGCTCCTGGTCGAGCTCGCCGGGGGCGAGCAGCAGCCGCTCGGCGTCGGCCACCATCGCGGCAGCGACCACCGGCGGGGTCGGATCGGGTGCGGGTGGCGATGGAAAGTCGAAGGTCATCGGGCCGGTGGCAAATGGAGGATCCGGCTCGAATGATACGTCGGTCGCCTCAAGCCGCGGGCGTGGCCGCCTCGCCGAGATACGTTGCTGCCACCCGTGGATCGGCCGCGAGCGTGCGGCTTGCCCCCTGCAGCACGCATTCGCCCGTCTCGAGCACGTAACCGTAATCCGAAACCTCGAGGGCGGCGCGCGCATTCTGCTCGACGAGCAGGATCGACACGCCGCTCGCCTTGAGCGCCACCACGATGCTGAAGATCTCGCGCACGACGATCGGCGCAAGACCCAAGGACGGCTCATCGAGCATGAGCAGCCGCGGCCTGGCCATGAGTGCGCGTCCGAGCGCGAGCATCTGCCGCTCGCCCCCGGAGAGCGTACCTGCCGCCTGCGTCGCACGCTCGGCAAGCCGCGGAAAGCGCGCGTAGACCTCGTCGCGGCTGCGCAGCGCGTCGCGCTCGCCGCGACGCAACCGGGCGAAGGCGCCAAGCTCGATGTTGTCGGCAACCGTCATCGCACCGAACAGTTCGCGGCGCTCCGGCACCAGCACGAGCCCGGCGGCGACGCGCTGCTCGACGGTGAGGCGCATCACGTCGCGACCGCCGTAATGCACGCTGCCGCGACTGCCGAGCGTGCCCATGATCGCGCCGAGGAGCGTGCTCTTGCCCGCACCGTTGGGCCCGATCACGGTGACGATGCTGCCCTCCTCGACCGCGAGCGACACGCCGTGCAGCGCCTCGACCCGGCCGTAGCTCACGGCGAGGTTCGTGATCTGCAGGATGGGCGCGGGACCCGGGCGCGTGCTCACGCGACACCTCCGAGATACGCCTCGCGCACCGCGGCGTTGCGCTGGATCTCGACCGGACTCCCCTCGGCGAGCTTCAAGCCGAAGTCCATCACGACGAGGCGATCGGTGAGTCCCATGACGAAGTCCATGTCGTGTTCGACGAGAAGGATCGTCATCCCCTCCGCCTTGAGCGAGCGCAGGAGCGTGGCCAGCGCCTGCTTCTCGAGAAAGCGCAGGCCCGCCGCGGGCTCGTCGAGCAGCAGGAGCGTCGGGTCGCTCGCGAGCGCACGCGCGATTTCGACGATTCGCTGCTGACCGAGGGCGAGGCTCCCGGCCGCGGTGTGCAACTGCGCCGAGAGCCCGACCCGCGCGACCGCGCGCGCTGCTTCCGCGCGCACCTGCGCCTCCTCCGCGCGGTCGAGCTTGAGCGCTGCGCGGACGACGCCGGATCGGCCGCGCAGGTACGCACCGATCGCGACGTTGTCGAGGACGCTCATCGTCCCGATGAGCTTGACGTGCTGGAACGTGCGACCGAGTCCGCGCCGGGCGATTTCATGCGGCGGCTTGCTGCCGATGCTCTCGCCTCCCAGCAGGACGCGCCCGGCGGTCAGCGGCAGGGCACCGGAGATCAGCGCGAACGTCGTGCTCTTGCCGGCGCCGTTGGGCCCGATGAGGCCGACGATTTCGCCCGGCGTGACGACGAACGACAGATCGTCCACCGCGACGAGTCCGCCGAAGCGCTTCGTCACCTGCTGCACCTCGAGCAGCGGGCCGGCAGGCGCGGTACGCGCACGCGGCGCAAGCGGCGGGGCGGCGACGACGGGATGCGGAGCCGGGTGCGGGAGCACACGGGCGATCCACTGCCACACGCCGTCGCGGGCGAACTGGAGGATCAGCACCATCAGGATCCCGAACACCACGAGCTCGAAATTGCCCTGGCGGCCGAGCAGCGCCGGCAGGAGATCCTGCAGCCACTCCTTGAGCAAGGTGATGAGCGAAGCGCCGACGACCGCGCCCCACACGCTGCCGGCACCACCGACCACGGCCATGAACAGGTACTCGATGCCCTGGTTGATGCCGAAGGGCGTGGGATTGACGAAGCGCTGGAGGTGCGCGTAGAGCCACCCCGAGACGCACGCCAGCAACGCCGCGTAGACGAAGACGACGATCTTGAGCCGCGCCGCATCGACGCCGAAGGCCTCGATCATGTCGAGGCCGCCCTTGAGCGCGCGCACGGCACGGCCCGAGCGCGAGTCGAGCAGATTGTGCGTCGCCCACAGTGCGGCGAGCGTGACGAACCAGATGAGGTAGTAGTAGCGCCGCTCGTCCTTGAGCGCGACTCCGGCAAGCGTGAGCGGCGCAATTCCCGACAACCCCGTATGTCCGCCCAGCGCTTCGAGATTGCCGAAGACGTAGTAGAGGCTGATGCCCCAGGCGATCGTCGCGAGCGGCAGGTAGTGTCCGCGCATGCGCAGGGTGATGAAGCCCAGGAACAGCGCGACGACCCCCGTGCAGGCGAGGCCGATCGCCAGCGTCAACCATGGCGACAACGCATGGCGCGTGGTGAGATACGCGGTCACGTACGCGCCGATGCCCACGAACGCAGCCTGGCCGAACGAAGTCTGTCCCGCCACCCCGGTGAGGAGCACGAGACCCAGCGCGGTCATGCTGTACAGGCCGATGTAATTGGCGAGCGTCACCCAAAACGCCGGCGCGAACAGGGGCAGGACGGCGAGCAGCACGACCATGCCAACGACGGCGCCGTGCCGCCGCATCATGCCCGCCCCCACCGGCCGCGCGGCGGCGTGCGCGCGGTCCGTGGACGGGGTCGGCCGCCGCGCGTGGCCACCTATTCCTCCTCCTCCTCGTGGTGCTGCGTGCGAAGGCTCCGCCACAGGAGCACCGGAATGATCAGCGTGAAGACGATCACCTCCTTGAACGCGCTCGCCCAGAACGACGAGAACGACTCGATGAGGCCGACGAGCAACGAGCCAGCGGCCGCGATCGGATAGCTCGTGAGTCCGCCGATGATGGCGCCGACGAAACCCTTGAGGCTGATGAGGAACCCGGAGTCGTAATAAACGGTGGTGATCGGCCCGATCAGCACGCCGCAGAACGCGCAAAGGAGTGCTGCCAGCGCGAACGTCAGCGCTCCCGCGAACTCCGGCGAGATCCCGCACAGGCGAGCACCGGCGCGGTTCACCGCCGTCGCACGCAGCGCCTTGCCATGGAGCGTGCGGCCGAAAAAGAGCGCGAGGGCCCCGATGAGGGCGACGCTCGTGCCCACGACGAGGAGGCTTTGCACGCTGACCGTGACGCTGCCGACACGAAACGACGCCGCGCTGAACGCGGGGGTTCGCGACCCTTCGGCGCCGAAGAACCACAGGCCGAGGCCGACCATCGCAAAATGCAGCGCGACCGAGACGATGAGCAACACGAGCACGCTCGCCTCGGCGAGCGGCTGGTACGCCACGCGATACAGGAGAGGTCCCAGCGCGGTGACCGCCGCCAGTGTCAGGAGCACCTGGAAGGGTAACGGCAGCCGCATCGGCGCTGCAAACGCGAGCAGCGTGGCGACCGCGAGCGGCACGCCGCACCAAAGCGCGAGCGCGCGCGGCAGGCGGACGAGTTCGCGGGCGCGGATGCAGCGCCACGTCTCCATCACCGCGGCGAGCACGGCCATGCCCACGACGAGGCCGACGATCCCCGACGCCTTACCCAGTTGCAGACCCGCGAGGGTGAGCGTTCCCCAGGAGACGAACTCTCCCGACGGCACGAGGATGACGCGCGTCACCGTGAAGACGAGTACGAGGGCGAGGGCCAAGAGCGCGTAGATCGCGCCGTTGGTGATGCCGTCCTGCGTGAGCAGCGCGGCGATCGTCAGATCCACGGGTTTCGGGCTCCGATGCGCCGCCGCCGGGAAGGACCCGGCGGCGCGCTGCCATTCTACGGTCGTCCGATGCCTACTTGATCAGCACCCACTTGCCGTCGTCGATGCGCACCATCACGCGACCGCGATTGTCGAGGCCATTGTGATCGGCGGGGGTCATGACGAAGACGCCGTGTGCGCCGGTCACGGTCGCGTGCTCGAGCGCGTCGCGCAACGCCGCGCGGAACGGCGGCGTTCCAGGCTTCGCCTTCCTGAGCGCCTCGGGAATCGCCTGCGCAAGCAGGAGGCTCGCGTCCCACAGGTGGCCGCCGAACGTCGCGCGGACGCCGAACTTCTTCTCGTACTGCGCCACGTAGTCCTGCGCCGCCTTCTTCACCGGGCCGTCGGGAAGCTGCTCGTACACGAGCATCGGCCCCACCGGCAGCACCGTGCCGTTGCCGTCCTTGCCGACCACGCGCAGGAAGTCGGGGTTGCCCACGCCGTGCGTCTGGTAGATCCGGCCCTTGTAGCCGCGAGCGGCGAGTTCCTTCTGCGGTGTCGCCCCGGGCGTCCCCGAAGCGCCGATGAGGATCGCATCGGGACGCGCCGCCATGAGCTTGAGGACCTGCCCGGTCACCGACGGATCGGGGCGGTTGTACTTCTCCTCGGCGACGATCCTGATCCCGGCAAGCTGCGCCGAGCGCCGGATCTCGGTGAGCCAACCCTCGCCGTACGCGTCGGCGAAGCCGATGTAACCCAGCGTCTTCACGCCGGCGCCTTTCATGTGCACGGCGACGGCGTCGGCCATCAACGCGTCGTTTTGCGGCGTCTTGAAAACCCAGCGTGTCTTCGGATCGGCCGGATCGACGATCGCCGCACCGGCTGCCAGCGAGATCATCGGCGTGCCCGAATCGACCGCGACCTCGCGCATCGCGAGCGATGCCGGCGTGACCGACGAGCCGACGATGGCGTCGACCTTGTCCTCGGTGACGAGCTTCTTCGCATTCGTCACCCCCTTCGTCGTGTCGGTCGCATCGTCGAGCACGATCCACTTGATCCTCTCGCCGGCGATCGACGTCGGCAGGAGTTCGACCGTGTTCTTCTGCGGAATGCCGAGCGAGGCTGCGGGGCCCGTCGTGGAGATCGACACGCCGATCGTCACGTCGGCTGCCACGGGGCGCGCCGCGACGAGGAGCGTCAGGGTCAGCGCGGCCGCTGCGGCCGCCGACGACTTGGCAAGCGTCATGGACTTCTCCGGTGCGATCGGCGCGCCTTGCGCGGACGACAACGCCGCCGCGCCCGCCTGCCGCGCGATCAGGTGCGCTGGCGCAGGAGGTCGCGAATCTCGCGCAGCAGGACGACATCCTCGGGCGTCGCGGGGGGCGCTTCCGGCGCGGCTGAGGCATACCGCTCCTTGGTCCTGTTGACCTGACGCACCATCCAGAAGATCACGAAGGCGAGGATGATGAAGTTGAGCACGATCGTGAGGAAGTTCCCCCAACCCAGGAGCGGCACTCCCGCCTTGGTGAGCGCGTCGTAGGTCATCGGGCCACCGTAGCCTGCCGGCGGGTTCCCCAGCATGATGAAGTAGTTCGAGAAATCGAGACCCCCCACCACCTTGCCGACGATCGGCATGATGATGTCCTTGACGAGCGAATCGACGATGCGGCCGAATGCCGCACCGATGATCACCGCCACCGCGAGGTCGATGACGTTCCCCTTGACCGCGAACTCGCGAAAATCGCGCAGCATGGACATGGCGTGGGTCCCCTGGAACGACGATCAGATCGCGGCCTCGCCGGACTCGCCGGTACGAATGCGCACGACGTGCTCGACCGACGTCACGAAGATCTTGCCGTCGCCGATCTTGCCGGTCCGCGCTGCCTTCACGATGGCCTCGATCGCGCGCTCGACGAGATCGCCCGGAACGACCACCTCGACCTTCACCTTCGGCAGGAAATCGACGACGTACTCGGCGCCGCGATACAACTCGGTGTGGCCCTTCTGCCGCCCGAATCCCTTGACCTCGGTCACGGTCAATCCGGTCACGCCGAGCTCGGAGAGCGCCTCGCGCACCTCATCGAGCTTGAAGGGTTTGATCACTGCCTCGATCTTCTTCATGACAAAGCTCCAGCCAACGTTGCGGATGTCCGTCGCGCACGCGCCGCAACGACGAGCGCCGCGCGAATTCCGCCGAAAGCTTACACGATACGCGCGGCGCTGCCCCGGTACGGGCGAGCGTTGCCGGGTCGCAAGCCACGGCCGGACCGCCGCCCGAGTCGGACGCGACCCGGGTGTCGCGCTTGAGCCGCGTCGCCGTTTGCCACGACAATGGCCCTGCCATGCAACCCCTTGTTCCCTTTGCCGCGCCGCCGCTGCCCGTCGCCACGTCGCCGCACCTGCGCACGGACGTGACGCTCGCCGAGATCGCGCCTGCGGCGTGGGACGCGCTCGCCGGGGACGCGCTCCAGCCCTTCGTCACGCATGCCTTCCTCACCGCACTGCACGAGACGGGCTGTGCCACCCCGCGTACCGGCTGGTGGCCGCGTTACATCACGGCGTGGCACCGCGACACGCTGGTCGGCGCCATGCCGCTGTACGCCAAGACGCACAGCTACGGCGAGTACGTCTTCGACTGGGGCTGGGCCGAAGCGTATCGCCGCCATGGGCGCCGCTACTACCCCAAGCTCGTGGGCGCCATCCCCTTCACGCCGGTGACCGGGCCGCGGCTCATCGCCCGCGATCCGGAGGTACGCCGCGCGCTGCTCGCCCACGCCGTCGATCTCGTGCGCGACGGTGAATTCTCGTCGCTGCACGTGCTCTTCCTGCCCGAGACCGAAATGCCGCAAGCCCGCGATCTTCCGCTCGTTGCGCGGTCCGGCATCCAGTTCCACTGGCTCAACGCGGGCTACCGGGATTTCGACGACTTCCTCGCCGCCTTTTCACACGACAAGCGCAAGAAGGTGAAGCAGGAGCGACGCCGGCTCGCGGCCGCCGGAGTGACGTTCGAGCGCCGGTGCGGACGTGACATCAGTGCCGACGACTGGGCCTTCTTCCACCGCTGCTACACCGCGACGTACCGCGCGCACCATTCCACCCCGTACCTCAATGCGGCCTTCTTCGCCCGCATCGGCGCCGTGCTGCCGGACAACGTCGTTCTCGTGATCGGCTCGCGCGCCGGCCGGCGCCTTTGCAGCGCGCTCGATGTCTACGATGCGGGCACGCTGTGGGGGCGCTACTGGGGCACGGTCGACGAGGTGCCGGGCCTGCACTTCGAGGCGTGCTACTACCAGGCGATCGAGTTCTGCCTCGAGCGCGGCATCGCCCGCTTCGAAGGCGGGGCACAGGGCACGCACAAGCTCGCCCGCGGCTTGCGTCCGGTCACGACGCATTCGTTGCACGCGATCGGCGATCCCGCCTTCGCCGCTGCGATTGCCGATTTCTGCGCACGCGAGCGAGGCGACATCGCGCACGCACGGGACGCGCTCCACGCCGCGTCGCCGTACCGGACGTCGCCCGCACCCGCGTCCGGCTGAGCCCGCGGGCCGCGCTCCCGCGTGCGCCAACCCCGCCGCGATGCGCGACAATGCCGACGCGCCGCACCGCTTCGGTGCGCCGCTCACTGCCACACTCTCACGATCACGTCGATCCAAAGGAGCCCCATCCACCATGACGACCATCACGCTCGACCGCAGCGGCCCGATCGCCACGCTGACGCTCAATCGCCCCGAGTCGCTCAATGCCCTCGACTTCACGATGGTCGACGCGCTCGTCGACGCCGCGGGCGTGATCGCCGCCGACGATCACCTGCGAGTGGTCGTCGTGCGCGGCGCCGGCAAGCACTTCATGGCCGGCGGCGACGTGCGCTCGTTTGCCACCGAGCTCGGCCGGCCG
>JADZDD010000005.1 GCA_020851235.1 Burkholderiales bacterium | reverse complement strand
GAAGTGCCTGTGTCGTGGTCGGCGTGTTCGACAACCGCAAGTTGTCGCTGTCGGCCGAGCTCATCGATCGCGCGAGCAACGGCTACATCAGCGAAATCATCCGTCGTGGCGACATGGAGGGCAAGCTCGGCGCCACGCTCTTGCTGCACAACGTCCGCGGTACCCTCGCCGATCGGGTGCTGCTCATCGGGCTCGGCAAGGAGCGGGACTTCCGCGATCGCGAGTTCCGGACCGCGATTCGCTCCACGGTCAAGCTGCTCAACGAAACGGGCTCCTACGAGGCGGTGATCTATCTCACCGAGGAGAAGGTGAAGCGGCGCGAGGTCGTCTGGCGCGTCGAGCATGCGGTCGTGGTGGCGATGGAGACCGTGTACCGGTTCGAGCAGCTCAAGAGCCAGCCCACCGAGGTGCGGCGGCCGCTGCGCAAGCTCACCCTGTCCGTGCCGCAGCGCTCCGACCTCGCGGCCGGCGAGAAGGCTGCGGCGCAGGGGATGGCGATCGCCGCCGGCGTCGATCTCGCCCGGGATCTGGGCAATCTGCCCGCCAACGTGTGCACGCCCACGTACCTCGGCGAGCGGGCGCAGCAGCTGGCCGCCGAGTTTCCTGCGATCCAGTGCAAGGTGCTCGAGCGCAAGGAGATCGAGGCGCTCAAGATGGGCTCGTTCCTTTCGGTCACCAACGGCAGCGACGAGCCACCGCGCTTCATCGTGCTCGAGTACATGCAGGCGCAGCGCAAGCAGGCGAAGCCTTGCGTGCTCGTCGGCAAGGGCATCACTTTCGATACCGGCGGCATCTCGATCAAGCCGGCGGCCAGCATGGACGAGATGAAGTTCGACATGTGCGGCGCGGCGTCGGTGCTGGGCACCTTCCGGGCGATTGCGGGAATGCGCGCCGCGGTGAACGTGGTGGGCCTCATTCCGGCGTGCGAAAACATGCCTTCCGGGCGCGCCACGCGGCCCGGTGACATCTATACGAGCATGTCGGGGCAGACGATCGAGGTGCTCAACACCGACGCCGAAGGCCGCCTCATTCTTGCCGATGCGCTGACCTACGCCGAGCGCTATGAACCGGACGCCGTCGTCGACATCGCAACGCTCACCGGCGCCATGGTCATTGCGCTCGGCCATGTCGCCAGTGGCCTGTTCAGCAATAACGACGCGTTGGCGCGGGCGCTGCTTGCCGCCGGCGAGGACGCGCACGATCGCGCGTGGCAGATGCCGCTGTGGGACGACTACCAGGAGGGGCTTGCGAGCAATTTCGCCGACTTCGCAAATGTCGCAGGGCGGCCCGGCGGCAGCATCACCGCTGCCTGTTTCCTCTCGCGCTTTGCCAAGAAGTACGACTGGGCGCACCTCGACATCGCCGGTACCGCGTGGAAGGAGGGGAAGGAGAAGGGCGCCACCGGACGCCCCGTCCCGCTGCTCGCCACGTGGCTCGCCGCACGGGAGAGCGCGGCGCCGTAGCGCGCGCACGGCCCATGACGGTCGTCGACTTTTATCACTCGGCCAGCGATCGCCTGGCCGTGGTGGCACAGTTGGTGGCCGACGAGGCGCAGGCGCGCACGCCGATACGCGTCCTCACCCCCGACGCCGCGACGACCGATCGCCTGGACCACCTCCTGTGGACCGCGCGCGCCACCGGCTTCTTCCCGCATTGCCGGATGGACTCGGCGCTCGCGCCGGCGACCCCGGTGTGGATCGACCACCGGCTCGACCACGCGGGACCCGCCGTCGTGCTCGTGAACCTGTGTGACGAGCCCCCACCGTTCTTCAGTCGCTTCGAGCGTCTGGTCGAGGTGGTGACCACGGCCGACGCCGACGTGCTTGCCGGCCGGCAGCGCTTTCGCTACTACCGCGAGCGTGGATACGAATTGCGTACCCACGACGTGCGGACGTGGACCTGACGTGCCCACGGCACGCGAACTGCTCGATCAGGCCGATGCGCTGATGCGGCGCAATCGGACGCCGCAGGTCGACGACATTCCTGTACTGACCGACGTGGCTCACACGGTGCCGGAGGCGCGCGTGCTGCGCGGCCGCGGGGCGCTGGTGCGCGCACCCGCGCCGGCTCTGCCGCAGGAAGCGGACGAGGGTGACTCGCTCGTCACGCCGCACGAAGATGACTCGATCGTCACGCCCGATGGCGATTCGATCGTCACGCCCGACGAGAACGATTCGATCCCGATGTTGACCGAGCGCGTGGTGGTGGCACCGTCGGTGGCACCGCCTCTTGCGAGCGCTGCGTCGGAGGTCGTGGATATCGACGACGCCGACTTCACGGATGGGTTGCTTGCGCCCAGCGATGACGTGACGGTGAGCGATGCCGTGCCTGACACGTGGCTCGGTGTGGTCGAGGTCGACGAGCCCGCGCTTGCGGACGATGCCGCGTTCGATGCCGAGGTCGTGCCCGAAGCGGAGCCGACCGCGGCGGCACCGATCGAGCCGACGTTCGAGGCACCGAGCGAGCCGACGCTTGAGCCTGCGATCGCTGCGGCGATCGAGGCGCCGATCGAGTCGATCGTCGTCCCGGCGATCGAGCCGACCTTCGAGCCCGCGTTCGCGCCGATCGCGCCCCAGATCGCGTCGCGCAGCGACCCCGTCGTCGAACTCGCGAGCGGGTCGCCAATCGCACCGGAGACGGTGCCGGCCGCGGCGAGCCGTGACGACGCCTACTGGCAGGGCGTCGCGGAAGACGTGCGCATGCAGGTCCTGCAGCGCATCGACATCTTCACCGATACGGGCCTGCGCGAGCAGCTCGCCGTTCGCCTGCAACCGATCGTCGATCGGGCGAGTGCCGACCTGGTCGCGACGATCAACCAGCACGTCGGCGATCTCCTGCGCGCGTACGTCGCCGAGGCGATCGAGCGCGAGATCGACAGTTGGCGTCGCAGTCATTGAGCGGCGCGCGCAGGGCGCACCGCAGGCGCAGCTATTTCAACACCCACTGCGGCGTCTCGCTGCCGGCGCTGCGCGAGACCTTGACGCGGTATTCGTAGCGGTCCGGCCGATACAGGCCCTGGATCAGTTCGATCGGCCGCTCACCGGTGTCGCGCACGATGCGCGTGAGCTTGACGAGCGGCGCGCCAACGTCGACGTGCAGCAGGCGCGCCACGTCGAGATCGGCAAGCGTCGCACTCACGCGTTGTTCGGCGGCGCCGGCGTCCACGCCCGCGGCCACCAGTGTCGCGAGCACCGTGCGGTTGCCGATGCGATCGCGCGTGACGAGTGCCGCCTCCGGCTCGCGCAGATAGCACCGCGTGTACGAGAAGGGCCCGATGCGATCGGAGCGCACGCGGTCGATCGCGAGGCCGACGGATCCCACGGGACACTCGAGCAACTGCGCGGCCTCTGCCGGCAAGGCGACCCGGTCGAACGACAGCAGCCGCACCTGCGTCTTGCGCTCCGCATCGGCGAAGGCTTCCAGCAAACCGCCGAAGTTGAGCCGCTCCGGCGTGTGCGGCGCCACCGCAAACGTCCCCCGGCCGCGCTCGCGCGTGATGAGGTGCTCCTGCTCGAGGAGCCGCAGCGCATTGCGGATCGTGACCCGAGCCACGGCAAATTCGGCAGCGAATGCCTCCTCGGTGGGCATTGGACGATCGGCGGGCCAGGCGCCCGCCAGTAGCCGCTGGCGCAGGACCGAATAGACCTGGTAGTACCGCGGAACGACGTCCGAGACGAGCTGCGGTCGCGCCCGCCCCGGCGTGCCCGCCCGCGACGGCGCTGGCGCGTCGGCGGTCGCATCCTGACGGCGCGGGCTGCGCGCTCGTGAGGCCTTGGTCACGCGTGCGGTCGGATTTGTCATCGGGCGAGGATTCGGTGCGCGACGCGGGTGGCGTCGCGCGCGGCTCGGGTGCAGTGGGGATTCTCGCACGGGCGCGGCGGTGCGAAGGTGCCGCGCGGCCGCGCATGCGGCACGGCGTCGCCAAGCCGGGTCGACGCCCGCTTGACACGATCGCGCCGGCGAATTAGTATTCTCGATAGAACAATATAAGTCCTATACGAGATACATTCACGACCGGCGGCCAACGCCGCCTCGCCGCACGGAGGTCAGGCATGACAGTCACCACTGAAATCGAAAGGGCTCCGGCAACTCCCGCCGCGGGTCCGCGCGCCGGCGCGCTGGGGCAGCGCGCTGCTGCGGTCTTTCCCGACGCCCGCCTCACCGCCGCCGACACGCGGCCCATGCCGCTCGTGATGGCGCGCGGCGCCGGCGACCGGATCTTCGATGTCGACGGACGCGAGTACCTGGATTTCCACCTGTCGTCAGGTGCACTCGTGGCCGGACACGCGCACCCCGAGGTGCTGGCGGCGCTGCGCCAGCAGGTCGAGGCTGGAGGCAACTTCGGTGCGCTCAACGTGGCCGCGATCGAACTCGCCGAACGCATCGTCGCAGCCGTGCCGTCGATCGAGTGCGTGAAGCTCGTGGTGTCGGGAACCGAGGCCACGTTGCACGCCATTCGCATGGCGCGGGCGTATACGGGGCGTGATCTCATCGTCCGCTTCGAGGGCGCGTACCACGGGCACCTCGACATGGTTTCGCTCAGCAACAAGCTCGCGCCGCTGGGGCCCGCGGATCGTGCCCGTGCGCCGGATACGCGCCCGATTCCCGATTGTGTCGGCATCCCGCGGGCGATCCAGGACCTGTGCCTCGTCGCACCGTTCAACGATGCTGCCGCGCTTCGCCGCATCATGGCCGAGCACGGCAGCCGTGTCGCCTGCGTCATCATGGAGCCGTTCCAGCGCTTCATCGCGCCGCAGCCGGGATTTCTGCAGGCGGTGCGCGACATCACCACCGAGCACGGCGCACTGCTCGTCTTCGACGAGATCGTCACCGGCTTTCGCTTCGGCCTGGGTGGCGCGCAGGAACACTACGGCGTGCGTCCCGACTTGACCACGCTGGGCAAGATCATCGGCGCCGGCTATCCCAACGGCGCGATCGGCGGTCCGGCCACCATCATGAAGGCGCTCTTCGGCAAGAGCGCGCGCGCGCCGGTCTATCTCGCGGGCACCTTTGCCGGCCAGGCGGTCGCGGCGGCGGGCGGGGCGAAGACGGTCGAATTGCTTGGACGCCCCGGCGCCTACGAGCACCTGTTCACGCTCGGCGAGCGCGCCCGCGAGGGTTTGCGTGGCGTGTTCGCCCGGCGCGGGGTCCCTGGTCGCGTGTTCGGTGTCGGGCCCTTGTTCCATCTGCACTTCGATGACGCCGACGTCGCCAACGTGCGCGATGCCCTGGGCGAGGACAAGGCGTTGCGCAAGCGCGTGTGGGACGGCCTCCTTGCGCAAGGCGTGCACATCACGGGTGCGCGCGGCTTCGTGAGCCTGCAGCACACCACGGCAACCGTCGACGCGCTCGTCGAGCGCTTCGACGTCGTACTTCAGAACCTGTGAGGGGATATCGGTGATTGAGATCGGAATCGATGTGGGCGGCACGTTTACCGACGTCGTGCTGCTCGACCGCGAGGCGGGGCGCGTCGAAGTGGCCAAGACGGCCTCGACGCCCAAGGACCAGTCGATCGGGATCGTCAACGGACTGTCGCGACTCGCGATCGACGCCGGAAAGATCGATCGCTTTGCGCACGGATCGACCGTCGCGACCAATACGGTGCTCGAGCGCAAGGGCGCGAGCGTCGCCCTCCTCACCACGGCCGGGTTCCGCGATCTCCTCGAGATCGGCCGGACGAACCGGACGAAGGTGTACGACATCAAGCTCGCGAAGCCGGCGCCGCTCGTCGCGCGCCCGTTGCGCTTCGAGATCCGGCAGCGTCGCTTCGTCAACGGCGAGGCGCCTGTCGCGCTGCACGAGGACGACGTGCGCGCGGCCGCGCTCGCGTGCGTCGCCGCCGGCGTCGAGGCGGTCGCGATCTGCTTCCTGCATTCGTATCTCGACGGTGCGGATGAGCAACGCGCGGCCGAGATCGTGCGCGAGGTCGCGCCGTCGCTCCACGTCACGACGTCCGCCGACGTGGTGCGCGAGTACAAGGAGTACGAACGCTTTTCGACCACGGCCCTCAACGCCTACGTGATGCCGGTCATGGATCGTTATCTGTCGCGCCTCGAGGCGCGACTGGCCGAGGCCGGATGCCACGAGCCCATCGAGATGATGAAGTCGTCCGGCGGACTCATGCGCGCCAGCACGGCGCGGCGCTATCCGGTCGAGACGCTGTTGTCCGGTCCGGTGGCGGGAGTCATGGGCGCGATCCACATCGCCGAGCGCGCGGGCTTTCCCAATCTCATCACCTACGACATGGGCGGCACGTCGACCGACGTCGCGCTCATCGCCGACGGCAAGGTCACGCGCACCGCCGAGACGCGCATCTCCAATCTTCCGGTCAAGACGCAGATGATCGACATCAAGACCGTCGGCGCCGGCGGCGGATCGATCGCGAGCCTCCTGGCCGGGCGCACGTTGAAGGTGGGTCCGCACAGCGCCGGGGCCGATCCCGGTCCGGCCTGCTACGGCAAGGGCGGCCAGGAGCCGACGGTCACCGATGCCAACCTGATGCTGGGCCGGCTGTCGTCGAGTTACGCGCTCGGTGGCGAGATCAAGATCCGTCCCGACCGTGCGCGCGCCGTCGTCGGCGAGATTGCCGAGCGGCTCGGTCTTGCTCCCGAGGTCATGGCCGATGGCATCCTGAAGCTCGTCAACGTGACGATGGCGTCGGCGATCCGCGAGATCTCGATCCAGCGGGGCCACGATCCACGGGACTTCGCGCTCATCGCCTTTGGCGGTGCCGGTCCCATGCACGCCTGCGACCTCGCGCGCGATCTTTCCATCCCCCGCGTCGTGGTGCCACCCGCGCCGGGCAACCTGTGCGCCTTCGGGCTCCTCGTGACCGACGTCGTTGCCGAGCGCTCGGAAACCTTGCTCGCGCAGGCCTCGACGGTCGATCCCGCCGATCTCGCCGCGCGCTTCGAGCGCCTCGCCGACACGGTCATTGCCGAGCTCGTGGACGACGGCGTGCCCCGCGATACGATCCAGATCGCGTGCACGGCCGACATGCGCTACGTGGGCCAGAAGTCCGAACTCGTGGTGCCCGTCGACCTCGCGCAGCTGACGATCGACAACGTGAACGAGGCCTTCTTCCGCGTCTACGCGGAGCGCTACGGGCACGAGCGCCGCGTGGCTCCCACCGAGATCGTCAACGTGCGGGTGATGGCAACCGGAGCGATCGAGAAGGCCGATCTCGCGCGGCTCTCGCCGCCGTCGGCCAATCCGCAGTCCGACGCCGACGGGGTGCTCGAGCGGCGCAAGGTGTTCTTCCTGCAGACGGGCTGGGTCGACTGCCCCGTGTACGACCGCTATCGCCTCGCCGCGGGCAGGCACGTCGACGGACCGGCGATCGTCGAAGAACTCGGCGCGACGACCGTCGTCGGACCCACTGACACATTCACGATCGACGCGCAACACAATCTCGTCGTGACGATCGGCAAGGAAAGGAACTGACATGGTCGATCCGATCACCCTCGAAGTCATCCAGGAGCGCCTCATCTCGATCGTGCGCGAGATGCGGGCGACGCTCGCGCGTGTCGCGTATTCCTCCGTGCTCTACGAGGCGCGCGACTTCTCCTGCGTCATCATGAATGCGCGCGGCGACGCGGTCGCGGTGTCCGAGGACAACCCGGGGCACATCATCCCGCTGCCGTGGTCGGTGCGCATCGCCATCTCGCGCTTCGGCGACGACATCCACCCGGGCGACGTGATCCTCATCAACGATCCGTATTCCGGCGGAACGCACCTCAACGACGTCGCGGTGATCTGCCCGGTCTTCGTCGACGGCAAGCTGTTGCTCTTCCCCGCGATCCGGGCGCACTGGGCGGACGTCGGCGGCATGACGCCGGGAAGCCTCTCCGGAACGTCGACCGAGATCTTCCAGGAAGGCGTGCGCATTCCGCCGATCAAGATCTACGAGCGCGGCAAGCTCGTCTCCGGCGTCGCCGACCTCATGTTCGCGAACATGCGCGTCGAGGCCGAGCGTCGCGGCGACTTGCAGGCGATGCTCGAGACCTGCCGCACCGCCGAGCGGCGCATCGTGGAAATGGTCGGCAAGTTCGGCATGGGGACGCTGCTCGAGTCGATCGACGTCATCCTCGATCGCACCGAGGAGCACATTCGGGAGCTCGTCGATCGCATTCCCGACGGCAGCTACGTCTACGAGGACTATCTCGATGCTTCGGGCACGAGCCACGACCCCGTGCTGCTCAAGGCCCGCATCGACGTTGCCGGCAGCGACATCAGCGTCGACTTCAGCGGCACCGCGGCGCAGGTGGCAGGCCCGATCAACGCCTCGCTCGCGGTGACGACGACCGCGGTGTTCACGATCCTGAAGACCGTGCTCGATCCGGACCTGCCGGTCAACCAGGGTGCGTTCCGACCCGTCACGGTGACCGCACCGTTGGGGACGATCCTCAATGCCCGCTTTCCCGCGGCGTGCGGCGGCTTTGCCGAGATTCGCCGGCGCACGCAGTCGGTGGTGATGGGTGCACTGTCGCGGGCCTTGCCCGATGCGATTGCCGGCGACGTGAAGGGGACGGCCAATCACTGCTACGTCGGGGGCCTCAATCCCGCCACCAACGCGCATTTCATCTTCTACGAATATCCGGCGGGCGGCACCGGCGGCTACCGCGAGGCCGACGGCTCGTCGGCGTTCCGCTCGTTCGACGAAGGCGACTTCTCGTCGATCCAGCCGGTGGAGTCGATCGAGAACGAGCTGCCGATCGTGATCGAGCGCACCGAGTTGCGGGTCGATTCGGGCGGCCCGGGAACGAGTCGCGGGGGGCTCGGCATCGAGCGTGACGTGCGCGTGGCGACCGATCGCGCGACGTACTCGGTGCTCTCCGATCGCTGCGTGATCCCGCCCTACGGCGTGCACGGCGGCGGGGCGGGCGCGCCCAACAGTTTCACGTATCGACGCGGCCACGACGAGTACCAGCCCGGCAAGGTTCCCGGCAAGGCGACCGGTTGTCCGCTCGTGCGCGGCGATGTGGTGCTGATGCGCTCCGCCGGAGGCGGCGGCTTTGGCGATCCGCTCGCGCGTGACCCCGAGCTCGTGCGCGACGACGTGGCGATGGGCTTCGTCACCCGCGACGCCGCCGGTACGGCGTACGGCGTCGTGCTCACCGTGCAAGGCGAGGTCGACGTCGTCGCGACCCGTGCGCGACGTGCCGAGCTCGCCGAACGGCGCGCGGGCTTCGTCGTCGCCGCGCACGCACTTGGAGCCGATGAGTATCGGCACGGTCGACGCTACATCAAGCTCAACCAGCAAACCGCGGCGCGGTTGCGGCTCGCGGTCGACGCTCCGGTGGAAATCGTGGTGCCGATCGGTGCGCCGCTGCGCGCCTGGGTCGACACCAACAGCACGATTCCCGAGGGCTCGCTGTGGATCGGCCCCGAGGGCAGCGCGATGATCGGTGTTTCCCCCGGCGACCGGGTGGAGGTGCGCGCCTTGTCGCTGGGTGCGACGCTCAAGATGGCCGTGGATGCGGCGCCCGCGACGTTGGCAGGCGAGCGCGAGGCGGTGAAGGCATGAGCCGCCGCCATGTCATCACCCGTCGCCCACGCTGGCGAGGGCGCGGCGCATGAGCGCACCGACCGCTTCCAAGGGCAGCGCCGCGTTCGACCTGGGCTTCACCGGCAAGCGCGCCGTCGTCACCGGTGCAGCCGGGACGATCGGCAGCCTCATCTGCCGCAAGCTTGCCGCCCAGGGTGCACGCGTCTTCGCCCTCGACCTCACCGCGCCGCGCCTCGATCACGAGGCGGTGCAGGGCTTCGCGGTCGACGTTCGCTCGACGCCCGCGGTCTCCGCGGCCGCCGCGACGATCCTCGCCGACGGCGCACCGGACATCCTCGTCAACGGTCACGGCCTGCAGATCCGTGCCGGCGTGCTCGATTGCACCGACGAGATGCTCGCAACGATCCTCGACGTCAACGTGGGAGGCTGCTGGCGAACGTGTCGCGCCTTCGGGCCCGCGATGCGCGCGCACGGCGGGGCGATCGTCAACATCGCGAGCATCAATGGTATCGTCGCCGCGAAGACTGGAGCAGCGTACGGCGTATCGAAGGCCGCGCTCATCCACTTCACGCGCATCCTCGCGCTCGAACTCGCCCCGGCGGTGCGGGTGAACGCCGTGGCGCCGACGGCAGTGCGCTCGGCGATGACCGAGGATCTCTTCGTCGATCCGGCTTATGAGGCCGCCAAGCGCGTCGCGATCCCGCTCGGGCGCGTGGCCACCGCCGAGGATGTGGCCGACGTCGTGCTCATGCTCGCGTCGCAGCGCACGGGCATGGTGACGGGGCAGACGTGGAACGTCGACGGCGGCATCTCGCTACCCTGAACTGACGACGACCCATGCCACATGGCGTGGGCAAGCGGGCGCGACACCCGGCAGGGGGTGTCGCGCGCGTCGGTGCATTGCCTGCCACACCCGTTTCACAAGGAGACATCGCGTGTTGACAGTCAAGAGGTTGAGCCTCGCTGATGCCAAGATCATCCTCGACGCCTGCGAGAAGAAGGCGATCGAGGTCGGTACCCCGAAGGACATCGCCGTCGTCGACGAGAGCGGCCATCTCATCGCGTTTCGCCGGATGGATGGGGCGAAATTCTCGTCGGTCGAGATCGCGATCAACAAGGCGTTCACGTCGGCGGGCGGCGGACGCGCCACGCGCGACTACAAGGCGGTTGCCGGTCCCACGGGTGCCGCGTTCGGCTTGCACACCCAGTTCCAGGGGCGCTTCACGATACTGGGCGGCGGCATCCCGGTCATCGTCGACGGTCAGATCGTCGGCGCGGTCGGGGTGAGTTCAGGTGCGGCCGACGAGGATCACGCCGTGGCCGAGGCGGGGATCGCCGCCTTCACGGCGGCAAACGCACGCTAGTTCCGCATTACCCGCCCGGCCCGACGGAGCGCGTGTGGCGCTCGAGCCCGTCGGGTCGGATCGGGAAACTCACTCGCGGGGCGCGGGCAGCACCTCGATGCGGCGATGATTCCAGTCGGTGAGATCGCTCTCGGTCGCATCGATGAAGAACTTGCCCGGCTTCGTTCCCGGCACGCCTGGCCGCGAGAACGCGAAGTCCGCGGCGTCGCGGGCGCGCTCGACGATCGCCCAGAGCACTTCCGACGCCCGCTGCGACCCCACGTCGCGGTTGATCGCGACGAAGCCGCGAACGCTCGAGATCTCCCACAGCCGCGGGGCGAGCGACGCCGGACGAAAGCCATCCGCGACGACGAGCACGCCCAAGCGTCCTCCGGCGAAAAACGGCAGATCGTAGCGCAGCAGTTCGGGCGTGTCGCGCTTGATCCTCTCGAGCACCGCGCGCGGTCCGAGCGTCACCAGTTCGACGTGCTCGCGCGACACCCCGCCCGACACCGAATGGAACGTGGGTCCGCGGCGCACCTGGAGCGCATCGACGACGCACGTCGGATTGCGTTCGCGCAATGAGTAGAGGCCCTTCTGGTCGCCGACGGGGCCCTCGCGCGCGTAGCGAGGAACGATGTGCCCGGTCAGCACGTACTCGCAGCCGCCGGGCACGGCGAGCGTGCCGTCGGTGAAGCGCAGCGCACCTCCCGCGAGCGTCTGGGCAACGGCGAGCTTGTCGGCGGCGCCGACACCCACGCAGGCGAGCAGCGTCACTTCCGAAGGCGCCCCGACGAGAATGGCCACGGGCAGCGCGTCGCCGCGTTCGAGCGCGGTGGCGACGATGTGCCGCATGCGCGCCGTTGCGGGATTCACCAGGAGTTCGTTGCCGCCGGTGAGCGCCATCCGCACGAAGCACAGGTGGTGCGCGCCCGACGCGGGATCGCGCACGAGCAGGATGCTCGACGTGAGGTACGGCGTGGCGTCGCCCTTGCTGTAGCGCATCGCCGGCAGCCGGCGGACGAGGTCGGGGGAGGCGATGACGTCGATGTCGTCGGTCGTGCCGCCGTCGGTCACGAGCGTCGCCGGCCGTGCGATCGCACGATCGAGCCGGCGAAAGAGCGTTGCGTAGTCGCGCGCTCCGAGCGACCGGCAGACGCGTCGCGGTGCGCCGTAGAGATTGCCGATCACGCGCGCGGTCGTTCCTTCGACGCGATCGAAGGCGAGCGCACGGTTGCCGCGACGCTCCGCCTCCCGCACGCGCGCCGGGAGCGCGGCGCGCGTCACGGCCGTCTCGACGCGCGTGATCTCGCCCGCCGCTTCGCACGCTGCCACCACCGACCTGAAGTCCACCCCTGCCTCCGTCGTTCCTGCCGCGGCACGCGGCGACCGGCACCCGGCGCCGCTACGTTTCTTGCTGCATGGGCGCGGGACCCACCGGCACGAGGACGCGATCCTCGATGCGGCCGACGATCGGCCCATGAGTCTCGCGGCTGCGTCGCTTCGTCTCGACCCATTCCGGGTCAGCGAGGAATCCTGCCCACGCGCTTTCCATCGTTGCGGCATCGGGCCACGCCAGGAGGTAGACGAATTCGCGCGCCCCCGCCGACCCTGCCTCCCACGTCGCGACGAGCGTGAAGCCGTGCCGTCGCATGATCGGCGCGGCGTGCTCGGTAAAGCGACGCAGGAAGACCTCCCGCGTCGCGTCGTGAATTTCGTAGATGCGAAGCTCGTGGATCATCGCTGTTCGACTCGTCGCCTCGTAGCGGCCGTCGCGGTGCGGATCGCGAGTCGATCGCTCGCTTCCACGCGCCAGGTTAATTGTATTCATTATAATACCAATTCGCCAACCCGGTGCGCGGCGGCATCACCCTCCGACGACGTGCAGCGGTGGTGCGACGACGCGTCGGCGGCCGTGCGTCGCCCCACCGACGCCGGCGTCGCCGTTGCGTGGGCACCGGGAGTCGCGGCGGCGCAACGCTACAATTTCACCCCTTCGCACCTCATTGTTCGCGCGCGGCCAGCGCGCCGCCCATCCATGGAACTCGCCAAGAGCTTCGCGCCGCACGCCATCGAGGCCAAGTGGTATCCGCTGTGGGAGTCGCGCGGCTGGTTCGCGCCGTCGATGGCAGCGGATGCCACACCGTTTTGCATCCAGCTTCCGCCGCCGAACGTCACCGGCACGCTGCACATGGGTCACGCGTTCCAGCAGACGCTCATGGATCTGCTCGTGCGCTATCACCGGATGCGGGGCGACAACACGCTGTGGCAGGTCGGCACCGATCACGCGGGCATCGCCACCCAGATCGTCGTCGAGCAGCAACTCGCGCAGCAGAAGATGACGCGCCACGATCTGGGTCGCGCGCAGTTCGTCGAACGGGTCTGGGCGTGGAAGGAGGAGTCGGGTTCGGCGATCACGCGGCAGATGCGAAGGCTCGGCGCCTCGGCCGACTGGTCGCGCGAACGCTTCACCATGGACGAGGGGTTGTCCGCGGCGGTGCTCGAGACCTTCGTGCGCCTCCACGACGATGGTCTCATCTATCGCGGCAAGCGCCTCGTCAACTGGGATCCGAAACTGCGCACCGCGGTCTCCGATCTCGAGGTCGACAGCGAAGAGGAAGCCGGCAAGCTCTGGCAGATCCGCTACCCGCTCGCCGACGGCAGCGGGTCGATCGTCGTCGCCACCACGCGTCCGGAGACGATGCTGGGCGACGTCGCGGTGGCGGTCAATCCCGACGACGAGCGCTACGCGGCGATGGTCGGCAAGGCCGTGACGTTGCCGCTCACCGGGCGCACGATTCCGGTGATCGCCGATGCCTACGTCGACCGCGAGTTCGGGACCGGCGCCGTGAAGATCACGCCGGCACACGACTTCAACGACTGGGCGATCGGCCAGCGCCATGGCCTCGAGCCGATCTCGATCTTCGACCTCGATGCGACGGTCAACGCCAACGCGCCCGCCAGGTATCGCGGCCTCGATCGTTACGTCGCGCGCAAGACCGTGCTTGCCGATCTCGCAGCCCAGGGTCTCGTCGTATCCGAACAGGCGCACGCGATGGTGGTGCCGCGCAGCGGGCGCACCGGCGAAGTGGTCGAGCCGCTGCTCTCCGACCAGTGGTTCGTCGACATGCGCAAGCCCGCACCGGCGTCGCACCCGTTCTTTCCGGGCAAGTCGATCCAGGACCTGTGCCTCGCGGCGGTGAGCGCCGCCGGGTTGCCGCCCGGCGCGCCAGGCAGCGGGGAAACGGTGCGCTTCGTGCCGGGAGAGTGGCTCAACACGTACCTGCACTGGATCGAGAACATCCAGGACTGGTGCATCTCGCGGCAGCTGTGGTGGGGCCACCAGATCCCCGCGTGGTACGACGACGCGGGGAACTGCCACGTCGCCCGTACCGAGGAGGCCGCACGCGCCAAGGCGCGCGCGCTGCTGGGACGCGAGCCGCTGCGCTTCGAGCGCGACCCCGACGTGCTCGACACCTGGTTCAGCTCCGCACTGTGGTGTCACTCGACGCTCGGCTGGCCGGCGGCGACGAAGGAACTCGCCACCTTCCTGCCGTCGTCGATCCTCATCACCGGCTTCGACATCATCTTCTTCTGGGTCGCGCGCATGATCATGACGACGACCTATTTCACGGGCCGCGTGCCGTTTCGCGACGTCTACATCAATGCCATCGTCCGCGACGAGGAAGGCAACAAGATGTCGAAGTCGAAGGGGAACGTCATCGACCCCATCGATCTCGTCGACGGCGTCGACCTCGAGACGCTCGTCACCAAGGCCACGAGCAACATGATGGATCCGCGGCAGGCGGAGAAGGTGGCCGCCCGGACCCGCCGGCAGTTTCCGACCGGCATTCCCGCCTTCGGCGCCGACGCGGTGCGCTTCACCTTTGCCTCGCTCGCGACGTTCAATCGCACGCTCAACTTCGACCTGAACCGCTGCGAGGGGTATCGCAATTTCTGCAACAAGCTGTGGAATGCGACGCGCTTCGCCCTGATGAACGTCGAGGGCAAGGACGTGGGGCTCGACGAGTCCTTGCCCAGGACGCTCTCGTTCGTCGATCGCTGGCTCCTGGGTCGGTTGCAGCACGCCAAGCACGACATCGCCACGGGCATCGAGACCTTCCGCTTCGACCTCGCCGCCAAGGCGCTGTACGAGTTCGTCTGGGACGAGTATTGCGACTGGTACGTCGAACTCGCCAAGGTGCAGCTCGCCATCGCCGACGCCAACGGTGATGCCGCCGCGGCGCGCGGCACGCGTTCGGTGCTGGTGCGCGAGCTCGAGGCGACGCTACGGCTCGCGCATCCGTTCATTCCCTTCATCACCGAGGAGCTGTGGCAGACCGTCGCTCCCCTCGCCGGCAAGGCTGGCGAGACGATCTCGCTGCAGCCATTTCCCAAGGCGAACTTCGCGCGCGTGGACGCCGTCTCCGATGCGAAGATGCGCACGCTCAAGGATCTCGTGACGGCCTGTCGTGCCCTGCGAGGCGAGATGAAGGTGTCGCCGGCCGCCCGCCCACCCCTCTTCGTGGCTGGAGATGCGACGCGGTTGGACGAGCTCGCCCCGTACCTCGTCGCGCTGGGCAAGGTCGCCACCGTCCAGATCGTGACCGACCTCCCGGCCACCGACGCTCCGGTGGAGATCGTCGGTGACTTCCGCCTCATGCTGCACGTCGAAATCGACAAGGCAGCCGAGCGCGCGCGCATCGACAAGGAGATCGCGCGCATCGAAGCGGAGATCGCCAAGGCGAACGGCAAGCTCGGCAACGCGAGCTTCGTCGCGCGCGCGCCGGCAACGGTCGTCGCGCAGGAGCGCGAGCGAATCCACGCGTTTGCAGCGACGCTGGAAAAACTCCGCGAACAGGAACGAAAACTCGCGGCGTGACGACGGCCCGCAGGCGCGGGCCGGTCATCTCACGCGTCCTGCGTTTGCGGCGCCTTGCGCTTGAGGAGCAGTGCCGGCACCTCGCGCGCCTTGCCGCGACGCAAGCCGTAACTCGTCTGGCCTCGTGTGAGCGCCGTCGCGGCGGAGGCATTGGCGCGCGAGCGATCGACCGGCGGTTGGTCGGGATTGCGTGCGTACGCTTCCTCGCGCTCCTGCTCGCGCCGGCTGCGACCGACCGGCGCGCGTGACGTGTCGCTGCGCGCCGCATCGGGGCGCGGGGGCCGCGCACCCGCGCGCTCGCGCGGCGCCCGTTCGTCGCGCCGCGCCGTGCGTTCGTGCGTTCGTGCCGTGGCAGCGCGCGCGCTTGCCGCGACGGGATCGAAGCCTTCCTGCGTGCGGACCGCGATCTTCTTCTTCATGAGCTTCTCGATCTCGCCGAGGTACTTCTCCTCTTCGGGTGCGACGAACGAGATCGCTTCACCGGAAGCGCCGGCGCGGCCGGTGCGGCCGATCCGGTGGATGTAATCCTCGGGCACGTGCGGCAGCTCGTAATTGACGACGAGCGGCAAGTCGTCGACGTCCAGACCGCGCGCCGCGACGTCGGTGGCGACCAGCACCTCGAGCTTCGCGTCCTTGAAGGCCTGCAGTGCATCGAGCCGCGCGTTCTGCGTCTTGTCGCCGTGGATGGCCGCCGTCGCAAGACCGTCCCGCTCGAGCTGACGCGCAAGACGCGATGCGCCATGCTTGGTGCGAACGAAACACAGCACCTGGCGCAGGCCGCGCGAGGTGACGATTGCGGTCAGCAGCGCGCGCTTGGCCTCCTGCGGCACCTTGTACACCGCCTGTTCGACCGTCTCGGCGGCGGTGTTGCGACGCGCGACCTCGATGAGTTCGGGTGCGTTGAGGAGCTGGTCGGCGAGCTTCTTGATCTCGTTGCTGAACGTCGCCGAGAAGAGGAGATTCTGCCGCCTGGCGGTGGCGGGCAGGAGCGCCATGATCCGCTTGATGTCGGGGATGAAACCCATGTCGAGCATGCGATCGGCTTCGTCGAGCACGAAGATCTCGACCTGCGACAGCGAAACGCTCTTTTGTTCGACGTGATCGAGCAGACGCCCTGGCGTTGCGACCAGGATCTCCACCCCGGCGCGCACGATCGGGAGCTGCTGGCGGATGTCGACGCCACCGTAGACGCAGGTCGAGCGCAGGCCGGTGTGCTTGCCGTATTCCTTGACCGATTCCTCGACCTGGATCGCGAGCTCACGCGTCGGCGCGAGGATCAGGGCGCGTACCGGATGGCGCGCGGGGGAAGGGCTCGTGTTGGCCTGCGGCTGCAGGCGATGGAGAATCGGCAGGGCGAAGCCGGCCGTCTTGCCGGTTCCCGTCTGGGCACCGCCCATGACGTCCTTGCCTTCGAGGATGACGGGGATCGCCTTTGCCTGGATCGGCGTCGGTTGCGAATAGCCGGCTTCGGACACGGCCCGCAATAGCTCGGGACCGAGCCCGAGCTCGGAAAAGCTCGTGGCACTCATGAACACTCCTGGCGCGGCCTGCCGCGTTCGCGGCTTCCGGTCCAGGCAGCGTAGCTGGACGTTGCGAAGGAAAGGGCGTTGCCGGACGGGGACATTGGACCTCGCAAGAACCCGGCAGCGCTTCGATGGGCGGTGACCGGAACGGCCGCCCGACCTCGCCATTGTAGCAGAAGACGCGGGCCTCGTGTCGTTTGCCATCGCGCGCGGCGCACCGGTACCATCGATGCGCGACCGAAGCGTGCAAGCGCGCGGTCTGCACGGCACCGCTCGCGGCGACGCCCAAGGATCGCGCCGTCGCGAGTTCCATGAACTGCATCGAGGAGAAGGCACGATGGCGCTCGTCACACCCACCCGGTCGCTGCTGGCGATGGTCGTCGCGGCGACGGCAACGCTCGCTCCCGTGGCATGGGCGCAGAACTATCCGGCGCGGCCGGTGAAGGTCGTCGTCGCCTCGGTGGCGGGCAGCGCCCCGGACGTGCTGGCCCGGCTCATCGCCGAGAAGCTCGGCGCCGCCCTGGGGCAGCCGGTGATCGTCGACAACAAGCCGGGGGCGGGCGGCGTGGTCGGCATCGATGCGGTGGCCAAGGCGGCCCCCGATGGCTATACGCTTGCCATTGGGCACGACGGCACGATGGCGATCAATACGATCGTCTACAAGTCGTTGCCGTACGACCCGGCGACCGATTTCACCGCGATCGCACCCCTCGGACTCAACGAGTTCGTTCTCGTCGCCAATCCCAAGACCGGGGTGCGCACGCTCAAGGACATGATCGCGTATGCGAAGGCGCATCCGGGCAAGGCGACGTATGGCTCGGCCGGGGTCGGCACGCCCAACCACCTCTTCATGGAGCAGCTCCTCAAGGCGGCCGGCGTGTCGATGACGCACGTGCCGTACAAGGGAGGCGCCGCGGCGGTGGCCGATCTCGTCGGTGGGCAGACCGACTTCATGCTCTCGGGGATCGCGCCGGCGCTGCCGCACATCAAGGCCGGCAAGCTCGTCCCCATTGCGGTGACGCAGCCGACGCGCTCCAAGGTCCTGCCCGACGTGCCTACCGCTGCCGAGACGATCGCAGGTTTCGGCATGAAGACCTGGTTCGGCCTCTTCGGCCCGGCCAAGCTGCCGCCAGCCATCGTGCAGAAGCTCAACGCCGAGGTGCGCAAGGTCCTCGCCGACAAGGAGGTGCAGGACAAGCTGACTGCGCAGGGGATCGTCGTCGAGACCGGCGATCCGGCAACGCTCGCAGCGACGGTCAAGAGCGACATCGCCCGCTACAAGGCGCTCGCCCCGGAGATCAAGCTCGATCCCAACTGATGTCCGCGTCGCGCCCCAATTTCCTCATCTTCATCACCGACCAGCAGCGCGCCGATCATTTGGGCTGCTACGGGAATGCCGCGATCCGCACGCCGCATATCGATGCGCTCGCGGCGCGCGGCGTCGTCTTCGATCGCTTCCACGTCGCCGCGCCGGTATGCATGCCCAACCGCGCCGCGCTTGCGACGGGACGGATGCCGTCGATTGCCGGCGTGCGCATGAACGGCGTTCCGTTGCCGCTGGCGGCGCGCACGCACGTCGACGCCCTGCGCGAAGCCGGTTGGCGCACCGCGCTCGTCGGCAAGTGCCACTTGCAGAACATGACCGAGAATGCGCCGGCGTGGCAAGTCGGGGGCGCCGATGCGGCGCCGCTCCCGGCCGTACGTGATGCGCGCACGGGCATCGCGTACGAGCAGGAGAGTGTCGCGCGCTGGCGCGATCCGTCGCACGACGTCACGCTGCCGTACTACGGCTTCGATCACGTCGAGTTCTGCCTCGAGCACGGCGACGAGGTCGCCGGGCATTACGCGCGCTGGCTCGCGGCGCGCGGCGTGCATCAGGCGACGGCCACGGGTCCGCAGCGTCCGGGGGCGAGCGACGGCATCGTCGCGCCGCAGGCATGGCGCACGGGCCTGCGCGAGGAGGACTATCCGAGCGCGTACATCCGCGATCGCGCGATTGCCTGGCTCACACATCATGCCGCCGAGGCTTCCGACGCGCCGTTCTACCTGCAGTGCTCGTTTCCCGATCCGCACCACCCATTCACGCCGCCCGGTCGCTGGTTCGACGCCTACGGGCCGGACGACGTGACGCTGCCCGCATCGTTTGCGGCGACGGATCCGCACGACAATCCGATCAAGACCGCATTGCATGCCGAGCTTGCCGCGGGCCACCGCAACGCGGCACGGTCGAGCCGCGCCATTGCGGTGCACGCCGACGAGGCGCGACAGGCGATCGCGCTCAACTACGGCAGCATCTCTTGCATCGATGCGATGGTCGGTGACATCACGCGCGCCCTCGATCACCTCGGCCTCGCGCAGGACACCGTCGTCGTCTTCCTGAGCGACCATGGCGACTTCATGGGCGATCACGGCCTGCTCCTCAAGGGGCCCCTGCATTACCGCAGCCTCATACGCATGCCGTTCATCTGGAGCGATCCGGCGTTGACATCCGGTCGTCGCGCTCAGCTCGCCAGTGCGATCGATTTCGCCCCGACGGTGCTGGCCCGCGCGGGTGTCGCGCCGTACTTTGGCATGCAGGGCATCGACCTCGCACCAGCGCTCGCCTCGCCGGACGCGCTCACGCGTGAGGCGCTCGTCGTCGAGGAGGAAGGGCATCGCACCGTACCGGGGCTCTCCGGCGTGCCACGGGTGCGCACGCTCGTCACGGCTCGGTGGCGGCTGTCGCTGTACGCCGGACAATCGTGGGGGGAGCTCTACGACCTGCGCGACGATGGTGACGAACTGCACAATCGCTTCGGTGATGCGGCGTTGGCGCGCGAGCGCGGCGACCTCGCCTGGTGCCTCGCCGACCATCTGACACGCCTTGCCGACGATTGTCCGCGGCCGACGCGGATGGCGTAGGCGGCCGCGATCGCGTATCGCCTTCGTCCCGCACCCTGCACTCCCATCCTCCCCGCCAGGACCCGTTCATGCCCCCCGCCACGCACGACACGCCACTGCCCGACGCCGTGGTGATCCTCGATGACCGGGCCCGCGACATCTTCGAGCGCGGTGCGCCGCTGCGCCGGCTCGCCACCGGAGCACGCTGGAGCGAGGGACCGGTGTGGATCGAGGAGACGCGCTCGCTGCTGTGGAGCGACATCCCCAACGATCGCATCCTGCGCTGGTCGCGAGAGCGCGGGCTCGACGTGTGGCAGCAGGGTGTCGAATTCACCAACGGCCACACACGCGATGCCGCGGGCCGGATCCTGCACTGCTCGCACGGCCTGCGTGCGGTGTATCGGACCGGGATCGAGCCCGGTCCGCGCGAGATCGTCGTCGATCGCTATCGCGGCAAACGCTTCAATTCGCCCAACGACGTCGTGGTGAAGTCCGATGGAACGATCTGGTTCACCGACCCGCCGTATGGATTGATCGTTCCGGAGGAGGGGCATGGCGGTGTCCCCGAACTCGACGACTGTCACGTTTTTCGCTTCGATCCCGCGACGGGCGAACTTTCGGTCGTGACGAGCCTGCCGCAGCATCCCAATGGACTCGCCTTCTCGCCGGACGAGTCGGTCCTCTACGTCTCCGACACGGCCGCCGCGCTCCCCGGTCACGGCACGCAGCACTGCATCCACGCCTTCGACGTGCAAGGCGGCTCGCAACTCGTCCGCGGGCGCGTGTTCGCCGAGATCGCGCCGGGCGTGCCCGACGGCTTCCGTGTCGACGTCGCGGGGCGGTTGTACACGAGCGCTGCCGACGGCGTGCACGTCCTCGCCGCGGATGGCGCGCGGCTCGCGCGCATCGCGGTGCCGGAGAAGGTCGGCAACGTCTGCTTCGGCGGCAGTGGGCGCGACACGCTCTTCATCACCGCGTCGACGTCGCTGTACGCGATCGACCTCGCCACGCGCGGATGCTAGACACGCTCGTCGCCTGGATCGCGCTGCCGTGGAGTGGCGCGGCCGACCATACGATCGATCCCCGCATCGCCTGGCACGCCCGGACGATGGTCCTGGCGTGGGGGATCCTCCTTCCCGTCGGCGCGCTCGTCGCGCGCTACGGCAAGATCCTGCCCGGCCAGGACTGGCCCCGCCGCCTCGACAACCCGCTGTGGTGGCACGTGCATCGCGGTTGCCAGTATTCGGGCGTCGCGCTGACGCTCGTGGGCGTGTATCTCGCGTGGGGGGCGGGAGCGCGTCCGCTGGGCAGCCTCCACGCGCTCTTCGGCTGGGCGGTGGCGTTGGCGGGCGTCGCGCAGGTCGCGGGCGGCCTGCTGCGCGGGTCGAAGGGCAGCGCCACCGAGCCTTCGGGCGACCACTACGCGATGACGCGACGCCGCGTGCTCTTCGAGCGCACGCACAAGGCGCTCGGCTGGGGCGCACTCCTCGTCGCGATCGTCACCCTCGTGCTCGGCTTGCAGCGGGCCGATGCGCCGCGCTGGATGGCGCTGATCCTTGCGTTGTGGTGGGTGGCTCTCATCGGGATCGCCGCGGTGTTGCAGCATCGCGGCTGGTGCGTCGACACCTATCAGGCGATCTGGGGGCCCTCGCTCGAGCATCCCGGCAATCGCATGGCGCCGATCGGCTGGGGCGTGCGGCGTGGCGCCCCGGCGCGGGCGCGATCGCCCACGACGCCGTAGTACAATGGCAGGCTTTTCTCGCGCTGCCTGCGGGCCGCCCCGGCCCGTGGCGGCGCCCGCCCGGATCCGTGCCATGACGCCCACTCGCGGCGAGCTACGCAACATCGCCATCATCGCCCACGTCGACCACGGCAAGACGACGCTCGTCGACAAGCTCCTGGTGCAGGCCGGCACGTTCGCCAAGCACCAGCACGTCGCCGAGCGCGTGATGGACAGCAACGACATCGAGCGCGAACGGGGCATCACGATCCTCGCCAAGAACTGCTCGATCGCGTACGCCGGGCATCACATCAACATCGTGGACACCCCGGGTCACGCCGACTTCGGCGGTGAGGTCGAGCGTGTCCTCGGCATGGTCGACGGCGTGCTGCTTCTGGTCGACGCGGTCGAAGGGCCGATGCCGCAGACCCGCTTCGTGACGCTGAAGGCCCTGCAGCAGGGATTGAAGCCGATCGTCGTCGTGAACAAGGTCGATCGGCCCGGCGCGCGCCCGGAGTGGGTGGTGAACGCGACCTTCGAGCTCTTCGACAAGTTGGGTGCCAACGACGAGCAGCTCGACTTCCCGGTCGTCTACGCCTCGGCGCTCAACGGGTGGGCAACCCTCGACGTGGCGCAGGCGAAGCGCGGCACGCCGGGCGCCGATGCGTCGATGCGCGCGCTCTTCGAGACGATCCTGGCCGCGGTGCCGGCGCCGGCCGGCGATCCCGAAGGGCCCTTGCAGTTTCAGGTGAGCGCGCTCGATTACTCGAGCTACCTGGGGCGCCTTGGCATCGGTCGCGTGCGCCGTGGCCGGATGAAGCCGGGGCAGCCGGTGGCCATCCTCAACCGGCCGCTCGACGAAGGCGCCACACCGCGGACCGCCAAGGTGGGCCAGGTGCTGGGCTTCAAGGGCCTGGAACGCACGCCGGTGGACGCGGCCGCGGCCGGCGACATCGTGCTCGTGACCGGCATCGACGAGCTTGCCATCGGCACGACGCTCGCTGCGGTCGAGACGCCCGAGGCGCTGCCGCCCATCATGATCGACGAGCCCACGCTGTCGATGTATTTTCAGGTCAACACCTCGCCGCTCGCCGGTCGCGAAGGAAAATACGTCACCTCGCGCAACCTGCGCGAGCGCCTGCAGCGCGAGCTCCTCACCAACATGGCGTTGCGCGTCGAGGAGACCGCCGATACCGATGCCTTCCTGGTCTCCGGCCGCGGCGAGCTGCATCTGACGATCCTCATCGAGAACATGCGCCGCGAAGGCTACGAGCTCGCGGTGTCGCGACCCCGTGTGGTGCTGCGCGAAGTCGATGGCGAGGTCTGCGAGCCCTACGAGCAACTCACGGTCGACGTCGAGGAGGGCCACCAGGGCGCGGTGATGGAAGCGCTCGGCACGCGCCGCGCCGATCTCACGCACATGGAATCCGATGGCATGGGCCGGGCCCGGCTCGAGTACCGGGTGCCGGCGCGCGGGCTCATCGGCTTCCAGGGCGAGTTCATGAACCTGACGCGCGGCACGGGGCTCATGAGCCACGTCTTCGACGCGTACGCGCCGGTCAAGGGCGATATTCCCGAACGGCGCAACGGCGTGCTGATCTCCGCCGAGGACGGCGCCGCGGTCGCATATGCGCTGTGGAAGCTGCAGGAGCGCGGGCGCATGTTCGTGGTGCCGGGCGAGCCGCTGTACGAGGGCATGATCATCGGCATCCACAGTCGCGACAACGACCTCGTCGTCAATCCGATCAAGGGCAAGCAGCTCACCAACATCCGTGCCTCGGGCAAGGACGACGCCATCGCGCTTACGCCACCGATCGCGCTCACCCTCGAGTACGCGGTCGAGTTCATCGCCGACGACGAGCTCGCCGAGATCACGCCGAAGTCGATCCGCATCCGCAAGCGGCACCTCAAGGAACACGAGCGGAAGAAGGCGAGCCGCGACGCGGCGTGAGTCGCGCAGCGGACACCCCGGTCGATCTCCTGTCGGCGACGCAGGCGACGGCGTTCGCCCAGGTCGCGCTCGCCAACGTCGTGCGCGAATACCCGGCGCGGCAGGACCATGTCCTGGGCGGCCCGGAGGACATCGCCAGTCCGCGCGCGTTGCATCCGAGCTTCTACGGCGCCTACGACTGGCACTCTTGCGTGCACATGCACTGGCTCCTCGCCCGCGTGCGTCGCCTCTTCCCGCAGCTCGAGGTGAATGGGGCGATTGCCGAGGTGTTCGACGCGCACTGGACGACGGCGAACGTCGCGGCCGAATGCGCGTACTGGAAGCGACCGCTCGCGCGCACTTTCGAGCGGACCTACGGCTGGGCGTGGCTGCTCGAACTCGCGCACGAGCTCGCGCGCGCCGACGATGCCGCCAGCCGGCGCTGGGGTGCCGCGCTGCGACCCCTGGTCGACGTCGTCGTCGCGCGTTATCTCGACGCCCTGCCGCGGCAGCGCTACGCGCTACGCCATGGCCTGCACGGCAACAGCGCGTTCGGCATCGCCTTCGCCCTCGACTGGGCGCGCGCGATCGGCGCGCCGGCGCTCGCCGGCGCGTGCATCGCCGCGGCCCAGCGCTGGTTCGCCGCCGATCGCGACGCTCCGGTGCGGTGGGAGCCCTCGGGCAGCGACTTCCTGTCGCCGGTGCTGATGGAGGCCGATCTCATGCGCCGCGTGCTGAGCGCCGACGCCTTCGACCGCTGGCTCACCGCGTTCCTGCCCGACTTGCACGGCGACGGTGCGCAGTCGCTCTTCCTGCCGGCGCAGGTCGACGACCGCAGCGACGCCCAACTCGTGCATCTGGACGGCTTGAACCTTGCCCGCGCCTGGAACCTGCGCGGGATCGTCGCCGCGCTGCGGCCCCACGATGCGCGGGTGGCGCCGCTGTCGCACCTCGCCGCATTGAACCTCGCCGCCGGGCTTGCCGGAGCGGAGAGCCGCGACTACGCCGGTGCGCACTGGCTTGCGACGTTCGCGCTGCTCGCGCTGACTACGCGCGTCGATGCCGCTCGCGCGTCGCCTATACTCGGGACACCATGACCGAGCCGTGGCTCATCGCGAACCTCGCGATACTCGTCCTCGTCGCGCTGCTGGCCGTGGTCATCCTCGTGCGCTCGGCCGCGCTCGCTCGCGCGCGCAGGAGCGAATGGCACGAGGCGCTGCGCGAGTCGGCAGCACTGCGCGGAAGGGTGGAGGCGATCGCGGCGCAACTCGCCGAGGTCGAGCGCGACCTGCGCCAGGACCTCGCCAACACGCGCCGCGACCAGGGCGAGGCCGCGATCGGGCTGCGCACCGAGCTCGGAGCGGCGATGGGGCGCATCGGCGAGCAGATCGCGGTGCTGACGCGATCGAACGAAGAGCGCCTGGACGCCGTGCGCGGCACCGTCGAGCGCCGTCTCGATCTCCTGCGCGACGACAACGCGCAAAGGCTGGAGCAGATACGTGCGACGGTCGACGAGAAGCTCGCGACGACGCTCGAGCAGCGCCTCGGCGCCTCGTTTCGACAGGTCTCCGAGCGGCTGGAGCAGGTGCATCGCGGCCTGGGTGAGATGCACGCGCTCGCGGTCGGCGTCGGCGACCTGAAGCGCGTCCTCGCCAACGTCAAGACGCGGGGCACGTGGGGCGAGGTCCAGCTCGCCGCGCTCCTCGCCGAAGCGCTCGCCGCGTCGCAATACGCGGCCAATGTCGAGACGGTTCCAGGCTCCGGCCAGCGGGTCGAGTTCGCCATTCGACTGCCCGGCCGCGAAGCCGGCGCGCAGCCGTGCTGGCTGCCCGTCGACGCCAAGTTCCCCCTCGAGGAGTGGCAGCGGCTGCAGGATGCGCTCGAGCGCGCCGACGCCGCCGCTGCCGATGCCGCGCGCAAGGCGCTCGCCGATCACCTGCGCGCCGAGGCGAAGACGATCCGCGCGAAATACGTGGCGCCGCCGTTCACCACCGACTTTGCCGTGCTCTTCGTGCCGACCGAAGGGCTGTATGCCGAGATGATGGCGCGGCCCGGCCTCGCCGATTCGCTCCAGCGCGAGCACCGGGTGACGCTCGTGGGTCCCACCAACTTCCTGGCCCTCCTCAACAGCCTGCAGCTCGGCTTTCGCACGTTGGCCATCGAGCAACGCTCGCACGAGGTGTGGCGCGTGCTCGCCGCGGTCAAGACGGAGTTCGCGCGACTCGGCGAGCACATCGCCCGCGCCCGGGAGCGGGTCGAGCAGGCGAGCCGCACGCTCGACGAGACGGGCGTGCGCAGTCGCGCGATCTCGCGTCGGCTGCGCGACGTCGAGGCGCTGCCGGACGCCGACGCGCAACACGTCCTCGCCTCCGGTGCCGTCGCTGCCGACGATGCGCCGACGACGCCACCGGAGGCGCGGTAGCGCACCCACGCATGTTTGCCGCCCTCCGCCGCTTTCGTCGCCGTCGCGCGCTGCGCACGCTCGCGATCCCCGATGCGATGTGGGAGGGGGCACTCGCGGCCTTGCCATTCCTTGCGATCTACACCGAGGCGGAGCTCGCGCGCCTGCGGGAGAAGGTCGTGCTCTTCCTCGATGCGAAGAGCATCGTCGGCGCGGGTGGCCACGAAGTGACTCCACTGCAGCGCGTGGTCATCGCGCTGCAGGCCTGCGTGCTCGTGCTCAACCTCGATCCCGATTACTACGCGGGGTGGGAAAGCGTCGTCGTGTATCCCGACGAATTCGTTCCGCGCTGGGAATGGGAGGACGAGGCGGGCGTCGTGCACGTCAACGACGATCCGTTGGCCGGTGAAGCGATGGAGCGCGGGCCGGTGATCCTGTCGTGGGCCGACGTCGCGGCGAGCCAGGACTGGGACGCCGCCGGCATGAATCTCGTCATCCACGAGTTTGCGCACAAGATCGACATGCGTAACGGCAGCGCCAATGGCTGCCCGCCGCTGCCCCCCGGGATCGCACCTGCCGAGTGGCAGGACACGATGCAGCGCGCGTTCGCGGATTTCGAGCGCCGTAGCGCACGCGATGCCAACACCGCGATCGACCCCTACGCCGCGGAGAGTCCGGCCGAGTTCTTCGCGGTGCTCTCGGAGGTGTTCTTCGTCGAACCGCGGTTGCTGCGCGACGAGTACCCCGAGGTCTACGCGCTCTTCGCGCGCTTCTATCGACAGGACCCGGCCGCGCGCGGCGAGCTACGGCGCGCCAACGCCTGACGGGCGTTGCGCACTCTTCGGCCGGAACGCTTTGCACACCGCCTCGTGCGTTTCGACGTACGGCCCGCCGATGAGATCGATGCAGTAGGGGACGGCCGGAAAGATTCCGTCGAGGGTTTCCTTGATCGCCTTGGGCTGCCCGGGGAGGTTCAAGATGAGTGCGCCACCGCGGACGACGCCCACCTGGCGCGAGAGGATCGCAGTGGGCACGTAGCGCAAGCTCACGGCCCGCATCTGCTCGCCGAAGCCTGGCAGGACCTTGTGCGCGACCGCGAGCGTTGCCTCGGGTGTCACGTCGCGCGGCGCGGGGCCCGTACCGCCGGTGGTGAGCACGAGGTGACAGCCGTCACGGTCGACGAGGTCGATGAGCGTGCGCTCGATGGCCGGCTGCTCGTCGGGGATGAGGCGCTGCTCGAATTCCCACGGTGTCTTGAGCGCCGCGCTGAACCACTCGCGCAATCCCGGCAATCCCTTGTCCTCGTACACGCCCGCCGCGGCACGATCGGAGATCGAGACGAGACCGATGCGCAAGACGGCCTCGACGTTCACGACGCCTCCGGCGGGATTGCGGCGGCCGGTCGCGCGCTCGCGAGCGCCTTCAGGCGACGGAAGAGTTCGCGGTAGCGGTGCGGTGGCCCGCCGCGGGTGCGCTCGACGCGGGCATCGCGGACGAGCTGGGCGAAGGCGCGGCGGTCGGCCGTGGGAAACGTGTCGACCAGGCGGGAGAGCGCGTCGTCGTCACCGAGGAGCGCCTCGCGCCAGCGCTCGGCGGCGGCGACTTCGGCGGCATCGGTGGGCTGTCCGCGGGCGCGCTGCGCGAGCGCATGACGGATCGGCTCGGCGTCGATCTCGCGCATGAGGCGGCCGACGTATTGCAGCGCGCGTCGCCGTCCCTCGTGGCTGCGCGTGCCGCGCGCTTCGGCAATGGCATCGGCAAGGCGCTCGGGAAGGTCGAATTCGGCCACCCGCGCGGGATCGAGCGCCACCAGCGCGGCCCCGAGATCCTGGAGCTCATGCATCGCCGCCTTGCGGCGCGTCTTCGACGGGCGCTCCACCGACGCGACATCGGCAACATCGGTACCGGGCAGATCGTGCGACGTCGTCGTTCTTCGCATGGGGTGGACGGGTGCGGCGGCGGTCAGCCGTGCAACCCTTTGCTATGATAACCGCAGCCCGAAGGCCGGGTGCGTCGTGCTGCGCGGGCGGCACGGCCCTCGGTGTCTGACCGTTCTCGTGGCGCCGACGAACGTGCCTTGACCGACGGCGTGCTCGAGGTGCGGCCGCTCCTGTTCGATGACCGAGTCGCCTGCCGATGCCCCCGTCGCCTGCCGCCGCTTCGCGCCTTCCACCTGCCGCCGCGCGCTCGACGTCGCCGCGCACTGCCTTTCCGGTCGCGACCGCCGAGTTGGAACGCGTCGCGGCTGCCACGCTCGATGCCGCCCGGCAGCGCGGCGCGACCGCCGCCGAGACCGCGGTTTCGCAGGGTGTCGGCCAGGACGTGACCGTGCGCCACGGCGAGGTGGAGACGATCGCCTACCATCGCGACCGGGGGGTGAGCATCACCGTGTACGTGGGCCAGCGCCGCGGCCATGCGAGCACCGCCGATTTCTCGACCGCCGCACTGGCGGCCGCGGTCGACAAGGCCGTGACGATCGCGCGCTACACCGCGGGGGATCCGGCGGCCGGGCTCGCCGATCCTGCGCGCCTCGCGCGCACCTGGTCCGACCTCGATCTGTACCACCCGTGGGAGCTCACCGTCGAAGCAGCGATCGCGCTGGGCCGCGAAGCCGAGCGCGCAGCGCTCGCGGTCGACCCGCGGCTCACCAACAGCGAAGGCGCGGCGGTGGTGCGTGGCGAGTCCGAGTTCGTCTACGCGAACACGGCGGGATTCTGCGGGGGCTACCGCAGTTCGCAGCACCACGTCGGTTGCACGGTCGTCGGCGAGCACGACGGCACGCTGCAGCGCGATCACTGGTACAGCGCAGCGCGTGCACCGCAGGATCTCGAATCGGCGGCGCACGTCGGGCGCATGGCTGGTGAGCGGGCGGCGCGGCGCCTGGGCGCACGTCCGGTGAGCACCCGCGAGTGTCCCGTGCTCTTCGAGGCGAGCGAAGCGGTCGACCTCATCGGCTTCTTCGTGCAGGCGGTGTCGGGCGGCAGCCTTTATCGCAAGTCGTCGTTCCTCCTCGACTCGCTCGGGCGCGAGGTGTTCGCACCGCACATCCAGTTGCGCGAGGAACCGCACCTGCGGCGGGGACGTGGCAGCGCGCCGTTCGACGCCGAAGGCGTGGCCACGTTCGCGCGCGACGTCGTGCGCGATGGGGTGGTGCAGGGCTATTTTCTCGGCTCGTATTCGGCGCGCAAGCTCGGCATGGCGAGCACCGGCAACGCCGGCGGCAGCCACAATCTCGTGCTCGCATCGGGCAGCGACGACCTCGCGGCGCTTCTCGCGCGAATGGGTCGCGGCCTGTTCGTCACCGAGCAGCTGGGGCACGGGGTCAATCTCGTCACCGGTGATTTCTCGCGCGGTGTGGCCGGGTTCTGGGTCGAGGACGGGGCTCTCGCGTATCCGGTCGAGGAGGTCACGATCGCCGGGAATCTGCGCGACATGTACCGCGGCATCGTCGCCGTCGGCAGCGACGTCGATCGGCGCAGCTCGCGTCACACCGGGTCGATTCTCGTCGACCGCATGACCATCGCCGGGCGCTGACGATGCCGGTGACACGCACGCGACCTGCGGGCCGGACACGGCCGGTCGTGTCGTGGCTGCGTTCGTTCCACGATCCGTTGGCGAGTGCGGCCAATGCCGGACGCTGGATCGCGCGCCTGCCGCCCGGGGACAGTGCGCAGGTGCAAAGGGAAGCGCTCGCCCTCGTTGCAACGTTTCCGGGAGTGCGCAAGGAAGCGGGCGCGAGTCAGGTCGAGGCGCTCCTGCGCATCGACGGCCGACTGGAGCCGGTGTTCGACGAACTCACGCGCCAGTACACGCAGAACTGTCACGCGAGCACCAACATCGAGTCGCGCCTGTGGCACGCGGCATTCGATCTCGTGAAGGCGTTCGTCAACGCGTACCAGATCGCGCTCAAGGCGGGGTTCCCGCGCGTGGAGAACAAGCGCTGGCGCGCCATCCTGCCCTGGGTGATCGTGCGGCTTGCGCACTATCGCGGCCTGGACGGCAAGTACCGGCTCTTCCGCTACAGCCACTGGATCCCCGCGCAGTGGCGTGAATTCCACGAGCTGTACGAGTACGCGCGTCTGCGCGGCTGGCAGCGCGAGCAGCTCGTCTTCGGCGTGGGCGCCTTTGCCAAGCCCGGCGTGTCGTTCGAGCAGGAGTACGTGAAGACGCTCCTCCTCATGCGGCTCGATTCGGGCAACTTCACGCCGGACCAGGTGGAGTGGGTCGCGCGCCAGTTGAGCGACTGGGCGCCGACGCTCGCGCTCACCGCGCCACCGGCGGAAGGCGCACCGTTCGTCGTCGATCTCGCCGGCACCGCGGGATTGCGCCGCCGCGACCGCGCGCCGACCGGAGGCCGGCTGCTGTGCCTCGATGCGACCCCGGTGTATTCGCGCATCGTCGAGCGGCTGCGCTGGTTGCCCGACAAGGACGACGACGTGGCCGCGGCCGGCGATCTGCCCGTGCGCGAGCAGCGCCTCCTCCTCATGCGGCTCGCCTCGCTCTACGGCCCCGACGCGATCGCGCAGGCGCCACGCGCACAGCGCGTGCAAAGCGATGTCGACGTTCGCGTCGTCGTGGGGCTGGTCGCGCTGACACGCGCGGTGGCCGAGATCGACCGTCTCCCCGACCAGGCGCGCACGCCGGGTGTTGCCGCAAGCTTCGACGAGGTGACGCAGCTCGTGAATCCGCATGCCAATCCCGAATCGATCTCGCGTCGCATTCGCGGGTCGACGTGGCGGATGAGCGATCGCAGCGACACGGGCTGCCGTCTCATCGCTCCGGTGAAGGAGGCGCCCACGAAGCTCGGCGAACTCATCGCGATCAAGGATGGCGAACTATGGCTGCTCGCGGTCGTGCGCCGCATGCAGCGCCTTCAGGTCGACGAGGTCACCGTCGGCGCCGAGATCGTGTCGCGCCGTCTCGTGCGGGTGCTGATGCGCAGCTGGGTCGCGCCGGCGGCGGATCCGGGTACGATGAGCGAGCGGCCGTTCTTCGGGCTCTATCTGCCGGCGCACCCCGCCAATCGGCAGGCGATGCAGCGCAGCCTCGTCGGGCCGGCGACCAAGGTCGCCGCGGGCGCCATGGTCGAGCTCGACACGGGGAGCGCGCGCTATCTCATCCGCTTCACGCAGACGCTCGAGCAGCAGGCGGACTGGTCGTGGGCGATGTTCAACGCGGTACGCAAGCTCGACGGGTGAGCGTGCTCGCGGCACGCTCCCCGGCGCTTCGGGACCCCGCCGGCGCGGGGCCCTCCGACGATCACTTCTTCGCGGGTGCGGCGCGGCCCGCGCGTTGTGCGGCGATCATGAAGTTGTCGAAGCGGTTCTCGGCCACGGCAAACCATTCGACCTGGTTCGCGCGAAACTCCTTCCACGGACCGTAGATCTTCGCGAACTTGGTGTTCTTGCTCGCGATCTCGTCGTAGACCTCGCCGGTGGCCTTGTAGCACGCGGCCATGATCTCGTTGGAGAACGGCCGCAGGTGGACGCCGTTGGCGATGAGTCGCCGCAAGGCGGGTGGATTGAGCGCATCGTATTTCGCGAGCATGTCGATGTTCGCTTCGGCGGCCGCGGACTCGAGAATCGCCTGGTAGCTCTTCGGCAGTTCATCGAACGCCTTCATGTTGACGAAGAGCGACAGTTCGGGACCACCCTCCCACCAGCCCGGGTAGTAGTAGTTCTTGGCGACCTTGTAGAAGCCCAACTTCTCGTCGTCGTACGGGCCCACCCACTCGGCAGCGTCGATCGTGCCCTTCTCGAGCGCCGGATAGATGTCGCCGCCGGGAATCTGCTGCGGGATGAGGCCGAGCTTTTGCAGCGGCAGGCCACCGGTGCCGCCGACACGCATCTTGAGGCCCTTGAGATCTTCGACGGTCTTGATCTCCTTGCGGAACCAGCCGCCCATCTGCGCACCGGTGTTGCCGGCGGGGAAGTTGTAGATGTTGTAGTCCTTGTAGAACTCGCGCATCAACTGAATGCCGCCGCCGTGGTACATCCACGCATTCTGCTGGCGCGCGTTGAAGCCGAACGGCAGCGCGCAGCCGAACGCGAACGTCGGGTCCTTGCCGAAGAAGTAATACGGCGCGGTGTGCGCGCACTGCACCGTGGCGTTTTGCACCGCGTCGACCACGCCGAAGGCCGGCACGATTTCTCCACCGGCGTAGACCTGGATCTGGAACTTGCCGTCGGTTGCTGCGGAGACCCGCTTCGAGACGACGTCGGCAGCACCGAAGATCGTATCGAGCGACTTGGGGAAGCTCGATGCAAGGCGCCACTTGACCTCGGGCTGCGCCTGGGCATACACGGGCGCCGATCCGGCGGCGAGGATTCCCGCGAGCCCGGCATGCTTGACGAATGAACGACGTTCCATCCGATTCCTCCTTCAATGAATGAGGCCGCCTTGGACCGGCGACGCGGGTCGAGTTCGCACCCGCCATTCGCACCCCACTGCCACTCGCAAGAGCATCGGCAACGTCGTGCGCGGGTTGCAAAATCGCCGCGATTCTAGCAATACAAAATGCGCCGCGTGCGACCTTTTTTGGGCGTTGCGACGGGTCGGCGCGGGCAGGCGACGGACGGTGCGCGAGGGGTCTGGCGCAGCGGCGCAGCACCAACGACGTTGGGGTCGGATCAGGGGGTCGCGCGCGTCGTGCGCCACGCCTTGGCGAGCGCCATCAGGTGCGCCCCTGCAAGTGCGGGCTTCGCGTCGCGGCGGCGGATGCCAACGACCCAGCGACGCAGGTCCGGCAAGGAGATCGGCGTGCGTTCGAGCTGGAGGTGCTCGAACTCTGAATCCGGAATGAGGTCGGGCAACACGCACACGCCGAGCTTGCACGACACGAGGCGCAACATCGTATCGACGGTCTCGACCTCCGCCACGACGTGTCGGTCCAACTGTGCGCGATGCAGCATCTGGCGCAGCGCGTAGTACTTCGGGAACGTGATGAGCGGCGCGCTCCAGGGTGGTCCGGCGTCGGTCGGCACGTCGACCGCGGTGTCGCGGTGATGCACGAGACACATGCGCTCCTCGAACAGGCGCTCGACGTCGAGCCCATCGATCGTGACCGCCACGTCGTAGACGAAGCCCAGGTCGACCTTGCCGGTGCCAACGAGATTGACGACTTCGGGCGACCCTCGACCGAGCAGATACGTATTGATCCCGGGGTGGCTTGCATGGAACTGTGCGAGAAGCGGCGGCAGGAAATACAGGCTCAACGTATGCACCATGGCGATGCGTAGCGACCCTTGCACGACGCCGAACTCGGTGCGCAGCATCTCGAGCGTCGCATCGATCGCCTCGAACGCCGGCCGTGCGGCAGCATCGAGCCGCTTGCCGATGTCGTTGAGCACGACGCCACGCCCGGTGCGCGCAAAAAGCGGCCGCCCGAGGTGGTCCTCGAGGAGCTTCAACTGACGGCTCAATCCCGATTGCGACAGCCCGAGGCGCTCGGCAGCTTCGGACAGTGAGCCCGTCTCGGCGATCGTCAGGAAATAGCGGATCCGCTGGTCGAGCATGGCAGTGAAGGGAACGGGCCGCGCATATCGGCTATGACTGCCGCTGCATGGCCAGGGGGCGCGCGCCGGCCAATAATGGCGGCATGACGCGGTGGTCGGCGAGGTCGCACCGCTTCGGCGTCACGCGGACCCCCGGCGCCTCGCGCCGCCTCAGGCAACATCAAGGAGCCTCCATGAAACCCTGCACGATTCGTTACTTCGGCTGGTCGTCGTTGTCGGTGACGACCCCCGACGGCATCTTTCTGTTCGACCCCTTCTACCGCGAGTACTGCGGGGTGCAATGGTTCACTGCCGAAGACTTCGGGCCGGCCAAGTATATCGCCGTGACCCACGGCCACGAGGAGCACTTCCTCGATGTCCCGGAAATCGCGCGCCAGACGAAGGCGCTCGTCCTCGGGCCCGAGGCCGTCACGCGCTTCCTGCACCGGCGCAACCACATCGGCAAGGAGCAGTTGGCGACACTCGAAGCGGGGCAGACGAAGGAGCTCCCTGGCTTTCGCGTCGATGCGTTCGCGTGGAAGCACCGCGACGTCAATCTCGTGAAGTCGGTCACCAAGTCGGTGCTCAAGGGGAATTTCACGCAGCTCGCGTGGGCCTGGCACAGTGCGACGCAGGCGCCGTTTCACGCACCCTACACCGGCTACCGCCTGACCCTGCCGGACGGCATGACGGTCCTCAATTACAACGAAGGGTTCAACAGCAAGATGACCGACGCCGAGATCGAGACGCTCGCACGCGGTGCCCGCACCGACGTCCTGCTCGGCGGGATGCAGCTCGATTTCACCGAGGATGTGTTCCGGGGCGTCAAGGCGCTCGATCCCAAGCTCATTCTCCTGTACCCGCCGCACGACGCGCTGCACGCGATGATGGGCGCCACCTCGCGGCCGTGGTCGGAATTCGCGGCGGCGGCACAGCGCGCCGCCCCGCGCGCCAAGGTCGTGATGCTTGAACCCGGTGACAGCGTCGATGTGAGCGACGCAACGGTTTCGCGTTTCCGGAGTGCAGGCGTTCCCGCACGCGACACTCGGCAGGTGGCGGTTGGCGCCTGAGGGTTCCTTCCGGAACCGGACCCCGGTGGGGCGCGCTGCTAGAATCGCCTCAATTTGCACTTGACGATCATGGTCACGCGTGGCGTGTCGGCGCCGATGTCCGCGGCTGATCGTCGGAGGCAAATGTCCACGCAGCCGGCTCCAGTCGGCCTGCTCATGTGTCTCAATTCCCGGAGGGAGAATCCATGGAACGTCGTTCATTCGTCAAACACGCCGGCCTTGCTGGCATCCTCGCTGCCGGCTCGGCGCCCGCCTTCGCGCAGGCGCAACCGGAAGTCAAGTGGCGTTGCGCGTCGAGCTTCCCCAAGTCGCTCGACACGCTCTTCGGCACGGCCGAGATGATCGCCAAGCGGGTCGCGGCGCTCACCGACGGCAAGTTCCAGATCCAGGTCTACGCGGCCGGCGAGATCGTGCCGGCTTTCGGCGTGGTCGACGCGGTGCAGAATGCCACGATCCAGGCCTGCCATACGGCGCCGTATTATTTCTTCGGCAAGGACCCGACGTTCGCCTTCTCCTGCGCCATTCCGTTCGGCCTCACCTCACGGCAGCAGAATGCGTGGATGTATCACGGCGGCGGCCTGCAGTTGATGCGCGATTTCTTCAAGGGCTACAACATCTACAACTTCCCCGCCGGTAACTGCGGCGTGCAGATGGGCGGCTGGTTCCGCAAGGAGATCAAGACCGTCGCCGACCTCAAGGGCCTCAAGATGCGTATCGGAGGCACCGGCGGCCTCGTCATGCAAAGGCTCGGTGTCATCCCGCAGCAGATCCCGGGTGGTGACATCTACCCCGCGCTCGAAAAGGGGACGATCGATGCGGCCGAGTGGATCGGCCCGTACGACGACGAGAAGTTGGGCTTCTACAAGGTCGCCAAGAACTACTACTACCCGGGCTGGTGGGAAGGCGGCACCGAGTTCGACATGCTCGTGAACATGAAGGCGTTCGACGAACTGCCGAAGTCGTACCAGGCCGCACTGGAAGCCGCGAGCGCGGAAGGCAACGTCGACATGCAGGCGAAGTACGACGCCGCCAATCCGCCGGCGCTGCGCCGGCTCCTGGCCAACGGTGTGCAGCTGCGCCCGTTCTCCAACGAGATCCTCGCGACGTGCTACAAGACGACGACCGAGGTCTACGACGAGATCGCGAGCAAGAACCCGACCTTCGCCAAGGTCTATGGCCCGTGGAAGGAGTTCCGCGCCGGGCAGAACGAATGGTTCGCCGTCGCCGAGAACCGCTATGACGGATTCATGGTCGCGGCGCAACGCGCCACCCGCGCTGCCGCCAAGAAGTAGTCGACGGCGCCGTTCGCGTCGACCACGGGGCCCCGCGCGAGCGGGGCTTTTTCATGGGCGGCGGCGGGCCGCTCGGGTGGTGTCGGGCCACGGGCCGCTCGGGTGGTGTCGGGCCACTCGGGTGGTGTCGGAACACGGGCCGCTCGGGTGGTGTCGGGCCACTCGGATGGTGCGGCCGCTCGCCGAAACGCATCGCTATGGGTGCCCGGTGCCTCAGGGCGGCCCGAAACACCGGCCCGCCCGTCGGCACCACCCATGACGCGATGCCGGCTCAATGCCGCACCATCCGAGTGGCCCAACGCCACCTTCCGTCGCCACCTCTTCGCCGCGGTCATGCGCCGAGTGGTCCAACGCCACCTTCCGTCGCCACCTCTTCGCCGCGGTCACGCGCCGAGTGGCCCAACGCCACCTTTCGTCGCCACCTCTTCGCCGCGGTCACGCGCCGAGCGGCCCAACGCCACCTTCCGCCGCCACCTCTTCGCCGCGGTCACGCGCCGAGCGGCCCAACGCCACCTTCCGCCGCCACCTCTTCGCCGCTGTCACGCTGCGACAGGGCGATCCGGTGCCGTCACTTTGGCGCGCTCCCTGGTGGCGGCGCCGCCGCCTTGTCGCCGCCGTCGGGTGGTGCTGCTGATCCAGTCGAATTCCCGTCCGCCCCAGACGCGCCACCCTTCTCCGGTTCGGCACCCATGTCCGGTTCCGTTGCCTTGTCGGGCTCGCCCAGGAGTTTTTCGAGCGCCTGCTCGGCCTGCTCCTGCTCCGAAGGTTGGGCGCCGCCACCCAGATCGAACGCCGGCGCCTCGTCGATCGGGACCTCGATGTGGATCGTGCGTGGATCGATCGTACTCTGGTCCTTCTTGTAGACCATCACCATCTGCGGGAAGGCGATGACGATACCGATCATGATCACCTGGATGATGACGAACGGCACCGCACCCCAATAGATCTGCCCGGTGGTCACCGGCGCGATCGTCTTGCCGGTGATCTTGTCGACGTAAGGCTTCGTTGCCGCGACGCTGCGCAGGTAGAAGAGCGCAAAGCCGAACGGCGGGTGCATGAACGACGTCTGCATGTTGACCCCGAGCAGCACGCCGAACCAGATGAGATCGATGCCAAGCTTCTCCGCGACCGGCCCCACGAGCGGGATGATGATGAACGAGAGCTCGAAGAAGTCGAGGAAGAAGGCGAGGACGAAGATCAGGATGTTGACGACGATGAGGAAGCCCAACTGCCCACCCGGCAGGCTCGTCAGCAGGTGCTCCACCCACACGTTGCCGTTGACGCCGTAGAACGTGAGGCTGAAGACGCGCGCGCCGATCAGGATGAACACCACGAACGTCGAGAGCTTGAGCGTCGTGTCCATCGCCTGCTTGAGCAGCCCCATCGACAACCGGCGCCGGCTGAGCGCCATGATGAGTGCGCCCGTGGCACCCATCGCACCACCTTCGGTGGGTGTGGCCACACCGAGGAAGATCGTTCCGAGCACGAGGAAGATGAGTGCCAGCGGCGGGATCAGAACGAACGTCACGCGCTCGGCGATCTTCGAGAGCAGGCCGAGCTTGAGCACCCGGTTGATCACTGCCGCGAAGAACGCCACCGCGGCGCCGGCGACGGTGGCCACCACGATGAGCTCGTCGAGCGGATGGCCGGCGAGCTTCCATTCGGCGTAGCCCACCGCCGCACCGATCGACAGCGCGAGCAGGACGAGGAGCGAGCGCACGCCGCTGGCGCCGTTGTCCTCGCGGATCGTGCGCGCTTCCGGTGGCAACGCCGGGGCCCACTTCGGCTTCACCATCGTGATGCCGAAGACGTAGAGCGCGTACAGGCTTGCGAGCGTGATGCCGGGAATGAACGCGCCCGCGTACATGTCGCCCACCGAGCGGCCGAGCTGGTCGGCCATGATGATCAGCACGAGCGACGGCGGAATGATTTGCGCGAGCGTGCCCGACGCCGCGATCACGCCGGTGGCCACACGCCTGTCGTAGCCGTAACGCAGCATGATCGGCAGCGAGATGAGACCCATCGAGATCACGCTCGCGGCAACGACACCGGTGGTCGCGGCGAGCAGCGCGCCGACGAAGACCACCGCGTACGCAAGACCCCCGCGCAACGGACCGAAGAGCTGGCCGATCGTGTCCAGGAGATCCTCGGCCATTCCGGATCGCTCGAGAATCAATCCCATGAAGGTGAAGAACGGCACCGCGAGCAGCGTGTCGTTCGACATCACCCCCCACACCCGATCCGGAAGTGCCTGCAGGAGCGAGAAGTCGAGAAGATCGAGCCCCATGCCGATGAAGGCGAAGGCGATGCCGACGAATCCCAGCGAAAACGCGACCGGGAAGCCCAGCAGCATCACCACGATGAGCGCCACGAACATCAGTGGCGCCATGTTCTCTGCGATCCACGGGATCATCGGGCGATCTCCCGCATCACGCGCGTCGGGTGGGCATCACCGGCTTGGCAGGCGGTCGCGGTGACGACGTCATCGGGGGCGCTACGGGACAGCGCGCCGGGTGCCGGAAGCAACGCTCGCGCCGTCATGGCTTCGCTCCCGCCGCAGCGTCACGCGCGCGGGCGATCTCTTCCGCGAGCTCCTCTTCCGAGCTCTTGCCCGCGTGCTTCTCCATCGGATCCGGAATGACGCCGTTGAGATAGGCGATGCGCTTGATGAGCTCGGAGACGCCTTGCAGGATGAGCAGCACGAAGCCCACCGGGACCATGAGCCGTGCCGGCCAGATGATGAGGCCGCCGGCATTGCTCGAGACCTCGTTGCGCACCCACGCATCCTCGAGGAGAGGCCACGACAGCCAGGCGATGATGCCGCACATCGGGAAGAGGAAGAAGATGATGCCGATGATGTCGATCCAGTTGCGCGTACGGGGCGAGAACTTCGCGGAGATGATGTCGATGCGCACGTGCTCGTTGCGCAGGAGCGTGTAGCCGGCGCCGATCAGGAACGTGAGCGAGAAGAGGTACCACTGGACCTCGAGGTACGCATTCGAGCTGTAGTCGAAGAGCTTGCGCACCGTGGCGTTGGCGGCGCTGATGAGCACCGTCACCAGGATGAGCCACGACAGCCAGCGTCCGAGCCAGACCGAGATGGCGTCGATACCACGGGAGAAAGCGAGCCAGGCGTTCAAGTGGGACTCCTCCGGACGCGAGCCTCGAGTGCCGCGTCCCTTTTGTTCGTCTCGACGTGCCCAGCTTGCTGCCGGACGGCGCGGAAGCGGCCCGATTATAAGGGGAATACCCGTGTTGCAAGTGTTAAAATGGAGGGCCCTCCTTTCTGCCGTTGCCCATGTTTTCGCGCGACACGTCGCTTGCCCAATCCGACCCCGACCTGTGGCGGGCCATCGCCGCAGAGAATCGGCGGCAGGAAGAGCACATCGAGCTCATTGCATCCGAGAACTACGCGTCGCCCGCGGTGCTCGCGGCGCAAGGCACGCAGCTCACCAACAAGTACGCCGAGGGGTATCCGGGGAAGCGCTACTACGGCGGCTGCGAGTACGTCGACGTCGTCGAGCAGGTCGCGATCGATCGCGTCAAGAAGCTCTTCCAGGCCGAGGCTGCGAACGTCCAGCCCCATTCCGGTGCACAGGCCAACCAGGCGGTGTTCTTTGCCGCGCTCGAGCCAGGCGACACGATCCTCGGCATGAGCCTTCCGCACGGGGGGCACCTGACGCACGGGTCACCCGTGAACCTCTCCGGCAAGTGGTTCAAGGTCGTGGCCTATGGCCTCGAACCCGAGACCGAGCGTATCGATTACGCCGCGGCCGAGCGCCTCGCGCACGAGCATCGGCCGAAGCTCATCGTTGCTGGTGCCTCGGCGTACTCGCGCGTCATCGACTGGAAGCGTTTCCGGGCGATCGCCGACAGCGTGGGTGCCCGGCTCATGGTCGACATGGCGCACTACGCCGGGCTCGTCGCCGCCGGCGTCTACCCCACACCGGTGGGCATTGCCGACTACGTCACGACGACCACGCACAAGACGCTGCGCGGCCCCCGCGGCGGGCTCATCCTGCCCCGTGCGGACCACGAGAAGGCGATCAATTCCGCCGTGTTTCCGGGTCTCCAGGGCGGGCCGCTCATGCACGTGATCGCCGCCAAGGCGGTCGCGTTCGGCGAGGCCCTGCAGCACGACTTCAAGGTCTACCAGGAACGCGTGCTCGACAACGCCCGCGTGCTGGCGCGCGTGCTGGCAAGCCGGGGCGTGCGCATCGTCTCCGGCGGTACCGATTGCCACCTGTTCCTGGTCGACCTGCGCGGCAAGCACATCACCGGCAAGGATGCCGAGGCGGCATTGTCGCGCGTGCACATCACGGTCAACAAGAACGCGATTCCCAACGATCCCGAGAAGCCGTTCGTGACCTCGGGCATTCGCCTCGGCAGCCCCGCGATCACCACGCGCGGCTTCGGCGAGCTCGAATGCGAGGAGCTCGCGCATCTCATCGCCGACGTCCTCGGAGCGCCGGGCGATGCGGCGGTGGAAAAGCGCGTCCTGGCCGCGGTCGCCGCGCTCACGAGGAAGTTTCCCGTCTATCGCTGACTTCGGGATCGGGCCAGCGCGATGAAATGCCCGTTTTGCGCAAGCGCCGACACCCAGGTGGTCGACTCTCGCGTTTCCGAGGCCGGCGACTCGATCCGGCGCCGGCGCCGCTGCCCCGCGTGCCAGAAGCGCTTCACGACGTACGAGACGGTCGAGCTGCGGCTTCCACAGGTCGTCAAGACCAACGGTAGCCGCGCCGATTTCTCGGTCGAAAAACTGCGCGTCGGCTTCGCGCGCGCGCTGCACAAGCGTCCGGTCCCGACCGGCTACGTCGACGCGGCGGTCGAGCGCATCGTCGCGCAGGTGCTGGCGCTGGGCGAGCGGGAGATTCCCTCGCGGCGCATCGGCGAGATGGTGATGAGCGAGCTCTACCAGCTCGACCAGGTGGGCTATATCCGCTTCGCCTCGGTGTATCGCGCCTTCCAGGACGCGTCCGATTTCCGTGACGCGCTGCGCGAGGTCGAGACGCCGCCGCGTACCGCTCGCCGTCCGCGTCGCGCGCGACCGTAGGCCACCGATGGCGACCGACGCGGATCGGGCCTGGATGGCCCATGCCTTGACGCTTGCCGAGCAGGGGCTCTACACCACCACGCCCAATCCGCGCGTGGGCTGCGTGATCGTGCACGGCGGCGTCGTGCTGGGCGAGGGGCATCACGCCCGCGCCGGAGCACCGCACGCGGAAGTCGTGGCACTTGCCGATGCTGCGCGCCGCGGCAGCGACGTGCGCGGCGCCACGCTCTACGTCACCCTCGAGCCCTGCACCCACCAGGGGCGCACCCCACCGTGCGTCGATGCGGTCCTTGCCTCCGGTGTGCATCGCGTGGTGATCGCCATGCTGGATCCGCACGCCCGTGCCGGGGGCGGCGCGCAGCGCTTGCGCGCCGCCGGGATCGCCGTCGAGACCGGAGTCGACGAGGCCGCAGCCCGCGAGCTCAACCTGGGCTTCATCGCGCGCGTCACGCGCGCAACGCCGTGGGTGCGGCTCAAGATCGCGGCGAGCCTCGACGGGCGCACCGCGCTCGTCGACGGGGCGAGCCAGTGGATCACCAGTGAGGAAGCCCGCGCCGACGGCCACGCCTGGCGTGCCCGCGCCTGCGCGGTGTTGACCGGTATCGGGACCGTGCTCGCCGACGACCCGGCATTGACCGTGCGCGCGGTGCCGACGACGCGGCAGCCGCTGCGTATCGTCGTCGATCGCGACGCACGTACGCCGGCGCAGGCACGCATCTTGGCCGACGGTCACGCGCTCGTCGTCACTGCCGCGACCGATACTCGCGCATGGCCGGCCGGAGTCGAAGCGGTCGCGCTGCCCGATCGGGCGGGTGACGTCGACCTCGCCGCCTTGCTGCGGCTCCTCGCTGCGCGCGGTGTCAATGAACTGCACGTCGAGGCGGGTGCGCGGCTCAACGCCGCATTCCTCGATGCGGGTCTCGTCGACGAGATCGTCGCCTACGTCGCACCCGACGTCATCGGGGATCCCGCGCGCGGCATCGCCGGCCGGCGGGAGGGCCTGACCACGCTCGCACAAGCCACGCATTTCGAATGGCACGACCTGCGCCGCGTCGGCCGCGATCTGCGGCTCGTCGCGCGGCGATCACCGAAGGAGCACTGATGTTCACCGGCATCGTGCAGGCGACAGGAACGATTGCGGCGGTCGCGCCGGGTGGTGACGGGCTGCGTCTCACCGTCGACGCCGGTGCGCTGCCGGTCGACGATATCGCGGTGGGTGACAGCGTGGCGGTCGCCGGCTGTTGCCTCACCGTCGTCGCGCGGCGCGGCGCGCGCCTCGACTTCGACGTGTCAGCCGAGACGCTGCGCTGCACGACCGGACTCGATCGACCCGGGCCCGTCAACCTCGAGCTCGCGCTGCGCTTTGGCGATCGCCTGGGCGGCCATCTCGTGAGCGGCCACGTCGACGGCGTCGGGACCGTGGTGTCGTTGGTCGCGGTCATGGGCGATGCCTCCGGCAGCCACGAGCTCGTGATCGACGCGCCCGCCGACCTCGCACGCTTCATTGCCGGCAAGGGCTCGATCGCCGTCGACGGCGTGAGCCTCACCGTGAACGCGGTGGACGGCCGCCGCTTCGCCGTCAACCTGATCGCCCACACGCTTGCCGTCACGACGTTGCACTCGCTCGTGGCCGGCAGCCGCGTCAACCTCGAGATCGATCTCGTGGCGCGGTATGTCGCGCGGCTGTTGCCGGGTTCGTAGGTACCCGACGGATCGGTGTCGGGTGCGGCCGCCAAGACGTGGGCCGGTGCCGGTACGGGTAGACTTGGCACTCACGCTGACCAACGAAGAGGATGAAGACGTGAGCACGCTCCAACGTTTACCCATGTGGATTGGCGGCGCCGCCGTTGCGGCCCGGGCCACGCATTACGGCGAGGTCACCAATCCTGCGACCGGCGAGGTGATCCGCCAGGTTCCTTTGGGCGATGCCGCCGACGTCGACGCCGCGGTGCAGGCAGCGCGCGCGGCGCTGCCCGCGTGGCGCACGCATCCGCCGCTCCGTCGTGCGCGCGTGCTGATGCGCTTTCGCGAATTGATGGAGGCCAGGCGACAGGATCTCGCGCGCGTCATCACGCAGGAGCACGGCAAGACGGTCGCCGACGCCGCCGGTGAGGTCACGCGCGGTATCGAGGTGATCGAGTTCGCCACGGGCATCGCCCACCTCCTCAAGGGCGAGTTCAGCGAAAACGTCGGCACCGAGGTCGACACCGTCTCGCTGCGGCAGGCGGTCGGCGTATGCGCCGGCATCACTCCGTTCAATTTTCCGGCGATGGTGCCGCTCTGGATGTATCCGGTGGCGATCGCGTGCGGCAACACCTTCGTGCTGAAGCCCTCCGAGCGCGATCCTTCGCTTGCCAATCACATGGCCGAGCTCCTGCAGGAAGCCGGGCTCCCCGACGGCGTATTCAACGTCGTCCACGGCGGCAAGGAAGCCGTCGACGCCCTCCTCGAGCACCCGGACGTCAAGGCGGTGTCGTTCGTCGGCTCGACGCCCATCGCGCAGTACATCTACGAAACGGGGGCGCGTCACGGCAAGCGCGTGCAGGCGCTGGGCGGCGCCAAAAACCACGCGGTGGTCATGCCCGATGCCGATCTCGACTTCACCGTCGAGGCGCTCGTCGGGGCAGGGTACGGTTCCGCCGGCGAGCGCTGCATGGCGATCTCCGTCGTCGTCGCCGTCGGCGACGTCGCCGATACGCTGGTGGCGAAGCTCGCCGAACGCGCGCGGCGCGTGAGCGTCGGTGCGGGCGATGCGGCGCAGGTCGAGATGGGTCCGGTGATCACCGCCGCGGCGCGCGAGCGCATTCGCGGCTACATCGACCGGGGTGTCGCCGAAGGCGCGCGCCTCGTCGTCGACGGCCGGCCGTTGCGCGTGCCCGGGCACGAGCGCGGCTTCTTCGTCGGTCCTACCCTTTTCGACGACGTTGCCGCCTCGATGGCGATCTATCGCGACGAGATCTTCGGGCCGGTGCTGGGCGTCGTTCGCGTCGCCTCGCTGCGCGAAGCGATCGACCTCATCAATGCCAATGCATACGCGAATGGCACGGCGATCTTCACGCGGTCGGGCCACGCGGCGCGCACGTTCCAGGCCGAGATCGAAGTGGGCATGGTCGGCGTCAACGTCCCGATTCCGGTGCCGATGGCGTTCTACTCATTCGGCGGCTGGCGCGCGTCGCTCTTCGGGGACCTCAACGTGCACGGCACCGACGGCGTGCGCTTCTACACGCGGCTGAAGACGGTCACGAGTCGCTGGCCCGACGACGGCAGCGAGGCACCCGGCTTCCACATGCCGATGCTGGGGTAGCGGGCGTATCGCGCCACCGTTCCCGGCACGCTATTTCGCTTGGGCGGAAGCGCTGCCCAGGCGGAAATCGAACTGCAGCGCCAGCGGAAAGCGGATCGGCCGCAGGCGGTCCTGCGCCGGATGGAAGCGGGCGGCACGCAGCGCGCTGCGGACCTCTTCGATGAACTCCTCGGTGCCTTCGGGGAACTCGATCTCGCTCGCTTCGCCTTGCGCGTTGACGACGACCCAGGCGACGACCGAATCCTCGCGACCCGCGGCGAGCGCCGCAGGTGGGTAGCGCGCGACGATCGTGCCCTCGATGCGAGGGCCCCGATCGATCTCGACCGGGAACTCGTTGAGGCCGCGGTCGTACAACGGCCCAAGGCGGCCACGGTCGCGCAGGATCACGGCGGTCGCCGTACCAGTGCCGCTCGTTCCGGCTCTCGCCGCTTTCGGGGCCGGGCTCGCCGGCGCCGGCGCCGCCGGGATTTCGGGCAGCGTGAGGGTCGCAAGCGGCTCACGGTGAAGCGGTGGCAGGGCGAGCGCGGCTGCGAGCGGCAGCGTTTCGAGTGAGGCGGTGACGTCGGGGACCGTTATGACCGCGCGCAGCGGCGGAGCGGCGTCACGCGCGATCCCGGTCGTTGCTCGGATGCCTGCCGTGATCGCCAGCAGCGCGACATGCAATACGATCGAGACGACGATCGCCCCGTAGAGCGCGTTCGTCGCACCGGCGTGTCGGCGCGGGAAGTGCGGCGCGAGTGCGAAGGTGGGGGAGGTCATGCCCGTCTGGCGGCGATTCACGACGCCGCCGGCAACCGCCATACGCGTGCGCGCCGTGCTCCGAAAACGCCGAGGCGGCCGCGAAACTCGCGCGCCGCCCCGTAGCGTACCCCGGAGAAGTGGATCAGTGCATCATTCGCCGCCCAGCAGGCGCCACGACATCCGGGTGCCGACGCCCGTGAACTTGTTCTTGATCTTGGCGGGCTTGATGCCAGGCACTTCCTGCGAGCCGATGATCCCGACGATCTGGCTGCCGTCGGACTGGATCATCCCGACGGTCTCGATGTCGACGAGGCCCTGCTCGAACTCGATGCCGTTCACGACGGTCGACCCGTCCCAGGTGAGCGCTTCGCCCGTGGTGTAGTCGCGTGCGTAGAGCGTTGCCGGGAGCGAGATTAGGCACGGGTCGTTTTGCACCTTGGTACCGACGTACGCCGCCACGTTCACATTCGACTGCGGATCGACGACGATGCGCTGCGAATTGTCGGTCTCATTGGGCAGGTCGTGATACCAGCCGTTCGGCGCACCGCCGGCAATCGCACTCACGCCGTCACTGGACGTTGGCTTCATCGTGACGCGTGGCTTGATCGGCAGGCCCGTCGACGCCGGCGCGAGCAGCGTCCCGTCGCGGATCGCGTACATCGTCTGCGTTTGCGGCGGATCCGGGGTGACGAGGTCGGAAGGATCGAGCAGGCGTCCGGTGCCGATGAACACGTAACGGTCTACGCCGGTGTTGATGTCGATCTCGATCTGCGGCGCAACGGTGACCGGTTGCGGGTTGCCGCTGGGGTCGGTGAGTTCGGCGAAGAGCACGGCCGATGCCGCCTTGTACGAGTCGACCGCGGAGACGTCGATGCGCCACACGTTGCCCAGAAGGTCACCGCCGTAGATCTGCTCGGCGATCTGGTTGTTCTGGTTCTTGACGAACGCGTGGATCTGGGCGAGCCCTGCTGCCTGGCCCGTTCCCGACGGTTGTCCCGCGCTCGTGGTGACCGTGCTCAAGAGCGTCCCCGTCTTGGCATCGAGGAAGAAGACCTTCCCCTTGCCCGACGTGTTGTCGTAGCCGCCGGTGACGATCACCACCCAGCGGCACTTCACGCCGTCTTCGCACGTGACGTTACCACCGCTGTCCCGGACCTTGACGATGACCGGCCGACCGTAGGAGTACTTCACCTCCGAGTTGCTCCACTCCCACAGCACCTTGGCGGCAGCCTCGTCCTCGTCCGCGGCGTCGGGGTTGGTGAGGTCGAGCGCGTAGTAGCTGTTCCCACCCTTGCCCAACCCGCCGACGACGATCGTGCGCCAGTCGTTGCTGCCGCCGCTGCCGAAGTCGACGTCGGCAACACGCGGTGACGAGTCGACGTACATGTGATGCTTGTAGATCGGCACGCCGCCATCCTGGTAGGCGAGCGCCTGGATGCCGCTCGCATCCTCGTTGACAGTTCCGGCCTCGCCCTTGAAGAGGGCCTTCGGAATGTACGCAAAGACCTCGGTGCCGCCACCGGCCGACACGGGGATCGCCGGCCCGGCAGACGTGGCAGCCTTGGGCATCGGGCCCGCGTCGAAGACGTGGACCATGCCGTCGTTGGCGGGCGCGACGACGCGCACCGCGCGCCCGGTCTTGGCGGTCTTGTACGCCGCGTAGCCGGCATCGGAAGATTCGAGATACGGCCGGTCCGGTTCGAAGACGATGACGGGCTTCGCATTGCTGATGTCACCCATCGCGCCATAGCGCTTGCGGAACTGGCCGATGGAGGTGCCTTCGATCGGCGTCCCGGAGTAGCTGTTGCCGCCCCTCAAGTAGGCGATGAGCTTCTTCTGCTGCGTCGCGCCAGGGGCGAGGGAGGCGCGCTGTGCCGTCGAAATGTCGTCCCACTGGAACGGCACACCTGCGGTACCGTTCATCGTCACGATGCGGCGGTGATCCGGGTCCATCCACGGCTCGGGCACCCCGGTGACCACCGGGTCGATCTGGCCCGCGAGCGACTTCGCGGCGGACCACCACGTCTTGATCGTATTGCCGGTGGCCGGGTCGATCTGGATCTTGAGGAGGTCACCCGCCCAACCCGGCTCGATCGTGGGTTCGAAGATGACATCGTTGCCTGCATCGAGGACCTGGCCGCCGAAGGCCGCACCCGCGCGCGACTTCCGCTGGTTCTGGATGCCGGCGAGGATGCTGGCGAGGCCGTAGGAAACCTCGAGCGGCGAGCGCGCGAAGACGAACGAGCCGCGCGACATGACGGTCGCGTGCCACAGGTCGTCGACCGCAACGGCGCCTGCGCCCGCACCGCGCGGATAGATCGGATTATTTGGGCTCGTGAGGTTCGGCCACTCCAGTCCACCGCTCTTGATCGAGAGGAGCGTGTTGAGCTGGTTCGCTTGCCCGCTTGCATTGAGCGTGCCTTCGGCGCCGAACGAGATCGCGCTGAAGTTCACGTGCTGCCAGAAGGCGACGTCCTTGGTGGGATCGAGCGCGGGATAGTAATAGTCGCCCGGATCGTAGACGCCGAGGTCGTACGGCGGGAGCGTGCACGGCGGGGGGGTCACATTGGTGCAGGTGAGGCCGGTCTTCTCGCCGGAGTGGTTCGGCACGTCGTTCTTGAGACCGGTGCGCAGGTCACGCGCCCAATAGTACGCGGCGACGTCCGCCAGCGTGTTTGGCACCACGGTGCCTTGCCGGAACGGTGCCGGCCACGCGCCTGCCACGAGCCCATCGAGCTTGTGGTAGGGTTTTTCGAGCGCCTCGGCACCGGTGGCGCCGAGCGCGACGAGGGAGGCGTCGATGTCCTCATCACGATCCGCGACGGTCGTGATCGGCGTGACTTGGTTCGTCTTGCCGTCGGTGAAGAGGATGTGATAGTTCGCCTGGCACGTGATCTTCGATCCCGGCGATTTCTCGGCGAAGGGATCCTTGGCGCTCGCGGGCAGCGGATTGATATACGCCGGCATCCCGCCGTTGTCGCCGCGTTCGACGAGACTTCCGATGCGCACCATCGCGTCGAGCGTGGGCGTCTTGTACGTGCTCACGGCGATGCCGAAGAGCTTGCCATACCACGCCGTGCGTTGCGCTGGATCCCAGTCGGCGACATCGAGCCAGATGATGGGGGTCCCGTCACCGCCATAGCCCAAAGGCTCCTCGCCGAGCGTATGGAAGCCGACTCGATACGCGATCGGATCCGGGGGAACGTTGGTGAGATAGGAGAAGGCTTGCGATGTCGTCGTCTTCGCCGCATTGAGTCGCGTGCTGTAGTACGCGTACCAGTTGGCGTAATTGATGGACTCCGATGTTTCCGGAGAGGGATCAGTCGTGTCCAGCCAGACGCGACTCGCCGGCTCCGAAGGCGGACCCTTGGGGTAGTGCCCACCGGACGTTGCTGCGTAGTTGGAGTTGCCGGCGAACGGCCGGCTATTGCTCGGGAAGAGATCGATGCGCGTGAACTTCCCGTACTTCACTTCCTTGTACTCGCCCAGGTCGTTGGAGTCCTTGCAGGTCCCCGTGCCGAAGCCGCGCCATTGATCGTTGGCAGTGACGATCCTGTCGTTGCAGAACTCGACCGAATCGATCACGTAGTAGTGCCGCGGAATCTGCACCGTCGCACCCACGGTCGGACAACCACCCGTGACCTCGAAATTGAAGAGGCCGGTGCCGGCACCTTCCCCTGGATACAGATGCGGGGAGTTGCCGTACTTCACTGGCCCTGCCGAACCGCCCACGGCGTAGGTGTAATTGTTGTGGCGGCACGTCGTGCCGGGCGCGCCGGTAGTATTGGGTGCGCCAGCGTCGTCCAGGAGCGATGCCGTCTGATTCTTGCCGGTAACAGGGTCCCAAAGCTTGGTCGAGCAGCTCACGGTCGTTGCCGGGATGTCGGCGTAGATCGGGGTGCCGCCAGTGCAGGTGTTGGGCGTGATCGTGAAGTTCGGACACGCTGGAACCGAACATCCTGCACCCACGCAATTGCAGCTTCCGGCGCCAGGCGTGTTGGTGTCGGACCGGGTGCAGGTTCCGAGCGTGCGCGGCGCGTTCTTCACGCACGTGCACTTCTTGCATTCCGGAAGCGTGCCTGTCCCCGGCCCATCGCTACCGCCACAGTAGGTCGCACTGTCGTCGCAGAACTCTCCGCCCTCGTTGGCGGTGTACTTGAGGAAAGGATAGGACCCCTGACAGACATCGTCGCTTCCAGTAACCTTGCAATACTGGGTAACGGAGCTGCCTGGGACGAACGTGCCACCATCGCAGCCGATGATGGTGCCGTTGCGTGGCCAGTACGGAGACGTCTTGTCGCACCAAAGTTTCCGCCTGTCGACCTGACGATAAAAATACTTGCCATCCGGGCCGCCACTGGACAGCCTCCATGGATAGTTATAGTCATCCGTGACCGCTGGGGCCCCGGTCGCAACTGAGGCGTCGTAGGCGGTGCCATTGATGCGACAATGCGCACCCGCCCCGGCGCGATACTGGCCGTTGGAGTCTCCGGCGTCGTATGCAGTCGCGCCATTCGGTCCTCCAGGGAAATAGATGTCATTCTCCAGGATCGGCCAGTCGCTGTTGCAGTACAGGGCGACGCCGATCTTGATGCTGAGATTGTCTTTCCGCCAGGATTCCCACATCGGGGTTACGCCTGCCGCAGTCTCATACGCCGAGTACGGGTCGCGATCAACGCTAGGCGTACCCCATTTCAGCGCGCTGTATCCGTAGTTTCCGTTGGCATCGGTACCCGTGTTCGTCAGCGGTGTGCCGTCGTCCTTCTTGGGCGCCGTATAGGTGACTGCCGGGTTGTACGCGAGTCGGTTGAATTCGGCCGCATGCAGCGGCGGAGGTGCGAAGCCGGAACCGCCCTGGATGACGAACTGCTTGTTGCCGCCCGCGTACGTCGGTGTGCCCGCGACCGCGTTGATCGTGTAGGTGATCGTCGTCGCATTGACCTTGGTGATGATGAATACGCCGTAAAAGGGATCGGACGCATTCCCGGGGGGATTGCCGCTCGAGTTGTGCTGGATCAGGATCGAATCCCCCGTATTCAGCAGCGAGTAGTTGGCGGCCGTATTCGTCGCCGTTGCCGTCACGGGGCCCGTTCCAGCCGCCCGAGAGATCGTATTGCCCGTAATCGTGCTTCCCGTCATCGAGATCGCGACGGGTTGCTGCGTACACCATGTCTGCCAATTTCCACTGCGGCAGTATCCCGAACCCACGAGTATCTGGATCCTTCCGTATCCGGGGGCGACCGTGGCGGGTGTTACCGGCGTTCCACTCACTTCGTACGTGAATTTGGTTGGCGTTTTCGATGTGACCTCCACGAAGCCGTTGTATTCAGGCTGAACGGCGCCGACGATGTTTACAAAGTCACCCACGTTCACGTCGTTGATCGAGTCGTAAGCTGTTGCCGTCGCCGTGCTGCCCACGCGCGTAATTCCGCCCAGCCGTATGACCCGTCCCGCATTTGTCTTTTCCTGCGCCGTGAGAGGAACAGCGTAGTCCGGCAGGAAGTTGAGTTGCATGCTTCCCGAATCATCGAGCGTGAAGATGATGTTCGGCTTCGCCGACACCTTCGCTGCGATCGGGACGTCGGCCAGCGGCGTCGGGGCGCCATACACGGACGTCACGGGCCACAGCACCATGGTCCAGGCGAGGAAGGCGTTGAGCGCGTTCGCAAGGAAGCGTTGGATCGGAGTGGTCGGTCGCATCTGGAGGCTCCCTGGAAGCGCTCGTCGCGTGATCAGCGCAGGAACGTCTGCGCGTACGTCACGGCATTGGTATTCGGGATGTCCGCGCGCACGGTGACGCGGAAGAGCGGGATCGGCGGCAACGGAATCGGCTTGTACTTGTTGTCGGTGCCGGCGCTCGGCACCTTGGGCGGCAGGATGTCGCAGTGGCCGATGATCTCGCCCGGCGTCACGGCGGCCATGTTGCAGACCCGTTCGATGACCCAGCGGACTTCGACACCGCTGACGCTATCCGAATACGCCGCCGGAAGCCCTGCACCGGCATACGCGGACTTCATGCTGGAATAGTCGCCTCTGAGCACCTGAGGAACGCCGGTCTTCGATTCGTTGGCCTGGATGAATGCGAAGTAGTTCTTCGCGGGCTCGCTCGCATTTTGCGTGGCGAGCGTCTTGGACTTGTAGATCGTGTCGACCGATTGCTCGATGGCGTAGTTGACCGGCGCCTGCGACGAGGTGCGAAACGCCATGTTGCCGGCGACCCCCGAACTCGTATCGATCGAGCGCATCAGCGTGAGCCCGGCGAGCATCAGGATCACCATGGCGATGAGCGCGACGAAGAGCACGACGCCCTGTTGGCGCCGCGGTGCGAGGGTGCGGGCAGCGAGCGATTTCATGACGGGGTGGTTCCGGCGAAAAGCGCATTGCGCAGTGGGACGACCATCTCGTAGACGCGGTAACGCCAGCCGTCTTCCATGACCTTGCCCGATCCGGTCGCGCCGGCCGGGATCTGGAGGCGATTCGGGCAATCGGCGTCGGTGTTCGCGGGGCAGTTGAAGATGTACTGATCGGCGCGGGTCCCGGTCACGCCGTCGATCGTCGTCGCCGTCGTCCGGTAGAGCGCGGGGTCACGGAAATCGGGTTCGTCGGCGCGCACGACGAAGGCGATGCGCACCGCGACGATGCGGTTCAGAAGATTCGCCGGCACACCTCCTTGTCCCGCCTTGAGGATCTCGTCCGGCGCCCACCCGCCGCTGCCCGCGATCGCGCAATCGCCGTCGTTCGTGGGCCGCGCCCAGCACTCGAAGCGCCCGGGCAGGGTGCCGTTGGGCAGGACCGCGTTGGTGTCGATCCCGTACTGCGCCTTCATCCAGACGATGTTCTGCGCGATCGGAACCGGTACGGCGCCGGCGTTGGAGCAACCGTCGGCAAACATGCAGTTGGTCGAGCGCAGTTGCCCGTTGTTGAGGTCGTAGCGCACGCGCGTGGCCGCACCGGGGCCGTTCTGTGGCCCGAGGATGAGCAACATGGCGCCCGTACCCGCCGCGTTCTGCGGGACGCCCTTGTACGCGATCGTCGTCTTGGGCGCCACCTGCGTGAGCTTGACTTCTCCCGAATCGTCCATGAGCGGCGTCGTGGCGGGGGCCGCCGCGCCGATGCCGATGAGGCCGCATTTGTTGCTGCCGTCGTTGGCGACCGCGACCGCCCAGTACGGGTTGGTCGACGTCGGGAGCGACGCTTTGGCCGGCGTGAGAAAACCGTTCGGCGACTGCACCTGGATGTCGGCGCCGGCGACCACGGTATCGGTGACCGCGTCGACGGGGCGGAAGGGCACCGGCCAGATGACGTGTGGCGAGCCGCCGTGACGCGCGATGAACGAATCCGGGTTGTCGCCGGTCCCGGCCGTGATGAGCAGCGGGATCGGCTTGAGTGACGTTTCCTTGGTCGGCGCGCCGCCCGCTTCGTCGAGGTTGCACGTGATGAGGTCGTTGTAACCGCTTGCGATGCCGTTGCCCCCGCTCGCGATGTCCTGGCTCACCATGAATTGGCTCATGAGGCCGGTGATCTGCGCATCGGCCGTGCCGATCGCCGTGCGCTTGTAGTTCTCGGCGACGGCGAGCATGTTGTAGACGACCACGACGACGATGAGCCCGATCAGGATGCCGATCATCGTTTCCATGATCCCGACGCCGCGCTGGCGAGCGGCGAGGGCGACGGGGAAGCGAGCGCGAATCATTGATTGGCCCCGATCGACGCCATGACGTCGTACTTGTGCGGCACCGTGTCGCCCGGAGGCTGCCAGGTGATCGTGATCGTGACGGTGGAGTTCGTCTGCAGCGCCGGGTTGGCCGGAACGATCGGCCCGCTTTGCACGACGACCTCGGGGGGTGTCGCTGCCGTATTCGGAAGCCGCGATGCGACGAGCGCCTTGAAATCGAGGTAGCCGTTGCCGGTTCCCGGATTGCTGTCGTACTCGGCCTGCAGCGTCGTCGTGAGCCGATCGCTCAACCACATGTCGTTGATGAGGCCGTTGGCGAGCGCGGCTGCTTCGGCGCGATTGCGCGCGTCACCCGTCTCCTGGAGCGAGCGCGCGAGGAGCCCGACCGAACCCAGGACCCCGAGCGCGACGATCAGGATCGCGATGAGCGCCTCGAGCATGAACGAGCCCGTTTCGCGTCGGGCCATGGCGATGTCGCGTTTCATGTCGGGCACGCCTTGCCGTCGGCAGGCCAGGAGAGGTTGGGGTCCGGATCGCAGACGCGCACACCGCTGCCGCCGGCACCGTTGGCGATCAGCACGCGCAGTCCGGTGGGCTTGGACGCCGAACTCATCGTGATGTCGACGTCGGTCAACGGGACGGTCGGCGCGTTTGCGTTGGCCGCCTCGATCATTCCGAAGGCGTTGAACGTGACCGTGGTGCTCGAAGATGGCGTCGGCTGCATCACGGCGAACTTTGCACCCTCGGCAAACGTGCCCTCACGCAGCTTGGTGGCCGAGCCGACGACATTGACATGCCATTCATCGGTCCCGACGGTGAACTCCACCCCGGTGTTGCGCTTGATCGCCTCGGCTTGCGCGAAGCGGATTCCGTCCGCCATCGCCGACGCGGCGGCGGCGATCTGCGAGTCGGCGATCCAGCGGCCATAGCCGGGTGCGGCCAGAAGGAGCAGCAGGATGGCGATCGCGAGCCCGACCATGAGCTCGATCAGTGTGAAGCCACGGGGCACGACGGAGCGTGCGCGCCGCATCACTGGCAGCTCCCATCCTTGCGCACGGCCCAGCATCCGGTTGCTGACGTCCATCCGGTGGGCCCCGCCGATGACTTCACCCCGGCCTGCGTGATGTGGTACTTGAAGTCCGCCGACATGCCGGCCGCCGGACGACCGGTGGCCGTTGCGGTATACGTCGTCGCCGAGCCGAAGGCGCAGCTGATTTCGAACGCGTCCCCACCGGCGGGCGTGGGTGGCGTGATCCCGCACGCGCCACCGCCGTTGTCGTAGGTGCGATTGTCGAGGAAGAACTTCTCCATCTGCGCCCGGTAGTCGCCGAGCTTCGTCGTCGCGTCGATGATCTTGCTGCGCTGGATGTATTCGAAGTATGACGGCAGCGCAATCGCGGCGAGCACGCCCACGATTGCGACGGTGATCATCACCTCGATCAGCGTGAAGCCGCCGGGGCGGCGAGGGGCGGAATACATACGGGGACTCCCTTGGGTCGATGCGAATAGTAGTCGCCCCAGGGCGACGTTGTGTCAAGCGCTGACCAGTGGCTTGCCGCGGGGAACGGACGGCGGGGCGGCCGTCGGGTCCGACCGCGACCCGTGGCGCGGCCGCAAAGGGCCCCACCCGGGACCCGCCGCACGCGGCGTGGCCCGTCAGGGGCAGCCGACTGCGGTTCGCGCGACGCGCACGCGGCCGCCGCTTGCAAGGACGACCTCGACCGCCTTGCGGCCGGACCGGCAAACGGTGAACGTGCCCATCTGGAGTGCGCCGTTGACCATCCGCGTCTGCCCGAACCCCGTGTACGACACGTAGTCGTGGACCGGTCGGTTGCCCCGCACGCTGACGGCGGGCGGGGCGGCAGGCTCGACCTTGAGCACCGTTTCGGCGTCACCGCGGTCGCCATCGCCGTCGCTGTCGGCAAAGGTAATCCAGCCGCGCTCCCAGCGGCCGTCGTCGGCGCAGCGGACGCCGTCCCCTGACGGGCACAGGTCCACGCGGCGGCCGCGCTTGAGCGCTTCGCTGCGGGCGAAGGCGAGCGCGTGGGTCAACGCCGCCACACGGTCGCGCAATTCGAGATCGGCGATCACCGTGTGATAGCCGGGAAGCGCAAGACCCAGGAGGACTCCTCCGAGGACGAGCGCAACGACGAGTTCGAGGAACGTGAACCCACGCGGCGCGCAGCGGGCACCCGGGCGCAAGCGCGCGGGCGTGCCGGGCGTGCCGGGCGGGATCGGGATGGCATCGGGACGCATGGCCCGACGCTAGGCCGTCGCCAGGGTGGGCGGCCATCGACCGGACGGCCGATGTGGCCCGTGGCGCACGACCGGGTGGCCCCGCGGGCGGCGGGCATAATGCTTCTCGTGTCGCGCCTGTCGGAGTCTGCCATGAACGCCCCCCTTCCGCCGTCCCGTCCCACGTTCCACTGGGAGGACCCCTTGCTCCTCGACCGCCAGCTGACCGACGAGGAGCGCATGGTTCGCGACACCGCGCACGCCTACGCGCAGGAGAAGCTCCTGCCTCGGGTGCGTGACGCGTTCCGGCACGAGACGACCGATCCCGCGATCTTTCGCGAGATGGGCGAACTGGGTCTATTGGGGGCGACGCTGCCTGCCGAGTACGGCGGTGCCGGCTTGAATTACGTCGCGTACGGCTTGATCGCGCGCGAGGTCGAGCGGGTCGATTCGGGGTATCGCTCGATGATGAGCGTGCAAAGCTCGCTCGTGATGCATCCCATCTTCGAATACGGCAGCGAGGCGCAGCGGCGGAAGTACCTGCCGCGGCTTGCCACCGGGGAGTGGATCGGTTGCTTCGGCCTGACCGAACCCGACCACGGCTCGGATCCGGGGTCGATGGTCACGCGTGCCCGCAGCGTGCCGGGGGGCTTCAGGCTGTCCGGCGCCAAGATGTGGATCAGCAATGCGCCGATCGCCGATGTGTTTCTCGTCTGGGCGAAGGACGACCAGGGGATCATCCGCGGCTTCATCCTCGACAAGGCCATGGCGGGGCTGAGCGCGCCCAAGATCGAGGGCAAGTTCTCGCTGCGCGCGTCGATCACCGGTGAGATCGTCATGGACGACGTGTTTGTGCCGGAGGCCAATCTCCTGCCCAACGTGCACGGCCTCAAGGGTCCGTTCGGGTGCCTCAACTCGGCACGCTACGGCATCGCCTGGGGCGCGCTCGGCGCGGCCGAATTCTGCTGGCAGGCGGCACGGCAATACACGCTCGACCGCCAGCAATTCGGCCGGCCGCTCGCCGCGAACCAGCTCGTGCAAAAGAAGCTCGCCGACATGCAAACCGAGATCGCGCTCGGCCTGCAAGGCTGCCTGCGACTCGGGCGGATGAAGGACGAGGGAGTCGCCGCACCCGAGATCACCTCGATCATGAAGCGCAACTCCTGCGGCAAGGCGCTGGAGATCGCGCGCGCGGCGCGCGACATGCACGGCGGCAACGGCATCGTCGACGAGTTCCACGTGATCCGCCACGTGCTCAACCTCGAGACGGTGAACACCTACGAGGGCACGCACGACATCCACGCCCTGATCCTCGGCCGTGCGCAGACGGGGATCGCGGCGTTTTGATGCGTCGTGCAGCGTGACCCTCGACCATCGCAAGGAGACGTAAGCCCATGCCTGCCACCACGTACGCCATTCCCCTGTGGGATCCGCCGAGCGTCCCCATCGCCGGCACGGCCGAGCGCTTTCCGGTGCGCCACATTTTCTGTGTCGGCCGCAACTACGCCGAGCACGCGAAGGAGATGGGTGGCGACGCCGCCCGGGAGCCGCCGTTCTTCTTCACGAAGGCCGCCGACACGATCGTGCCGGTGGTGCCACCCGACGTCGGACGCGTTCGCTACCCGAAGGCGACGGCGAATCTGCACCACGAACTCGAACTCGTCGTCGCGATCGGGCGCAGCGCAGCCGATCTGACGCCGGAACGTGCGAACGATTGCATCTTCGGCTACGCGGTCGGCCTCGATCTCACGCGCCGCGATCTGCAAAACGACATGCGCGAGAAGAAGCGGCCCTGGGACATCGGCAAGTCGTTTGCGCAGGCGGCGCCGATCGCACCGATCCATCGCGTCGGCGAGACGGGGATCCTCCACAAGGGTGCGATCACGCTCGAGGTGAACGGCGTGTCGCGGCAGCGCGGTGACCTGTCCGACATGGTCTGGGATGTCGCGCACACGCTCGCCTTCCTCACCCGCTACTACGAACTCTTGCCGGGCGATCTCGTCTTCACCGGGACGCCGGCCGGCGTGGCCGCCGTGCAGGCCGGTGATCGCCTCGAAGGTCGCATCGAGGGCCTCACGCCGCTCGTGCTCGACATCGTCGCCTGAGCCCGCGCAGACCGGCGTCGGTCCCGGGCGACCAAGGGTGCGTGCGGTAGAATCGAGCCTCGTTCATCGACCTTCGGAGCCCACCCGTCATGGCGCTTGCCACCATCCCCGAGATCGTCGCCGCGCTCAAGGCCGGACGCATGGCGGTCCTCGTCGACGAGGAGGATCGCGAGAACGAGGGCGACGTGGTGATCGCCGCCGATCTCGTCACTCCCGAGGCGATCAATTTCATGGCGCGGCACGCGCGCGGACTCGTGTGCCTGACGCTCGAGGAAGACCGTTGCCGCCACCTGGGCCTGACGCCGATGGCGGCGGTCAATCGGTCGGGCCACGGCACGGCGTTCACCGTCTCGATCGAGGCGGCGCACGGCGTGAGCACGGGGATCTCCGCTGCGGACCGCGCCATGACGGTGCACGCCGCGGTGGCGCCGGACGCGAAGCCGGAGGACATCGTCACGCCGGGGCACGTCTTTCCGGTCATGGCGCAGCCCGGCGGCGTGCTCGTGCGGGCGGGACACACCGAGGCCGGTTGCGATCTCGCGCGGCTCGCCGGGCTCACGCCGGCCGCGGTGATCTGCGAGGTCATGCGCGAGGACGGGGCGATGGCGCGGCTGCCGGATCTCGAGCGCTTCGCGCAGGAGCACGACCTGCTCATCGGCACGATCGCCGACCTCATCCACTACCGCAGCCGCACCGAGCGCCTCGTCGAGCGCATCGCCGAGCGGCCGCTCAACACGCCGCACGGCGCGTTTCGCCTCGTGGTGTACCGCGACAAGCTGAGCGACGCCACGCACCTGGCCCTCGTGCGCGGGCCGATTGCACCGGACGTGGAAACGCTCGTGCGCGTGCACGAGCCGCTGTCGGTGATGGACCTGCTCGACGCCGAACGCGCGGCGCACTCGTGGACCGTTCCCGGCGCGCTGGCCGCGATCGCCGCAGCAGGGCGCGGGGTGATGGTGCTCCTGCATCGCCCGGAGAGCGCCGCGGAACTGCGTGAACGCGCGATCTCCGAAGCGCCACCTCCGCCGTCGAAGGTCGACCTGCGCAACTACGGCATCGGCGCGCAGATCCTGCGCGATCTCAACGTCGGCCGCATGCGCCTGCTCGCGCGGCCGCGCAAGATGCCGAGCATGGCGGGCTTCGGCCTCGAGGTCACGGGCTACGAGAGCGAGATCGCGGCCAAGACCGGGTCGTGAGGCGCTCGCGATGAACGTGAAGCGCATCGATCCCGACGTCTCCGGCGATGGCCTGCGCGTGGGCATCGTGCAGTCGCGCTTCAATGCCGAGATCGGCGCCGGCCTCCTCGCCGGCGCGTTGCGCGCGTTGCGCGAGGCGCGCGTGGCCGACGACGACGTCACGCTGGTGAGCGTTCCCGGCGCGCTCGAGACGCCGCTCGCCTTGCAGCGGCTTGCCCAGACCGGAGACTACGATGCGCTGGTGGCGTTGGGCGCGGTGATTCGCGGCGACACGTACCATTTCGAGATCGTGAGCAACGAGTCGGCGGCAGGGGTGTCGAGCGTCGCGCTCGAATTTGGCATCCCGGTGGGCAACGGGATCCTCACCTGCGACACCGACGCGCAGGCGACCGCGCGCATGGATCAGAAGGGTTTCGAAGCGACGCAGGCGGCGCTCGAGATGGCGAACCTCCTGCGGGCGATCGATGGCGACGACTAGCCGCGACGCGGCGGTGAGCCCACGCCGGGCGGCACGCGAGCTCGTGCTGCAAGGGCTCTACGAGCGACAGGTGGCCGGCAATGCGGCAAGCGCCGTGCACGGGGATCTTGCCGCCGGGTCGGGCTATGCGCAGGCCGACCGGGAGTACTTCGAGGCGCTGTGGCGAGGTGTCATCGCCGAGGATGCGGCGCTCCTGGCTCGCGTCGCGCCGCATCTCACGCGCAAGGCCACCGACCTGTCGCCGATCGAGCGAGCGATCCTCATCATCGGGACCTGGGAGCTCGTGAACCGCCCCGATATTCCGTACAAGGCGGTGATCGACGAGGCGATCGAACTCGCCAAGACGTTCGGCGCGACCGACGGGCATCGCTTCGTCAACGGCGTGCTCGACAAGGTCGCGCAGGAAGCGCGGACGGCCGAGGTCGCCGCACTCGCGCGGTGAAGGATTCGTGATGCGCTTGCCTTGGTCGATCGCCCGCCGCGCCACCGCGGCACCGCCGTGCCTTCGCCGTCCGTGGTCGGCGCGGTTGGGGCTTGCTCTGGGTGTCGTTGCCCTCCTCGCAGGGGTGCCGCAGTCGACATTCGCGCAGGCTCGCTCCGTCGTCGTCTACTGCAGCCACGACGCCGACGCCTGCGAGCTTGCCGGCAAGACCTTCGAGCGCGAGACGGGGATCCGGACCTCGATCGTGCGCAAGGCCACGGGCGAGTACTACGCGCAGCTGCGCGCCGAGCGCGACAAGCCGCGCGCCGACGTCTGGTACGGCGGCACGATCGATCCGTTGCTGCAAGCCGCCGGCGAGGGCCTGCTCACCGAGTACCGCTCGCCGAAGCTCGGTGAGCTCGCACCCTGGGCGCAATCGATCACCGAGCGCAGCGGCTTCAAGGTCGCGGCGATCTACAAGATCATCATCGGCTTCGGCACCAATCGCGAAGTGCTCGCTCGCCGCAAGCTCACGGCACCGCGGTGCTGGTCCGATCTGACGGGGGCCGCGTATCGCAAGGAGATCGAGATGTCCAATCCGGTGACGAGCGGGACGGGCTACACGATCCTCGCCACGCTCGTGACACTCTACGGCGAGGACGGTGCCTTTGCGTACCTTGCGAAGCTCGCGCCCAACGTCGTGCGCTACACGCAGTCGGGGACCGCGCAAGGGCCCTCGGTGGCGCGCGGCGAGGTTGGGGTGGGCGTGTCGTTCGTGCACGAGTTCGTGACGCAGCAGCTCGCCGGCTTCCCCGTCGACATCACGATTCCGTGCGAGGGTACGGGTGCCGCTTTGGGCGGCATGGCGATCGTTGCCGGCGCACCGCACCCGACCGAGGCGCGGACGTTCTACGACTGGGCGCTCACGCGCGCCGCGCAGGAGCTCGCCAACCAGACGAAGAACCTCATCCTTCCCGCCAATGCGAGCGCGACGGTCCGCCCCGAGGCCGCCCGCTTCGCCACGGCGCCGATGCTCGACGTCGATCCCATGAAGTTCGGCCAGCCCGACGAGCGCAAGCGATTGCTCGGGCGCTGGCAGCGGGAGATCGGCGATGCAGCGCGCTGACGCACCGGCGCCGGTCGATCCGAAGCTCGCGCGCAAGCGCGGTGAATTCGCGCTCATCGAGCGCCACTTCCGGCGCCCGATCCACGACGCGGCGGTGCGCCTGGGCATCGGCGACGACGCCGCCGTCGTCGCACCGGCGGCCGGCTGCGAGGTCGTGCTGGCGGTGGACATGCTCGTCGAAGGGCGGCACTTCCTGCCGGACACCGACCCCGAGCTCCTCGGTCACAAGGCGCTCGCCGTGAACCTGTCCGACATGGCCGCCATGGGCGCTCGCCCGCGTTGGGCGCTCCTCGCCGGGGCACTGCCCAGCGCCGACGAGGCGTGGCTCGCGGCCTTCACCCGGGGCCTTTTCGCGCTGGCCGATCGCTACGAGGTGACGCTCGTCGGCGGCGATACGACGCGCGGACCGCGCAATCTGTGCGTGACGATCGTCGGCGAATTGCCGACGGGAACGGCGATCACCCGGGCGGGCGCTCACGTGGATGACGACGTCTACGTCTCGGGGTCGCTCGGCGATGCGATGCTCGCGCTCGCCGCAATCGAAGGTCGCGTCACCCTGCCGGCGGCGGAGTTCGCGGCGCTGCGTACGCGCCTCGAGCGGCCGGAGCCGCGGGTGGCGTTGGGCATGGCGCTGCGCGGCATCGCCTCGGCCGCGCTCGACGTCTCCGACGGCCTCACCGGCGACCTTGGTCACATCCTCGATGCTTCCGGCGTGGGGGCGGCGCTCGACGTGACGGCCATCCCGCGCAGTCGCGCTCTCGCACGACTGATCGACGCGGCGTTTGCCGGCGGGGAGGCCGCGCAAGAAGACGCGTCACACGAGCTCGCGCTCGCCTGCCTGTTGGCGGGCGGCGACGACTACGAGCTGTGCTTCACCGCGGCGCCGACACGTCGCGCCGATGTGGCACGCGCGGCTCGCGACGCGGATACGCCGGTCACGCGCATCGGCGCCATCACGGCGCAGCGCGGCTTGCGCGTGCACGACGCGACGGGCGCACCGCTACGCGTGCTGCCTCGCGCCTTCGATCACTTCGCCACCGGATGACGCGCCCGACGGTCGCGTTCCTGCTGCAGCACCCGGCGCACTTCATTGCGCTCGGCTTCGGGAGCGGACTCGCCCCGTCCGCGCCAGGCACCTTCGGGACCCTCGTGGCCATCCCGATCGCGCTCGTCATCCGTCGCTACGCGGGCGATGCGACGTTCGTCGCGGTCATCGTTGCGACACTCCTCATCGGCGCCTGGGCATCGCAGGTGACCGGACGTGCGCTGGGCGCCGCTGACCATGGCAGCATCGTTATCGATGAGGTCGCGGCTTTCCTCGTCGTGCTCTTCTTCACCGGCGTAACACCGGGACGCCTCGCGCTTGCGTTCGTGCTCTTTCGCTGCTTCGACATCGTGAAGCCGCCGCCGATCCGTCAGGTCGACGCCGCGCTGAAGAGCGGCGTGGGCGTGATGCTCGACGATCTCATCGCCGCCGGCTACACGCTGCTCGTGATCGCGCTCTGGCAGCGCGTGGCGGGATCGTGAGGGCCCGGACGTGAACGAGCACGAGCGCCTCGCCCGCGAGGTGGGCGACGTCCTCGCGGCGCGCGGGCTCATGTGTGCCACCGCGGAGTCGTGCACCGGGGGCCTCGTCGCGGCCACGATCACCGACATCGCCGGCAGCTCCGAATGGTTCGACCGCGGCTTCGTGACCTATACCAACGCCGCCAAGGAAGCGATGCTGGGCGTGCCGGCCGCGACGCTCGCGGCGTTCGGCGCGGTCTCGGAACCCGTGGCCCGAGCGATGGCCGAGGGCGCATTGCGTCACAGTCGCGCCGCGGTTGCCGTCGCGATCACCGGGGTGGCAGGCCCCGGGGGTGGCAGCCCAGCCAAGCCCGTCGGGACCGTGTGCTTCGCGTGGGCCGTCCGCGACCGGCCTACCCAGGTCGCGACCCGGCATTTCCCCGGCGACCGGCGCGCCGTCCGTTGGGCGAGCGTTGCCGCGGCGCTCGCTGGGCTCATCGTGGCTGCACGCGACGCGTAGCGCGACCGCTGCCGCGGCGCGGGGAGCCGGCGTTGCGCCGGGGCGGTGCGCCGGGCGCGGGCGGCGGGCGGCGGGCGGCGGGCGGCGGGCGGCGGGCGGCGGGCGGCGGGCGGCGGGCGGCGGGACGCCGTCGATCGTCCGTCGGGCCTAGGCCATGCCGCCGACTTGTGCCGAACGATCGTTCTATGCCATGATCGCGCCCAGTGACGCGCTCGCCTTCCCGGCCGCCCGGCCGCCGGGCGCTACACTCGGAGAACCCATCATGCCCCTCGACGCTCCCATGGACGACCAGAAAAGCAAGGCCCTCGCGGCCGCCCTCGCGCAGATCGAAAAACAGTTCGGCAAGGGTTCGATCATGAAGATGGGCGAGGCGCAGATCGCGGGCGATCTCGCCGTCGTCTCGACGGGATCGCTCGGTCTCGACATCGCGCTCGGCGTCGGCGGGCTGCCGCGCGGCCGCGTGGTCGAGGTCTACGGGCCGGAATCGTCGGGCAAGACGACGCTATGCCTGCAGGTCGTCGCCCAGGTGCAAAAGGCCGGAGGGGTTGCGGCGTACATCGACGCCGAGAACGCGCTCGATCCGGTGTACGCGGGCAAGCTCGGCGTCGACGTCGGCGATCTGCTCATCTCGCAGCCCGACACGGGCGAGCAGGCATTGGAGATCGCCGACATGCTGGTGCGCTCGGGCAGTGTCGACGTCATCGTGATCGATTCGGTGGCGGCCCTCGTTCCCAAGGCCGAGATCGAAGGCGAGATGGGCGACCAGCTGCCGGGGTTGCAGGCGCGCCTCATGAGCCAGGCGCTGCGCAAGCTCACCGACAATATCAAGCGCGCCAACGTGCTCGTCATTTTCATCAACCAGATCCGCATGAAGATCGGCGTGATGTTCGGCAATCCCGAGACCACCACCGGCGGCAACGCGCTCAAGTTCTACGCGTCGGTGCGTCTGGACATCCGTCGCATCGGTGCGATCAAGAAGGGCGAGGAAGTGGTTGGCAACGAGACTCGCGTCAAGGTGGTGAAGAACAAGGTGGCGCCGCCGTTCAAGGAGGCGCTGTTCGACATCCTCTACGGCGAGGGGATTTCGCGCGAGGGCGAGATCATCGAGCTTGGCGTCAACCATCGCATCATCGACAAGTCGGGCGCGTGGTACGCGTACAACGGCGACAAGATCGGGCAGGGCAAGGACAACGCGCGCGAGTTCCTGCGCGAGCACCCGGAGATCGCGCAGGAGGTCGAGGCGAGGATTCGCGAGGCCGTCGGGGTGCCGCAGCCCGGCCGGGCGGGCGCGGCAGCGGTCGACGACGACTAGCCGGCAGGTCGTGCGCTTCGGGCCAGCGCGGCCACGGGTCACCGGCGCGGCGCCACCGTCGCCCAAGAGCCTCGCCGTGCGCTGGCTTGCCCGGCGCGATTACAGCCGGGTGGAGCTCGCGGCGCGCTTGCGGCGGCGGGGCGTGGCGGAGGAGGCGATCGAGCGCACGCTCGCCGATCTCACCGCGGCGGGATACCTGTCGGATGCGCGTTACGCCGAGGTCCTCGTCGCGCAGCGGGCGGGTCGCTTCGGCAAGCGCGCGATCGCCCACGCGCTCGACGAGCGCGGGGTCGCGCCCGCGGCCGCGGCGCAGGCGATGGCGCAACTCGGCGGGCGCGACGAGATCGAGGACGCCCGCGCGCTATGGCAGCGACGGTTCGGCACGCCACCGATCGACGATCGTGACAAGGCGCGTCAGGTCCGCTACTTGCAGGCGCGCGGATTTTCGCTGTCGGTTGCGCTTGCCGTGCTGCGAAGCGCGGTGAGCGACGCCGACGCGGCACGCGCCCGCGACGACGACGCCTGAGGCCGCCAGGGTCGGCAGGACCCGCGCGCGCTACAATCCAAGCTTTTGATTGCGCGTTGGGTTTTTCGCGGGACGGCAGGTTGCCGCCACCCCTTGCGCCACGCGCTGCCACCATGCAAGTCGCCGACATCCGCCGCCGCTTCATCGATCATTTCGTCCGCAAGGGGCACACGCACGTGCCGAGTTCGTCGCTCGTTCCCGCCAACGACCCGACGCTGCTCTTCGTCAACTCCGGGATGGTCCAGTTCAAGGACGTTTTCCTGGGGATCGACCAGCGCCCGTACAAGCGCGCCACGACCGCGCAGCGCAGCGTCCGCGCCGGCGGCAAGCACAACGACCTCGAGAACGTCGGATACACCGCGCGCCATCACACGTTCTTCGAGATGCTGGGCAACTTCAGCTTCGGGGATTACTTCAAGCGCGATGCGATCGCCTTCGCGTGGGAGCTCCTGACGGACGTGTACGGCCTCGCACCGGACAGGCTCTGGGCCACGGTGTACATCGACGACGACGAGGCCTACGACATCTGGACGCGCGACATCGGCATGCCGCCCGAGCGCGTCGTGCGCATCGGCGACAACAAGGGCGCGAAGTACGCGAGCGACAATTTCTGGCAGATGGCCGACACCGGACCGTGTGGCCCCTGCTCGGAGATCTTCTACGATCACGGCCCCGACGTCTGGGGAGGGCCGCCGGGATCGCCCGACGCCGACGGCGATCGTTACATCGAGATCTGGAACCTCGTGTTCATGCAGTTCGATCGCCAGAAGGCGGCCGACGGCACGTTCACGATGACGCCGCTCCCGCGGCCTTGCGTCGACACCGGCATGGGGCTCGAGCGCCTCGCCGCGGTGCTGCAGCACGTCCATTCGAACTACGAGATCGATCTGTTCCGCGCGCTCATCGCCGCCGCCGCGCGCGAGACCGGGGCCACCGATCTGGACAGCCCCTCGCTCAAGGTCATCGCCGATCACATTCGCGCCTGCGCGTTCCTGATCGTCGATGGCGTCATCCCGGCGGCGGACGGTCGCGGTTACGTGTTGCGTCGCATCGTCCGCCGCGCGATTCGCCACGGCTACCAGCTGGGACAAAAGCAGCCTTTCTTCCACCGCCTGGTCGAGGATCTCGACCGCGAGATGGGGAGCGCGTATCCGGAACTGACGCGCGCGAAGGAGCAGGTCGCCGCGGTGCTCAAGGCCGAAGAGGAGCGCTTTGGCGAGACGCTCGAGCACGGCATGAAGATCCTGGGCGCCGCGCTCGACGACCTGTCGCGGGCCGGCGGCAAGGTGCTCGACGGCGCCACCGCCTTCACGCTCTACGACACGTTCGGCTTCCCGCTCGACCTCACCGCCGACATCGCACGGGGACGTGACGTGACCGTCGACGAGGCCGCCTTCGAGGCGGCGATGGCGGCGCAGCGCGAGCGGGCGCGCGCGGCATCGTCGTTCAAGGTCGGCGCGTCGGTCGAATACGACGGACCGAAGACCGCGTTTCGCGGCTACGACTCGCTCTCCGAGCAGGGGCGAGTCCTCGCGGTGTACAAGGATGGGGTCAAGGTCGACTCGCTCGTCACCGGAGAGCGCGGGATCGTCGTCCTCGACCGCACGCCGTTCTACGCCGAGTCGGGGGGGCAGGTCGGCGACCGCGGCGAGCTCACCAAGGGTGGCGTTTGCCTCACGCTCTTCGCCGTCGAGGACACGCAGAAGGTGCAGCCCGACGTCTACGGGCATGTGGGCGAGATGAAGAACGGCGAGCTCAAGGCCGGTGATACGGTGGCGGCCGAGGTCGATCAGGATGCGCGCGGCCGCACGATGCGCAACCATTCGGCCACGCACCTCATGCACAAGGCATTGCGCGACGTTTTGGGGACGCACGTGCAGCAGAAGGGGTCGCTCGTCGATCCGGACAAGACACGTTTCGACTTCGCACACAACGCGCCGCTCACCGACGACGAGATCCGGCGCGTCGAGGCGAACGTGAATCGCGAGATCCAGGACAATCACGCCACGCTCGCGCGCGTGCTGCCGATCGACGAGGCCAAGGCCCTGGGCGCGATGATGCTCTTCGGTGAGAAGTACGGCGACGAAGTGCGGGTGCTCGACATCGGCACGTCGCGCGAGTTGTGCGGTGGCACGCACGTCGCTCGCACCGGCGACATCGGTTTCTTCAAGATCACGGGTGAGAGCGGGGTCGCCGCCGGCGTGCGCCGGATCGAGGCCGTGACCGGCCGTGGCGCGCTCGCGTACGTGCAGACGCTGGAGGCGCGGCTCAACGCAGCGGCGCACGCGATCAAGGCACCCGTCGCCGAGGTGGATGCGCGCATCCAGCAGCTCCTGGACGGTGCCCGTGCCACCGAGAAGGAGCTCGCACGGCTGAAGGCGCGGGCCGCGGCGAGCGCCGGCGACGATCTGGCCGGCGCCGCGGCGCAGGTGAAGGGCGCGAACGTGCTCGCCGCTGCGATCGATGGCGCCGATGCCAAGGCGCTGCGCGAGACGATGGACAAGCTCAAGGAGCGCTTGAAGTCGGCGGCGATCGTGCTGGGCAGCGTGGTCGACGGCCGGGTGACGCTCATCGCCGGCGTCACGAGCGACCTCACGGGCAAGGTCAAGGCGGGCGAACTCGTCAATCACGTCGCAGTGCAGGTCGGGGGCAAGGGCGGCGGACGAGCCGACATGGCGCAGGCGGGGGGCTCGGATCCGGCGGCCCTGCCGGGTGCGCTGCGCTCGGTGCGCGCGTTCGTCGAGGAACGGCTGTGACGCGGCGGGTCGTGGTCTTCGACTTCGGTGGTGTGCTCCTCGACTGGAATCCGCGTCACCTGTATCGCAAGCTCTTCGCGGGCGACGAGGCCGCCGTCGACGCGTTCCTGACCGAGGTCTGCCCTCCGGAGTGGAATCTCGCGCAGGATGCGGGCCGCGATTTCGACGCCGCCGTCGCCGCGCTGATGCCCGCGCATCGCGACAAGCTGCCGCTCATCCTCGCGTGGCGCGATCGCTTCGAAGAGATGATTCCCGATGCGTTGCACGATACCGTCGCGGTCGCGCGCGAACTGAAGGACCGCGGCGTGCCGCTGTACGCCCTCACCAACTGGTCGCACGAGACGTTCCCCGGACAGCGCCAGCGCTTCGACTTCATGGACTGGTTCGCGGGGATCGTCGTCTCGGGCGAGGAAAAGGTGGCCAAGCCCGATCCCCGGATCTATCGCATCCTGCTCGAACGTTACGGGCTTCGCGCTGCCGAAGCCGTGTTCATCGACGATAACCCGCACAACGCGCAGGCGGCGAGCGCGCTCGGTCTGCACGGCGTGCATTTCCGATCCGCGGCCGAGCTGCGGCGCGAGTTGCAGGAGCTCTCCCTGCTGTGAGCCGCGTCCGAGACGACGACCGCCGTGCGGGCAACCCTGCTCGCGCGACGCCACCGGCGCCGCGCTGCGATGATCGCGTCGCGCGACCTTCGTCCCGAGTGATTGATGCCACGCCGGCCTGACATCACCCTCGAAGACCTCAGGCGTCGTGGTCACGGTGGCCTGCCGGCGCTCCTCGGCTTTCGGATCGTCGACCTCGCGGAAGGGCTCCTGCACGCGGAGCTCGACATCCACGCCGACTTGCTCGCGACCAACGGCTATCTGCATGCCGCGACGGTGATTGCGCTCGCCGACACCGCGGCGGGCTTCGGCTGCGTCGCGCACCTGCCGGCGGGCGCCGAGAGTTTCACCACGATCGAGCTCAAGGCGAACTTCCTCGGCACCGCGCGCGAGGGCACGATCGTCGCCAGGGCCACCCCGGTGCACCTTGGCCGGGCCACACAGGTGTGGGATGCCGACGTCACGCGTCGTGGCGACGGCCGGAAGATCGCGACGTTTCGCTGCACGCAGATGATCCTCTGGCCGCGAACGTAGCGGCACCTGCACGCCCCTTGTCACCGGCGCTGCATCGCACGCGCCGGCACGCGTGCGCCACGGCATCGACCGTGTGGCCGATCGTCGCGGTTGCGCCATGCGCGCATCGTCACGGCATCGCACGACACGATCGGGGATGGCGCGATGCATGCAACCGGCGGGCCACCACGGCCACGCGCGATCGATCCACGGGCGGCGTGAGCCGATGCGTGCGAAGATCGGCGTCGCACTTGCTGCATTGGCACTGGGCGTCTGCGCGCTCCAGGCGAGCCCGCGGCTGCTGCCCGTCGCATGGCTGGCAACGCTCGTGGCCGGCGCGGGGCTCGTGGTCGCCTGGCGCGTGCACGCGCGGTGGGGTGCGCCGCTCGTCGCCCTCGCGGCATTGGTGCTCGGCGCCGCCTACGCCTCATGGCGCGCCGAGGTCCGGCTGGCCGACGACCTCGATCCCGCCTGGGAAGGCGTCGCGCTCGTGGTCACCGGGATCGTCGACGACCTGCCGGCCACAAGCGAACGTGGGACGCGCTTTGCCTTCGCGGTCGACGGCGTGCACCCGGCCGCGGCACGGCTGCCGCGGCGGCTGGCGCTCGCGTGGTTTCCGACGCTCGATGCCGACGACGATGCAGCGGGCGTTCCGCACGTGCACGCGGGGGAGCGGTGGCGCCTTCGGGTGCGCTTGAAGCGTCCGCATGGCACCGTCAACCCGGGCGGGTTCGACCTCGAGGCGTGGCTTCTGCAGCGCAACCTGCGGGCGACGGGCCACGTCGTGGCGGGTCCGGACAACACCCGTCTTGCTGCCTTTGCCGGGCGCGTCCGCGACGTCGTGCAACGGAGGCGCGAGATCGTCCGCGAGCGTCTCGCCCAGGCGCTGGGCGAGGCCGCTTACGCCGGGGTGGTGGTGGCGCTCGCCATCGGCGAGCAACGCGCGATCACCGACGCGCAGTGGGTCGTCTTCAATCGAACCGGGGTGTCGCACCTCGTCTCGATCTCGGGCTTGCACGTCACCGTGTTCGCCACGTTGACCGGCGCACTCGCCTACGCGCTCGCGCGACGCAGCGTGCGGCTGACGCGGCGGGTGCCCGCCCGCAAGCTCGCACTGGGAGCAGGGCTCGTGGCCGCGGGTGCGTACACGCTGCTTGCCGGCGCCGAGATTCCCGCCGTGCGCACGTTCGCGATGCTCGCGATCGCCACCGTCGGGCTGTGGGTGGGACGCCCGGGAACCGCCGGCATCGTCTGGCTGTGGGCGCTCGCCGGGGTCCTCGTCTGGGATCCCTGGGCACCGCTCACTCCCGGCTTCTGGCTGTCGTACGGCGCGGTTGCGCTCCTCTTGTACGCGGCTGCCGGAAGACTTGCCCCGGAGCCCGCGACCGCGTGGCCGGCGCGCCTTCTCGCGGCGCTGCGTGACGGCGCACGCGCGCAGTGGATCGTCACCGTGGGCCTTGCGCCACTCACCGTCGCTCTCTTCGCGCAGGTTTCGCTCGTCGCTCCGCTTGCCAATGCCGTGGCGATTCCGGTGGTCACGCTCGGGGTCGTCCCACTCGTGCTGCTCGGCGTCGTGCTGCCGCTGCCCGCGTTGCCCGTCGCGGCGCACGCGGTGCTGACGCCGCTCATGCGCTACCTCGAGTGGCTCGCGGGAGCCCCGGAAGCCGCGTGGCAGCAGCACGCGCCGGGCGCGTGGGCGGTGCTGGTGGGGGTCATCGGCGTGCTGTGGATCCTTGCACCGAAGGGGGTGCCCGGGCGCGCCTTGGGCGTGCTGTGGCTGGTGCCGCTCGTCGTGGTGCGCCCGCCGTCGCTGCCCACGGCGGCCTTTCGCCTGACCGTGCTCGACGTGGGCCAGGGACTGGCCGCAGTCATCGAGACACGACAGCACACGCTCGTCTATGACGCGGGTCCGGGCTGGGGTGACGTCAGCGATGCCGGTGCGCGGATCGTCGTGCCGTTCCTGCGCGCCGTGGGCCGGCTGCACGCCGATGCGATCGTCATCAGCCATCAGGATCTCGATCACGCGGGCGGCGCGCTCTCGCTCATGCGTGCCGTACCGTTCGGATCGCTCGTCTCGTCGCTTGCAGCCGAGCATCCCATCGCCGTGCAGGCGGCGGCGCACGACGGCGTGCGTTGCCGCGCCGGCCAGCGCTGGACGTGGGACGGCGTGCGTTTCACGATCCTGCATCCGACGCCCGACGAATACGACGATCCGCAGGCAACGACCAACGACCGCTCGTGCGTGCTGCGCATCGACGGGCCCGGCGGCAGTGCGCTGCTTGCAGGCGACATCGAGGCGTTGAGCGAGGCGCGCCTCGTACGAAAGTGGCCGCAGGCGTTGGCCGTCGACGTCGTCGTCGTGCCGCACCATGGTTCGCGCACCTCGTCGACCTTGCCCTTCGTGCGGGCGGTCGCGCCATCGCTTGCGATCGTGGCCTGCGGGTATCGCAATCGCTTCGGCCACCCGAGAGCCGACGTCGTCGCCCGCTACACCGGGCGCGGCGCGACGGTCCTGCGCACCGACCGCACCGGTGCCATTGCCGTCACGTTTGCAGCCGGCATGCCTCCGGTCCCCGTGGCAGCGCGGGCGGAGCGGGCGCGTTACTGGCACGACGCCGCCGGCGACTGAAGCGGTCGGCAGTGGGCACGCACGCCGTCGAGCGCGTGCCCGGATCGATGCGCACTACAGCAATCGTCGAGGCATCCGATCGTCGACACGATCCGGTGCGAAATCGTGGTGTCCGGGCTTGCCAAGGCCCGTCGACGGAGCGACGACGTGAAACGAGTGCAATGGATGGTCGTCGGAACGATCTTTTCGGCCGTCGTCGGTCGCACCACCATGGCGCTGGCGTAACGCGGGATGATGAGTCAGTGATGCGGCGATCGGTGCCGGTATCGGCAGCGTCGCGGCGCGCGCGGCTGCTCGCAGGCCGCTGCGGCGCGCGCCGTCAGTCCAGCACCCGGCCGATGCGGACCGCGGTTTCTCCCTTGCGCGGTCGCCGCGCCGGCATCACCAGCACGGCGTTCGGATAGGCGGTGCGGATCTCCTGCGCGCCATCGCGCGCGAGGAGCGTGCCGGCCTTGGCAATCACCGCGAGCCCGGATACCGGTGCGACGAAGGAAAAGTCGTCGGTCTCGATCGTCACGACGTCGGTGATCTCGATCGTGCGCTGTGGCGCGACCGGACCTGAATCGAGGTGCTCCGCGGCGAACGCCGGATCGAGCATGTCGAAATGGCGCAGGAAGCGCAATGCGACCTGCAGCGCGACCACCGGTGCCGCACGCTCCCAGTGTTGCCCGCATTCGACGAGGAGCGCGCTGCGCGCGTCCGCCGGATCATCGAATGCGGCGTAATCGCGCAGGCGCCTGCCGGCGGCGTGGCCGGCATCGATCACGATGTTTTCGGGAATGCCGATGGCCCGCGCCAGCGCGACGCCCTTGTCATGTCGACCCGCCAGTGCCAGCGGCGCGCAGGGATCGGTCATCGAGTGCAGATCGAGCAGATGGCTCGTCGCGTCGTAGAGCGGGCGCAACTCGCGCGCCCGGACGAGTTCACGCGTGCGCCGCGGACCGTCGAGCACGTCCGCGCTCCACAGGCGATTGAAGTCCTCGTCGAGGCAACGCGAGGCGTATGGATCGTGCGGCGCGAAATCGCGGTACGCGTCGACGTTGGCGAAGATGATGCACAGGGTGCCGCACGTCGGGCGCACTTCGTGCGCGAGCAGCCAGTCCGCGCACAGCGCGCCGCAGGCCTCGTTGCCGTGCGTCAGCGCCTGGATCGTGACGTGCGGGCCGGGTGCCGTGGCCGCAAAGCGCCAGGCGTAGCGAACTCCCGTGTTGCCTTGGCTCCATCGCTCGAGATCGGGGAAGTCGAACTCGATGGCGGGTAGCGCGGGCGTCGCCGGAGCGGCGGAGCGGGCGGGTGCATCCATCGTGGGCCTTCGTCCGACGCAAAGACCAAGAGTAGCACCGCGAGGATCGGGGCCGCTTCGTGCCTCTCGCGGGCGGTCGCCTACACGCGGGGCTCGCCGCGACCGTTGACGAGGATCGTCGGTCCGGGCGGCGCGGTCAACTGCACGCGGTGGTAGTTGCCACGGAAGTAGTACGTGACGTCCCAGTACGCCGGCCGCTGGTTGACGACGTTCTCGCAGCGCTTGATTTCCTGCGTGCCGTACTGCGGGCCCGTGCCATAGTTCTTGCCGACGTTGGCACCGACCACCGCACCGCCGACGGCGCCGACACCGGTGGCGATATCGCGGCCACGCCCACCGCCGATCTGGTGGCCCAACACGCCGCCGATGATCGCGCCGGCGATACCTGCCGGCACGCTCATGTTGCTGCCGGGCGTTTGCACCGTCTGCTGCTCGACCCAGCAGCGCTGCTCGGGAGGGCCGACGACCGCGTGCACCGACGTCACGGTTGCCTCGTACGTGCGCTCGTCGTGTCGCTTGCGATAGTCGTACCCGCTTCCCGAAGCGAGCGCAGGTGGCGTGCTGCCTGCCATCGGTGCGGGACGCACGGCCGAGATGCGCCGATCGAGTCCCATCGCGGCGAGCGAGCCGTAACTTCCGGGCTGCAGCGTGACGCACAGCCCCTCGTAGCGAGCGGCGGTGCAGACCTGCCACCACCCGCTGCGGACGACGACCGACGCGGCGCGATCATGGAAGCCGTAGCGATCGAAGTTGCTGACCGGGGCGTTGGCGGTGAACGAGCGTCCGGCAAAGCCCTCGTGCTCGAAGAACGTGACTTGTGCCACCGCGCTCGTCGCGCAGGCGGCGAGCGCGATTCCCATCAGGCGTGCGACAGGACCTGGCATCGGATGACCTCCTGTGGCGATGCGCTGCGACTACCAGCGCGCGACGGGCGGCGGTCCGGCGAAGCGCGGTGCGGGGATCACGTATACCGGACGCGGGGCGACGACGACAGCGCGCGGCGCCGGTACCCACGGCCTGGGTGCGACCCACGGTCCGGGTGCGACGACCACCGGGACGGGGGCGGGTCGCCACACGGGGACGGGCTGCCATGCCGGCACCGGCCGCCACGCGTGCGACGCGCGCCACACCGGCGTCGGGTGCCACACCGGACCCGTCCGCCACACCGGCGGCGGTCCGAATGCCGGCGCGCCGGCGCTGATCGCGAAGCCCGGGCCACCGACGCTGACACTCCAAGCGACGTTGCTTGCGTTGGCGTGGGTTGGCGCGAGCGTCGTCGCGCCCAGCAGCGCCACCGCGACGATGGCGGCGAATCTCGTTTCGTGATGCATCGTGCCCTCCTGGTCGAAACGGCTCGCCAACGCGAGCCTTTCCCCTTCAACGTAGGCTACGACCGCCGGTTGACGCGGTGGTTGCGCGCGTTGCGCTTTGTTACAACTGGACGCTGCGCTATCCTTCCCACGCTTTCCCGCCTCGCGAGCCCCCCGCATGAACGCACCGCACCCACGTTGGCCGGCGATCCGCACGCCTGCCTCGCATTTCATCGCCAATCGCTGGCAGCGCGCCGCGGAAGGTGGCGAATTGCCGATGATCGATCCTTCCGACGGCGAGCCCTTTGCCGCCATCGCGCGCGGCACGGCGGCAGATGTCGACGCCGCGGTGCGCTCCGCGGACGCGGCGCGTCGCGGCGCGTGGGGCAAGCTCGCCCCGGTCGAGCGCGGCCGCGCGCTGATGGCCATCGCGAATGCCATCCTCGCCAATGCCGAGGAACTCGCCTTGATCGAGGCGCGCGATTGCGGCAAGCCGCTCAAGCAGGCGCGGGCCGACGCCGCTGCGTGTGCCCGCTATTTCGAGTTCTACGCCGGGGCCTGCGACAAGCTGCACGGGACGACGATCCCGTACCCCGAGGGTTACACCGTGCTCACCTGGCGCGAGCCGCACGGGGTCACCGGGCACGTGATTCCATGGAACTATCCGCTGCAGATCTACGGCCGCTCGGTCGGCGGCGCGCTCGCCGCGGGCAATGCCTGCGTGGTCAAGCCCGCCGAGGATGCGTGCCTGTCGCTGCTGCGGCTGACCGAGCTTGCCGCGCAAGCCGGCTTGCCTGCGGGGGCGATCAACATGGTCACCGGGCTCGGTCGCGAGGCGGGTGCGGCGCTGGTCGAGCACCCGGGCATCGTGCACGTCTCGTTCACCGGGTCACCGGCGACGGGTGCGTGGGTCGCGGCGGCTGCGGCGCAGCGTCACTGCCCCGTCACGCTCGAGCTCGGCGGCAAGTCGCCGCAGATCGTGTTTGCCGACGCCGATCTCGACCTGGCACTGCCGGCGCTCGTCAACGCGATCGTCCAGAACGCGGGGCAGACGTGCAGCGCGGGCAGCCGCCTGCTCGTCGAGGCAGCGCGCTACGAGGAAGTGCTCGCGCGACTGGGTGAGCGCTTTGCCGCCTTGCGTGCGGGCCCCGCGCTCGCCGACCTCGACTGCGGCCCGCTCATCCGCGGCACGCAACTCACGCGCGTCGAGGAATTTCTCGCCGCGGCGCGCGCCGACGGGATTGCCACGGTCGCACGAGGCACGGTCGTCGCCGATGCGCCGAAGGGGGGCTTCTACGCGGCGCCGGCGCTCTTGCGCGACGTGCCGCTCGGCCATCGTCTGGCCTGCGACGAGGTCTTCGGACCGGTCCTGGCCGCGATGCCCTTTGCCGACGAGGCGGAAGCCGTGCGGCTGGCCAATGCCACCGACTTCGGCCTGGTCGCCGGCGTGTGGACGCAAGATGGCGCCCGACAGTTGCGCATGGCCCGCGCCGTCGAAAGCGGGCAGGTCTTCATCAACAACTACGGCGCCGGGGGTGGCGTCGAGCTGCCGTTCGGCGGCGTGAAGCATTCGGGCCATGGCCGCGAGAAGGGCTTCGAGGCGCTCTACGGTTTCACCACGGTGAAGACGGTGGTGCTGCGCCACGGATGAGCGTGCAGCGCGACCCCGGTGGCGGGGCACGCATCATCCACGGCGGCAAGGAACCCGACAGGAGCGGCAGGGGCGTCCGGCGCCGGTCGCAGCGATGTGCAACGACGAGGAGACAGGAGTGGCACGGCTCAAGCAGAAGGTGGCGATCGTCACCGGGGCGGGATCGGGATTCGGCAAGGGCATCGCGCAGCGCTTTGCCGATGAGGGAGCACGCGTCGTCGTCAACGACATTTCCGCGGAGAACGGCGAGCGCGTCACCCGCGAGATCGTCGACGCCGGTGGCGACGCGAGGTTTTGCGCGGGCGACGTTGCACGCGACGCCGACGTGCAGCGCCTCGTCGCCTTCGCGCTACGCGTCTACGGCGGCCTCGACATCGTCGTCAACAATGCCGGCACGACGCATCGCAACCAGCCGATGCTCGACGTCTCCGAAGCGGAATTCGACCGCATCTACCAGGTCAATGTGAAGAGCCTCTATCTCACCGCGAAGCACGCGGTGCCGCACATGCGTGCGCAGCACAACGGCGTCTTCATCACCATCGCCTCGACCGCGGGCGTGCGCCCGCGGCCGGGACTGACCTGGTACAACGGAAGCAAGGGAGCGGCGATCGTCACGTCGCGTTCGATGGCCGCCGAGCTCGCAAGGGACAACATCCGCGTCAACGTGATCAATCCGGTCGCGGGCGAGACCGCGATGCTCGCCGACTTCATGGGGGAGGACACGCCGCAGAAGCGCGCGCAGTTCATCGCGACGATTCCGATCGGGCGCTTGTCGCAGCCGGCCGACATCGCGGCCGCCGCGGTGTTCTTCGCCTCCGACGAGGCGTCGTTCATCACCGGGTCCTGCCTCGAGGTCGACGGCGGGCGCTGCGTCTGACGCGGCGCCGCGGCGCACTACTTGTAGACGAGGTCGCGCAAGCCGAGCGAGAGGACGGGAACGTAGGTGATCACCATGAGGCAGGCGAGCACGACCAGCACGAACGGTATGAGCCGCGTGATGATCTGATCGAGCGAGATGCGCGCGATCATGCACGCGGCAAAGAGATTCACGCCGAACGGCGGGGTGATCATCCCGAGCGCCAGATTGACGACCATGATGACGCCGAAGTGCACCGGATCGATGCCGAAGTGCGCGGCGACCGGAGCGAGGATCGGCGCCAGCACGATGATCGACGCCGACGTCTCGATGAACATGCCGATGATGAATAGCGCGGCGTTCACGCCGAGCAGGAAGAGTTCCGGCGAGCGCAGCGAGTCGACGAGGAAGGCGCCGATCTTGCTGGGCACGCCGGCGCGCGTGATGAGGTAGCTGAAGAGTCCGGCATTGGCGATGATGAACATGATCACCGCCGACGAGATGACGCTCTTGGTCAGGACACGCGGCAGGTCGGAAACGCGCGTCTCGCGGTAGACGAGGACGCCGACGATGAGCGCGTAGAAGACCGCGACGACCGACGCTTCGGTCGGCGTGAAGACGCCGCCGTAGATGCCGCCGAGGACGATCACCGGCATCAGCAGCGCAAGCGCGGCCTGGCGCGCCGCGGTGAGAAACGGCAGGCGACCGTCGTGGTCGCCCTTGCCGTAGCCCTTCCAGCGCGCGTAGAGCACGACGAAGAGCATGAGCGCGCCGCCGATGAGGAGCCCAGGGCCGAAGCCGGCGATGAAGAGCTCGCCGATCGAGACCTCGGCGGACACACCGTACAGGATCATCGGGATCGACGGCGGAATGATGACGCCGAGTTCCGCCGACGTCGCCTGGAGCGCGGCGGCGTAGTTCGTCGGGTAGCCGTGGCGGATGAGCGCCGGGACCAGGATCGCGCCGATGGCGAACGTCGTCGCCACCGAGGAGCCCGAGACCGCGGCGAAGATCATGCAGGTCAGCACGCAGGTCGCGCCGAGCCCGCCCTGGATCCCGCCGACGATCGATTTCGCGAATTCGACCAGCCGTGCCGAGATCCCACCCGACTCCATGAGGTTGCCGGCGAGGATGAAGAAGGGAATCGCGGCGAGCGGGAACTTGTCGATCGCCGAGAACATCTCCTTCACCACCGCGATGAAGTCGAGCTTTGCCTGCCATGCGCCGACGAGACTCGCAAGGCCGATCGCAACGGCGACCGAGATCGACAGCGCAAATGCCACCAGCATGGTGACGAGCATCGTGGTCGGCATGGGGCGTCCTACTGCTGCGTCACGAGTTCGTAGCGCCGCGGATCGAGGAAGCACGCGATCACGGCAAGGCACGAGAAGATCGCCCCGACCGGGATCGACAGGTACGCCCAGGACATCGGCACCGTTTCGAGACCGGCAATCGTCTGGAAGCGGCCGACCCACGAATAGCGCGTGCCGAACCAGAGCATGACGGCGAGGATGACGAGGGCGCAGGCGGCGGCGAGGAAGTCGAGGATCCGCTTGCCGCGGGCCCCGGCCATCCGGTGCGCGAGGTCGACGCACACCATCGCACCCTGCCGGAACGCCATCGGCGCCCCGAGGAAGACCATCCAGATCAGGCTGAAGCGGATGAGGACCTCCGACCACTCGGCCGGCTCCAGGAAGACGAAGCGGGCGAGGATCTGGTACATGCCAAGGCACGCCGCCACGGCGAGCATCGTGCAGGCGAGCGCCATTGCAACCGCGGTCGTGCGGCGCTCGAGCGCGAGAAAGGCGCTACGCATGGAGGACGATGAAGGCGGCGGCGTGATCGACGCGCGCGTCGCGGATCACGCCGCCGGGTACGGCGACCAGGGGGCTACTTGTAGTTGCGGATCTTGTCGATGTTGGCCTGGCCGAACTTCTTGCCGAACTCGACGAAGGTCGGGCCCAGGACTTCCTGGAACTTCGACTTGTCCACGGTCGTGACGACCTGCATCCCCTTCGACTCGAGATCGCCAACCGCCTTGCGCTCGTCGTCGTCGATGCGCGCGCGATTGGCCTTGACGGCTTCCTTCGCGGCGGCGAGGAAGATCTGCTTGTCGTCGGCGGAGAGCTTGTCCCACTTCGCCTTGCTCATCAGGATGAGCGCCGGCGAGTACACGTGTCCGGTGAGCGTCAGGTACTTCTGCACCTGGTCGAACTTGGCCGCGGAGATCACCGACAGCGGATTTTCCTGCCCGTCCACGGTGCCCTGCTGGAGCGCGGTGAAGAGCTCGGTGAAGGCCATCGGCGTGGGGATGATCCCGAACGCCTTGTACGCCTGGATGTGCACCGGGTTCTCCATCGTGCGCATCTTGAGGCCCTTGAGGTCGGCGGGTGTCTTCACCGGGTGCTTGTTGTTGGTCATGTTGCGAAAGCCGTTCTCGGCCCACGCGAGCGCGATGATGTTCTTCGGCGGGAATTTCTGCAGGAGTTCCTGCCCGATCGGCCCGTCGAGGACGGCGCGCGCGTGCGCGTAGTCGCGGAAGAGGAACGGGATGTCGAGGATCGCGACCTCGGGGACGAAGTTCGGGATCGGCCCCGTCGACGTCACCGTGAGGTCGAGCGTGCCAAGCTGCACGGCTTCGATCGATTCCCGCTCGGCGCCAAGCGCCCCCGAATAGAAGTTCTGGACCTTGTAGCGACTGTTGGTCCGCTTCTCGATCTCCTTGGCGAACGTCTCCGTCGCCGCGCCGTAGTGCGAATTCTGCGCGACGGAGATGTTCATCTTGAGGGTTTCCTGCGCGAAGGCGGGCAGGGCGACGGCGGTGCCGAGGGCGAGTCCGACGGCAAGCTTGGCAAGACGCATGGTTTCTCCTGGCTGGCTGCGAAGACGGGCTGTTGGTGTTGGAGTGGCCCCAAAAGCGGCGATTCTAGGCAACGTCGCCCCCGATGTATAGCGCCATGCGCCATCGACCCCAGGGTGAACCGCGCGACGGTTGTAGAATGGGCATTCCGGCTCCCGCCCGTGAAGTGCGCAGCGCCGGGTGATTCGAGGCGCCGATCCTTCACGTCCCATGCTCGATACCGCCGTTCATGCCGAGCTCGCGGCGATCCTTCCGGCGGCGTCGCTTCTGACCGCCGTGGAGGACGTCAAGCCCTACGAGTGCGACGGGCTCACCGTCTACCGGGCACTGCCGGCCGCGGTCGTGTTGCCGGAAACGGAGGCGCAGGTCGTGGCGATTCTCAAGACCTGCCACGCGGCCAAGGTGCCGGTGGTCGCGCGCGGCGCGGGCACGAGCCTGTCCGGAGGCGCGTTGCCGGATCCGAACGGGATCGTCCTCTCGCTTGCCAGGTTCAAGCGCATCCTCGCGGTCGATGCGCTCGCCCGCACCGCCGTCGTGCAGCCCGGCGTGCGCAATCTCGCGATCTCCGAGGCGGTCGCGCCACTGGGTTTGTACTACGCGCCCGATCCGTCGTCGCAGATCGCGTGCTCGATCGGCGGCAACGTCGCCGAGAACGCGGGCGGCGTGCACTGCCTCAAGTACGGGCTCACGGTGCACAACGTCTTGCGCGTGCGTGGCGTGCTCATCACGGGCGAGGTGGTCGAGTTCGGTGGCGACGCGCCGGATAGCGCGGGTTACGACCTCCTGGCGCTGTCGATCGGTAGCGAAGGGCTCCTTGCCGTGATCACCGAGGTCACGGTGCGCTTGCTGCCCAAGCCGCAGGTCGCGCAGGTGGCGCTCGCGGCGTTCGACGCGGTGGAAACCGCCGGCGCCGCGGTCGGGGCGATCATTGCGGCCGGGATCATTCCGGCTGGCCTCGAAATGATGGACCAGCCGGCCACGCGCGCGGTCGAGGAGTTCGTGCATGCCGACTATCCGCTCGATGCCGCGGCGGTGCTCCTGGTCGAGACCGACGGCACCACCGACGAGGTCGCGGCCGAGATGGCGGAGATCCGGCAGGTCCTGACCGCCGCGGGGGCGACCAGCATCCGCGTGTCACGCGACGAGGCGCAGCGGCTCCTCTTCTGGTCGGGGCGCAAGGCGGCGTTCCCGGCGGTGGGCCGCATCTCGCCCGACTACTACTGCATGGACGGCACGATCCCGCGCAAGGCGCTGCCGCGCGTCCTGCAAGCGATCGCGCAGTGGTCTGTCGAGTACGGCCTTGCGTGCGCCAACGTCTTCCACGCCGGTGACGGCAACCTGCATCCGTTGATTCTCTTCGATGCCAACAAGCCGGGCGAGATCGAGCGCACCATTGCCTTCGGCGATCGCATCCTGGAGCTTTGCATCGAGGTCGGCGGTACGGTCACCGGCGAGCATGGCGTGGGGGTCGAGAAGCTCTCGCCGATGTGCCGTCAGTTCGGTGCCGCGGAGCTCACGCGCTTCCACGCCATCAAGGAGGCATTCGACGAATTGCGCCTGCTCAATCCGGGCAAGGCGGTGCCGACACTGCATCGCTGCGCCGAGTTGGGCCGCATGCACGTTCACCACGGCGAACTCCGCTTTCCGGATTTGCCGCGCTTCTAGAGGATGGGGCCATGAGTGTCGAAACGGGGCAGGCATCGCGAGGGAGTGCGAACGAGGTGGCGCGCGTCGTCGAGACGCTCGCGCGCGACTTCGGCGAGCGCGCGAAGACCGGCGACGCCGTGCGCACGCAGCACGCGCGCGGCGAGGGACTGCCCGACCCGGCGCTGCCCGACGTCGTCGTGTACCCGCACGACAACGACGAGGTCGCGGGCATCGTGCGGTTGTGCCACGCCGCCCGCGTCCCGGTGATCGCCTTCGGCGTGGGCACCTCGCTCGAAGGGCACGTGGCCGCACTGCACGGCGGCGTGTGCGTCGACCTGTCGGAAATGAACCGGGTGCTCGAGATCAACGCCGACGATCTCGACTGCCGCGTGCAGGCCGGCGTCACGCGCGAGCAACTCAACGCCGAGCTGAAGGGTACCGGGCTCTTCTTCCCCATCGACCCGGGCGCCAACGCCACGCTCGGCGGGATGGCGTCCACACGGGCCTCGGGGACCAATGCGGTTCGCTACGGGACGATGCGCGAGAACGTCCTGGGCCTCACCGTCGTCACCGCCGACGGGCGGATCGTGCACACCGGCGGGCGCGCCCGCAAGTCGTCCGCGGGTTACGACCTCACGCGGCTTTTCGTCGGCGCGGAAGGCACGCTCGGCGTCATCACCGAGATCCAGTTGCGCCTGTACGGCGTGCCCGAGGCGATCTCCGCGGCCGTGTGCCAGTTTCCCGATCTCAAGGCGGCGGTCGGCGCGGTGATCGTCGCGATGCAGATGGGGATCCCGTTGGCGCGCATCGAACTGCTCGACGCGTTGCAGATGGAAGCCTGCATTCGCTACTCGAAGCTCGACGGGTACGAGGCCAAGCCCACGCTGCTCTTCGAGTTCCACGGCAGTGAGGCGGGCGTCAAGGAGCAGGCGGAGGCGATGGAGCGGATCGCCGCCGACCACGCGGGCAGCGCATTCCAGTGGGCGACCCAGGCCGAGGATCGCTCGCGGCTGTGGAAGGCGCGGCACAACGCGTACTACGCGGCGCTCGCGCTCTCGCCGGGGCGGCAGGCGTTCTCGACCGACGCCTGCGTGCCGATCTCGCGACTGGCCGATTGCCTGCTCGAAACGCGCGCCGAGCTCGACCGTGAGGGCGCCATTGCGACGATCGTCGGGCACGTCGGAGACGGCAACTTCCACGTCCTCCTGCTCTTCGACCCGGCGAGCAAGGCGGAGCGGGCGAAGGCCGAGGCGATCGCGCAAAGCGTGTCGCTGCGTGCGATCGGTATGGGGGGCACCTGCACCGGCGAGCACGGCGTGGGCATTCACAAGCTCGGTGCCCTCGTCGCCGAGCACGGCGAGGCGGTCGATCTCATGCGTGCGATCAAGCGCGCGCTCGATCCCCTCGACATCATGAACCCTGGCAAGACCGTCCCGCGCTGACACGATGGCCTACACCCTCTACATCGGCAACAAGAATTACTCGTCGTGGTCGCTGCGCGGCTGGCTCGCGGTGAAGCTCGCCGCGGTGCCGTTTCGCGAGGTGAAGGTGCAACTGCGCGGGACGCACAACCCGGACAACCGCTCGTTCTCGCCGAGTGCCCTCGTTCCGGCGTTGCATGACGATGGCGTGCAGGTGTGGGATTCGCTTTCGATCGGCGAGTACCTGGCCGAGCGCCACCCCGGCCTGTGGCCCGCAGACCCGCTCGCCCGCGCGTGGGCGCGCTCGATCACCGCCGAGATGCACGCCGGTTTCGCCGCGCTGCGCGGCGAGATGACGATGTGCATTCGCGAACGCGTCGACGTGCGGCCGTGGTCGGCCGCACTCGCGGCCGACATCGCCCGCGTCGAGGAGATCTGGAGCGCGACGCGGCGTCGCTTCGGCAAGGGGGGTGCCTACCTCGCGGGCGCGTTTTGCCTCGCCGATGCGTTCTACGCGCCGGTGGCGTTTCGCTTCCAGACGTACGGCGTGACACCGGCGGGGGAAGCCGGCACCTACCTCGCGGCGTTGCTTGCGCATCCGTTCGTGAAGGCGTGGGAAGCCGATGCACTGGCCGAGACCGAGGTGATCGACGCCGACGAGCCGCGCGTCCTGTACCGCGACAAGCTCGCGCGTCGCGGCTGACGATGCGTCGGACCCGCGACGAGGTGCAGGGGCGATGACGGCGACCACGCTCGAGGCGCTGTGCGCCCGCGTCCGCGACGCGGCAGCAACCAACACCGCGCTTCGCATCCGGGGGGGTGGGACCAAGGACTTCTACGGTGGCGCGCTCGAGGGTGAGGTGCTCGCAACGACGGACCACGCGGGGATCGTCGACTACGAACCGACCGAGCTCGTGCTCACCGCACGCGCCGGCACGCCGCTTGCGACCATCGAGAGCGAGATGCGCGCGCACGGCCAGATGCTCGCCTTCGAGCCGCCGCACTTTGGCGCGGCAGCAACCCTCGGTGGCGCTGTCGCGACCGGACTCGCGGGTCCGCGGCGACCGTACGCCGGCGCGGTGCGTGACCTCGTGCTCGGCGTGAGCATCGTCGATGGCACCGGCGAGGCGCTTTCGTTCGGCGGTCGCGTGATGAAGAACGTCGCGGGCTTCGACGTCTCGCGGCTCATGGTGGGCGCGCTCGGCACACTGGGCGTGATCACCGAGGTCTCGCTGAAGTGCCTGCCGCTGCCCAAGCACGAGGTGACGGTGGCGTTTGCCCTGTCGGCCGACGAGGCGATCCGGCGCGTCAACGAGTGGGGTGGCCAGCCGCTGCCGCTGTCGGCGACCGCCTACCACGACGGACAACTGCGCGTGCGCCTTTCCGGTGCGCAACCCGCGGTGGACGCGGCCGTGCGCAAGCTGGGGGGCGATGCCGATCCCGCGGCCGACGCGTTCTGGACCGCGGTGCGTGAGCACACGCATCCCTTCTTTGCCGCGGTTGGCGAACGGGTGCTCTGGCGCCTCACGGTGCGGCCGACGGCGCCGTTCACCGATCTGGGCGGCGAGCAGTTCATCGAGTGGGGCGGGGGCTTGCGCTGGATGGTCGACAGCGACCGTGTCGACGCCGGGAAGCTGCGCACCTGGGTTGCGGCGCAGGGCGGGCATGCCACGCGCTTTCGCGGCGGGACGTGCTCGGGTGACGTCTTCCATCCGTTGCCGGCTGTGCTTGCGCGGTTGCATGCGCGGCTTGCGACCGTGTTCGATCCGCGCGGTATCCTCAATCGCGGCCGTTTCGTGCCGCTGCGCTGATGCAGACCGACCTCGCCCCGGAGTTCCGCGACACGCCCGAAGGCCGCGAGGCCGACGCCATCCTGCGCACCTGCGTGCACTGCGGTTTTTGCACGGCAACCTGCCCCACGTACCAGCTCCTGGGTGACGAGCTCGATGGCCCGCGGGGGCGGATCTATCTCATGAAGGAGGTCTTGGAGGGTGCCGCCGTCACGCAGCGGACGCAGCTCCACCTCGATCGCTGCCTCACCTGCCGGAACTGCGAGACGACGTGTCCCTCGGGCGTGCGCTACGGGCGCCTCCTCGACATCGGACGCGGCATCGTGGAGGCGAAGGTCGGTCGCACCCGCAGCGAGGCGCTGCGCCGCACGGCGTTGCGCAAGGCGCTGCTCGCGCGTCCGCTCTTTGCCGGCGCGATCATGGCCGGGCGCCTCGCCAAGCGCTTCCTGCCGCGCGAACTCGCCGAGCGCATTCCCACGGCGGCGCCGGCCGGCGTGTGGCCGGCACCGCGGCACGAACGCAGGATGATCGTGCTCGAAGGTTGCGTGCAGCCGGTGCTTCGGCCCGGGATCGACGCCGCGACGGCGCGGGTCCTCGATCGCATCGGCATCTCGGCGCTGCGCGTGCCCGCGGGTGGCTGCTGCGGCGCGCTTTCGCATCACCTCACCGCCGAGGAGGAGGCGCGCGCGATCGTGCGGCGCAATATCGACGCCTGGTGGCCGCACGTCGAGCGCGGTGTCGAGGCGATCGTGGTGACGGCGAGCGGCTGCGGCGTGATGGTCAAGGATTACGGCGTCTTCCTCGCGCAGGACGCGGCGTACGCCGCGCGGGCGAAGCGCATCGCCGAGCTCACGCGGGATCCGGTCGAGGTGATCGCCGCGGAATGGAAGCGCATCGCGCCCACCATCGCGCTCGATCGCGGCCCGCTGCGCATCGCCTTCCAGGCGCCGTGCACGCTGCAGCACGGGCAGCGCATTCGCGGCCAGGTCGAGGAGATCCTGCTTGCGATCGGCCACTCGCTCCTGCCGGTGGCCGACGCGCACCTCTGCTGCGGATCCGCCGGCACCTACTCGATCCTGCAGCCGGTGCTCTCGGGGCAGCTCAAGGTCAACAAGCTGCGCGCGCTCGAGGCGCCGCGACCCGATCTCATCGCGAGCGCCAACATCGGCTGCATCACACACCTCGAATCGGGTACACGAACGCCGGTGCGGCACTGGATCGAGCTCCTCGACGAGCGCATGCGCGACGTGGGCGGCGCGCCGTGATGCGAAGCGCTGGGCATGAAGCGGCGCACGAAGGTGGAGCGTGCCGCCGATGAGCGATCGCGCCCACGCGCCGGCGTCGACCCGCGCCGACTACCCGCACCTGCTGCCGATTCCCACGCGGTGGATGGACAACGACATGTACGGTCACGTCAACAACGTGACCTACTACTCGTATTTCGATACGGTGGTCAACGAGCACCTCATTCGCGTCGGCGGACTCGACATCCAGCGTGGCGCCGAGGTCGCCTTCGTGGTCGAGACGTCGTGCCGCTTCCATCGCTCGCTGTCGTTCCCGGAGACGGTCGAGGCGGGCATCCGCGTGCAGCGCCTGGGCCGCACTTCGGTCGTCTACGAGATCGCGCTCTTCACGCGGGGTGAGGTCGAGCCGGCGGCGACCGGGCGCTTCGTGCACGTCTGGGTCGAGCGCGCGACCGGCACGCCGGTCGACATTCCGCCATCGATCCGCGCGGCATTGACGCCGCTCGTGGTCGCGAGCGCATGATTGCGAGAAGACGCCTCCACGTCCTCGTCCCGGCGGCGGGCAACGGCGCGCGCTTCGGCGGGCACAAGCAGTACGCGGATCTGTCGGGTCGGCACGTCGTCTTGCGCACGCTCGAGCGGCTGCGCACCGGGCTTGCGCCCGATGCGCTGTACGTGGCGGTGGCACACGACGACACCGAATTCGAGCGACTGCCCGGGCGTCCACCCGACGTGCGCCTCCTGCGCTGCGGCGGCGCCACGCGCGCGGCGACGGTCGCCAACGCGCTGCGTGAACTCGTGGGCCGGTGCGCCGACGACGACTGGGTCGCGGTGCACGACGCCGTGCGCCCCTGCGTGCCCCTCGATGCGCTCGCAAGGCTCGTGCGTCATCTGGCCGATGCACCGATCGGCGGCCTGCTCGCCGTCCCGGTGGCGGACACCTTGAAGCGCGCGAACCGCGGCGCCGAGACGGCGACGGTGGCCGCCACGGTCTCCCGCGCCGACCTGTGGCAGGCGCAGACACCGCAGGTGTTCCGCTTTGGCGTCCTGCGTCGAGCGCTCGCGCAGCCGGGCGCCCTCGCGGCCACCGACGAGGCGCAGGCGATCGAGGCGCTGGGCCTCGCGCCGAGCCTCATCCGCGGCAGCGACGCCAACATCAAGATCACGCACGCCGAGGACCTCGCGCTCGCGGCGGCGATTCTCGCCGCGCAGGCGCAGGTGGCGGCGCACGCATGATCCCCCGCATCGGCACCGGCTTCGACGTCCACACGCTCGCCGCAGGCCGTGCCCTCGTCATCGGCGGCGTCACGATCGCGCATCCGACGGGTCTCGTCGGGCACTCCGACGCCGACGTCCTCGTGCACGCGATCATCGACGCCCTCCTCGGTGCGCTTGCGCTAGGCGACATCGGGCGGCACTTTCCCGATACCGACGCGACCTACGCCGGTGCGGACAGTCGCCTGCTCCTGCGCCACACGCTGAACCTGGTCGGCGCCTCCGGCTACGAAGTCGGCAACGTCGATGCGACGATCGTCGCGCAGGCACCCAAGCTCGCGCCGTTCATCGAGGCGATGCGTGCCAATCTGGCCGCCGACCTGCGTTGCCCCCTCGATCGCGTCTCGATCAAGGCCACCACGACCGAGCGCCTGGGCTTCACCGGACGCGAGGAAGGGATCGCCGCGCACGCGGTGGCGCTCGTCGTGCCGGCGGCAGGCGCCCCGGCGCAGTAGCCGACGTCGGTGCGCCCGGGGGTCAGCGCGCCGCGGCCGCGAGCGGCAGGCGCACGCGGGCGAGGGTTCCACCGCCCGGCCTGGGCTCGATCTCGAAGAAGCCGCCGTGCAGGCGGGCGATCCGCTCGACGATCGCAAGCCCGAGTCCCGCACCCGCGGCACCGTCGGTGCGGGCGCGCGAGGCGGCGGCGCGGGTGAACGGCAGTTTCAGGCGCGCGACGTCGGCCGGCGCGATCCCCGGTCCGTGGTCGGCGATCTCGAGCCAGGCCTGCTCATCGCGACAGGCGGTCGTGATCTCCACCGGGGGCGCGCCGTAGGCGAGCGCGTTGTCGACCAGGTTGGCGACGAGGCGCGATACGGCGGTGACCTTGAGTGGTAGCGCGGGCACGGCGCCCGCGGTAAAGCGCACGTCGGCGCCGGCAGCGCGGTAACGTTCGGTCGCGGCCTGCACGATCGCGTCGAGGCTTGCCTGGGCGGGAGGCGTCGCGTCCTCGCCGCGGGCGAAGTCGAGGAACTGGCCGATGATGCGATCCATCTCGTCGATGTCGGCGACCATGCCGGCGCGCAGCGCGTCGTCCGGTGCGCTCATCTCGACCCCGAGCCTCAGTCGCGCCAGCGGCGTGCGCAGGTCGTGCGAAACGCCGGCAAGGAGCAGCGCCCGATCCTCGTCGAGGCGGCGCAGGTTGGCGGTCATCGCGTTGAAGCCGCGATTGACCGCGGCGATTTCGGATGGCCCGGATTCCGGCAACGGCGCCGGCAGTTCACCGCGGCCGACACGGGCGACCGCGGCAGCGAGCTCGCGCAGCGGCCGGGCGAGGTAGCGCGCGAAGACGTACGCCGCGACGAGGAGGAGGACGAGCACGGCGAGCGTCCAGGTGAGCGCGCGCGTCGCCCCGGCGTCGGGCGCACCGGTGGGGACCGGTACGCCGAGCCAGTAGCCGGCGTCGGCGGCCTCGACGCGCACGAAAAGTCGCTGCAGGCGCGGTGCGAAGCGGACCTCGGTGCCAGGCCCGAGCCGCGCGCGCAGGCGACTTGCGAGATCGGCCATGCGCGGTCCGGCCGGCAGCGTGTTCCCGGGCGGGCGCGCCGATTCGGGGTAGATCTCCACGCCGTAGAGGTCGGCGAGTTCCTCGAGCGTTTCGCTGCGCTCCGGATCGTCGGCGCCGATGAGCGCTGCGCGCAGGGCCTGCAGTTGCGCGAGCCGGGTCTCGGAAACCTGACGGTCGAGGAGTGCGAGGCGCTCGCTGCGAAACAGGACGATGCTCGCGAGGACCGCGAGCGCCACCGCGGCAACGAGCAGCAGGACGAGTCGCCCGAAGAGCGAGCGCGGCAGCAGCGTCACGATGCGTCTGTTGCGCTGTCCTCGCCGGTGCGCCGTCCTGGCGTCGTCGCCGAGTCGGCGTCAGGCATGTACACGTAGCCGAAGCCCCATACGGTCTGGATGAAGCGTGGATTGGCCGGATCGGCTTCGACGAGCTTGCGCAGTCGCGACACCTGGACGTCGATGGCACGATCGAAGACCTCGTGATCGCGGCCGCGCGCAAGCATCATGAGCTTTTCCCGGGCGAGCGCCTGGCGCGGGTGTTGTGCAAAGACACGAAGGAGCGCGAACTCGCCCGTGGTGAGCGTCGTCGTCTGGTCGCCGAGCGTCAGGGTTCGTGCGGCGAGGTCGAGCGTGTGCCGGCCGAAGCGAAGCACGCCGTCGGAGGTGGGCGCGCCCGGCACGGCGCGTTCGCCGTGGCGGCGCAAGACCGCGTGGATGCGCGCGACGAGTTCGCGTGGATTGAACGGCTTCGGCAGGTAATCGTCGGCGCCCATCTCGAGGCCCACGATGCGGTCGACCTCCTCACCCTTGGCGGTGAGCATGACGATCGGCACGGTCTCGCCGGCGCCGCGCAGGCGGCGACACACCGACAGGCCGTCTTCACCCGGCAGCATGAGATCGAGCACCATGAGATGCGGCGGGTCGCGCTGCAGCTTGCGATCGAGGTCGCGCGCGTCGGGGAGGGCAGCGACCTGGAAGCCCTGCTCGCCGAGGTAGCGAGTCAGAAGGTCGCGCAGGCGGACGTCGTCGTCGACGACGAGGATCTTGGTGGGTCCGGGCCTGGTTGCCATGCGCACATTGAATCGCTGGACGGCGCCTCGCGGCGGGTTGCGCCTGTAAGCGATTGTAACGGCCGCCGCGACACGCAACGTTCCGTTGCAAAGCCGAGGCGCGCAGCGCGAACGAACGATCACAATGCGCCTCGAACGAACGAGTCCGAGTGCGGCGAGCAGTGTTGACGAATCTGCCGCGCGCTGGGGCGAATCGCAACTTACTCCAGCATCGAAAGGATACGTCATGAAGTCTCCGATGGTACGCATCTCCACCGCGATCGCGGTCGGCATCCTGGCGGCCGGGGCGCAGGTCGCCACGGCGCAACCGGGCCGCGGGCACGGCCCCGGGTTCGGCGGCCCGGGAGGATTCGAGCAGATGATCTTCTCGCTCAAGCCGCAACTCGACCTCACGACGTCGCAGCAGACGATGTGGGATAGCGTGGTCGCCAATGCGAAGGCGGCGCGCACGTCGACCCGTTCGCACATGGAACAGATGCACGCCGCGTTCAAGGCCGAACTGGCGAAGCCGGAACCCGACCTTGCCGCGATCGCAGCGCTCTCGGATCAGGCGCAGACCGATGCGATCGCGGCGCGCAGACAGGTCCGGGACCAGTGGCTCGCCCTGTACGCGACGTTCAGTCCCGCGCAAAAGGGCGTCGTGCGCGACGCGCTCGTCAAGCGCGAGCAGCGGATGGAAGCGTTCCGTGAGCGCATGCAGGAGCGGGGCCGCGCCGCTCGCGCGGAGCGCGCGCCGGCGCGCTGAAAGACCCGATCGCGCAGCCTCACCACGAGGCCGCCGGCGCCGCGCGTCGGCGGCCTCGTCGCATCATGGGCGCCCGGTGTCGCCCGCCTTCGTGCCGGCGCGGCTCGCCTCCGGAGTGGTTCCGGGCCCGGGGCACGTCCTGTCCCGATCATTCCAATTGCATAAGAGTGCGTGTTCTTCGGACAGGGGCACGGACGCCGGGCCGGACCCTGCGTCTGGCGAGGAGGCAGGCGACGAACGGCATCGGGTGGCACCCCATCGATCCGGATATTCTCCTGTCATGAGTCTGGCGATCTGCGGTGCAGGCAATATGACGGTGACAAACATTAGATCAGATAAATCAAATAGATAAGGATGGTATTTCACATGGCGCCGGCATAAAACTGGTGCGCGGTCGACCGTCTGTCGCCAAATATCGGTACTCCGTTGTAATTCGCAATTTCATCATCGATAATCGGCGCATGCGGGGGGTCGTCATCCAGCGACACCAACGTGGCGCTGGGTGCAGCGAGCACGCCGAGGCGCCCCCTGCGTGAGATCAACCACGGGCGGGAGGCCGGTGATGCAGGGCGAAACCAGGTTCGTACAGGGGACGGCGGAGGGCTTCCTCGCCAGACAGCAGCGCTTCGCGCTGGCGCTCGTGCTCACCTTGGTGGGACTCGCCTTCGGGACCCAGGTCGCCGACGCGCAGCGAATGCAGGCGCCGTCGGCGTCGCTCCAGGCGAGTACGCAGATCCTCAAGCAGGGCGATACCGCAACGCTCACCGTGAGCGCGAAGTCCTCCGGCGCGAGCATCGCGCGGGTCGTCTTCTACGACGGCAGCTCGCAGCTCGGCATCGTGGCAGCCGAACCGTTCACCCTCGCGTTCACGCCGTCGACCTTGGGTGTGCACAACATCAAGGCCGTCGCGGTCGACACGCGGCTCCAGCAGGGAACGTCGAATGTGGTGTCGATCAACGTCACGGCAACGGGCAATACCCCGCCGACCGTGAGCGTCGGCGCGGCAAGCACGGACCTCGGTTTTCCCAGCTCGACGCTGCTCACCGCCACCGCGGACGACAGTGACGGCTGGATCCGCTCGGTCACGTTCATGAACAACGGCACGACGCTTGGCACCGTGACGTCGAAGCCATGGCAGTTCACGTTCGTGCCGTCCTCGGTGGGCAAGCAGTCGATCACCGCGATCGCGACCGACAACCAGGGCGCATCGACGACGTCGGCGCCGCTCGTCCTCCAGGCGACCAAGAGTGGCCGCGGCAACCTTCCGCCGACGGTAGCCCTCGCCACCTCGGCGACGGCGATCACGGTCGGCGAGACCGCCACGCTCACCGCGACGGCATCCGATCCCGACGGAACCATCGCCAAGGTCGACTTCTACAACGGCTTCACGCTGGCGGGCAGCGACACGACGAATCCGTACACGTTCGGCTTCACCCCGACGATGGCCGGGACCTATACCTTGATGGCGAAGGCGCACGACAACGTCGGCGCCACGGGAACGTCCAACGGCGTGACGATCACGGTGACCGGCGCCGCGGCGCCACCGACGGCGACGCTGCCGAGGATCACACTCGCGCTGTCGAACACGCTCGTCAGCCCCGGTGACAGCATCGATCTGACCGGCAACCCGACCGCGCCCACGGGCGCCACCGTCATGCGCGTCTCGTTCTACCAGAACGGTCAGCTCCTCGACAGCCGCACCGCATCGCCGTATCGCATCACCGCCGCACTGGCCAATCCGGGGACCTACGACTTCCACGCCACGGTTCTCGATTCGCTCGGACAAAGCCAGACCACGCTCGTCCAGCGCGTGATCGTGAAGACCGCGCCACCGGTGGTGACGAGCAGCGCCGACGTCTGGCGCCTGCTCAATCAGGCGACGTTCGGCGCCTCGCAGGCGGAGGCGGCGCGCGTCAACGCGCTCGGCATCGCCGGGTGGATCAACGACCAGCTGACGAAGCCGATCTCGGGATACCCGGACAGCAAGTACAACCGGATCCAGCTCGGCAGCTCCCCCGACTGCACCACCACGATGCCCGACGGGAAGACGGCGTACCCGCGCGATTCGGCGCCGGCGCGTTGCGCTCGCGATCACCTGTCGCTTGCGATGGTGCAGCGCGATCTGTTCACCAACGCGGTCACGGGCACCGACCAGCTGCGCCAGCGCGTGGCCTGGGCGCTCTCGCAGATTCTCGTGGTCTCGGCGAACGAGCCCGACCTCGCGTACGCACACGCGATGTCGCGCTTCCAGAACCTCATGTTCGAGGAGGCGTTCGGCAATTACGAGACGCTGCTGCGCAAGGTGACGTACAGCCCGGCGATGGGCAACTACCTCGACATGGTCAACAACGACCGGGCGCCACAACAGCCGACGACTTCCACGCGTGTGCCCAACGAGAACTACGCGCGCGAAATCATGCAGCTCTTCTCGATCAATCTCGAGGAACTAAACGACGATGGCACGCCGCTGCTCGATGCGACGGGCAAGCCGGTCCCGACGTACGGCCAGGGCGAGATCGCCGAGTTCGCGAAGGTGTTCACCGGCTACACGTATGCGACAGCCGATGGGGCACCCGCCACCGCGAAGCGCTCGGCACGCTACTACGGCTCGCCGATGGTTCCCTATCCGACCACGAACACGACGGGTCACGATCCAGGGGAGAAGCATCTTCTCAACGGGACCACGCTGCCCGCGGGCCAGACCGCGCAGGTCGACATCGACGCCGCGGTGCGCAACATCTTCATGCACCCGAACACGCCGGTGTACATCGGCAAGCAGCTCATCCAGAAGCTCGTCACCGGCAATCCGTCGCCCGCGTACGTCAGTCGCGTCGTGCAGGTGTTCAAGAACAACGGCGCGGGTGTACGCGGCGACATGGCTGCGGTGGTGAAGGCGATCCTGCTCGACCCCGAAGCACGTGGCGGCCCGAAGACCGCCTCCGACTTCGGGTCATTGCGCGAACCCGTGCAGGTGATCACCGGAGTCATCCGCGCGCTCAACGGCATCACCGATGGCGCGAGCCTCGACGGGGCGGCGGCCGGACTCGGACAGCGCCCGTACTACTCGCCGTCGGTGTTCAACTACTACATGCCCGACGCGAAGATCCCGGGGACCGCGATCCTCGGGCCCGAGTTCGGGATCCACACGACGGTGACCGCGGTGAGCCGTGCCAACCTCATCTACAGGCTCGTGTACGGCGGCTACAACCCGGACTCGACGATCCCGGAGGCGACCGGCACGAAGCTCTTCCTCGCGCCCTTCGAGGCAATCGCCGACCAGCCGGCGGCGATGGTCTCGCTCGTCAACCAGTACTTGGCGGGCGGCCAGTTTCCGGCGGCACTCGAGCCCACGATTGTCGCGGCCGTCAATGCCGTGATGATGAGTGCGACGCCGACGGCCCAGCAGCGGACCGAGCGTGCCCGCATGGCCGTCTACCTCATGGCCTCGTCCTACGACTACCAGGTGCAGCGCTAATCATGACGACATCTCGCCGCAAGTTCCTGACCTCCACGGGTGCGCTGACCGCGAGTGCACTCGCCGGTAATCTCACGACCTGGGGTGTGAAGAGCGCCGAAGCGCAGGCCGCGTCGGATTACAAGGCCATCGTGATCGTCTTCCTCTTCGGGGGCAGCGATTCGAACAACATGGTCATTCCCTACGACGATTACGCGGGATATCAGAACGTGCGTACCGTCGCGTCGGCGGTTGGCATCCCGCAGGCGCAACTCGTGCAGTTCACCGGCGCCGGCAAGAAGTACGGCTTCCATCCGGAAATGGCGACGATCGCGCCCTTGTACGGCCAGGGGAAGATGGCGGTGATCGCCAATTCGGGGACGCTCGTCCAGCCGATCCGGGATCGTGCCGAGTACCGGGGTACTCCGAGCGTGCGACCGCCCAACCTCTTCTCGCACGCGGACCAGCAGGATGCCTGGTCGGGGCTCATTCCGGGCGCCCCGCTGCGCACCGGCTGGGGTGGGCGCTTCGCGGATCACCTCCGCGGCGTCAACACCGGAGGGCTGATCCCCGCTGCGGTTTCGGTTTCGGGTTCGCAGGTCTATACGACCGGCGCGCTGACGACACCGTTCGTCGTCCCGCAGAGCGGTGGAACCACGGTGAGCGGGCAGGGTGCCACCGGCGTTCCGCTCGCCCGCTACAACGCGCTCAAGGCGCTGTTGGCGGATGCGCAGAATCGCGGCAATCAGGTGATCATGGGCGCGGCAGGCGTGATGGACGATGCGCTGATCGCCAACGAAGTCGCCAATCCGCTCCTTACCGGGACGTTGCCCTCGGTCATCGACAACGCATTCCAGGTGAACGGAGCCTTGCTCAACAGTGGCATTGCGCAGCAATTGCGCCAGGTCGCGCGCCTCATCGAAGGCCGCGCCGTGACGGGAGTGAAGCGCCAGGTCTTCTTCGTCGGCACCGGCGGCTACGACACGCACGGCAGCACGGTGGCGACGCAGACGCGGCTCTTCGCGCAACTCTTCCCCGCAATGAAGGCGTTCTACGACTACACGGCTGCGGCCGGCGTCGCCAACAACGTCGTCCAGATCACGATGTCGGACTTCAATCGGACGTTCATCGGCAACGCCAACCAGGGGGTCGACCACGCGTGGGGTGGCCACCAGATCGTCGTGGGTGGCGCGGTCAACGGCAACGCGATGTACGGAACCTTCCCGGATCACGTGCTCGCCGGCAACATGGATTCGGGCAGCAACGGCGCGTGGATCCCGAGCGTTGCGGTCGATCAGGTCGGCTCGACGCTGGGCGCGTGGTTCGGCATGCCCGGCAGCGACATCGAGCAGGTCTTCCCGAATCTTCGGAATTTCACGACGAAGAACATCGGCTTTATCTGAGCGGCAACTCCGGCGTCAGGCGCGCACGAGCAGCGACGTCGCCGCGGCGTGCAGCGCCGCCGGGACCACGGGCTTGCTCAAGAGCACGATGCCGGCATCGCGCGCATCGCGCGCGGCCGCAAGGCTCGTGTCACCCGACACGAGCAATGCCGGCACGGCGACGCCCAACTCGTCACGCAACCGGCTCACCGCGGCGATGCCGCTCGTGCCGTGGCCGAGCCGCAGGTCGGCGACGACGAGGTCGGGATAGCGATCGGCCCGGCCGATCGCATCGATGAGGTCGGCGGCGTCAGTGCCGCCGGCGACTTCGGCACCCCAGGTCGTGAAAAGCGCGCTCATGGCGTCGACCGCACAGGGATCGTCGTCGACCACCGCAACGAGGGCGCCACGGATCGTGGTGGCGGCCGCACCCTCCCCGGTACGCACCGCGGCCGTTTCGTGGCGCAACGGCGGCGCGGCGCGGGCAAGCGGCGCGTACACGCGAAAGCGCGAACCGCGACCCGGCAGCGACAGGACTTCCACGCGATGGTCGAGCAGGCGTGCGAGGCGTCGCACGATGGCAAGCCCGAGACCCAGTCCGCCGTGCGCCGCGCTGCTGCCTGAGGCGGGTACCTGGTAGAACTCCTCGAAGATCCGCGCCTGCAGCGGCACGGCGATGCCGATTCCGGTATCGACGACGTCGATGGCGACGTCGCTTCCCCGCCGCCGCGCACCGAGGACGATGCCGCCACGTTCCGTGTAACGAATCGCATTGGCGACGAGATTGCGCACGATGCGTTCGACGAGCGCGGGATCGCTGCGGATCGCAAGGCGCGTGCGCACGACGCGCAGGTCGAGCCCTTTCGCCTGTGCCTGTGCGCGCAGGCCATCGGCCACGCGCGCCAGCAGCGGCGCGAGCACCATGCGTCCCGGCGCCGGCGCGAGCGCGCCCGCCTCCAGGCGGGACAGGTCGAGGAGTTGCTCGAACTGCGCCTCGAGCGCGCCGAGTCCGCGCTGGATGCTCGTCACCAGCGGGCGCCAGTCGGGGTCGGTCGCGCGTACCGCGAGCGCCGCGACGTACAGGCCGAGCGCGTGCAGCGGCTGGCGCAGGTCGTGGCTCGCGGCCGCGAGGAGCTGGCTCTTGCTGCGATTGGCATGCTCGGCGGCATCCTGCGCCTCGCGTGCGGCACGCGACTTCTCGCGCAACTCGTCGATGAGATCGAGGTTCTCGTAGCGCATCGCAAGCGCGCGGGTGAGCAGTGCATTGAGCTGGTGCCCAAAGGCGAGGATGAACACCATCACCACGCCCATCACGAAGGCGATGTAGCCGTGCACGCGATCACCCTCGAGGGCCACGCGGACGATGAGCGGGACGAGCGCCGGCAGCGCGAAGCCGTAGAACGCCGGGCGGTAGACCGCCGTGAGGTTGAGACCCCCCAGCACGACGCCGAAGAGGCAGACGATGAGGAGCGCCTGATGTGGCTGCGAGGGCGGGAACATGACGATCGACGCCAGGCCCCACAAGGCGCCCCCGATGGTCGACCCCACCGTCCAGTAGCGGCCCCAGCGTTGCGTTGCGTGCAATCCCGGTCGCGCCCGACGCCAGGCACGCATGAGCATGCCTCGCCACGCCTGGTTGGCCACGATGAGCGCGAGCCAGCACGCCATCCCGATGGGGGAGGCCTCGCCCCAAAGCACGAGACACAGGATCGCCGCGCCCAGCAGCATCGACAGCGACGTGCGATGCCAGTTCGCGTACAGCTCGGCGACCTGGTCGGCGTGCGCGCGCGCGAGCGCTGCCGGCGTGAAGGGGTTCGCCGCGGCCATGCCTGCGCCCCGCGCGCGTGGTGGCGGCTACGGACCGAGCGCGTGCGACTCGCCGCGGATGCCACGGCGGGCGAGCTCGGCGACGACCTGCGACCGGGAATGGACGTTGAGCGCCCGCAGGATCGCCGAGACGTGGACCTTGACCGTGCCTTCGGAGAGCTTCAGCGCGCGGCAGATCATCTTGTTGGGCTTGCCCTCGGCGAGCAGCAGCATGACCTCGCTCTGCCGTGGCGTGAGGCCGAGGACGTCGACCGCCACGCCGGCGATCTCGCGCACGCGGGCTCGTGCGTGGGTGTGCGGGACGTGCGTGCCGCCGGCGAGCACGGTGCGGATCGCATCGAGCATCGCGGACGGATCCGCCGTCTTGGCAATGAAGCCGCGCGCCCCGGCGGCGAGCGCCGCGCCGACGGTCGCGGCGTCGTGCGTCGCGGAGAGAACGACGATCGGCAGGCGCGGATGCGTTCGCCGCAACTCGGCGAGGAGGTCGAGGCCGTGCGCGCCGGGCACCGCGAGGTCGAGCAGCACGAGCGCGCAGTCCGGATGGCGCGCCACCTGCGCGAGCGCCTCGTCGCGGGTGGCCGCGGCGAGGAGCTCGATGTTGCCGGCGAGATCGGGCAGGACCTCGCGCAGGGCATGCACGATGAGCGGATGATCGTCGACGACGAGTAGCTTCATGGCTCCTCCCGCAGGCGCGTTCGACGGGACGCGCGACGACTATGCGGGATGAAACCGCCGGCGACTACCTGTCAGAAGCGGCAGGTGGCGCGAGGGCTGCGAGTCCGGAGCGTCCGAATGGGTGCTTTTGCAGTTCCGCCTGCTCCGCGCGCAGCGTGCGAAGCCGGGTGTCGACCACGGAGTTCTGGTAGAAGTCGCCGTCACCCGCCTTGCTCGCGAGCTCCAGTTGACCGATGGCAAGCGAAAGCGCCCCGGCCCACGCGTAGTACTCGCCCTGGTGCTGGTGCTCCTTCGAGCGCATGTTCTGCTCCGCGTACGCGCGCGCCGCGATGCGATGCAACGGTCCGTTGCCGGGGAAGCGCAGGAGCTGCGTTTCGACGAAGGCCGCGGCCTGCGCCGGCTTTCCCGCCTTGAGCAGCGCCTCTGGGTAGTCGTACACGAGTTGCATCTTGTTGGGGTAGCGGGCGAGCGCGCTCGCGAAGCGCTGCGCGGCCGCATCGTATTCCCTGGCGCCCATGAGCACGTGGCCTGCCATGGCGTCGATCATCGGGTGCGGCGGTGCAATTTTCTCGAGCCGCGCGAGCTCCGCCTTGGCGCGCGCGATGTTCTCGGCGCGCAGCAGCGCCGCGACGAGCCCGTAGCGCTCGGCCACCTCGCTGTTGAACTTGCGCTCGCGCAGCGCCGCCTCGAAGTTCGTGACCTGCTCGCGGGCATCCCCCTGGTAGCTCTTGAGGAGCGCCCGCACGAGATGGAATTCGAGCGAGTCTTGCACCTGCCGATACGGCAGGTTCTGCGCGCGAGCCTGCGCCTCGGCGATGCGCTCGTAGGTGATCGGGTGCGTGCGCAGGTACGACGGCGTGTTGCCGTCGACGAAGCGCGTCGAGCGTTGCAGGCGTTCCATGAACGTGGCCGCGGCGCCCGGATCGAAGCCGGCGGCGGTCAGACGCTGGAAGCCGATGCGATCGGCCTCGTACTCGTTCTCGCGCGTGAAGTTGAGTTGTTGCTGCACCGAGAGTGCCTGCGTGCTGGCGATCGCCGCATTCACCGCGTCGCCGCGGCTCGCGCCACCGCCTTGGGCGGCGAGGACGGCGAGCGCGAGGCCGGCGAGCGTCATCAGCATGTTGTTCTTCTGGTTGTCGATCATGCGCGCCATGTGGCGCTGCGTGACGTGCGACATCTCGTGCGCGAGCACGCTCGCGAGTTCGGATTCGTTTTGCGCGAGGAGGATGAGTCCGGTATTCACACCGATGTAGCCACCGGGGAGCGCGAACGCATTGATGGCGCCGTCCGGGACCGCGAAGAACTCGAAGTCCTGCTTGGAGTCATCGGCGGCAACCTGCAGCCGATAGCCCAGTTCGTTGAGATAGTCGTTGACCTCGGGGTCCTCGAGGTAGCCACCCTGTGCCCGGATCTGGCGCATGATGGCATTGCCGACCTTGCGTTCCTGCATCGGCGACAGCGCGACCTGCGACGCGTCGCCCAGGTCAGGCAGCGGCGAGACGGCGCGCAGCGACGGATTCGCTCCGGACGGCGCGGCGGGACTCGCCTGTGACCACGCCCCGTCACGCTCGACCGGAACCGAGCTCCATAGCGACGGCAGGCCTGGCGTGCCTTGCGTGGCGGTCGTGCCGCGCGCTGCCGCGTTGGCGGCGGTCGTGGCGGCGGGCGCCTGCGCGAGCGGTGCCGACGCGAGCGAGAGCGCGACGAGGCCGGCGATCACGCGTCGCGCGAGCGGTGCGATGCGCAATGCCGGAGGCAGGGAACGGAACACGAGGGGACGCGCGCGAGGTCGTGGGATCGACGATGCTAAGATGCCCGCCGCAGGCAAAGAGTTCATCCTGGAACGATCCCTTGGCACGCTCCCGTGACGCCCGACAGGCTGCGAAGGCGGCCACAAGCGCCGGCGCGTCGCCGCGGGCGACCGTGGCCGAGCCGGGCGACGCCCATTTTACCCACTTCGACGCGGCCGGCCGCGCTCACATGGTGGACGTCGGCGGCAAGGAGGTCACGCATCGCGTCGCCCGGGCGGGCGGGCGGATCGTCATGCAACCGGCCACGCTCGCCATGATCCGCGACGGCGCGGCCCGCAAGGGTGACGTGCTGGGTGTCGCGCGTGTGGCGGCCATTGCCGCGGCCAAGCGGGCGGCCGATCTCATTCCCTTGTGTCATCCGCTGCCCATCACGCGGGTGGCCGTCGATCTCCACGTCGACGCCGGCGACAGCGCCGTGACGGTGGAGGCGACGGTGGAGACCGTGGCGCGCACGGGTGTGGAGATGGAAGCGCTCACCGCCGTCACGGCGGGGCTCCTGACGGTCTACGACATGTGCAAGGCGGTCGATCGCGGCATGCGCATCGAGGCGGTCGGCCTTCTCGAGAAGTCCGGCGGACGCTCCGGGCATTTCCTGGCGACGCCGCGCAAGGCGTAGGCAGCCGGCGCCTGGCTCGGGTTCGGCGCGCGCGGTCGCCGGACCCGGCCGGGGCGACCCCGGAGTTCCCCGCTCGGGGGCACCTGGCGCACGGGGTCGCAAATGGTCTGGTGGTTGGACCACTTGACCTTCGACCGGGAGCCCGCGTACAGTTCGCGACGCGCGCGGCCCCGCCGGGCGCGGCCCTTCACCTGGAGGGTCCTGGCGAGGGCGCGAACCGGGCGAGTCGACCCGCGAGCGCACTGGAGGAGACCACCTTCGTGCCGCTGCATACGGTCGAACCGTTGCGCTTGTACCGGCAGATCGCCGGGCAGATCGCTGCGCTCATCGACAACGGCGAGTTTCCTCCCGGATCGCGCCTGCCGGCCGAGCGCGAGTTGGCGCTCCTCCTCGGCGTGTCGCGCACGTCGGTGCGTGAGGCGGTGATTTCGCTCGAGATCGCCGGGCGGGTCGAGGTGCGCGTCGGCTCGGGCATCTTCGTCACCGCATCGGGGCCCGCGCGGATCGCCGGCCTCGCCGATGACGGCCCGAGCCCGTTCGAGCTTCTGGCGGCACGCCGCCTCATCGAGGGCGAGATCTGCGCGCGGGCGGCGAGAACCGCGAAGAAGGCCGACATCGCGGCGTTGCGCGCGACGGTGGAGCGCATGCGCGACCAGGCGGACAACGCCGCCCAGCGCGACGCCGCCGACCGCGAGTTCCACGTGCGGATCGCGGCAGCGACCGGCAACGGCTCGCTCGCGCTCGTCGTCGAGGGACTCTGGCAGCAACGGCGCGGCACGCTGTGGTCGCGCATCGAGACGTACTTCCATACGAAGAAGATCCGCGCGGCGACGCTCGTCGATCACGCGGCGATCATCGATGCCATCGAGGCGCGCGACGCGGACGGCGCGCGGGCCGCGATGCATCGGCACCTCGCACATGTCGAGCGCGAGTTCGCACGCAACTGGGACCACATCGCCCCGGACGAGGGCATGAAGGACCGGGCGCGCCGCACCGCGTCCGCACACAGGCGCACCATCACCACGCAGTCTTCGACCTGAACCAGGAGGCAACACCATGAAGCTTCGTTTCACGCAACTCGCCACGGCGCTCGCCGTCGCCGCGGTCTGCCTGCCGGCGGCCGCCAAGGAATACCGCTCCGCCGACGTCCATCCCGAGGATTACCCGACGGTGATGGCGGTGAAGTTCATGAGCGACTACATCAAGCAGAAGACCAACGGCCGCGACACGATCAAGGTGTACACGGGCACCCAGCTCGGCGGCGAGAAGGACACGATCGAGCAGGTGAAGATCGGAGCGCTCGACCTCGTGCGCATCAACGTCGCGCCGATGAACAACATCTGCCCGGAAACGATGGTGCCCACGATGCCCTTCCTGTTCAAGTCGAAGGACCACATGCGCAAGGTTCTCGATGGCCCGATCGGCGACGAGATCCTCAAGGCCTGCGAGAAGCAGGGCTACATCGGACTCGCCTTCTACGACTCGGGTTCGCGGTCGCTGTACACGACCAAGAAGCCGGTGAAGACGCTCGCCGACGTCAAGGGCATGAAGATCCGCGTGCAGCAATCGGACCTGTGGGTCGCGCTCCTGCAGGCGATGGGCGCCAACGCCACGCCGATGCCGTACGGCGAGGTGTACACCGCCCTGAAGACCGGCCTCGTCGACGGCGCCGAGAACAACTGGCCGTCGTACGACACGTCGCGCCACTTCGAGGTGGCGAAGAACTATTCGATCACCGAGCACTCGATGGCGCCCGAGATGCTCCTCATGTCGAAGAAGGTCTGGGACACGCTCCCGCCGGCCGAGCAGCAGATGTGGCGCGATGCCGCGAAGGCCTCGGTGCCGTACATGCGCAAGCTGTGGGACGAGAAGGAGGCGAAGTCCCGCGCGATCGTCGAGAAGGGAGGCGCGCAGATCATCGAGGTCGACAAGAAATCGTTCCAGGACGCGATGAAGCCCGTGTACGACAAGTTCATCACCGACGCCAAGATGAAGGACATGGTCGGCAAGATCCAGGCGATGAACTGATGTGCCTTCGCGTGGCGGCGCGTGCGCGTGCCGCCACGCCGGCCGGGCCGGCGCCGAGGCGCCGGTTCGAGCCTCGACGTGCCACTGCCGCGGCTTCGTGATGCGGCGATTCCGGAAGGATCGTCATGTTCACCCGGTTCAACGCGTTCCTCGCCAAGTACTGCATGATCGCGGCGGTGATCGGTCTGTACGCGATCGTCGCCGCCGTGCTCTACCAGGTCTTCGGGCGCTACGTGATGAACGACACGCCCACCTGGGCGGAGAGTCTCACCCTCGTGCTCATCCTGTACGTCGCGCTCCTGGGGGCTGCGGTCGGGGTGCGCGACGCCGGCCACATCGGCATGGAGTCGCTGCTCGTCCTCGTGCCGGAGAAGTGGCGCCTGCGGCTCGAGCTCGTGATCCACGTGCTGGTCACGATGTTCGGCGCCATGATGGTCGCCGGCGGCTGGGGTCTCATGTCCGGCGTCTTCGAGTACAAGATCCCCACGCTCGGCATCTCCGAGGCGTGGCATTACGCCCCGCTGCTCGTCTCCGGCGCGCTGATCGTGCTCTTCTCGATCGAGCACTTCGTGGCGATCCTGGCCCGCAGGGAGGTTGAACCGGCATGGCTCTGACGATCCTCTGCGTCACGTTCCTCCTCTTCCTCATCATCGGCGTGCCGGTGGCGTTCGCCATCGGGCTGTCCGCCGTCTGCACGATCCTCTACGAGGGTCTCCCGTTCATGGTCATCTTCCAGCGGATGATGAGCGGGATGAACGTCTTCTCGTTCCTCGCGATCCCGTTCTTCATCTTCGCGGGCGAGCTCATGCTCTACGGCGGCATCGCCGACAAGATCGTCACGTTCGCCAAGAATCTCGTGGGCCACGTGCGCGGCGGCCTCGGGATGTCCAACGTCGTCGCCTGCACGCTCTTCGGCGGCATCTCGGGATCGCCGGTGGCCGACGTCTCCGCCATGGGATCCGTGATGATTCCCATGATGAAGAAGGAGGGCTACGACGCCGACTACGCGGTCAACGTGACGACGCACGCGTCGCTCGTGGGGGCGCTCACCCCGACCTCGCACAACATGATCATCTACTCGCTCGCCGCGAGCGGAAAGGTCTCGATCGGGGCGCTGATCCTCGCCGGCGTCGTGCCGACGGTGGTGCTCGCGCTGTGCATGCTCGTGGCCGCGTATTTCGTCGCGGTGCGGCGCGGCTATCCCGCCGGCGTGTTCCCGGGCTGGGGCGCCGTGGCGCGCTCGGCCGCTGCGGCCGTGCCGGGGCTCTTCGTCGCGGTGATCATCATCACCGGCATTCTCTCGGGCGTGTTCACCGCGACCGAGTCGGCCGCGGTCGCCGTGCTCTACGCGATGTGCATCACGGTGTTCCTCTACCGCACGATGTCGCGCGAGAACTTCCTCAAGGCGTCGGCGCGCGCGGTCAAGACCACCGGCGTGGTGCTGCTGCTGATCGGCGTGTCGGCGACGTTCCAGTACCTCATCGGGCTCTACCAGGTCGCCGATCTCACGGGCCGCTGGATGGCGGCGATATCGTCCGAGCCGTGGGTCATCTTCATGCTCATCAACATCATCCTGTTCGTGCTCGGCACGTTCATGGACATGGCGAGCACGATCCTCATCTGCACGCCGATCTTCCTGCCGATCGTCGTACAGTACGGCATGGATCCGGTGCAATTCGGCATCGTGTTGCTCGTCAACTGTGCGCTGGGCCTCAATACCCCGCCGGTGGGCACCACGCAGTTCGTCGGCTGCGCGATCGGGGGGCTCAGCGTCGGGGAGGTCATGCGCACGATCCTGCCGTTCTACGGCGCACTCACGGCGGCGCTGATGGCGGTGACCTACGTCCCCGGGTTTTCGATGTGGCTGCCGCACTTCTTCGGCTACCAGTAGCTCCGGCCACGGATCCGCCCATGGAACGCCTGCGCCTCGCCGCACTCGACCACCTGCCTTCACGCGTCGCGCGGCCGCGCTACGCACCGGCCGCGTGTGGCGTCGGCATCATCCATCTCGGGTTGGGCGCCTTCCACCGGGCGCACCAGGCCGTGTACACCGACGACGTGCTTGCCGCCGATCCGCGCTGGGGCATTTGCGGCGTGTCGCTCAAGACACCGCGCGCCATCGATCCGATCGCGGCGCAGGACGGCCTGTACACGCTGCTCACGCGCACGACCGAGGGCGTTGACGCGCGCGTGATCGGATCGGTACGCGAGACGATCTTTGCCGGTGCCGCCCGCGCCGCGCTCATCGCACGCTTCGCCGATCCGCGCATCGCGATCGTGTCGTCGACGGTCACGGAAAAGGGCTACTGCCACGACCCGGCGACGGGAGCGCTCGACTTCGCGCATCCGGACATCGCCCACGACCTCACGCACCCCGGTGCCCCCGTCTCGGCGGTGGGCATCGTCGTGGCAGGCCTCGCGGCGCGCCGTGCCGCGGGTGCCGGAGCGCTCACCTTCATCTGCTGCGACAACCTGCCGCACAACGGGCGCATGGTGGAAGGCCTCGTGCAGGCGTACGCGCGGCGGCACGATCGGGCGCTCGCGCGCTGGATCGGCGAGAACGTCGCGTTTCCCTCGACCATGGTCGACCGCATCGTCCCCGCGACGACCGACGCCGACATTGCCGAGGCGGCGCGCGAGCTCGCGGTCGCCGACGCGGCCCCCGTCACCGCGGAGCCCTTCGGACAGTGGGTCATCGAGGATCGCTTCCTCGCCGCGCGGCCTGCGTGGGAGCGCGCCGGCGCGCAGTTCGTGGGCGACGTCGCGCCTTTCGAGCTCATGAAGCTGCGACTGCTCAACGGCAGCCATTCCACGCTCGCCTACCTGGGCTTCCTCATGGGGCACGATTTCGTGTGGCAGGCGTCGAGCGACCCGCTGCTCGCGCGTTTCGTGCAGCGGCAGATGCACGAGGAAATCGTGCCCACGCTCGAGCGCCCCGCCGGCACCGACCTTGCCGCCTACTGCGACGAACTCATGACGCGGTTTCGCAACACCGCGTTGCCGCACCGCACGCGCCAGATCGCGATGGACGGGTCGCAGAAGCTGCCGCAGCGCCTGCTCGGTGCCGTGCGCGATCGCCTCGCCGCGAAGGCGCCGCTCGTGCACTTGCCGCTGGCCGTCGCCGGATGGATTCGCTATGCGAGCGGGACCGACGGCCGCGGCGAGCGCATCGAGGTCCAGGATCCCCTGGCCGCGACCTTTGCCGCGATCGTCGCGCGCGCCGGCAACGATCCGGCGGCGATCGCAGGTGGCTTCCTCGGCCTTGCAAGCGTGTTCGGCGATCTTGCCGGCCACGCCGCGTTTCGCGCCGCGGTCGGCCGCCACGTCGAGCATCTTTTCCGCGACGGCGTCGCGGCGACGCTCGCCGCGCATCTCGCGCAGGAATGACCCCACCGCTGCGCGCCCACCTGCGAGTCACCGACCATGTCGATTCCCCTCGATCTGCACCCCGACCGCCTCTTCCCCAGCGATCCGTCGACACGCGACCTCGCGCGTGCCCTGTACGCCACGGTCAAGGACTTGCCGATCGTGAGTCCGCATGGGCACACCGACCCGCAGTGGTACGCGGACGATCCGGCGTTTCCCGATGCGTCGGCGCTGTTCATCATCCCGGATCATTACGTGTTTCGCATGCTCTACAGCCAGGGCGTGCGCCTCGAGGAGCTCGGCATCGCACCGCGGGCGGGCGCGCCTGCGACGCTGCGGGTCGAAACCGACAGTCACAGGATATGGCGGACGTTCGCCGCCCACTACCCGCTGTTTCGCGGCACGCCGACGCGCCTTTGGCTCGACCACGCGTTCCATACGGTGTTCGGCATCGACGAGCGACTGACCGAAGAGTCCGCCGATCGCTACTTCGAGCGCATCAATGCCTGTCTCGCGCGGCCGGAGTTTCGGCCCCGCGCGCTGTTCGAGCGGTTCAACATCGAGGTGATCGCGACGACCGAATCGCCGCTCGATGCGCTCGACCACCATCGCAAGATCCGCGCCTCGGGGTGGAAGGGCAGGGTGGTGACGGCGTACCGGCCCGACCCCGTCGCCGATCCGGATTTCGACGGGTTTGCCGCGAACGTCTCCGAACTGGGGCGCCTCACGCACCAGAATACCGCGACGTGGAGCGGGTACCTCGCGGCGCATCGCGACCGGCGCGCCTACTTCAAGTCGCTCGGCGCGACGTCGACCGACCACGGCCATCCCACCGCCTGCACCGCGGATCTCGCCACGGGCGAATGCCAGCGGCTGCTCGATCGCGCGCTCGCCGGCACGATCACGCGCGACGAGGCCGAAGCCTTCCGCGGTCAGATCCTGACCGAGATGGCACGCATGAGCCTCGACGACGGCCTCGTCATGCAGATTCATCCGGGCAGCTTCCGCAATCACAACCCGCAGCTCTTCGCGGGCTTCGGTCGCGACAAGGGCGCCGACATCCCCACCCGCACCGACTACGTGCGGGCGCTCAAGCCGCTGCTCGATGCGGTCGGCAACGAGCGCGACCTCACGATCATCCTGTTCACGCTCGACGAGACGTCGTACGCGCGCGAGCTCGCGCCGCTCGCCGGGCACTATCCGGCGCTGAAGCTCGGCCCCGCCTGGTGGTTCCACGATTCGCCGGAAGGCATGCTGCGCTTTCGCGAGCAGGCCACCGAGACCGCCGGCTTCTACAATACGGTTGGCTTCAACGACGACACGCGCGCCTTCATGTCGATTCCCGCGCGACACGATGTGGCGCGGCGCATCGACTGCCGTTTCCTCGCCACGCTCGTGCGTGAGCACCGCCTGCAGGAAGACGAAGCCTTCGAGTTGGCGCCTGGTCTCGCGCACGACTTCGCGAAAGCCGCGTACAAGCTGTAAGCTGCGCAGTGGTGCGGCGAAGTCCCGTGCTGCGCCTTGCCGCAGTCCCGGCCGCGGGCCGGGCCGTCCATTCGATCGAAAGGAAAGACATGAGCTTCCTGCGCGACCTCGCTGCGCTCGTCGGGCGCATCCTCATCGCCATCCTCTTCATTCCTGCCGGCTGGGGCAAGATCACCGGCTTCGCCGGCACGGCCGGTTACATCGCGAGCAAGGGGCTGCCGTTGCCCTCGGTCGCGACCGTGCTCGCAATCCTCATCGAACTGGGCGGCGGCCTTCTGCTCGTCGTCGGTTACAAGACGCGCTGGGCGGCGTTGGCGCTCCTCGTGTTCGTCCTCGCGACCGCGCTCGTGTTCCATCCCTTCTGGAATGCGCCCGCCGACCAGGCGATGGCGACTTCGATCAATTTCTGGAAGAACGTCGCGATCATGGGTGGCGTGCTGTACGTGTGGGCATTCGGCCCCGGCCGAATTGCCATCGATCGCGCGTAGCCGTTTCGATTTGTGCGACGATGATGCGTGACGCGCCGCGATCCCACGCGGTGCGCGGTGATCCCGACACCCAAAGGAGCATTCCGATGAAAGCGATGAAGGTCAGTCCCCCGGCCATCGACACGGGCATCGACGCGAAGGACCGCGCGAAGATCGCCGGTGGCCTTGCCAAGCTGCTTGCCGACACCTACACGCTCTACCTCAAGACGCACAACTTCCACTGGAACGTGACCGGTCCGATGTTCAACACGCTGCACCTCATGTTCGAGACGCAGTACAACGAGTTGTGGCAGGCGAACGATCTCATCGCCGAACGGATTCGCGCGCTCGGTCATCCGGCGCCGGGAACGTACGCCGAGTTCGTGGAACTCGCGAGCATCCGGGAGACACCGGGCCAACCCTCGGCTCCCGAGATGATCAGACTCCTGGTCGAAGGCAACGAAGCGGTGGTGCGAACCGCGCGGGCGATCTTCCCGACCGTGGACAAGGCCGGTGACGAGCCCACCGCCGATCTGCTCACGCAGCGCATGCAGATCCACGAGAAGAACGCGTGGATGCTGCGCAGTCTCCTCGAGTGACGCAGGGCCGTCACGCTGCGCGCGGGCGATCGGCGACGAGGCGGAAACAAGAAGCGGCGACGACGATCGCGGCGCCCGGAACGATGCTCGCGGCGTACTGGCCCTGCGCGATCGCGGGCATGGCCTTCGCGATGACGAAGCCAAGCGATGGCGCGTCCGCCGGCAGGCCCACGCCGAGAAACGCGAACGTCGCCTCGAAGACGATCGACCGTGCGGCGGCGACGGCGGCAAGCGTGACGAGGGTCGGCAGCGCGTTGGGCAGGACGTGGCGAAGCGCGATGCGCGTCGTCGACAGTCCCAGGTTGCGGGCGGCGTCGACGTAGCGGTCGTGCTGCGCCGAGCGCGCCGCGGCATGCGCGGCGTGCGCGAAATGGACCCACTGCGCTCCCGCGAGCGCGAGGACGACGGCAGCGATCCCGGGGCCGAAGACCGCGACGAGCACGAGCGCCACGAGCAGCGGCGGCAGCAGGCGTTGCGCGCCGACGACCCCGACGATGGGTGCTGCCGCAGCGGGGTGGATCGATCCGGCCAGCAGGCCGAGCGGCGTGCCGACCGCGAAGGCCAGCGTCGCACTTGCGAGGGCGACGAGGAAGCTCGTGCGCAGGCCGGAGAGGACCGCGCCCACGAGGTCGCGCGCGCCAGCGTCGGAAACGTCGGGCGGCGCGATCCACGGCGCAAGGAGCGCCGCGACCACGAGCATCACCAGCACGGCGGCGGCCAGCCGCGCCGCCGCTGCACGCGGCGGCGCGGGTCGACGCGGGTCCGGCATCGGCGGCGACGTCGTGGCGAACCCCACTGCGAGGCCTTGCCGTTTCGCGCGGGAGGCCGCACGCGGGGCGCGCCGCGGGCGGGGGTCGAGGCGGGCCGCAAGCGCGCAGGCGACAAGCCATGCCGCAACGAGGATCGGCACGGTGACGACGAGGTAGGCGACGATCCCGGCCGCGTCGGAGTCGGCGATGGCATCGAGCAGGAGCAACCCCGTTCCCGGCCATGCGAACACCGCCTCGACCACGATCGCGAGGGCGACGAGCGCGCCGAACTGCGCGCCCATGATCGCGACGATGCGGCCGGCAACGTAGCGCCCGACGTGGGCGAAGGCGATGCGCGCTTCGCTCACGCCCTTGGCCCGCGCGAAGCCGACGAAATCGAGCTTCCGCGCTTCGGCCGTGGCGCGGCGTACGCGCGCGGCGATGCCCGCCGCTGGCACGAGGGCCAGCGTCGCGGCGGGGGCGAGCAGGTGGTGCAGACCGTCGAGCGTGAAGAGGCTCGACGCGACGCCGAGCACCGTCGCGGTGGCACCGCGCCCCAGCGGTGGCAGCCAGCCCAGCACGACGGAAAAGACCAGGATCGACATGAGCCCGGCCCAGAACGTCGGCACCGCCAGACCCACGAGCGCGGTCGTCGCGGTCCAGCGGTCGAGCCGTGAGCCCGGGGTGAGGCCCGCGGCGAAGCCCACGGCGATACCGATCGATCCGGCGAGCGCGAGCGCGGCCACGACGAGTTCGATGGTGGCCGGCAGGCGCGCGACGACGAGACGAAGCGTCGCCGCATCGGGGGTGAGCGGCGCGGCCTCCCGCGCGAGTTCGGGCGCGGCGACGGCGGCGGACATCGCGGCGCCGATGGCGAGGGCGCCGAAGGCGATCACCCGCGCCACGGCGACGAGGGTGCGTGCGTCGCGCATCGGGCGGCGGGGGACGAGGGCTTGCATCGACGGTTCGTGGGGCGGGCGCGCATCGTCGCGACCCGGCCGCCGGGGCACGGCACACGGGGTGGCGAAAGGGCGGTCGGCTGGCGGCCTGCGACCCGCCGCCTTGCCGCGTCGATGCCGCACCGGTGCAGGCATGCTGCCGCAGCGTCGTGCGAACTGCAAGGCAGGCCGGCGGCTCGCGGTCGATGCGCGGCCCGCACGCCCGTCGTCAGGCTTCGAGCCAGATCGTCACCGGGCCGTCGTTGACGAGCCGCACCTGCATGTGCGCGCCGAAAACTCCCGTCGGAACCCGCCGCAGGAGGATGTGCTCGAGGGCCGCGACGAAGGCCGTGAAGAGCGGTTGCGCGACCTCGGGCCGCGCCGCCCCGACGTACGACGGCCGGTTGCCCTTGTCGGTCGCCGCGTAGAGCGTGAACTGCGACACCGCGAGGATCGCCGCCCCGACGTCAACGGCGCTGCGGTTCATGACGCCGGCGTCGTCGTCGAAGATCCGCAGGTTCGCGATCTTGCGCGCGAGCCGCTCGCCGTGCGCGGGCGTGTCCGTGGGCGCGATGCCGACGAGCACGAGGAGTCCGTGCCCGATCGCGCCGCTGACCTCGCCGTCGACACGGACCTCCGCTTCGCTGACGCGTTGTACCAGCACTCTCATCGCACCACCTTGCGTTCCACTTCCACGACGCGACCCTGCTCGATGACGACGGTGGTCAGCGTCTGCGGGTCCCCCGGATGCGGAAGATACGTCCACCGCGTGGACTTGTGGCCCCCGGCCTTCATGTCGGGGGGACCCGCGCGGGCGAGCACCTCGCCGGCTTGCATGCCGGCGGCAAGGAAGCGCCGCTGCGTCGGGTCGCCCCCACGCGAGCGCTCGCCGCGCGCGGTGCCGCGCGGCCGTGCCGCCGGTGGCTCGACACGCTGTCCGGGCGCCGCACCGGTGCCCAACGGTGGCCAGGGCGGCTGCGGCAGGACCGAAACCTCGGCGGGATCGGTCGCGAAGTTGCGCAGCTCCTGACCGGGTGGACAGGGGGTGCCCTGGTAGGTCGGGATACCGGCGCGCCCGGCGCACTTGTAGATCTGCGCGTGCGCCGGGACGGCGGTGGCGCACGCGAGCGCGGCGAGGGCCGGAAGGAGGACGAGGTCGAACGCGCGCAGTGTCCGTCGCGTGCAGCGCAGCGTGCGTGGCGTCGCGAAGGCGACCGGAGGCTCGTTCGAGGGATCCGCTCGATCGCGTCGCGGTCGGCGGCGGTGGAGACCGGGAAACTCGGCGCGGCACATGATGGGAACGAAGCGAGCGGGGCGTCGGTCGTAGCGGCGGGTACGATAGCGCGCGTGCCGCGCCCGCCGCACTACGCCTTTCGATGGATCTCTCCCTCTCCTTGCACCGCACGCTGCCGCTCGCGGCGTTGTCGCTTGCCGCGAGCCTCGCCGGCTGCGGGACGGTCGACGCGGTCGACTATTACTGGCAGGGCGCCGCGGGCCAGTTCGCGATCCTCGCCCGCGCGCAGCCGATCGACGAGGTCATCGGGACGTCGCCGGACGCGGCACTCAAGCGCCGCCTCGCCCGCGTGCAGGCGATGCGAACGTTCGCGAGCCGCGAGCTCGGCCTTCCCGACAACGCGAGCTACACGCGGTACGCCGACGTCGAGCGGCCGTTCGTCGTGTGGAACGTCTTCGCGGCACCGCCGCTTTCGCTCGAAGGCCGGCAGTGGTGCTTTCCCGTGGCTGGCTGCGTGAGCTATCGCGGCTACTTCGACGAGCAGGGGGCGCGTGCCGAGGCGGCGCGACTGGCGAAGACCGGCGACGATGTCTGGGTGGCGGGGGTGGCGGCGTATTCGACGCTGGGCTACTTCGACGATCCCGTGTTGTCGACGTTCGTGCGCTGGCCCGAGGTCGAGGTCGCCCGGATGATGTTCCACGAGCTCGCGCATCAGATCGTCTACGTCAAGGACGACTCGCAGTTCAACGAGTCCTTTGCCGCGACCGTCGAGGATGTCGGGGTGCGGCGCTGGATCGCCACGCAGGACGATCCCGGGCTCGTCGCGCAGTACGCGCGGGCCGAGCGCCTGCGCGACGCGTTCCGCGAACTCTTGCGCTCGACGCGACACGAGCTCGTGACGCTGTATGCCAGTGCGGCGAGCGACGCCGACAAGCGCGCCGGCAAGGCGACGACGCTTGCCCGCATGCGTGCGGCGTACGAGGCGGCCAAGGCCGGCGAGCCCGGGCTGGCCGGGTACGAACGCTGGTTCGCCGGGATCGATGGCACCGGCCCCAACAACGCGAGCATCGTCTCGGTCGGGCTCTACACCGCCCAAGTCCCTGCGTTTCGTGCGCTGCTCGATGCCGCGGACGGGGACTTGCCGCGCTTCTACGCGGCGGTGCGCGAACTGGCCGCCCTTCCCAAGGCGCAGCGCCAGGCGGCGCTCGCCGCGGCCCGCGCCGGCCGCTCACCCGAGGCGTCGGGGGCCGGCGTGTGGCCCGACGCCGGCCGGGCTGCGGAAGCGGCGGCGATGGCGACGCCGCCGGTCGCGCGCCCGACGTCGCCTTAGGCTCTCCCGAACCGGCGTCACCTCTGCGGCGAACCGGCGCAACCTGCTATACTTGCCCGTTCACCTTGCCTCACCCGCTGCAGACGGGGAGGCCATCGACGGCCGCGGCCGGACGGGTGGCGGTGCGAGCGGACCCCAATGGGCACCGCGCCATCGACCCTCGCGTCAGGAGCCGACCGGCACGGGGTGTGCGGCAGGGCCGGCCACGTGCCGGCGCAGCGCACCCCGATGCAGGAGGCCGTCATCTTCACGACCGAAAGGAGATTTCTGCCGATGCGTCACTACGAGATCGTCTTCATCGTCCATCCGGACCAAAGCGAGCAGGTGCCGGGAATGATCGACCGGTACCGTGCCATGGTCACCAATCACAAGGGACAGATCCATCGCCTCGAGGATTGGGGTCGTCGCCAGCTCGCCTATCCCATCCAGAAAGTCCACAAGGCGCACTACGTGCTCATGAACATCGAGTGCGACCAGGAAGGGCTCTCGGAACTCGAGCATGCCTTCAAGTTCAACGACGCGGTACTGCGTCACCTGATCGTCGCCACGACCGAGGCCAAGGTCGCGCCGTCACCGATGATGAAGGAAGAGAAGGCGCGCTCGCTCACCCAGCGCGAAGCAGCGCGCGAAGGCGAGGCCGCCCGCTCGGCGGACGCCGCAGCGCCGGCGGCACCGGCAGCGTAGCGACGCCCGGCGCGGATGTCCGGCGCCAACCGGCTCACCCTCGACGCCACGCTCACCGCCCGCGACGACCTTCGCTACACGCCCGCCGGAATTCCCGCACTCGACTGCACGCTGACGCATGCGTCGATGCAGGAAGAGGCCGGTGGCGAGCGCCGGGTCGAATGCGAGCTGCACGCCGTGGCCTTCGGTGACGTCGCGCGGGCGCTGGCCCGGATGAGCGTCGGCAGCGACCTTCGCTGCGAGGGCTTCCTCGCCAGGCGCTACCGTACCGGCATCACCGTCGCGTTGCACATCACGAACATCGCAAACCGAAGCAAACGATAGAGGAAGACACCATGCCCCGTCCGATGGGAAGAGGTAAAGGCAAAGGCAAGAAGGACATGAAGCGGCGTGATCGCGGCAACGCGCTGTTCAAGCGCCGCAAGTTCTGCCGGTTCACCGCCGAGAAGGCCACCGAGATCGACTACAAGGACATCGACGTCCTGAAGGATTTCGTGCAGGAGAACGGCAAGATCATGCCGGCCCGCGTCACCGGCACCAAGGCGCGCTGGCAGCGACAACTCGCCACGGCGATCAAGCGCGCGCAGTTCCTCGCGCTGCTGCCGTACACCGACCGTCACTAGGAGGCGCTCGATCATGCAGATCATCCTGCTCGACAAGGTCGCCAACGTCGGCAATCTGGGCGACGTGGTCAAGGTGAAGAACGGCTACGCGCGCAACTTCCTCATCCCGCAAGGGAAGGCGAAGCGTGCGACGCCGGAGAACCTGAAGGTCATCGAGGCGCAGCGCGCCGAACTCGAAGCCGCCGCGCAGGCGCGGCTCGATGCAGCACGCTCGCTCGCGGAGAAACTCGAGGGTCAGGTCTTTCGCATCGTGCAGAAGGCGGGGGTGGATGGCCGGCTCTTCGGTTCGGTCACCAACGCCGACATCGTCGTTGCGCTGAAGGCGCAGGGTTTCGTCCTCGAGAAGGCGATGGTGCGCATGCCGCAGGGTCCGTTGAAGCAGGTGGGCGACTTTGCGCTCGCCGTCGTGCCGCACACCGATGCGGTGGCCAATATCACGGTCACCGTGGTGGGGGAATCGACGCTGGGATAGGCGACGATGTTCCTTGGGCGACGCGGTGCCGCGTCGCCGTCCCACGACAGAAGGGCCGCCACGCGCGGCCCTTCGCTTGCGTGCATCCGGATTTGTGTACCGCAGGGCGGGTGCGACCATCAGCGACGGCGGCGTTCGCCTTACAATCGCGAAGTTCGCCACGGCGTGCAACGGAAGCGTGACCGAGTTCGTGCGACGACGCACGGGTCGTCGGTTCCGCGCTTGGCAATCCGGGTTCGTAATCCTTCGAGGTCATCGATCGTGAATCATCTCCTCCGCCATGGTTGGCGAATTCTTCTGGCTGCCGGCTTCCTCGGCATCGGCAGCGGTGCGTACGCGTCGACGTACTACGTCAAGGTGACGCCTCCGGTCCAGGTGACGTGCAAGAACAACACGTTCAACTTCACCGCCGGCAAGTTCTCGTGGAAGCTCCCCTCGGCGTCGTCGCAGATCTCGGTGTCGCGCGTGATCAATGGCGGGCCGGTCGAGTACATCTCATCGTTTTCTCCCTCCTCGTTCAACGGGGGCGCGTCGGGCGGACCGATCGACATGTCCTTGCTCGGCAGTGCGGCGTCGTTCGGGCCGCTGTCGTTCCCGTACACGCTGTCGTACCGGCTGGAGGGGAACGATCCGGATACCGATGGCGTTTCGCTGGATTGGACGTGTCCGTCCGACGGTGCATCCGTGGCGGCGACGGTGACCGTCATCCCGGGCATCCCGCCCGCGCTCACCGCGGCGCCGTCGAGCGTGAGCTTCCCGGCCACGCCGATCGGCGTGCAGTCGGCGGCGACCACCGTGACCGTGACGAACACGAGCGGCGGCACGCAGTCGGGACTCACGGTGAGCAACAGCAATGCCGCGGACTTCGCGTTGACGTCGAACACCTGCACGGGGGCGTCGCTCGCGAGCGGCGCGTCGTGCAGCGTCGCCATCGCCTTCAATCCCAGCGCCGGCGGATTGCGTGTCGGCACGGTGACGGTGGCAAGCGGCGCCGGCAGCGCGGCGATCAACGTGAGCGGCACCGGCAAGGCGGTGCTGGCATTCTCGCCGGCGTCGCTCAACTTCCCGGGAACGCCGGTCGGAGGCACGAGCGCGCCCGTGACGATCACCGTCACCAACAACGGTGCAAGTGACGTCACGACGGCCGGGGTCACGACCAGCACCGCCGACTTCGCGGCGACGACGACCTGCGGCACGATCGCCGCCGGGGCGACCTGCACGATCAGCGTGACGTTCTCGCCGACGGCCACGGGGTTGCGCAGCGGCAACATCACGTTCACGAGTTCGGCCGCGGGCAGTCCCAACATCATCACGGCGCTCGGCAGCGGGATCTCCGGTCCGGCGACCGGAACGCTCACCGTGCCTGCGACGGTGACCTTTGCCACCGTCGATGTCGGCGCGTCGAGTGCGCCGCAGGCGGTCACGCTCACCAATGCCAGTGCGGCAGCGGTGACGGTGACGAGCATCGTGAGCAGCGTTCCCGCCGAATTCGCGGTCTCCGCCAACACGTGCGCGACGGTGGCGCCGGGCGCCACGTGCAGCTT
>JADZDD010000004.1 GCA_020851235.1 Burkholderiales bacterium | reverse complement strand
GTAGACGCACCAGCCTTAGGAGCTGGCGGGGCAACCCGTGGGGGTTCGAGTCCCCCCTTTCGCACCACGAGAATTCCAGGATCCGCACCATGCAAAGCACGTTGGAGAATCTGGGCGAGCTCTCGCGTCGCCTGAACGTCGCCGTTCCCCTCGCGCAGATCGAAGGCGAGGTCAGCAAGCGGCTCGCCCGCCTCGCGCGGACCGTCAAGGTGCCGGGCTTTCGTCCGGGCCACGTGCCGCTCAAGATGGTGGCGCAGCAGTACGGCTCGCAGGTCCGCTCGGACGTCATCAGCGACGCGGTGCAGGCGAGCTTCGCCGATGCCGTTCGCGAGCAGAACCTGCGCATCGCGGGCTATCCGCGCATCGAGCCCGCGGCGAGTCCCAGCGCGGCCGACACCGCACTCGAATTCTCGGCCGTGTTCGAGGTGTATCCGGAGATCACGCTGGGCGACATCGCCGCGGCGTCGATCGAACGGCCCCAGGTCGAAGTGACCGCGGCCGACGTCGAACGCACGATGGACGTGCTGCGCCGCCAGCGGGCCACGTTCCATCCGGCGCCCGACGGCGCCACGGCGGGTGATCGGGTGAAGGTCGACTTCGCCGGCACCATCGACGGGGTGCCGTTTGCCGGCGGCCAGGCCACGGACTTCGACATCGTGGTGGGCGAAAAGCGCATGCTGCCGGAGTTCGAAACCGCGGTCACCGGCATGCGCGCGGGCGAGCAGAAGACGTTCGACCTCGCCTTTCCCGCCGACTATCACGGCAAGGAAGTCGCCGGCAAGACGGCTCGCTTCGAGCTCACCGTCAAGGACGTCGCGCGGCCCGACATTCCGCCGCTCGACGGCGCCTTCGCCACGGCGTTCGGCATCAAGTCCGGCAAGGTCGACGATCTCTTTGCGGAGGTCGAGAGCAATCTCAAGCTCGAGCTCAAGCGCAAGATCGCGGCACTCCTGCGCGATCAGGCGATGCGCGTGCTGCGCGAGGCGGCGACCCTGACGCTCCCCAAGTCGCTGGTCGAAGGCGAGGTCCAGCAACTCATGCGCCGCATGGCGGGCCAACTCCAGCAGCAGGGCATGAAGCCCGAGGACATCAAGCTCGAGCCCACGATGTTCGAGAAGCAGGCCGAGGACCGCGTCGCGCTCGGCCTCATTCTCGGTGAGCTCGTGCGCAACGAGAACCTGGAGGCCAAGCCCGAGCAGGTCAAGGCGATGGTGCGCGAGCTCGCGCAGACCTACGAGCAGCCCGAGGCGGTCGTGCGCTGGCACTACGAGAAGCCCGAGCGCCTGGCCGACTTCGAGAACCTCGCCGTCGAACACAATGTCGTCGAATGGGTCCTCGGCAAGGCGCAGGTGAAGGACGTGCCCGCCTCGTTCGAGGAGGTCGTCGGCACGCCCGGGCGCGCCTAGCCCGAACCACACCCGGGCGAGCGCTTCGCGCCCGTCGCGTCGCGCCGTCCCGCGCGCGCGTGGACCCGCGCCCGTTCCCGAACCCCTTTGAGGATGCGATCCGTGATTTCCGCCAACCTGCAAGGCCTGCACCCCGACCCCACCGCCCTGGGCCTCGTGCCGATGGTCATCGAACAAAGCGGGCGGGGCGAGCGCGCGTACGACATCTACTCGCGACTGCTGAAGGAGCGCGTCGTCTTTCTCGTGGGGCCGGTGAACGACGTCACCGCCAACCTCATCGTCGCGCAAATGCTCTTCCTCGAATCGGAGAATCCGGACAAGGACATCCACTTCTACATCAACTCGCCCGGCGGCTCGGTATCGGCGGGGATGGCGATCTTCGACACGATGCAGTTCATCAAACCCGACGTGTCGACGCTGTGCGTGGGGATGGCGGCGAGCATGGGCGCGTTCCTGCTCGCGGCCGGCGCGAAGGGGAAGCGCTTCGCGCTGCCGAATTCGACGATCATGATCCATCAGCCCTCGGGTGGATTCCAGGGGCAGGTCTCCGATATCGAGCGCCACGCGCAGTACGTGATCGACCTCAAGCACCGCTTCATCACCCTGATGGCGGGTTTCACCGGACGCACGCCGGAGCAGGTCGAACGCGACCACGACCGCGACAATTTCCTCTGGGCGGATGCCGCGCAGGAGTACGGTATCATCGACAAGGTCTTGCAGAATCGGGTTTCCGGCGCGTAGAGTTCCCAGGACGCCTCCCGAGGCACCCAGGATCGGTGGTTGAATGGCCGAAAAGACTTCCGGCGACAAACTTCTGTATTGCTCGTTTTGCGGCAAGAGCCAGCATGAGGTGCGCAAGCTCATCGCCGGGCCGTCGGTGTTCATCTGCGACGAGTGCATCGAGCTGTGCAACGACATCATCCGCGAGGAGGGTGCCGGAACCGAGGCCGCGCCCGGTGCGCGCAGCAAGCTGCCGACCCCGCGCGAGATTCGCCAGAGTCTCGATCAGTACGTCATCGGCCAGGAATTCGCCAAGAAGATCCTCTCGGTTGCAGTCTACAACCACTACAAGCGGCTCGAGGTCGGCGTCAAGGAGGACGAGGTCGAACTCACCAAGTCGAACATCCTGCTGATCGGGCCGACGGGCTCGGGCAAGACGTTGCTTGCCCAGACGCTCGCGCGCCTGCTCGACGTGCCTTTCGTCATCGCCGATGCCACCACGCTGACCGAAGCGGGGTACGTCGGCGAGGACGTCGAGAACATCATCCAGAAGCTCCTGCAGAAGTGCGACTACGACATCGAGAAGGCGCAGCGCGGGATCGTGTACATCGACGAGATCGACAAGATCTCGCGCAAGAGCGATAACCCGTCGATCACGCGGGACGTGTCGGGCGAGGGGGTGCAGCAGGCGCTGTTGAAGCTCATCGAGGGCACGATGGCGTCGGTGCCTCCGCAGGGGGGGCGCAAGCATCCGAACCAGGAGTTCGTCCAGGTCGACACGACCAACATCCTGTTCATCTGCGGCGGCGCCTTCGACGGGCTCGACAAGATCATCCGCCAGCGCACCGCCAAGACGGGCATCGGCTTCGGCGCCGAGGTCGCGAGCCCCGACGATCGCAAGAGCATCACGCTGCTGCTGCGCAGTGCCGAACCCGAGGATCTCATCAAGTTCGGGCTCATCCCGGAGTTCGTGGGGCGCTTGCCGGTGGCAGCCACGCTCGACGAACTCGACGAGGCCGCGCTGATCGAGATCCTGGTCGAGCCGAAGAATGCGCTCCTGAAGCAGTACCAGAAGATGTTTCGCATGGAAGGCGTCGAACTCGAGATCCGCGAGCCGGCGCTGCGCGCCATCGCGCGCAAGGCCCTGGCCCGCAAGACGGGGGCGCGCGGCCTGCGCTCGATCCTGGAGCAGGTCCTCCTCGACGTGATGTACGATCTGCCTTCGCTCGCCAACCTCACCCGGGTGGTGGTGGACGAGTCGGCGATCACCCACGACGGCAAGCCGCTGCTCATGTTCGCCGACCCGCCCAAGGTCGCCGCACACTCCTAAGTCCCTGTAGTTGCAGGGCTTTCGGCTTCACGCCCCGCACGGCGCCTTGACACGCCCGGCGCGGACCCCCATTTTCCGACTTGGTTTCCTTGCGAAGGCTGCCCCATGTCTCAGGACGCACCCGTTCCCGCCGCCGACCTCTCCGCGCTGCCGCTGCTCCCGCTGCGCGACGTGGTGGTCTTCCCGCACATGGTCATCCCGCTGTTCGTGGGGCGGCCGAAGTCGATCAAGGCGCTCGACATGGCGATGGAGGCCGGCAAGCACATCCTCCTCGTCGCCCAGCGACAGGCATCCAAGGATGACCCGGTCGCCGCCGACCTGTACGAGATCGGCAGCGTCGCCACGGTCTTGCAGATGCTGAAGCTCCCCGACGGCACCGTGAAGGTCCTGGTCGAGGGCACGCAGCGGGCGCGCATCGCGAGCGTCGTCGATCGCGGCGAATACCTGGTCGCGCAGGCGGTGACCTTGCCCGGCGAGCCGGGCGGCAGCAACGAGGTCGAAGCCATGCGCCGCGCACTGCTCGCGCAATTCGACCAGTACGTCAAGCTCAACAAGAAGATCCCGCCGGAGATCCTGACGTCGATGTCGGGGATCGACGATGGCGGGCGCCTCGCCGACGCCATCGCCGCGCACCTGCCGCTCAAGCTCGAGCAGAAGCAGCAGATCCTCGAGATGAGCGAGGTGGCGAAGCGCCTCGAGCATCTCCTGGGGGTCATCGAGGGCGAGGTCGACATCCTGCAGGTCGAAAAGCGCATCCGCGGGCGCGTCAAGCGCCAGATGGAGAAGAGTCAGCGCGAGTACTACCTGAACGAGCAGGTCAAGGCCATCCAGAAGGAACTCGGCGAAGGCGACGAGAACGCCGACCTGGACGAGATGGAGAAGAAGGTCAAGGCCGCGCGCATGAGCAAGGAGGCCGAGGCCAAGGCCGTGGGCGAGTTGAAGAAGCTCAAGATGATGTCGCCGATGTCGGCCGAGGCCACCGTGGTGCGCACGTACATCGACACGCTGACCTCGCTGCCGTGGCGCAAGAAAAGCAAGATCAGCAAGGATCTCGCGCACGCGGTCAAGGTGCTCGACAGCGACCACTACGGGCTCGAGAAGGTCAAGGAGCGCATCATCGAGTACCTCGCCGTGCAACAGCGCGTCGATCGGCTGAAGGGGCCGATCCTGTGTCTCGTCGGCCCCCCTGGCGTGGGCAAGACCTCGCTCGGCCAGTCGATCGCGCGGGCCACGGGCCGCAAGTTCATCCGCATGTCGCTGGGCGGCGTGCGCGACGAGGCCGAGATCCGCGGCCACCGGCGCACGTACATCGGCTCGATGCCGGGCAAGATCCTGCAGAACATGACCAAGGTCGGCGTGCGCAATCCGCTGTTCCTGCTCGACGAAGTCGACAAGATGGGGCAGGACTTTCGCGGCGATCCGTCGTCGGCGCTGCTCGAGGTGCTCGATCCGGAGCAGAACGACACGTTCGTCGACCACTACGTCGAGGTCGAGTACGACCTGTCCGACGTGATGTTCGTGGCCACCGCCAACACGATGAATATCCCGGCGCCGCTGCTCGATCGCATGGAGGTCATCCGCCTGTCGGGCTACACCGAAGACGAGAAGATCGCCATCGCCAAGCAGTACCTGCTGCCCAAGCAGATGAAGAACAACGGCATCAAGCCGGAGGAGCTGCACGTCTCCGAGTCGGCGCTGCGCGACATCGTGCGCTACTACACGCGCGAGGCCGGCGTGCGCAGCCTGGAGCGCGACATCAGCAAGATCTGTCGCAAGGTGGTGAAGGCGCTGCTGTTGAAGGAGAGCGAAGGCAAGGCGCGCCGAAGCAAGGGACCGGTCGAAGTCAGTGCGAAGAATCTCGACAAGTACCTGGGCGTGCGCCGCTACACCTACGGCATCGCCGAGAAGAAGAACCAGGTGGGGCAGGTCACCGGGCTCGCGTGGACCGAGGTCGGGGGCGACCTCCTCACGATCGAGGCGGTGTCGTTGCCCGGCAAGGGCAAGACGACGAGCACCGGCAAGCTGGGTGACGTCATGAACGAGTCGATCGCGGCGGCGCTCTCCGTCGTGCGTCACCGCAGCCGGCAGTTGGGCATCCCGCAGGATTTCTATACCAAGACCGACCTGCACATCCACCTTCCCGAAGGCGCGACGCCGAAGGACGGGCCGTCCGCGGGCGGCGCGATCGTCACCGCGATCGTGTCGATCCTGACCGGCATCCCGGTGCGCTGCGACGTCGCGATGACCGGCGAGATCACGTTGCGCGGCGAAGTGCTGCCGATCGGCGGACTGAAGGAGAAGCTCCTCGCCGCAGGCCGCGGCGGGGTGAAGACCGTGCTCATCCCGGAAGAGAACGTCAAGGACCTCGCCGAGATTCCCGACGAGATCAAGAATCGTCTCGACATTCATCCGGTGCGCTGGATCGAGCAGGTGCTCGAGCAGGCGCTCGAGCGGCAGCCGGTTGCCCTTCCCGACGACAAGGTCGAAGGCGAGCCGCCACCGGTGCCGTCGGCATCCGGTGCGGACGACAAGACGCCCGCGCTCAAGCATTGACGCACGCCGCGGTGCAGCACGCGCACGCACGAAGCGTGCCGCGCGTCGCGTGGCGTGGACCCACGGGCCGCCGCCACCGCGACTAACGTCGCGGCATCAAGCACGTGCGCGCGCTACTTCGCGGATGACGCGAGGCAAGTGCCGCGCCTGCGTGCGAAGACGCGAGTGCGACGCGGCGCGAACATTCTTGACCTCGCATATCGGCGAAGCTATAAACACTGTTCCGATGCAGTGATCGTCGCGACGAGATGCATCCGGACCCTTCGGTGCCATTCGTTTGATAAGGGGAAGTGTTGTGAATAAATCCGAACTGATCGACGCCATCGCCAAGCACGCCGATATTTCCAAGGCGGCTGCCGGCCGCGCGCTCGATGCTACCGTCGACGCCATCAGCGGCTCGTTGAAGCAGGGTTCCATGGTCACGCTGGTGGGCTTCGGCTCGTTCTATGTCGGCAAGCGCAAGCCCCGCGCAGGACGCAACCCGCGCACCAACGAACCGATCGCGATCGAGGCAGCGAGAGTCCCGAAGTTCCGTGCTGGAAAAGCCCTCAAGGATGCGCTAAACTAGAGGACTTCGCGCGGCCGGCGTGGCGGATCCAGAAGGCTGCAACCGGCGCGCGGGCGGCAGCACGCGCCAGAGCATTGAAGCAAGGGTGCTTAGCTCAGCTGGTAGAGCGTCGCCCTTACAAGGCGAATGTCGGGAGTTCGAGCCTCTCAGCACCCACCAGTTCGCCGGCGCGTTGCACCGTGGGATGCATCGCCGCCGCTGCAGCAGCATGTCTTGCCTAGCGTCGTGGCGTTCGCGCCGCGCCGTCGGAGTGGTAGTTCAGTTGGTTAGAATACCGGCCTGTCACGCCGGGGGTCGCGGGTTCGAGTCCCGTCCACTCCGCCAACACCTCGTTTCCTTCCGCTCGACCCGCGGCGCTCGGCCCTCCGATCGCCGCACCACGCGCTGCGCATGGAAGTAGCGGTCCTGCTTCTCCTCGTCGTCTTCAACGGCCTCTTCGCGATGTCGGAGATCGCGCTCGTCACCGCGCGCAAGGCCCGCTTGCAGAAATTCATCGACGCGGGAGATTCGGCGGCGATCGCCGCGGCACGACTGGGCGAGGATCCGACGCGATTCCTGTCGACGATCCAGATCGGGATCACGTCGATTGGTGTCCTGAACGGGATCGTCGGGGAGGCCGCGTTTGCCGAGCCATTCGCGGTGTGGCTCACCACCCTGGGCGCCTCGCCACGCTTCGCGCAGCACGCCGCGACGGCGCTGGTCGTCATCGTCGTGACGTACTTCTCGATCGTCCTGGGTGAACTCGTGCCCAAGAGGCTCGGCCAGACGAACCCGGAGGCGATCGCGCGCCTCGTCGCGCAACCGATCGGCTGGCTCGCGACCGCGACGAAACCTTTCGTGTGGTTGCTCACCGAGTCGACCAAGGCGCTGTTGCGCGTGGTCGGCGTCACCGAACGGACCGGCGCGCCGGTGACCGAGGAGGAGATCCACGCCGTCCTGGCCGAGGGTCGCAGCGCAGGCGTCATCGAGACGCACGAGCACACGATGCTGCGCAACGTGTTCCGCCTCGACGACCGGCAGATCAGTTCGCTGATGGTGCCGCGCGGCGACGTCGTGACGCTCGACGTGGACGCCCCGTTCGAGGAAACGCTGCGCATCATCGAGACCTCCGATCATGCGCGCTTCCCGGTGGTGCGCGGTGGCTTCGACGATATCCTGGGTGTACTGACGGCGCGCCGTCTCCTCGCGCGCATGGCTCGAGGCGAGCGGCCGGACCTCACCAAGGACCTGCGCACTCCGCTGTACGTGCCCGAGACCGTCACCGGCATGGAACTGCTCGACCACTTCCGATCCTCCGACGGCCAGGTCGCGTTCGTCGTCGACGAGTACGGTGAGATTCTCGGCATCGTCACCTTGCAAGACCTCGTCGAGGCGATCACGGGCGAATTCCAGCCGCGCGATCCGGAGACCGCATGGGCGGTGCAGCGCGACGACGGTTCCTGGCTCCTCGATGGACTCATTCCGCTGGTCGAACTCAAGGATCGCCTCGCCCTGGCTGAACTTCCCGACGAGAAGCGCGGTCGCTATCACACGCTGGGCGGCCTGTTCATGCTGCTGACCGGGCACCTGCCGCGCGAAGGCGAGGCGGTCGAGTGGGGCGGCTGGCGCTTCGAGGTCGTCGACATGGACGGCAAGAAGATCGACAAGGTGCTGGCGATTCCCCTGCCCAAGCCCGTCGCCGAGAACGACGGCTGACAGGCGGCGCATGCGCACCGCGCGTCGCGTGGGCCCGCGCGCCAGCGCTCCGCCGCCCGCCCGCTCCCGAGCACGCCATGTATAATTTCGTCAAAACAAACAGTTAGCCAACTTCCACCGCCCCGAGTGAGCGCGGCCGGCCAAGGCTCGAGGCGCCGCCCCCGCGCCGCAGGTCCCTTCGCTCGCCAGCCAAGAATCGTCCATGTTCGATCTCGTCACCAAGCACAAGCGCACCGCGCAATTCATCCTCTTCCTGCTGATGGTTCCGTTCGCCTTCTTCGGCGTCGACTTCTACTTCGGCGGTCGAAGCCTGGAAGGCGTCGTGGCCACGGTCGCGGGCGACAAGATCACCGACAACGAATTCAACGACGCGATCCGCGAGCAGACCGAGGCGCTGCGCCGCCAGATGGGTGCCAATTTCGACTCCAGGATGTTCGACAATCCCGACGTCCGCTTCGCGCTCCTCGACAACCTCATCAACCAGAGGCTGGTGTCGAACAAGGCACGCGAAGAGAAATTCCGGGTTTCCGATGCGCAATTGCAGCAATACATCGCTTCGATCCCGACGTTCCAGGTCGACGGTCACTTCAACAACGATCGCTATCGCATGTTCCTCGCCGCGCAGAACATGCCGGCCCCGTATTTCGAGCAGCGCGTGCGCGAGGACCTCGTCACCGGGGCGGTGCAGGACGCGATCACGCAGGCGACGATCGTTGCGCATTCGTCCGCGGAGCGTTTCGTCGGCCTGCTCGAGCAGCAGCGCGAGGTGGCGCTGGCCACGATCCCGATCGACCCGTTCTTGAAGGACGTGAAGGTCGACGACGCGCAGGTCCGCGAGTTCTACGACAAGAATCCCGCCGCATTCCAGGTCCCCGAGCAGGCGAAGATCGAATACCTGCTGCTCACGCCTGACGCGCTCTCGGCGCAGGTGACGGTGACGCCGGAAGAGGTGCGCAAGCAGTACGACGCGAGCACGGCGCAGTATTCGGCGCCGGAAGAGCGCTCCGCCGCGCATATCCTCATTCCCGTTGCCGCGGACGCCAAGGACGATGCCAACGCGGCGGCGAAGAAGCTCGCCGATGAGGTCTACGCCAAGGCGAAGGCCGATCCCACGAAGTTCGCCGAGCTCGCCAAGCAGTATTCGAAGGACCCGGGCTCTGCGGCGCAAGGAGGTGATCTCGGCAGCTTTGGTCGCGGCTCGATGGTGAAGCCCTTCGAGGACGCGGTCTTCGCGGCCAAGACCGGCGATCTCCTGCCGCCGGTGCGAACCGAGTTCGGCTGGCACGTGATCAAGGTCACCGGCGAACGCGCAGGTCACACGCGACCGTTCGAGGAAGTGCGTGCGCAGATCGAGGGCGAGCTCAAGAAGGACAAGGCGGCGCAGAAATTCGCGGCCGCCGCCGACCAGTTCCAGAATCTCGTCTACGAGCAGGCGGACAGCCTCGCGGGTGCCGCCAAGGCGCTCGACCTCAAGGTTCAGACGACGCCGGGATTCGTCACCCGCGCGCAGGCGCAGGCGATCGGACTCGGGAGTGCCAAGTTCGTCGAAGCGCTGTTCTCACCCGAGTCGGTGCAGGGCAAGCGCAATACCGAAGCGATCGAAGTGGGGACGAACGCGCTCATCTCGGCGCGCGTCCTCGAATACAAGCCCGCCGCGCCGCGTCCCTTCGACGAAGTGAAAAACGAGATCCACCAGCAGCTCGTGCACCGCGCCGCGAGTGAACTCGCGCAGAAGGCGGGGCAGGCGAAGCTTGCCGAGCTTGTCGCCGGCAAGGCCGACAAGGACCTGGGTCTCGTCTTCGGCAAGCCGATCACGGTGGGTCGCGGTCAGTTCCAACCCGGCCTGCCGCCTCCCGTGCTCAATCGCGTGTTCATGGTCGATCCGCAGAAGCTTCCCGCGTACACCGGCGCCACCAACGAGCAAGGAGGCTTTTCGATCGTGCGGGTGCTGAAGGTGGAAACGCCGGCTGTCGCCGACAAGTCACGCGTCGACGCCGCGTCGAGCCGGCTCGCAAGCGAGGTGGGGCGTGAGGTCTTCAACGCGTATCTTGCGAGCCTTCGCGCCAAGACCGAAGTCAAGATCAACCAGGCGCAGCTCGAGAAGCGGTAGCGCGTTGCGCCGTCGCAGCAACACGGGCGCCCGCGGGCGCCCGTTTCGTCAGGAGCGTGCTGCTAGCCCCCGCAGTTGGCCTTGATCCACGCCTCGACCTCGACCCGCTCGCGGCGACGCGTGGCGTCGTCGACCGGGACCGCCTCGCCCTTCTCGTTGTGGCGCACGAGCGCAACCTGCTCGGCGGCGAGCGTGCGGACGTTGGCGCGTGCGCGCTCGCACATTTCGTTGAGCTTCGCCTGCTTGACACGCTCGGCGTCGGATTTCTTCTCCGCCTTGGCGGCATCGGTCTGGCGCTTCCGGAACTCGGCTTCCTTCGCTGCGAGGTCCTTGACGGCGTTGGGGTTCGACGGCGGTGCGGCGCCACCCACGATCTCGTACTTCTCGTTGCCGGCGGGCGGCTGGTCGGAGTACACGACGCGACCGTTGGCGTCGGTCCACTTGTACAGTGCAGCGGCCGCAGGGTTCGCGAAGAGCAAGGCCACGGCACAGGCCGCGAACAGCGCGCCACGCGAGCGGTGCAAGAATCGAAGGCGGGATTCGACGGTCACGAAGAGGCTCCTTCCGGTGCGCGTCGTCGCGCGCACGTCATCCGGCGCACGGTAGCGCGCCGCCCCGGCGATCGTCAACCCGACGCGACCGTGACGGGCACCGCCAAGTGCCTCCGTCGCGCCGGCGCAACGAGCGAAAAGAGCCAGTCGGTCGCACGTGTATAATCGTTTTTTGCGCACCGGAGAATCTCACATGCGTGTCGTCCGCAAAGCGCTGACTTTCGACGACGTCCTGCTGGTCCCTGCCCATTCCCTCGTCGTTCCTCGCGACGTTTCGCTCGCGACCCGCCTCACCCGCAACATCAAGCTCAACATCCCGCTCGTTTCCGCGGCGATGGATACCGTCACCGAGGCGCGCCTGGCCATCGCCATCGCGCAGAAGGGCGGACTCGGCATCATCCACAAGAACATGTCGCCCGCGAAGCAGGCGACCGAAGTCGCCAAGGTCAAGCGCTTCGAGAGTGGGGTCGTCAAGGACCCGATCACCGTTCCGCCGACGATGACCGTGCGCGAGGTCCTCGATCTCACCCGCAAGCACCGCATCTCGGGATTGCCGGTGGTCGAAGGTCGCCGCGTCGTCGGCATCGTGACCAATCGGGATCTGCGCTTCGAGACGCGGCTCGATCACCCCGTCGCCGAGATCATGACCCAGGGCGATCGCCTCGTGACGATCACCGAGGGCGCCGACGTCGAGGACGCCAAGGAGCTCATGCACCGGCATCGCATCGAGCGGGTGCTCGTCGTCAACGGTGACATGGAGCTGCGTGGTCTTGTCACCGTCAAGGACATCCTGAAGGGCATCGAGCATCCCGATGCGTGCAAGGACGAGCACGGACGCTTGCGCGTCGGTGCCGCCGTGGGAACCGGCCCCGACACCGACGAGCGCGTCGAGGCGCTGGTGGCGGCGGGGGTGGACGTCATCGTCGTCGACACGTCGCACGGCCACTCGGCGGGCGTGCTCCAGCGTGTGGCGACGATCAAGAAGAAGTTTCCGCTGGCGCAGGTCATCGGCGGCAACATCGCAACCGCGACCGGTGCCAGGGCGCTCGCCGATCATGGCGCCGACGCCGTCAAGGTCGGCATCGGACCCGGCTCGATCTGCACGACGCGGATCGTCGCGGGGGTCGGCGTGCCGCAGATCTCGGCGATCCAGCTTGCGATCGAGGGGCTCGGTACGAGCGGCATCCCGGTCATTGCCGACGGCGGCGTCCGGCATTCGGGTGACGTGGCAAAGGCCATCGCCGCCGGCGCGTCGTGCGTGATGTTGGGCAGCCTCTTTGCCGGTACCGAGGAGGCGCCCGGCGAGATCGAGCTCTTCCAGGGACGCTCGTACAAGAGCTACCGAGGCATGGGCTCGCTCGGCGCGATGCAGGAGGGGAGCTCGGATCGCTACTTCCAGGATGCCGAAGGCGAGGGCGCCGCGGAGAAGCTCGTTCCCGAGGGGATCGAGGGTCGGGTTCCGTACAAGGGCGTGCTGCATTCCGTGATCCACCAGCTCATGGGCGGCGTCCGCGCCGCGATGGGGTACTGCGGTTGCGGCACGATCGAGGAATTGCGCACGCGCGCCGAGTTCGTCGAGATCACGTCGGCCGGGATTCGCGAATCGCACGTGCACGACGTGCAGATCGTCAAGGAAGCACCCAACTACCGGATCCAGTGAAACAGGAGTGCGTCGCGGCGATCGCGGCCGCGGCGATTCGTCATCGATACCGGCGCTCGACCTGAGCGCCTTGCACGAGGCCGGCCATCGCCGGCCTCGTGCGTTGCCGAGCACGTCACCGACCATGGCCGCATCGTCGCATCCGAAGATCCTGATCCTCGATTTTGGCGCGCAGTACACGCAGCTCATCGCGCGACGACTGCGCGAGGCGCACGTGTACTGCGAGATCCACCCGTACGATGTGTCCGACGCGTTCGTGCGAAGCTACGCACCGCGCGGCATCGTGCTGTCCGGCGGGCCCGACAGCGTGACCGACGCGGGCTCGCCGCGAGCACCCGCTGCCGTCTGGACGCAAGGCGTGCCGGTCCTTGGCATCTGCTACGGCATGCAGACGATGGCGGTCGCCCTCGGCGGCAGTGTCGAGCGCGGTGCGGTGCGCGAGTTCGGCTACGCCGAAGTGCGCGCCCGCGGACATTCCGCGCTCTTTCGCGATCTCGAGGATCGGCGCAACGCCGAGGGTCACGGCTTGCTCGACGTCTGGATGAGTCACGGCGACAAGGTCACCACCCTGCCACCGTCCTTCAGCCGCATCGGCTCGTCCGCCGCGTGCGACATCGCCGCGATGGCCGACGAGTCGCGACGCTTCTACGCCGTCCAGTTCCACCCCGAGGTCACGCACACGACGCAAGGCATGGCGATCCTCGCCCGCTTCGCCCACGACATCTGCGGGATCGGCAACGACTGGAACATGCACGATTACGTGAGCGAGGCGATCGCCGCGATCCGCTCCCGGGTGGGCGACGACGAGGTGCTGCTCGGGCTCTCGGGTGGTGTCGACTCGTCGGTTGCGGCCGCGCTCATCCAGCGTGCGATCGGCGATCGTCTCACCTGCGTGTTCGTCGATCACGGCCTGCTGCGCCTGAACGAGGCGCAGCAGGTGATGCGCACCTTCGCGCAGAATCTCGGCGTGCGGGTGATCCACGTCGATGCCAGCGCCGAGTTCCTGGAAGCGCTGCGGGGCATCGACGATCCCGAAGCCAAGCGCAAGATCATCGGCCGCCTCTTCGTCGATGTATTCCAGCGCGAATCAGCGAAGCTCACCAACGTGAAGTGGCTCGCCCAGGGAACGATCTATCCCGACGTGATCGAGAGCGCAGGCGCGGCAACCAAGAAGGCGCACACGATCAAGTCGCATCACAACGTCGGTGGACTGCCCGACACGCTCCACCTCGAGCTGCTCGAGCCGTTGCGCGATCTTTTCAAGGACGAGGTGCGCGAACTGGGCCTCGAACTCGGTCTTCCGCGCGAGATGGTGTTTCGTCACCCGTTTCCCGGGCCCGGACTCGGCGTGCGCATCCTGGGCGAGGTCACGCGCGAACGCGCCGATCTCTTGCGTCGCGCCGATGCGATCTTCATCGAGGAACTGCATGCCGCGCGCGATGCCGACGGCAAGAGCTGGTACGACAAGACCTCGCAGGCCTTTGCCGTGTTCCTGCCGGTGAAGAGTGTGGGCGTGATGGGCGACGGACGCACCTACGAGAACGCCGTGGCGCTGCGCGCGGTGCAGACGACCGACTTCATGACTGCGCACTGGGCCCCGCTCCCGCACGAACTGCTCGCGCGCGTTTCGAGCCGCATCACCAACGAGGTGCGCGGCTTCAACCGCGTGGTGTACGACATCTCCGCGAAGCCGCCGGCGACGATCGAGTGGGAGTGATTCGGCGTCTTTCAACGTCTATCGGGGTCTATCGAAAATCGCTGCTAAGTTGTTGCCACGTATAGAGAACGTCTGTCGAAATCTATCGACATCTATCGGGGAGATGCCTTCCAGTTTGACGGTAAATCTGACGGTAGAAATCAGACGCAGACAGGTCCAAAGTTTTTACCGTCAGCGCTTTGAGGTCACTGACGGGAAAAAAGTTGCAGGAAAACAATACTACTCAACAGGTTAGCGCGGTTGGAGCGGCCAAATCATCGTGACGGCAAAATTTCTCCGAGAGGAGGGACTGCCGATGCTGTCCGATGGCACGCTCAGGGGCATCAAGCCCCAGGCCACCACCTACAAGATCGCCGACCGGGACGGGATGTACGTGACCGTGTCCCCCAGGGGCACGATCACTTTCCGTCTCGGCTACCGACTCAACGGCCGGCGGGAGACCCTCACTATCGGCCGCTACGGATCGAAGGACGGGATCTCGCTTCTGATGGCGCGCGAGCGCTGCGTGGAAGCGCGCAAGGCGATCGCCGAAGGCCGGTCTCCCTCCCAGGAGAAGCAGCGCGAGAAGCGCAGGAAGGCCGAGGCCAAGACCTTCGAGGAGTTCACGAAGCGTTGGCTGGAAGAGGCCAGGATGGCCGAGAGCACCAAGTCGATGCGCAAGAGCATCATCGACCGGGACATCATGCCGGTGTTCCGCAATCGGCTGATGGCCGAGTCGGCGCGGAAGACCTGCGCAACCTGTGCGCCAAGGTCAAGCCGCGCGGCGCACCGGCGACCGCCGTGCGCGTGCGCGACATCGTCAAGCAGGTGTTCGGTTTCGCGGCGCTCCACGGGGAGAAGGCGCCGAATCCCGCGGACGAAGTCGGCCCCTCATCGATCGGCACCTTCGTGGCCAAGGACCGTGCGCTGTCGCCGTCCGAGATCCGCGTCATGCACCGAGTGCTGGACGCCACCGCGACCCTGCCGACCATCCGCCTGGCGCTGCGTCTGATCCTGCTGACTCTCGTGCGCAAGAGCGAGCTGATCGAGGCCACCTGGGACGAGGTCGACTTCGAGAACGCTGTGTGGACGATCCCGAAGAGCCGCATGAAGGCCGGCAAGCCTCACAACGTCTGCCCGGGCGTTTTCTTTTCTGTCAGCAGTGCGGACATTTGTCTCGTGGCAGGCCGTGTTCATTGACGGACCTCCCAAAACGGGAGATACTGGGTGCGATGAGGGTCATCGCCAAGAGCACCCTGCAGAAGTTCTGGGAGCGCCCCGGCTGTGCCGATGCGCGAGGCCCGCTGCACAGCTGGTACGAAGAGGCCCTCAAGGCTAAGTGGCGCCGGCCGCAGGACATCAAGGATCAGTACGCCAGCGCGAGCATCTGCGGCAACAACCGCGTCGTGTTCAACGTGGGCGGCAACAAGTACCGGCTGGTGGTCGAAGTGCAGTACCAGGCGGGGATCGCCTGGGTGAAGTTCGTCGGGACGCATGCGCAGTACGACCGCATCGACGTGGAGAGCGTGAATGACTATTAAGCCGATCCGAAGTGACGACGACCTGAAGAATGTTTTCCGCCGCCTGGAGAAGATCTTCCAGGCCGAGGAAGGCACCGCGCACGCCGATGAGCGTGACGTTCTCGTGACCCTCGTCGAGGCCTACGAGAACAAGCACTACGACTTCGGGCCCGCGGACCCGGTGGAGGCCATCAAGTTCCGCATGGAGCAGGAGGGACTGACGCCTCGTGACCTCGAGCCCTTCATCGGTCCGAGCGGACGGGTGTCCGAGGTGCTGAACCGCAAACGGCCGCTCAGCCTGCGGATGGTCAAGCGACTGCACGAAGGGCTGAAGATCCCCTACGAAAGCCTGCTGGCCGAGGTGTCCTGAGTCGGCCGCTGTTCTCGATGACCGCGTTTTCCCGCTACATCGGCATCGACTATTCCGGAGCCGAGACGCCCGAATCGAGTCTCAAGGGACTGCGCGTGTACTGCGCCGTCGGCGAGTCCGAGGCCAAGGAGGTCGCACCGCCGCCCAGCCCACGCAAGTACTGGACGCGACGCGGCATCGCGCACTGGTTGGCGGAGCGGCTCGCGGAAGACGTCCCGACGATCGTCGGCATCGACCACGGGTTCTCCTTTCCGCTGCGCTACTTCGAGGTAAATCGGCTGCCGCCCGACTGGTCCGCTTTCCTGGAGGACTTTCAGCGGCACTGGCCCACGGATGCCGAACACACCTATGTCGATTTCGTTCGCGACGGCCTGGCCGGCAACGGCGCTGCGCGGACCGGCAACAGCCACTGGCGTCGGATGACCGAACAGCGCGCCGGCTCCGCCAAGTCGGTGTTCCACTTCGACGTCCAGGGCTCGGTGGCCAAGTCGACCCATGCCGGCATACCCTGGCTGCTGTACCTGCGCAAACAACTCGGCAGCCGCCTGCACTTCTGGCCGTTCGACGGTTGGTCGATCCCCGCGGGAAAGTCCGCCGTCGTCGAGGCCTACCCGTCGCTTTGGAAGCACGCATTCCCCGCGGATGACCGCACGCCCGACCAGCACGACGCCTTCACGGTGGCGTCGTGGCTCAGTGAAGCCGATCGGTCCGGCCAGCTTGCGCGGTACTTGCAGCCGAATCTGACACCGCCCGAGCGCATGGTGGCTGGTGTCGAGGGCTGGATTCTGGGCGTCGGATGAGCCAGGGCGGCGACTATCGACCCAGGTACACCGCGGTGATCTGCTCGCGCTCGTGGCCGAGCTCTTCGCTGATGGTGAGACGGGCTTCGCGGTCGAGCTCGCGCTGCGAGGGCGTGAGGTCTCGCGACCGCGGCCCGCCGGCTGCCGGCGCCGGCCATCCGGTCAGCTCGCGGTAGCGGGTCTGCGCATACTCATGGCGGTGGCCGTGGATGCGGTGCACGCCGGCCGTTGCGCATTGATACTCGAAGCGCCGCAACTGCTGGACGTAGCTGTGCTCCGCCGGGATGAGGCTGCTCCTGCCGGCGAGCGCCTTGGCCTCGTCGAGCACCTGGCGCTGCTCCGCATTGCGGATGGGAATCTCGCGCCCTCGCCCGCCCTTGGTCCACGTGTCCTTGAGCGCCAACCTGTCGCCGCGATCGGCCCACTCCGGCCGGATCTTGATCGACTCGCCCCGCCGTAGACCGAAGGCCGCCTGCAGGCGGAGCGACATTGCCGTGTAGGGATCGGAGATCCTGGCGAGCTCGCCGCCGCTCAGCTCGCGCACCTTGCTGACGGTGGTGACGTACTGCCGGTTGCCGATGCCGTAGTGGTCGTTGTCGCGGGCGATGACGTTCTGCTTGCCGATCTTCTTGGCCCACCATCGCAGCTCTGCCATCCGGTTCTTGATCGTGCCCACGGCCAGGCCTTCCGCCTGCCAGCGCTCCACCGGGCCCTCGACGTGCTTGGGCTTGAGGCTGGCCGCGGCCATGTGCCGGTAGCCCATGTCGTGCAGCTGACTGGCCACCAGGTCGAGCTCGCGATCGCGCTGCGTCGCGAAGCTGTCGTCGCGGTTGCCCCGGCACTCCTATGATGGAGGCCCCCTATGACGTTCGCCGCGTGCCTTGTGGATCCAGTGTCGGGAAACCGTCCGGCCGTCGTCTCGGCCGACGTTCACGTGGCGGCAGCCCCGCACGCGCCGGCGGCCGGAGACGCGCGTGCCGAGCTCCGGCCGCAGCACAGCACCTGGCAGCGCTCCTTTGCGTAGTCCCAAGCGCTGAAGCGCGCCTGGGGCGCGTCCACGCTGACAATGAAAGGGTTCTCCCCGAACGACACGTAGCTCTCCCAGAGTTCTTTTGCCGACATCCCCGGCTTGTAGGCCGATGCAAGGTACTCGTCGACGATCTGGCGGCAGTGCTCGATCGCCACGTCGGCATCGGCGAACTCGCCGTGCTTGTAGCGCTCGTCCTCGTCCATGTAGTGGAAGTTGTCGTCGACCATAACCACGTAGGGCATCCCGCACTCCTCGGTTCGTGTCGTGCTTCAACCGGCCGCGACGAAGTGCCGCGGATCCAGCTCCTGTTCGCCGTCCCACCGGTAGGCCACCAGCGGACCGTCCTTCGCCGCCGAGTAGTCCACGCAGGCCACCTTGGGCGACTGCAGCCCCGGGTGCCCCGTCATCCAGTAGTGGCCGATGAAGACCGGGGAGCCCTCGACCGGCGCGCCGACGTAGTCGGCGGGAAGGGGGTGGTCGGGCACGCGGTGCTCCTGCCCGTTGCCGACGATTGCGACGTCGCGATAGCTGCGCGGCTCCTCGTGCCACCACCGGGTTCTGACCTCGTGCCGCTCGACGCCGCCGTGGTCCACGAAGGAGTGGCCCACGGGCAGCCGGATCTCCAGTCCCTTGGTCAGGCCTTCCATCGCCTCCCACTCGGGCGATCCCTTGAGGTAGGACGCGTGCAGAAAGTCCTCGTCCATCGCCCGGCCGGGCGGAACCCTGCGTGCCACCAGGTCGACGTGGGGCTGGTGCCACCAGGCGTGCACGACCCGGATGTCCCCGAGGTCCAGCATCGGCGGCAGCGTCTTGAACCAGCCGACCAGTTCGCGGTGCAGGGCGGAGCCTTCGCCCACCTGGCGCAGGAAGTCGGCGTGCTGGGACAAGTTCTTGGGGCTGTGCCGTCGCAGGAACTCGCCGGACGCGTCGCGGCGCGGCGTCGCGAAGCCGATCGCGTTGTACTCGTGGTTGCCCATCACCGAGCGGGCGTGCCCGGCGTCGATCATCGACCGCACGGCGTTCACCACCTTGACTTGCCCCGGACCGCGGTCGATCAGGTCGCCGAGAAAGACCGCCTGCCGGCCCTGCGGGGGCGCCCACCCCGATGCCTTGCCGACGTAGCCGAGCTTGCGCAGCAGCGCCTCGAGCTTGTCCGCCTGACCGTGGATGTCGCCGATCACGTCGTATCCCACGCTTTCCTCTCCTGGCTGCTTAGTAGTACGATGCCACGAACAGAGTATCCAACACTTCGTTGGACTTTGCAACTAACACCTTTGTCGTGAAGACCGATCCGCCCGTCCGAGACCCGAAGCGTCATCCGATGCCCTTCACGCGGCTGGAGATCGCCGTGCTCGGCCTCGTCGACGGCGAGCTGCAGGTCCTGCTAGCCCGTCGCGCCGAAGCGCCCCACGCCGGCAAGTGGGCGCTGCCGGGCGGCGTGCTGCGCATCGACGTGGATGCGTCCCTGGACGCGGCCGCCCAGCGCGTCATGCGGGAACGGCTCGGGCTGGAACTGCCTTTCCTCAGGCAGTTGTGCGCCGCCGGCGGTCCGACCCGCGATCCGCGCGCGCCCTGGGCGCTGAGCATCGTGTACCGCGCCCTGGTGCCGGCCGAGAACGTCAAACCGTCGGCGGGCAAACGCATCGAAGCGCTCGCCTGGCGACCCGTCGGGGACGCGATCGCCGACAAGTCCTTGGCGTTCGACCACTCGCAGCTGGTGTCCCAGGCGGTCGAGAGTACGCGCGCCGAGGTCGAGCGCCTGGACCTGCCGGCGCGCTTCCTCCCGGATCAGTTCACGCTCGGGGAACTGCAGTCGACCTGCGAACAGTTGCTCGGACGACGCCTGGACAAGTCGTCGTTCCGACGGAAGCTCGCTGACCGGCAGGTCGTCGAACCTGTGGAGGGGCTCATGAGGACCGGGGCGAATCGGCCGGCCCAGATCTACCGGCTGCACGCGAGATGATTCCGCGTCCTCCCGTGCAGGCGTCGGATGCGCATCGCGATCTCAACGCGTCGTCGTTGAAGCTCTCGTCGGCGCCGTTCTGCCACGGTTTGCCAGGATCGATCAGCGCGGTGTCGATCTTCGCCTCGGCGAGCCATTCCAGAATCGCCTTGCTTACGAACTCGGGGCCATTGTCCGAGCGCAGAAACGCCGGCGCGCCGCGCGTGCTGATCACACGGGTGAGCGCGTCGATCACGCGCGCTGAGCGGATGCTGCCGGCCACGCCGATCGCCAGACACTCGCGCGTGAACTCATCGATAACGGTTAGACACTTGAGCTTCTGCCCGTTGGCGCAGGCGTCGTGGACGAAGTCGTACGCCCAGACCTGATTGGGGCCGCTCGCGGGCAAGGGGCGCGGCCGTGAGTTCGCCACCCGGCGCCGTGGCCGCCGCCGCGGCAGTTGCAGGCCGGCTGCTCGCCACAGCCGACAGACGCGCTCGGGACTCATGGGGTGGCCTTCGCGCCGCAGGAAGATGCGCACACGCCGATACCCGTAGCGCGGATACGTCGCGGCGATCCGCCGCATCGCATCGAGCGCGGGCGCGTCACGCTCGGCACGCACCGAACGGTATTGCAACATCGAGCGGGGCAGTTCGATCAACTCGCAGGCTTGGCGCTGGGAATGCCCACGCTCCATCGCCAAAGCCACCTGGTCCCGTCGGGCCTGCGAGCTCACCATTTTCGGCGGTTGATCTCTTTCAGCGTCTCGATCGCCATCTCGCGCTCGGCGACCTTGCGCTCGAGCTTCGCATTCTCTGTCGCGAGTTCGCGCAGCCGCTTCACATCGGCCGGCTCGAGCTTGCCGAACCGCCGTCGCCAGACGTAGATCGTCTGCTCACTGGGATTGGTCCGAAAAACCCGGGCAGGTCACCTCCGGCTGCACTCGAGGCGTCGTACCATCTGTCGACGAGTCAGTTGCCGATGGCAGTCTGACTCATACCCGGAGCTCCCGTGAAAACCCCGGGGCGGTTCAACTCATTGAGCTATCCAACATGGTGATCAAGGTATGTCTCGCAGGTGCGACGGGATGGGCGGGGTCCGAGCTCGCGCGTTCGATGGCGAAGACTCCGGACATCGCCCTGGTTGCGGCCGTCTCGCGCAAACACGCCGGCCGGAACTTGGGCGAGGTCCTGGGCGAACCTCGCGTCACCTGTCCCGTGTACGCCTCGGCGGGGGAGGCGCTTGCTGGCCCTTGCGACGTCCTTGTCGAATACACCAAACCGGACAGCGCGAAGACCAACGTCCTGGCCGCACTCGAACGCGGCGCCCACGTGGTGGTCGGCACTTCGGGCCTCACCGACGAAGACTACGCCGACCTCGATGTCGTGGCCCGTAAGCGGCAACGTGGGGTCCTCGCCTGCGGCAACTTCGCCCTCACGGTCGTGCTGCTGCAGAAGTTCGCTGAAGCGGCTGCCAAGCTGATTCCGCAGTGGGAGATCATCGACTATGCGCATGACGACAAGATCGATGCGCCGAGCGGTACGGCCCGCGAACTCGCGGCTCGCCTGTCGAAAGTGCGGCGTCCAGCGCCGACGGTCCCGATCGATCGCACCGTGGGCCCCCGGGAAGCTCGCGGTACGACGCTGTCGGGAGTGCAGGTTCATTCCGTTCGTCTGCCGGGCTACGTCATCAGCGCCGAGGTCATCTTCGGCATGCCGGATCAAAAGCTGACGATCCGTCACGACTCAGGGAACAGCGCTCGCCCGTACGTTGACGGTGCGTTGCTCGCCATTCGCAAGGTGTCGACGCTGGTCGGCGTCCATCGCGGGCTGGACAGCGTGCTGGATCTTTGAGCGGTAGACGACATGGTCCGTAAGGGTCACCGCAGCATTCGCATCAACGACCAGTGGCGAATCTGTTTCGCCTTGAAGTCGGACGGAGCGCACAACGTCGAGATCGTCGGCTACCACTAGGAGCTCGAAACATGCCCAAGTTGCTCGAGGAGATCCATCCCGGCGAGATCCTGCTCGAGGATTTCATGAAGCCCATGGGCATCAGCGCCCGCCAGCTTGCGGGGGACATCGACGTCTCGCCGAGCCGGATCAGCGAGCTCGTGAATGGCCGGCGCCCCGTCACGGCGGACACTGCGCTTCGGCTCGGGATCTTTTTCGGCATGGAGCCCAGGTTCTGGCTGAACCTGCAATCCGAATACGGCATGCGGGTCGCAGATCGAGAGCTGCGCGCGAAGCTCGCACCGAGGATCCGCGTCCTCCAGCCGGTTGCCTCGTGACAGGCTCGTCGCGAAAACCGCTGTCGCCGGGCGAGACGCTCGTCGCGGCGTTTCTCAAGCCTTTGGGCATGAGCCGCTGCCGTCTGGCCAAGGCGATCGGCGTGCCCGCACAGCGCATCGGCGAGATCGCAGGCGACAAGCGCGCGACCCGCGTCGACACCGATCTGCCGCTGCACCGTTGCTTCGGGCGTTCCGACGGCGGGTGGCTGTGGCTGCAGGCCGACTGCGATACAGCGATTGTGAAGCAGCGTTAGCGTTACCGCGACGGCATAGCCATGCGCCGCTGCGGCGCGAGGCGGCCGCCGAGCTTGAGCCCGTCGCGCATGTTCAACGCGAGCAGCGTGACGTTCACCGCGCCGGCCAGCAGTTCCACACCCTGCAGCGCATAGAACGCGCCGTCGAAGCGGCCGGCGTTGGCCCACGAGGCCAACACGAAGGCGCTGGGCAGCAGCACCAGCAGCCCGTTGGCCGCGACGACTCTCATGCGCCGGGCCTTGGCGTCGACGAGACGGCCACCGCGTCCCTTGGCGAGCGCGAAGCCGCTGCCGCCGGTGGCGGCCATCGCCGGGATCAGCAGCCACATCCCGATCAGCACCGCGTTCTTGACGGCGACGACGGCAGCATTGTCGAGGAAGAGCTCCGACACGACGGTCGAGAGCCAGAACGTGGCGATGCAAAGGAGCGCAATGGCGCCGAAGAGGCCATGCAGCTTCGATTTCATGATGCGACCTCCGAGAGTTCGTTGACGGGCTGCAATTCATGCAGCATCGACTCGAGCGCGCGCGTGGCCGCGCGGGCCTTCGCGGCTGGAATCCGTGCCGCCAACTCGGCTGCCTTCGCGGCCCACAGGCGATCGGCCTTGCGGTACAGGGCGAGGCCGTGCGGCGTCAGCAGGTACAGCGGCGAGCGCCGGTGGGCGGGGTTCGCGCGTGCTTCGAGCAGGCCCTGCTCGAGCAGCAGGTTCAGTTGCTTCTGCGCCCCCTGACGCGTCACACCCATCGCTGCGCCGACCTGCGGCGCCGTCAGCGGCCTGCCGGCCAGCGCGAGGGCGCCCAGCATCTGCCAGCGCGCGCTGGTGAGGCCGAGCGGTGAGACCCGTTGGTCGCCCCAGTGCAGCAGCACGCCGTTGAGGCGGAACACCGTCAGCGTCAGCTCGGTGACAGCGGCGGCTCCGGCGTCCGGCATCGCCGGGGAAGGTTGTTTGCGGCTCATGACAACCAGTTTCCCATATAGGAAACTGGTTGTCAATATGGACGGAGGTGTGTCGGCGCGAGGGCCGACGAGCGTGCCTACCGGCGGTCGAGCGCCGCGTCGGCCTCGCGCCTGAACCGATCGAGGAGGATGGCACGTCCGGGCCAGAGCATGCGCACCGTCGCGATGGCAAGGCCCCGCACGGTGTAGCGGTGCACGCCGCCTGAGGCACTGGCGCGAATGTAGCCACGCTCGATGTACGCGTTGCGCAGTCGGTTGCGCGGTTCGGCCAGCACGGCGACAAGCTCCTCGCCCGACGGCAGCTTCGCCACGCGTAGCGGCGGCGGACTTAAAGCCAGCACGACCTCAAGCAGCGACTGCGCCGGGAATCCGGGCAGCGAAAGGTAGCGCGTGCCGCCCGCGTCAGGAAGCGGAAAAGGGTCCACGGCATCGGTCACGACAACGCCGACGTGTTCTCCTGGTTGCGGAATCGCGGTCATCACCGTCATCTCGACGGCCTTCGGTCTCGCTGCGGCGTGAGTCGCCGACGCGTGGACGCCGAGCCTGCCGTGCAGCAGGTGCACGACGCGGCCGCGCGATGCGTGCTCGGCGTCCTCGCTTTGTGCGAGTGGAACGAACCCGACGGCCCGGAGGGCCTCCACACGCTTGGCCAGCGGCTCGGGCACCCCGTCTGCGCCATCGGACAGCGGGATGGTCGTCGTCGATGTCGACGCCGCCGGCCAACCCACGCGCCACAGCATGATCGCGGCGACGAGGTAGGCGATGACGAGCACGCCCCCGACGACGACCAGGACGCCCACGATCACCATCCGGCTGAAGTCGTCGAATCCAAAGCGCGCGTACGTCGCTGCCGGTATGGCGAGGACGACGAGGAGGCCGCCCAGCGTACCGTGCGGCGGTTTGCGCCACAGGCAGGCGAGCGCGCACGCGACGAGCCCGATCGGCAGGGCATGCCACCCGACCGGCGGACTGCCTGGGAGCGGATCGAGTGCGCCGTTGATCGACAACACCAGGACGACCGCCGCAAGGAGGGTTCCTGCCGCGCGCCGGTTCTCGGTCGCCGCCGGTTCGCGGGCCTTTGCGCGAAAGACGTTGTCGGCCATGGCCGGCAGCATACGCGAGGTGGCCGCGACGCATCACCTTGGCCGCGCGGGCGCCCGCGAACGGACGTCCGGGCGTGCGCATCGCTCGCCTGCCGCGCGTCTGCGCGAGGCCCGGTGCGATGAAGCGCAACCGGTCATTTCGGGTCGCACAACCCCTGCGCCACCGCCGCGGCGAGCACCTTCACGACGATGCGATCGCAGCGTGCGCCGTCGAACGCATGGACCTCGGTGATGGCCGCATCCATCGCGCCGGCGAGCCCCTCGCGCAGCAGGCTGCGGGCGCGGAAGAACCGGGTGCGCACCGTCGCTGGCGGAATGTCCAGCGCCAGGGCCACTTCCTCGACGCTCATCTCCTCGACGGCGCGCAGCATGAAAACGGTGCGGTAGACCTCGGGCAGCAGGTCGATGCGCGCTTCCAGCAGCGCGCGGATCTGGGTCCGCAGCGCCGCCTGCTCGGGTGCGCGATCGGGCGCGTCGGTCAGCGCCGCCTGGGTTTCGGGATCGTCGGCGAGCATGGCTGCCTCCAGTGGGATGACCGAAGCGCCGGTGCGGCGCAACCGGCCCAGTGCCTCATTGGCGACGATGCGCACGAGCCACGTCGAAAGGCGGCTCTCGGTGCGGAAGTCCCCCAGCGCGCGCCACGCCCGCAGGTAGGCTTCCTGGACCGCATCCTCGGCTTCGGCATCGTTCTTGAGGATGCTGCGTGCGGTACGAAAGAGCAGCCGGTTGTGCCGGCGCATCAACTGCTCGAAGGCTGCGCCATCGCCGGTGGCGGCGCGCGCGATGAGTTCGTGCTCCGGCGTGTGCGCCGATATGGCTGCCGGTCGGTGTTGGCTTCGGGCGTGCATGGCGACTCCTCGTTTGCGGTGCATCCGGTGCTCGGCTGGCTCGCATTCTGGCGCCGCGAGGGGTGCCGCTGCGGCTCGTCGCGCGATCATCGGTCGCCGCGCGTCGTGAGGTCGAGAAACTCGCGCCGCAGGTTCGCGTCCGTCAAGAAGGCGCCGCGCATGACCGAGTTGGTCAGCGACGATTCATCGTCCCTGACACCGCGCCAGTGCATGCAGAAGTGCTCGGCCCGCATGACGACCGCGAGCCCCTCGGGGCGAATGCGGCGCTCGAGCTCGTCGGCCAGCATCACGACCGCTTCCTCCTGGATCTGAGGCCGGCTCATGATCCAGTGACACAGGCGCGCGTACTTCGACAGGCCGATCAGGTCCGACGTCGGGCTGGGCAGCACGCCGATCCACACCCGGCCCATGATCGGGCACAGGTGGTGCGAGCAGGCGCTGCGCACGCGGATCGGGCCGACGATCATCAACTCGTTCAGTTGTGCCGCGTTCGGAAAGCGGGTGATCTCGGGGGGCGACTCGTAGCGCCCGCGGAACACCTCGTCGACGAACATCTTCGCCACGCGGCGTGCGGTGTCGATCGTGTTGTGGTCGCTCGCGGTGTCGATTACCAACGCGCGCAGCAACTCGTGCACGTGCCCCTGGACCTCGTTGCGCAACTCGTCGAGTTCGCCCGGACGCACGAAGGCGGCGATGTTGTCGTTGGCGTGGAACCGCTGGCCTGCCTCGATCAGGCGACGGCGGATGCGGCCGGAGGCGGGTGTCGTCTGCGTGATGCCCGCCTTGTGGGCAACAGGGACGGTGGCTGTAGCGATCATCGTTGTATCCCCGGCCCCGGTCACAGCTCGAACTTCTTCGGGAAGGCGGTGATCAGGCCGTCACTCAAGGCGTCGGCAAGCATCAGCATGTGCTCCTCGGCCTTGCCGTACTCTTCGATGCCTTCGTCGTACCGACCCTGCAGCAGCGACGTCGCATATACCAGCGTCGTGTCGATGTGTCCCTTGAGCATGTCGCGCACCGTCGCCTGTGGCCAGTTGACGTTCGCGGCGGCAAGGAAGTCGGCGATCTCCTGCGCGTTGGCGTAGGCCGCGGCGACGTTCCTGTCGAGCGCGGTCTTGTCGTTCGCTTTCGCCGCCTTGACCACCGCGACCGCCGCGTCGATGTGCTCCTGCAGCAGCCTGGTGAGGATATCGCCTGCCTTGTCGCCGTAGAAGGGCTTGATCGCATTGCCGATGTCGACCTGGTTGCGCATCAGTCGCGCTGCGGTCGCCTTGAACGACGGCGAGTCGGTGGCGAAGGCCGTCACCGCGGCGAACGTCCACTCCATGTGCTGCGCCCACAGCCCGCGCATCGCATCGTGCAGCGCGTTCGCGGCGGGGCGGCACGCCACCGGGGCGTGCGGCCCATCGTGGGCCGAGGCGATCGGCGCATGCAGCGGCAGGCCAAGCAGGGCTGCTGCGGCCGCGGCGCCGATCAGGCGGCGGGTCGGGTTGGGGACGTTTCGAATCGGCATGATGGGCTCCTTGGTTGCGCAGGGTTCCGGTCGGGGCGGCGGCGCCGTCCGTCCTGACCATTGGATGCGTCGGAGAGCCGCCGCGTTTCCGAAAGGAGCCTCGCCGCTTCGTCCTGACGTGTCGCGGCGCGTGAGGCACCCGTACAATGTGCGACCCGGTGCGCCGCCGCATGCCGGGGGCGATGCGGACCGCGGGCCCGCTGCGCCTCGGCGCGGCGTCCCACATCGCCGTGGCCTCTTCTTATCACCGATCGACTGGATGGCGTCGATGCAAGCGTTGCAACGATTCTCCCGCGCCGTGGACCGACTCAACGCCCGGGTCGGCACGTACGTGATCTGGCTCATCTTTGCCGCCACCGCCATCAGCGCGCTGAATGCGATCGTGCGCAAGCTCTTCGACACGAGCTCGAATGCCTATCTCGAGGCGCAGTGGTACCTCTTCGCCTGGTCGTTTCTCGCCGCCGCCGGCTTCACGCTGCTGCATCGCCAGCACGTGCGCATCGACGTCGTCAACAGCCACCTGCCCAAGGCCGCGCGGATCTGGATCGACATCGTCGGCTATGCGCTGTTCCTGACGCCGATGTGCCTCATGGTCCTCTACCTTTGCATTCCGGTGGCGATCGAGAAGCTCGTGTCGGGAGAGATGTCCGGCAATCCGGGAGGGCTCGTGCGATGGCCGGTGTGGTTCGCGCTGCCCGTGGGATTCACGCTGCTGCTCCTGCAGGGCTGGTCGGAGCTCATCAAGTGCATCGCGTTCCTGCGCGGATGCGGTCCTGATCCGACCGAGAAGCGTGATGCGCAAAGCGACGAGCAGAAGCTCATCGAGGCGCTGCGCGACGCCACGCCCGACGCGGGCAAGGCGACGCAGCGGCCTGCACAGGCGCACTGACGGCGACGCACGTTCTCGTCATGGAATTCGTCGCTGCCAATTTCGCCCCCATCATGTTCGGGGGGCTCATCGTGTTTCTCATCCTGGGCTTTCCCGTTGCCTTCAGCCTGGGCGCGGCCGGGCTCTTCTTCGGCCTTGCGGGCGTCGCGCTCGATATCTTTCCGTCGTCGATCCTCGCCGTGCTCCCGTTCCGCCTGTTCGGGATCATGGGCAACGAGACGCTCCTGGCGGTTCCCTTCTTCACGCTGATGGGGTTGATCCTGGAGCGCAGCGGCATGGCCGAGGATCTGCTCGATTCGGTGGGGCAGGTGTTCGGGCCGCTGCGCGGCGGCCTCGCGCTGGCGGTCATCTTCGTCGGTGCCATGCTCGCCGCCACCACGGGCGTCGTTGCCGCGTCGGTGATCTCGATGGGACTCATCTCCATGCCCATCATGCTGCGCTACGGCTACAGCCGCAGCCTGACCAGCGGGACCATCGCCGCCTCCGGGACGCTCGCGCAGATCATCCCGCCTTCGCTGGTGCTGATCGTGCTCGCCGACCAGATCGGCAAGAGCGTCGGCGACATGTACAAGGGCGCCTTCATCCCGGGCTTCACGCTGATGGGGCTCTACGTTCTTTGGGTCGTGTGCCTCGCCATCTTCCGGCCGAGCACGGTGCCGGCGCTACCGCCTGAGGCACGCACGTTCCTCGAGCCCAACGGCGCTCACGGCTACCGTTCGCTCACCGTGCTGACGGCACTGTCGGTCGCCGTGGCGGTGTTCCTGGGTCGCCACATGGAGGCGGTGCACACGTGGTGGCTGGGCGAGCCGGTGCTGTCGGTGCCCACCGACGAGAAGATCGTGGTCGCGATGTGCGGTGGGGTCTTCGTCGCCTGGCTCATCGCCGCCATCAATCGCGTGCTGCACCTCGGGCTGCTCTCGAAGCTCGCGGAGCGGGTCACGTTCGTCCTCATCCCGCCGCTCCTTTTGATCTTTCTCGTGCTCGGAACGATCTTCCTGGGTGTCGCCACGCCGACCGAAGGCGGGGCGATGGGCGCGATGGGCGCGCTCGTCATGGCGACGCTGCGCAAGCGGCTCTCCTTCACGCTGCTCAAGCAGGCGCTGGCGGCGACCACGCGCCTGTCGTCGTTCGTCATGTTCATCCTGATCGGCGCGACGATCTTCAGCATGGTGTTCCAGGCGGCCGACGGTCCGGTATGGGTCGAGCACCTGATGCGCAAGTTGCCGGGAGGCGAGCTCGGATTCCTCATCTTCGTGAACGTGCTCGTGTTCGTGCTCGCGTTCTTCCTCGACTTCTTCGAGCTCTCGTTCATCGTCGTACCGGTCCTGGCGCCGATCGCCGAGAAGATGGGGATCGACCTCATCTGGTTCGGCGTGCTGCTGGCGGTCAACATGCAGACGTCGTTCCTGCATCCGCCGTTCGGCTTCGCGCTGTTCTACCTGCGTTCGGTCGCGCCCGACAAGCCGTACGTGGACGCGGTGACCGGCAAGACCATGGCGCCGGTGACGACGATGCAGATCTACAAGGGCGCCATCCCGTTTCTCGTCCTGCAGCTCGTCATGGTGGCGGTGCTCATCGCTTTCCCCAGCCTCGTGATCGGCAATCTCGACAAGAAGTCGAACGTCGACCTCGAGGCGGTCGGCACGAAGATGCTGCAACAACTCGAGAGTGCTCCGGGTGCCAATCCGAATGCGATCGTGCCCGGGGACATTCCGGGCATGGTCGCTCCGTCACCCGCCGAGGGCGCCGACGATCCGGTGAAGGCGCTGCAGCAGTCGACGGGGAAGCCGTAACCGCGGCAGGACGCCGCGGTTACGGTTCATCGCGCGGATGCCGTGCGCACCCGCGTGCGGCGTCAGATCTTCGCCGATGCCATGTACTGCGTGAACGGCAGCTCGGAGATCCGGTTCCAGAGGATCTGATCGCGCTGGAAGGCGCGCATGTCCTCGAACACCTTCTTGAACTCCGGTGACTTGGCGCTGTGCTCCGCGTAGACCTCCTGCGCCGCCTGGAAGCCGGCGTCGACCACGGGCTTCGGAAACGCCTTGAACTGGATCCCGCTCGCGACGATCCGCTTCAGCGCCGGGGGATTGAGGACCATGTACTTGCTGGTGCCGTCCTTGTACGCGACGGCCGCCGCGGCCTGCACGATCGCCTTGTGTTCCGGGGAGAGCTTGGCGTAGGCCTTGTTGTTGATGAAGAACTCGAGGTCGGCGCCGCCTTCCCACCACGCGTTCCAGTAGTAGTACTTGGTCACCTTGGCGTAGCCCAGCTTCTCATCGTCGTAGGGGCCGACGAATTCGGCCGCATCGAGCGTTCCCTTTTCCAGCGCCTGGTAGACCTCGCCGCCGGGCATGTTCTGCGCAACGACGCCGAGCTTGGCCATCGACTCGCCGAAGACGCCGCCGCCGAGGCGCATCTTCAGGCCCTTGAAGTCCTCGGGAGACTTGATCTCCTTGCGGTACCACCCGCCCATCTGCGTGCCGGTGTTCAAGGCGTTGTGCGCGTGGAAGTTGTACTTGCCGTAGAGCTCGTCGAGGAGCTTGCGGCCGTTGCCGTGCTCCTTCCAGGCGAGGCTCTGGGCCGCGGTCATGCCGAACGGAACCGCGCATCCGAAGGCGAAGATCGGATCCTTCCCGGTGTAGTAATACGACGCCGTCGTGCCCATCTCGAGCGTGTCGTTGCTCAGTGCATCGACGATGCCGAAGGCAGGGATGAGTTCGCCTGCGGCATGGACCGACACCTCGAACTTGCCGCCCGAGAGGTTCTTCACCGTCTCGGCGAACTTGACCGAGCACCCGTGCAGCGTGTCGAGCGACTTCGGAAAGCTCGTGGCAAGCCGCCAGCGCACGGCTTCCTGCGCGTGGACGGCAGGCGCCACGCCGGCGGCCAGGATGCCTGCCATCCCGGCGTTCTTGATGAGGGTACGACGATCCATGATCGGATGCTCCAATGTTCGTTGACGGGGTGCCGGCCCTGCACGGCACGCGGTGACGGGGCCCATGTCCCGAGCGCGGGACATGGGTGAAGTGTAAACGGGTTTGCCATCGGCGCCGACCCGTGCGTGCGCGAGGCCCGATATCGCAATCCGGTATGCTGCCAGACCGGTCCTCCCGCCAGCAGTCCATCGTGTCCTACCTCACCAACCTCCTGACGCGCAGCCGCCGCCTGTTCGTCGTGCTGATGAAGATCATGCTTCCGGTCATGATCGCGGTTCGCATCGGCGAGGAACTCGGCTGGATCGGTGCGCTCGGCCGGGCCATCACGCCGGCGATGGCCGGCATCAATCTTCCGCCCGAGGCGGGCATGATCTGGATCACCGGCGTCTTCGTCGGTGTCTACGGCGCCATCGCCGCGTTGATCGGGCTCGCGCATGGGCTCGAGATGAGCGCGGGCCAGTTCAGCGCCCTGTGCACGATGATCCTCTTTGCGCATTCGCTGCCGGTGGAGCAGGCGATCGTGCGCCGCGCCGGCGGCAGCTTCTGGCTGACCGCGGCCCTGCGCCTCGGCGTGGCGCTCGCGTACGGCGCCGCGATCGCCTGGGGCAGCCAACTCCTGGGCGTGCTGACCGAGCCGATCGCCTTCGACTGGCTCCAGGGGTCGGCTCCCGCCGGCGCCACGGGATGGTCGAGTTGGGTGAAGACGACTGCGGTCTCGCTCGCCATCACCTTTGCGATCATCGCCGTCCTCCTCGTCGTGCTCGACCTGCTCGAGCGAACGGGCGTCACGCGGCGCATCACGACGGCGCTCGCGCCGCTGCTGCGGATCTCCGGTCTCGATGCGAGTGTCGCACCGGTGACGACGGTCGGCGTGCTGCTCGGCCTCACCTACGGCGGCGCACTGATCATCGAGGAAGCCGAACGCCGCGCGTTTCCGGCGCGCACCCGCTTCCTCGCGCTGGCCTGGCTCTCGCTGTCGCACGCGCTGATCGAGGACACCGCGTTGCTGGTGGCCCTCGGCGCCAACGTCTGGGTCGTCCTCGTGGGGCGCGTCCTCGTCACGCTCGCGGTCGTGGCCTTGCTCGCGCAGTTGCTCGACCCGGACGACGCCGTGCGGACGAAGTCGCAGGTGCAGGCGCGCTAGAGCCGGGCGCGCCCGTTTTCGAGGCCGATAGCCATGCCCCTCGACTACACCTGGCTCTACGAGACCGTCCGCATGCGCTTCGAATCGCGGGCCGCGATGGAGGCGTTCCTGCCCAAGCCCCTCGCGCCGGCCAAGCTCGCGGCCAAGGGCGACGACCGCTACCTTTCGGCGATGACACAGCGGATCTTTCAGGCCGGCATGCAGCACAAGGTCGTCGACGCCAAGTGGCCGGCGTTCGAGGACGTCTTCGGTCGCTTCGATCCGCCGGCGATGGCGCGACTGGGGCCCGGCGAGATCGATGCGTACATGCAGGACGCCCGCATCATCCGTCACCGCACGAAGCTGCAGACGATTCCGAGGAACGCCCGCTTCATCCTGGACGTCGGCCGCGAGCGCGGCACCGGCTTCGGCGCCTTCATCGCCGGCTGGCCCGGCAGCGACATCGTCGGACTGTGGGATGTCCTCGCCCGACGCGGCGCGCGCCTGGGCGGGCGTTCGGCCGCCGGCTTCCTGCGCCTGGCCGGCAAGGATACGTTCCTCCTCACCAGCGACGTCGTGGCGCGCCTGAAAGCCGAGGGAGTGATCGATCGCACGCCGAGCGGCAAGCGCGACCTGCAAGCGGTCCAGGTGGCGTTCAACGCCTTGCAGAAGGCTTCCGGCAGGCCGTTGTGCCAGCTTTCGGCGATGCTGTCGTTGACGATCGATCCGAGGTTCTGACCGCTCGCGCTCTGCCGCGACGTCGCTGCCGATCGCAGGTCGCACGGCTGCCGCCCATGTCTTTCGTTCGCTACGCGGCTTGGTTCAACGGGATCGGCGCCCTGGCCGTGGCAGCGACGCTCGGCACGATCGTGGCGTGCACCGAATCCGCCTGGCTCGTTCCGGCGGTCATCGGCGGGACGTCACTCTTCTTCCTTCCCGTGGCGCTCGTCCTCCTGCTCGGGTTCAGGCATCGGCTGGGTCGCGTCGAGCGCTGGGTCACGGCGATTCCGGTTCTCCTCGTCGCGGCGAACGTCATCCTGGTCGTGGTCGTCACGCTGCTGCGTCCGGTCGGGGTCGGCAGCGGTTGAGGCGCGCCGTGGATTGCGATCGGCGTGGGACAGACAGGGCGCAATTGATGCATATTCGGAAGCGTCTTGCCTGTTGGGCGAGTGCGGCGGAGGGAGCGTCGACCCGATCGCCGTCACGGTCCGTCAACCGAAGGAGGAGATTTTGATGAGCGACAGCACCCTCGAGCGGGGCCTCACCCGCGTGCGCGGATTCGACAATGCCGAGATGGACTTCCAGTTGATACGTCAGCTGGGGGCGACGCGCTACGGCGGCGCATCGGTGGGGGAGTGCCTCGCGCTCGCGCGGCGCATCGACGATGGCGTGCCGGCGAGTTGGGTCAGCGCCTTTGCGGCTGCGGCCGCGCGTCAGGAGAACGACGCGCGTGCACGGGACGAACGTGGTCACGCGGTGAGCGCGCGCGAGCAGTACCTCGTCGCGAGCAACAGCTATCGCGCCGCGGAGTACTACTGCGGCATCGATGATCCGTGCCACACGCAGTACGGCCTGAAGAGTCGCGACTGCTTCATCGCGGCCATGCGCTTGCAGGACCACGCGTTCGAGGTCGTCTGGCTCCCGGTCGACGACCGGAAGCTGCCGGCGTACTACATGCGCCCGCCAGGCGGGACGACAGGCAAGGGCAAGACGCTCATGATCATCAGCGGCTACGACGGCACGCTGGAGGAGACGTACCTCGCCTACGGCCGCCCGGCGCTCGATCGCGGCTACAACCTGATGCTGTTCACCGGCCCCGGACAGATGGATGCGATGCGCTTCGATCGCGCGCCGTTCATTCCCGACTTCGAGCGCGTCGGCACCCCGGCGGTCGCGCACGTGCTTGCGCGCGAGCACACCGATCCGCGCCATCTCGCGCTGATGGGCATCAGCTTCGGGGGTTACTTCGCGACGCGCATCGCCGCGCGCGAGCCGCGCATCCGCGCGCTCATCCCCAACTCGCCCATCGTGGACCTGCACGCCTACATGGCGTCGTTCGTGGGCTTCGATCCGGCGCAGATCCCTGACGCCGACGACGTCCGGCTTGCCGACATCGATCATCTGCCGCCCGAACTCATGCCGGTGCAGCAGCGCGAGATGGCGCGCAATCTCATGCTGCGCTTCGGGCGCGAGAGCTTCAAGGAAACGTACGTGCGACTGCGGGACTTTCGTCTGACCGACGCTGACCTCGCGAACGTCACCTGCCCGGCGCTGGCGCTGGCGGGAAGCGGCGAGGGGAAGGAGCCATTGGGGCAACTCGAGCGCTTCTGTCAAGGCATCGAGGGGCCGGCGACATCGCACATCTTCACGAGCGACGAAGGCGCGGACGGGCATTGCCAGAGCGGCAATCTCGCGTATTCGGCGGCCGTGTCGCTCGACTGGCTCGACGAGATCTTTGCGTGAGGGTGCGAAGGTTCGGCGCTGGGGGGTAGCGAGGCCGCTGCGGGTTGGCGCGACGATACGGGACTCGGCAAGCGCCTCGGACCGTATCGGCGTGACGCCGTGCGTGCGCCGACGCGGGTCGTGAGCGCACGCGACGACGCCTTTGGCGCGTTCGCCGCCGGGTTCTTCTGGGCGGCCAGCCGTCGGATCACGGTGCTGCCACGACGACGCTCTCGATCGGCCGCCGATACGAACGTGGCATGACGGGCCCACGCCCGAGGCGTACCACGAGGTCGGGGCGTCCGGCGCCGAGGCCGAGAAAGGCCGCGAACTGGGCGCGCAACGACGCGACTTCGACCGGCTGATTGATGAAGGCGTGACGGATGCCGAGCGCGGTGGCCTGCAGTGCCATGCGCCCATAGCAGCGACCCGCCTCGATCCATCCTTGCGGGCCCTCGTGTTCGGACACGAACACGGCGATGGCACTCGAGCTTCGAATGTGCGCGACGTCCTTGCGGTTCTGCTTCCGGGCCGAGAAAGCGAGCCGCATGAACGCTCGGCCGAGCCAGCGCGGTGCCGCGGGGCTGCCCATCGCGGGACCGTACAGGCCGTCGCCTGAGCGTCGGGCTTCGCGTTCGTTGAAGCGAATCCAGCTCAGGAGCTCCGCGCGCCAGTCGGGATCGCTGAACTGCATCGTGTTGCCGGCGGCGACGTATTCACCGATGCGCTCCATGCGAGTGCGATCGGTGATGAGGTGCATCGCGACGCCGGTGCCTTGGCCGGAGGCTTCGAGCGGGCGCAGTTCGTCGTGGCGCAGCGGCGCGCCGTCGTAGGGGCTGCGTGTGCACTGCCGCACGGGTATCGCATGGGCCAGCGCAGTGGCCTCGCGCGTCGCTTCTTCGAGATCGATCACGACCGCCGGCAGCGATGCATCGAACGCCACCTCCGATCGGAACCCGGCCGCACGCGCGGCCCACACCAGGTTTTCGGCGGCGCAGCCCAGGCTCGCATACAGGTGGTGGTCGTCGGGGTCGACGACCGGGCAGCGACGGGTGAAGTCGGGCAGGATGGCGATCCGCCGTTCCCCGGGAAGGAACTTCCAGGGTTGCGTGTTGTGACTGGAGGCGGCAGCCACTGCCGCCGCCACCAGCTCGCGCATGAGCGCAGGCACGGGCATCCCTGGTGAGGTTCGCACGTCGCCGCCGATCACGCCAGCGCGCGCGGCTGGCGGGCTCGCCCCAGCCGCAACACGAGCTTGCGCGCCTCACCGAATCCGAGCACGAGACTCGCCATCGCGATGCACACGAGCCACTGCGCGGGTGCGAGCGGCACGGTACCGAAGGCGACGTTCAGGAAGCCCATATGCACGACGGCGACCTGCAGCAGGACGGAGAGCGCGATCGCGCCCCAGAGCCATCGATTGACGAAGAGGTGCCGGAATGCGCTCACCGATTCGGAGCGGGCGTTGAAGCAGTTGAAAAGCTGTGCGAAGACGAGCGTCGTGAACGCTGCGGTGCGCGCGCTGGCAAGCTCGTGCGTGCCTTCGATGAGCCCACCGGGCAGGTAGAAGTCGAGCGTGAGCAGGGTGACCAGCGCCATCACGGCGCCGACCTGCAACACGCCGGCCCACATGCTCCGATCGATGACGCGCTCGGCGGGGGAGCGCGGCCGGCGCGCCATCACGTCGTCGGTCTCGGGGTCGACGCCCATGGCGAGCGCGGGACCCGAGTCGGTGATGAGGTTGATCCACAGGATCTGCGTGGCCAGGAGCGGCAGCACGACGGTGGCATCCGCCGTCGCCGGGGCAAGGCCGATCGTGCCGGCCAGCACGACACCGAAGAACACCGTCAGCACCTCGCCCATGTTCGACGACAGGAGGTAGCGCAGGAATTTCCGGATGTTGTCGAAGATCGCGCGCCCTTCGCGCACCGCGTGCACGATCGTCGCGAAATTGTCGTCGGCGAGGATCATCCGCGCCGCTTCCTTCGCGACTTCGGTGCCGGCGATGCCCATCGCCACGCCGATGTCGGCGGCTTTGAGCGCCGGCGCGTCGTTGACGCCGTCGCCGGTCATCGCGACGACGTTGCCATCGGCCTTGAGCGCGTCGACGATGCGCAGCTTGTGCGCCGGCGCCACGCGAGCGAAGACGGACGTCGTGCGGATCGCGGCAGCAAGCGCCGCATCGTCGAGCGCGTCGATCTGCGCCCCGGTGAGCGCCGGAGCATCGGGCTCGCCGATGCCCAGGTCGGCAGCAATGCGTGCCGCGGTGCGCGGATGATCGCCGGTGATCATCAGGACGCGAATGCCGGCACGGCGGGCCTCGGCGATCGCCGGCACCGCTTCCTCGCGCGGCGGATCGATGATGCCGACGCTGCCAGCGAAGATGAGTTCGCGCTCGAGCGCCGGCGCATGCTGCGGGTCGTCGTCCTCGCCGGCGTGCAGCGGGCGATACGCCACCGCCAGCGTACGTAGCGCGGCATCGGTCATGCGATCGACGTCGGTGAGGATGCGCCGGCGACGCGCGTCGTCGAGCGGGACGACGTCCCGGCCGATGCGCGCCCGCGTGCAGCGTTCGAGCAGCACGTCGGGGGCGCCCTTGGCGACCAGCACGTGCTCGTCGGCGTGCTCGTGATCGACGACGATGGTGGACATCATCTTGCGCTCGGACGTGAACGGGATCTCGCCGACGCGCTCGAAGCGCTGCAGGCGTCGCTCGTGCACGCCGAGCTTGCGCTCGGCGACGAGGAAGGCCGCCTCGGTCGGATCGCCCTGGATCTCCCACGCGCCGTCGTCCGCACGTCGCAGTTGCGCGTTTCCGGCGAGACTGCCGCCGCTCAGGACGAGGATCGCCTCGGCGCGCTGCGCCTCGTCCGGCCGCGGCGCGGCGGCGATCTCGACGCGACCTTGCGGCGCGTAGCCGACGCCCGTGACGTGCGCGACGCCGGACGCGGTCGCGAGTTCCTCGATGGTCATCTGCGATCGTGTCAGCGTCCCCGTCTTGTCGGAGCAGATGACCGAGGCGGAGCCGAGGGTTTCGACCGACGAGAGGTTCTTCACGATCGCATTGCGCCGCGCCATGCGCTGCACGCCGAGCGCCAGGACGACCGACAGGATCGCGGGCAATCCTTCGGGGACCGCGGCGACGGCAAGCGACACCCCGAGCAGCAGCACGCCGACGATGTCGTCGGTCGTGCGCACGTCGAACACGACGAACACCGTGGTGACGACGATGACGGCCACGACGACAACCGCGCCCCCGAGCGTGCGGCCGATGCTTCCCACTTCGCGCTGCAGTGGTGTGGGCGCCTCTTCGGTCGCGTCGAGCAGCGCCGCGATCGCACCCATCTCGCTCGCCATGCCGGTGGCGGTGACCACGGCGCGTCCGGTGCCCTGAACGACGGCCGTGCCCTTGAAGACCATGTCGAGACGGTCGCCGAGCGCCGCCGCACCCGACAGCGTCGCCGGGTCCTTCAGGACCGGCTCGCTCTCGCCGGTGAGCGAGGCCTCCTGCACGCGCAGCGCCGCGGCCTCGATCAGGCGGGCGTCGGCGCCGACGGCATCGCCTTCGCCGAGAACCAGAAGATCGCCGCGCACCAGTTGCGCGCTGGGGATGCGCTCGAGTTCGCCGTTGCGCAGCACGGTCGACGTGACCGCTGTCAGCCGCGACAGCGCCGCCACGGCGCTGCGCGCCTTTGCTTCCTGCGTGTAGCCAAGGATGGCATTCAGCACCACGATGATCGCGATGACGATCGCGTCGACGGGCATGCCGTGGCCGCCTTCGATGAGCCACGCACCCAGGGCGACGACGATGGCGGCCGCCAGGAGGTAGACGAGCGGGTCCTGGAACTGGGACAGGAAGCGTCGCCATGCCGGCGTCGGCGCGACGGCGCGCAGCACGTTGGGGCCATCACGGGCGAGGCGGCGCGCGGCCTCCGCCGGGGTGAGACCGCGCTCGAGGTCGGCTTCGAGGCGCGCGGCGACGTCGTGCACGTCGAGGGTCGATTCATCGCCGAGGGTGGGCGCGTCGCGATCGCGACGCTGCGGCATGGCGGTCACGGCGCGATCGAACGGGAGGTCGCCCGCTTCAGTAGACGACGACGCGGTCGCCCACCTTCACCTGCTCGTAGAGCCACTTGGCGACCTGGTAGTCGCGCACCTGGGTGCACCCGTGCGAGCCGCTGTCGTACCCCTTGTCCGCAAAGTCCTGCGAGAAGTGGATGGCGACGTTACCCTGATAGAAGATCGCGTACGGCATCGGCGTGCGCTCGCCGAATATCTTCGAGACCGTATCGGCGTTCATGTACCAGATCCGAAACTCACCCTCGGGGCTGTCCCATCCGGGCATGGCAAAGCGTGCCTCCCGCGTCAGGCGAACGTCGCCGTCGACGACGTACGACAGCCTTCGTTGCCGCTTGGAGATGCACACCACCTTCCCGCTGCGGCAGCGCGGGTCGAGGTCCTGCACGTGGGTGCTCGCGGGCGGCGCGGCGAACAGTTCGGCGTAGCGCGGCGTGCGGGTGCGCCGAATCAGTGGCGTCCAGGTGCGCTCGTCCATGACCTCGCTCACCGGCAGGCCGAGACGCGAGCGCCATGCGCCGATCGCTTGGCGAGTCGCAGCGTCGAACGTGCCGTCGATCGGCCCGGTGTACAGTCCCACCTGCTTCAGACGATGCTGCATCTCCATCACGTAACCGGGCTGCGTGGGCGCGGTGAACCAGGGGCCGACGTCGGTGTTGTCGAGTTCGGCAGCCGTCGGCGGGCGCGAGCGTGTCAGCAGGACACTCCACGTGCGCTGATCGACCACGCCGGTCGGCGGCAGCCCGGAGTCGCGCTGGAACTTCACCACGGCCTCGCGCGTGATCATGCCGAAGCGATCCTCGACGTCGTAGACGGCGAGGTACTTGGCGTGGCGCAAGCGCACCTGCAACTCGCGCACCTGCGGCGCTTGGGTCCGGTAACGCAACACCTGCGCAAGAGGCGCATCGGCAGGGGACGCGGACCGCGGATCGGGTGCGCTCGCCGCCGCGAACGCATGAGGCACGATGCCGGCGCCGAGCATCGCGAGTGCCGCACCCACGACGACGCGGCGAAAGAACCCCGGCACCTTCATGGTGCGCCATTATGCAACACGCCGACAACGGCGCGGTCGCGGCAGGTTGGTTTATCGTGTGCTCGTCGTGACGGTCGTCGCGCGATCCCACCGGGGTACGGACCGTCGTGAGGTGATGGCGATGGATACACTGCAAGGCAGGCACGTGGTCGTGACCGGCGGCACCGGCGGGCTCGGCGAGGTCGTGGTCGAGCGCCTGGTTCGAGCCGGTGCGATCTGCCACGTGCCAACGCATCGGACGAGCGATACGGCCCGGCGCCTGCCGCCGACGGAGGTGCACGTCGTGCCCGGCGTGGACCTCACCGACGAGGCGGCGGTCGATCGCTTCTACGACGCGCTGCCCGCCCTTTGGGCGTCGGTCCATCTCGCCGGCGGGTTCGCCATGGGATCCATCGCCGATTCGGGGCGCGCCGGCTTCGTTGCGATGATCGAGATCAATGCGTTGACCGCCTGGTTGTGCTGCCGGGGTGCGGTGCGCGCGATGCGGCGGGCCGGGGCCGGCGGTCGCATCGTGAACGTGTCGGCGCGGCCGGGCGTCGATGCGCGCAAGGGAGCGCGCATGGCAGGCTACGCCGCGAGCAAGGCCGCGGTGGCCGCGTTGACCGTGGCCCTTGCCGAGGAACTGAAGGGCGAGCGCATCCTCGTCAACGCCATTGCACCGTCGACCCTCGATACCCCGGCCAATCGCCGGGCGATGCCCGATGCGGACACGGCGGCCTGGCTTGCACCTGCGGCGGCGGCCGAAGCCGTGCTGCAGCTCATCCTCCCGGCCAACATGGAGATAAGCGGCGCGATCCTGCCGCTGTATGCGCGCGCGTGAAGTCGGTCGTGCGCGCGGTGTCGGCCGCACGCGGCGCGCTCGAGAGGTGTCGCGGTCGTGAGCGGTGTGTGCGACGGCACCGTCCGCCCCGGTCTTGAGCGACGTCGATTCACCGCGCGCCGCCCAGCCGCTGCGCTTCGGCGAGCGCTTGCGCATCGCGGCCGATGGTGGCGAGCGCCAACGTCTTGCCTCCCTTGCGGTAGCTCACCGCGCAGTCGCGCGCCGCGAGGTCGCCGTCGATCCGGATCTCGTCCCAGGTCATCGCGTGCCCGACGTAGCGGATCGTGACGTCATGGTGCGCGCTCCAGAAGAACGGCACGTCGGCGTAGCGCTCGCGTGCTCCGAGCATGTTTGCCGCGGCGACCTGGCCTTGCCGCTCGGCGACGACCCAGTGTTCCACGCGCAGCGACTCGCCGCCGGGATCGCCCGGCCAGCGCGCGACGTCGCCGGCGGCATAGATGCCCGGCTGCGACGTCTCGAGATACGCATCGACGACGATGCCGCGATCGATGGTGAGGCCCGCGGCCTGCGCGAGCGCCAAGCGTGGCTTGACGCCGACGCCAACGACGACGAGATCGGCCGCGATCTCGCTGGCGTCGCTCAACGTCACCGTTCGCGCGCCGATGCTGCCGATCGAGGTTTGCATGTGGAAGGTCTCGCCGTGCGCCTCGTGCAGGCCGCGGATAAAGTCCCCCACCACAGGGCCGAGCACGCGCTCGAGCGGGTGTGCGTCGAGCGAGACGATGTGCACCGCAAGACCGCGTGCGGCAAGCGATGCGGCGACCTCGAGGCCGATGAAGCCCGAGCCCAGGACGACCGCCGACTTCGCCCCGGCGCAGCGGCCGATGATGGCGCGGCTGTCGGCGAGTGTGCGCAGGGTGAACACATGCGGCTGATCCGCACCCGGGATCGGCAGACGCACCGGTTCGGCGCCCGTGGCGATCAGGAGGCGATCGTAGGTGAGCGCCGTTCCGTCGGCACAGGTGACGGTGCGACTGCCGGCGTCGATCCGGGTCGCGGTTGCGCCGAGCCTCAAGTCGATGCGATGGTCGGCGTAGAAGTTCGCGGGTCGCAGCGGGATCCATTCCTCGGGCGCATTGCCCGCGAGGTAGTCCTTCGACAGGTTCGGCCGGTCACACGGGGCGTCGGCTTCGGCGCTCAGCACCGTGAGCGCTCCCGCCCAATCCCGTCGCCGCAACATCTCGGCAGCGGCGAATCCGGCCGCGCCGCCGCCGATCACGACGATGCGCTCGGGAGCCTTCGCCGCGGCGGTGACGGGGGTCGCGGCGGGTGCGGGTGGCGCGACGTGTTCGCGCACGACGATCGCATCGCCACGGCGCTCGACCTTCCAGCATGGGATCGGATCGAAGGCGGGGGCCGCGAGCGCCTCACCGGTGCGTAGCGAGAAGCAGGCGTGATGCCACGGACAACGTACGGTGTCGCCCTCGATCGCGCCTTCGTCGAGCGGGCCGCCGTAGTGGGTGCAGGTTGCGCCCGTGGCGAGCACTTCATCGCCGACGCGCACGAGGAGCACGGCGTCCTCGCCGACGTGGCCGCGCAGCATGCGCCGCCCACCGAAGTCGGCGAGCGTCACCCCCCGCGTCAAGTCGGGGCCGGTATCGTCTGTTTCGGGTGCGGACATGGTGGCTCTCCACGAGGTGCGCGCCATCGGCGGTCGGGATGCACCGCCGATACGCAAGAGTGCGAGGCGTTCGTCGCGAAATGGCTCGGGCTCGACCGCCCGGCGCGACGTGCGTGTGGAGGTCCATTATCGCGCAGCCACGGCCGGTGGCCGCGTTGTGCGCTCCCGGTGGGCCCGACGCTTCAAATGCGCGCCGTGTCGCCGTGGCGCAGCGCGCCGCGATGGGGCCGGCTCAGCGCGATGGCGTGCCTTGCTCGCGCAGGATCGCGTCGATCCGTTCGTCCTTCTCCCGCCACTGCGCTTCCACCCAGTCGGCGATGCGCGCCCGGTAAGCCCGGTCGTGCAGCGGATCGCCGCCCAGCACGGACGCGGGGATCGCTCGACGCTCGACGCGCACCGTCACGGCGCCCACTTCACCACAGAGGAGGTCCCAGAAGCTGGGCGCCCCTCCCGGGTAGACGATCGTGACGTCGAGGAGCGCTTGAAACTGCTCGCCCATCGTGGCAAGGGCAACGCCCAAGCCGCCGATCTTGGGCTTCAGAAGGTGCCGGTAGGGACTGGCTTGTGCCGCGTGCTTGGCCGGGGTGAAGCGCGTTCCCTCGACGAAATTGATCACGGTCGTCGGGATGAGCTTGAATTTCTCGCAGGCTTCGCGCGTCGAGCGAAGGTCGTTGCGCCGCGCGTCGGCCCCCTTGCCGCGTTTCATGAACGGAAAATCGAGCGCCCACCAGGCGAGGCCGATGACGGGCACGAAGATGAGCTCCTGCTTCAGGAAGAACTTGAGGAACGGAATCTGGCCGTGGAACACGCGTTGGAGCACGAGGATGTCGACCCAGCTCTGGTGGTTGCTGGAGACGAGGTGCCAGCCGCGTGGATCGAGCGCGGTGATGCCCTCCACGTCCCACGCGCCAGGATGCACCGCACCGATCCACGCGTTGTTGAGCGCGACCCAACGCGAGGCGAGGCCGTTCATCAGCCGGTCGGCGACGCGCCGCACCGCGTGCCACGGGAGGCAGAGCTTGGTGAGCGCAGGCGGCATGAGGCATAGCGAGAACGTCAGCGTGCTGACAGCGAGGAGCGTTGCTGTCGTGGCGCCACGTACGGGTGCTGGCAGGCGGGAGAGCATGCGGTTAAAAACGGTCGATCGGGGGTCCGGCATTGTCGAGCCTCGCCCCGTGGTGGGATCTGCGCGAGCGCAAGGTTTGGCTCGTCGCACCGCGACCACCGGTGCCGCGAGCGATGCCGGCACACGGTAACATGCGGGGTCGTCGGCAGGCTCGACGCCGGAAGGCGCTCGCGGCCCGCGACGTCGCACGCAACGCGTGCCCAGAGCGAAAGAGGAGTGCCGCAGCGGATGGCAAGACCCGGGGCTGATGCCGCATCGACGGTGCGGATCGAGTGATGCGCTTCCTGCACTGTGCCGACGTCCATCTCGACAGTCCCTTGCGTGGGCTCGAGCGTTACGAAGGCGCCCCGGTCGAGGCGGTGCGGGGTGCGACGCGGCGCGCCTTCGAGAACATGATCGAGTTCGCGCTGCGCGAGCGCGTGGCCTTCGTCGTCATTGCCGGTGACCTCTACGACGGCGACTGGCCCGACTTCAACACCGGATTGTTCTTCGCCAAGGGCATGGCGCAACTCGGCGAGTCCGGTATCGGCGTCTACCTGCTGCGCGGCAACCACGACGCCGCAAGCAAGCTCACGCGCGACTTGCCGCTGCCGGGCAACGTGCGGCTCTTTTCCGATCATGCGCCAGGGACCTTCGTCGACGACGCGCTGGGTGTCGCCGTGCACGGCCAAAGCTTCGCGACCGCCGCCGTCGTCGACGACCTCGCCGCGAGCTATCCGCCGCCGGTGCGCGACCATTTCAACGTCGGTGTCGTGCACACTTCGCTCACCGGCAGGCCGGGTCACGACAACTACGCACCGACGACGCCGGATGTCCTGCGCGCCAAGGGGTACGACTACTGGGCGTTGGGCCACGTCCATGCGCGCGAGATCGTGGCCCGCGAGCCTTGGATCGTGTATCCGGGAAACCTGCAGGGTCGGCACATCCGCGAGCAGGGTGCGAAAGGCTGCGAGCTCGTCACCGTCGCCGCCGATCGCATCAGCGCCGAATTCGTTCCGCTCGACGTGGTGCGTTGGGGCGAGCTCGCGCTCGATGCGACCGGCATGCCCGACCTCGATGCGCTGTTCGATGGCGTCGGCGACGCGGTGCGACGAACGCTCGCCGAAGGCGACGAGCGCATCGCTGCGCTGCGGGTGCGCATCGGCGGCGCGGGCGCGTTGCAACCGATGCTCGCGCACCGGCCGGAGCACATCGTGGAGCAGGTGCGTGCCGTAGCGCTCGACGTCTCGGGTGGCCGCGCGTGGGTGGAAAAGGTCGACCTGCGCATGCGCCCGCCGGTCGACCTCGAGCGCCTGGCCCTGGGTGACGATCCGGTCGGGCTTCTCGTGCGCGAGTTGAACGCGCTCCAGCACGATCGCGACGGGCTCGCCGCGATCGCCGCCGACGTCTTGCGCGACCTGCGGCACAAGCTGCCGCCGGCCCTTGGCGAAGACGAGGCCCTGCGGCTCGACGCCCCCGATGTCCTCGCCGATGTCCTGCGCGAGGCGCAGGACGAACTGCTGGCGCGTCTCGCCGCGGGCGGGGCGACGCCGTGAAGTTTGCCCGGCTCTACCTCACGGCCTTCGGGGCGTTCACCCAGCGTCGACTCGACTTCCCGTCGACCGCCGAAGGCGACTTCCATCTCGTCTTCGGCCGCAACGAGGCGGGAAAATCGACGGTGCTGCGCGCGGTCACGGCATTCCTGTTCGGCTTTCCGGAACGCACGGGCGACGCCTTTCGCCACGACTACGCCGCGCTGCGCGTCGGCGCGACGCTCTTGCACGCGGACGGGACGCGACTTTCCGCCATGCGGCGCAAGGCGCGCAAGGCGACGCTGTTTCGCATCGACGAGGCCACGGACACCGAGATCACCGATCGGCCCCTGCCCGAAGCGGCCGTGGCCGATGGACTCGGCGGACTCGACGTCGCGCTCTACCAGAGCCTTTTCGGACTCGATCTCGACGGACTGGTTCGCGGAAGCGACGAGCTCTTGCGGGGCGAAGGCGACGTCGGGCGCAGCCTCTTCCAGGCCGCCGCCGGACTTGCGAACCTGCGCGCGGTCATGGCGGGCTTCGACGACGAGGCTGCGGCCGTGTTCAAGGCCCGCGGCTCGACCGGCCGGCTCAATCGCGCGCTCGCACAGTTCGACGACGAACGGCGCACGCTGAAGGAGGCGACGACGCCCACGTCGGCCTGGAAGGCGGCGGAGCGCAACGCCCGCCAGGCGTCGGACCGGCTCGCCCGGTTGCGTTCCACGCTGCAGGAGCGCCGCGCCGAAGAGCGCCGGCTGCAGCGCATCCGCGGCAACCTGCCACTCGTCACCGAACGGGCGGCCAAGCGCAACGAGGTCGAGCGCCTCGCGCACGTCCCGCGTCTCGACTCCGATGCGGGTGCGCTGCGGGCCGCGGCGATGACGAAGGTGCGCGGCGCCGAAGCCGCGCGCGGCAATGCGCAGGCGCGCCTTGCGCAGCACGAGAGCGAGGCCGCTGCGCTCGTGGTGCGCGACGACGTCCTGGCGCAGGCGAGCGGCATCGCGCAACTGGTGCGCACCGTCGAGGGTTATCGCGCCGCGCGCGACGCCTTGCCTGGATTGCGGCGCGAGGCGGACAGCCTCGCGACCGAGATCGCGGCCTTGCTGCGCGGGATGGGATCGACGCAGTCGATCGATCATGCGTTCGAACTGCTGCCGCGGGAAACGCTCGTCGCCCGCGTGCAGGCACGGCTGGAAGAGCACAGCCGCCTGACCGAGCGCGAGGCGCAACTTGCAGCGCAGCTTCGCGCTGTTGAGATCGAAGTGGAGCGCCGACGGGCAGAACTCGCCGAGGGGTCGGTGCCGGCTGCGCTCGATGCGCTGGAGGCAGCGGTCGATTCCGCGGCGCACGTCGGAGTCTGGGAGGCGCGCGCTCGCGAGCTCGACGCGTTGCTCGGAGTCGAGGAAGCACGACTCGCCACCGAGGTGGCGGCATTGTGGTCGCGTTCGTTATCCGAACTTCTCGCGCTCACCGTGCCGCTGCCCGAGACCGCGGCGCACTTCGAACGCGAATTCGCGGCGCAGGCCGCCGACGAGCAACGCGTCGAAGCGGCGAAGGCCGACCTCGCGCGCGATTGCGACGCGCGCCGGCGCGAACTCGAGACACTCGCCGCCGCGGGCGAGGTGATCACGCACGCCGACGTGGTGGCCGCGCGCGCCGAACGCGATCGCCGGTGGGACGACCTGCGGCGTGCGTGGATCGAACGCGAGGCGCGCGCGACGCCTCCAGCGGCCGATGCGAACGCGGCGCGCGGCAGCATCACGAGGTTCGAGGCCGCGATCCAGGAGGCCGATCGCCGCGCCGACCTCCTGCACGCCGATACGGCGCGCGCAACGCATGCGGCGGCGATTCGCGAACGCATCGCCGCCATGGAAACGGAGATCGCGCGCCACGATCACGACGCGGCGACGCTTGTCCTGCGGCGACGCGAGCTCGAGCAGCGGTGGGAGATCGTGGTGTCACCCCTGCGGCGCAGCGACCTCACGCCCGCGGCGCTGCGCGAATGGCTCAATCGCCACCAGCGCGTCGTCGACAAGTGCGCGGACGTCGAGCGAGTGCGTGCGGAGCGCTCGGTCGCAGCCGCCGACGCGGCAGGCGCTCGCGCTCGCCTCGCCGCAGCGTTGCGCGCTTGCGGGCTTGTGCATCCGGCACCCGATGCTTCCGGTGTCGCGCTTCTCGACCGGGCGCAAGAGGCGATTCGGGCGGCGCAGCGGACGTGGGCCATGCACGACGCGCGCAGCACGGAACTCAAGGCCAAGAGCGACGATCTCGCTCGGCTGCAGCGGGCGAGCGCGGTTCTCGCCGAAGAACTGCGCGCGTGGCAGCAAGACTGGCGTGCGCTCACCGCGAGCCTGCACTTGACGGCCGATGCACTTCCCGACGAGGTTCGTGTCCGACTCGACGAGCTCGCCCGCCTGTCTCGCGCACTCTCGGCATGGCGCGCATGCACGACGCAGATCGCCACGCACGACGCGGTCGTCCTCGATTTCGAGGCGGGTGTGGCGCGCGTGACCGACGCGACCGCCTGGAAGACGCACGGGCAGGGCGCCGATACGCTCGCCGAGGCGTTGCACGAGGCGCTCGAGGCGGCGCGCGCCGCGCGGACCCGGCAGCAACACCTCGACGCTGCGATCGTGCAGGAGAGGCGGGCGATCGACGACGAAGCGGGCGCCGTCGCCGCGGCGAACGAGACGCTTGCAGCGCTCGTCCGGGCGGCCGGTTGCGCGCGACCGGAAGAACTGCCCGACATCGAAGCGCAGGCGGCGCGCAAGCGAACCCTCGACGAGCGACTCGACGAAATCGACGAAGCGCTGCTGCGGCAGAATGCGCGGCCCGTCGCCGAGGTCGTGCACGAGTGTGGCGGCGTCACCCTGGAGTCCGTCGAACGCGCGCTTGCCGACAACGAGACCGCGATCGTCGGGCTCGATGCCGACATCGCGGCGGCGCAGGCCGCGGCGCACGGGACCGAGGCCGCCCTGGCCGCGATCGACGGCGGGATCGCGGCTGCCGCTGCGCAGCAGGCGCTACGCGAAACCGCGGCGCGCGTCGCGCACGAGGCACGCTGCTACGCGCGGGCGCGGCTCGCGAGCGCGGTGCTGGGCCGCGTGGTGCAGGCCTATCGCGATCGGCACCAGGGACCGCTTCTCGCGCGCGCCGCGGAGATCTTCGCCCAGGTGACCCTCGGGAGCTTCTCGGGGCTCGTGATCGATCACCTCGACGACCGGCAGGTCCTCCTCGGGGTGCGTCCCGACACCACGCACGTGCCCGTCGCGGGGATGAGCCAGGGCACCCGCGATCAGCTCTTCCTGTCGTTGCGCCTGGCAGCCGTCGAGGAGCACATTGTCGGTCGCGGGCCGTTTCCGGTCATCGTCGACGACCTCCTCGTCCAGTTCGACGACGCGCGCGCGCTCGCCGCCCTCGGCGTGCTGTGCGAACTCGGCCGCAAGACGCAGGTGCTGTTCTTCACGCATCACGAGCACCTCGTCGACCTCGTGACGCGCTCGCCGCTCGCGGCGGCGGTGACGATGCACCGCTTGTGAGCGCGGCGCGGGGCCGCGCGGCACGACCTGTCAGGCGACGGCCACGATCAGCGCGGGGTCGTCGGCGTGGTCCACCAGGAGCGTGCGCACCCACGCCTGCCACGCCTTGCCGAAGGGCACGGCGGCAGAAGGATCCGCGCCCGGACCGAGCGCGTCACGCAGGAGTTCGGTGAGCCCGGAAGGACGCGGCACGACCTGCGGCTGGTGCACGAGCTCGATCGCCGCACCGGTGTCAAGACGCGTGAAGCGCACTTCGCCGGTCATCGTGACACCGAAGCGCAAGAGGTTCTGCCGGCCGTAGCGACCGGCAAGCCCCTTGAAGCCGCCTTCCGCCGCGGCGCCGGTGACCAGGCCGATCACGTTGGCGATGACGCCGGTGACGCCGTCACCGATCGCCTGCCGCATCTCGACCCGCACGCCACCACGTTGCGGCACGCTGTCGGGGTACAACGTGGCAAGCGCCTTGCGCGTCATGAGCCAGGCGCCCGCGACGGTCGGACACGAGTGGCCGGCGAGCTTCACCGCGTCGATGTAGTGATACTCGAGGCGTCCGCCATCGGCGGCGCCCAGCATGGCCGCCAACGGATCGTCGACCACGATCGGTGCGACGTCGGCGAAGAATGGGGGTGTTTGCATCGTGAGCCTGTGAACCGTGAGCCCGTGAATCAGGAGCGGTACGACGCGGACCTACGCGTACGAATTGAAAACGGTGGCCGAGCCGTCCTTGCGCACCAGGAGCACCTGATACGGATCGCGCCGGTTGCGATACGCCGGGCCATCCATTCCGGGCGAGCCGATCGGCATCCCCGGTACCGCGAGCCCGAGCGCGTCGGGAGCCTCGCGCAGCAAGCGCCGGATATCGGCCGCGGGCACGTGTCCCTCGATCACGTAGCGCTGCACGAGCGCCGTATGGCAAGACGCATACTGCTGTGGCATCCCGAGCCGCGCCCGTGCCGCCGTGTTGCCCTGATCGAGCACCTTGACCGCAAAACCATGCTTCTCGACGTGCGCGATCCAATCCTTGCAGCAGCCGCAGTTGGGGTCTTTCCACACGTCGATGCCGATCGCTGCAGTTCCGGCGGCGCCGACCCAGGGGCTTGCTCCCAGGAGGAGCGCCCCTGCGAGCAACGTCCGTCGCTTTCGATCGAGGTGACGCGTCGATGGTGTCATGGCCGGATTTCCTTGTTCGTGACGTGCGAGGATGGATGCACCTCGCGCCGCTGCGCTCGCGATCGATCGCATCGGCGCGATGCCGGTGATGCGGGAGAGTCGACAGTGTACGACACCGCTTGCCGCCGCGCCGCATGCGCTCGGACCCAAGCTACGCCGGTGCGCGTCGAATCGGAGGTAGAGTAGGCGCTTCGGAGGCGTCCCGCGCGGGAGGGCAGGCATGGACAGGCAGGTCGAGGTCGAACGTGCGCAGGCGTTTCGCGCGCTGCACGATCGTCGCCACGTCCTGCTCCTGCCCAATGCCTGGGACGCCGGCAGCGCGGCAATCTTCACCGACCTCGGCTATTCGGCGATTGCAACGACGAGCGGCGGCATCGCCTGGTCGCTGGGCTACGCCGACGGCGAGGTGGCGCCGCTCGACGAGGTCGTTGCCGCGGTCCGGCGCATCGTTCGCGCCACACCGCTGCCGGTCAGCGTCGATTTCGAGGCGGGCTACGGGGCGACCCCCGACGCGGTGGCAACGAGCGTGCGGGCGGTGATCGACGCCGGCGCGGTCGGCATCAACCTCGAAGACGGCATTCGCCACGAGGCGTTGCGCGACGTCGACGATGGCGCGCGGCGCATCGCCGCGGCGCGTGCCGCCGCGCGTACCGCGAACGTTCCGATCTTCATCAATGCGCGGATCGATGCCTGGATCGTCGGTGGACCCGCCACCGAGGCCGACCGCGTCGCCGACACGCTGCGGCGCGCCCGCGCGTATCTCGCGGCCGGCGCCGACGGTGTCTATCCCATTGCCGTGGCGAACGTCGACACGATCACGACGCTGTGCGCGCAGATCGATGCTCCCGTCAACGTCGGCGCGCGTGCGGGATTGCCCGACGTTGCCGAGCTCGGCCGCCTCGGGGTTGCGCGGGTGAGCACCGCGACGCGTCTTGCCACGCTCGCCTACGCGACGGCGCGCGAGACCGCGCGCGCGCTCAAGGCGGGCGGCCGATTCGACGGCCTCGATGCCGCCTTCGGCTACCCCGACATGCAGCGCCTCTTCCGCTGATGTCATGCGCGCGCCAACGCGGAGGTGTCGCCTCGAATGCTGTCTTTCGGCCGGTGATCGGCCGCCCACGGAGGTTTTGCCATGAACGACTGCAAGGTGGCAGTGCTGCTCGGCAGCCTGCGCAAGGACTCGTACAACAAGCGCTTGCTGCGGGCGGTGGAGAAGCTCGCCCCGCCGCACCTTCGCTTCGAGTCCATTCGCATCGATGACTTGCCGCTCTACACGCAGGATTTCGACGCCGACTATCCACCGAATGCGCGGCGCCTCAAGACCGAGATCGAGGCAGCGCAGGCGCTCCTGTTCGTGACGCCCGAATACAACCGCTCGATTCCCGGCGTGCTGAAAAACGCGATCGACATCGCATCGCGGCCGTGGGGAACGAACTCGTTCAAGGGCAAGCCGGCCGCGGTGATCGGTGCATCGATCGGCGCGATTGGCACGGCGATCGCACAGCACCACCTGCGCAGTTCGCTGCACTTCCTCGACGTTCCGACGCTCGGACAGCCCGAGGTGTATCTGCACTTTCACGACGAGATCATCGCACCCGACGGCACCGTTACCAACGACGCGACGCGCGGCTTCCTGCAGCGTTTCGTCGACGCGTACGCCGCGTGGGTCGAGCGCTTCGCGGCGAGGTAGGCGCGACGAAGGAGGGTGCCGCGCGGTGCGCCGCACCACGGTTCCGGAGGGATGCGCAGTGCCACAAGCGAGCAAGACGAGAGCGAACGATCCCGCACCCCCGGCCTCCGCGCGTGGAACGGGGCCGCCGCGTCCGGGCGATGTGCCGCCAGCGGGCCGCTTCGGCCACATGCCACCCAGCCGGACGTGGCTCTTCTTCGCACTCGTGCTGCTGGCCAACTATCTCGTCATGCGCACGCTGTTCCCGCCGGCAGGCGAGGCAATCGCGCTGCCGTACACGGCGTTTCGCGACGAGGTCGCGAAGGGCAATGTCGAGGCGATCTACAACCAGGGCCAGTCGATCGAGGGGCGCTTGCGCAAGGCCATCACCTGGCCGATCCCCGGCGAGACGGTGCCGGCGCCGCCCGGAGCGAGTCGTGCCGAGCAGCGCCTGCGCGAGCAGCCGCGCACCTCGGATACCTTCACGACGGTCCTGCCGACCTTCGTTGGCAGCGGACTCGAAGCGTTCCTGATCGATCACAAGGTCGAGATCAGCGCGGTGTCGATCCAGACGGGCAGCAGCCCACTTGCGACGCTGCTCTTCGGCTTCGGTCCGGCGATCCTCTTCATCGCGTTCTACGTGTGGCTCTTCCGTCGCGCGCAGCAGGGCATGGGCGGCATGGGCAGCCTGGGCGGGATCATGGGCATCGGTCAAAGCCGCGCCCGTCGCTACGATCAGGAGGGCGCGCAGAAGGTGAGCTTCGACGATGTCGCCGGGATCGACGAGGCGGAGAATGAACTCGTCGAGATCGTCGACTTCCTGAAGGATCCCGCGAAGTACCAACGCCTGGGTGGCACCGCGCCGAAGGGCGTGTTGCTCGTCGGCGCGCCGGGTACGGGCAAGACGCTTCTGGCGCGCGCCGTCGCCGGCGAGGCGGGGGTGCCGTTCTTTTCGATGAGCGCGGCCGAGTTCGTCGAGATGATCGTCGGCGTCGGCGCGGCGCGCGTGCGCGACCTTTTCAAGCAGGCGCGGGAGAATGCTCCGGCGATCATCTTCATCGACGAGCTCGACGCGATCGGCCGGGCGCGCGGTCAGGTGGCGATCGGCGGTGCGAGCGAGCAGGAGCAAACGCTCAACCAGATCCTGACCGAGATGGATGGCTTCTCGGGTCGCGAAGGCATCATCGTGCTCGCGGCGACCAACCAGCCCGACGTGCTCGACAAGGCGCTGTTGCGACCGGGCCGCTTCGACCGGCACGTCGTCGTCAACCTGCCCGATCGCAAGGGCCGCGAGGCGATCCTCAAGGTGCACACCCGCACGGTGCCGCTTGCCGCCGACGTCGTGCTGGCCGAGATCGCGGCAGCCACTCCCGGGTTGTCCGGGGCGGACCTCAAGAATCTCGTGAACGAGGCAGCGCTGCTTGCGGCGCGCCGCGAGGTCGATGCGGTACGGGCGAAGGACTTCGCCGATGCGCTCGAAAAGATCATCCTCGGTCCCGAGCGTCCGCTCCTCTTGAGCGATGCCGACCGCGAGCGCATCGCGTATCACGAGAGCGGACACGCGATCCTCGGTCTCGTCGTCCCCGGCGCCGACCCGGTGCATCGCGTCACGATCGTGCCGCACGGGCGTGCGCTCGGCGTGACGTACCAGCGTCCCGACGATGACCGCTACAACTATCCGGAGGCGTATCTGCGCGCCAAGATCGTCGGGATGCTCGGCGGGCGGGTGGCCGAGGAGATCGTGTACGGCACGCGCACGACCGGGGCGGAAAACGACATCGAACAGGCGACCCAGCTCGCGCGCAGCATGGTCACCCGCTGGGGCATGAGCGAGCGCCTCGGCGCGGTGCAGCTCGCGCCGCGGCACAATGCGTATCTCGGCGCGCCGGCGTGGGGCGGCACGGGGGGCGAGCGGGCGTTCAGCGAAGCGACGGCGAAGGCGATCGACGAGGAGGTGATGCGCATCATCAGCGAGAGCCACGCCGAGGCGACGCAACGGCTGCACGAGCACCGGAGCGAACTCGACGCGCTGGTCGCCGCGCTCCTCGCGCACGAGACACTCGACGAGCGCGCGATCCACGAGGTGACGGGTCTGCCATCCGCACCTGCGCTCGCGACGAAGCCGCTCGGGCGATGACGGGGCGCGAGGAACCGCTGCCCGACCCTGCGCCGTCGCAGCCGCGCCGCTTCATCCTCGCGGCGTTGATGTGCACGATGCTCCTGGCGGCGATGGACACGACGATCGTGTCGACGGCGATTCCACAGATCGTCGGCGACCTCGGCGGTTTTGCCTATTTCAGCTGGGTCTTCTCGATCTACCTGCTCGCGCAGACCGTCACCATTCCGCTGTACGGCAAGCTCGCCGACCTCATCGGCCGCAAACCGGTCCTCGTCGCCGGCACGCTCGTCTTCCTCGTCGGCTCGGCGGCCTCCGCCGCGTCGTGGAACATGGTCTCGCTGATCGCGTTTCGTGGCCTGCAAGGCATCGGCGCCGGTTCGATCATGGCGACCGTGACGACCCTCGCCGGTGACCTGTACCCGGTACGCGAGCGGGGTGTGATCCAGGGCTGGCTGTCGAGCGTGTGGGGCATCGCCGCGATCGCCGGCCCGGTCCTGGGGGGCGCCTTCGCCGACTACGCGTCGTGGCGCTGGATCTTTCTCATCAACCTGCCGATCGGACTCGTCGCCTTGCTCCTCATCGGCGTCTTCCTGCACGAACGCTTCGAGCGACGGCAGCCGCAGATCGACTATGCCGGGTCGGGCCTGCTCCTGCTCGCCGTCGGCCTCGTGATCGTCGGCCTGCTCGAAGGCGGGCAGAGCTGGCCGTGGCGGTCGTGGGCGAGCCTCACGGTCTTCGGGGCGGCCGCGCTCGCGCTCGGGCTCACCGTGCGCGCCGAGCGGCGTGCCGCCGAGCCGGTGATGCCAGGCTGGGTGTGGCGCGATCGGTTGTTGGGTGGCTGCAACGTCGCCATGATCGGCATGGGCCTTACGATGATGGCGCCGCTCACGTTCCTGCCCACGTTCTCGCAGGCGGTGCAGGGACTCGACGCGATCGGTGCGGGCCTCGTGCTCGCGTGCATGAGCATCGGCTGGCCGGTCGCGTCGGCGCTGTCGCCGCGGGCCTACATGCGCATCGGCTTTCGCGATACCGCGCTGGCCGGTGCACTCCTCATCGTCGGCGCGATCCTCGCCTTCGGCATGTTGGCGTCGCCCGCCTCCGTGTCGGCGACCGTGCTGACGCAAATTGCGCTCGGCGCGGGTTTCGGGCTCCTGTCCACGCCCCTTCTGGTCGGCGAGCAGTCGGTCGTCGGCTGGGATCGCCGGGGTGTGGTGACCGGCGCCAACATGTTCTCGCGTTACCTGGGCCAGAGTGTTGGCGCCGCCGTCGTCGGCGCGATCTTCAATGCGACGCTCGCCACGCGCCTTGCCACGGCTCCGGCGCAGGCTGGCGGCGCCCCGGCGCCACGCTTCGACACCGTCCTCGAGGCACTGCGAGCGCCGGGAACCGACCCCGTCGTGCAGTCGTGGCTGCGCGAGTCGATCGATCTCGCGACCCGGCACGCGTTCGCCGCCATGCTCGTTCCCGCCGTGGCGATCGTCGTCGTCCTGCTGGTGATCCCCCGCCGCTTCCCGACGCTGCCCGAACCGCACGAGACGACACTTGCCCCGGAGGAGGCGCGCGCCGCGGCGGACGCCGTGCGATAGCCTTGCCTGGCACACGTGGCGCGCGTGGTTCGCGTCACTCAGCGCCGCGGCAACCAGGGGACGCGGGTGTGCCGTGCGCAGCTTCGTCATCGGCGGGAGCGTCCATGCGCGTGTGGAACTCGAAGCGAGTCACGTCGAGCGCGGAGACGAAATACTCGATCGGCTTGCCGACCGTGTCGTACGACACGCGATCGACTTCGAAGATCAGCCCCCCGCCGCAGCGCCCACCAGCCCTTCGACTACAATACGCACCTCATTCGGTGCGCGAAGCGGCGGGCGCAGACGACGGCGGAGTGCGTCCGGGCGGGTTCGACCCTGGGCTCCGGCGGCGGGCGCCGGCGAGCTCGGGTCACCGGGACGTGGAGCACGCCGCGCGCAAGCGCTTCGCTGGACGCACGCAGTGATCGAATTCGACAGAACCCATTGGGCGCTGATCCTGGGCGGGTCGAGCGGCTTCGGTTTGGCCGCCGCGCAGAAGCTCGCACGGCATGGCATGAACGTCATGGTCGTGCATCGCGACCGGCGCGGCGCGATGGCGCGCATCGAACCGCAGTTCGACGTCATCCGCGCGACGGGTGTGGGCTTCCGGGCGCTCAACCTCGATGCGCTTGCCGCCGAAGGACGCGCGCAGGCGCTGGGCGAGCTCGCGACGGCGATGGGTGCGCACGGCAGGCTGCGCCTGCTGCTGCATTCGATCGCGTTCGGCAACCTCAAGCCGATCGCACCGACCGAACCCGATGCGCGGTCCGCCGCTGCAGTGGCGGGGCTCGCGAGCGAGCTCGCCGTGCCGGCCGCGGCCGTCCAGGCGGCAATCGACCGCCTGCTCGAGCGTGGCGTCGGACTCCTGCGCACGCTGCAAGCGTCGAGCTACGGTGACACGCTGCTCGACGAGGAAGACATGGCGCGCACGATCTACGCGATGGGCACGAGCCTACTGTCGTGGGTCCAGGACCTGCATCGCGGCGGGCTCTTCGCCGCGGACGCGCGCGTTCTCGGTCTCACGAGCGAAGGCAACACGACCGCGTGGAAGGGTTACGCCGCGGTCGCCGCGGCGAAGTCCGCACTGGAATCGGTGTCGCGGGCGATCGCGGTGGAGTTCGCACCCTACGGGATTCGCTCGAACATCATCCAGGCCGGGGTCACGCCCACGCCGGCGTTGAAGCTCATTCCAGGCAGCGCGCGGATGCAGGCGGTGGCCGAGCAGCGCAACCCGTTCCGGCGCACGACCACGCCCGAGGCGGTCGCCGATTTCATCGCGCTCATGTGCCTCGACGAGGCGGCCTGGGTCAACGGTGCATTGATTCGCGTCGACGGCGGCGAGCACATCGCGGCACTTTGACGCGCGAACCCGAAGTCATGGTCCACGTCCACGGCCTGGGGGAGTTCCATCCGCCCAACGAGATCGACAACGCATTCTTGCGCGATCTCGACATCGGCACCGATCCGCAGTGGATCATGGAGCGGGTGGGCATCGAATCGCGGCGAACGGTGCTGCCGCTCGACTACATCCGGACCACACGCAACGCCGATCCGCGGCAGGCGATCGAGGCGTCGGAGTACAGCAACGCACAGACGGGCGCGCTCGCAGCGCGCGAGGCGATCGCGGCAGCGGGCCTCACCCCCGCCGACATCGGCATGGTGATCTCGGGAAGTTGCTCGCCGCAATCGAGCTGTCCCGCGGAGGCGTGCACGATCGCGGCCGCGCTGGGGATCGACGCGCCGGGGCTCGACGTCAACTCCGCGTGCTCGACGTTCGGCGCGCAGCTGCACCTGTTGCGCGGCATGCGCCCCGACGCGCTGCCCGACTTCATCCTGCTGCTGCAAGTCGAGAACAGCACGCGGTCGATCGACTACAACGATCGCAACACCTGCGTGCTTTGGGGTGATGGGTCGGCCGCGCAGGTGGTGTCGCTGCGGGTGCCCGCGCGCCTGCGCGTCGTCCATTCCCTGTTCGCGTCCGATCCCAAGAGCTGTGGGCGGGTCCGCTTCGTGCAGGCGGGTCACTTCACGCAGGACGGGCGCACCGTGCAGACCTTCGCCATCAAGCGTACGCTCGCGGTGCTGGGGCAGTTGCGGGAGAGAATCGGCGCCGGACGTGCCGCGGGAATGAAATTCATCGGTCACCAGGCCAATCGCAGCATGCTCGACCACATCATCCGCAGCGCGGGGATCGCGCCCGACGATCACTGGTTCAACGTCGATCGTTTCGGCAACTGCGGCGCGGCTGGCGCACCGAGCGTCCTCACGCAGAACCAGCAGCGGCTGCGCGAGGGCGATCTCATCGCGCTCGTCGTGGTGGGGGGCGGCTTGAGCTGGGGCGGGGCGCTCCTCGAGGTGGCCGCATGAGTCGGACCGGGCACCCCGAACGCGCGCCGCTGCCGGCGGGCGGTGCGGGACTCATGACGTACGCCGCGTTCATGGCAGCGAAGACGCTCACCAAGGACGACCTGCTCGCGTGGGGCAAGCAGACGCTCGTCGCGGATGCGCCGGGAACGATCCCCTCGCTGCCGTTGCCGCCAATGCTCATGTTCGATCGCATCGTGGCGATCGAACACAACGGGCGCCGCGGGCGCATCGTGGCCGAACAGGACATCCATCTCGATGCGTGGTACTTCTTCTGCCATTTCGACAACGACCCGGTGCAGCCGGGCTGTCTCGGCGTGGACGCCATCTGGCAACTGCTCGGGATGTACTGCGCGCTGCGCGGCGCGCTCGGCACCGGTCGCGCGCTGGGCTGCAAGGAAGTCGACTTCTTCGGCCAGATCAGGCCGCATGACGCCATCGTGACCTACGATGTCGAGGTTCGGCGCTATTCGCAGATGCAAGGGGCGTCGGTGGTCATCGGCGACGGCTCGGTCAGCGTCGATGGCGAAGCGATCTACACGGTGCGCGAGGCGAAGGTCGGCATCTACTCGGGGATCCAGTATGCCGACTACCCCGCGCGGTCGGCGAACAGCAAGGGCGGAGTGCTCAACCGATGACGCCGCAGGAAGTCCTGGCCGCCGTGCCGCAGCAGGCGCCGTTTCGCTTCATCGATCGCATCGACGCGATCGACGGCGAGCACATCGTCGGCGGTTACACGTTCAAGGCCGACGAGTTCTTCTACCGTGGCCACTTTCCGGGCGACCCCGTGACGCCCGGGGCAATCCTCGCCGAGACGATGGCGCAGACTGGCGTGGTCGCGCTCGGCATCTATCTCGCGGCACAGAACCTGCCCGCCAATGAGCTGTCGCAGTGGGTCACCTTCTTCACCGAGTGCGAGGTCGAGTTCCACTTGCCGGTCATGCCGGGCGACCGCGTCACGGTGCGTGGTGACAAGCTGTTCTTTCGTCGCATGAAGATCAAGAGCCGCGTCGAGTTGCTGCTGCCGGACGGCCGCGTGGCAGCCGAAGGTACGCTGGCGGGTGTGGGGGTCAAACGTGGCCAATAGCGATACGAACCAGCGGGTGGTCGTCACCGGTCTCGGCGTGCTGGCACCGAATGGACACGGCCTCGATGCCTACGAAGCGGCGCTGCGCGGTGGGGTGTCCGGCATTCGCTTCATCCCGAAACTCGCCGAGCAGAATTTTGCCTGCCAGGTCGGCGGGGTCCCGCAGGGTGTCGATGCACTCCAGCACGGGTACCTTGCGGCCGACGATCTGCTCGCCATGAACGACGCCATGATCTACGCCGCGATTGCCGGCATCGATTGCTGGCGCGATGCGGGCCTGCGGGAAATCAGTCCGGAGGCGCCGGTCGACTGGGATACGGGGGCCATCGTCGGCACCGGCATCGGCGGCATGCAGACGATCGGCGAGCGCCTCATTCCCACCGTCGACAAGGGACGCGTGCGCCGGCTGGGATCGACGATGGTCGAGCAGGTGATGTGCAGCGCCGTCTCCGCCAAGCTCGGCGGCCTGCTCGCGCTCGGCGGCCAGACGACGACCAACAGTTCGGCGTGCACCACCGGCACCGAGGCGGTGATCGACGCCTACCACAAGATCCGGACGGGACAGATCGCGCGCATGATCGCGGGCGGCGCCGAAGGTGCGTCGCATTACACGTGGTCGGGATTCGACGGCATGAAGGTGTTGAACAGCCAGAGCAACGACGCCCCCGAGCGCGCGTCGCGCCCGATGAGCGCGAGTGCCGCCGGCTTCGTTCCGGGGTCCGGGGCCGGCATGCTCATGCTGGAGAGTCTTTCGAGCGCGCAGCATCGCGGCGCGCGCATCTACGCCGAAGTCCTCGGCGGCCATGTCAACAGCGGCGGCCAGCGCGACGGCGGATCGATGACCGCACCCAATCCGGATGGCGTCGTTCGCTGCATCCGAACCGCGCTGGCGGTGGCCGGCATCGGTCCGGGCGAGGTCGACGCGATCAACGGCCACCTCACCGCGACGTTTGCCGACCCGTACGAACTCGAGAACTGGCGGCGTGCGCTGGACGTCGACGCCGCGCATCTGCCGCCGATCAATGCGACCAAGAGCATGATCGGCCACGCGCTGGGTGCGGCCGGCGCGCTGGAGGCCGTCGCGACGGTGCTGCAGCTGCATCGCGGCTTTCTCCACGGCTCGATCAACTGCGAGGACCTGCACCCGAAGATCGAGCCGTTTCGCGCGTCGGTCGTCGATCGCACGCGCGCCTTCACGGGCCGCATCATCGCCAAGAGCAGTTTTGGCTTCGGCGATGTCAACGGCTGCGTCCTCTTCCGTCAGTGGTCGCACTGACACGCTGCATTGCCTTCAACCTGCCAGGAAGCCCCATGACCGAAGCCCAGATCACCGAGAAAGTCATCGCCCTCGTCACGCCCTACGTCAAGAATCGCGAGGCGCTTGCCAACGTCACCAAGGACACCACGTTTCTCGGTGATCTCGGCATCAACTCCGCACGCCTCGTCGACATCGTGCTCGCGTTCGAGGACGAGTTCGGCATCGAGGTGAGCGACGACGCCGCCGACTCGATCGCCACCGTCGGCGACGCGGTCACGCTCATCGGGAAGCTCACGGCCTAGCGCGGACGTCGGCGATTGCAACGGCGCCGCAGGCGCCGTTCATCGTCGTCGCCGCCCTGCCTGGACAGGGTGTGCGCGAGCGCGGAGGGGTCGCCGTGCCGGCATGGGCTCGCGCGTCAGGGATCGTCCTGTGGTGCTGACGTTACGCCAGCGCGTGGCGTTGCACGTGCAACGATCGCTGAGTTACGTCGGGCTCGTCGTCTTCGGGCCCGTGGTGATCGCCATCCATCGCTATTGGTTCCGTTTCTCGACCCACGATCTGCGTGCGGTTCGCGCCCGCTACCGGGAGTTGCGTGCGGCCAATCCGGGTCCGCTGCTCATCTGCAGCAATCACCTGACGCTCATCGACTCGATCATCCAGGCGGTGCTGCTCACGTCGCTGTGGGGATACCTGCGGCATCCCTCCGCCTTGCCATGGAACCTGCCCGAGGCAACGAACTACTATCACAACTGGCTGTGGCGCCTCGTGTGCTATCTCGGCCGCTGCATCCCGGTCCAGCGTGGCGCGTCACGCGAGCACGCGGCGCTCGCGCAGGCGCGCATGCACTACGTGCTGGGACGCGGCGACGCCATCGCGATCTTCCCCGAGGGAAAGCGCAGCCGCGACGGGCGCGTGGACGACCGTGACTTCTCGTATGGGGTGGGGCAGCTCCTGAACCAGACCCCGGACGCCAAGGTGCTGTGCGTGTACCTGCGCGGAATGCACTCTGGCGGCTTCGGAGACTTTCCCGCGGCCGGCGAGTGCTTCCACGTGCAGTTGCAGATGCTGGAGCCGCAATCCTCGAACCAGGGACTGCGCCGCGCGCGTGATCTCTCGGCGCAGGTGGTCGCCTGCCTGAAGCGGATGGAAGAGGCCTACTTCGCGACGCACGCGGCACCGCCGGCGGCGCCATCGCCGACGTCGTGAAAGCCTTCCTCGGCAACGATCTCGTCGATCGGGCCGCGGCGCACAACCGGGGCCGCGCCGGGCAGGCGCGCTTCCTCGCGCGCATCGCGACTGCCGCCGAGCGCGAGCGTTTCGCGCGCTCGGCCGATGGCGACTGCGAGTTCGCGCGCCTCTGGTCGGCGAAGGAAGCGGCGTACAAGGCGGCGCGCAAGCGCGATCCGGGGCTGGTCTTCGCCCCCCGGCGCTGGCAGGTCGAATGGGCCGCGCCGGGCACAAACGCGCCGGCGTCGCCGGGGGTCGTTGCCATGGCCGCCGATCAGGCGGTCATCGTTCGCTGGCACGAGACGAGCGAGTGGGTCCATTGCGTGGCGATCGCCGGCGAGCCGCCCGACGTCGTCGCGCTGGACGTGGGCACCGTGATCGCGTGGGACCGCGCCGACGGCGCGCGCGAGCGCGAGCACGGCGCGATGCGCGCCGAGTCGCGTGCGGTGCGAAACCTCGCGCGCGATCTCCTGCGGCGGCACGGCATCGGCGACGTCGAGATCGTGCGGACGCCGGTGGCAGGCGAGGCGCACCGCACGCCACCGCGCGTGGTCGTCGGGTCGACGCTGCTTTCCGGCATCGACGTGAGCCTTGCGCACGATGGCCGCTTCGTCGCGGCGGCAGTGGCCCTCGATCATGGCGAGCGGCGTTGACCCGCCGCAAGCGAGCGCCCGTCAGACGCGGGCATACAATGCGAGCCATCCGTTCGATCGATACGTGGAGGTTCGCGATGCAACAGCGCCTCGATTACAAGTCGGCCTCACCCGAGGCATTCAACGCGATGATTCGAACCGAGCAGCAAGTCCACAAGAGTGGGCTCGAGGAATCGCTGCTCGAACTCGTCAAGTCCCGCGCCTCACAGATCAACGGCTGTGCCTGGTGCCTCGACATGCACAGCAAGGACGCGCGTGCGCGCGGCGAGACCGAGCAGCGGCTCTACCTCCTGCCGGTGTGGCGCGACGCGCCGTGCTACAGCGCGCGCGAGCGCGCCGCGCTGGCGTGGACCGAGGCGGTCACGCAGATCGGTGTCACGCATGACGTGTCCGACGCGGTGTACGACGAAGCGCGGCGCCACTTCGACGAAAAGGCGCTGGTCGATCTCACGCTCGCGATCGTCGCGATCAATGGCTGGAATCGGATGAACGTGGCGTTTCGCACGAAGGTGGGCGACTACGTGAGCCCGCACGGGAAGGCGGGCGCACGTTAGAAAGCAGGCTGCGCGCCAAAAGAGGTATTGACAATATACCTTTAAGCGCGGATCCTTGTACCTGTCCGCGCCGCACGATTTCTCGATGCCCGGGTTGGGCGGCGCGGCCGCGTTTCGACCCAACGATCGACCAAGGAAACCGTCAATGTCCGATAGCCAAGCAGCAGCGATCCAGGAAATCGATATCCGCAGCCTCATTCCGATGCAGCGGCATGCCAAGATCTTCGAGATGATCGGGAACCTGAAGCCCGGTGGCGCCTTCATCTTCGTGAACGATCACGATCCGAAGCCGCTGTACTACCAGATCGAGGCCGAGCATCCGAAGCAGTTCACGTGGACGTACCTCGAGTCGGGCCCCGTGGCCTGGCGCGTGAAGATCGGCAAGCCCGCGTAGCAGCAGAGCGCGGCACGGCGGGTGGTGCGCGTGCTGCGCACCACACCCGCCGACACGAGATTCGAACATGATCGGGGCCACGCTCTCGCGCTGGACGCTGTCCTATTTCGCAAGCGCCGTCGCCTTCCTCCTCGCGGCGGAAGCGCTCATGGTCCTGGGTTTTGGCTATCCCGGGAGCGCGCTGCGTTCGCCGGAAACGCTCGTCCTCGTGCACTGCGTTGCGATTGGCTGGCTGAGCCTGCTCATGTGCGGCGCGCTCTTCCAGTTCGTGCCCGTGCTGGTGGCGAAGCCGATCCACAGCAACACGCTGCCCTTGCCGGCACTGCTGCTGATCCTGACCGGCTTGGGCGCGCTCATCGCGGGTTTCCTGCAACTCGCAGGATACCTGCCGCCGAACGCATCGGTTTTCATGGCGGCGAGCGTCCTCCTGGGTGCCGGATTCCTGCTCGTGCTATGGAATCTCGGGCGCACGCTGGCAGCAGCGTGGCCGCTCAACCTGCCCGCCCGCTTCGTGACCATCGGTCTCGCAAGCGTTGCGGCCACGGTCACCTTCGGCGTCCTCTTCACGCTGGGTTTCGCCGGCGAGGCCCAAGGGCCGTTCCTGCTCGAATTGCGCGCGCGCGGACTGCCGCTGCACTTCATCGCCGGGCTCGGCGGCTGGCTCACGTTCACGGCGATCGGCGTCAGTCACCGGTTGCTCGCGATGTTCATGCTCTCGCCCGAACTCGAAGGCGCCTCGACCCGCTGGACCTTCTACCTCGGCACGCTCGCGCTCGCGATCGTCGTCATCGGTGGCGTCGTCGCGATCGCGGTGGGAGGGCGTCTCGACGTGGTGCTTCTTGGCGCCGGGTTGGTCGGACTCGCCTGCCTCGCCCTGTACGCGCGCGACGTCGTCCAGTTGTACCGCAAACGTGTCCGTCCGGTGATCGAGCTCAACAGCCGCATGGCAGGCGTCGCGCTCGGACAGCTTGCCGCGGCGGCGTTGCTCACGAGCGCGGCAGCCGCACTCGGTGTCGTCGATCGCTTCGGCGGGGCACTCGTGTTCCTCGTCGCCTTCGGCTGGCTATCGGGGCTTGGCCTCGCCAAGCTCTACAAGATCATCGCCTTCGTGACCTGGCTCGAGTGCTATGGCCCGGTACTCGGCAAGACACCCACGCCTCGCGTGCAGGATCTCGTCGTCGAGCCGCGTGCTCGGCGCTGGTTCTGGCTGTACTTCGCGGCGGTCGACGCGGCGACGCTGTGCCTCGCCCTGGAAGCGACCCTCATTTTCCGTGTGGCGGCGGCGGCGATGCTGCTCGCGACCGCAGCGATCGCACTCGAATTCATTCGCACCCGGCGCCTTAGCAACGTCAAGGCCGCGTTGCGCTTGCCGACCGGCACGCGGCTGCCGCGGCTGCTCTTCACTTTCGTCGCCAGCTGAAAGGAATCCGTCATGACCGATTTCGTCGACCTCGATGTGCGCCCCATCCTGCGTAGCGGCGGTGAGCCGTTCGCCAAGATCATGGAGGCGGTGCAGGGCCTCGCTCCTGGTCAGGGACTGCGCCTTCTTGCCACGTTCAAGCCGACGCCGCTGCTCCACGTGCTGGGCTCGCAGGGATTCACGCACGAGGCCAAGGAGATCGGAGGCGGTGATTGGCAGGTCGAGTTCACTCCGACGGCCGGTGCGGCGAGCGCAGCGCCGGGCGCGCGCGCCACCACGCCCGCGAGCGACACGTGGCCCACGCCGGTGCGCGAGATGGACAACCGTGATCTCGATCCCCCCGAGCCGATGGTGCGCATCCTCGCCGCGACCGAGTCGATGGCAAAGGGTGAGGTGCTGGCGGCGCTGCTGTGCCGGGAGCCGATCTTCCTCTTCCCGGAACTCGCCAAGCGCGGCCATGGATGGCGCGGCGGCTTCGAGCCCGACGGCAAGACGTATCGCGTGCTCGTGCGCATCGGCGCGGGCGCAGGGGCCGCGGCATGAGCGCCACCCCGGAGGAAGCGCTCGTCGAGCAGATCGGCGAGGCACTGCACCTCGTGATCGATCCGGAGTTGGGCTACAACATCGTCGATCTCGGGCTCATCTACGACGTGGCGATCGACAACGGCTGCGATGCGCGCATCACGATGACGACCACCACGCGTGGCTGCCCGGCGACCAACTATCTTCAAAGCGGGGCGCGCGACGCCGCGTCGTCGGTCGACGGGGTCGACTCGGTCGAGGTCAGCTTGAGCTACGACCCGCCCTGGACGCCGAAGATGATGTCGCCCGCGGCCAAGGCGCACTTCGGAATCGACGATGACTGATCCCGCGCCGGGCACGACCGATGCGCCCAATGCAGCCTCCGCGATCACGGCGCCACTCAACGAGATCCTGCTCGCAAGCCTGACGGCACTCGCCGCGGCCGGCGAGGTCGAGGAGGCCTGTCGCCTTGCCGGAAGGGTTTGCGCCGTGTACCGCACGACGGACGTTCCAGCGTGGAATCGCTTCAACGTCCTGTTGCACCGGCTCGCCCGCAAGGCGGCGGGCGCCCATCAGGATCACGCGTCGTCCTGACGCCCGCGTCACATCGTCGGTGGCGCCGGTGCGGTCGCGCCGGCGGTCCGCCCAGATGCGCGCGAGCGTTGGGCGCGGACTTCAGTACACGCCCTGCGCGAGCATCGCGTCGGCGATCTTCACGAAGCTGCTGATGTTCGCGCCGTCGACGTAGTTGACGGTTCCGTCCTTGCGCTTGCCGTGGCGCACGCAGTTGCCGTGGATGTCCTTCATGATGGCGCGCACGCGTTCATCGACTTCGGCGTGCGTCCACGACAGGCGCATCGCGTTCTGCGACATCTCGAGCCCCGACGTGGCGACACCCCCGGCATTCGAGGCCTTTCCGGGCGCGTAGAGCACGCCCGACGCGTGGAAGACGTCGACCGCACCGAGCGTCGACGGCATGTTCGCGCCTTCGGCGACGCACACGGCGCCGTTCTTCACGAGCGTTCGCGCATCGTCGTCGTCGAGCTCGTTCTGCGTGGCGCAAGGCAGCGCGATCTCGGCCGGGATGTGCCAGGGTCGACGTCCGGGAAGATAGTCGAAGCGGGCATCCTCGCTGAGTTCGGCGAGGCGGCCGCGGCGAACGTTCTTGAGCTCGATCACGCGCTCGATCGCCGCCGTATCGAAGCCGTTGGCGGCGTACAGCGTCCCGTCGGAGTCGCTGAAGGTGAGGACCTTGCCGCCCAGCTCGGCGGCCTTGATTGCGGCGTACTGCGCGACGTTGCCGGAGCCGGAGATGAGCACGCGTGCGCCGTGCGTCATGCGATTGGCGTGCTGGAGCATCTGCTCGATGAAGTAGACGACGCCATACCCGGTGGCCTCGGGCCGCATCTGACTGCCGCCGAAGGCGATGCCCTTGCCGGTGAAGACACAGCTCGACTCGTTGGACAGCTTCTTCATCATCCCGGCCATGAAGCCGACCTCGCGCGCACCGACGCCGATGTCGCCCGCCGGAACGTCGGTATCGGGGCCGAGATGGCGGAACAGCTCGAGCATCATCGCCTGGCAGAAGCGCATCACCTCGCCGTCGCTCTTGCCTTTGGGATCGAAGTCCGATCCTCCCTTGCCGCCGCCCATGGGCAGCGTGGTGAGCGCGTTCTTGAACGTCTGCTCGAAGGCGAGGAACTTGAGGATCGACAGGTTCACGGAGGGATGCAGCCGCATCCCGCCCTTGAACGGACCGATCGCCGAGCTGTGCTGCACGCGCCAGCCCCGATTGATCTGCACCTGACCGTGATCATCGGTCCAGGTCACGCGAAACTGGATCACTCGCTCGGGTTCGACCAGGCGCTCGATGAGCCCGTCACGGGCGTACTCGGGATGGCGCTCGAGGAACGGCCACAGGCTGGTGGCGACCTCGTGCACCGCCTGCAGGAACTCGGGCTGGTGCGGATCGCGATGGTGGACGCGCGCAAGGAATTCGTCCTTGGAACCGGGTGCGCTCATGCGGATTACCTCTCGTGGTCGGATACGGGTGTCGATGTCGACGCGCCGGCGAGAGCGGCGTGCCCCTGCATACGGCACGAGGGCCGTCGTGTCGGCCGCGGCGTCGCGGGCGCCAGCGGTCGGCGGGCACGTTCGCGTCGCCTGACCGTTCGGCTACGGGGCGCGGGGCGATCGGGTCGGCGGCGGGTCGGTGGGGATTGCCGGGATGCGATAAGGTCGGCCCGTATGCTACTGCACGGCGGGGGTGCTGCCTACCTCGATCGCAACCAACGCGCAGCGCCGGGGCCTCCGTCGGCTCCGATGTCGGCGTGCGGATCCTCGCTGCCCGGTTTCAATCTATGAAAATATAAGATATAATTCTCTCAAGCATTCCGCATGGCGAGAGGTGATGACGGCGTTCCGGAAGGGTGATGTCGAACGGGTGGCGCGATTGCGCGAGCACGCCGACGAGGCGTGTGCGCTGCTGAAGGCGCTTGCCAACGAGGACCGCCTGCTGCTCCTGTGCCAGATCGGCTCGGCGCGTCGCAACGTCGGCGAACTCGAGACGATCACGCACATTCGCCAACCCACGCTCTCGCAGCAGCTCGCAGTACTGCGACAGCGGCGCCTCGTTGCCACGGAGAAGGAAGGGAAGCACGTCTACTACCGCCTCGCCAACGACAACGTCGCGCGGGTCATTCGCATGCTCTGGGAGATCTACTGCAGTCCAACGATGGCCAGGAGATGACGACCATGACGCCCGATCGCCAACGCATCATCCACGCCGCCGCGCCGCTGTCCCGCGAGCGGCGGCGCTTCGTGCAGATCCTGGGGGGGATGGCGGCCGGCGCAACACTGGCACCGGGTGCCGCGATCGCCGCCGACAAGGTCAAGACCAAGGCGCGGATCGTCATCGCCGGTGCCGGCGCCGCGGGGTTGACGGCCGCGTCGCGCCTCGCGCAGGCGCTCGACGGCGCGCGGATCACGTTGCTCGACGCGCGCAAGGAGCACTTCTATCAGCCCGGCTTCACCCTGATCGGCGCCGGGATCAAACCCGTCGGATACGTGGTGTCGACCACCGCGCAGTACGTGCCGGCCGGTGTCGAACTCGTCACCGAGTCGGTCGCCGAGTTCGACCCGCAGGGCAATCGAGTCGTGACGAGCAGCGGGAAGGCGTACGCCTACGACTTCCTCATCGTCGCCACCGGCATGCAACTCGAGTACACCATGATCGAGGGCATGGACGCGCGCCTGATCGGTCAGCACGGCATCGGCAGCATCTACCACGGACCGGCCGCCGCGCATGCGACCTGGCAGGCGATGTCCGCGTTTGCCGACCGCGGCGGTCGCGGCGTCTTCTTGCGTCCGGCCACCGAAATGAAGTGCGCCGGCGCGCCGCTCAAGTACACGTTCATCACCGACGACTACCTCACGCGGCGCGGCCAGCGCAGCAAGGCGAAGATCGTCTACAACGCGAACAACAAGGTGCTGTTCAGCGTGCCCATCGTGTCGGAAAAAGTGCGCATGCTGTTCGAGGAGCGCGGCATCGAGGTCAACTACGATCGCGTATTGAAGGCGATCGACCCGGGCCGGCGAATTGCGACGTTTGCCACGGCCGACGGGACCGAAGAGCAGGGGTACGACTTCATCCACGTCATTCCGCCGATGCGGGCCCCCGCGGCGATTCGCCAGAGCCCGCTGCCCTGGCAGTCGGGCGCGTGGGCCGCCGAGGGCTGGCTCGAGGTCGACAAGGGGACGCTGCGCCACGTCCGCTATCCGAATGTCTTCGGAGTCGGCGACATCGCCGGAGTGCCCAAGGGCAAGACCGCGGCCAGCGTGAAGTGGCAGGTGCCCGTCGCGGTGGACCATCTGGTCGCCCAGCTTGGCGGCACGACGTCCGCAGCGCGCTACACCGGCTACACGTCGTGCCCGCTCATCACCCGTCTGGGTCGCGCGATGCTCGTCGAGTTCGACTACCGGAACAACCTCGTGCCGTCGTTCCCCGGCGTGATCGCGCCGCTCGAGGAGCTTTGGGTCACGTGGGTGATGAAGACGATGGCGCTCAAGCCCACGTATCTCAGCATGTTGCGCGGACGCGCGTGAGGAGGCTGGACCATGAAGGAACTCGACCCCATCGTCGTGCTCGCCGTCTTCGAGGAGATGCTGGGCGCGTTCCTGTGGCCGCTCGTCGCGGTCGTCGTGCTGGGTCTCGTCGCCTTCGTGGTGCTGCTGGCGCGCGAGCGGCGTGTGGTGTCGCGTCGACTCGTGGGTGCGGAGGCCCTCGGGGTCCTCGGCGGCGTCGTGGCGCTGGTCGTGATGGCCAAGGTCTCCTCCTCGGGCTTCACCGACGCCGGTGGGCCGGCCGACTGGTTCCTCATTGCCGCGGTTTTCGGTGCCGGCCTCGTCGGTTCGACGATTCTCGTGTATACGCTGGCAGGATGGTGGCGGGCATGGCGGGGGTCCGTGGGGCCGGGCTGAGTTGCGACGCGGCACCACACGCGCTGGGCATCGGGTGCATCCGAACGAGGGGGATCGCGTGAACGAGGCGAGGAAGGGATACAGCAGCGCGCAGATCGCGCTGCACTGGATCGTGGCGGTGCTCGTCGTCTTCAACTACTTCTACAGCGACGGCATGGGTCGCGCGCTCGCGGTGAAGATGGGGCTCACCGACAAGCCGCTCACGATCAATCCGCGGATCCACGTCCTGGTCGGTGTCAGCGTCCTCGTCCTCGTCGCGATTCGGCTCGCGCTGCGTGCCAGTCGTGGGGTCCCGGAGGCCCCCGGCGAAGGACTCGCGCGCAGCGCCGCGATCTGGGGTCATCGCCTTCTCTACGCGCTCCTGGTCGCAGTCCCCGTCCTGGGCGCGCTCACCTGGTTCGGTGAGATCAGCGCCCTGGGTGATGCCCACGAGATCGCCGCCAACGTCCTCTTGCTCGTGGTGGGGGGTCACGCGGCGATGGCGCTCGTGCATCACTACGTGCACAAGGACGGCGTCCTCGCACGCATGCTGCGTGCGCAGTGAGTCCGCCACCGCTCGGCTTGCCGCCTTCGTCGGCGCCCGTTGACCAGGATGCGGCTCACTGACCGGGCGCAGGCCACCCCTGCGGCGCGGGCGGAGGCCGCGGGAATCGACCTCACCGCCGAGCGTGCGGTCGTCTCCGATCGGCTCAACTGGCTGCGCGCCGGCGTGCTCGGCGCCAACGACGGGATCGTCTCGACCGCCGCCTTGATCCTCGGCGTGGCGGGGGCGAGCCTCAGCTTCGATGCGTTGCTGACCGCCGGGGTCGCCGGACTCGCCGCCGGCGCACTGTCGATGGCAGCGGGCGAGTACGTCTCGGTGAGCGCCCAGCGCGATACCGAGAAGGCGGCCGTGCACAGCGAGCGGACGACGTTGAGCGAATTCCCGGAAGCCGAACTCGCGGAGTTGACCGCGCTGCTGCAGGCGCGCGGACTGAGTGCCGAAACCGCACGTGATGCCGCGCGCGAGCTGACGCACCACAACGCGCTCGCCGCGCACGCCCACATGGAACTCGGCATCGAGCTCGGCAAGTACAGCGATCCGCTGCACGCCGCGATGGCGTCGGCGCTGGCCTTTGCGATCGGCGCGCTCGTACCCCTGATCGCCGCCTTGTTCTCGCCGCTGGACATGGCGGTGCCGATGACGGTCGGCGCGGTGTTCGTGGCGCTGACCGTCACCGGCTCGCTCGCGGCGTATCTGGGCGGTGCGCCACGCGTGCCGGCGATCGTGCGCAACGTGATCGGGGGCGGTCTCGCGATGGCGGTCACCTACGGCATCGGCCTGCTCGTCGGAACCCAGCTGTGACGCGAGCCTTGGCCTCGTTCGACGTCGCTGCCTGCTCGCGATGTCGACGGCCAGAAGCGGTGGCTCGCGGGCATCGATCGTCGCGACGTGCGTCGCGACGGCACCATCGGCGCGATCGCAGGCGGGCTCGAAGATGGACTCGCCGCGCGGCGATCACGGTGCGGGCGGGGGGTGAGCGCCCGGCGAGTGTCAGCGGGGCCGGCGCGCCCCGTGGCGTAGAATCGCCGCGTCATGCGTACCAACATCGCCTCGGGCACCCGGTGGGAGCCCTTCGTCGGCTATTCGCGTGCGGTGCGGGTCGGTCGTTTCGTCGCCGTGGCCGGCACCACCGCGACCGATGCCAGCGGCGCCATCGTCGGCGCGGGTGACGCGTACGCACAGGCGAAGCAGGCGATTGCCAATGTCGAAGCCGCTCTCGTCAAGGCCGGGGCACGGCTTGCCGATGTCGTGCGCACGCGGCTGTACGTGACCGACATCGCGCAGTGGGAGGCGGTGGGGCGCGCCCACGGCGAGGCATTCGGCGCCATTCGCCCGGCGTGCACGATGGTCGAAGTCAGCCGCCTCATCGCACCCGAGATGCTCATCGAGATCGAGGCCGACGCCATCCTTCCCGATGTCGACGGTGCCTAGTGCAGCGCACCCATCGCGCGGCGTCCTCCATCGCCATCACCTCGACGATGCCGGAGCCAGGCACTGACGAGCACTGGATGGGCGTCGCGCTCGACCTCGCCCGTGACGCGGCGCGCCGCGGCGAAGTGCCGGTGGGCGCGGTCGTGGTGTGCGACGGGACGATCGTCGGCTGCGGTGGCAACGCGCCGGTCGCCCGGCACGACCCGACGGCGCATGCCGAGATCACGGCGCTGCGCGATGCGGCGCGCACGCTCGAGAACTACCGGCTGCCCGGCTGCGAGCTCTTCGTGACGCTCGAACCCTGCGCGATGTGCGCGGGCGCGATCTTCCATGCGCGCATCGGCCGCGTCGTGTTCGGGGCGCACGATCCGAAGTCGGGGGCGTGCGGCTCGGTGATCGACCTCTTCGGTGAAGCGCGCTTGAATCACCACGCCACCTGTCGTGGCGGGGTGCGCGCCACGGAGTGCGGCGCGCTGCTCACGACGTTCTTCGCCGCCCGACGGGGCGGTGCCGCGTCGTGAAGCACACGCGCGGCGTGGGGCTGTTCGCGCCCGCGGGCTTCGCGCTCGATCCCGCGGCGCTCGACCGGGCGGCGACACGCTTTGCCACCTCGGGCCGGCCCGTGACGATCGATCCCACCTGCCGCACGCGGATGACGCGGTTTGCGGCAAGCGACGACGAGCGTCTCGCCGCGGTGCAGCGCATGGCGGCAGACCCGGACGTCGGCGTTGCGATCGCGCTGCGCGGTGGCTACGGGTGGACGCGGCTCCTGCCGCACCTCGACTTCGGGGTCCTGGCGGCGTCCGGCACCCGCTGGCTGGGCTACAGCGATTTCACCGCGTTCCACCTCGCCGCGCTGGCACGCGCCGGGATGGTGAGCTTCGCCGGGCCGGTGGTGAGCGATTTCGGCGCCGTCGAGCCGTCGGCCTTCACGCTCGATCACTGCTTCGGCGTGCTCGACCACACGAGCCACGAGGTCGCGTGCGCACTGGACGGGCCGGATCTCGCGTGCGCCGGGACGCTGTGGGGAGGCAACCTCGCCCTCGTGACGCATCTCGTCGGCACACCGTACGCGCCCGGGATCGACGGCGGTATCCTCTTTGTCGAGGACGTCGGGGAAGTGCCGTACCGGGTCGAACGCATGCTCTATCAACTCCTGCACGCCGGCGTGCTCGCCCGCCAGCGCGCGATCCTCCTCGGCCATTTCACCGAATACACGCTGTCGGCCAACGACGGCGGCTACGACCTCGACGCCGCCGTGCAGCAGCTGCGCGGCGTGTGTCCCACGCCGATCTTCACCGGACTGCCCTTTGGCCACGTGCGAGACAAGTTGACGCTTCCCGTCGGGGGGCGCTGCGATCTGGCCGTGCGTGACGGCGCCGCCACGCTGGTCTTCTCCGCGTATGGCCATTGACGAATCGGCCGAAGGCTTCACGCTCGACATCGTGTCGTGGGCCGCGGCTGCCGAATCGCTGCGCGCGGTGCGGCACGCCGTGTTCGTCGTCGAGCAGAACGTTCCCGAGGAGCTCGAATGGGACGCCGACGATGCCACGTGCGCGCACGCGCTGGCGCGTGATCGCGACGGCGTGCCCATCGCCTGCGGGCGACTCCTCCCGGACGGGCGCATCGGTCGCATGGCCGTCCTCTCCGGCTGGCGGGGGCAGGGCGTCGGCGCGGCGATCCTCGCCGCACTGATCCGGGTTGCCCGGGATCGTGGCGACACGCGCGTGTACCTGCACGCGCAGACGCACGCCGTTCCCTTCTATGCGCGGTTCGGCTTCGTCGCCGAGGGCGCGGAGTACCTCGAGGCCGGCATTCCGCACCGATCGATGGTGCGTCGGTTCAGCGCGTAGCGCGAGGACCGCGCGCGCCGCGCCGGCCGCGGCATCGATGCGCGCGCGCTCACGCGTTGGCTTCGAGCCTTGCCTTGGCCCCGGAGGCGAACCAGCGGCCGACGAGGCTTGCGAGCAGCACCAGCGCGGTGGAGATGGCGATCATCACGATCCCCAGCGCCGAGAGCTTGCCCCACAGCCCGTCGTCGGCGAAACCCAAGATCTGTACGGCGAGGACCTCGCTTCCTGGTCGTGAGAGCACGACCGACAGCGTGAGCTCGCGCAGGAACATCGTCGCCATCAGGATCCACGCGGCGACGACGCCGGGAATGAGCAGCGGAACGATGATCCGCCGCATCGTCGTCATCCGGCTCGCACCGCACACGAGTGACGACTCTTCGAGGTGCGCGTGGACCTGGACGAAGGCGCTGGCGAGCGGGCGCACGCCGTACGGCAGGTACGTGGCGATGTAGCCGACGAGCAGTGCGGTCAGCGTCGCGTACAGCGGAGTGTGCACGAAGAACCACATGAAGCCGACGCCGATGACGATGCCGGGAAACGAGAACGACAGGTAGGTCAGCGACTCGAGCAGTGCCGCGCCGCGCGTGCGCAGCTTGACGATGACGTAGGCGACGAAGATCGAGAGGACGACACCGACGGTTGCCCCGACGACCGCGAGGAAGACGCTGTTGCGCAGCGCGAGGAGCGAGGTGGCGTCGGCGAACACCTCGGTCCAGTGCCGCCAACTCATCTGCGCGAACGCCTGCATGCTGGGCACCATCGAGTACGGCACGAACGACGTGTAGGCGAGGACCGCGACCGGCAGCACGATGACGATGAAGCTCAGCAGGGTCACGAGCGCGAAGAGCGGCATGCGCATGCGGCCCAGCGGCACGACGGTCGGCCGCCAGCCGCGACTCGAGATGGTGACGAAGCGGCCGCCCTCGCTCGTGAGCGAGCGGTACACCCAGATCAGCACGATCGACGTGGCGAGCGCGCTCATTCCGAGCGCCGCCGCCTTGCCGTAGTCGGGCGCGAAGCCCACCGAGATCATCTCGAAGAGGTAGGTCGCGAGCACCTCGACGCGTCCGGGCATGCCGAGGACGCGGGGCACCGCGTACGAGGCGAGGCTGCGCACGATGCCGAGGACGAACGCGGCGAGGATCGCCGGGCGCAGCACCGGCAGCGTGATGCGCAGGAGCGTGCGCCAGGTGCCGGCGCCGAAGACGCGCGAGGATTCCTCGAGCGAGACGTCGAACGACGCCATCGCCGGCGCGATGATGAGGTAGGCGATGGGCATGTTGAGCAGGCCCTCGACCAGGATCATGCCGGACAGCGAGTAGATGTCGAACGGCGCGCTGTCGAGCGCGAAGGCGTCCATCAGCGCGCGGTTGATGAGGCCGTTCGAAGGATTGGCGAGGAGCGCCCAGGCGACCGAGAAGAGCACGTGCGGGATCATCATCGGCACGATCGCGAGCACGCCGAAGAGGAACTTGCCGGGGATGTCGGTGCGCGTGTTGAGATACGCGAGGACGAGCGCCAGGACCGTCGCGAGCAGCGTCGATCCGACGACGAAGATGACGGTGTTGCCCAGGACCTTCAGGAGCGCCGGGTCGGTGTAGGCGGCGACGTATTTGGCGAGCGTGAAATGGCCGAACGCGTCGAGCCCGGCGGTGAAGCTGCCGAAGGCGAGCATCGCGACCGGCGCGACCGTGAGCGCGCCGACGATGGCGATGAGGCCGTAGGTCAGGCGCGCCGAGCGATCGTTCATCGCTGCTCCGTGCGCGCGTCCCGGGCGCGGTCGCGCGGCCCGTTGCGAAAGCGGCGCCGGGGCGGGGCGCGCACGTCAGGCCGACACCAGCAGGCAGTGCTCGGGCTCGACGGCAAGACTCACCGTATCACCCTCACGCAGCGCAGTGTCGGGCCCGGTGCGCGCGAGGAGCAGGAGGTCGGCGGCGCGGATCTCGGCCTCGTAGACCTCACCGACGAAGGCGAGCGACTCGATGCGCCCGGTCACGACGTTGTGGCCGGGCCGCGTGGCGCCTTCGTGCAGGTGCAAGAACTCGGGACGCAGGCACAGCGTCGCCTCGCTTCCCGGGGGCAGCTCGCGCGGCGCGCAGGCAAAGGCGCCCAGCGCGCAGTCGATCATCGTCAGGCCATCGGCCTGCCCGCGCACCGTCGCGGGGATCAGGTTGGCGCGACCGATGAAGTCGGCGACGAAGCGGTGGTCGGCGTGGAAGTAGATCTTCTGCGGCGAGCCGATCTCGACGATGCTCCCGGCGCGCATCACCGCGATCGAGTCGGACAGGGCGAGGGCCTCGACACGGTCGTGCGTGACGTAAACCGCGGTGATGTCCAGTTCGCCCAGGAAGCGCTTGAGCTCCTTGCGGGTCTCCTCGCGGAGCTTGGCGTCGAGGTTCGACAGCGGCTCGTCGAAGAGGATGACCTTGGGCTCGGCGACGAGCGCGCGGGCGAGCGCGACGCGCTGCTGCTGCCCGCCCGACAGCCGCGTCGCCGAGCGGCGATCGAGCCCGACGAGCTGCACGAACTGCAAGGCGGCGGCGACCTTCTTCGCGATCGTCGCGCGATCGACCCCGCGCACCTGCAACGGATACGCGACGTTGTCGAACACGCTCATGTGCGGCCAGATCGCGTAGGTCTGGAACACCATGCCCAGGCCACGCTTCTCGGTCGGCACCGCGACGCCGCGCGCGCGCGACCAGACGACCTCGTTCCCGATCCGGATCTCGCCATCGTCGGGTGTCTCGAGGCCGACGATGCAGCGCAAGAGCGTCGTCTTGCCGCAACCGCTGGGGCCGAGCAACGTGAAGATGCGGTTGGCGGGAATCGTCAGGTCGACGCGATCGAGCGCCTTGACCGTTCGACCCTCCGCGACGTAATGCTTGGTGAGACCCTCGACGCGGATCTCCATCGGTGCGTCAGCCCTTGAAGATCTGCTTGAACTGCGCGCCCCATTTCTGGATCTCGGCGTCGTCGAGATCGCGGATCGGCAGCACCTTCGCCGCATGGATGCCGTCGATCGGTGGAAACACGCCCGGCGTCAGCACGTACTCGCCGACGTCCTTGGCGAGCATGCCGGCCGCCTTCGGCGAGAGCCAGAAATCCATGAAGACGCGCGCGGCAGCAGGGTGCGGGGCCTTGGCGGTGATCGCCATCGCGCGGGGGGTCCCCAGGAGCGGCTGGCCGCCGCGTGGCCCCCACGCGAGCGGTGCGGGCGCCTTGGTGACGATGTACTTGGGCATCGAGATGCCGATCGCCTTCTCGCCACTTTCGATCGGCGCCGGCGTCGGCCCGAAGGAGGCGACGAACATCGGCCGGTTGGCGGCGAGCCCCTTGACGAAGGTCATCCAGTCGTTCTCGCTCGCGAAGACCTTCTCCTTCAGGCCGACGAGCCACGAGATCGTCGACGCGTGGCTCGCCGGATCCGCCATCACGATGCGGTTCTTCCACTTGGCATCGGCGAGATCCTCGTAACGCTTCGGGGCATCCGCGTCCTTGACCTGCGTCTTGTTGTACAGGTAGGAGACGTATTCGATGCCGAACATCTGGATGCTGTCGTCCGGCCGCGACCAGTCCGGAAAGCCCGCCGCCGCGGGCGAGCGATACGGGGCGAGGATCCCCTTCTCGCGCAGCAGTTCGAGCACCGGCAGCGGTGCTTGCACGACGTCGGCCAGGAGCTTGCCCGCCTGCGCTTCCGTGACCACGGTGGAGACGAACTTGGAACTCGAGATGCGCGTGTATTCGCCCTTGACGCCGGTCTCGGCGGTGAAGGCCGCAACGACCGGCTCGACGGCGGTGATGTTGGCGTAGAACACCGCGCGGCCTTCGGCCTTGGCCTTGGCGAGATCGCCGCCTTCCGCAGCCAATGCGGACGGCAATGCGGCAGCGAGTCCGGCACCGCCGGCCAGGTGGAGGAACGTGCGGCGATCGAGCGGGGGCATGGCGACGGCCTTTCGGGGGTGGGGTGGACGCAAGCGGCGGAAGGATCGCGCGCCGGTGCACTCGGATGCAAGGCCGAAGGCGGCGGCGCAGCGAGCAGTGACCATAGGCGAGCGCGGTCGATTCGTCAACGGCGCGGCCAACAAGGCGCGGCCTGCACGGCGCGACCTGCGCTCCTCGCCGTCCGCCATCGCCCGGGTCTTGCGTCGTGCCCGCCTACGCGGCACAGTCACGCGCGCCGGCCAGGCGGCACACGAGGATGAGGAGGCGACGATGCGACACGGCGACAGGTGGCGGCTTGCGTGGATGCTGGTGACCCTCGGCGTCATGCCGTGGGCCATGGCGCAGCCCACGGCGCCGGTCGCCACACCGCTCACCGTGACCTTCGTGCATCTGAACGATGTCTACGAGATCGTGCCGGTGGAAGGTGGCAGGTCGGGTGGGCTCGCGCGGGTGGCGACGGTGATCCGCGACCTCAAGGCGAAGCACGCTCCGGTCCTGACGACGCTTGGCGGTGACTACCTCTCACCCTCGGCGCTCGGCACGGCGAAGGTCGACGGCAAGGCGCTCGCGGGACGGCAGATGGTCGACGTCCTGAACGCCGCGGGTGTGGACTGGGTGACCTTCGGCAATCACGAGTTCGACGTGTCCGAAGCCGCGTTTCGCGCGCACCTCGAGCAGGCGAAGTTCCGCCTCGTCTCGACCAACGTGCGGGCCGCCGACGGGCAACCGTTTCCACGGGTGGCGACGTCGGCGATCGTGCCGGTCACCGTCGGCGGACGCACCGTGCGGCTCGGTCTTCTCGGCGTCACCGTCGATGCCAATCGCAAGGACTGGGCCACGGTGCGCGACGGCATCGTCGCCGCCCGCGCCGAGGTCGCGGCGCTGCGCGGCAAGGTCGATGCCATCGTCGCGCTCACGCATCTTTCGCTCGAGCAGGACGGCGAATTCGTCGAAGCGGTGCCGGAGGTCGATCTCGTGCTCGGCGGACACGAGCACGAGAACTGGCTCGCCTATCGCGGGCCGCGCTTCGTGCCGATCGTCAAGGCCGACGCCAACGTGCGCTCGCTCGCGATCGTCACGCTGACGTTTGGCGCGCCCGGTACGCGTCCGGAGTTCGCGGCCCGCCTGTTGCCCATCGACGCCTCGATCGCGAGCGATCCGGACGTCGATCGCGTCGTGCAAGGCTGGGTCGACAAGGCCTTCGCCGGCTTTCGTCGAGACGGATTCGCCCCCGAAGCGACGGTGGCGCGACTCACCGAGCCGCTCGACGGCAGGGAAGCCACGGTGCGCCACCGCGCCGGGCGCCTCACCGACCTCATCGCCGCGTCGATGGCGCGTGAAGCCGGAGCCGTGGACGCGGCGATCTTCAACGGGGGATCGGTGCGCATCGACGACGTCGTGCCGGCCGGCCCGCTGACCGAATACGACGTCATCCGCATCCTGCCCTTCGGCGGCAAGGTCGTGCGCGCGAGTCTCGACGGCGCGCTGCTCGGCCGCGTGCTCGATACCGGTGTCAACAACGAGGGCAATGGCGGATTCCTGCACGCGTGGGGGGTGCAGCGCGCGGGCCAGACGTGGCGGGTGCAGGGCGAGCCCATCGACCCTGCCCGTCGCTACACGGTCGCGCTCAACGACTTCCTGCTCACTGGCAACGAGACGAACCTGGGGTTTCTCACGCGCAAGAATGCGCAGGTGCACGACGTGGTCGAGTTGCGCGACGTGCGCCGTGCGCTGATCGAGGAGCTGGCGCGGGTGTATCCCGTCGCGAAGTAGGCCGCTGCCGCCGGCCGGTGCGTCAGCCGACGACGCTGATGCCGGCCTTGTCGAGTGCGGCGTGCAGCGCGCGCACGTGTTCGTGCCCGGTCGTCTCCACCACGCACACGACGCGCACGGCGGTCAGGTCGGGGCCGGCGAAGGCGCGATCGTGCGCGATCTCCTTGATCGAGGCGCCGGTGGCAGCGATCACCTGCGCGAGTCCGGCAAGGCCGCCGGGGCGGTCGCTGATCGACACCGCGAAGCGCGTGAGCCGGCCGTCGGCGACGAGGCCGACCTCGATCACCCGGTCTAGCATCGTGAGGTCGATGTTGCCGCCGCACAGCGCGAGCACGACCTTCCTGTCGCGCAGTGCCGCGAGCTTGCCGGCCAGGAACGCCGCGAGCGGCGCGGCGCCGGCGCCCTCGACGACGCTCTTCTCGAGTTCGATGAGGCGCAAGACGGCCAGTGCAATTGCCGTTTCATCGACGGTCACGACGTCGTCGACCACCTCGCGCAGCCGCTCGAAAGGGTGCGTGCCGAGGAGCGCCACGGCAAGGCCATCGGCGAGCGTGGGCGCGAGCGGCACCGCGACGGGCGCACCGCGGGCCAGCGCCGCGGTGAGCGACGCCGCATGCTCGGGCTCGACGCCGACCACGCGCACCTTGGGCTTCATCGCCTTGATGACGGTGCCGATCCCGGCGAGCAGGCCGCCGCCGCCGACCGGAACCACCACCGCGTCGAGATCGGGAACCTGCTCGACGATCTCCAGGCCCATCGTGCCCTGGCCCGCCATCACGTCGAGATTGTCGTACGGGTGGATGAACGTGAGACCGTCGCGCGCGGCCAGCATTTCGGCGTGGGCGCGGGCCGCACCGAGATCGGCACCGTGCAGCACGACGTGGGCGCCGAAGTGACGGCAATTCGTGACCTTGATGAGTGCCGCGAACTGCGGCATCACCACGGTGACGGGAATGCCCAGGAGGCTGCCGTGGTAGGCGACGCCCTGCGCGTGATTGCCGGCGGAAGCCGCAATGACGCCTCGCGCCCGCTGCTCGGGGGTCAGCTGCAGGAGGGCGTTGCGCGCACCGCGCTCCTTGAAGCTACCAGTGCGCTGCAGGTAGTCGAGCTTGCAATAGATGTGCGCGCCGGTGAGTTGCGACAGCGGGATCGACTCCACGCAGGGTGAGGCGTAGATGCCACCGGCGATGCGCGCGCGCGCAGCGACGATGTCGGCGAGGGTCAGCACGGCAGGGGCGCGACGCGGCGTGAGCGGTCAAAACGGCAGCGCCGCGCCGGGCTTGGCGCGGGCGAGAACCTTGCGGAACTCGTTCTGGATGCGCGCGAGCGCATTGGCGTCGTTCGCCTCGAAGCGCAGCACGACGACGGGCGTGGTGTTCGACGCGCGGGCGAGGCCGAAACCGTCGGGATACTCGACCCGCAGTCCGTCGATGCGGATGACCTCGGTCGCGCCGGGAAACGTCGCCGTCTCGCCGATCCTTTGCACCAGTGCGTGCGGCTCACCCTCGGCGCACTGGATGTTGAGTTCGGGTGTGGATACCGCATCGGGCAGCGCCTCGAGGACCGCCGACGGGTCCTTCTCGCGCGAGACGATCTCGAGCAGGCGCGCGCCCGCGTACAGGCCGTCGTCGAAGCCGTACCAGCGCTCGCCGAAGAACGTGTGCCCGCTCATCTCGCCCGCGAGCGCGGCCCCGACCTCCTTCATCTTGGCCTTGATGAGCGAGTGCCCCGTCTTCCACAGCAGCGGCACGCCGCCGTGGCGCGTGATCCACGGCTTCAGGTTGCGCGTCGACTTGACGTCGTAGATGACCGTCGCCCCCGGAACCCGGCGCAGCACGTCGGCGGCAAACAGCATCAGCTGCCGGTCCGGGTAGATGACGTGCCCGGCGCGAGTGACGACGCCCAGCCGGTCGCCGTCGCCGTCGAAGGCGAGACCCAGTTCGCAGTCGCCGCGCTGCAACCGGTTGACGAGGTCGACGAGGTTCTTCGGCTGCGACGGGTCGGGATGATGATTGGGGAACGTGCCGTCGACCTCGCAGAAGAGCTCGACGACGTTGCAGCCCATCTTGCGGAAAAGCGTGGGCGCGTACGCGCCGGCCACGCCATTGCCGCAGTCGACCGCGATGCGCATCGTGCGTGTGAGCTTGACGTCGCGCGTGATCCGGTCGAGATACGCGGGCGCGATGTCGTGCTGCGAATAGCCGCCGGAGCCGGTGACCACGCGGCCTTCCACGACGCGCGTGCGCAGCGCCTGGATGTCGTCCCCGGACAGCGTCGCCCCGTCGATCACCATCTTGAGACCGTTGTAGTCGGGCGGGTTGTGGCTGCCGGTCACCATCACGCAACACCCGGTGTCGAGATGCTGCGCGGCGAAGTACGCCATCGGTGTCGCGACCATGCCGAGGTCGACGACGTCGGTGCCCGTGGCACGCAGGCCGTCGGCGAGCGCGCTCGCGAGCGACGGCCCGGACAGGCGGCCATCGCGTCCGATGACGACCTGCGTGCGCCCGGCTTCGAGCGCGAGCGTGCCCAGCCCCTGGCCGACCGCACGCACGATCTCGGGGGTCAATGTCTTGCCGACGACGCCACGAATGTCGTAGGCCTTGAAGATCTCGCGGGGAAGGGCGGGCATGCGCACGGCGTCCAGGGTGGGGACGGTTAGTTTCTCACGATTGCGGCGGCACGGCTGCCATCACGGCGTCGGGTGCGACGCGCGGTCGAGGAATTCGATGATGCGTTGCGCGAGCCAATCGTGACGGCCCGGGCCGAAGCCGCCGAAGAAACCCGCGTGACCGCCGGCGTCGGGTTGCTCGAGCGTGACGCAGGACGCGACCTCACGGGGTCCGGGAAGCGATGCGGCCGGGACGAAGGGGTCGTTGCGCGCATTGAGCACGAGGGTGGGCACGCCGACACCGTGCAGCCACGGCTTGGCCGAGGCGCGCGCCCAGTAGTCGTCGGCCCCGGCGAAGCCGTGCAGCGGCGCGGTCACCGCCTCGTCGAACTGCCACATCGAATGCACCGCGCGGATGCGCCCGGGATCGAGTCGTCCGGGAAAGCGCGCCGCCATGGCGAGCGCCTTGGGCTTCAGCGTATGCAGGAAGTGCGCCGCGTAGACGCGATTGAAACCCTGGTCGATCGCGCGACCGGCGGCCGGGAGGTCCAGGGGCACCGCGATCGCGGCGGCAGCGCGCAGCGTGGCGGTGCCGGTGGCGCCGGCGCGACCCAGCCAGTGGAGGAGCGCGCTGCCGCCCACCGAGACCCCCACGGCGTGGACGTCGGCCGCGGGTTCGACGCGCGAGCGCACCGCGCGCAGCATGCCGTCGATCTCGTCGTGGTCGCCCGAGTGGTAGGCGCGGGGCAACAGGTTCGGCGTGCCGCCGCAACCGCGAAACTGCGCGACGACCCCGCACCAGCCGCGGGCGGCGAGCGCGGCCATGAGACGGCGGGCGTAATGCGACTGCGCGCTCCCTTCGAGTCCGTGAAAGAGGACGACGATCGGCGCGTCGTGGCGAGCCGGTGCGGCAAGCCAGGCGAAGTCCCAGAAGTCGCCATCGGGCGTCGTGACGCGTTCGTGGCGGTACACCACCGGCGGGCGCGGCAGGAGATACGCACCGATCGTCTGGGCGTGGCCGCCCGGGAGCCAGCGCGGACTGCGGTACGGGGTCGCTGCAACATGCCGGGACGAGGCGTCGTCCGGCGGCAGTGCGTTCAACGCCGGTGCGTCCAGAACGGGCGCGCGCCGGCAAAGTCCGCCCAGGCCTGGGCGAGCGCTTCGCTGCGTTCGATCCGCCGGGCTGCGGCCCAGCCGGCGAAGGCCGCCGCGGCTGCCGAGTGCGCGCCGGCAAGCCTGCCTGCGAGCTCGGTCGCCACGGCAACGTCGTTCCAGGCGCCGAGTTCGTCTTGCAAGGCCGCCAACGCCTGCCGGTAGCGTCGCGCGCGCTTCTCGCGGAACAGCGGGGCGAAGAACTCGGTGGCGTAGCGCAGCTTCTTCGCTGCCAGCCGTGCCGCATGTCGCTCCTGCGGGGCGACGTGCGCGAGGTCGTGGCCCAACGAACACAGGGCCGCGTGGCGGCGGCGCAGCAGGGGACGCGCGAAGTCGCGCGCGGGACGGGCGAGTTTGCCGCCACCGAGTCCGTCGACGTCGCGTGCGAGTGCGGCAGCGAGCGCGCCCGCCGCGAGCACGGCGGACACGAAGCGGCGTGATCCGACCGCAGCCTTCGCCGCTGCGTGCGCGGCACGGCGTGCCTTCCCGGCACGTCGCGTCAAGGCGGCGAGCGCGGGGGCGAGCCTTCCCACCTGGCTCGCCTGCGCCGCGGCTCGCAGGTCGGGCAACGTGGTCAGGACGAACACGTCCAGGTCGCGCGCGGGTCCCAGCGCCATGGCGAGCCAGCGCAGTTCGACGCGCAGCGGATCGACATGCGCCGCCGTCACGCCGCGTCGGGCGAGCGACAGGCACGCGCGCAGGCGGCGCACGCCGACGCGCATCTGGTGAATCCACTCCGGGTCGGTGCCGTCACCGTCGACGATGCCGTGCGCATTGCCTTCGATCTGGCCCGTGCACGAGCGCACGATCGCCGCCAATGCGGCGCCTGCGCTCGCTCGCCGTGGCAGGGCGACGACCTCCGCGGTGACCGGCATGGGAACTGCGGCGCGAAGCAGTGCGTAGCCGCGGCTCGCCTTGCTCGCCGGCTCGATGCCAAGCGGCACGTCGGCGGCGAGGTCCCGGGCGAGCGCAAAGAGCGCCCCGGGGTCGCCGGCCTCGAGCTCGAACTCGATCTCGTGCACCGCGACGCTGCGCGGGGAGTCGGGGTCGGCGCCGCGGATGCGCCCGACGTCGATGCAGAGCTGGGCGAGCGTGCCGTCGGGGAAGGCCAGCGGAATCGTGGTGCGGGTGATGTCGGTCGCAAAGCGCCGGACGAGGCCCGCGCGCTCGGCCCGGGCGAGCACACGCCGGAACGGCGTGGCCGCAAAACGCAGCGGGTCGAGGTGCGCTCCGGCGACCGGCCACTCGAACTCGGGGCGGGCGGTAAGCCCGCCGCCGGCCGCGGTCGCCGACCCCTTGATCGATTGCAGCCAGCCGCGACCGTCGTGACGCAGGCGCAAGGCGACGCCAGCCGTCGCCAGCATGTCGTCGCCGGTGTCGAAGTACGTGGTGACGACGCGCCGGGTGCGGGCGCGCCCGCGCTTGAGCGGGCGTAACGCGGCGTGCCGCGCGAGCGTTCGCGCCGCGGCGGGCGCGATGCGAAGCTTGAGCTCGGTCTCGATCGCCACGGCGGTCACCCGCTTGCGCCGGGCGCGAGCATCGGCAGAGCTTCCCTAGGCGTCCTCGGAGAGCCGGACCCGGCGCTGGCTCACCGCGTCGGCGAGCTCGCGCAGCACATCCACGGTCGCGTCCCAGCCGAGGCAGGCATCGGTGATCGAGACGCCGTATTGCAGCGGCTGTCCGACGACGAGATCCTGCCGCCCGGGATTGATGTGACTCTCCACCATCACACCACAGATGCGCGACTCGCCACCAGCGATCTGCGCGGCGACGTCACGGGCGACCGTCACCTGCCTTTCGTGCTGCTTGCTGCTGTTGGCGTGCGAGCAATCGATCATCACGCGTGCGGCGAGGCCGTTGTTGGCGAGTTCCTTGCTCGCGGCATCCACGCTCGCGGCATCGTAGTTCGGGGTCTTGCCGCCGCGCAGGATGACGTGGCAATCCTCGTTGCCCGCGGTGTGGACGATCGCCGAATGCCCGCCTTTGGTCACCGACAGGAAATGGTGCGGGGCCGACGCGGCCTTCACGGCGTCGACCGCGATCCGCAGGTCGCCCTGGGTGCCGTTCTTGAACCCCACCGGGCACGACAGGCCGGAGGCGAGCTGCCGGTGCACCTGGCTCTCGGTGGTGCGTGCGCCGATCGCACCCCAGGCAATGAGGTCGGCGATGTACTGCGGCGTGATCATGTCGAGGTACTCGGTGCCTGCCGGCAAGTCGAGCTCGTTCACCTCGAGCAGGATGCGGCGGGCGAGCCGCAGACCCTCGTTGATGCGGTAGCTGTCGTCGAGGCGGGGGTCGTTGATGAGTCCCTTCCAGCCCACGGTCGTGCGCGGCTTCTCGAAGTACACGCGCATGACGACGAGAAGGCGATCGGCGAATTCACGCCGGACCGCGGCAAGCCGCGTCGCGTAATCGATGGCCGCGTCGTAATCGTGGATCGAGCAGGGGCCGACGACGACCACGAGCCGGTCGTCGGCGCCGTGCAGCACACGATGGATCGCCTGCCGCGCGTCGAACGTCGTCGCGGTCGGGCGCGCCGTCGACGGAAACTCGCGCAGCAGGTGTGCCGGCGGCGCGAGTTCGGTGATCTCGGTGATCCGGGTGTCGTCGATCCGCGGCGGCGCCTCGGTCGGTGCGGCGGATCCGAGGGGTCGGCGGGAGGCTGCGGTCGTGCTCACGGCGTCGCTCCTTCAGGCATGAACATGCCATGAATCAATGGGTTACGGTTACGATCCGGCGCGCTCACCGATGCCGGATCCGCCATTGTGCGTCGCCGCATGACGTTCGTGCAACACTTCGGGGGGCGCCGCGGGTGAAATCGTTGCCTCCCAGGTTGGGCTTACCGTAGACTGCCCTGCGCGCCTGACCGCGCAACCTCCGCCTCCGCGTCGTGGCGCCTCGGGCGGTCCGGACAGTGCAGCACTGCCACACTTAACACTCGCGAAGGGGATCCGATGAAATCGTTGATGGCCATGGTCGCGGCAGTTGCATTCGCGTGCGCGGCCCCGACATTCGCTGCCGACACCAAGACCGAAGCAAAGCCCGCGAACGCGCAGAACCAGCGGATGAGCGACTGCAATGCGAAGGCGGGCGACAAGAAGGGCGACGAGCGCAAGGCGTTCATGTCGTCTTGCCTGTCGAACAAGCCCGTCGCGCAAGCCAAGCCCGAGAGCAGGATCAGCATCTGCAACAAGAAGACCGCGGGGCTCAAGGGCGACGAGCGCAAGAAGGCGCAAAGCGAATGCATGAAGGGCGCCTGATCGCGTAGCGATCCCGAACACGGTCGGGCGATCTCCTGTCCGCCCGACCGAGGCTGGCAAGGCCGCAAGGGGCATCCTCTTCGCGGCCTTGTTTTTGGCCGCACGCCGAAGGCCACGTGCCGCCGGCTGCGCCGCGGAGGCGCTCAACCGATCAGGGCGCCGACGACCCGGCCGAGACCGAAACTCAAGCTTCCCGCCACGATCCCGATCGCGAGCATCCGGCCCGCGGTTTGCGCCGCACTGCGGCCGGTGAATAGCGACAGGCAGGCCCCGACCGCCATGCAGCCGATTGCGGCGACACCGATGGCGGCCGGCAGCGCCCACGCGGCCGGGGCGAACAACAAGGGGACGAGCGGAAGCGCGGCTCCGGCGGCAAAGGCGGCGAGCGCGCCGAGCGCCACCCGTGTCGGCGAGCCGAGGTCGTGCGGGTCGAGGTCGAGTTCCTCCCGGGCGAACGCGTCGAGCGCACGCTCCGGATCGGCCACGATGCGCTTGGCAAGCCGCGCCGCCTCACGCTGCGGCAAGCCCTTGGCGGCGTAGATGAGGGCAAGCTCCTGCACCTCCGATTCCGGCGAGTGTGCGAGTTCCTCGCGCCGGTGGTCCACCTGATGGTCGAGGAGTTCGCGCTGCGCCCGGACTGACGCGTACTCACCCGCTGCCACCGCGAAGGCACCGGCGGCAAGCCCGGCGATGCCCGAGACGAGAACGAGCTTCGCGTCGGTGCCGGCGCCCGCGACCCCCAGGATGAGGCTCGCATTGGAAACGAGTCCATCGTTCACGCCGCGCACGGTGGCGCGCAGATGGCCTGCGTTCACCCCGACCCTGGGTTCGGGCGCATCCGCTTCGGGCAGGACGGGAACCCCACGGGCCGGAAGCTGCCCGGCGGGCACGGTGTAGATGGCCATGCCGCGCACCTTCATCGCTGCCAGGACCGTGCGCAGGCGCCGCGGTCCGAGCACGCCGACGAGGCGCGCGACGAGACGCGTGCGCAGGTCCGGGACGAACGGCGGCGGCGGGGGCAGGCCCCGCGACGTGATGCGCGCGCGCCAGATCGCGGCCTGCGCCTGGGCCTCACCGGCAAGGCGCGCGAAGAGCTCGGCGCGCACGGTCCCAGCCTCGGCGCGTGCGCAGGCGGCGTACAGGTACGCGGCTCGCTGCTCGTGCGTGTGGTTCGCCGTGGCGCTCATCGAACCCGGATCATGGCATTGTCACGGCGGCGGTCGGCGCCCGCACCGACAGGCGTCAGGCGGTCGCCTCGTCGATCCGGGCGAGCACCGCGGCATCGAGCCTGCCGACGACGTCGAGCGCGGCCATGTTCTCGCGCACCTGGGCGACGCGACTCGCCCCGGTGATCACCGTCGACACGTGCGGATTGACGAGGCACCAGGCGAGCGCGAGTTGCGCGAGCGTGCAGCCCAACTCGTCGGCGATCGGAGCGAGCTTGCGCACCTTGGCGATCTTCGTGGCATCGCGGACGCGTTCGCCGATCCACTCGTAACCTTTCAATGTGGCGCGCGAGTCGGCCGGAACGCCATCGTTGTACTTGCCGGTGAGCAGGCCCGAGGCAAGCGGGCTCCATGTGGTCGTGCCCAGGCCCAGTTCGGAGTACAGGCGCGCGTATTCGCGCTCGACCCGCTCCCGATGCAGGAGGTTGTACTGCGGCTGCTCCATCACCGGCTTGTGCAGGTGGTGCCGCTCGGCGATGTGCCAGGCCGCGGCAATGTCGCCGGCGGACCATTCCGACGTGCCCCAGTACAGCGCCTTGCCCGCCGTCACCATGTCCGACATGGCGAAGACCGTCTCCTCGATCGGCGTGTCCGGATCGGCGCGATGGCAGAAGACGAGATCGACGTGTTCGAGGCCGAAGCGGGCGAGCGAACCGTCGATCGCCTGGTGCAGGTACTTGCGGTTGAGCGTGTTCTTCTCGTTGGGGCCGTCGTGGAGGCCCCAGTAGAGCTTGGTCGAGACGATGTACGAGCTGCGACGCCAGCCGGCACGCCGGAGGGCCTCGCCCATGATGCGCTCCGACTCGCCCTTCGCGTAGACCTCGGCGTTGTCGAAGAAATTGACGCCGGCGTCGTGCGCGGCCTGCATGCACTCGAGCGCCGCGTCGATGCCGATCTGGTTGCCGTACGTGACCCACGAGCCGAAGGACAGCGCGCTGACCTTGAGTCCGGAACGGCCGAGACGACGATAGAGCATGCGCCGCTCCTTCTCAAAGACTCGCGGGCGGGCCGCGGCGCAGCGCGGCTTCGGCGCGCTCCTGGCACGCGATGCAGCGGGCTGCCGAGGGATTGGCAGCGAGCCTGGCATACGGAATCGCCTGGCCGCACTCGACGCAGTCGCCGTAGGTGCCGTCACGCATCCGCGTCAGCGCCGCGTCCACCTCGCGCAACTCGACGGTGTCGCGCGAGACCTCGGCGATATCGAGGGCGGTTTCGAGGTCGGCGACGGCCCAGTCATCGGTCTCTTCCATCCGGTTGCGCAGCGTCAGGAGCGCCGGATTGTCCTGGGCTTCGACCTTGTGGGCGATCTCGGCGCCCAGCGTCTGGCGCCGTTTGCGCAGCGTCGCGGTGAGCTCGCGACGCTCGGCGTCGGTCAATCGTGCCGTCATGGCGTCTCCTCGGTGGTGGCGTCGGTGACAGGATCGCGCGCCGCATGGTCGCCGCGATCCAAGGCATTGCGCCATGGTGATCATTCTCGCACCGTTGGCGCCCTGCGGTCATTGTCGCACCGCCGGCGCGACACGCTGCGCTGGCGTCACGCGTGCTCTTGACGCGGCGCAAGCCTGGCTCCTGCATCGGGGTCGCAGGCTCGCGCGCGCATCGAACGACACGGCGTGGCAGGTCTTGAAAGCCACGTTCCCGACCCTAGATTCGACGCAACGGCGGGTGCCGTCGGCAGGAAGGGCGGTGCACCGCGGACATCAACGTTCAACGACCTGTGAGGAAACCATGACTGCCCTGCAAGTGTACGACCCCTTCGCAGATGCCGGCTTCGAGGACATCTTCCGCAACTTCTTCCGTCCGGTACGCGAGCCGCGGGCCGGGGGCGTTGCCACGGCACCGATCAAGCTCGACGTCGTCGACAAGAACGGCACGTTCGTCGTGCGCGCCGAGGTTCCTGGCGTGAGCAAGGACGACATCCACGTGACCATCGACGGCAACCAGGTGACGATCACCGCCGAGGTGAAGCGCGAGTCCGAGCAGAAGGAAGGCGAGCGGGTGTTGCGCAGCGAGCGCTACTACGGTTCGGTGTATCGCAGCTTCGTTCTCCCGGTCGAGATCGACCAGGAGGGGAGCCAGGCGAAGTACGAGAACGGCGTGCTCGAGCTCACGCTTCCGAAGCGTCCAGCGGTCGCGGGACGCAAGCTCGCGATCAAGTAACGCGTCCACCGCACGCGAGCGCCGGCGACGGGTCGACCGTCGCCGGTGGTGCGCGCATCGCGTGGATGGGAGGCCGCGGCCCTAGCGCACGCGCTTGGCCGCGTATTCCTCTTCGATGTTGTCGCGGAAAAAACTCCACGGCGACGACGCGGTGGAAAAGCGGCGCCACGTTTCCGGCGTGACACCGGAGTAGGCAAACGTCCCGGCGGTCAGTTCGACCACGAGCTTGCGCTCGCGCTCGTCATACCCGGCGGCGCGCAAGCTGCCGCCGCTCATGCGCTTCATTTCCATCGCCGCCTCCTTGCCCGATGCTCGCGTTGGGCGCCACGCGCGGGCGTCGGTGCGTTCACTTCTCGACCGGCGGCAGCACCGCGTACGGCGCGCAGTTGCGTAGCGCCGCCACGGCGCCGTCCGCATGCAGCGTGAGCTCCGAGCCCCGGCCGCGCAATTCGAGATTGCCGTTGCTGTAGCGCACGACCGAGCCCGTTGCGGCAGTCGGGATCTGGTAGAGCGTGACCCGCTGCGCTCCCGGCAGCAGGATGCGCGCCTCGCCCTCCGTGAAGCGGACGACGAAGCGCTCGCCGTTCAACTCGCAGGCGAAGGTGGTCTTCGCGAGTTCTTCCTCCCGCTTCTTCTGTGGATTGAGGCTGTCACACGCGCACAGGCCAAGCGCGGCGACGGCCACGAGCAGACCGCGAGCGATGCGGTGCGGGGGGGAAGACGACATCCGGGCGTGCCTCGCATTCGACCAGCGCGCAGGATAGCACCGCGCCTTGGGGCACCGCCTTGCACAGGTTGCCGGGGGATCCGGGTGCGCACTCACGGCGGTGGGCCGAAGCGCAGCGCCGGCGGGTACGAGAGCACTTCGGCGAGGCCATGTGTTGCAAGCGCGCGCTGCCGCGCCTGCCACCAGTCGGCGTCGAGCAGCGCAGCGTGCCAGCGCAGGAAGGCGTCGCGCAGGGTGGAGTCGGTGAGGATGAACGTCGCGAACTCCTCGGGGAAGATGTCGTGCGGCCCGACCGGATACCACACCTCCGCCGAGGTGTCGTCGAAGCCCGGCGGCGGTGGCGGGATGCGGCGAAACCGGCAATCGGTGAGGTACTCGATCTCGTCGTAGTCGTAGAACACGACGCGCCCGTAGCGCGTGATGCCGAAGTTCTTGAACAGCAGGTCACCGGCGAAGATGTTCACGCTCGCGAGTTCGCGCAGCGCGTCACCGTAGTCCCGGATCGCGCGTTCGCGTTGCGCGGCGTTGCCCTGCTCGAGGAACATGTTGAGCGGTCGCATCCGCCGCTCGATGTACACGTGACGCACGATGATGCGGTTGCCTTCCTCCTCGATCTGCGACGGCGCGACCGCGTGCAGTTCCGCGATGAGCTCGGGCGAGAAACGCTCGCGTGGGAACGCGACATCGGAGTATTCGAGGATGTCGCTCATCCGACCGGCACGGTCGTGATGCTTGACGAGGGCGTACTTCTGCCGCACCCGCATCGCGTCGGTCTCCTTCGTCACGGCGATCCGATCCTTGATGATCTTGAACACGTACGGATACGACGGCAGCGTGAACACGCACATCACGAGCCCGCGGATCCCGGGTGCCACCACGAAGCGGTCGCGCGAGTGGGCGAGATGGTGCAGGAAGTCGCGATAGAAGAGGTTCTTGCCGGCCTTTTGCAGCCCCACCATCGTGTACAGCTCGGCGGCGGTCTTGTCGGGCAGCATCGCGCGCAGGAAGCGGATGTAGGCCGACGGCACCTCCATGTCGACCAGAAAGTACGAGCGATTCGCCGAGAAGAGCAGCGCGAGGTCGCCCTCGTCGGTCAGGAGCGCGTCGACGTACAGCCGGCCCTGCGCGTTGTGCTTGATCGCGACGGCAAAGGGATGCGTGCGCGTGCCGTTGACGATGCGACCGACCGCGTAGGCGGTCTCGTCGCGGTAGAACAGCGACGAGAGCACCTGGATCTGGTGATTGACCTCGAGTCGCCAGGGCCGCGGCAGGCGCGTGCGCAAGGCGTGGACGATGTTGCGCACGTCGCGCCGGAAGTCGGCGAAGCGGGTGGCCAGTGCCATGTCGAGCACGATGTCGACGATGGCGTGGCGCAACTCCGCCGCCTGCGGATAGTAGCTGCGGTACGTCGGCGGATCGGCGTCGATGTGCTCGGTCGAGATCGCGGGGCGCACGAAGATGAAGCGGTTATGGAAGTACGTGCGCTGCAGGATCTTGCACGACACCGAATTGAAGAACGTCTCGGCGCACTCGGGCTGCTTGTGGTCGATGAGCAGCCCGATGAAGTGGACCTTGACGCGCTCCCACAGCGCGTCGGCGCCGCTGCCGTCGAGGCCGACCGCGCGGAATTCGCGCTCGATGCGATCGACGGTCTCGCGCACCCGGCGATCGTAGTAGTCGATGCGATCGTGGCCGAGGTGGCGGATCGCGCGCCATTCGCCGGCCTCGAAATGCCGCTTCGCCGCCCGCGCGCATTCGCGGAAGAGCGCGTAGTGACGGTCGAAGCCATCGCGCAGCGCGAGCGCGATCGCCCGCGCCGCGCTGTCGAGCACGGCCGGCGCGACACGGCCCGGGGCGGATGGCGGAGTCGTGGCAGCGGACAGGGTCAAGGGGCGATGCACTGCATGCCGGGGCGATAGGGCATGATAGCGGAGTGCTGCATTTCGTCCCGTCTCGCCGGTCCTGGTTCGTGTCGCCCAGCGCGCTCCTGCTCGCCGCGGTGGTCGGTGCGACGGCGCCCGCCGCGCAGCCCGTCGTCAAGTGCATCGACGCCGCCGGCAACGTGACCTACCAGAACGCACCGTGCGAAAAGGGGCAGGTGGTGCGCCCCATCGAGATGCCCAAGGCCGAGAACCGCGACGACACGTCGGCCTGGGAACTCGCGGCGCACGAGGGCAAGGTCGTGCCCGGGATGCCCAAGCGCTGGGTACTGCGCGCCCGCGGTGCGCCGGCCGAGATCCGTCCCGCAGTTCCTCGCGACGCGGCGACCGAGATCTGGCGTTATCGCGGCGCCGACGGCGCCTCGTGGCTCGTCGGCTTCCAGGGTGAGCAGGTCGCGTGGATGCGCGATGAGGCACGTTCGCCCGCGGGCAGCGCAGGGGCGGCAAGCGCGAGCGCGCCGCCGGGCGCGGGCCCCGCCTCGGGCAGCACCACGGCAGCCGCCGGTGGCAGCGCCACGCGAGGCCCGCAGAACCGCCGCTTCGTCATTGCCGGCCGCTATTGCGAGCACGTGTTCGCCGAGATCGGCCCCGCCGATCGCGACGAGCCCCTCCCCGCGAACGGCAGCGCGCCCGCGGGCCGGCGCTACATCTACGAGCCGGCGCCGGGGGACCCGTCGATGCGCACCGTGTTCAGTTGCGTGGACGGCCGCGTCGCGGACGTCGAGCGGACGCTGGTGCGCTGAGCGTGCGCCTCACTTCGCGGCTTCGGCTTGTGCCTGCAAATCCTTGACGACACTGTTGTACGCCGCGATCGTCGCATTCGAATCGGCCACCGCCGCGTTCGCGATCTTGACCGCGGCATCGGCCTTGGCCTCCAACTCGCCGATGAATGCGCGCATGCACGTCTGCCAGGTGTTGATCTCCTTGTTCCAGCCGCGCATCTTCTCGTTCGATGCGAGCCGGCCAGGATGCGGGTCCGGCTTGCCGCATTGCTTCTCGGCGGCGGCCGGTGCGGTCGATGCAGCGGCGGGGGCGGGGGTGGCAGCCGGTGCGGGGGCGGGCGCGGCGGTCTGTGCGGTGGACGCTGTGGCCAGGGCTGCCAGGGCGAAGGCAGCAACGAGACGAGGGAACAGCATGGGTTCGATCCTCCGAGTGCGACGGTTGAGCGCGCCATTTTACCGATTCGTGTGGTAGGGGACCGGTCCGTGCGGAGTGTGCTTCGATGGCGAGTCGCGTGGGGGCTCGCGCTCGTCGCGGTGCTGGCCGCGTGCCAGCAGGCCGCGCCCCCGACGGTGGCGCCGGCACCTGCCGGCGACGCCGTGCCGGCGGCACCGTCGCCACCGTCGCCACCGTCTTCGCCGCCCGCTGCGGCATCGGACATGGCATCACCCCGGGTGTCGTTGCCGTCGCTCGATTTCCCTCCGGGGCCGCTGTACCTGTGCGACGTGGCCGGGCAGAAGACGCCCATCGACTATGCGGCCAACGTCGCTCGCCTTTGCCGGCGGCATCCCGAGATGGGCCCGTGTCAATACGCGCGCGACCAGTGCCGGCTCGCCGGGGGGCGCGTGTTCACGCAAAGGGGCGAGGAAGTCACGCGCGCGGTGGAGGATGAGTACGACCGGGTCGTACGCCGGGTGCGCTTTCGCGCCGACGGCGGCGGCGCGTCGGCGGCCAAGGCCGCGCCGAAGGCGGCGAGCAAGGGCGCCGGGACGGCGCCGGCGCACCCGCCTGCACGTTAGCCTCGCAGGGGGCGGAACGCCCGCGGCGCACGACGCGGTCGGAGGACGGTCCTCGTCGCGGTGGACCGCGGTGCAGCTAGACGTCGCGTGCGGCGAAGGTGTTGCACGAGCGGGGGTCGCCGGTGGCCAGCCCCTGCTTGAACCAGCGCGTGCGCTGCGCCGCCGTGCCGTGCGTGAAGGCGTCGGGTGCGACGCGCCCCTTCGTGATCATGTCGTCGCCCACCGCGGCGGCGGCGCGCAGACCCTCGTCGACGTCATTGGGATCGAGGAGGTTGCGCCTTGCCGCGTAATAGCCCCAGACACCGGCGTAACAATCGGCCTGGAGTTCGAGTCGCACCGACAGCGCATTGCGCTGCCGGGCGTCCATGCGTCCGGCGGCCTGGTCGTACTCGCGCATCGTCCCGAGTTCGTTTTGCACGTGATGCCCGATCTCGTGCGCGATGACGTAGGCCTGCGCGAAGTCGCCAGGGGCCCCGAAGCGGCGGGCGAGTTCGCCGAAGAACGCGGTGTCGAGGTAGACCTTGCGATCGCCCGGGCAATAGAACGGGCCGGCCGCGGTGTCGGCCATGCCGCACGCGGACGGATACGAGCCGGCGAAGAGGACGAGGCGTGGCGCGTCGTAGCGCGAGCCCATGTTCTTGAAGAGCGCGGACCACACGTCCTCGGTGTCGCCCAGCGTGCGCTGGACGAATGCGAGCGACGCATCGTCCTTGGCATTGGCCGGTGCGGCGGGACGCGTGGGTGGGGCCGGGACGGAAGATCCCGGGGCGCCGGTGTCGACCATGCCGAGGAACGACATCGGGTTGACGCCGAAGAGCAGGCTCACCACGACGATGAGGATGAGGGCGCCCCCGCCCAGGCGCATGCCGCCGCCGCCGATGGGAAAGCCGCGGCCACCGCCACCTTCGCCACGGCGGTCCTCGACGTTGTCGCTCGGTCGCATGTCACCCCAACGCATCGCTTGCCCCCTGGTTCTTCGTCGGACGTACAGTGTACCGGCACCGGCAGCGTACGGCGTCATCGCGGCGCGCGGCCCCCCGATCGAGCGCCGGGCGCGCCACGACGCTACGCCTTGATGCTGCGGTAGAGGAACGGCAGGCTCACGTTCATGCGGTAGTCGATCGACGAGTGCGTGTCGTCGAATTCCTCGTAGGTGTGCGCGATGCCGTGGGCCGCGAGTTCGCGCGCGACGATGCGCGCCCCGAAATGCAGGTGGTACTGGTCGCGCCAGCCGCAGTCGAGGTAGATCCCGGACAGGCGTGCGAGATCACGGGCGTGGCGGGCCACGAGGTGGATGGGGTCGTGCTCGCGCCACTTCGCCCAGCGCTCGACGATGAGTTCGCCGGTGTCGAGGTCGACCGGCAGCCGGAATCCCAGCGGCGTGCGCGGGTCGGGGTCGTAGGTGGCGGCCATGGCGAGTTCCATGAGCGCGTGCACCTCGCCCTCGGTCAACTTCTCCTTGCTCCACATCGCGTCGAGGAAGCGCCGCACGCGGCCGTCGTCGCGGCCGTCCGCGGTCGCGCGCAGGGGCGCGCGCTGGCGCCCGGCGCGCAGCGGCGGGCGCCGATAGCGGGCGAGTTCGTTCAACAGGCGCGGGAAGTCCGGGAGGTAGCAGAACTCGAAGTACGCGTCTCCCGAGTGGCAGGCGATGGCGCCCCAGGTGTCGGTGTGGCGCATGCCGTGGATCAGCGCGCCGTAACCGCCCGACGACTTGCCGAAGCAGGCGCGGTGCTCGCGCGTGGCGAGCGTGCGGAACTCGCGGTCGACGAAGGGAACGATCTCGCGCGTGAGGTAGTCCGCGTAACGGCCGATCGCCTTGCTGTTCACGTACTGGTTGCCGCCCAGGCTCGTGAAGCAATCGGGGAACACGACGATGCACGGACCCATCCGGCGCTCGCCAACCAGCCGGGCGAGGCGTTCGGGGACGTTCTCGTCGAACGGCCGCCAGTTGACGTGCGCGAGTCCCGAGCCCGTGAAGCCGACGAGATCGACGAGGACCGGGTAACGTCGTCCCTGTCCGCTGCGCTTGCCGCGGATCGCGCCTGTGTCGTAACCCGGCGGCAGCCAGACGGCGAGCCGCCGGGTTGCGGGATCGCCGAGGGGATTGTCGGCGAGGACGCGCGACGTGTGCTCGACCACGACCACGGTGCCGGGGTCGTGGGTGCTGCGCTTGCGGGCCATCGGGGCCTTTCGTCGGAAGGAGCCGGCAGCGATTGTGCCTCAACCGCGCCGCGTGCTGGTGATCGCCGACGGCAAGGCGTGACCGGACGACGCACGCCACCGGCGCGTCGCGCCGGTGCCGTGCCACCCCGCGGACCGGCGGTCTACACCGCGGCGAACGCCTGTTCCATGTCGGCGATGAGGTCGTCGATGTGCTCGATGCCGATGCAAAGCCGCACGAGGTCGGGGGTGACGCCCGCCTTCGCGAGTTCTTCGTCGTTGAGCTGGCGATGCGTGGTGGTCGCCGGGTGGCAGGCGAGCGACTTGGCATCGCCGATGTTGACGAGGCGCTTGATGAGCTGCAGCGCATCCATGAATCGGGCGCAGGGTTCGCGGCCGCCCTTGATCCCGAAGGTGAGGATCGACGCCGGGATGCCGCCGTCCATGTACTTCTGCGCCAGGGCATGGTCCCGGTTGTCCTCGAGACCCGCGAAGTTCACCCAGCTGACCTTCGGATGCCGCGCGAGGTAGCGGGCGATCGCGAGCGCATTCTGGCAGTGCCGCTCCATGCGCAGCGTCAGCGTCTCGATGCCCTGCAGGATGAGAAAGGCATTGAACGGCGAGAGCGCCGCCCCGGTATTGCGCAGCGGCACGACGCGGGCACGACCGATGAAGGCGGCATCGCCCAGCGCGTCGACGTACACGACGCCGTGATAGCTCGGATCGGGTGTGTTGAACTGCGGGAAGCGCGGATTCCCCTTCCACGGGAACTTCCCCGAATCGACGAGGATGCCGCCCAGGCTGTTGCCGTGGCCCCCCAGATACTTGGTGAGCGCGTGCACGACGATGTCGGCGCCGTGCTCGATCGGGCGGCACAGCGCGGGCGAGGGCACCGTGTTGTCGACGACGAGCGGCACGCCTGCGGCGTGTGCGACTTGGGCGAGCGCGGCCAGGTCGACGACGTTGCCCGCGGGATTGCCGACCGATTCGCAATAGACCATCTTCGTGTTCGCATCGATCGCGTCGGCGAACGCCGCCGGGTTGCGGCCATCGACGAGGCGCACCTCGATGCCCTGGTTGGGCAGCGTGTGGCAGAAGAAGTTGTAGGTGCCACCGTAGAGTTGCGTGGTCGCCACGATGTTGTCGCCGACCTTCGCGAGCGTCTGCACGCAGGCGCTGATCGCGGCCATTCCGGATGCGAAGGCGAGCCCGGCGATGCCTCCCTCGAGCATCGCCACGCGCTCCTCGAGGACGGCGGTCGTCGGATTCATGATCCGCGTGTAGATGTTGCCGGGAACCTTGAGGTCGAAAAGATCCGCGCCGTGCTGCGTATCGTCGAAGTAGTAACTCGTCGTCTGGTAGATCGGCACGGCCACGGAATGCGTTTGCGGGTCGCCGGCAAAGCCGCCGTGGATGGCCATGGTCTCGCGTTTCATCCTGTCTCCTGGAGAGGTCGTTCGGGCGCTGTGGATCGAAAACCCACAAGTGTAGTACGGCACGCCCGGGCGACTCCGGAGCGCGCGTGCGGCTGGCGGGCGCGCCGGCGACGGCGCGTCCGCGCCCGGCTACGGCGTGAGCGCGCGGCGCGCGGCGCCCAGCGTCGGCTGCTTGTCCATCTTCTTCTCGTCGCGCAGCAGGGTGAACTCGCCCAGCGCGAAGTCGTCGGGCAAGGTGGCCCGCCGCGCCGCGAAGCTCATCGCGCCGTCGAGGGACAGCGTGTCGGTGCGTCCGGCGCGGGGTGTGCCGTGGCTGTCGACGGGTCGGTAGTCGAGCTTGAGGGCGAAGGCCACCGCGTCGGCTGCGGCCCCCGGCCGCGCGGTGCCGGTCATGCGCCACGGCGGCCCGTAGAGCAGCGCGGCGTTGGGCGCTGCCGTGCGGATGTACTGCGTGCCGTTGCCCGCCTTGATCGTGCGCGGCGCGGTGACGTCCGACGGCGGGCCGATCACACCCTGGTCGAGGAGGAGCGCCGCCAGTTGCGCCGTCATGATCGGCATCGACAGCATGACGTCGATGACCGGCGCGTCGGCCGGAAACGTTTCCCGGGTGCGAAAGGCCACCCCGTCGAGGCCGACCAGCACGATCTCGCCACTGCGGGTCTTGCCGCGGGACGTCTCGCGGTACGTGGCGTGGACCTCGTTGTTCTGCGCCACTTCCAGCGTATACCGGGCGCGGAAGTCCGGTGCGGTCAGCGTCACGTCGATCGTGGAGAAGAGCGTCCAGCGTCCCTGCGCGCAGAGCGCCGAGTACGGTGTTGGGCCGCACTGGCGCGGATCCACGCCGGGGAGCGTGGTATCGCCCGGGGCCGGCAGTCGCGGTGGGGCGGGCAGCGCGGCGGCGGGTGGAGGTCCGGGACGAACCTCGGGCGGCGGCGCGCGCAGGCTGCCGGGCAGCGCCGTCGACGGTTGGGGAAGGTTGAACTGGCCCAGGGCCAGCACCGGCACGACGAGCCCCGTGGCCAGCACGGCACGGCCGAGGCGCAACAGCGAGGCACGCGGATTCACGCGACCGATTCTACCGATGCGGCACCCGCGACCCCGGGGCACGCTGCGCGGACGGCGCGCCGCGGCCGACGAAGCGCGCCCGCGCCCGCGGGGTCGCCGCCGCGGGCGCCGCGGCGGTCGGACGCGATCAGGCGGCAACGGCTGCGCTCGCGGTGCGGCTCGTGTCGAGGGCGAGGATATTCGCGGTGGCCTGGATCACCGCCGCGATCCGGCCGACGTCGCGCAATTGCTGCACGGTGAAGCCGTTCTCCTTCAGCAGCCGATAGTGCGACTGCACGCAGAACTCGCACTTGCCGACGATCGATGCCGCGAGCGCGTAGAGTTCGAAGCTCGACCGGTCGACGCCGCCATGGTTGGCGTAGGCATTCATGCGAAGCTCCGCGCGCATCGACTTGAGATCGGCATCGCCTGCCATCTCCACGAACGGATACCACACGTTGTTCATGCCCATGAGTGCCGCCGCGGTCAGCGCCGCCTGCTGGTGCGCCGGTTCGAGCAGCGCTTCGCGCATGATGGCGTCGACGATATCGCCCCTTCCGGCCGCCACCGCCGCCGCGAGTGCGGCGCCGACGGCGTGTTGCGGGGTGAGGCTCGATCGGCTGATCACGGCGTCGAGATTGAGCCGGATGTCCTTCGCGTACTCGGGTAGCCGCGCTTTGAGCGCAGTGACGAATTCCATGACGATCTCCTCTCCTGCCGGCGTTACAGCGTCGTGCCGCCGACGGCGCGATTGCAGGGGCAAAGCTCGTCGGTCTGCAGGCCGTCGAGCACGCGCAGGATCTCCTCGGGATTGCGGCCGACGTTGAGGTTGTTGACCGATACGTGCTGGATCACGTTGTCCGGGTCGACGATGAACGTCGCCCGCAGCGCGACGCCTTCGGCGGCATCGCGAACGCCGAGCTGGTCGACGAGCGAACCGGTGACGTCGGCGAACTGGTAGTGATTGAGCCCCGAGAGATCCTTGTGGTCGCGCCGCCAGCCGAGCTTGCAGAACTCGTTGTCGGTCGACCCGCCCATGAGCACGGCGTCGCGATCGGCGAAGTCGGAAGCGAGCTTGGCAAAGCCGACGATCTCGGTCGGGCACACGAAGGTGAAATCCTTGGGGTAGAAGTAGATGATCTTCCACTTGCCGGGGAACGAGGCTTCCGTGATCGGCTCGAACGCCGACTGGCCGTTCTCCTCGTGCTGGTTGAAGCCGGGCTTGACGCCGACGACGTGGAAGGATTCGAGTTTTTGGCCTACGGTCTTCATGAATCGATTCTCCTTGGAGTGAGCATCCGGGCCGCACTGCGTAACCCCGGTGTTGATTGCGAATGAGAACGATTCGTATGTTATTGCCAAATAGATAATAATGCAATTTGTTTATGGTTATCGGGGCCTTAACCGCAGGCTATCGATGGCAACGGCGGCGCGGCCGCCGCGGCGCAAGCCGGCACGCTCGTCCCGGCGTCGGGTTGTCCCGGCGTCGCGTTGCCCCGGCGTCGCGTTGCCCCGGCGCGGGGGTGGACGCAGGGTGGGCGCGCTACTTCCCCTTGCGCTTCGCCTTGTGGTCCTTCTTGCTCTTCTTCCTGTCCTTCTTCTTCTTTTTCTTCTTCGTCTTTGCGAGCAGGCTCCCGCGGCACTTCGGTGAGCCGCAGCAGCAGGCGAAGCGGGCGCGCTCCTCCTTGGTGAGCTTGCCGTCGACCGACAGGCGATAGTCGTAACTCAGCTCGCTTCCAGGCTCGATGCGCTTGCGCGCCTGGATGAAGACGCGGCCGTTCTCGTCCTCGTAGGTCTCGCAGTTCGGAGCGCAGGAGTGATTGATCCAGCGCGCCGCATTGCCTTTCACCCGAGCATCGATCACGCGACCGTCGTCGAGTTCGAACAGGAACGTGTGCGACGGATCGTCCGGGTCGCTGTCCGGACGCTCCATCGCCTCGTCCCACGTCGTGCGCTCGCCCTTGTACTCGATGATCGTCTCGCCGCGGGCGATCGGTGCCACAGCGAATACACCCCGGCCGTGAATGGCGGAGCGACGGACGACGTACGGCTTGCGGGCGGCAGCGGGCATGGCGCGAGCGGGATCCTGGGGATCGAGACGAGGGGCAGGTGCGATTCTCGCATGCGCCGCGTGGCGCCCCACGCGTGGTGCGTGTTCGCTCCACGCCGTCGGGCGTCAGGCGAGGAGTGCGATCACGAGAGGGGTCGTGACGGCGGCGACGACGGTGGTGAGAACGAGGCTCGCCGCCACCGGGCCTTCGAGCGCGTCGAACTGCCGCGCCATGAGATACACGTTCGCGCCGACCGGCAGCGCGGCCATCGTCACGACGACCTGCGTCTCGCGTGCGGGGAGGCCCAACCCCCACGCCACGCCAAAGACCGCGCCCGGGAACAGCGTCATCTTGAGCACGGCGATGGCGACGCTCTCGCGCCACGCCTTGCGCACGCCGAACTCGGCAAGCCCCATGCCCAGGACGATGAGCGACATCGGCACCGCGGCCTGCGCGATGAGCGCGAGCGTGGCATCGGCCGTGGCCGGCAGCGGCAGCCCGGTGAAGCCGAAGCTGGTGCCGAGGAGAATCGCGGCCACGATCGGATTGGCGACCACGTCGCGCGCGGTGCGCAGCACGCCGCGCAGCGACAGGTCGCGATGGCGCGCCCACTCGATCGATATCGTGACCACGGTCCACAGCAGGAATGAGTTGAAGATGAGAATGAGCGAGACGATCGACAGCGACGACTCGCCGAGCGCGACCTTGGCGATCGGGATGCCGAGCAGCACGTTGTTGCTGAAGATCGTCCCCATGCCGAAGACCGATCGCCCGACACCATCCATCGCGAAGACCTGTGCGGCGAAGCGGCGCGCCACGACATAGGTGATCGTGCAGCCGCCGAAGTACGCGATGAGCAATCGCGAATCGACCGCCGGCAGCCGCGAGAAATCGCTCATGAGGCGGAAGAGCAGCGCCGGAACCGCGACGGCGAACACGAAGCGCGTCAGCGCATCGGAGACCACCTTCGGCCAGTGGCCGAAGCGCGACAGGACGTAGCCGACGCCGACCAGGAGGAAGAGCGGCGCCGTGAGCGCGGCAATGCTCGCGAACGAGCGCAGGGTATCGACCGGCATGAGGCGCGATGGGCGGCGGCGTCGGTCGCCTTACAGGAGATCGCGCAGGGTGAGGATCTTGCTCGCACCGGACTCGAGCGTGAGCCGGATCGTGCGCCCGGGGGCCCCACGCAGCTTGTCGCGCGCGGCGGCGAGCGAGGTCGCCGCGACACGCACGCCGTCGATTGCGACGATGACGTCGCCGGCGGCGAGGCCCGCCACGGCCGCGGGGCCGTCCTGGACGACATCGACGATCGCAAGGCCGTGCTCGCTGCGCTCGATCCACAGGCCGGCACGGTCGTACACGTCGGGCGCGGCAAAGGCCGCGTTGCGCTCGAGGTGCAGCGAACGGTGCGGCAGGTCGAAGACGACGTTGAAGCGGCGCAGGATGCCGTTGCCAATGCTGCCCGCGGCGTCGCCGTCGCCGAGCACGGCGCTGTCGCGGGTGAGGACGGCGGTGATCGGTCCGGCGACGTCAATGTCGCCCAGCGTGAGCGCCGCGGCGCGCCACACGCTCGCGTGCACCGGGCCCGTCACCCGCGCGCCGATGACGGCCGTGATGCCGTGCGGGCGATCGGCGATTCCGCTCGCCGCCGCGAACGACGGGCTCAACGTGAGCGAGCCGCGACTGCCGGTGTCGACGCGGAACACGCCAGGGGTGCCGTCGATGCGGCCTTCGACGCGCGGCGTCTTGAAGGGCGCCACGAGCGGCAGCGTGGCAGCGCCGCTCTTCGGCCGGTAGCGGTCGGGGTCGTGGAGCGTGGCGCGCAGGCGCGTGTAATCGAGGCTCACGACGACCCGCCGGAAGATCTCGGCGCCCAGGACGCCACCGATGTCGTCGGCGCCTTCGGCACGCTGCAGGAAGGCGGCGAGATCGAGCGTGGTGAACGCCTGCCGCTCGAAGACGACGCCACCCAGATTGAGGCGCGTGACTCGGGCTGGGGTCGTGTCGCCGGCCGCGCCCGCCGCGGTCCGCGCCCCGACCGCGGCGGCGACGTCGGGCAAGAGCACGTTGCTGCCGCCGCTGTCGACCAGGAGGCGCACGCGACGGCCATCGACGAGCGCGTGCACGAACACGTGACCGTCGACGAAGTCGAACGGCACTTCGACGCTGTCGCGGCCTGGGGGGAACGTGAAGTCGGGGGCGGGCGGCGGGGGCCGTGTCAGCCGCCCCGGCGGCAGCGGCGCGTCGAAGGTCATGCTGTCGACGGTGACGAGTTCATCGTGCTGCCCGCGGTCGCGCGATGCACGCATGCGGAATGGAACGAGCACGCCCTGGACTTCACGCAGGTCCATGTACCGCTCGGTGCGCACCGCGATCGCCTCGCGTTCGACGAGCCGCTCGACGAGGTGCGTTTCGGTGTTGATCCAGAGTTCGAAGGGACGCCCGCCCTCGGGCGTGATCCGGATCACGTCGAAGACGGCGCCGTCGGCCTCGGCGCGTTCCTTGTACGTGATGCGGGCGCGGGCGCGCTCCGGATACCAGAAGGCGAGGCGATCGCGGTACGAGGCGTTGACCGCGAGTTCGCGTGCCGCGGTGTCGGGTTCATCCTGGGTCTCGCCCGCGGCATCCTGGACCCAGGGCCCCTGCGCATCGTAGCCCGCGGCGCCGCGGGCCGGGCCGAGCGTGAACACGACGGCGAAGTGCCCCGAAACGATGTCGCTCCAGCGTTCGGCGTGGCCGGTCAGCGGCCCCACCATGAGCGTCACCTTGCTGTGCTGCGTGCGCAGGGCATCCCACGCCGCGCCGCCGCTCGCGGCCTTGGCCTGGGCGAGCACGACATGCGGATCAGGAAGCGGTGGACCGCCGAGCTGGGCGGCGGCGTGCGGCGCCGCGGCGAGCAGGGCGAGCAGCGCGAACACGCCGCCGCGCCGTCTGACCGCCGAGGGCCACCACGCTCGCGACCCGCCGGCTGCGCCTTGCCGCACGGGTGCCTAGGCCGGGACGGCGGCGGGCGGCTGGCGGGCGCCGAGCGAGTCGAGCGCCGCACTCACGGCGCGATCGAACAGCGGCACCGGCTCGACCACCAGCGCGACGAGGCCGGCGCCGATCTCGTAGGTGAGCTCTTCCGGGGAATAGACGAAGGCCCGCGCACGCGACCGGCTGGTGAACAGGTACTTGGTGCGCAGCGGGCTCACCCAGGTCAAACGCGCATTGACGGTCTGACCCTCTTTCGTGAAGGCGAGCCACGTGCCCACCGGCATCTCGTTCACGTAATCGTGGACGTTCACCTTCGGCAACGGCGCCGCCAGCCGGGCGGCGCCGGCCTCCGACGTGGGCAGCGCGTCCTTCACCGCCTTGATCGCCGCGATGTGCAGTTCGTACAGGGTCTCGAAGAACGGCCGGCTGCGCTCCGGCGCGGTGCCCACGGCGGTGGCGCCCTTGCGCAATGCGCCGATGAGCGACGGAATCATCTTGGTGAGGCGCGCCTTTTGCGCCGAGCGCTCCTTGGCGACGATGCTCCACAGCAGGTCGTCGAGCGTCTTCACCGCGGCCACGCTGGTCTCGTCATCGGCGCCGCCGTCCCGGCGCAACTGCGTGAGGTAGTCGGCCCAGGTCGTCTCGAGGAACCCGCGCACCTCGAAGGGCAGCTCGGTCCCGGTCAGGCGATCGCGCAGGAAGGCACGCACCTGCGAGCGGTCCTCCTCGCTGCGCTCGGCGTCGAGTGCCGCCTCGACGTCGATCGACGATGCCTGCGCGACCTTGCGTCGCTCGGCATCGATGAAGGCGGCGAGCCGGGCATTGGCGGTGCGGAAGACGCCGATGTCGACGTCGAAGTTCTGGCAGATGTCCTCGACGATCTCGGCCGCGAGTTCGCCGAAGGCTTGCTGATAGGCATCGTCGGCGGTGGCACCCACCGCCGCCTCGGCGAGGTTGTCGAGGAGCGCCCGCGCGGGGTGCGCCTTGTCGGAGAAGAACAGCCGATCGAGGAGCGCGGCCTTGACGATCGGCACCTGCAGCCGCCCGAAGAGGCTGCGCTGGGCGGCGGGGATCGACGGGTCGCGAAAGATGTAGTCGAACAGGAGCGCGACCACGTCCATCGTGATGCGGTCCGTGTCGGAATGGATCTGGTCGGCGATCGCGGCCCGGATGTGCGGGATGAGATTGACCGGTACCGCCATTCCCTCGCCGGATCCGGGCTCGGGAGGCGCCGCCAGGCGGGCGAGCGCCGCGGGCAGGTCGGCGCGCTGCCAGCGTGCGAGCGTGGCGAAGAGCGGGGTCGCGACGCCCAGCGCGAGCAGGGGGTCGAGCGAGGGGAAGGCGCCGTCGGGCATCGGCGCTGCAGGTACCGGCTCGGCGGCGATCGATTCCGCGCCGGACGGATTGCTCCCGGGCATCGCACCGGGGGCCGCCTGGGCCAGCGCCGCAAGACCGGCGAGGATCCTGGCCGCCGACATCTCCTGCGCCTTGTCGACGGCGACGGGCGCGACCGAGCGCACCGGCGTTTTCTCCGCAAACACGAACGCGGGCGCCGCGTTCGGGTTGGCGAGTTCCGGGACCACGACGTCCTGCGGGACACCGGGCGCCACGCCCTCGATCATCTTGCCGAAGGTCGACAGGAGCTCGCGGTCGTCGTGCGGGCGCCAGGCGCTGCGTGCCCGCAGCGCGGCCTTGATCTCCGGCAGGACGCCGCGATCGGCGAGGAAGCGGTTGAGCGAAACGTAGAGCTTGTTGATCTCCGGCGTGAGGTCGGCGAGCACGCGCTCCATGAACGGCCGCCACACGCGCGGATTCGGGTAGATCTTGCGCGCCGACGCGCCGACGGCATCGAGGATGTACGAGACCGCGAAGGGATTGTCGCTGTCGCTGCCACCCTCGCCCAGGAGCGTCTCGACGCGCAGGTCGAGCGCCGCGATCTCCCGCTGCGTGAAGCGGTCGAGGAAGCGTGTCGCGTCCTTCAGCGCTTCCTGCCGATCGTGATCGAACGCCGTCAGCACGCGCAAGGTGGCAAGCGAGGCATCCGGATCGGGGCGACGCCCCTTGCGCTTCGCCCCGTCGATCACCCGTCGCTCGAAGCGCTCGCACAGCATGCGGTCGAACTGCTCGACCCATGCCGGGTGCTCCTTGCGAAACGTCTCGATCTCGCCATCGGGGATGGGGCTCCCCGTATCGAACAGATCCTGCATCTCGGCGAGGGAGGCGCGAACGAGATCGAGCAACCGCAGCCGGTACTGGGCGAAGCACGCCCGCAGGAGGGCGCGGCCCTCTTCCTGGGCCGCGGGGGAGAGCGCCTTGGCAGCGTCCGGGGCGCCAGGGCGCAGGCCGTAGGTGGAACCGAGCATGGGGAAGAATTCTACTTGGTTGGGTCCGCCTGCGCGCTCAACGGCGATCGGGTGAATCGCGCCCGCCGTCGGCGCGCGGGTCGAGTGGCGTCGAGGCACAGCCGCTGCCGACCCCGGCGTACGCCTCGGGGGTGTCGACGGCGGCCTGGCGCGCCGCGAGGAGCGACCGGTCGGTGGCCTCCGCCGCCGCAACGATCGCGCGCACCTCGCGCGCGGCGTCCGCCTGGATCGTTTCGGCGTCGCTTGCCGTGCGCACGCGATCGACATGCGCGGCCGCAAGCACCGAGTGCAATCGCTCGGGCGCCTCGCGGAGGAAGGCGGCGTGCTCCTCGACGTGACGCAACTCGTGCTCCCGCACCGCCTCGCGCCGGCAGGGATCGGTCGCGATCTCGCGGGCGATGTAGACGATCATTGGCGCGAGCGATACCTCGACCTGGACGCGCACGCGCATGCAGACCTCGCGCCCCTGGCGCAACCCGTTGGCCACGAGCGAGGTCGCGTAGGCGAGTTGCGCGTGCGTGAGGCCGAGGGTCGCATGGTGCGGCGCGGCGCGCGCGTAGAGCGCGGTCAGTTCGGCGAGCGACCGCGTCTCGTCGAAGCGCACGTCGATCGGCTGAGCGGTGACGCTGGGCGCCGCGTCCGGCAGCCCGGCGCAGCGCGCCGCAAAGTCCTGCGGACCCGAGGTCACGCGGGCCACCTGCGCGGTGCGCTCGCGTGCACCGTCGCCGTCGCAGCCGCTGGTGGCGACGGTGAGGTACAGGATGAACAGCGCAGCCGAGGGGGGAGGTGCGCGCATCGGTCAAGGATAGCGCGGGGGGCGGTCCGTACAATGGCGCCTCGACTCGTCATGGACATTCCCGGCACCCTCGTCGCGATCACCGTTTCTGCCTACTGGTTCGGCGTTGGCGCGATGATCGTTCGCGTCCGCCGCCGGTCGCGCAAGCACGGGGCCCGCCCGGCGCGCGTGTTGCCCCGCCAGCCGCTCGAACGCGTGCTGGGACTCGTCTGGCTGCCGGTCGTCGCCGCGTGGGTCGCGCTGCCCTGGCTCGCCTTGTCCCGTTCGACGCCGCCTTTGGGCTTGCCGGCGTTTGCGAGCGCCATGCCGTACGCCGCCCTGCGCCACGTCGCGATGGTGACGGCGCTCGCCTGCCTCGTGCTGACGATCCAGTCCTGGCGGCGCATGGGCCGGCATTGGCGCATGGCCGTCACCGACGAGGAGCAGATGCTCATCACCGAAGGGATGTTCTCGCGCGTGCGCCATCCGATCTACGCGCTGTCGATCCTGCTCATGGGCTGCACGATGGTCGTCGTACCCACGGGGCTCATGGTGGCGATCGGCGTCACGCACATCACGATGATGGTGATCAAGGCGCACAACGAGGAGCGACACCTGTTGGCCCGGCACGGCGCGCGCTATGCGACGTACATGCGGCATACCGGGCGCTTCATCCCGCGTTCGCCGCGACCGGGTGGCGAAACGGGGCACCTGCGATAATTCGACCTTTCCGTCACGAGCTTCGCGCCCGCTCCTGTTGTCGCCGTGTCGCGCCTGTCCTGCCCCGCCTGCGCGCTCGTTGTCGCTGTCGTCTCCGTCGCGGCGCTGATCGCGGGCCCGGCGATCGGTGCGCAAGTTCCGGCACCGTCGCATCGCGCAGCGCTGCTCGCGCTCGACTGCGACCGGCTCGGCAACGGCGAGGCGACGGTCGTGCTCGCCGGAATGCCGGCACCGCGCATCGTGCTCCTGCACGGCAGCATCCCCGTGGTGACGATGGAGCCCTTCGCACGGTTCCTCATCGCGATGGGCTATCCGGAGTCGTCGTTGCGCGACCCGCTGGACGGCAGCCTCACGCGCTCGAGTTTCGGCGACAGCGCCCACGTGGCCGGGATGCTCGCCTGGCATTACGAGCACGACAGGTTGCGCCCGATGCTCATCGGGCATAGCCAGGGCGGCATGCTCGTCGTTCGCACGCTGCACACGCTGGCCGGCGCCTTCGATCCGGCGATCGCACTCGTGGATCCGGCCACGGGGGAGACGCTGCCGCGCACCGTCATTCGCGATCCCGTGACGGGCATCGAGCGGCCGGTCGTCGGGCTGACGCTCGCCTTCGCCGCGGCGATCGCCACCGGCAAGCTCGCGCGCGTGCTCCTCGGGCAATGGACGATGCTCCCGCTGCTGCGCAAGGTGCCGGACACGGCGCTCGAGTTCACGGGCTTTGCCATTGCCTGGGACCCCATCGCCGGCACGCTCGCGGAGGACGAGCCGTACCTCGCCACCGGTACGAGCCATGTGCGTAACGTGCTGCTTCCGGCGCGCTACAGCCACATCGGCGCACCGCTCATGGCGCACCTCGCGGCCCAGCCCGCGACGCGCGCCTACATCCTCGCCTGGCGCCCCGACGCGCCGCCAGCGCTCCCCGAAGGCGTCGATGTGCGCAACCTCGAACTCGCCGCCGATCTGTGGCATTCGATTCGCCGTCACTGGTGCGTCGAGGGACAGCGCCGGTTGCGCACGGAGGAGTCGGCGCGGTGAAGGGGCGCTTCAACCTCTTCCAGTCGGCGATGCTGCGCTGGCGCGGGCTCTACCCGTACAACGCCGTGCACGTCGCCGAGCTTCCCGGCACGCTCGACGCCGAACGCCTCGAGGCCGCGATCGCGGCCCATCTCGCGGCGACGGGCATCACGCGGCTCGCGCTCGATACGAAGCGCCGGCGCTACGAATATGCGGGAGGGGCCGTGCGCGTGACGTTGCCGGTCCACGATGCGAATGGCGAGGCGATGTCCGTCCTCGAGCGCGAGATGGAGCGACACCTCAATACCCCCTTCGGACCGGCACCGGGGGAGTCGGCGTACGAGCCGCTGCGCTTCTTCGCGGTGCGTAACGGGGGCTCTTTCCACGTCGGCGTGGCCTACGATCACGTCATCGCCGGGGGCGATTCGATCGTGGCGCTCCTGCAAGACATCGCCGCCCGTTACGATGGGACCTATCCCGACAACGAGCCGGCCCCCGACCTGTATCCGCGCCCCTATGGGCGACTCTTCCGCCGCAACCTCCTTGCGTTCTATCTCGGGTTTCACTTCCTGCCCTGGATGCTGTTGCGCTCGCGACGTCTCGTGCGTCCGCGCTACCCGCACGGCGAGAGCCGGTACAACGCGTTCACCTCGATCGAATTCACGCCCGGGATCCACGCCGCGGTGCGCCGCACGGCCAAGCAGTGGGGCGTGACGGTCAACGACATGCTGCTTGCGATGCTCCTGGACGCGATTGCTGCGCAGATTCCGGACCGGCTTGCCGCCCCGCGCCGGCGCGAGGTCGGCATCGCCTGCGTCATCAACCTGCGCGGCGAGCTCGAGCCGGGGACCCGGGAGGTGTTCGGCCAGTTCCTGAGCTCGTTTTTCGTCTCGCACCTCGTGCCGCCGGGAACGAGCCTCGAAACCCTCGCGCACGCCGTGCATGAGCAGACACAACGCATGCGACGGCGCAAGCTCTACCTGCAGACGCTGTGCCTGCTGAGCGGAGTCGGCGTCGCCTGGCGCTTCATGACCCCCGAGCAGCACAAGCAGATGTACGCCAAGGCGTATCCCGTCTGGGGCGGGGTCTCGGCGCTCAACGTCGAGGCGATGTGGAAGGCGGGGGTGGGGGAGGCGCCGATCCTGCACTATCTGCGGGCGATCTCCACCGGTCCGTTCTCGCCGCTCGTGCTGGCGCCGGCGTCGGTCGGCGACGGCATGCACATCGGCGTGTCCTGGCGGCCCAGTGCGTTCACGCGCGCGGAGATCGATCGCATCACGGCGGCGATGCAATCATGCGCACGCAAGCTCGGGTCCTGCTGACGGGACGGGATCGACATCCGGGCGACCGATCGGCGCCGCCGATCGCGTACCGCGGCGGGCCGCGATCCGGCAACCGCGAGGCGGCAAGGCCGTGGCGCATCGTCCTCGTCGTGGCGCTCACGGTGGTGCTCGCTGCCTGCGCGGCGCCGCAACCACGTGCCACCGACACGGCGGCACCACGGGCGCAGGTTCCGGCACCGGTCGCGAAGCGCATCCTCGCGCTCGATCCTGGCCACGTCACGGCGGCCGACGTCGCACTCCTCGCCCAGGGGCCGACGCCGCGGCTCATGCTCCTGCACGGCGGCATCTATCCCGTCTATCTCATCATGCGCTCGTTCGGCGAGTTCCTCGTCGCGATGGGTTACCCCGAGGATCGCATCCGTCGTCCGGGCGACGGCGCCTGGTCGTACAGCCCCTACGAGGATGCGGAGCGCCTGGCCGGCATCGTCGCGTGGTACTACGAGAAGGACGGCCTCGCGCCGTTGCTCGTCGGGCACAGCCAGGGAGGCATGCAGGCGGTCAAGGTGCTCCACGTTCTCGCCGGCGAGTATGCCGGGGCGGTGCCGGTGTGGGATCCGGTGACCGATTTCCCCGAGCACCGCACGGCCATCATCGACCCGCTGACCGGCCGCACGCAGCCGGTGGTGGGCATGCGCATCGGCTACGCCAGCGCGCTGAGCGCGGGCGGGGCCGCCTTCTTCCTCCCCAACCAGTGGAGCCTCATCGGCAAGCTGCGCGAGATCCCCGACACCGTCGAAGAGTTCACCGGCTACTGGGTCGATTTCGATTTCATCGCCTGGACGTTCCCCGGAACCGAGAAGGAACGCGATTTTTACGGCAGCGACAAGGTGCGCGTGCGCAACATGACGTTGTCGATGGCCAACAACCATATCTTCGTCCCGCTGGGGGCCGACGTTCCCGGCGACCCCGCGGCCCGGAAATGGATCGACGCCTACGTCCCCGGGACCACCGTCGCGCCGCCGGAAACGGCGGCCCCCAACCTTCCGTGGCTCGCCGACGTCTGGTACACGATCAAGAAATTCTGGGTGATCGAGGCGCAGCGCTACCTGCGAGCCGCGCCGATGCGCACGACGACGGCGGGTGGCACGTTAGAATGACGCCCTTTCGTTACGTGCCTGCCCGGTGACGGCGCCACGGCGTCACCGGCGCGCACGCGGGCAGGGATCGGGCAGGAGCGATGGCGGGAGCATTGGCAGGCAAGGTGGCACTCGTCACGGGTGCGGCGCGTGGCATCGGCGGCGCGGTGGCGCGCAAGCTCGCCGGTGCGGGGTGCGACGTCATCGTCAACTACTACAACAGCGCCGAGCCAGCCGAGGCGCTGTGCGCCGGGATCCGCGCGCTCGGGCGCCGCGCCGTCGCCGTGCAGGCGAGCGTGGGGGTGCCCGATAGCGTCGACGAGCTCTTTGCCGTGATCGCGAAGGATTTCGACCGCCTCGACATCGTCGTGTCCAACGCCGCGAGCGGCGTCTTGAAGCCGACGATGGAGATGACGCTCAAGCACTGGCGCTGGTGCCTCGAGACCAATGCGCTGGCGCTCAATCTGCTCGCCCAGCGGGCCGTGCCGCTCATGCGAAACGGGGGGCGCATCATCGCGATGTCGAGCCTCGGTGCGCAGCGCGCCCTGCCGGGGTACGGCTTCGTGGGCGCGTCCAAGGCCGCGCTCGAGGCCCTGGCCCGCGCGCTGGCGCAGGAACTGGGGCCGCGCGGGATTCGCGTCAACGTCGTGAGCGCCGGCGTCGTCGACACCGATGCGCTCGCGCATTTTCCCAATCGCGATGCGCTGCTGGCCGACTTCGCCGCGCGCACGCCGGCGGGACCGACGCTCACGGTGGACGACGTTGCAGGTGCGGTGTACCTGCTGTGCTTGCCCGAGGCGGCGATGATCAACGGCCACACGCTCGTCGTCGACGGCGGCTTTGCCATCTCGGGATGAGCGTGGCGGTGCCGATCGCTTCCGGCTTGCAGGGCAAGGTCGCGCTGGTCACGGGCGGCAGCCGCGGCATCGGGCGAGCGATCGTCCAGACGCTTGCCGCCGACGGCGCGCAGGTCACCTTCTTCTATCGTGGCCATCACGAGGCGGCGCAGGCGCTCGTGGCCGCTGAGGCGGCGAAGGGGCATGCGCTGACCGCGGTCCAGGTCGACGTGCGTGACATGGCGGCCTGCGCGCAGGCGGTCGAGGCGCTCGTCGAGCGCGCCGAGCGCATCGACGTGCTGGTCAACAACGCCGGACTGATCCGCGACAACCCGCTCGCGGGCATGAGCGACGACGACGTCGCCGACGTGCTCGCAACCAATGTGACGGGCGTGTTCAACGTCACGCGCGCGGTGGTGCCGCACATGATCTCGCGGCGCCGCGGGCGCATCGTGAACATTTCGTCGGTGTCGGGGGCCAAGGGCGGGCGCGGGCAGACGAACTACGCGGCGAGCAAGGGGGCGATCGATGCCTTCACGCGCGCGCTCGCCGTCGAGCTCGCCGCGCGCAAGATCGCGGTGAACGCGGTGGCGCCGGGCGTGATCGACACCGAGATGTCGCAGGCGGTGCGCGAGCTCGCCGGCGACGACGTCAAGGCGCGCATCCTGATGAAGCGATTCGGTACCGCCGCCGAGGTTGCCCATGCCGTGTGGTTCCTGTGCTCGGATCTTGCGAGCTACATCACGGGGCAGGTGCTCACGGTCGACGGCGGATTCAAAATGGAATGAGAGGAAGACATGGCCACACCCATCACGCAGGCTGACATCGACGCGGTGTACCCCACCGTGGCGCAGACCATCGCCGACGCGCTTGGCGTCGAGCTCGACGAAGTGAAGCCCACGGCGTCGCTGATCAACGATCTCAACGCCGAGTCGATCGACTTCCTCGACATGGTGTTTCGCCTCGAGCGCGCGTTCAAGGTGAAGATCCCGCGCGGAAAGATCGTGGAGAACGCGCGCGGCACGCTCTCCGAGGCCGAGTTCGAGCAGAAGGGCCTCGTGACCGACGGCGGGATGGTGCAGCTCAAGGCGTACCTGTCCGAGGTTCCCGCGGACCGCTTCAAGACGCCGCTCAAGGTTGCCGACATCCCGCGCCTGTTCACGCCCGAGACGTTTTGCAAGCTCGTCTTGCAGGCGCAGCGCGAGACGGGTGCCGCGAGCTGAACGATCGCGTGCCGCCCGCGTCGGCGCGGGTGCCGGATTGACGGATGCCTGATCACTTTGCCGCCTTCTCGTTCGTCGATCGCATCGACGTCTTCGAGCCGCCGCTGCGGGCGCGGGCGACGTTTGCCATTCCGCGGCACGTGGCGGCGTTTCCGCCGTGCCTCGTGGCCGAGGCGGTGGGTCAGCTCGCGGCGTGGGTGGCGATGGCGCAGATCGACTTTCGCGGACGTCCCGTCGCCGCGCTGGCGACGACGACGCGCTTCCGGCGCGGCGCGTTGCCCGGCGACACGCTCACGCTCGCGGTCGAGATCGAGCATTGCGACGACGAGGCGGTCGCGTATCACGGTCACGCCGAAATCGCCGGCGAGCGCGCGATCGAGCTCGTCGACTGTCTGGGACCGATGCTGCCGTTGGCCGAGTTCGACGATCCGGCGGCGCTGCGCGCCTTTCTCGGCACGCTCACCGGCGACGGCGCCGCACCGGGCCGCTTTCGGGGTATCGACCTTGCCGCTCCGGTGGCGCTCCCCGTCACGCAGCCCGATTGGGCCCGCGCCACGCTCGCGGTGCCGTCCACCGCGGCGTTCTTCAACGATCACTTTCCACGGCGCCCGGTGTTTCCTGCCACGCTCATGCTCGAAGCGCAGATCGACGTGGCATTGCGCCTTGCCCGCAGCGCGGGGCCCTGGCCGAGGGACGCGCGACTCGCGCCGCGACGGATGACGCACGTCAAGGTGCGCTCGTTCACGCCGCCCGGCGCGACGCTCGAACTTTCGGCGCAACGGCGCGAGGTGGGCGACGACGAGGCCACGTTCTTCCTCACGGCGCAGGCGTCCGAGCGCACCGTCGCCACAGCGCGAGTCGTCATCGGTCCCGTCGCGGCCGGAGGTGCGGCATGAGCGCGCCGGCGCGGCGGCGGGTGGCGATCACCGGGATCGGCCTCGTGACGCCGGTCGGCAACGACGTCGCCACGACGTGGCGAGCGCTGCTTGCCGGTCGCAGCGGCGGCGCGCCCATCACGCTCTTCGATGCGTCGGGCTTCGCGACGCGCATCGCGGCCGAGGTCAAGGACTTTCGCAACCGGCTCGTCACCGATCGGCGGTTGCTCAAGCTCGCCAACCGCTCGCACCACTTCGCCCTCGAGGCGGCCGAGCAGGCGCTCGTCGACGCCGGGGTTCGACCCACGGCCGAGACGGCGCCGCGCTGGGGCTGCGCCGTCGGGGCGGGCATGATGACCGCGGACTTCGCCGACCTCGAGCGCACGCACGCGCACGCGGCTGCCGACGGCACGCTCGACGCGGGGCTGCTGCTGAGCGACGACGCCGCCAACGATCCGCTCGTCTTCTGCCGGGGCCAGGCGGCGCAGGGTCTCGCCCTGCTCACGCGCCGCTTCGGCATCGCCGGATACACGACGTCGGTGCATACGGCCTGTGCCTCCGGCGGCCAGGCGCTCGGCACGGCGCTCAAGGCGCTTCGGCGCGGCCGCGTCGACCGCGTGCTCGCCGGCGGCTTCGATTCGATGATCAGCCCGATCGGCATCAGCGGCTTTTGCCTGCTCTCGGCGCTGTCGACCGACAACGACACGCCCGAGCGCGCGAGCCGGCCGTTCGACGCCACCCGCAACGGATTCCTGCTCGGCGAGGGGGCGGGGTTCGTCGTGCTCGAGGACTGGGCGCTCGCCCGCGCCCGTGGCGCCCGGATCTACGCGGAACTCGCGGGGGACGGCAATTCGCTGTCGTCGTACCGCATCACCGACTCGCCGCCCGACGGCGACGGCCCGATCCAGGCGATGCGCGCGGCGTTGGCCGACGCCGGCGCCACGGTCGATACCATCGACTACGTCAACGCGCACGGCACCTCGACGCTCATGAACGACCGCAGCGAGACGGCCGCGCTGCACGCCGTCTTCGGTGCGCGCGGTCGCAGCGTTCCGGTGAGTTCGACCAAGAGCACGATGGGGCACCTCATCGCTGCGGCGGGTGCGGTCGAAGGGGCGCTTTGCGCGCTCGCGATCGCGCGGGGCGAGCTTCCCGTCAACGCGAACCTGCGCGAGCGCGATGCCGACTGCGACCTCAACCTCGTGACCACGCCCACGCGCACGCGGGTCCGTGCTGCGCTGTCCAATTCGTTCGGCTTCGGCGGCTCCAACAGCTGTCTCGTCCTGCGCCATCCGGAGGAGGTCGACGGCCGTCCCGGCGGCCGGGGCGAGGAGGCGGGGCCATGACGCGCATCGTCATCACCGGAAGCGGCGCCGTGTGCGCCGCCGGGCGCCAGCCGGCAGAAATCCTCGCTGCGGTGCGCGCCGGGACCTCGTCGCTGCGCCGGATCGAACAGTGGGACACCACGCACTGGCCCGCGCAGGTCGCAGCGGAGATCCCCGACTTCGACGCGCGGGCGATGGTCGCCGACCGCAAGCTGCACAAGCTCATCCGGCGCACCGACCTCGTGGGCCTCTACGCGGCGGGGTGCGCGCTCGAGCAATCGGGCCTCGTCGCGCATCGGGACACGCTGCCGCCGCCGGCCGCTGCGGCGTACAGCGACCGCAGCGGCGTGATCGTCGGTTCGGGGGGCGGCAACTTCGAGAACCAGTACGACTTCCTTCCGCTGATGACGCAAGCCGGCGGTGACCTCGGCGCATTTGGCCGCGAACTCGCCAATACCGTCAATCCGATGTGGCTCCTGCGCACGCTGCCCAACAACGTGCTCGGCCATATCGGAATCAAGTACGGGCTCAAGGGCACCAATGCGTGCATCACGAGCCACAGTGTTGGCGGGCTCGTGGCGGTCATCGAGGCGCTCGCCGCCTTGCGTGCCGCCGAAGCCGATCGGATCGTCGCGGTCGGACACGAGACGCCGATCGAGCCGCAGATGGTGCTCTACTATCACGGGCTCGGCCTCATGTCGGCGGGTGTGCTGCGACCGTTCGATGCCGGGCGCGATGGCAGTCAGTTCGGTGAAGGCGCGGGCGCGCTCGTCATCGAGACGGAAGCATCCGCGCTCGAGCGCGGCGCCCCCGTGCTCGGTGAGGTCCTGGGCGGTGGTCTTGCGAGCGAAGCGCAGGGGTTGCTCGCCATTCGCGAGGACGGCGACGGTCTCGTCCGCGCCATCGACGAGGCGCTCGCCGACGCCGGGCTTTCGCCCCGTGACGTCGGCATGGTCGTCGCGCACGGCAACGGGACGCGGGCGTCGGACGCGTCCGAGGCGGTCGCGCTGCGGCGCGTCTTCGGTGACGACCTGCCGCCGGTTACCGGCTTCAAGTGGTCGTTCGGGCACCTCATCGCCGCCGCCGGCATCGTCGAGACCGTCGTTACGCTCGCGGCACTGCAGGCGAAGGTGGTGCCAGGGATCGCGACGCTGCGTACGCTCGACCCGGCGTGCGCGGGGCTTACCGTGGCAGCGACCGCACAGGTTCCCCGCAGCGACGTGGCGCTCGTGCTGTGCCGGGGCTTTGCGAGCACCAACGCCGCGCTCCTCGTGCGCGCGTCGTGACCGTGCGATGGTCGACGGCGTCGTCGCGTCCGGCTTCGCCACCGGTACCGCCGCGCCGGCCGTCGATCCCGCGTATCGCTGCGGCATCGACTCGGTCGAGATCGTGCGCATCGAACGGTTGCTGCGCGAGAGCGATCGCGCGGCCTTGCTGCGCTTTTTCACCGAGCGCGAGCTCGCGGATGCCGGCGAGGGTCCGGGCCGTGCCGCGAGCCTCGCCGCGCGCTTTGCCGCCAAGGAGGCGTGCGTCAAGCTCTTTCCTCCCGAGGCGGCGCGGGTCCAGATCGAACCCTCCGACTTCTCCGTGGTCCGCGATGACTTCGGCGCACCCCGCGTGCTGCTGGGGCCCCGGGCCGAGGCGCTCGTCGGACGCCATCGCCTCGGACCGATCGCGCTGTCGATGACGCACGACCGAACGGCAGCCAAGGCCGTGGCGATCACGCAGCCTGTCGCCCTCGAGGTTCCCGCCGCCGGGCGTTTCCTCTATCGATGCGTGCCGTTGCGTCGCCGCGTGATCCTCGACAACCTGCGCCGCGTCTACGGCGCGACGCTCGATGCGGCAGCGATCGAGCGTCTCGCGCAGGCGCATTACGCCCACCTGTGGCGTCTTGCCGGTGAGTTCCTGCGCTTTCGTTGGCTCTCGACCGCACGCAAGCTCGCCCTCGTCCGGGTCGAGAACGTCGACGCCTTCGCCGACGCCTACCATCGCGGCAAGGGCGTGCTCCTCCTCACCGGCCACTTCGGCAACTGGGAGGTGGCAACGGTCGCCGGCATCGCGAGCTTTCCGCACATGCGCGGGCGATTCCACTTCGTGCGGCGCGCGGTGAAGCCGGACTGGCTCGATGGGCTCGTCACGCGGCGATTCCAGCGTGCGGGCTTCGGCGTCTTCAAGAAGCGCGGCTCGCTCGATGCGATGCTGGCCGCGCTGGCACAGGGCGACGCCATCGTCTTTCCCTTCGACCAGCACGCGAGCCCGCCCGATGGCATCGCGGTCGATTTTTTCGGCACGCCGGCCTGGACGTTCAAGAGCCTCGCCGTGATCGCGCTTGCGACCGGCGCGCCGGTGTTGCCCGCAACGAGCTGGCGCGAGCCCGACGGCACGCACGTGCTACGCTTCGAGGCGCCGATCCCCGCGGTCGAGCACGCGCAGACGACCGAGGCGATCCGGCTCACCACCCGCGCCTACAACGCGGCGCTCGAGCGCTTCGTGCTGCGCCGTCCGGAGCAGTGGTACTGGGTGCATCGCCGCTGGAAGCACGCCGTGGCGCGGCGGCGCAAGCGCCCGGCCGCGGCCTCCTGATCCGAAAGCGCATGGAACCGTCGACTTCGTCCCTGATCGCCGCCTCGCTCCTGTCGTGGAAGGCAGCCATCGTCTACGGCTACGTCTCGTGGGCGCTGTTCATCCACTGGCGCGGACGCGAGCGGCATCGTTTCGTGAAGCAGCTCACCGATCATTCGACGATCGTCGCGCCGTACAACGCGCTCATGTACGGGTTTTCCGCGGTGCCGAACGCGCCGTTCCTGAAACTCGATCCGTTTCCCGAGCTTGCGCCGCTGCAGCGCAACTGGACGACGATTCGCGACGAGGCGCTCAAGCTCTTCGACGAGGGCCACATCCGCGCGGCCACCGGCTACACCGATCTCGGCTTCAACTCGTTCTTTCGCCGTGGCTGGAAGCGCTTCTACCTCAAATGGTACGACACGCCGCTCGAGTCGGCGCGCGCGCTTTGTCCCAAGACCGTCGCGCTCGTCCAGTCGATTCCCAACGTCAACGGGGCGATGTTCGCCATGCTGCCGGCCGGCGGCGACCTCGGCCGCCACCGCGATCCATTCGCGGGCTCGCTGCGCTACCACCTGGGTCTGGCCACGCCCAACAGCGAGCGCTGCCGCATCATCGTCGACGGCGTGCCCTACGCGTACCGCGACGGCGAAGGCGTGCTCTTCGACGAGACGTTCATCCATTGGGCGGAGAATCGCACCGATACCGACCGCCTCATCCTCTTCTGCGACGTGGAGCGGCCGTTGCGCAGCCGCTGGCTCACGCGGCTCAATCACTGGGTCGAGCGCACGATCGTGCGCGCCACGCAGACCGAGAACGCCCCGGGCGACAAGATCGGGATGCTCAATCGCGTCTTCTCCTGGGTGTACTACGTGCGCCTCCCGGCGAAGGCGCTCAAGCGCTGGAACAAGTACGTCTACTACGCCGCCAAGTTCGCGCTCCTCGTTGCCATCGTGATCTTCGCCTTCTTCGTGCGCTGACCCAACCCGCCTGCCCGACAGGAGCCCCCGATGCTCGACCTCCTGACCAGTCCCGAGGCATGGATCGCCTTTGCCATGCTGACCTCGCTCGAGCTCGTCCTGGGCATCGACAACGTGATCTTCATCTCGATCCTCGTCGACAAGCTCCCGGTCGACCAGCGCGAGTTTGCGCGGCGGCTCGGCCTGTTCCTCGCGATGTTCATGCGCCTGGGGCTGCTCTTGCTGCTGTCGTGGCTCATCGGGCTCACCGCCCCCTTGTTCACCGTCTTGCAACAGGACATCTCGGGGCGCGACCTGATCCTGATCTTCGGTGGCATCTTCCTGCTGTGGAAGAGCACGATGGAGATCCATCAGCTCACCGAAGGCGGCGAGGACCATGCCTCGGGCGCGGCGAAGGCGACGTTCACCGCCGTGATCCTGCAGGTGGTCGTCATCGACCTCGTGTTCTCGCTCGACTCGATCATCACCGCGGTGGGCATGGTGAGCGAGATCGCGGTGATGGTGGCCGCGGTGATCGCATCGGTGGCGCTCATGATGGCGTTCGCCGGGGTGATCGGCCGCTTCGTGTCGGCGCATCCGACGATCAAGATGCTCGCGCTCTCGTTCCTCTTCGTGGTGGGAGTTGCGCTCATCGCCGAGGGCTTCGACAAGACCGTGCCCAAGGGCTACATCTACTTCGCGATGGCGTTCTCGGTCATGGTGGAGATGCTCAACCTGCGCATGCGGCGCAGTCGCCCGCGAGCCATCCGGCTGCGACCCCACTTCAGCGACCGCGACAGCCGGGGCCCGAAATGAGGACCATCCGCTGGGGCATCATCGGCTGCGGCGACGTCACCGAGCGCAAGAGCGGCCCGGGGTTCGCGAAGGCGCGCAACTCGGAACTGCGCGCGGTCATGCGGCGCACGGCGGCACGGGCCGAGGATTACGCGCGCCGGCATGGCGTGCCGCGCTGGCACACCGATGCGGATGCGATCATCGAGGCCGACGACATCGACGCCGTCTACATCGCCACCCTGACCGACACGCACCGCGACTACGCATTGCGTTGCGCCGCGGCGGGGAAGCCCGTGTACGTGGAAAAGCCGATGGCCCTCGATCCGGCGCAGTGCGAGGAGATGATCGCCGCGTGCCGCGCCGCCGCGGTCCCGCTGTGGGTGGGCTACTACCGGCGAGCCCTGCCGCGGCTTCTGGCCGTGCGCGACCTGGTCGCCGACGGCGCGATCGGCGAGGTTCGCATGGCGGTGACGTACCTCACGCAACCGCGCCCGCCTGCGGCCGCGTTCGCCGGCGGTGTGGTGCCGTGGCGCGTGAATCCGGCGTTGTCGGGGGGCGGCTTTTTCTTCGAGGCGGTGTGCCACACCTTCGACTTCCTCGACTTCCTGCTGGGTCCCATCACCGAGGTGCACGGCATCGCCGCCAATCAGGCGGGGCTCTACGACGCCGAGGATGCGGTAGGTGCGACGTATCGCTTCGCGTCGGGCGCGCTCGGCAGCGGCGCGTGGTGCTACGACGCCGACCGCGACGACGACTACACCGAACTCATCGGCACGCGCGCTCGCCTGCGCTTTGCGACGCTCTCGCCACGGCCGCTTTTGCTGTGTCGCGGCGACACGATCGAGGAGCGCCCGCTGGGCGACCCCGAGCACGTCCACCAGCCGCTCATCCAGACGATCGTCGACGAGATGAACGGGATAGGCAGGTGCCCCAGCACCGGCGAGACCGCGTTGCGCACGGCCCGCGTGATGGAGGCGATCCTGGCGTCGTTTCGCGCGCAGCGTCGTCCGGGGGTCCGGGCGGGTACCTAGCCGCGTCCGACGAGCGGCATCTTGGTGGCCATGATCGTCATGAACTGCACGTTGGCGTCGAGCGGCAGCCCGGCCATGTAGACGACGGCACTCGCCACGTGCGCGACGTCCATCAACGGCTCGACGGCGATCTCGCCGTTGGCCTGCGGCACGCCCGTGGCCATCCGTGCGGCCATGTCGGTCGATGCGTTGCCGATGTCGATCTGGCCGCACGCGATGTCGTACTTGCGGCCATCGAGCGAGGTCGACTTCGTGAGCCCGGTGATCGCGTGCTTGGTTGCCGTGTAGGGCGCGGAGTAGGGGCGAGGGGCGTGCGCCGAGATCGATCCGTTGTTGATGATGCGCCCCCCCCGTGGCGACTGCGACTTCATGAGCCGGATGGCCTGCTGCGTGCACAGGAACACGCCCGTCAGGTTGACGTCGACGACGCTCTTCCATTGCTCGAACGTGATCTCGTCCATCTCGACGGCCGGCGCGTTGACTCCGGCGTTGTTGAAGAGCACGTCGAGCCGACCGAAGCGTGCCTTGACTTCGGCGAAGAGCGCGGCGACGGCCTCGGGGTTCGCGACGTCGGTGGGCACGGCGAGCGCCGCATCGGGCGCGGCACCGGCGGCAGCGATCGCTTGCTCGAGCGGCTCGCGGCGCCGCCCGGCGAGTGCGACGCGATAGCCGTGCTGCAGGAGCGCGGTGGCGACGGCGCGGCCGATGCCGCTGCCCGCGCCGGTGACGATGGCGGTCTTCATCGGGTTCCTTCCTCCCTGATCCACGTTGCGCGCGGTGGACTGCGCCACCGGCGACGTGCGCGCGGCGGCAACGACGCGACGCCGCGTGTCCATCGCAAGCGCCCGCCTGCGATTGTAACCAGCCACGCGGGCGGCGCGCGTAGAATGCGCGCTTGCCCCGATGGTGGAGTCGCGCAGCGGATGCGATGGTGCCGCGAGCGTCCCGCCGTGATCCATTGAGCCTCAGTCACCGAAGCGCCCGCGACCCGGTCGCGAGCGCACGCGGATTCCGCCGTGTCTTCTCGGGCGTCGTCGTCGCGATGTTCTTGGCCGCGATCGACCAGACGATCCTCGCGAGCGCGTTGCCGAGCATCGCCAACGCGCTCGACGCAGTCACCGACCTGTCGTGGGTCGTGGTGGCGTATCTCCTTGCGGCGACCGTCGCCGCGCCGCTGTACGGTTACCTCGGCGACCGCCTCGGCCGGCGCCGCGCGCTGCTCTTCGCGCTCGCGGTCTTCACCGGAGCGTCGGTGGGTTGTGCCCTGGCATCGAGCTTCGGCGCTCTCGTGATCCTGCGCGCGGTGCAGGGCCTGGGTGGCGGCGGGCTCATGACGCTGTCGCAGGCACTGATCGGTGAGTACGTGGCACCGCGCGAGCGCGGCCGCTACGCCGGATATTTCGCGACGCTGTTCGCCACTGCGAGCACGCTGGGTCCGGTGCTCGGCGCCTACCTCACCGAGATCTTCTCGTGGCGCGCGATCTTCGTCATCAACATCCCGCTCGGGGTCGTGGCCGCGCTGCTTGCGCTGCGCCTGCCGCACGTGGCCCCAGCCCGACAAGGTGGACGCTTCCGGCCCGATGCCGTCGGGGCGATCCTCTTTTGCGCGGCGACGGCATCGTTCCTCTTCGCGATTTCTTCCGGCGGGCACCGCTTCTCGTGGTTCTCCTGGCCGATGGGCGCGCTCGTCGGGGGCTCGGCGCTCGCCTTCGTCGTGCTGGCCTTCTGGGAGCGCAATCACCACGATCCGGTGATTCCCATCCACTTCCTGCGCGTCCCGGCGATCGCGCGTTCCGACGCGGTCGTCCTGTGCTTCGGGGCCTCGCTTTTTGCCACCATCGTCTATCTGCCGATCTTCCTGCAACTCGGGCGCGGCCTCGGCATCGGCGCCTCGGGTCTGCTGCTCCTCCCGATCACGCTGTCGCAGGCGACCTCCGCCGCCGTCGTCGGGCACCTCGTGACCGTCACGGGCGAAGTGCGCCGCTTCCCGATCGTGGGCCTGTCGTTGGTCAGCGTCACGTTTGCCGCGCTGGCCTTTGCCGTGGCACACGCGCCGACGTCCGTGATCCTCGCGCTCACGGTCCTCGTCGGAGTGGGACTGGGCATGGTGATGCCGCCCACCCAGGTCCAGGTGCAGACGGTCGCCGGCCGGCAGGCGCTCGGCGTGGCGACGGGTTCGATCTCGCTCGCGCGTGCGATCGGTGGCGCGATCGGTGTCGCGCTCGTCGGCGCCGTCCTGTTCGCGCTCGTCGACCGCGAGCAGAACGCCGCCGCCGCGCTGTTGCACGAGGCCCTGACCGGAGGTTCGGCCTTCATCGCCCGCATGAGTGCCGCCGAGCGGACCCTGCTCGTCGACGGCGTCAACGCCGCCTATCGCGTCGCGTTTGTGGTTCTCGCGTGCGTTGCGGCCACCGGCGCACTCCTCGCGACGACGGTGCCGCGGCTCGATTGGGCGAAGGACGACCCCGACGCCGCGCGGCCCGACTGACGGCAGACCGCCGGCCCGGGGGCTACGTGCCCGCAACGCGCCCCGAGTCAGGGGCGCGTGCTCAGCCTAGCGTGCGCTGACCCCACCGCCTCCGGTCGTCACGGTGATGGCGGCCGGATCGACGCGCGGCGCGTCGGGAGGTCGCCGTCCGGAGTTCACCTGCAGCGGCGCCATCGTCATTCCGGTGACCGTCGTGCCGATCGCAGGCTTGAGCTGCATCACGATCTCGTCGACGGTCGCCGTGGTGCCGCCGGTCGTCGCCGAGATGTAACCCACCGGATTGCAGTTGTCGAATTCGGCGACGACGAGATGCTGTCCCTGGCGGCGCAACTGCGCGCGTTGCGGACTGTTGTCGTCGCTCAGGTCGAACGGCGGCTCGTAGTCGCGGTAGATCACCGCGTCGTTGCGATCGTAGATGACGTAGCAGGGCGCAGCGAGTGCCGGCGCCGCAGCGACGGCGAGAAGGAGGGCAACAGGCAGGGCGTGACGCATGGTCGAAGCTCCGGGGGCGCGCGCGAGCCTCACGCGCGATGCATGCGATCGTATGCCAGCTTGGCGCTCGCTGCCAACTCCGGCCGTGGAGCGGTGGCGCGCGCTACTGCCGCCGGCCGGTCAGGGGCCGCACGTTGCCCGGAAAGCGGACCTCACCCGTGAGCCGATCGCCGTCGACGCGCGCGCGCACGCTGCGAATCGCGCCGTCGACGTCCTTGAACGTGAAGCCGATGGCGGGCCCCTCGGCGAAGGCGCCGGCGAGCGCGCTCGTCGTCCCGCGAATCGTGATCGTGCCGCCGATGCGCTGGAAGTACTGCACGAACTCGACCTCCGCGGCAAGGAAGACGTCGTCGGTGAGCTTCCAGCGTCCGGCCACGCGCGCCGGAACGAGCCACAGGAAGGCCTCGTTGCCGTCGATCGTCGCGACGTCATCGGGCTCCCACTCGCCCATGTCCCAACGGTACGACACGACGCGCGTGCCGGGCCGGAGCGCGAGAAGCTGCGGGCGCAGCTGCTGGTTGAGGTCGGGCAGCAGGTAGAGACTCACCACCGAGGCGCGGCTGAAGTCCTCCTTGAAGATGTCGCCGGTGATGATCGTGACCCGATCGGCCACGCCGGCACGCTGCGCATTGCGCCGGGCGAGCGCGGCGAGCTGCGGGTCGTATTCGATGCCTATCGCCGTGGCGCCGAAGTCCCGCGCCGCCGCGATCGGAATGCGACCCTCGCCGGCGCCGAGGTCGTAGACCACGTCGTCGCGTCCGACCTTCGCCATCTCCAGCATGCGCCTGACCATGGCTTCGGGCGTGGGCAGCCACATCACGTCCTTGCCGGGCTGACGCAGGCGCGGCTCGTAGCGCTCGTCGCCGTACCTGGGAAACGCCTGGCCGCGGGCCAGCCCGGTCACGAGGACGACCCCACCCGCGAGCGTGCGCAGCGCGTGGCGGCGTCTCACCGCCCGACCTCTCTCGCGAGCGCGGCAAACGCCGCGTCGACGACGTCGAGCGTGCGATCGACGTCGGCGTCGCTGTGCGCGATCGAGACGTAGAACTTCTCATTGGGATTGACGAGCAGGCCGCGGCGCAGAAGCTCGAGCGCCCAGCGCAGCCCCAGGTCCTTGTCCGCGGTCGTGAGGTCGATCCAGTTGCGCAGCGGCCGCCGCGCGGTGAAGCGGACTCCGAACACCGCATCCTCGCCAGGGGCCTGCACGGTGAAGCCGTGTCGCGTGCCGGCCTCGACGATCCCTTCGCGCAGGCGCCGGCCAGTCGCGGCGAGCCGCGGGTAGACACCCGGTGCACCGAGGACGTCGAGCGCGGCGCAGCCCGCGGCGGCACAGATCGGATTGCCGTTGAGCGTGTGCGTGGCCCACACGACGCGCTCGCGCGGCTGGTGCCGGGCATCGAGCGTCGCCATCACGTCGTGGCGGCCGGCGATCACGGCGAGCGGCAGGCCACCGCTGACCGCCTTGCCGTAGGTCGCAACGTCGGGGACCACGCCGTACTTCTCCTGCGCGCCACCCCAGGCGATGCGAAAGCCGGTGACGATCTCGTCGAACACGAGCACGATGCCGTGCTTGGCCGTGACCGCGCGCAGCGCGGCGAGGAAGCCGGGTTCGGGCAGGAGGACACGCTGCAGTGGCTCGACGATGACCGCCGCCAGTTCGTGCGCGTGCTGCTCGATCAATTCCACCGCCCGCGTGGCATCGTTGAACGGCGCCACGAGCACCGTGTCCCCGGTCGCCGCCGGGACACCGATCGAGTCCGGCGCGGCGCGCGGATACGGCGACGCCGCGGCGGGAACGGTGCCCCACAGGCCGTAGTCGTGCATGCCGTGCCACGCCCCTTCGAACTTGAGCACCTTCTCGCGCCCGGTGAAAGCGCGCGCCATGCGTAGCGCATAGAACGTCGCCTCGGTGCCCGAGCCCGTGTAATGCACGGCGTCGGCGCAGGGCACCGCGTCGACGAGGCGACGCGCGAGCTCGATCTCGGCTTCGTTCAGGAAATAGTAGGTCGTCCCCTTCGGCAACTGCTCGGCGACGGCGCGCGTGATCGCGGGATGGCCGTGACCCAGGAGCACGGGCCCCGAACCCAGGTGATAGTCGATGTACTCGCGACCGGCAACGTCCCACACGTGGCTGCCTTCGCCACGGGCGACGACGACGTTGAGCTCGGGCGGCAGGACAAATAGACCCAGACCGCCTCCGGCGAGGACACGACCGGCGGTGGCAAGAAGGGCAGCCTGGCGCTGTGCTGGAGTGGCGTTCATCGCGTTGGATCCTGGCGTGGCGTCCACGTGACGACGTGTGGACAGTGGTCGGAAGGCAATGCCGTCGCGGCATCGACCTCGAGCGCGGCACCGGCAGCATCGTAATTCACGATGTCGAGGTCGAGCGCGGTCGCGGTGAGCCGCGCCTTGAGCGAAGCGCTGATGAGCACGTGGTCGATGCCGTTGTGCGCGAGGTTGCCGCGCGCACCGGCGAGCGTGCAACGTGGCGCCTTGCCCTGGCCGGTGGCCGACCGCGGCCGGGCGCGCCACAGGACGGCGCCGGGTGGCTCCCCGTCGTTGAGTTCGGGAAACAGGGCACGCGTGCGCGTCGGACAGCGCAAGAGCGCCTTGCCGCCGTCGCGCGCGATCGTGCAGGTGCCAAGCGGCGCCGAGGCAGCCGTTCCGTCCAGGCGCGTGCGATACGTCGCGGAATCGGCGACGGGCTCGCGCAGCAGCAGGCGGTTGAAATCACCCAGCACCGCAAAGTCGCGAGCGGCCTGCGCGTCGACCCATGCTTCGAGCGCGGGCAACTGGTAGCGCAGGATCGCGCAGTCGGTCACGATGGCATCGTATCGGGCGGGCGCGAGCGTCGCGTCGCGCGGCGTCGTCGGGATGTCGAGATCACGGCTGCGACAACCGGCCTTCAGGTGCACCACGAGGGCGCGCACGGGCTTGCCGCCGACCCGCACCGTGAACGCAAGGCCCGGGCGCAGCGGCCGGTTCGCAAACCCGCTCGCCGCGAGCGTGGTGACGGCGCGCACGTCGCGCACGACGGCCGGTTCGCGCCAGGCCACGGCCACGTGCTGGGCGATGGCCGGGGTCCCCGCGAGTTCGCGGGTGGTCGTCACCGACCAGTGCGGCGGCAGGATCGCCCGCACGGCAGCGGCGTCGAAGACCTCCTGCAGCGCAACGACGCGCACCCCGGTCGCATCGAGGCGCACGAACATCGCGCGCAGCGCGTCGATCTTGCGCGCGTACGCGGCAGGGTCGGCAAGGTCCGCCGAGTCGCGGCAGCGATGCGTCACTGGGTAGCGTGCCGCGCGCGGCCAGTCGTCGTGCTCGCTCGTGCAGCGCTCGCGGGGGAAGACCATGCCGTTGTGCACGTCGCAGTACGGCAGGCCCACGAGGTCGGCATGCGCCGCGGGTGTCGATGCCGCCGGGTTCGTGGGCCAGCCGTGCCGGCGGCAGGCTTCCACCCATCGGCCGTGCGTCGTCGCATCCATGAGCCAGCCGACGTTCCACGTCGCCACCCGCAACGGCTCCATGGCGCCAGGCGCCGCCCCGGCCCACGCCACACCGGCCGCGCCGAGCAGGAGGCGAAGCACGCAAGACGTGGCAAGGCGCGTGAGGGGGCGCAAGGCGGCAGGGCGAAGAACCGGCGCGATGGCCGCCATCATACAAAGCGGCCGCAACCCCGGCGCACCGCCGCAACCGGACGCGAACCGTCGGTGCGCGCCGGCCGCGTCGCCCCGGGGGACTTACCGCGCGCTGCTGGCGTCGTAGACGACGCTGAACGGGCGAGGCAGCGCGGGAAGCTCGGTGACCACGCGCACGCGCACGAACGACGAGAGCGCACGAAACGCGTTACGCAGCGAACGCGCGCCTTCGGCCTTTTGCTGGCGGCGGCCGAAGCGGGTTCGCCAGGTCGGCGCACGCAGGTCGACGACGACGCCGAAGGACAACTCGGCCAGGCGCGCGTGTCGCGTCATGTAATCGCCGAAGACGGCGAGGGCTGCGATCGACAGCGGATTGTGCGCGTCGTCCTCGTTGATTTCCCTCGCGAGGGCGCAGGCGGCGTCGACCAGTTGCCGGGCGCGCGGGCGCGGCAATGGTTCGACGATGCGCGCCTGCGCGATGGCCACGAACTCGGCGGTGAGTCCGTATCCGGCCTGACCCTCTCCCGGGGGTTCGAGCGCACCGTGCGCGACGAGCGCTTCGACGAGCGCCGCACCCTGTGCCGGGTCCAGCGCGAAGTCGTGGTACAGATGGGCATCGCTGATCCGTGCCCGCTCGGGGGCGAGGCCCACGACACGGGTGAGGGCGCGCGCACTGGCGGCGCGCAAATGGGTGGGCTCGAGCCCGTAGTACAGGCGGTCGGCAACGAGCGTGCGCTGGTTCACGCGATGACCTCGGCAGGCATGACGACAGGAAGGCGCTGCGGCCGGCCACCGCATGGGACGGCCGATGCGCGCGATATGACAGGAGCATACCATCGGATTTCGTCGACCGCGTACGATGCAGCGTCGCGGCCGCGCTCGCACCGCCCCCATGTCGCTTTTTTCCATACTCACGATCGCCGTCGTCGCATGACGCACACCGTCCGCCGCGCCGGCGCGCACACGTAGGCGATCGCATGGCGTCGTCGATCGAGGTCTCGGAGGAGGAGGGGGTTCGCTACCTCCATTTCGGCTCGCGCTGGATCCAGGGCGCGATGCGCGTCGCGCGCCCGTTCGGGCTCGAACTCGAGTACACGCAACACATGATGTTTCCGCTGCTCCTGCAGCCGGACACATGGCCGCGCCGTGTGCTCGTGATCGGCCTCGGCGCGGCCTCGTTCACCCGCTTCCTGCATCGGCACCGTCCACGCGCCGCGCAGACCGTGGTCGAGATCACGCCGGCGGTGATCGATGTGGCGCGCCAGCACTTCCGGCTGCCACCGGAGGGGCCGCGGCTCACCATCACGATTGGCGACGGCCACGACTACCTCACCGCCTGCGAGCGGGACTTCGACCTCATCCTCGTCGACGGCTTCGACGCGCGCGGCCGCTCCGGCACGCTCGACACGTTGCCGTTCTACTGCCAGGCGCAGGCGCGCCTCGGCGCCGGGGGCCTCCTCGCGGCCAATCTCCTCACCCGCAACCACGGCCATCGGGGTTCGCTCGATCGGCTGCGGGCGGCGTTCGATGGCCGCGCCGCTGCGCTGCCGCGGTGCGCGAGCGGCAACGTGGTGCTCGTCGCGGCCGTCGGCCCGCACATCGGGATCGAGGCGCGCGACCTCATGGCCCGTGCGCGTGCATGCAAGCGCGCGACGGGCCTCGACCTCGTGCCCGTGGCGCGAGCTGTCACCGGGCAGGAGGCGAGCTTTCACCTGTAGTCGGCACGCACGAGCGCGCGTGCCGCCCGGCCCGCTTGACGTGCCGGGGCGACGCGTGCCCAATACATGATTCGCACCGACCGGAGACTGACCATGCCCATCCGTTCCCTGCGCAGCATCGTCGCCGACCAGGTCCCGGTCACCGCACGCAAGTCGCTCACCGTCCGCGAGGCCGCGCGCACGATGAAGGCGAGCAACATCGGCGCGCTCATGGTCGTCGATGGCACGCGGCTCGTCGGGATCTTCACCGAACGCGATGCGTTGTTCCGGGTGCTCGCCGAAGGTCGCGATCCTGGCACGACCGAACTTGCCGAGGTGATGACGACGCAACCGTCGACGATCCATCCCGACGCGCCGTTCATCGACGCGCTGCGCACGATGCATCGTGGGCGTTTTCGGCACCTGCCCGTGGTCGAATTCGATCGGCCGCTCGGCCTCGTCTCGGTGCGTGACGCGCTCGACGACGACCTTGCCGACCTGCGCATCGCGCTCCAGCAGCACGAAGACGCGCCGTACTGACCTCGCTTCGTCGCGCGGCGTCGCCACCGAAGGGCGGCACGGTGTTTCGCCGCACGCGCGTCCGTGCGGCGGGAGGCGCCATGTTCCGCATGGCATAATGCGGCGCTCCACACGCGCCGTCGCGCGTGTCGTTCCGACCTACTGCCCATGGCCGTGACCGCTCGTTTTCGCACTCGTCGCCGCTTGCTCGCGTCCACCGCGATCGGTGCGGCCGCCATCGCCGGCGGCTGCAAGGTCAACTCGATCAATTCGTTCCCTTCGCATCCGGCGAAGGTGCGGGTGATGAACCTCATGCCGGACGTGGCTGCAATCGATCTCGCGATCAACGACACGCTGGCGTTTACCGGGATCGCCTTCGAGAGCATCAGCGGCTACCAGGAGTACGACAATCGGACCACGTCGTTCGCGGTGATGGTGTCCGGCACGTCGACGACGCTTGCGACTTTCAGTTTTCCGCTTGCCGGCGACCAGCCGTACACCGTCGTGGTGTACGGCGCGTTGGCGGCGCCCGAGCTCACGATGGTGGCCGAGATCGGCAACTCGCCGACCAACGGCAACATCCAGCTCACGATCTTCAATGCCGCGGCCAATGCCGGCGGCGTCGACGTCTACGTGACGCCGCCCGGCACGGACATCGCCAACGTCGGCCCGAACTTCTTCGCCGTGGCGTACGGCGGAACCACGACCGCGGTCCAGTTCCAGCCCGGAACGTATCAGGTGCGCGTGACGAGCCAGGGGACGAAGACCGTCATCTACGACTCGGGCGGCAGCGCGCTCACGCCCAACGTCGCCTTGTCGTTCATCACTTATTCGCGTGGCAGCGGCACGCTCGTCAACGCGCAGGTGCTCCAGGCGAACGGCCCGGTGAGCCCGCTGGATACGATCTTTGCGCGCATCCGGGCGTTCAACGCGACGCCCGACGTGGCGCAGGTGAACCAGTTCATCGGGCCGCTCGTGGTCAACAGCAACGTGAACTTCGCGAGCGCGTCGCCGTACACGCAGGGCCCGCAGGGCCCGACGACGTTGAGCTTCGAGTCGAGCGCGGTGCCCGGTGCCGCGCTTGCGGCGCTGCCCGCAACGCTCACGCCGGGGACGGACGCATCGACGTTCATCGCCGGTCCGATGGGCAATCAGCAGGCGTTCCTGCTGCAGGATCTCAACGTCGCGCCGGCGCCGGGATCGACGCGGCTGCGCGTCGTAAATGCGTCGTGGAACTCCGGCGCGGTCAATGCCGCGATCAACGGCGCCCCGATCGGTGCCAATGTCGCGTACGGCAAGGGCTCGGGTTACACGTCGCTTCCCGCAACGACGGGGACGGTGGTCTTCACCGACGCGGCATCGGGTGCGGTCCTCGCCACGCAGGAGAACGTCGTCATCACCGCGTTCCAGACGTTATCGGTGTACCTCGTGGGCGCCGTCGGCGGCCTCGCGATCGTCGTCGTCCAGGATTACTGATCGGCGCCCCGCGCCGCCGGGGCCACCCGGCGACGGCAGAAGGCGCGGCGTCATGCCCGCCGTCTTGACGCGAGTTCAGCGTCGAGCCAGGCGGTGAGTTGCGCCGCGGACATCGCCCCCGAAATGCGCGCGCTCTCGGCGCCGTCGCGGAAGAGCACGAGCGTGGGGATGCTGCGAATGGCGAACTGCGCGGACGCCTGCGGCGCCTCTTCGGTGTCGATCTTGATGAACTGGACGTGCGGGCGCGCCTTCGCTGCGGCGGCAAACTGCGGCGCCATCATCGTGCACGGTCCACACCACTGCGCCCAGAAGTCGGCGATCACCGGCAACGCGGTGCCGGCAACGAAGCGCCCGATGTCGTTGCCCGAGATCGCGACCGGCGCTCCCGGCAGGAGTGGGCGGTGACATTGCCCACACTGGGGATCGTCGTCGAGGCGCGCGTCGGGAACGCGGTTGCGGGCAAGGCAGTGGGGGCAGGCGATTTGCATGGTGACTCTCGAGTCGCGGCGTCGCGCATGACGCTGATGTTCAAGACCCGCGGCACGTCGGATGACGTGCGCGGCAAGGTCGTCGCGCGCGGGCCGGTGCCGCCGCATCGACGCGCACCGGCGGCGCAATGGTGTCGCGCGATGCGATTATCGCGCGTCTTCGCGTTCGGCCGGCCGCATCGGGCGATGGCCGCACGCGCGTTGTAGGACACGAATCGTTGCGTGCAACCGGCGTTCCCGCAATAATGACGTCGTCATTAAGGCGCACCGCGCCAAGGAGGCTGCATGCTCAATCTCAATCGCCGCGACCGAGCCGCGGACCCTGCCGACGGCGCGAAGCCCGCGTTGAAGCCCGCCGTTTACGAACCGTCGGCGGCGATCCCCACGCTTTCCGGCACGACGGGGCGCGCGGGCACGCCCACCGAGGGGGGCTCCCGGGCCATCCCGCCGGCGCCGGGAGCGCTCGCGGGCACGGTGCCGCCCTCCCGGGCCGGCACCGGCGACGCGCCGGAGAGCAAGCTCTTCGTCGGCGCGAACATCAAGCTCAAGGGCGTCGAGATCACCGACTGCGACGTGCTTGCCATCGAAGGTGAAGTGGAGGCGACCGTCCATAGCAAGGCGATGGAGATCGCGCGACCCGGAACGCTCAAGGGCAATGCCGAGATCGACGTCGCCGAGGTGCACGGCGAATTCGTTGGCGAACTCACCGCGCGGACGCGCCTCGTCATCCACGGCACGGGACGTGTCTCCGGCACGATCCGCTACGGCAAGCTCATCGTGGCCGAAGGCGGCGAATTGACGGGTGACGTCAAGCGCCTGGAGACGGGCGCGGCGTAGCGTGCAGCGCCCCTCCTGCCGCGGCCTGCCGCGGCCTGCGGCGGCTCGCGGCGCCGGTGCGGCGCAGGTGCGGCGCTGCGCGCAGACGGCGGGCGGCGCGGGACGCGGTGCCGGTAGAATCGAGGTCGTCTTCTCGCGAGGTGTGCCATGACGCTGCCGCAGCCGTTCACCGGCGTGCATCCGATCGCCCCGACCCCGTTCCAGGCCAACGGTGACCTCGACCTGCCGGGCATGCGTCGCGTGCTCGACTGCATGATCGATCAGGGGGTCGATGGCATTTGCATCCTTGCCAACTACTCCGAGCAATTCCTGCTCACCGACACCGAGCGAGCCACCCTCGTCGACCTCACGATGAGCCACGTGGCGGGCCGGCGGCCGGTCATCGTCACGTGCAGCCATTTCAGCACGCGCGTGGCCGGTGAGCGGGGGCGGGCGGCCGCGGCCGCGGGGGCGTCGATGCTGATGCTGATGCCGCCGTACCACGGGATGACGCTGCGCACGGACGAGGCGGGAATGCTCGCGCATTTCGCGCACGTCGCCCAAGTCTCGGGGTTGCCGATCATGGTGCAGGACGCACCGATGTCCGGCGTCGCGCTGTCGGTGCCCTTCCTGGTCCGGCTCGCCCGCGAGGTGCCGGGCGTACGCTATTTCAAGATCGAGGTCCCCGGCACGGCCGCCAAGCTGCGGGCGCTGATCGAGGTCGGGGGGGAGGCGATCGCCGGGCCGCTCGACGGCGAGGAATCGATCACGCTGATGGCCGACCTCGACGCCGGCGCCACCGGCACCATGCCGAGTGCGCTCGCACCGGATCTCATCCGCCCGATCCTCCTCGCGCATCGGGCGGGGCGACGCGCCGACGCCGCTGCGGCGTATGCGCGCATCCTGCCGCTCGTCAATTTTGAGAACAGGCAGTGCGGCCTGCGCGCCACCAAGGCCGTGATGCAGGAAGGTGGCGTGATCGCGAGTGACGCCGTGCGCCATCCGCTCCTTCCGTTGGACCCCGCCACCCGCGCCGGACTGCTCGAACTCGCGCGCGAGGTTTCGCCGCTCGCGCTGCGCTGGGGGCGCTAGCTGCGCCCGGGGCAGGGTCGCCCGTCGCGGCCCCGATGGGGGGTGCGGCGGTCGGGGGCATCGACTGTGTTACACTTGCCGGCTTGTCGATCCCGGCCGGCGACCCTACGAGCGCCGGGATCTCCACGGCGCAGCATGGCCCGATGGGCCAAGGAGGCGTACGCAAGGAGTAACACCGGCCGGTCGCCGTCTTGACCGGCCTGCCAGAAAACGAGCACCTTTCGCGCCACGGCGAGGCCGTGTCGTGGAATGCCGCCTCGAAGGAGCACTCCCCATGATGTCCAGTCGACCTAACCGCCCGCCGGCGTCGCGCCATCGATGCCGTCGGCGATCCGAGTCTGGCCCCGCCTACAACCTGTCCCTGGCGGGCTTTTTCGCCGTGACCTTCGCTGTCACGGCCGCATCCCACCCCTGGATGCATCGGACCCCGGCCCCTGCCGAGGCCCTGACCCTGCAAACTGGCACCGTGGCCACGTCGGCACCGGCCCGCCTCGAAGCAACACCGGTCGATACCGCCAAGGGATCGACCCGGGAACGCGACCTCGCCAAACTCGTGGCCAGGCGCTACCGGGTGGCCGATGGCGCCGCAGGGCAAGTCGTCGACGCCGTACTGAAGGAGACGCGCACGCACGGCCTGGATCCGTTGCTCGTCCTCGCGGTGATTGCCGTCGAGTCGCGCTTCAACCCGATCGCCGCGAGCGAGCAGGGTGCCTTGGGCCTCATGCAGGTCGTGCCGCGCTTCCACATGGACAAGCTTGCGTCGATCGGTGTCGCCGCGCTGCTGCGACCCGACGCGAACATCGCCGTCGGAGTGCGGATCCTCAAGGATGCCATCAAGCGCGGTGGCACCGACGTCGCTGCCGGGCTGCAACTGTACAACGGCGCCGTCGACGACGACACGCGCGCCTACGCCAATCGCGTCCTCGACGAGCAGCGACGCATCGAGCGCGCCTTGCCGCGTCACGACAACCGCGCCTGACCGCGTGCGCCGTTGGCGGCGCGACCGTGTCAGGGCGGTGGGGACCCGCCCCCGCCGCCACCCAGATCGACGTTCAGGACGCGCGCACCAAGCAGCGCCACGTGTCCGCGCCGCCGATTGTCGCCCGTGTCGCTGTAGTCGAAGCGATACACGCGCTCCACGCGCATGCGGCCATCCTCGTCACGCGCCGGGCGGATTCGCTCGAGCGCGACCGTGTCGTCGAGGAAGAGCAGTCCGACCGCGCGGCACGCCGGGCGAATCGCCGCGTTGGCGGCCTCGCGCGCCTTGAGACTGTCCCAGATGAACCAGGTGATCGCGCTGACGAGTGCGATCGCGGCGAGTTCGAGCATGCGCCAGCCCGCTGCCGCCTACGGCCGATCCCGCGGCCGTTCCCGGTGGAGCGACGCGCGGCGGGAGCAAGTGGGTCGAGTCATGTCGGGGTCGATGCGCCAATCGGGCCGAAGCGGGGAACTACGATAGCACCGCGGCGCATGGCCCCGTCGCGGCGATGCCAAACGTCGAGCGGCGGGCGCGCAGCGCGGGCCGCACCCATGCGGCGCGGTCGCGCCATGGCGATCGCCTATACTTTCCGATTCGACAGCCGCGACGCGCGGGAAGGTGACGGCACATGCAGTGGACGATGAACGAGAACTCGCTCTTCGCGATCCTGCTGCGCTCGCGCTGGTGGGTGAGTTTCGCGCTCGCGATCGGGATCACGGCCGTGGCCGTCGCGCTCCTGCCCAAGCCGTACTCCGTCGCCGGCTGGCTCATGGGCATGCCGTTCATCGTGATCGGGTCGATCGCGGCGTGGCGGCAGTGGCGGCTGCCCTCGTCCGCGCGTATCGAACGCGCCGTGACTGCGGCGCAGGCGATGTCCGCGGCGGACTTCAAGCGGGCGCTGATCGACGGCTTTCGTCGCGACGGCTACGACGTCGATGCAGCCGGAGGTGGCGGCTACGATTTCACCGCACGCAAGGCGTATCGACAGGCCGTGGTCGCCTGCCGCCGCTTCAAGGTGGCGCGAACCGGCGTCGATCCGTTGCGCGAGGTCGTGGCCGCACGCGACGCGGTGGACGCGCAGGACGCGATCTACGTCGCGTTGGGCGAAGTGACGGATCAGGCGCGCGCCTTCGCGGCCAAGCACTCGATCCGGCTCGTCGACGGCGCCGAACTCGCGCGCCTGCTGCCGGCAGGGCGCTGACACGGCGGAACCTCGCCCGGACCGTCCGGGTCCGTGAGTCGTATGTCCACTGTCACGACCGTGCTCGACCTCGTGCGTGCGCGCGAGGCGGATCGGCTGCGCCGCCGCGTCGAGATCGCCATCGTCGTCTCGCTGCTGCTGCACCTGATCGCGGCCTACGAATGGTTTCCCCGTGAGCCCTTGCTGCTGCCGGGCGACGCCGCAGCGAGACCCGAGCCCGCCCTGGTGGCACGCCTCGCGCAGCCGACGCCACGACCGTCACCGCCGCCGGCAACGCCGGCGTCACCCGCGCCGCCGCCGACGGTGCAATCGGAGCCGCCGGCGCCGATCGTCCGGCCGCGTCCGGTGCGCCGACCGCCACCGAAGCGGGTGCCGCCATCGGTCATCACCACGCCGAAGGTGGCGCCGCCCATCGTCGTGGCGCCACAGCGTCCACCCGACCCGCCCGTGGTCGCACCACCCACGCCGGAGCCGCCGCCGGTACCGCCGATCGCGGCGACGCCACGCCTCGAGCCGTCGCCGCCGGTGACGGGAGACTTGTCGTCGTACATCCAGCAACGCCGCGCGGCGCGCGGCGAGGCCAGTGACGCGCCGAGTGCGGCGGAGAGTGAAGCGGCCCGCCGTGATCGGATCGTGGCGCAGAACCTCGCCACGCTCAATTCGAACGGGGTCGCCAGTGCGCCACAAAATGGTGGCGGAACGTTCCAGATCCGACACCTCGACTCTGCCGAGGCGCAGTTCACCTTCTACGGGTGGAACCGCGCGATCAACCGTCGGATGTTCCAGGTGATCGACGTGGAGCGCGGTGCGAATCCGACGATCAACATCGCGATCGTGCGCAAGATCATCGCGATCATCCGGGACCACGAACCGGGAGACTTTCGCTGGCACTCGAAGCGGCTGGGACGCGATCTGGTGCTGTCGGCGCGGCTCGAGGATACGGGGGAACTGGAGGCCTTCATGATGAAGGAGTTCTTCACCGATTCGATGGAGCCGCGCTGACGACCCTTCCGCTGCAAGGGGCGGGGCGCACGAAGCGGGCACCGTCCCGCGGAGGGCCTCCCGCACCGCTGCCCCTGCGCCGAAGATCTTCGCAGCGCGCGTCGCGGTTGCGAGCGACTGGGGGTGCACGGTCACGGTGCCGGGGGCGCCGGCGGTGACGCTCTCCGCGCGCGGCGCGGTTGCGAGCCACTGGGGTGCATGGACACGGTGCGGGGGGCGCCGGCGGTGACGCTCTCCGCGCGCGGGAGCGCGCTTCTTGCGTCCCCACCGTCGCCTCGACGCTTTGGCGCGGCACGCGGCGAAAGACGCAAGCACAGAGCCATCGCGGGACAGTGCGACGCACGGCGACGGGGGCGCTCCTCGGACGGCGTGCCTTGCGCCGCGAACCGGCTGGCCTTCGCCACGAACCGACTCGCCTTCGCCGCGGATCGGCTGCCAGCGTCAGTCAGCGGGGCGGGGCGCACGAAGCGGGCACCGTCCCGCGGAGGGCGTCACGCACCGCTGCCCCTGCGCCGAAGATCTTCGCAGCGCGTGGCGCGGTTGCGAGCCACGGGAGGTGCACGGTCACGGTGCCGGGGGCGCCGGCGGTGACGCTCTCCGCGCGCGGGAGCGCGCTTCTTGCGTCCCCACCGTCGCCTCGACGCTTTGGCGCGGCACGCACCGCTGCCCCTGCGCCGAAGATCTTCGCAGTGCGTGGCGCGGTTGCGAGCCACTGGAGGTGCACGGTCACGGCGCCGGGGTCATCGCGCGAAGGCGTCGCCCGCGAACCGGTTGACCTTCGCCGCGAATCGGCTGTCTGCGTCAGTCAGCGGGGCGGGGCGCACGAAGCGGGCACCGTCCCGCGGAGGGCCTCCCGCACCGCTGCCCCTACGCAGAAGATCTTCGCGACGCCCCCTGCGCCGCGCCTACCCGGCCGATTCGGACGCGAGCAGCGCCACCGTCCCGAGTCCGCCGTCCGCGCAGATGCTGACGATCGCACGCGTTCCCGCCGCACGTGCGGCCAACGCCTTGACCGCCTGCGACAGGATGCGCGCGCCCGTGGCGCCGAAGGGGTGCCCCAGCGCCACGCTCCCACCGTTCGGATTCACGCACTCCGTGGGAAACGCGCCGAAGTCCGCCGTCGTGCCCACGCGCTCGCGCAGGAACGTCTCGCTCGTCAGCGCCGCCACGTGCGCGACGACCTGCGCGGCGAACGCCTCGTGGATCTCCCACAGATCGATGTCCGCGTACGCGAGCCCGTGGCGCGCGAGCAGGCGCGGGATCGCATACGCCGGCGCCATCAGCAGACCCTCGGTGCGAAAATCGACCGCCGCGACTTCCCAGTCGACGAGGCGCACGCGGGGCAGCGACGAGGGAAGCCGCGCAAGCCCCGGCGTCGTGGCGACCCACAGCGCGGCGGCGCCATCGGTGAGCGGCGACGAGTTGCCGGCGGTGAGCGTTCCGGCGCCGCTCGTACGGTCGAACGCCGGCGTGAGCGCTGCGAGCTTGGCAAGCGATGTGTCGCGGCGCGGTAACGTGTCGCGGCTGAGGCCCGCGACGGGAATCACGAGATCGGCGAAGAAGCTGCGTTCCCACGCGGCCACGGCGCGCTCGTGACTCGCGAGCGCGACCGCGTCCTGCGCCGCACGGTCGATCCCCCACGCCTTCGCCGTGATCTCCATGTGCTCGCCCATGCTCTTGCCGGTCGTCCGGTTGGCGACGGCAGGGATGAACAGGCGCACCTCGCGCGGGGAGAGCCGCGCCAGCTGCGCGAGCTTGGCACCCAGGCCGCGTGCCGTGGACACGGCGCGAAGTCGATCGGCCAGAGGCTGCGCGAGCCCGATCGGGACGCGCGAGAGGCTCTCGCTGCCGCCGACCAGCGCGAGCGTGCGCGTGTGCAGGTCGAGCATGCTCGCCGCCTCGAGGGCGCCGATCATGCTGGTCGAGCACGCCATCGTCGTCGAGAACGCGGGAATCGTCGCCGGCGCGCCGGCGTCGAGCAGGACCTCGCGGGCGAGATTGTTCCACGTGAGGTTGGGCATGACCGCGCCCCAGACGAAAAGATCGGGAACGCCGCCGTCGAGACGGTCGAACATGTGCTGCACGACGGGCAAGGACAGCGCGATCGCGTCGAGCGACGCCAACGGCCCCCCGGCGCGGGCGAAGGGCGTGCGCACGCCGGCGACGAGCCAGACGTCGGGGCGCCCGGGCGCCGATGGCGACGATCGCGGCGTGGCAGTCATGGCGGACTATGATAGGCGCCTCGAGCAGCGAACTCCGCTTGCGTTTTGTGGTCGGTGGTCTTCATGTCGACGTCGTTCATCCCGGCGCGCCGGTTCGGGCGCGCCACCCTGTGGTTCCTTGCTCCGCTCCTGCTGCTGCTCGCAGGCCCCCTTTTTGCGCTCGCCTTCGGCAAGGCGTCGCTGCAGGGGGACTGGCGCACGGCGACACATCGTGCCGCCGGTCTTGCCCCCGACCCGGCCACGCACCCTGAACCCGTCGTCCAGGTCTATGCGAGCCGCGCCTTCGCCTGGCGCGGTGCGTTTGCCGATCACACCTGGGTCGCCGTCAAGCCGGCGGACGCGGATCACTACACGCGCTACGAAGTCATCGGCTGGTACGGTGGCGGTGCGCGCCCGGTGGTGTCGGTGTCGAGCCAGCGTGCCCCGGATGCCGAATGGTTCGGGGCGCCCCCGCGCCTCGTGCGCGACCTGCGCGGAAGCGAGGCGCAGGCCGTGCTCGCCAAACTCGACGCTGCCGTCGCGGCGTATCCGTATCCGACGACATACCGGGTGTGGCCCGGCCCGAACAGCAACACGTTCATTGCCTACCTTGGACGCTCGATTCCCGAGTTGCGCCTCGTGATGCCGTCGACGGCGGTCGGCAAGGATTACGTCCCGCTCGCGCAGATCGTGGGCCCGCCGCCCAGCCACACCGGGATCGCGATCTCGCTCTTCGGGCTGGTGGGCATCACCGCGGCGTGGGATGAAGGGCTCGAGCTCAACGTGCTGGGCCTCGTCACCGGCATCGATCTTCGCCACCCGGGGCTGAAGCTCCCCGGGATCGGGCGCGTTCCGGGCGACGGTTGAGCGCTCTGGCGCCGGCGTCGCGCCGCGCGCGCGGCGCGATGGCAACCGTGGCGCGCGTCGGGTGCGCCAGCGCGCGGCCCGGTGGCGTCACGCTGGGCGCACACATCGGTGACAATGCGCGCATGCGCCTACCGCCGACGCCGCAGCGCCGCAGCATCGATGGCTTCTCGTTGATGGAGATCCTCATTGCGCTCGCGATCGTCGGGGTCCTGGCAACCCTCGCGCTCCCGGGCCTGTACGACGGCCTCGTGCGCGATCAGGTCATCGAGTCGTCGCCGCTCATCGACACCGCGCGCAAGAAGGTCGCTGCCTACTGGGCTGGAAGCGGCACGATGCCGCGCAACAATCTCGACGCCGGACTGCCGGCACCGGACAAGCTCGTGGGCAACTACGTGCGCTCGATCGTCGTTCGCGACGGCGTGATCGACGTCGAATTCGGCAACAAGGCGAGCGGCGCGCTCGCCGGCAAGATCCTCACGTTCCGGCCTGCTGTCGTCGAGGACACGCCCATGGTGCCGGTGGCATGGGTGTGCGCGGGCAGTGCGCCGCCCGGCGGGATGAGTGTGCGTGGCGAGGACCGCACGAACGTGCCGTCCCCGGTGCTGCCGGTCAATTGTCGCTGACGCTCGTCGGGCGCGTGGCACGGCAGCGTGCCGTACGCCCATGGCGGTCATCCGCGGCGCCGCCTCGGGGATCGCACTGTTTCGACGCCGATGCGCGACATCCTGGCACCCAAGTTGCTTCCCTGTGGACATGGACAGCAAACCGGGTCCCCTCACACTGGTCGAGATCGACGATCCTGCCGCCAAGGCGCCACCGACCCCGGCACCCGACGACGACATCACGCTTGCGCCGACGCTCGACGCGTCGGCCGACGTCACCATCGACCTGAAGCCGGTCGAGCGTGCGGTGCCGATCACGCAGGGCCCCGCCGTGAAAGTCGATCCCTACGCGCAGCAGGCGGCCCGCGAATACGCGCAGGGGCACGTCGACCAGCCGCTGTGGGACCGCGCCATTGCGCAGGCACAAGGCGACCGGACGGCCGCCGCTGCGATCTACGTCCGAGCCCGCGGGACCGCGCTGCGTCTTTTCGACCGTGACCGGCGCACGGGTGCGACCCAACCCCTGCCCACGCTCACCCCGGACGCGCCCGCGCCGGACCGTCGCCGCGTGACGCGCCGCGCCGCGTTCACGCGCTACCGCACGCCGGCACTCGGCGCGCTCGCGCTTCTCGCCATCGCGGCGACGAGCGTGTACTACCTCATCCCATCCGATCCCTCCCGACCTGCGGACGTTGCCGTCGTCGAAGCGGCGGCGCCGACGTCGCGGGTGCCTGCACCGCGCGACGCGGTGAACCGGTCGGCCGCGACGCCAGGCAGCGATGCGCCTGGGGTTTCGACCGGAGCGGGGGCGGATGCGGCACGCTCGCTCGCCCTGCTGCGCACGAAGATCGACACGCTGCGCGCGGCGGGTAACTGGAACGTCCTCGTGCTGCACGCGGTCGAGTGGACGCGGCGCGAGCCGACCAGCGCTGCGGCGTGGGACGAACTGCGCGCAGGATATGTCCATCTGCGTCAGTACGACGATGCGCTTGCTGCCGCGAAAACGGCGGTGCGGCTTGCTCCCGACGATCCCGCGCTGCGCCGCCACGTGGGGGAGGTCCAGATTGCGCTCGACGACCCCGCTGCGGCGCTGGTCGCGTTTCGCGAGGCGGTCGCGCGCGACGGCAACGACGTCGCGAGCCTGCAGGCGATCGGCCTCCTCGCCGCGCGGCTGGGCCAGCCGCAGGAGGTGAGGGTCGCGCTCGATCGCGCCCTTGCCGTGCAGCCGGGGGACACCCTGACGACGTGCCTGCGGCAGGGACTGACCCAGCTTGCGCCGGCGCGCGATGGCTATACGGCGCTGCGCCAGGTTTCCGCGGTGGACGAGAAGTGCCGCGGGCACGCCGATCGCGCCGCGGTGGCGCTCCAGTAGGCCCAACTGCGCAAACGCCGCCGCGTTGGCGTCGCGGTGGAGCCTTCCCGCCGCCTGCAACCCGGATCCTGACCGTCGCGGGCACGGATAGGCCAGACCTGCGGTATCGTGGGCAAGACTCCGCGCCCGGTCGGTTCCAGGTGCGCGCCTTGCACCCCACATGTCGTCATCGACGGGCTCCGCATCCTCGCCCACTCCTTCGGCCCTCGATGCCGCGGCCGCCGCGGCCGCCGCGTCGCGCTCGTGGCGCGAGCGTTTCGGCGCGCTGCGTCACCTACCGCCCTTCCTGCGGCTCCTGTGGCAGACGAGTCCGGCGCTGACGCTCACCCAAGGCGTGCTGCGCGTCGTGCGCGCGCTGCTGCCGGTGGCGACCCTCTTCGTCGGCAAGCTCATCATCGACGAGGTCGTGCGCCTCGTGCAGGTGCCGGGGATCGCCGCTGCGCTGCCCGAGCGCGTCCGGGCCGGTGACCTCGATGGTCTCGCGCTCCTCGTCGGGGTCGAGTTCGCGCTTGCCGTCGTCTCCGACGTGCTGGGGCGGGGCATCGCCTTTGCCGAGGCGATGCTCGCCGAGAGATTCAGCAACGAGACGAGCCTGCGCCTGATGGCGCATGCGGCGACGGTGGACCTCGAGGACTTCGAGGACAGCGACTTCCAGGATCGCCTCGAGCGCGCCCGCCGACAGGCGTCGGGACGCACGAGCCTCATCGGCCAGCTCTTCGGCCAGGCGCAGGACGCGCTCACCGTGGCGACCTTCGCCGCGGGCCTCGTCATCTACGCACCGTGGCTCATCGCACTCCTCGCCGTGGCCCTCGTCCCCGCATTCATCGGCGAGGCTCACTTCAACGCCGAGGTCTACGCGCTCAACTACCGGCGCACGCCGCAGCGGCGCGAACTCGACTACCTGCGCCAGACCGCGGCGTCGGCCGAGACCGCGAAGGAGGTGAAGATCTTCGGCCTCAACGCCTTCCTCATCGCGCGTTATCGAGCAGTGGCCGAGGCCTTCTACGCGGCGAACCGTCGCCTCGCCTGGCGCCGCGCGGGGTGGGGCAGCCTGCTGTCCGCGCTGGGGACGGCCGCGTACTACGCCGCGTACGTCTACATCGTGTGGCGCACGCTCCACGGCGATTTCTCGATCGGCGATCTCACCTTCCTCGCGGGCTCGTTCCGGCGCCTCAACGCGTTGCTCGAGAGCCTGCTCACCGGCTTCTCGCAGGTCGCCGGACAGGCGCTCTACCTCGACGATCTCTTCTCGTTCTTTGCCGTTGCGCCGCGGCTACCGGTCGCGCCGTCGCCGCGACCGTTCCCCGCGACGTTGCGCGAAGGCTACGTCTTCGACAACGTCGGCTTCCGCTATCCCGGGGCGAAGGCATGGGCCGTGCGGGGCCTCTCGCTCACGGTGCGCGCGGGCGAGACGCTCGCGCTCGTCGGCGAGAACGGCGCGGGCAAGACGACGCTCGTCAAGCTCCTCACGCGGCTCTACGATCCCGACGAGGGACGCGTCCTCCTCGAGGGTCACGATCTGCGCGAGTACGATCTCGCGGCACTGCGCGCGAACGTCGGCGTGATCTTCCAGGATTTCGTGCGCTATCACCTGAGCGCGGCGGACAACATCGCGGTGGGGCGCATTGACGCCCGCGACGACGCTGCCCGCATCGTCGACGCGGCCCGGCGCAGCCTTGCCGACGAGGTCGTCGAGCGTCTCGCGGACGGCTACGATCAGGTGCTCGGACGGCGCTTTCGTAGCGGGGTCGACCTGTCCGGAGGGGAATGGCAGAAGATCGCGATCGCCCGCGCGTACATGCGCGACGCGCCGGTGCTCGTCCTGGACGAGCCCACGGCGGCGCTCGACGCGCGCGCCGAGTTCGAAGTCTTCCGGCGCTTCCAGGAGCTGTCGGCGGCGAAGACCACGCTGCTCATCTCGCACCGCTTCTCGTCGGTGCGCATGGCGGATCGGATCGCGGTCCTCGTCGACGGTCGCGTCGAGGCGGTCGGGACCCACGACGAACTCCTCGCCCAGAAGGGGCGCTACGCCGAGCTCTTCGAACTGCAGGCCGCGGGCTACCGATAGCGTGGGCGGGCGCCCGGGGCGTCAGCCGCCACCGCGGTAGGTTGCGCTGTACTGCGCGTAGACGGTGATGATGTCGGCGAAGCCTTCACGCTCGGCCGCGCGCAATTCGCGGAAGGGTCGCGCCGGGCGGCCGGCCCAGATCCAGCCGGAAGGCACGCGCGTGCCGGGCTCGACGAAGGCGCCGGCGCCCACGCAGGCATCGTCCTCGACGACCACGCCATCGGCGATGATCGCGCTCATGCCCACGAGCGCGCGGTGGCCGATGCGGCCGGCGCCGATGCGCACGTTGTGCCCGATCGTCACGTCATCGCCGACGACGAGGTCGCCCGTCGCGCGCGAGGCTGCGAGCAGGGAGCCGTCTTGAACGTTGGTACGCCGACCGAGGACGATCCTGGCATCGTGCGCGTCGACGACACAGGCGAAGTAGATCGACGCGTCGTCGGCGAGTTCGAGCGCGCCACCGCAGTGTGCGGTGGCGGCAACGAAGACCGGTCCGGGGTGGACGAGCCGCAACGCGGCGCCGGGCAGTGCTGGCGCGTCGGGCGACAGATCGGTCTGCGGTGCGGGTTCGGGCGAGCGGTGCGCGCGCAGCGCGGCGTGCCAGCGCGCGAGTTCGCCGGGCTCGAGCGCGCGCAGCGGCTGCGCGGGACTGCCCGCGTAGACGAGGCCACCGGCGAGCGTCTTGCGCGGTGGCACCATCGCGCCGGGCAGCACGAGCGCATGCGCGCCGACGATCGCGCCGTCCATCACCGTTGCCGCATCACCGACCACCACGCCGTCGCCCAGCGTGCAGGCGTGGATGAGGCCGTAGCGGCCGACACTGACGCCGTCGCCGATGTGCGTCGCGTAGACATCGTGCGCGATGTGCACCGTGGCCCGCACCCCGAGGAAGACGTGGGCGCCCATCGTCACCGACTCGCCATCGGCGCGCACCGTGGCGTAGTCGCCGAGGACGAGCCCGGGGCCCGCGGTGGCGCGCCCGGCGATGAGCGCGTGGACCCCGAAGCGGGCATCGGCCGGGATCGACGGGTGATACGCAAGGTACGGGATCAGCATGGTGGTCGCGGACCCTGGGCGTCGCCCGCACGAAAACGCCGCTCGGCCTCGTCCCACGCCGCGAGGGGCTGCAGGTCGGGGACCACGGCGAGCCCCGACTTGCCGTCGGCCGACATGACGTCGGTGCGCACGACGACATCGAGCAGCGCCGGACGGTGCGCGAGCGCCCGCTCGATCGCAGCCGGGAGCTGCGCGGCATCGGTGACGCGCTCGGCGTGCATGCCGAAGGCCCGCGCCATCGCCGCGTGATCGGCAAACTGCAGGTTCGTGCCGACGACGCGCCCCCATGACTGCTGCTGGTCGCTGACTTCGATCTGCCAGGCGCCGTTGTTGGCAACGACGACGAGCACGGGCACGCGATGGCGCACGGCGGTGTCGATCTCCATGGCATTGAAGCCGAACGAGCCGTCGCCGGTGGCGACCACGACGGTGCGATCGGGACAGGCGAGCGCCGCACCGATGCCGAACGCCGTGCCGATGCCGATGCAGCCGAGGGGCCCCGGGTCGAGGTACGTCGGCGCTTCGAGCCCGACGCGCGCAAACGAGAGGAAGTCACCGCCATCGGCGACGACGATCGCATCGTCGCGGCGCGCGTCGAGCGCATCCTGCACGCAGGCGAGCACCCGGTTGGGGTGGATCTTGCCGTCGGGCGCCGACTCCGCGGCGCGCATCGAGGCCCGCAGCTTGCCGGCGCGCGCCTCGTGCTGGGCGCGCAGGCCGGAGGCCCAGGCCCGATCGACAGCGGGGGTGCGGCCCCCCGCGGCAGCGACGATCGCGTCCAGCGCCAGTCCGCAGTCGGCGAGGATCTCGACCTCGCCGCGCCGGTTGTCGCGCAGTTCCGCCGTGACGTCGGCGAGGCGCACGAAGCGCGCCTTGCCGAAGATGGCGGGCGAGCCGTACGCCAGCTGGAAGTCGAGGCGACGCCCCACGGTCACGACGACGTCGGCCGCACCCATCACCTGCCCGCGCATGGCGCCGACGACCGACGGATGCGTCGAGGGCACGAGGCCCTTGCATTCTCCGGTATCGAGATACACGGCGCCGAGCGCGTCGAGGAATCGCACGAGCGCCGCACCGTGACCCTTGAGACCGCGCCCACCGATCACGAGCGGGCGCTGCGCCGACCAGAGGAGGTCGACCGCCGACTGCACTGCTGCCGGTGCCGGCGGCTGCGCGATGCGTTCCTTGCCGGCGAGATGCTCGGGGCGTTGCAGCGCCGCTGGAACGTCCTGCCGCAGCACGTCGGTGGGAAAGTCGAGGTAGACGGGACCGGGCTCGCCGCCGTCGCCGCGGGCGCGGGCGAACGCCTCGTCGAGTTCCTGCGGCACGAGCGAAGCATCACGCACCGTGCGCGCGTAGCGCGTGATGCCGCGCACCATGCCGACGTGGTCGATGTCCTGCAGCGCGCCGCGGTTGTCCTGCGCTCGCGGCGGGGTCCCCGACAGGACGACCACGCTCGCTCGCGCGACGTGCGCATTGGCGATCCCGGTCATCGCATTGGTGACGCCGGGTCCCGCGGTGACGAGTGCGACGCCCGGCATGCCGCGCAGCTCGCCGTACGCGTGCGCCATGTACACGGCCGCCCGCTCGTCGCGCACGTCGACGATGCCGATGCCTTCGGCGTCGATGGCCATCCACAACGGCATGATGTGGCCTCCGCACAGGCCGAAGACGCGATCGACGCCGCGTGCTTTCAGTGAGCGGGCGACGACGCTCGCGGCATGGTCGGGCGATGGATTCATGGTGCCTCCTGCTTGGGTGGGGCGTTCAACGATTGACGAGTCTAGCCGGGACGGTGAAGACGAGGGCGGCGCCGATCACGAGCGTCGCCGCGAGCGTGATCACACCGCCGTTGGTGCTTCCGGTGAGGTCCTTGATCCAGCCGAGGAGATAGGGGCTCACGAAGCCCGCGAGGCTGCCCACCGAGTTGGCGAGCGCGATGCCCATCGCGGCTGCGGCCCCGGCCAGGATCGCGGGCGGCAACGTGTAGAACTGTGGAATGCAGGTGATGATGCCGGCGGTGGCCACGGTCAGGGCGATCATCGCAAAGACGGTATGCGTATCGTAGACGGCGCTCATGGTGAGACCGACCGCGCCGACGATCGCAGGCACCGCGAGGTGCCAGCGCCGCTCGCGCCGCGCGTCGGAGCTGCGTCCCACGAGGTACATCGTGATGAGCGCCGCCGTGTACGGGATCGCGGTCAGGAGGCCGACCGTGAGCGGATCCTGCACGCCGCTCGCGCGAATGATGCTCGGCAGCCAGAAGCTCACGCCGTACAGGCCCATCGTGAAGAAGAAATAGATGAAGGACAGCAGCCAGACCTTGGGGTCGGTGAGACCCTGGCGGACCGAGTGCAGCGCCTTGCCACTCGCCTCTTCGCGCAGGTCGCGTGCGATCCGCTCCTTCTCGTCGTCGGCGAGCCACTTCGCCTTTTCGACGCTGCTGTCGAGGTAGAAGAAGGCGACGACTCCGGCGATCACCGTCGGCACCGCTTCGAGGAGAAACATCCACTGCCAGCCGGCGAGGCCGTGCGTGCCGTCGAAGGCGACCATGATCCAGCCGGACAGCGGGCCGCCGAGCATGCCGGCGAGCGGGATGCCGGCGAGGAAGAGCGCCGTTACCTTGCCGCGTCGATCCGACGGATACCAGATCGTGAGGTAGTAGAGGATCGCGGGGATGAATCCGGCTTCGGCGACACCGAGGAGGAAGCGCACGACGTAGAACTCCATCGGCGTCGTCACGAACATCGTCGCGCCGGACAGGATGCCCCACGTCACCATGATGCGGGCGATCCACACGCGGGCGCCGACGCGGATCATGACGAGGTTGCTCGGAATCTCGAAGATCACGTAGCCGACGAAGAAGATCCCCGCGCCGAGACCGTAGACGGTCTCGCTGAACTGCAGGTCGTTGAGCATCTGCAGCTTCGCGAACCCGACGTTGATGCGGTCGAGGTACGAGCACAGGTAGCAAAAGAGCAGGAAAGGGATGAGACGCCACGTGACGCGCGAGTAGATGGCGTCGCGATCGGGCTGCTGCCCGAGGGTGGCGGCGGTCGTGCTTGGGGTCATTGCATGCCCTCCTGAGGACGAGGTCCGTCCCGCCATCGCGGGCGGCGATGGCGGAGCGGGCGGAGCGTGATCAAGAATGGCTGCCGGCCGCGGCGGACGCTGTGATCCCTTCCCGCGCGCGGCCTTGCCACGATGCGCCGGCGGGCCGGGATCGCCCCGGCTGCCGGCAAGGGCCGTACCGTGGTGCGTCAGAACACCGGTTTTTCGCGGTAGGTGCCCCAGAGCGTCTTCAGCTTCTCGACGATGTCGCCCATCGAGGCTCCGGCATCGACCAGCTCGATCGTCACCGGCATGATGTTCTTCGTCGGATCCTTCGCCACGGCGATGAGCTCGTCGAGGAGCTTCGCGACCTTCGCGTTGTCGCGCTCCTTGCGCACCTTGTTGAGTCCCGCGATCTGCCGCTTCGCGGTCGTCTCGTCGTACGGGTGCAGCTCGATGTCGAACTTCTCGTCGGCGAGGACGTACTTGTTGACGCCGATGACCGGCTTCTCGCCGCTTGCCTTCTTGATCGCCGTCTCGTACGCAAAGTCGGCGATGCGGCGCTGGAACCAGTTCTCGTCGGTGAGCTTGATCGTGCCACCCTGCGCGTCGACCTCGTCGATGATCTTGAAGATCGCCTTCTCGTACTGGGTCGTCAGGCTCTCGAGGAAGTACGAGCCGCCGAGCGGGTCGACGACGTCGGCCACGCCCGATTCGTCGGCGATGATCTGCTGCGTGCGCAGCGCGATGCGCATCGCTTCCTCGGTCGGGATCGCGAACGCCTCGTCGCGACCGTTGGTGTGCAGGCTCTGCGCTCCACCGAGGACCGCCGAGAGCGCCTGCAATCCGGTGCGCACGACGTTGATCTCGTACTGCGGCTTGGTGAGCGAGGCCGCCGCCGTCTGGCAGTGGAAGCGCAGCCGCATCGACTCGGGGTTCTTGGCGCCGAAGCGGTCGCGCATGATCTTGGCGTAGACGCGACGCACGGCGCGGAACTTGGCGATTTCCTCGAAGAAGTCGGCCTGGCAGACGTAGAAGAACGCGAGCCGCGGCGCGAACTCGTCGACGTGCATCCCGGTCTTTTGCACCTCCTCGACGTAGGCGATGAGGTTGCACATCGTGAAGGCGACCTCGTCGAGCGGCGAGCCACCGGCCTCCGAGATGTGGTAGCCGGAGATGTTGATCGGGTTGTAGCGCTTCATGTTCTGCGCGCAGTACGTGATGCAGTCGCGCACGATGCGCACCGACGGCGCGATTGGGTAGATCCACTCCTTCTGCGCCTGGAATTCCTTCAGGATGTCGGCCTGGATGGTGCCGGACAGCGCATTCAGGTCGTAGCCGCGCCGCTTGGCCAGCGCCACGTACATCGCGAGCATGATCCACGCGCTGGGATTGATCGTCAGCGACACCGAGATCTTGGTCAGATCGATGCCGGCGAACAGGCGCTCCATGTCGGCAAGCGTGTCGATGGCGACACCTTCACGGCCAACCTCGCCTTCGCTCATCGGGTGGTCGCTGTCGTAGCCCATGAGGGTCGGCATGTCGAAGTCGGTCGACAGGCCGGTCATCCCGTGCTCGATCAGGTACTTGAAGCGCTCGTTGGTGTCGTCGGCCGTGCCGAAGCCCGCGATCTGGCGCATCGTCCAGGTCCGCCCGCGGTACATCGTCGGGTACGGGCCCCGGGTGTACGGGAAGCGGCCGGGAAGGCCGATGTCCTCGAGGGGGGTGTCGGCGAGGTCGAGCGCCGTGTAGCTGCGCTTGATCGGGAAGCCGCCTTGCGTCGTGAAGGTGGCCTGGCGCTCGGGCGCCTTGCTGATGAACTTCGCGACCTCGGTGCCTTCCCAGGACGCGACGTCGCGCTCGAGTTGCTGTGCAGCCGTGGCGCCAACGGTCGCCGACGGTCGATTCTTGCTAAGGGTCGTATCGTTCACGCGTATTCTCCAAGTTCGGCAATGAGCCGCGTTGCGGCGGAATGGGGACTCATCTCGCGGCGGGAAACGTTGCCAAGCAGCGCCGCGAGCCGCCCGTGGCGATGCTGTTCGAAGCGGTCGCGCAGGATCTCCTCGCTCGCCTTGATGAGGCGGCGCTCGTCGATCATCGCGCGCCGGGCGCTGATCTCGCCGGAGGTGTCGAGCGCGACGCGGTGCCGGTCGATCGCGGCCAGCAGTTCGGTCACACCCTGGTCCTGCGGCGCACTCGTCGGGATCACCATCGGACGCCACGCGGGCTTGCCGGCGACCATGCCCAACATCAGCATGTTCTTCAGGTCGGCGATCGTCTTGTTGGCGTCGGGCTTGTCGCACTTGCTCACGACGTGGATGTCGGCGATCTCGAGCACGCCGGCCTTGATCGCCTGGATCTCGTCTCCCAGGCCCGGTGCCGACACCACGACGGTCGTGTGTGCCGCACGGGCGATGTCGACCTCGTCCTGGCCCACACCGACGGTCTCGATCAGCACCATGTCGTAGCCGGCGGCATCGAGGATGTCGACGGCTTCGAGCGTGCCGCGGGCGAGTCCGCCGAGGGCGCCACGCGTGGCCATGCTGCGCATGAAGACACCGGGATCGCCACCCAGGTCACCCATGCGGATGCGATCACCCAGGATCGATCCCCCCGAGAATGGCGAGGAGGGATCGATGGCGACGATGGCGACGGTGCGCCCCGTCGCGCGAATCGCCTTGGCGAGCTTGGACACCAGCGTCGACTTGCCCGAGCCCGGGACGCCCGTGATGCCAACGACGTGTGCACGACCGGCCCGGGCGAAGAGCGTGTCGAAAGCCGGGCGCGCTTCGGCGGTGCCGTTCTCGGCGCGGGTCAGAAGGCGCGCGATCGCGCGCTCGTCACCGGCCAGTGCCCGGGGCACGAGGTCAACGGAAGGTATGTAGGCCATGTCCGCTCTGTCCTCCTTCTAGTTCTGCAGGCGCGCATTCATCTCGCGGAACACCTCGCGATCGTCGATCACGCGGCGTGCCTTGAAATCGGTGCGCGGAAAGGTGTTGGGGGGCACGATCTCGACCTTGGCGCGCAGGCCGAGCAGCGTCTGCAGCGCCTTGCCCGTCGTCGCGCGCAGCGCGGCCTGCGCCTCCTCGCCACGGGCGACACACTCGGGGCTCGCCTCGACACGAACGAGGAGTTCATCCATCGTGCCGTCACGCGAAATGACGATCCGGTGCTCGCCGCCATAGTCGTCGAGCTTGGCGATCACGGCTTCCACCTCGCTCGGGTAGACGTTTTCGCCGCGGATCGTGAACATGTCGTCGATCCGGCCGAACACGCCCTGCGGCAGGCGCGGGTACGTGCGCCCGCACGGATTGGGGCCGTTCTCCCACAGCGTGAGGTCGCCCGACATCAGGCGGATCATCGGCTGCGACGTCCGCTCGAGGTGCGTGTACACGGGCGTGCCGCGCTGCCCGTAGGGGACGCGGCGAAACGTCGCGGGGTCGCACACCTCGGTATAGACGACGTCCTGCCACAGCAGCATGCCGTCGGTCTCGGCCGTGCCGGAGATGTTCATGAACGGCGTCACTTCGGCCATCGATCCGCAATCGATCACGCGGGCCCCGTACATGTCGGCGATGCGGTCGCGCACCGCCGGTACCGAGGCGCCGGGCTCGCCGGAGAAGAACATCACCTTGAGGCCGAATTGCCGCGGGTCGTAGCCCTCGGTGCGCGCGACTTCACCCAGGCGCAGCGCAAACGACGGCGTGGCGTAGAGTCCCTGCGGGCGGGTGAGATCGAGCCACATCGCGGCGCGTGCGGTCATGCCGGAGGCGCCGGCGCCGAAGGGAAAGGCCTTGGCACGCAAGCGCTCCGCGCCGGACAGCGCACCCCAGGACCCCATGTACAGGCTGAAGATCGCGGCGATGAAGACGGTGTCGCCCGGACGCAGCCCCATGCCCCACATGATGCGTGCGTGCGCGTTGGCGATCGAGTCCCAGTCCTCGCGACCGATGGCGAATGCGGTCGGACGCCCGGTCGTGCCCGACGTGCCGTGGATGTGATGGACTTCGCTGTCGGGGACGCACAGGTAGTCACCGAACGGCGGCGTCTTCGCCTGCGCCTCGCGCAGATCCTTCTTCGTGAGCACCGGGACGCGCGCTTCGAAGTCCTCCAGCGACTTCAACTGGTCGGGGTGGAATCCCGCCTCTTCCCACTTGCGCCGATACATCGGCGAATGGTCCCAGGCATAGCGCGTGACGACCTTGAGCCGTTCGAGGATGGCCTGGTCGCGGTCGGCCGCGGGCATCGTCTCGCGCTTCGGGAACCAGTAGCGCGAACCCGCGGGCGGCAGGTAGTTGGGGTCGAACTTGGGGGGAAACGACCACTGCTCCATGGCACCCTCCCTAGCGTGTGCCGCGCTCGGTCACCACGCGCTTGACCATGGCAACGATCTCTGCGGGCGGGGTGTCCTGGAGGAGGATTTCCTTGACGCCCAGTTTCTTCAACGCCTCGCATTCGTCGTCGGGAATGACGCCGCCACCGACAACCAGGATGTCGTCGGCCTTCTTGGCCTTCAGCGCATCGAGGATGCGGGGGAAGACCGTCATGTGCGCCCCGGACAGGATCGACACGCCGATCACGTCGACGTCTTCCTGTACCGCGGCTTCCACCACCTCCTCGGGCGTGCGATGCAGGCCCGTGTAGATGACGTCCATGCCGGCGTCGCGCAGGGTGCGCGCGACGATCTTGACGCCGCGGTCATGGCCGTCGAGGCCGACCTTGGCAATGATCACACGGATGCGATCGCCGTTGCTTTGCATGTTGCCTCCTATGAGCTTGCCCGACGGCGGATGCCGGCGGGACCGTCGAGATCGGGTACGAATTCGATGCGTCGAGGTCGTATCGTATACGGTATGCAATAAAAAGGCAAGCCTCGGGATGCGGCCCTGGTCACGCGGCGGCGCCGCGCCTCTTCCCGCGAGGGGGTGGGGGATGCGGCGACGTGCCGCGGGGTGTCGCGGACGGCCGAGGGATGACGACGGAGGTGGCGGCCAGCCCGGGCGGCCGGCCCCTTCTGCGGGGCGGCCGCGGCGGCTTACACCGTGAAGCGCGAGGGTGCGAGTTCGGGCAAGCCGGTCGGGGCGCAGGGCGCGATCCCACGCTGCATCAGGGCGAGCGCCGTCGCCGGGTCGTCGGCGTACGCGAAAAGGTCGAGATCGGCGCGGTCGATCGTCTCGTGGCGCACGAGTGCCTTGAAGTCGATGACCTCGTTCCAGTACGACGTGCCGTACATGACGATCGGAATGCGGCGCCCGAGCTTCTCCGTTTGCATGAGCGTCAAGACCTCGGTCAACTCGTCGAGCGTGCCGAAGCCGCCGGGAAAGACGACCAGCGCCCGCGCGAGATGCGCGAACCAGAGCTTGCGCATGAAGAAGTAGCGAAACTCGAAGGCGAGCGACGGCGTGATGTACGGATTGGGTTGCTGCTCGTGCGGCAGGCCGATGTTGAGACCGATCGACTTGCCACCGGCGTCCGCCGCACCGCGGTTGGCGGCTTCCATGATGCCGCCGCCCCCACCCGTGCACACGACGCAGTGACACACCTCGGGTGAGAGCCCCGCCGACCACAAGGTGACGAGCCGCGCGAGTTCGCGCGCTTCCGCGTAGTAGCGGGCGAGCGCGCCGTTGGGCGCGATGCGCGCCGAGCCGAAGAAGACGATCGTGCCGCACACGCGCTCGCGACGGAACGCCTGCAGCGGCTGCAGGTACTCGGAAAGGATGCGCAGCGGTCGGGCATCGTCGCTGTCGAGAAACGATGCGTTGCGATACGCAAGTGGAGTGCGCGGGGTGGCGTCGGCGTCCATGGGTCTATCCCGTGACCGCGAAGTCGATGAAACCACGCTCGACGTCGGTGTCGACGAGCTTCACGACGACGCGGTCGCCCACGTCGAGGCCTCGCGCTCCGCGTATCACGCGGCCTTCGGTCGTCGGCTTGCTGATGCGCACCCACGTGCCCTTGTCCGAGGCACCGGTGACGATCCCCGGGAACGTCGCTCCGACGCGGGAGGAGAGGATGTACGCCGCCGCCGATTTGGCGACCCGACGCTCGATCTTCTCGGCGTTGTGTTGCTGGATCGTGCAGTGCGTGGCGAGGCGATCGAGTTCGACCCGCGAGTACGGCTGCGCGGCGCGGCCGAGCGCCGCCTTGAGGATGCGCTGCGTGATGAGGTCGGGGTAGCGGCGGTTCGGCGCGGTCGAATGCGTGTATTCGGAGACGGCCAGCGCGAAGTGGCCCGGGCCGGGTTGACCCGGGACGTCGAGCGCGTACTGGCCGGCGCCGAGGAGCTTCACCACCGCGAGGGAGAGATCGGCAAAGCGCGTCGGATCGGCGCGCCGCCGTTCACGCAGGAAGGCGAGCAGCGGCACCGCGTCGGGAGCCGCAGGCAGCGTGCCGCCGTATTGCCCGGCGAGCGCGACGATCCGGTCCCAGCGCTGCGGGACGCGCAGCACGCGGCGCAGCGAGGCGATCCCCTTGCCGGCGAGGTAGGTCGCGACGACGCCGTTGGCGGCCACCATGAAGTCCTCGATGATCTCCTTCGCGCGGTTCGATGCATCGGGGGCGAGGTCGGCCAGCACGCCGTCGTAGATGATCGGGCGTGACTCGAGCGTGTCGAGTTCGAGCGCGCCGCGCTCGGCGCGTCGCCGCTTGAGTGCCTGCGCGACGCGGTCCTGCCGGCGCAACTGCTCGTCGAGGCCGGGGAGGACCGCGAGCGCCGGGGGCGCCGGTCCACCGGCAAGCCACGCGGCGACGCCGTTGTACGCGAGCTTCGCGCGGTTGCGCACCTGTGCCGCGTAGATTGCCGAGCGCTGCACCTCGCCGTCACCGTCGACGGCCATCTCGACCACGATGGCGAGCCGGTCGCTGTCCGGATTGAGCGAGGTCAAGTTCGTCGAGAGCTTCTCCGGGAGCATGGGGAAGATCTCGGCGGCGGTGTACACCGACGTCGTGTTGGTGGCGGCGTGGGCGTCGATCGCCGAGCCGCGCTTGACCAGCGCGTCGACGTCGGCCACGGCGACGTAGATCGTGTCGAGGCCGCCTTCGCGCGAGCCTGCCACCGAGAGCTGGTCGAGGTCGCGCGAATCATCGTTGTCGATCGACGCCCAGAGGAGCTCGCGCAGGTCCCGGAGCTCGAGTGGCGACGTGGTGGCGGGCGTGTTCAGTGCCGTCACCTCGGCCATGACGTCGGCCGAATACGTCGGGAGGAGTCCACGGTCGCGCATCACCTGATGCGCGATGCGCGACAGGCGCGTATCACCGCGAAAGCGGCGGGCGGAGGTCGACATGGGGGCGGGAGCAAGGGCAGGACCGGCCGCCATTGTAGGCGGGCTGCCCGCGTCGATCAGGTTGCGAGGAGGTAGGCGCGGCTCGCTGCGAAGAAATTGGGTGCGGCGTCGCTGCGAAGCGCGGTCCCCACGCCCTCGGCGGTGAGGACCTCGAGGAGCAGGGCGCTCGGGACGGAGCCGTCGATGATGTGGACCGAGCGCACGCCCTGGGCGATCGCCTGGAGCGCAGCCCGCACGCGCGGCACCATGCCGCCATGGACGACACCTTCGCGCAACAGCGCCTCGGCCTGCGCTGCCGTGAGGATCGGCGCAACACGACCCGTGCGATCGACGACGCCGTCGGTGTTGGTCATCAGCACGAGCTTCTCCGCGGCCAGTGCGCGCGCGAGTTGCCCGGCGAGGAGGTCCGAGTTGATGTGATACGTCGCCCCGTCGCGGCCCACGCCGATCGGGATCACGACGGGGACGAAGCCGCGCGTGAGGAGAAGGTCGATGTACGCGGGGTCGATCGCCTCGACTTCACCGACGAAACCGAGCTCCGGAGCATCGGCATCGTCGCTGCCGAGCACGAGCGGGCGCGCGGCGATGCACGCGCCGTCGTGGCCGTCGACGCCGACGGCGCGTCCACCCTCGCGATTGATGAGCGAGGTGAGGTCCTGGTTGAGCTCCGACAACGCCATCTCGACCACGTTGAGCGTGCGCTCGTCGGTGATGCGGTGCCCGCGGTAGCGTCGGGCGGGCATCCCCATCTGGTCGAGGAGCCGGTCGATACCCCAGCCGCCGCCGTGAACGACGACGGGCTTCATGCCGACGAGGCGCAAGAGCGCGACGTCGCGGGCGAATCCTGCCTTGAGCCGGGCATCGGCCATCGCCTCGCCGCCGAAGCGGACGACGATCGTCGTGCCGTGGAAGGCGCGCAGGTACGGGAGCGCTTCGGCGAGGATGCCGGCTTTCTGCGAGGGGGTCATGGCGCTATTAGAGCATGCGCGCCCCCGGGCGCCATGTCGGCGCTGCGCGCGCTGGCGTAAGATCCAGGCGCCACCGCGTGCCCACCGTCGCCATGAATCACCTTCGCCGCCAGTGCGCCATCGCGCTCGCCGGGCTCGTCGTCACGCCCCGGGCGCGGGCGGCAGGCGACGCGGCGGCGGCCGCTTCGGTCCTGCCGCGGCAGAGTCTCGTTCCCGGCGGTGTGGCGCGGGTCCCGCTCGAGGCGCCGGTCGCCCACGCCCCCGCGGTGACACTGGGGGAGGCGGCGGTGATGGTTCGCGCGCACGCTTCCGGCTGGCTTGCGGTGGTCGGCATCCCGCTTTCGACGCGACCGGGCCGCATCGAGCTCGTCGTGTCGCGTGCCGGTGGCGCGCGGACTTCGGTTGCGCTGACGATCGCACCCAAGCGTTACGTGGAGCAGAAGCTCCGCGTGGCACCGGCCATGGTCGAACTCTCCCGTGCGGACCTCGCGCGCGTCGAGCGCGAGCGACCGCTCATCCAGGCCGCGCTCGCCACGTTCAGCTCCACGCCGCCGGCGACGCTGCGCCTGCAGGCGCCGGTGGCCGGGCCGCGATCGAGCTCGTTCGGGATGCGACGCGTCTTCAATGGCCAGCCGCGCGCGCCGCACACGGGGATGGACATCGCCGCGGCCACCGGCACGCCGATCGCAGCGCCCCTCGGTGGGCGCGTCGTGGCGACCGGTGACTACTTCTTCAACGGCGGCACGGTGATCGTCGATCACGGCCAGGGGCTCGTCACGATGTACTGCCACCTGTCCGCGATCGACGTCGAACCCGGTGCGCGCCTTGCGACCGGCGACACGCTGGGCCGCGTCGGCGCCACGGGACGCGTGACGGGCCCGCATCTGCACTGGGGCGTCACGCTCAACCGTGCGATGGTCGATCCCGCGTTGTTCCTTGCGTCCTAGCCGCCGCTCGCACGGAGGACGTGACGACACGCGACAGGCGAAGGAGGCAAGCCGATGAACACGCCACCGAGGAAGGTTGCTCGCCGCACGCGGGCGGGCAAGCGCGCCGCACCGATCGCACGGGTGCTCGATGCACGGCCGGACACGCTCGATTTCCGCGATCGCATGTACGTTCCCACGCTGGTCGAGGTGCCGCCCGAGCGCCCACTCGCGCGGTATCGGGCGGTTCGGGTGCCGATCCTCGATCAGGGGCGCGATGGCGCGTGCACGGGCTTTGGTCTTGCCGCCGTCGTGCACTACCTCCTGCGCACGCGCGCGGTCGACCCGGACACGCAGTCCGTGAGCCCGTACATGCTCTACGCGATGGCGAGGCGGTACGACGAGTGGGCCGGCGAGAGCTACGAGGGGTCGAGCTGCCGCGGTGCGATGAAGGGCTGGCACAAGCACGGCGTGTGCACGCGGGAGCTGTGGGGTGAGGGTGGCGACGCCACGCTCTCGGAGTCCCGCGTCAACGACGCTGCCCGCCGTCCGCTCGGTGCGTACTTCCGCGTGAATCATCGCGACCTCGTCGCGATGCACGCCGCGCTCGCCGAGGTCGGCACGCTCTTCGCGAGCGCGAGCGTCCACGCGGGTTGGGACGCGGTCGCATCGAACGGCCGCATCACCCGGCACGACGGCACGACGGGAGGGCATGCCTTTGCGCTCGTGGGCTACGACCGGCAGGGATTTTGGGTGCACAACTCGTGGGGTCCCGCGTGGGGTGCCGGTGGCTTCGGTCACCTGTCGTACGAGGACTGGCTCGCCAACGGGACCGACGCGTGGGTCGCGCGCCTCGCGGTACCGATCGAACTGCCGAATCGGGTCTCGACGTCGTCGCGCGTGTTCGCCGGCACGGTGCAGGCGAAGTCATACCTCTACAACGAGATCCGTCCGCACGTGATCAGCATCGGCAACGACGGCCGGCTCGATCCGCGCGGCAACGTCGGAACCACTCCCGGGCTCGTGCGCGAGATCATCCACCACGACATCCCGCGCATCACCGCGGGCTGGGCGCGCACGCGCATCGTGCTCTACGCGCATGGCGGGCTCGTCGGCGAGGCGGAGGCGCTGGCGCGCGTGGCCGAATATCGCAAGACGATGCTCCCCGTGCAGTGCTATCCGCTCGCATTCGTGTGGCACTCCGACGTGTGGTCGACGCTGACCGACATCCTGTCGGACGCCGCGGGCCGCCGCCGTTCCGAGGGTGCGCTCGACGCCTCCAAGGATTTCATGCTCGATCGCCTCGACGACGCGCTCGAACCCTTGGCGCGGGCGCTGGGCGGCAAGCTCATGTGGGACGAGATGAAGGAGAACGCATTCGGCGCGACGACGCACCCCGACGGCGGTGCGCGCCTCGTGCTGCAGGAACTCGCACAGGCCGGCTATCCGTTCGAACTGCACGTCGTCGGGCACAGCGCGGGGAGCATCTTCCTCGCGCCGCTCGTGCAGCTTTGGACGGGCGGCGCGAAGATCGCGGCGGGTCCGCTCGCCGGGCAGCGGGGTTTCGCCCGGCCGATCGAGTCGGCGACGCTGTGGGCACCCGCCATCAACACGGGAACCTTCGCGGCGACGTGGCTGCCGGCACTGTCGGCGATCGCGCGCTTCACGCTCTTCACGCTGGGCGACGACGTCGAGCGCGACGACGATTGCGCCGGCATCTATCACAAGTCGCTGCTCTACCTCGTGTCGAATGCGTTCGAGGCGACGGTTCGCATCCCGCTCATCCACCCCGAGGGTGAGCCGCTCGTCGGCCTGCAAAGGTCGGTGATGGCGGATCCGCGGCTCGCGGCGCTGTTTCGTGCCGGCACGAACGCGCAATGGATCGTCGCGCCGAATGCGCAACCGATCGGCTCGGCGGACGCCTCGCGCGCCCGCCGGCACGGCGCCTTCGACGACGATGTGGCCACGGTGCGCGCCACCCTGGCGCGCGTGCTGGGAGCGACGATGTCCGCAGCGGCCGCGCCGAGGCCTGCGACGAGCGCGCTTCCCGGTGCGACTGCGGCAGCCGACGTGGGGTTCGCGCGACCAGCGCCGCAAAAGCGCGCGCTCCGCCAGCGCCTCGACCGTCTGCGCGGCGGGCCGCTTGCGCGCTGATGCCGCTTACGTGATCGATGCGGCGTAGATGCTGCCGATGGCCGCGTCGAGCGTCGCGTTGAATTCGTCGTCGGTCTGCTGGGCCGTGAGGCCCTCGGTGAGCGCGCGCGAGAAGCTTGCGATCACGCCGGGGTTGCGGGCGAGGAGGGCGTTTGCCTGCTCGCGCGAATAGCCGCCGGAGAGTGCGACGACCCGCATCACGTTCGGATGCCGGACGAGATCGGCGTAGAAGCCGTCCACCGATGGCAGCGTCAGCTTCAGCATGACCTTCCGCCCCGCGGGCAGCGCGTCGAGGTGCTTGCGCAGCGCCGGCTTGAGCAGATCCTCCGCGGCGGCCTTGTCGGGCGCCTTGATGTCGACCTCGGGTTCGACGATCGGCACGAGGTCGGTGGCCAGGATCTCGTGGGCAAGCGCGAACTGCTGGTCGACCACGGCGCCGATCCCCGCCGCGTTGGCGCGCTTGACGACCGAGCGCATCTTGGTGCCGAAGATGCCCTTGGCCTTGGCGCGCGCGAGGAGCGCCGCGAGCCCGGGCATCGGTTTCATGAGTTGCACGCCGTCGGCCTCGTCGGCGAGCCCCTTGTCGACCTTGAGGAACGGGACGACCTGCTTCACGTTCCACAGGTAGTCCGCGGTGCTGCGCCCTGCGACGTCACGGTCCATCGTCTGCTCGAAGAGGATCGCGCCGACGATGCGCTCACCGGTGAAGGCGGGGCTCGTCACGATCCGTGTGCGCATCGCGTGGACGAGATCGAACATCTGCGCCTCGCCGGAATAGCTTTCGGGCTTGATTCCATACAGCGAGAGCGCCTTGGGCGTGCTGCCACCCGACTGGTCGAGTGCGGCGATGAAGCCCTTGCCGGACGTCATCTTCGTGGCTTGTTGTGCATTCATGGCCAATCCTCACCAAACGTGGGAAACCAATAAGGATAGAGCATCCGGCGCCAGGCCTCGCGCGGTGGATGCAGATCGCGCCCTCATTGCGCCGCTTGCGATGCCGTATTGCGGGGACCGACGCGGGGTCCGGGTCCGGTCATGTGCAGGCCGTTCTGGACGATGGCGCGCTTGACCTCCGGCGAGGCGAGAATCGCATCCTTGGCGGCGACGCGCAGACGATCGACCGCTTCGTCGCTCAAGGCGAAGGAAGTCGGCAACGTATTGAGGTAGGCCCGCTCGGCCGGGTCGGGCACCGCTGCGAACGAGACGTCGATGACGTGGATGACGATGTTGGGCGCGCGCATCACGCCTTGCAGCTTGGCCGCGAGATCGGGATACGGCGCGATGGCGGCGCGCACGTCGCGCAGCATCGCCCAGCGGGACTGGATGTCCCTGAGCGTCTCCACGGTGTCGTACGAGTACCGGTCGATCGGCGTTCCGGTCGCCTTCAGGAGAACGTCGAGGATGCCCGGCGGGCTCTCATGCCTGTCCCAGTCGTTGGGAGGGGTTGCGAGCGAATTGACGACGAAGACGTACATGTTGCGCACTCTGTCGTACGGCGTCTTCTTGCCGGCGATGTGCAGCGCCTCGAAGGTCGACATGACGTCGAGCACGGCACGCATGCCGACGTTGTCGGACACGCCGCCGTCGACGAGATGCAGGTACGGGCGCGCGTCGCGGTCGGCGAAAGCCTGCAGCTCTTCGAGGCGCTTCACGGTCCGTGCGGCCGGCCGCGGGAGATGGGGGCCATCGAGGAAGAGCCGCGTCCACGCCGGCTCCTCGAAGCCGCAGGTGCCGCCGTAGTTGTCGATGGTGATGGCCGAGAGCACCACGGGGACCGCCGACGACGCCGCTGCGGCACGCGCAAGCCGCATGCTGGAAAGGTCGGCACACAGGACGTCGAAGTTCGCCTGGCTGAACATGACGCGCGTGCCGTCGGCCAAGTCGGTGGCGGAGACCAGGATGCGCGGGCCGTCTTTCTTGAGATCGCCATAGGTCGCGCCCTTGAAGAGGATCTCGTCGTAGAAGTTGGCCGCGAGCTCCGAGCGGCCCCAGCCTTGCGATGCCAGCGCTCCCCAGTTGAAGGGGTTGAGCGCCCGTGCGATGAGTTCACCTTGCACGTCACGCTTGAGGAAGGCGTGCTCGTACACGTCGAAGAGCTTTTCCCCGTACAGACCGTAGGCGAGTGCGGTGAAGCTGCCGCCGGAGATGCCGGTGATGACGTCGACGGCATCGAGGACGCGCACCTGCCGGCCGCTGCGGCTCGTCGTCACCATGTCGCGCAGCGTTTCGAGCACGCCGTAGGAGAAGGCGGCGGCGCGTGTGCCACCCCCCGAGAAGGCGAGGACGACGAGCGTGTCGTTGTCTTCCGCGATGGGTGACGGACGACCGATCACCTCGACGTGCGCCGGGTCGACGTGCGAGAGCGGAGGATTGATCGGGCGACTCGCGCAGGCCGCGAGCACGAGGCTCGCCAACAGCGCCGCAGCGACGCGGCCAGGCCCGGAAAAGGAAGGCGTCCGCGCGGGCGATGGGCAGGGTGGAATCGTCGCGCGTTGCGGCGCCTGCCGGCGCGACCGTCGGCAGCAGTGCGGGTTCGATGCGGTACTCATCGCGTGATCCTCCGGCGAGCGGCGCGCATTGTAGCGCGCCCCGGGCCGCGTACCGATCCGTGCGCCGCGGCCATGCGGCAACGAGATTGCACGCGCGGGACGCCGCCACGAGGAGGCAAGGGTAAAGTGGCGGGATGACGCTGCGGATTCGCCTCCTGGGTTTGTTCATCGTCGCCTGCGGAGCGGCGCTTTGTTATGGCGCGCTCGCACTCTGGCCGAGCGATCCGTTGGGGGGCGCCCCGGTCGAGCACGCGATCGTCCCGCTCCTGCGCATCGTGGGCGCCACGGTGGCCGCCCTCGTCGGACTCCTCAACATCGTCGCGGGCTTTGCGGTCGCAGCGCTCAAGCCGGCGCGCGAATGAACGCGACGGCGGCGACGCCCGATCGCGGCGGTCGGCGCGTGGGCCTGCAGTTCCTGCTGGTCACGTCGGCGGGGTGGGGGTTCAACTGGGCGGCGATGAAATTCCTGCTGACGCAATGGCCACCGCTGTTCGCGCGTGGCCTGTCCGGGGTCATCGCGGCGATGGCGATCGGTGCCATTGCCTGGGCGCTCGGGGAGACGTTGCGCGTGCCCGCGCGCAGCGTGCCCCGGCTCGTCGCCAGCGCAGGTTGCAGCGTCTTTGCGTGGATGGGGTTTTCGACGCTGTCGCTCGTCTGGCTCACCGCGGGCCAGGCGGCGATGCTCGTCTACACGATGCCCGTCTGGGCGATGCTCTTCGCCTGGCCCTTGCGCGGTCACCGCCCCCGCGTCGGTGGCGTGCTCGGGCTCGTGCTGTGCATGGCGGGCATCGCCTTTCTTGCCGGTGCGCACGGCGCGGCTTTCGGGCTCGCGCAGTGGCCGGGGATCGCCTTCGCGCTTCTCGCCGCCGCGCTCTTTGCCCTGGGTACGGTCGCCATCCGTCCGTTGCCGCTGGGACCCTTTGCCCATCTCGCCTGGCAACTCGCGCTCGGCTGCGCCCCGATGCTCGTCTACGGTATCGCCGTCGAGCGCCCGGCCCTCAGCGCGCTGTCCCCGGGCGGACTCGCCGCGTTCGTCTACATGACGGTGGTCGCGATGGGCGTGTGCTACCTCGCCTGGTTCGCGGCGCTGCGTCGCTTGCCGCCGTCGACCGCGTCGCTCGGCACGCTCGTGACGCCGGTCGTTGGCGTGGTTGCCGGTGCGCTCTTCCTGGGAGAGGCGCTCGGTCCGACGCAATGGGCGGCGCTCGCGCTGGTGCTAAGCGGCGTCGCGCTGGCGCTTCCGAGCACGGCTACGCAGCGGGCTTAGGCGCTTCCGGCATGGCGTCGATCGCCAGCAGCGAGTGCGCGTACGCGCCGCCCGCCCGCATCTCGGCGGCGACCCAGATCGCCTCCATGATCTCCTCGGGCGTCGCGCCCTTCTTGACGGCGAGGTCGGTGTGGCCGCGGATGCAGTAGGGGCACTGCGTCACGTGTGCGACGGCGACGGCGATCAACTGCTTCGTCTTCCCCGGCAGCGCGCCGTCGGCGAACACGCGCTGGCCGAAGGCGCGGAAGGCGTCGTAGATCTCGGGCGCGAGTTCGCGACGCTTCTGCGCGAGTTCCTTCGATGCGGCGGGATAGATCGAGTGGTCCATGAGCGGTGCTCCTCGGAGAGTGGGCGGCGTTGCCGCGAGATACGTGCGCGGTGCGGGCAGGGCGACGGGGCGCGCAGCGTCAGTGCCGGGACGGGTCCGTCGGCAGCGGCGCGCGATCCGAACGCGTTGCGACAGGTAAGAGCAGTTTGGCGAGTTTCGGTCGCGACACCAGGAGGTCGGCGAGCGTGTAACGGTCGAGCGTTGCAAAGAAGGCGTCGACCGCGCTGGCAAGGACGCCTTTGAGCAGGCACGCCGACTCGATGCGACAGGTCGACGGTGTCGGGTCGAAGCATTCCGCGAGCGCCAGGTTGTCTTCCGTGCTCCGCACGACGTCGCCGACGTTGATCTCCTGCGGCAAGCGCGCGAGACGCATCCCCCCGCCCTTGCCGCGCGTCGTCTCGACGTAACCGCGCTGTGCGAGGTGATGGACGACCTTCACGAGGTGATTCTCCGACACGCCGTACGCCTTGGCGACGGCACCGATGGTGCAAAGCCCCTCGTCGTGGACGCCCAGGTACATGAGCACGCGCAAGGAGTAGTCGGAGAAGGTCGTGAGGCGCATCGCGGGACTCGCCGTGCCGGTGTGTTATAAGGTGTATAGCATATATTGCTTATCGTGGGAAGCCGTGCTATGGTGAAACGGCGCGTTCGGTACAGGCTCCCGATGCGATCGACCGGGGCGACACGCCGCGGTCCGCATCGGCCGCGCTGCGCGTGAGGGCCGGACGACGTCCGCGTGCGCACAGCCATGACCTCCGCTTCCTGGAACCGGGTCCACCTCGCGATCATCGTCGTGCTCCTCGTGGTGATCGGTGGGCTTGTCTACACGTTCGTCGTCGCCGGCTCGACGCAACCCGCTGCGGATGGACGGGTGGCCATCGTCCTCGACCCCGCCGAGCGCGCGCTCATGCTGCGCGAGATGCGCGAATTCGTCGCCGGCGTCGAGCGCGTCACCGGTGCCCTCGCGCGCGACGACATGCCGGCCGTCGCTGCCGCGGCCCGCGCCGTGGGCAGCGCCAAGGCGCGCGGCGTGCCGGTCGGCATGCTGGGCAAGTTGCCGCTCGAGTTCAAGACGCTCGCCTACGCGACACACCGCGGCTTCGACGCGATCGCCGCCGCGGCCGACGCGGGCGCAACGTCACGGCAAACGCTGACCGCGCTCTCCGAGCTCCTGGGCCAGTGCGTGACCTGCCACGCGCGCTATGCGCTCGCGCCGCCCCCTTCGACGGCGGGACGTTAGCGCGATCTTCCGATGCCGGATCCGACGACTCCCGACCGCGGCACCGCGCGGTTTCGTGTGGGAGCGCACTGACGTGGGTGCGATGGACGCCTGCTTCGAGAGGCTGCCGCCCCCGGTGACGCGTCCGCGGGGCACGACGCCCGCCCCGGCGTCGACGGCAGCGGGCGTCGACGCGGGCCTCGAACGAAGCCTCGCGGCCATGGCGATGTTCGCCGGTGTCGACGCCACGAGCCGCGCCCGACTGGCGCGCGATGCCACGATTCGGCGGCTTGCGGCTGGCGAGGCGCTGTGGATGGCGGGGCAGCGCGCGGACCATCTCACGCTGGTCGGCCGCGGCATCATCCAGGTCGAGCAGATGACGGTCCACGGCGAAGGGTTCGTCGTCGGGCTCTTCGGTGTGGACGACAGCATCGGGCTGCCGACGGTCCTCGAGCGGGGGCGCTACCGCAGCGATGCCGTGGCGCTCACCGCCGACAGCGAAGTCCTGCGCATCCGCGCGGAGCCCGTGCTCGCCGCGCTCGCCGAATCACCCGCTCTCGCGATGGCGGTGAACCGCGCGCTCGTCCGGCACAGCGGCGTCCTGCGTGCAAAGATCGAGATCGTCACCGCGGGGTCGGTCCCACGCCGCCTCGCCGCGCTGTTCCTCCATCTCATCGCGCGCTTCGGCGAGGACCTGGGCGCCGAAGGGGTGCGTCTTGGCATCGGGCTCACGCGCGAGCAGATCGGCCGGTACGTCAGCACGCGGGTGGAAACGGTGAGTCGGATCTTGAGCCGCTGGCAGAAGGCCGGGTGGTTACGCAGCGGTCGCGGCACGATCGACGTGCTACGGGTGGACATGCTGCAACGCATTCTCGACGTCTGAGGGTTTGCACGGTCGGTCGCCGCGACTGCCGCGGCGCATCGCACGTCGTGGTCGCGCGAAGCGGCGCGCACGTCGCGGCGCTTTCAGCGTTCGAGGAGCGCCCGCTTGTCCTTGACCTTGCCCCACGCGTCGGCATCGTCAGGCGGCGCCTTCTTGTCGACGATGACGGGCCAGACCTTGGCGAGTTCCTCGTTCAGGGGAATGAAGTCCTGCTGGTCGGATGGCACGTCACTGTCGGCGTAGATCGCCTCGACGGGGCACTCGGCGACGCACAGCGTGCAGTCGATGCAGTCGTCGGGGTCGATGACGAGACAGTTGGGGCCTTCGCGAAAGGCGTCGGTCGGGCAGACATCGACGCAATCGGTGTACTTGCACTTGATGCACGCTTCGGTGACGACAAAAGTCATGGGCGCTCCGTTGGCTTCGAATCCGCTGCCGACCACGTGGCACTGCAAGCCACGGCACGACGACAGCGCGGATGCGTGCACGATAGGCGACGCTGCCGTTTTCGGGAATGACAAATATCACGCGCCGGAACGGGCGCGATGCGCGAGATGGAAGCGCTTGAAGTCGCAGTAGCTGCCGATGAACTTCGCCCGGTAATCGGGCAACGATGCAAAGTGCGCGTGACGATGCCCGCGCTTGCCATTCGCGAGAACCGCCGCGCGGTAGATTCGGCGGGTGCGATCGCAATAGTCGGCCGCCGCAGCGATCCCGTCGCGGGCGCAGAGGAAGGCGATGCGCGCGGCTTCGTACGGATAACGCTGTGGCGTCACCGACGCGATGTCGGACGCGTCGTGGGGTCGCTTCGTATCGGCAGGCGTCATTGCGTTCGTTGCGGGTCGGGCGCCATCCGCGCGTCGTGGTTCATGCAGCGTGACGATACCAGCATTGCCGCCCGGCACCGCCGATGACAATCGTCATTCCGTCGTCCGCGATGTCGCGCTATGGTTCGGCATTGGTCTTGACGCTGCCAGCGCCGATCGCATCCCATGGACCTTACGCCGCAGTCACGGGTCGCCAAGGCGCCGCCGCGCGTGCACGCCGTCGCGCGCGCGTCCGCGTCCCGGCGGTCACCTCCCGGTGATCCGCCGGCGTCCGTGCCTGCTGTCGCGCCGCGCGTGCGCTTCGCGCCGCACGTCGTGTTCTTCCCCGCGGCCGCGCTGTTCGGCGCATTGCTCCTGCCGTGGTCGGTCGCGGCGATGCTTCGTATCGCTGCGGCGCCGGCGTCGCTCGCGACGCCGTTCGGCCACGCGCACGAGATGCTGCTCGGGTACGCGCTCGCGGTCGTGGCCGGCTATCAGCTCCCGCCCATGGCGCGCTCGCGCGCGCTCGGGCTGTTCGCCTTGTGGGTCGCGGCCCGGGTCGCGTTCCTGGCGCTCGAAGGCGTCCTCGCGGTCGTCTTCGACATCGCGTTTGCCGTGGTGCTGGCGTTGCACGTCGCGCCGCGCCTCTTCCGGTCGGCAAAGAAGTTGCGCAACCAGGGTCTGCCGCTCGTCCTGACCGCGCTGTGCCTTGGCGCGGTGGGCTTCGACGCGGCATTGCTCGTCGCCGGCGTCACGACGCTGCAGGCGCTCGCGACCGCGGTCGTGCTCGTGCTCACGACGCTCATGCTCTTCATGGGTGGCCGCATCATCGCCCCCGCCGCGGCCGGCCAGCGCTACCGCCAGGGCGAAACGCTCGCGGCACGGGTGCAACCACGTCTGGAAGGCGCGCTTCTCGTCGTCATGGCCATCGCGGTGGCTCTCGTCGCGCTGCCCTCGTGGGATGCGGGGCTTCGCGTGGCGTGCGCCGCTGCGGGCGCGCTTGCGCTCGCGCGTCTCGTGCGCTGGCGCCTGCCCGCGTGCCGCGGCCGCCCCGATCTCCTGTGTCTCGGCGCGGGGTATGCCTGGCTCGGCGTGGGGTTGCTCGCGGTTGCGAGCACCGCGCCCGGCTCCGCGCGAACCGCCGCCTTGCACCTCATCACCATCGGCGCGCTCGGCACGCTCACCTTGAACGTCATGGCGAGCACCTTGCTCCTGCGCCTGAGGCGCCCGGCGGCCGCCGAGCGCATCCCGATCGCGGCCACCGTACTGATCGGTGCTGCCGCGCTACTGCGCGTGGCCGCCGCCGTCGATCCATCGCAAGCAACACTCCTTCTCATCGCTGCGGCGACGTGCTGGTCCGCGGGCTGCCTCGCCGCGCTGTGGCTCATCGCCCCTTGCGCACGCGCGGTCGCGAACCGCGTCCCGAGGCCGCACGAGGCGGAGTGACATCCTCTGACGAGGTGATTCGGGCATCATTGGGATCATGCCACCGGTGTGTTGATCGTGGCCTGTGTCGTGAGCGAATGCATCTGCGATCCGCGTTGGTTCAGTGACGGGCATCAACGTCCCTGGCGGGAGGCGACCTGAGACAGCGCGACGAATCCATCTCGACTCACGCTGGAACAAAGGCCCAGCGGATGTTCCCAGTTGTCGGGGAGGGGGAAGCCAGCCCCGCTGACGATGGTATATCCCCTTGTGTGCGGATGGTATCTACCATCGACGCAGTGCTGCACTGGGTAGTTTCTCGCGTTTTCGAGGAATGTCCGTTCCGACCTCGCGACGTAAGTCCAAACGACGTCAAGCGCTCACGCTGTGTACGGCGGACTTCACGGTTGAACCCTCGTCGGGCACGAGTGTGGAGGTAGAGACCTACCGCATGTCGAGTGTCATTAATCCTCACTAGATGATATTGACGTGGATCTAATCCCTTGACATCACCATAGAAATAGGTAATCATTATCGCATCGCGAGAAATAACTGATGATTAGCCTTCATGAATTGGAGGTCGCGGACGATCGCAGATCCGCTGGCGGAAGGGTTACCGTCAAGTTTGTAGAGTCACGCAGGAGGGTCGGCCGCCCGTCCGAATGGTCACGTCCTTTGCTGTGGACTCGACGTTACAAACTGCAAGGCAATATCAGGAGCCGAGTCATGATGGGAACCGACTCGTGATTGTCAAGTTGAGGATCGGCGCCGTCACCACGTACATGGATGCGGAGGCAGAAGCATGAGCCAAGAGAGCGCGGGACCCAATGCCCGAGTTCGATCGGGTGGGCAGGGCGAGGCACCGATGATCAAGCGACTGGAAGACAAGGTCGCTCTTGTCACCGGGGGGTGCGGCGCGTTGGGGCGAGCGATATGCCAGCGACTGACCGACGAGGGAGCGCGGGTGGTTGCCGGGGACGTCAAGAGTAATCCATCGGTGCCCGAAGCGGTGCTGCTGGACGTTACCTCGGAAGCGAGTTGGACGGCCGCCCTGGAGCAAGTCCTCACCCGGCATGGGCAATTGGACATCCTCGTCAACAACGCAGGGATAACGTCACCCGCGCCGCTCGATTTCGAGGAAGTCACCTTGGACGAGTGGAGGGAGCTGTTCTCCGTTAACGCGGAGGGCGTCTTTATCGGGACGCGGGAGGCGATCAAGATCATGAAGACGCGCTCGGGACCGGGATTCATCGTCAATATTGGCTCGATTGCCGGGTACTACGGTGTAAACAAAGCAAGCGCATACGGCGCAAGCAAGGCGACGGTCCGCAGCATCACCAAGCAGGCGGCGATCAGCGTGGCGCGCCTTGGCTACGACATTCGCATTAATTCCGTTCACCCCAGCTATGTCTGGACGCCGCTGGTCAAGGGTCGCTTGGCAAGAGAATACGGTAGCGAACAGGCCGGTCTCGATGCTGTACGGAAGATGAATCCGCTCGGCAGGTTGGTCGAGCCGCATGATGTGGCTGCGGCGGTTGCATTCCTGAGCTCCAACGACGCGCGGATGATCCACGGAGCTGATCTGGTCATTGACTGCGGTCGACTGATTCAATGACGCGCGCTGCCTCGTCGGAGGGTCGGGTTGCCTTGGGTGCCGCCGGCACGGGGGTGGGCGGCAACGGTGGCGTTCGCGGATTCGCGAATGACCCTCAGGATCGTCTACTGAAAAGACGTGAGCCCAAGGCGTGCTTGGGCGGCTTGCGGGGGCCTCATGGATAAGTCGAACGAGTCACCGCCGTTGGGCAAGGTCATGATGGAGCGGCGGCGAGAGCGCTCGCTGAGCAAGACTGCAAAGATGCCGCGGCGGAGGGGCATCACGGTGCCGCAGATCACGTTGTCAAGACAAACCCAGACACGAGTGACGACGGCACTGCACTGTACGGACCAACAGCGAGAAGAGCCGATGTGAACGTAGTCGTGAGCAAGGTGCCGGATTCGTATAGAACGAACCACATCTCCGCGAATGGCGACGGTTGACGCATCGGCCAGGGCAAGGGTCTTGGGTCTGATTCGAACGAACGCAATCGAACTCGGCAAGCACGCCATCACGATTAATGCAAGCGAGCCTGGTATGGCGCTCACGAAGCGAGTTCGTGCTCAACCGCGATACGTGGATCTCAACGAGCGTGCTCAGGAAAGACAGTCGATCAAGCGACCAGGTTCGGTCGACGACATCGTGAGTGGAATTATCTTCTATGCGCCGCCAGCATCTCGGTTTGTGAAGGGCGACGCGATGCACATCATAGGTGGAAGAATGGGTTAGGTGTGTACGGTCTGGGAATTGGATAGTGAACGTTCATGGAGACGATGATGTGTATCAGGCGAATTGGGTTGGGGATCGTTTCGACAGTACTCGGCTTGAGCGCGGCAGTTGCCGCCGCGCAAACGTATCCTACGCGGCCGGTCGAGTTGGTTGTGTCATATGGCGCAGGCGGTGCGTCGGATATTCTCGCTCGTACCGTTGGCGCTCAACTGGGAGAGTCGCTTGGACAGCCGGTGGTTGTGGTCAACCGCCCAGGGGCCGGCGGAACGATCGGCACCAGTTCGGTTGCGAATGCTGTTCCTGACGGGTACACGCTTGCACTTGGAACACCCGGCACGCATTCGTCGGCGCGAGCGCTTTTCCCGACGATCACTTATGATCCCATCAAGAGCTTCATCCCCGTCGCGTCGCTCGCTGTTACGCCGAGCGTGCTCGTCGTGCGTGCGGACTCACCCTTCAAGTCCGTTCAAGATCTGCTCAATACGGCGCGGCAAAGGTCCAATCCGTTGAACTACGGGTCACCCGGTTCTGGAACGACGCAGCACATGGCGTCGGAACTCCTCGCTAGCCTCGCGCATTTGAAGCTGACCCATGTCCCCTACAAGGGACTACCACAGGCCGAGACCGATCTCATGGCCGGCGAACTCGATTTCATGTTCGATAACATCCTTCCGGCGATGCCCCTCATCAAAGGAGGTAAGCTGCGGGCACTCGCGGTCTCGACCGACAAGCGGTCAATCCTCCTGCCTGATACGCCGACGATGGCCGAGGCGGGCGTGCCAGGGTTCGAGATCAGTTCGTGGTTCGGCATCTTGGCACCAGCAGGTACTCCTCAAGCGATCGTTGCACGCCTGAATGCTGAGGTGAACAAGGCGCTTCGTACCGAGAACATTCGAAACAAGCTTCTCGCATTGGGTGCTGAGCCCATTGAGATGACTCAAGCCGAGTTTGCCACTGAGGTCAAGCGGCAGCTCGACAAGTGGGAATCGCTGATCCGCGCGTCCGGTGCGACGAAATGAAATCGCTCCGTCTGGTGCAGTCAACTGCAATCAGCAGGCTCGCCGCGATCAAGGCCGCAGGAACCGCGTGCAGGCGCCGAGCGTCGGAGTCGTGCGCGGCAGTGATGATCAAGCGCGTTGTTCAGTAATGGATCGCCTTCCTCCTATTTCTCCCGATCGTTGGACGGCCGTGCAGCGGGAGCACGCCGAACCCATCATCAACGGCCCACGCGGCGCCCTGCTGCCGCCGTTCATCCCACTCATGCGCAGCCCTGAGCTAATGGGGCATGCGCAGCGTATGGGCGAGTATCTGCGTTACCACGGGGCGTTACCTCGGAAATTGATCGAGTTGGCGATTTTGATCGTCGCCCGTGAATGGACACAGCAGGTCGAATGGGCCATTCACGCACCTATCGCGATCGATGCGGGTATCAGCAAGAGTGTAGTGGATGATCTTGCGGCGCGAAGGATCCCGGTGTTTCATGACGATGACTGCCAGTTGATCCACGATTTCTGCCAGGAACTGCATCGTACGAAGGCCGTCTCCGACGCGATTTGGGATGCAGCGACCGTGAGGTTCGGAGAACGGGCAGTCGTCGACTTGCTTGGGATCATTGGCTATTACACGTTTCTCTCGATTGTCATGAATGCCGCTCAGACTCCGCGGCCATCGTCGAGCGTCTCGCCTTTGGTCTGATTCAATCTGACCGCGAGGGTTGGGGCGATACCCATGAGCACCCCGGACAATATGCGATGACACGCAAGGACTACTCGATCCATATCAGCAATGTGTCTCAGCACTTTGCGTTGAAGGGTCAACCTCCCGTACACGCGCTGTCAAACGTGAACATCGCCATCGCTGACGGTGAGTTCGTCTCGCTCGTGGGGCCGAGCGGGTGCGGCAAGACGAGCCTACTGAACATGGTTGCCGGCTTGTCGGAGCCTACTGCAGGAACGGTACGCCTGTGGAACAAGAAAGTGGAGGAAGCCAGACGTCTGATTGGCTATATGTTTGTGCAGGATGGACTGCTGCCGTGGCGAACAACCTTGCACAATGTTACGGTAGGGTTGGAACTCCAAGGTGCGACCAAGGCGGACAGGCTGGCGAAGGCTCGCCAATTGCTCGCGTCAGTTGGCTTGGCCGGATTCGAGAACGCATATAAGTGGCAATTGTCTGCCGGCATGCGACAGCGAGCGGCAATTGCGCGCACGCTTGCAACGGATCCGAAGTTGATCCTGTTGGATGAGCCATTTTCGGCACTCGATCCTCAGACACGGGTCATGCTTCAACTGCAGTTCCTCAATCTTTGGGAGCGGCGTGGTGCATCGGTGCTCATGGTGACTCATGACATCGATGAAGCCATCTTGCTGTCGGATCGTGTCATCGTGCTCTCCGAGCGTCCGGGTCAAGTGGTGGCCGATATTTCGATTGAGTTCGAGCGGCCCCGCGATTTGAAGACGCTCCGATACACGCCGGAGTTCTCTCGTTATGCCTTCACCATAGCGAAACACATGCACACGAATGATGAATCTCGCGGTGTTGAATCATGACGACCAAGGCCTCGCCCTTAATTCCGAACGCAACGGATCAGTTGGTCTCCGACAGGGGTCGTGATCCGTATTCATACTTCAGCAGCAAAGGCGCAATTTGGGCCATGCGCGTGATGTTGTTCGCGGCGTTCGTTCTCTTATGGGACATTTTGGTTCGCGTGAGGGTATTGGATCCGTTTCTGGTTCCCCCACCGATGGACATGCTCGCATTCTGGAAGGAGTACTTCCTGTCGGGCGGAGTTTTCAGGGACGGATGGGTGACGATTCAGGAGATGGGGCTTGCATTTCTTGTTGCCGCCAGTACTGGCATCGTCGTCGGGCTGTTGCTCGGACGGTTTCAGCTCCTGAACTCTGTTCTGTCTCCGTTCTTCGATGCGCTGATGTCGATGCCGCACGCAGCACTCGCGCCGCTCTTCATCCTCTGGTTTGGAACCGGCATGGCAAGCAAAGTGGCATTGGCGATCAGTGTGATCTTCTTCGTTGTCGTCATCAATACGATAGCCGGAGTCCGAAACGTTGACACTCAGTATTTGAGACTGTTCCAAGTGCTCGGCGCCAGCCATGCTGAGACATTCATGAAAGTCATTTTTCCATCTGCAATTCCATCGATCTTTGCGGGCTTGCGCCTGAGTGTTGTATACGCGCTATTGACGGTGATCATCGGCGAAATGTTTGCTGCCCCAGGTGGATGGGGTTACGCGATTGCAAACTATGCGTCGGTGTTCGATGCTGCCGGTACGATCGGTGTCGTGGTCATTGTGTCGCTCTTCGCCCTTCTGATCGTCCAGATCATAAGGAAGATCGAAGACGCACTGCTGTCGTGGAAGGAAGAAGTCTAGCCACCATAGCGCCATCATTCATCGTTGCTGTTCATCCACTGGAGGAAGCTATGTACTCGGAGTCGGAAACTATATTCAAGGCCATATCGGCTCTCACGCTCGCGATCGGATTGACCCTTGGCGGTATTGCGAATGGGGCGCCGGCTTCGGCTGATCGCAAAGAGAATACGATTGTCATGGCATTGTACGGCCCTGGCTTGCTGCAGGATCTGCCAATCTATCTTGGACAGAAGAAGGGAATATTCCAGAAGCATGGCATTGATCTCCAGCTGACTACCGTGAAGAACGGGGTTGTCGGAACCTCTGCTCTGATATCCGGTGACATTGATGTCTTGGGAACTTCACTCGGTGCTGGGATACCCGCCGCTCAGAAGGGAGCCGGCCTGCAGATTCTGGCAAACGATGTTCGAAAGGACGTTGGAAGTCTCATCTTCACGGAAGCCTTGGCCAACGACTGTGTCGACAGCAAGAAGCCGTATCCGGCACCATTCAAGTGCTTGAAGGGCAAGCGATTCGGATTGCTCGTAAAGGGTGGTACCACCGAGATTGACTTGAATAATGGATTGAGCGCGGTGGGCCTGACCCAAAAGGACGTGAGCATTGTCGTGACCGATACGTCGAGCGCGACGTTGGCTGGACTAAAGGGTGGGAGCTTGGATGCCGCAATTGTGAATCCTCCGTTTGCCGAAATCGCCGAGAAGACAAACATCGGGAAGCGAATCATGGCATATTCGGACTTGAATACGGTCGAGTCGGAATGGTCTCAGACCGTTTACTGGGGTCGAAAGCAAAACATGGATGCCAGAAAGAAGACATTCAGTGCATTCCGGGACGCCGTGGCGGAATCGATCGCTTACGTTGCAAATCCAGCGAACAGTGATGAGATGGCCGATCTGCTCATGACGACGCTGTCATCCGGCTCACCCCTGACCAAGGATGTCGTGGTCGAGGCGCTCAAGCGATACGGAAGCGCGTTCAGCGTCAAGATTCTGTGCAAGGGGATTACGACGCAGGCCGACGCGCTCAAGTCCGTCATTCCAAATAGCAAGTCACTGGACGACTGCTACTCGATCGTATGGGCCGATTCGAAATCTATTGTCATTGACAAGTGACCTGCAACACCACCTTTGGTGGGCGGGTTGCCCACCAAAGGGATTACTTACACAGAGGGGGCACTTTTCATGAAGCTGTACTACTCGCCATTCTCCCCTTACACACGCAAGTGCCTGGTCGCAGCACATGAACTCAATGTTGCCAATCGCATTGAGGTCGTGGCGGTGTCGACTGGGCCTACAACACCCAGTCCAGAGCTGCTTCAATACAATCCGCTGTGCAAGCTGCCCACGTTGGTCGTCGATGACGGGGTGACTCTGTACGACAGTCGGGTGATTTGCGAATACCTGAATGAGGTAGGTAGAGGTAGCCTACTTCCGACGGGTGCGTTACGGTGGGATGTCTTGGTAAGACAAGCCCTTGCCGATGGGATACTTGACGCAGCACTGTCCAGTCGCTACGAGGACGTCCTCCGGCCTGCTGAGTTTCGCTGGAACCCCTGGCGGGAGGGCCAGATGGACAAAGTCCGTCGTGCGATTTCACACTTTGAGGCGATAACGAGATCGATGGTAGGGTGTGTGGATCTGGGTACAATCGCTTTGGGCAGTGCGCTCGCCTATCTGGATCTACGGTTCGCAGATATTGGCTGGCGCAATGCGCATCCGCAACTCGCGGCGTGGTTCGGTGAATTTGAGCGGCGACCGTCAATGCAAGCCACTCGATTCGGAAGTTAATCGGTTCCGATCAGACTCAATACTATTTCGGATACTGGCGATTCGCGATACGCTGCGGATTGCATCTGGACGCGAGGTCGAGTTTAGGGATTGGCTCTCTAGGAGAGCGGCGGCGCACGCGGTCATCGTGGCAGACTCACCGCATGTTTGCATTGTCGAGCCCCGATCGAAGTGGGCGCGCAGCGTGCGCCTCTGACGTTAGATTGTAATCTCGGCGTATCCGCTTGATTTGTGGGGCACTCCGAGACACCAGCGACGCATCGATACGATCTTGGTGACGTCGATCGCCGCTATCTGCGAGCGAGAGCCAGTTCGTTAGCGGTCGCTCCGCGAATCGTCGTCAGCGATGCTGTTTCGAAGCACACCAATCGCATCCACCTCGACCTCGACGGTATCTCCAGGCTTCATGAATATTGGCGGCGTGCGCTTGTTGCCAACGCCACCGGGTGTACCGGTGACGATCACATCGCCCGGCGCCAGTGGTGTGAAGGCAGATATGAATGCGATCTGCCGTGGAATGCTATGAATCATTCTGTCGGTTGTGGTTCGTTGCATTTCCCGACCGTTGAGGCGGGTCGTCAGCGTCATGAGATGATTAGGTGGGATTTCGTCAGACGTGACGAGCCATGGCCCGAAGGCACCAGTCCGGAAAAAGTTCTTTCCAGGTGTCCACTGAGATGTGGCAAGTTGCCAGTCGCGGATACTGCCATCGTTGTAGCAGCTGTAGCCCGCGATGTGATTCCACGCAAGCTGTTCCGGAATCCGGCGTCCACCCGTTCCGATCACAACTGCTATCTCTCCCTCGAAGTCGAGCCGCTCTGATTCAAGGGGTCGAAGTATGGCCTCGCCATGCGCTACCTGCGAGGATGGAACTCGGATGAAGATCGCGGGGCTCTCTGTAACCTGACGTCCAGTTTCGCGGACGTGATCTCCGTAGTTCAATCCGACGCAAAACACCTGACCTGGATTGGGGATTACTGGGAGCAGTGTCAATCCAGCCAACTTTAGTGTGGCGGGCCGCTCGGCCACGAAGCGGCGCAACTCCGGTAAGAGATCCCCTGCCAATGCTGCCTTGAGGTCCGGCGCCCTGTCTCCGATGAGTTGCCCGAGATCAAGAACCGAGTCGCCGACAACCGCGCCGTAGCTGGAACTCCCATTTGAGACATAACTAATTAGTCGCACATAACCTCCATGAAAGACACACGCTCGTTACTCCAGGCGAGAATTGATACTCGTAGCCGCCGTGCGTATCACCTGGACGAGTCGGGGGCGGTCGACCACTGCCATGCGAGGGCGCGTCGACACCAGTGAAATCGAACCTGCGATTGAGCCATCGGAGCGATGGAGTGTCGTAGCTACAGCTGAAACGTTGGGCTCTAGTTCGCCATCGGAGAAATAGTGACCTGCGCGGCGGATTGCTGCATAGTAACGCCGAAACTCGCTCCACTCGACAGGAAGGCCTGAGGCACGCACCTCGTCGCGCCGCGCATCGAACAATCTGTGGAGATGTGATGACGGGATCCCTGCGAGGATGACCTTTGCGCCAGCACCACGAAACAACGGTCGGAGACGTCCGCGACCATAGGTGAGGGTGACTGGCTCCGATGCGAACTCTCGATGCGTATCAAGTAATCTGTGATCGAAGAGTGCGGAGATCACGCAATCGAAGCCCGTTGCGGCGACTAGCTCGCGCATGATGGGGACTGCGTGCTTGAGGATTGGATCAGCGATGCGAATGAGATGATCAAGAACAATCACTCGTGGGCCAAGCGTGTACCTCGATTCGGCCACACGTTGAAGCAGTCCGGATTGCGTGAGCAGTTTTATATACCGATACGCTGTGGGGATCGACACCTCGAGTTCATCGGCAATCTCATCGACGCTCCGTGCGAGGTGGTCTTCCGAGAACAAGTCGAGTACGCGCAACATCCGCGCAAACGTGGAGACGGTGGATTTTTCCATCGGACGAGGAGAGATTGCAAGGGCTGTGACAGATTGTCCTTGAGCTCGCCCAAGCCTCGCGTGTGTCCCGCTGGGCTGCATAACATCAAGAATCGCTTCCGCGACTGAGGCAGGGAAGTATGCCGTAGCAGCCGTTCACCGAGCAACATCGCGCGGAAGATGCGGTGCAAACCGACGACTGCAACCCATGCTTGGCCAACCCAGATGGCGGGACGACCGCTGACGTGAATCTATAGACCTCAGCCATCACGCCAGCCCCATGCGTTTGGCCATCTGTCTTTGCCACATGGCCCTGCTCTGAAACCCTGGTCGACTCCTGGCCAACTCTTCGACGCGAGCCATGATGTCGCCATCGTCACATTCGAGATCGATCGGTTCGCGGATTGGTTGCTCGCAATACCACGGCGTGTCGAAAAAGATCTCCACCCGATTTCCCTCGGGATCTTGGAAGTAGATCGAGAGGGCATTCCCGTGCGTTGCGCATTCGAGATTGGATACGTCTGGGTCTACAGCCACCCGGCGGCGCACCTCGCGCAATGCCGCGAGGTCAGGTACGCGGAAGGAAATCTGATTGATGCAATTGAACCCCATATTGGTGGGCCGACCTGTTACGAGGGCAATTTGATGATGCTCGGCGGGATCGGTGCTGAGAAACACGAGTTGAGCGCCTTCGAGTGCGCCACGGTCTGTCTCGGTCATGCCGATTACGTCTCGATAGAAGCCGGCCATCCGGTCGAGGTCATGAACGAAGAATCCGATGTGACTGAAGGAGAGTCGTTGAGTCGTCGGATCAGAGGTATTGGCGTAAGTCATCTGAATCCTCATCAAATGATAACAAGATAATAGGTAGGCCTTGACAGTGCCCATTAAATGTAACACAATTATCGCTACGTGATAATGGAATCGATACACCATGCCCTACGCGCCGGACAAGGAACTCTGAGATGAGCCTTGATAAGAGTGCAGTCACTTCCGTACCAATCCACGATCTCATGAGCCGGCGATGGAGTCCGCGAGCTTTCGATGTCACTCGCCAGGTCACGCGGGCGCAGCTCGCGGCCCTATTGGAAGCGGCGCGCTGGGCGCCTTCGTGCAATGGCGTGGAGCCGTGGCGCTTTCTCATCTTCGATCGCAGCTACGATGATGCGGGGTTTTGGCGCGCGTTCGAGTGTCTGACCGATGCGAACAAGCGCTGGGTGAAGAATGCTCCCGTGCTAATCCTCTCGGTTGCGAGCCCAGATCCTTTGAGCGGTGGGCGGCCGAATCGCTACACGCAGCACGACACGGGGATGGCAAGCATGTGCTTGGTACTGCAGGCGGTCTCTTTGGGTTTGATTGCTCACCAGATGGCAGGGTACGACGTCGACAGTATCCGCGCCAGGTTCGACATCCCTGAGGATTGCACGCCAATGGCGATGATTGCGGTCGGATATCAGGCAGACCCCGAAATACTTGACGAGGAAATCAGAAAGAAGGAACTCGCCTCGCGCGAGCGCAAACCGTTGATTGAACGCTTCTTCGAAACTCAATGGGGTCGTTCAGTACACCTCTAAGTACGCCGCCTCACACGGGATGGAGCGTAGGCGAACGGTGAATCTAGGCTCTCCTAAGTAAGCGTTCGCAGCGCGCCCTCGTGACGTCAAGGCACGGTTTCCTGGGTGAGCGCGAGTCACTCGATGGGGCGCGGTTGGTTGGTCAGTCGCTGCGGGAGCCGAGGCATGAGTGTGATCATCGTGTCGCCGCAGTCCGATGAGCGGTTTTACCGCGGCATCAATGCAAGTTTGGACCAACTTCGTCAATGGAGAGAGAGGACCAGTGATGACACAACTTAGGACATTCGCCGTCGCGGTCGCGATGCTAGCGTTGGCGGCATCGTGCGGAGTCGTTTGGGCGCAAAGTGGCGGACGGACGATACGTTGGATCGTTCCCTATCCGGCTGGTGGCGGATCGGACATGGTCGCTCGGGTTCTAGCTGAGGCCATGAAGGCGGACCTTGGTGATGCGGTAATCGTCGACAACAAGCCAGGTGCGGGTACGATCATCGGGGCGCAAGCACTCATTGCATCGCCGGCCGATGGACTGACCGTGATGACGGCAGACTCCGGCACATTGGCGTTCAACCCTAGCTTGTATGCAAGCCTGCCGTACAAGATCGAAACGAGCTTCTCCTACGTAGGTAGCATTAGCCGGAATCCGTTCGTCCTGGTTACACGAACCGGGCTGGGTGTCGATTCGGTAAGTGATTTGATCGCGTTGGCAAAGTCCCGGCCCGGCAAGCTGACCTATGCGTCGGCGGGTCTCGGCACGCCGCACCACCTAGCCATGGAGTTGTTCCAGCAGCGTACCGGAACGAAGTTTGTTCACGTTCCCTACAAGGGTGGCGCCCCAGCGCTGCAGGACATCCTTGGCGGTCAGGTCGATCTCATGATGCTGGACATGCCTGGTGGCATCAGCTACATGAAGGCGGGAAGGGTTGTGATGCTCGGCGTCGCAATGCCCGAGCGCGTTGCGCTGCTGCCGAACGTTCCGACGCTGGGCGAGGTCGGCGTACCTGACTTCGTGGCTTACGCGTGGCAAGGCATCGTTGCGCCGGCAGGAACGCCCCCCGCCGTCGTGGACAGGCTGGACGCCGCCCTTCGAAAGGCACTGGTTGCGCCGCCGGTTCGTGGCAAGTTGGAGGATCTTGGAATTCTACCGACACCAATGACCGGCAAGGAGTTCGCTGACTACGCGATGATCGAGCGCAGGCGCTGGGAAACGGTCATCAAAGCGGCGGGCATCAGTCTCAATTGAGCCTGAGCATCTTTTTGCTAATCGGGAGTACTAGGACATGGTGTTCTCCGTACTGCTACGGATTCTGTCGATCGCATTGAACGTGCATGCGGCGCGGTCGCCTGTGCTTCGCGAGCTCATGGCGAAGAAGGACTTCGTGGCGCAGATCCGGGTAAAGGACGGTTCGGTGGGACGGTGGTATCGCTTCGCCGCTGGAAAGATGACATCTGCAGCCGGGATCGCTGCGGCACCGGACGTCGTTATCCAGTTCAAGAGCGCCAGCTTGGGGAGCCGGGTACTCATTCACCTCGGCTCAGGAATGTTCCACTTCGCGTATCCCTTACTCAAGCCGTTTCTCGAACCCATGGAGGTGGTCAGCGCGGCCAAGAACTTTGCATTTGAGGTCAAGGGCGACGACGAATTCACCTTGCATTTTACAGACATCCTTAACACGCTGCTTACTCACTACTGGAAACAGGGACTGCAAGTCGCCGGCGGCGAGACGAGGTATGTGAATCAGACAAACGGAGGCCCTGTCTTCGTTTATGTTAAGGATGGGAGGATCGTCCGGGTCACGCCCGTCGAATTTGGCGCTGAGGACTCCGGCCCTTGGTCGATCGAAGCACGAGGTAGGGTGTTCACACCTCCACACCGCGCCACGCTGAGCCCACATGGGCTTGCATCCAAGTCGCTGGTGTATTCGAGCAAGCGACTCCTATACCCGATGCGGCGGATCGATTTCGATCCGAATGGCGAGCGCAATCCACAGAATCGGGGCAAGTCCGGATACGTCAGGATTTCTTGGGACGAAGCACTCGACATCACGGCTAACGAGATCAAGCGGGTCAGGCGCGCGCACGGACACGGGGCCATCCTCAATAGTCACAGTTCGCACCACACATGGGGAAACATCGGCTATTACCTGAGTTCGAATATCCGATTCATGAACGCCATCGGCTACACGAAGATGGTCTTGAATCCGGATAGTTGGGAAGGCTGGTTCTGGGGAGCATCGCATCACTACGGCTACACGATGCGGATGGGAACTGCGGAGCCGTATGGTCAAGTCGAGGACTGCCTCAAGGAGGCTGAGCTAATCGTCTACTGGGCCTCCGACCCCGAGACAACATGCGGGTCTTACGCCGCATTCGAAGCAACAGTAAGGCGCCAGTGGGCGCGCGAGCTCGGTATTCAGATGATTCACATCGATCCGTACAAGAACACGACGGCATCGTGGATCGGCGGGAAGTGGATCCCGATTGTTCCGGGGACGGGGCCGGCACTCGCACATGCGATCGCGTACGTATGGATCAAGGAAGGCCTATACGACAAGGAGTATGTCCTAACTCGCACGACTGGCTTCGAGAAATATGTGGCCTACGTACTCGGCGAGGAGGATGGTATCGAAAAATCACCGGAATGGCAGGCGGCCGAGACCGGAGTTCAGCCGCAGGTGGTCCGCGCGCTTGCGCGGCAATGGGGTACGAAGAGGACCTATCTGTCCTGCGGCGGCAAGGGCCTCGGATTCGGCGGCGCCAATCGCGGAGCGACCGGGATCCAGTGGGCGAGAAGCATGGTCTGTCTGATGGCAATGCAAGGGCTTGGAAAACCAGGGGTGAATTTCGGCAATCTCACGGCCGGCGCGCCATTGGACATGCAATTCTATTTTCCGGGTTACGCCGACGGTGGCATTTCTGGAGACATCGAGGGAACGGCAGACGCGGTTCAGAACTATCAGCGCATGCCACATCTCATCAGCATGAACACCGCGAGCCAGCGCATCTCACGACTACGAATACCTGAAGCGATCCTTGATGGAGAGGCAGAGGGCTATCCGACAGATTCAAAATCACTTGAGGGGCAGTTCCAGCGTTTCGCGTACCCGGCAGCTGGGCATTCTCCGATCCGAATGCTCTACAAGTACGGCGGATCACATTTCGGTACAACCATGGAATCGAACCGGCTGGCGAAGGCGTACCGATCGGAGGGCTTAGAGTTCGTCGTGAACCAGTCAATCTGGAACGAGGGAGAGACGCAGTTCGCGGATGTGATCCTTCCAGCATGCACGAATTTCGAGCGAACGGATATCTCGGAGTGGGCTTCGTCCGGTGGCTATGGCCATCACAATTACAACCAGCTCAATCACAGGGTAATCACACTGCAACACAAGTGCATTGAGCCATTGGGCGAGTCGAAGTCCGATTTTCGAATCTTCCTCGAACTTGCTCAACGGCTGGGTCTCAGTGCGTACTTCGGTGAAGCGAAGACGGAGTTGCAGTGGTGCAGGGAGCAATTCCTGAGCTCGGATCTGTCGAAGGTGATCTCGTGGAAGGAGTTTCTCAGGAAGGGCTACTACGTGGTCCCAGCCGAACACAAACAGGAGAATCGGGCCCCAGCGAGCATGCGATGGTTTGCAGAAGGGCGGAAGAAGGACGTACCGGAACCATCCCCCCTTCCCGGCGAGTATGGGGAGAAGTATCTCGAGGGATTGCAGACGCAGTCAGGCAAGTTTGAGTTCGAGCCGTCCAGTCTCAAGCGATTCGACGACCCCGAGCGACCGCCGATTAACCGGTACGTACCATCGTGGGAGGGGCGGCAGACGAAGGAACTGTTCGCCAAGTACCCGCTGCAACTCATCACACCTCATCCGCGATTCAGCTTCCACACAATGGGTGATGGCAAGGATTCCGTACTTAATGACATTGTCGATCACCGCATTGAGGTCGATGGGTATTACTACTGGGTCGCCCGCTTGAATCCTATCGACGCGGCATCCCGTGAAATCCAAGACCGGGATCTGATCAAGTTGTACAACGATCGCGGTTCGGTGATCTGTGCCGCAGCGCTGACGGGGCGTGTCATGCCGGGGGTTGTCCATAGCTATGAGTCCTCCGCAGAGTATCGACCCATCGGAGATCCGGGCACGTCTCCTGATATCGGAGGGTGCGTGAACATCCTGACGCCGAAGCGCCACATCAGCGCGAAGACGTCATCATCCTCGCCGAATTCATGCTTGATCGAGATCGAGAAATGGGATCGGAAGGAGTGGGTCAAGTGAAGAAATGGAATCTGGTGATCGATGTTGCGGAATGCCATAACTGCAACAACTGCTTCATAAGTGCGAAAGATGAGTACGTTGGGAACGAGTTCCCCGGGTACTCTGCCCCACAGCCGCTCCACGGGCATAAGTGGATCGACATCAAGAGCAGGGAGCGAGGCAGCTTTCCGTTCGTCGACGTTGCGTACGTTCCCACGATGTGCAATCACTGCGACGACGCCCCATGCGTCAAGGCAGGTCGGGGGGCAGTGACCAAGCGTGAAGATGGCATAGTCATTATCGACCCGGTGAAGGCAAGGGGACGGTCGGATCTCGTCGACGCTTGCCCGTATGGCGCGATTTGGTGGAACGCAGAACTTGATCTCCCGCAAGCGTGGACGTTCGATGCGCATCTGCTAGACCGTGGTGCCGACGCCCCCCGTTGTGTGAAGGCGTGCCCCACGGGCGCGATGAGATCGTTCAAGGTATCGGACGATGAAATGCGGAGGATCACCCAGGACGAGGGGCTAGAGGAATTGGCTCCCGAGTTCAAGACACGGCCGCGCGTCCTCTACAAGAACTTGCACCGTTACAACAAGGAGTTCGTCGCGGGAACGGTGGTCGCGATCTCAAATGATGTCGCTGACTGTGTTTCGGACGCAACGGTGGAATTGTTCGATGGAACTGCATGCATCGGTTCCGCTGTCACCGATGCATTTGGGGAATTCAAGATTGATCGACTAGAGCCTCGGCCAAGGGCGCTACGTCTGCATGTGTCACATGCTTCCTTCGTTCCTAGAGATCTGGAGTTCATGTTTGACAGCCACAGCATTGCGCTAGCGGAGATCGCTCTCCAACGAGCAACCTGAGCCGTGGGGCAGCGTGGACCTGTCATGGCGGACTGATCATGGGCCGCGCAACTTGCACAGAATTTGTCGTTTCCTTGTGTACACGTCATCACGCGAACAGAAAGGGACTTACCATGTCAAGCGTAAAGGGGCATAGCGTCGCTCAGATTATTGCGGATTGCCTGCGCCGCCACGGTGTGGAGGTGATGTTCTCTCAGTGCCTTCCGTCCGCGTTAGTGCAGGCCGCCGAAGATATTCAGATTCGGCACTTCATGTACCGGACAGAGAATGCAGGTACAGCGATGGCCGACGGATATGCGCGAACGACGGGGAAAGTCGCCGTCGTCACCGCACAGAATGGCCCCGCAGCCGCGTTGCTGGTGCCAGGTCTTGCGGAAGCGTTGAAGGCGTCTGTGCCGATTGTCGCATTGGTGCAAGACGTGAATCGACTGGAGACAGATCGCAACGCGTTCCAGGAGTACGACCACGTGACGCTGTTCCAGAGCTGCACGAAATGGGTTCGGCGCGTTACGGAACCGAGTCGCGTGATTGACTACGTGGACATGGCGTTTGCTACTGCGGCGAGTGGACGTCCGGGGCCGGTCGCCCTGATCCTCCCCGCTGATCTGTTGATTGCGAACGTCGATGGCGAGTCACCGCGGTCGGCAAGTCTTGGGCGGTTTCCGCTCGATCGTACGCTGGCGGATCCGGCTCGTATCGAGCAAGCGGCAGCATGGCTGGCAGAGGCGCGACATCCGGTGATTGTCGCCGGCGGTGGGGTACATCTTTCAGGAGCCTGTAAGGAAGTTGAGGCGGTGCAACAGGATTGCTTCATTCCAGTCATGACGACGGTTATGGGCAAGGGAGCCGTGGATGAACGTTCCCCTCTCTCTATGGGCGTGGCGGGCTATGCTCTTGGCAAACTCTCCCCGGGGCGATACATGAGGCCGGTGATCGACCAAGCGGACGTCGTCCTTCTGGTGGGCACGAGAACTAACCAGAATGGCACGGATTCGTGGAAATTGTATCCACACGCCGCTCGCTATATTCATATCGACGTAGATGGACTTGAAATCGGGCGCAACTACGAGGCGTTGCGCTTGTGCGGCGACGCCAAGCTCACGCTACAGGATTTGCATCGCAGGCTTAAGGGCCGGCGGCGGTCCGATCCGAGCGTGGAGTCTCAGATTGCAGGAGCGAAGGCCGCGCATGCGAGGGATATCGCCGCGCTCGAGTCTTCGGATTCGGCGCCGATTCGTCCCGAGCGGCTGGCCGCGGATATTCGTCAGGTTGCCACATCCGACACGATCATGGTCGCGGACGCGAGTTACGCAACGCTGTGGGTCGCCTGTTACCTGACCTCGCTAAACGCAGGCATGCGGTTCATCACACCGCGCGGGATCGCGGGGCTTGGATGGGGCTTGCCGATGGCGATCGGTGCCAAGTGCGCGAGACCGTCGAGTCCGGTCCTATGCATGGTGGGCGATGGTGGGTTTGCACACGTGTGGTCCGAGCTGGAGACGGCGCACCGGGAGGGCACACCGATCGTCCTGACCGTGCTCAACAACGGCTGTCTCGGCTATCAAAAAGATGCGGAGGATGTGAAGTTCGGCCGTCATAGTGTCAAGTGCTACTTCGCACCGGTCGATCATGCCGCAGTGGCCCGAGCCGCTGGATGCAGGGGGGTCGTTGTCGAGAAGGCCGAAGACTATTTGCCAGCCCTCCGTGAGGCCATCGCATCACGGGAAACCACAGTCATTGACGTGATCACCGATGCCGAAGCCTATCCCCCGATCACATTCTTTGATGGGCTAGACGGGATCCGCGAGGGGAGACAGCCGGGAGATGGTAAGTAGCGTGGTCGTTGTCCACGCCACACACAAGGTCGCGAGGAGGAATGCAATGACAGTAGTCGACGTGAAGCGGTTGAGAACTTCGTTCGAGGACTACCGCGACAAGTACGAGAACGTGAGATTGTCGAGGAACGGCGGCATTCTTGAGGTTCAGCTCTGTACCAATGACGGGCCGTTGCGCTGGGGTCGCATCCCCCACGCTGAACTCGAGGAGGTGTTCCTCAACATCGGGCGCGATCGGGAGAATCAGGTAATCATTCTCACGGGTACCGGCGCCGAGTTCTCGGGTCCAGTCGCGGAGCCGGCTGCGAATCGGAAATACCATCATCAGACACCAGACGAGTGGGGTGAACTTGGATGGGAGTCGAATCGACTCCTGACCAATATGCTCGCGATCGACGTTCCCATGATCAGTGCAGTCAATGGGCCGGCTTCCCGGCATGCAGAGTTGCCGATAATGTGCGACATCGTGCTGGCAGCAGAAGAGGCCACATTTCAGGATTCTGCTCACTTCGTTGGTGGGCTCGTCCCCGGCGATGGCGTACACGTCGTCTTTCCAATGGCAATGGGTCTCAATCGAGCTCGCTACTTCCTGCTGACCGGACAGGTGTTGAGTGCCCGCGATGCGATGGCAGTCGGTCTTGTGAACGAGGTGGTTCCGCGTTCGAGCCTGCTCCCGAGAGCAAGGGATTTGGCCCGGAAGATTCTCGAGCAGCCAGAACTGAATCGCCGGTACTCCCGCATCCTGCTCGTTGAAGAATTACGTAGGCGCATGAGTGACTTGCTTCCCTACGGGCTTGCTCTGGAAGGACTTTGCATAACGCGTCCAGCGTAACCATCTCCCACGGTGATCTCAACTTTCAGTTTCGCGCGCAAACATCCTCGACGGAAATCCATATGGCAAGAATCGCATTCCTTGGCGCCGGCATGATGGGCGCCGCAATGATCAAGAACTATCTCAAGAGTGGGCACGCGGTGACGGTCTACAACCGGACTCAGGACAAGGCCCGGCCATTGATGGCGCTGGGTGCGACGTTGGCAGCCACACCAAGGGAGGCCGCCGGAGGTGCTGATGTCATCATTTCCAGCCTGACGAATGACGAGGCATCAAGGCAATGCTGGAGTGGGAGCAATGGTGCGCTCCAAGGGGAGTTCAAGCCCGGTGCGTATGCGATCGAGGCGTCGACCGTATCGATCGACTGGATCCGCGAGCTCGCGCGCTTGGCGATGGATAAGGGATTGCGCTTCTTGGATTGCCCAGTTGCTGGCCGTCCGGACGTCGCTGAGGCAGGACGGCTAAAGGTCTTCGCCGGTGGTGCGCGTCAAGATGTCGACGCACTGCGACCCATGCTTAACGCCATCAGCAACGGCGCGGGAATCATCCACATGGGTCCTGTCGGGACTGGGATCACATTCAAGCTCATCTACAACGTTATGGGCGCGATTCAGGTCGCCGCGACAGCGGAGGGGATGTTTGCCTGTGAGATGGCGGGGATCGATCTTAGGGTTGCTGCCGAGGGATTCTCAACCGGTGCGACAGGCAGTCCCCATGTCGTTCGTCATTCGCGATACATGGCGGAGAATCAGCATGAGGATCCGATTCAGTTCTCCGGAAGGATGCGTATCAAGGATGTGGACTACGGTGTGAATCTCATCGAACGAGAGGGTGCACAGTCGGTTCTCGGACATGCGACGATAGGGGTCTTCGGACAGATGCTTGAGCACGGGATGGGGGATCTGAACGATAGCGAACTCATCGACGCACTGCGCGCCTCCGCCAAGGTGAGACAGTCGTCCCGCCACGTCTAGGTCGCAGCACTCGCACCCCACCTGAATCGGCAGATTGCGTGAAGAGACCGCGGTCCCTTGACGAATGGATTGGCAACGACTGGAGGTATTGTGAAATCGAAACTGGCTAACCCGGCACTGCTGCGCGAGGCGTGCTACGTCAATGGTCGCTGGATCGGCGAACCCGCGGTTCCGGTCACGAATCCGGCCACCGGGGCGACACTGGCCAAGGTTCCCAGGTTCGGGAAAGCGGAGGCGAGGGAAGCTGTGGCGGCGGCCAAGGCTGCACTTGCTACATGGTCAGCGAAGACTGCACTGGAACGTTCATCGGCGTTGCGCCGCTGGTTCGACCTCATCGTGGCGAACCGCGAAGACATGGCGCTCATCCTGACCTCGGAACAGGGAAAGCCGCTGGCCGAAGCGCTGGGTGAGATCGACTACGCAGCGTCGTACGTCGAGTACTACGCCGAGGAGGCGAAACGAATCTACGGCGAGACGATGCCGAGCCATCGCAAGGACGCCCGCATCGTCACCATCCGACAACCCTTGGGCGTCATTGCAGCAATCACGCCGTGGAACTTCCCGGCTGCGATGATTACCCGGAAGGTCGGGCCCGCGCTTGCGGCCGGCTGCACCGTCGTGTCCAAACCGGCGACCGAGACGCCACTCACCGCGCTGGCCCTCGCCGAATTGGCGCACCAGGCGGGGATTCCGCCTGGTGTGCTCAACGTGATCACCGGCAAGTCGGCCGAGATCGGCGAGGAGTGGACCACGCATCCGGACGTCCGCGGCGTCACCTTCACGGGATCGACCGAGATCGGCAAGATCCTGATGCGGCAGTGTGCCTCGACGGTCAAGAAGGTTGCGCTGGAACTCGGCGGCAACGCGCCGCTCATCGTTTTCGACGACGCGGATCTGGACGCGGCCGTGGAAGGCACGATCGCGTCGAAGTACCGCAACATGGGCCAGACGTGTGTGTGCTCGAACCGCATCTACGTGCATGACTCGGTCTACGACGACTACTGCCAGCGGCTCGTCGCGGCCGTGAAGCAACTGAAACTCGGTGATGGCGTGGAGCGCGGCGTCACGCAGGGGCCGCTCATCAACATGGCGGCGGTGGAGAAGGTCGAGGAGCACATCGCCGACGCCGTGCGCAAGGGTGCGGAAGTCGTGCTCGGTGGCCGCCGCTCGACGCTCGGCACCACGTTCTTCGAGCCGACCGTCCTCAAGAACGTGACGACGGCCATGCTCATCACCGAGGAGGAGACCTTCGGACCTGTGGCGCCCATCTATCGCTTTCGCGACGACAGTGAGGTCATCGAACTCGCCAATGCGACGCAGTTTGGCCTTGCCGCGTACTTCTACAGCCGCGACATCGGCCGGGTGTGGCGTGTTGCCGAGGCCCTGGAGTACGGCATCGTCGGTGTCAATACCGGTCTCATTTCCACCGCGCTCGCACCGTTTGGCGGCATCAAGGAGTCGGGCATCGGTCGTGAGGGCTCGATGCACGGCATCGACGAGTACGTCGAGATCAAGTACATCCTGATGGGTGGGATTTAGGGTATCTTGTTGAGGCGAATTGCTGCATCTCATTGATCACACCATCGCGTACTTCGCGGGTTTTCTGCAACGACGACCTGTCCGTTGGCAGGGCGGGACCGACGGTTGGAAGTGATGGTATGACGAGTATCTTGGCAGTGGTCGTTTGGTCGTGCCAGATCTACGCTGCTAAGATCTTCTTTGTCTCGGCGTATAGGAAGACCACGAGGTTTCAGCGAGTCACGGATGAGTTCAGGCGTTGGGGGTATCCAGTTCCAGAGAAAATCGCATTCTTTCTCATCGTGATCTGGATTCATGGCGCGCTTTACCTGCTGATTCCAAGCTTTTCCGGACTGGCGGCACTGGCGCTGCTGCCATTCATGTTGGTAGCGTTCGCAACTTTGCTGGTACACGGCGAGTTCCGTCGCCTGCGCGAGCCGGCAGTGCCTATAGCCCTCTTGTCGATCGTTGCATACATCCGACTCGATCCGGCGATGCTGAAGACGTGGCTCGACGGCGCGGGGTGGCCGCTGTGACGGCGCGCTCGGATGACCCGGTGCGCGCCTCGGTCTTCGTCGTGATGACGCCCAAGGCCGTCGACCGGGAAGAACTCGACGCCTGGCACGCTGCCGAGGGCGCCCCGAAACCCCTCACCGTACCGGGCTTCGTGGGAGCGGAGCGGTGGATCGTCGCCGACGGTGAGCCGCGTACGCTCACGATCTTCGACGCCTCGTCCGAGGACGCCATCGCGAGACCGGCCGGCCCTGCGCCCGAGGGCGACGGAAGACCGCCGCGGACGCGGCGCATCCCCGACGCCGCCGCGCAGGATGTCTACGAGGCCGTCATCACCGGCCAGTGGCGCAAGCCAGGACGGCAGGCGGCGCAAGGTTTTCTCTTCATCGCCGTGAACGTGAGTCCGGTGCTCGAGGACGAGTTCAACCGCTGGTACGTGGAGGAGCACGTGCCTCTCCTCTTTGCGCTTCCGGACGTGCTCGAGGCACGGCGCTACCGGTCGGTGCGGGGCAATCGCAAGTACATCGCGACGTATCGCCTCACCACACCCGAGGTGCAGCTCTCGGCCGAGTGGAAGCAGGCGGTCGACACGCCGTGGGCCAGGACGATTCGCCCGCAGATTCGCGATCGGTTGCGGCTCGTGTGTCGGTCCCCTCGGCCCGAGGTCGCATGAGCACGACCGACGCAGCGACCGCCGCGATCGCGGCGCCACGATGCGCGCTGGTTCTGGTCGACTACCAGGAGCGGTTGCTGCCCGCCATTCACGACGGCGCCGCTGCGGTGCGGGTGGCCTGCGCGCTCGCGGACGTGGCGCATCTCGTCGGCGTGCCGGTCATCGGAACGGTCCAGAACCCGGCAGGGCTTGGGCCCAACGTCGATGCGGTGGCGCAGCGCTGCGACACGATGCTCACGAAGCGGCACTTCGACGCCTGCACCGACGGGCTCGGCGACCTCCTCGACGCTTCGGGCGTGTGCGAGCAGGTGGTGATCGCAGGGTGCGAGGCGCACGTGTGTCTAATGCAGACGGTGCTGGGCCTCGTGCGCCAGGGCCGGCGCGTGTTCGTGGTGGAGGCGGGCTGCGGCTCGCGGCGACCGGCCGATCGTTCCCTCGCCTTGGCGCGCATGGCCGCGGCCGGGGCGACGCGCGTCGCTCCGGAAATGGTGTTCTTCGAGTGGCTGCGCTCGAACGATCACCCGCGCTTTCGCGACGTCCTGGCCAAGGTCAAGGCGTTCGATCCGTGACGCAGGTCCGTGCGCGGTGATCGCGCGTCGGGTCACTCGCGGGTGGCGCCGATCGCCGGGTGTCCTTCCGCGCACCAGCGCAGCATGCCACCGGCGAGGTTCGCGACGTTGGTGAAGCCGGCCTTGCCGAGCAACACCGCCGCCTGCGCCGAGCGCGCGCCGGATCGACACACGGTAACGATCGGCCGGTCGCGAGCGAGCTCGCCCATTCGCGCCGCGAGCTCGCCGAGCGGCACGGGCGTGGCCGTGGCGATCCGCCCCAAGGGACCCGCGAGCTCGACCGGTTCGCGCACGTCGACGATCTGCGCGGCGTCGAGGTGCTCCTCGAGGGCGGTGGGCGCAATCTCCCAGATGCCGGCAAAGGTCAGGGTGAGCGGCGCCCAGGTCGGGGTCTGCGGGGGCTCGGCGCCGGCGGCCGGTCGCCCGCAGGCGAGATTGGCAGGCACGGCGACGTCGATGAGCCGCGGATGCGGCAGCCCGAGGTGGCGCATGTAGCCGACGAAGTCTTCCTCGGTGACGCCAGCACCGAGCCGGGGATTGAACCGGCGCTCTTCGGCCACACTCGTCACGGTGAGGCCGCGGTAGTCGTGGGCGGGGTAGAGAAGGCAGGCATCGGGCAGCGAGAAGATCGCGTCGCGCACCGAACGGAACATCGCCCGGGCGTCGCCCTGCTGGAAGTCGGTGCGTCCGGTGCCGCGGACGAGGAGGCAATCGCCGGTGAAGGCAACGCTCGCGTCGTCGAGGACGTACGTCACGCAGCCATGCGTGTGCCCCGGCGTGGCGCGCACCTCGAGCCAGCGGCGTCCGAAGGCGACGCGCTCACCGGGCATGAGGTAGCGGTCCGCACCCGTGGCGCCGCTTGCCGCAGCGAGCATGATCGTGCTGCCGTGGCGTGCCCGGTGCAGCCACGCCGCGGTGACGTGATCGGCGTGCACGTGCGTTTCGAGCGTGGCGACGAGCTTGAGCCCCAACTCGCGCACGAGCGCGTGATCGCGGCCCGCTTGCTCGAACACCGTATCGATGAGCAGTGCCTCCCCCGTCCCGGCGTCGGCAACGAGGTAGGTGTACGTCGAGGAAACGGGGTCGAAGAGCTGACGGAAGACCATGGTGCGCTCGCGAGGCGTCCCATGGTACCCGAGACGGCGAGCCCCGCCGCGTTGCGCGGCGGACGCGCCGGCGTCCGCTATTGCGGCGCCGACTGGACGAGTTGCTGCAGCGCGCGACGATCGACGAGCTTCACCTCGCGACCGTGCACCTCGATGAGACCTTCCTGGTCGAAGCGCGAGAAGAGCCGGCTCACCGTTTCGAGCTTCATCCCGAGATGACGGCCGATGTCCTCGCGCGTCATGCGCAGTACGACCTCGCTCGCCGAGTATCCGCGCGCCGAGTACCGATCGGCGAGGTCGAGGAGGAACGCAGCGAGTCGCTGCTCGGCGCGCATCGTGCCCAGGATCAGCATCGTCTTGCGTTCGCGGCAGATCTCGCGCGAGAGCAGCGCGTGCAGGTTGCGCTGGAAGTCCTTGCTGGTGCGGGCGAGCGCTTCGAGGTGCTCGAAGGGCAGCACGCACAGTTCACTGTCCTCGAGCGCGGAGACGCCGCAGTCGTGGACGCCGTCGGCGATCCCGTCGGTGCCGACGATGTCGCCTGCGATGTGGCAATCGACGATCTGTTCCTGGCCGTCGGGAGTGACGAGCACCGACTTGCACGTGCCGCTGCGCACCGCGTAGAGCGCCGTGAACGCTTCACCGGCACGGATCAGCGTGTCGCCCTTGCGCAGCCGCACGCGCGACACCGCGAGCATCCCGTCGCCGGGCAGTCCGGTCGTATGCGTGACGCAAAAGGCGTGCATCGCGCATTGCGTGCAGCGCGCGACCCGGTCGGACTCCCGGGTCGGCGTCGCGACGACACGAAGCACGGGGGCGGCGGATTGGCGAAGTGCGCTGGGCATGGGGAGGTCTCGGGTCGGTGGGCGGTCGTTGCAGCGGATCAGTGCGCGGTGACCTGCAAGCCGCGGATCAACTCGCCGATGCAATGGAATTCGCAGGTCTTGTCGAGGAAGTGATGCGCCCCGGCGGCGAGGCAGGCACGACGGTACTGCGGGTCGGGGTGATTGGTGAGCACGACGAACGTCGTCTCCGGTGTGCGCGCGGCAACGGCACGCAGCACGTCGAGCCCGGTGCCGTCCTCGAGACGGTAGTCGAGCAGCACGCACGTCGGACGCAAGCTCAGGATGTCTTCGATGGCCGTGGCCGGCGTGCCGGCATCACCGACGACGTGGGCACCGGCGACGCCGGTGACGATCTCGCGCAGGCGGTCGCGCATGCTCGGCAGGTCGTCGACGATGTACACGGCGGTGGAGGCCATGGCGTCATTGTCGGCGGCGCGGCGTGCCGCCGCCATCGGGCGAGCCCGAGGCCGACGGTCGGGGTTGCCTGATTGTGGGGTAGGGATCGCCTGACCCCTCGGAGTTCGGCGCGTGGGTCGCCCGCGCCCCGACAGCGCGCGGGTTCCTACCCCGCCGCCTCGCCCAAGCCGTGGCGCAGCGCGTAGCGCACGAGCTCGGCCGGATTGTCGACGTCGAGTTTCTCCATGAGCCTCGCCTTGTGCGTGCTCACCGTCTTGCTCGACAGGTTGAGCCGCAGCGCGATGTCGGTCACGCTGACCCCCCGCACGAGGAGGTCGAAGACCTGGAACTCACGGTCGGACAGGCGTTCGTGTGCGGGGCGATGCGCCCCCGGCATCGCCGCGAGGGCGAGCGCCTGCGCGACGTTGGCGCTCACGTGCGCGCCGCCGCCGGCGACCGCGTGCAGCGCATCGACCAGTTCGGTGGCGGCGCGATCCTTGGTCACGTAGCCCGCGGCGCCGGCCTTGATCGCGCGCACCGCATACTGCGACTCCTCGTGCATGGTCAAGATGAGAATGTGCAGACGCGGGCACTCCGCCTTGATCTGCCGGATGAGTTCGATCCCGCTCCGGCCCGGCATGGACAGGTCGAGCACGAGCACGTCGAAGCCGCCAGCGCGGGCCAGTGCCAGTGCCGCGTCGCCGTCGGCAGCTTCGGCCACCACGGCGACGTCGGCGGCACTGGCGAGCAACTGCCGCAGTCCCTCGCGCAGGATCGTGTGGTCGTCGGCGATCGCCACGCGAATCAAGGCGCCTCCCGCGGGATTGGCTTGACCGGCGTGGCCGCGCCGGCGCCGGCGTGCTCCGGCGCCGCGTCGTCGTCGCGCGGGAGGGGAAGGTCGATAGCCACGCGCGTGCCCCGGTCGGTGCTGTCGATGCAGACCTCGCCTCGCAGCAGCGACACGCGCTCGCGCAGGCCAAGCAATCCGAACGACGCGGGCTTGCGGGGACCCGCGGCGTCGAAGCCGACACCGTTGTCGCGGACGACGATGCGCAGGCGATCGGCATCGCGCGCGATCTCGACCGTGGCCTCGGTCGCGCGCGCGTGCTTCGCGATATTGGTGAGCGCCTCCTGCACGATGCGAAAGAGCGCCGTGGAATGCATCTGCGGCAGGTCGAGCGCGGCCTCGTCCATGTGCAGCGTGCACTCGATACCGGAGCGCTGCGCCATCGTCTCCACGAGCCACTCGAGGGCGGGCGCGAGCCCCAGGTCGTCGAGCATGAGCGGGCGCAGGTCCGACGCGATGCGACGCGTCGCCGCCACGGTGGTCTTGAGCAGGTCCTCCATGCGCGCGAAGTGCGCGCTGACCGCGGCGTAGCCGGCGGGAAGATGTGCCTTGCACCAGGCGACGTCCATCGTGAGCATCGTGAGCGATTGCCCGAGCTCGTCGTGGAGTTCGCGCGCGATGCGCCGCTTCTCGTGCTCGAGTGCATCCTGCGCGGCCGCGGCAAGCGCCTTCGTTTCCGCCCGCGAGCGCGTGAGATCCTCGATCGCGCGCAGGCGCAGCGTCACGTCGCGCAGGATGACGGTGAAGTAGCGACGACCCTCGTGCGTGAGATGCGAGATCGAGGCATCGATCGGAAACTCTTCGCCGCAGCGACGCTGTCCCGTCACGATGCGATCCTGCGCCATGCGCCGCCGCGTCGGCCCGGCAGCGCCGAAATGGCCGACGGCCACGGCGTGCGAGCCGTGGAAGCGTTGCGGAATCAGGACCGAAAGCGGCGCACCGACGACTTCGGTGCGCGACCAGCCGAACATCGCCTCCGCCGCCGCATTGAAGAGCACGACGCGTTGTTCGTCGTCGATCGTGATGATCGCGTCCATCGCGGAGTCGATCGCGCTGGCCGCGATGGCGGTGGCGAGCGCGTGCGAAAGCGGGGCTGAGGCGGGGACGGGCATCGTCGGCAGGGGGCGACGCACCGGGAAGGACGGCGCAAGCCTCATGATAGCGCGGCGGCGTGTCGGCGGACGCCGAGCGCTGCGCGCTCGGTGGCACAATCACGGCTGCGGTGCCACACGCACCGATCCGCGAGGCCACGCTCATGCAACGACGCAAACTCGGCACCACGCCCTTCGAGGTGACACCCCTTGCTCTCGGCGGCAATGTCTTCGGTTGGACGGCCGACGAGGCCACTTCGTTCGCGGTACTCGACGCCTTCGTCGCCGGCGGGGGCAACCTCATCGACACGGCAGATTCGTATTCGCGCTGGGTGAGCGGCCACGTGGGAGGCGAGTCGGAGACGATCATCGGTCGCTGGATCGCGCGACGCGGACATCACCGCGACGTGGTCATCGCAACCAAGGTCGGCTCCGACATGGGTGAGGGGCACAAGATCCTGCGCAAGGAATACATCGTGCGCCACGTCGAGGATTCGCTGCGCCGCCTCCACGTCGAGGCCATCGACCTGTACCAGTCGCACTGGGACGACGAGTCGACGCCGTTCGAGGAAACGCTCGGCGCGTACGCCGAACTCATCCGCCAGGGAAAGGTGAAGGCGATCGGCGCGTCGAATCTCACGGCGCCACGCCTCGGTGCCGCGCTTGCGGCAAGCGATGCCGCGGGATTGCCGCGCTACGCCACGCTGCAGCCGCATTACAACCTGGTCGAGCGCGCCATCTTCGAAGGGCCCCTGCAGGATCTTTGCGTGCGCGAGGGCATCGGTGTCATTCCCTATTTCGCGCTCGCGGCGGGGTTTCTCACCGGCAAGTATCGCTCCGAGGCCGATCTCGGCAAGAGCGCGCGGGGCGGCGGGATGAAGAAACTCCTCAATGCCCGTGGCCAGGCGATCCTTGCCGCGCTCGACACGTGGTCGGCGCGGCTACACGCGACGCCGGCACAAGTGGCACTCGCCTGGCTCATGACGCGCCCGGCGGTGGTGGCGCCGATCGCGAGCGCCACGTCGGTCGCGCAACTCACCGACCTCATGCACGCGCTCACGCTCGAATTGCCGCCGGAGGCCGTGCAGGCGCTCGTCACCGCGAGCGCGTAGCCAGACGCCGCGTCGACGACGGTGCCGCGCGGCGCGACTACGTGTTCGGCAGCGGCGTGTGGCCGCTGCGGCCGACGATGGCGAGAAACTCGCGGCGCGTGGTGGGATCGTCGCGGAACACGCCGAGCATGCGGCTCGTGACGAGTGCCGTGCCCGGCTTGTGCACCCCGCGCGTGGTCATGCATTGGTGCGCCGCTTCGACGACGACGGCGACTCCCCTCGGCTGCAGCACTTCCTGCAGGGTGTCGGCGATCTGGACGGTCATCTTTTCCTGGATCTGCAGGCGCCGTGCGTACATGTCGACGAGCCGGGCGAGCTTGCTGATGCCAACCACACGCCGGTCGGGCAGGTAGCCGACGTGCGCCTTGCCGATGATCGGCGCCAGGTGGTGCTCGCAGTGGCTCTCGAAGCGGATGTCGTTCATCACGATCATGTCGTCGTAGCCCTCGACCTCGGAGAACGTCGTCGCAAGGATCTCGCGCGGATCCTTCGCATAGCCCGCGAAGAACTCGTCGTACGAGCGCACGACGCGGTCTGGCGTCGCAGCCAGTCCTTCACGATCCGGGTCGTCGCCGGCCCAGCGAATGAGCGTGCGGACGGCCTCCAGCGCTTCCTCGCGCGTGGGCTTGCGTGCCGCGGAAACGTGCGGGGCGGTGCTGAAGCGCTGTGCATTCATCCCGGCATTGTGCCATGCGCGGCGCGCGCGGCGGGCTTGCCGTGCGGCCGCCGGCTTGCTCGCTTGCGTGTGGGCATTCGTTGCGACCTGCCTGCCCGTGCGAGAATGCGAGGCTCCCCGAACGCGAAAGGTCTTCATGCCCCGGTATGCGCTGCGCGGTATCGCCCCCCGAATCCCGCCGACGGCGTACATCGCCGACACGGCGACGATCATCGGGCGCGTCGTGCTGGGAGAGGAGACGAGCGTGTGGCCGGGCGCGGTGATCCGCGCCGACTCCGAGCCGATCGTCATCGGCGACGGCAGCAACGTCCAGGACAACGCGGTGCTGCATGTGGATCCCGGCATCCCGTTGCACGTCGGCCGCGAGGTGACCGTCGGGCACCAGGTGATGCTGCACGGCTGCACGATCGGTGACGGCTCGCTCATCGGGATCCAGGCGGTGGTGCTCAACCGCGCGGTCATCGGCGAGCAGTCGCTCGTCGCCGCCGGCGCGATCGTCACCGAAGGGAAGACGTTTCCGCCACGTTCGCTCATCATGGGTGCGCCGGCGAAGGTGGTGCGCGAGCTCGACGCGGCGACGGTGGCGGCGTTGCGCGAGTCGGCGCAGGCGTACAACCGCCGGCGAGGGCTGTATCTCGCGGAGCTCACCCGCCTCGATTGAGCGGTCACGACGAGGGTCACGACCATGGCTGCGTATCTCATCGCCGACATCGACGTGCGCGATCCGGCCCGTTACGACGCGTATCGGGCCGAAGTCGGAGCCACGATCGCGCGCCATGGCGGGAAGTTTCTCGTCGCCGGCGGGCCGGTCCGGATCCTCGAAGGCGACGGCGTCGTGCATCGCCCGGTGGTCGTCGAGTTTCCGTCGATGGCGGCGCTCGAGGACTGGTATCGCTCGGCGGAGTACGCGCCACTCATCACCTTGCGCCAGGAGGCGGCCTGTGGCTTCCTCTATGCGGTGGACGGTGTCGGCGGCTAGCGGCGATATCGTCGACCCGATCACGTTCAAATCGAGAGGCAGTGTCAATGCATCGACGGTGGATACCGATACTCCTGGCGGCGTTGGCGCCCGCGTTCGCGCTCGGTGAGCCCGTCCGGATCGGTGTCATCGCACCGTTCTCGGGCTCATTCGCCGACTATGGCAAGCAGTTCGACGTCGGCATCAAGGCGTTCCAGAAGATCCACGGCGACACCGTGGCCGGGCGCAAGGTGGAAATCATCCGGCGCGATACCGGTGGGCCCATGCCGGAGGTGGCGAAGCGCCTCGCGCAGGAGCTCGTCGTGCGCGGCAAGGTCGACTTCCTGGCGGGTTTCGGCCTGACCCCGGAAGCGCTTGCCGTGGCCGACGTCGCGACGCAGGCAAGAAAGCCGATGGTCGTCTTCAATGCGGCAGCGTCGATCATTCCGACCCGGTCACCGTACATCGTGCGCACGTCGATGACACTGCCGCAGGTCAGCGCACCGCTGGGCACCTGGGCCGCGCGCCACGGCATCGCACGCGTCGTCACGCTCGTTGCCGATTACGGCCCGGGGAGCGACGCGGAAGCCGCCTTCAAGAAGACGTTCACCGCCGGCGGCGGACGCATCATCGAGGCGTTGCGCACGCCGTTGCAAAACCCCGACTTCGGCCCCTACATCCAGCGCGTCAAGGACGCGAAACCCGACGCCGTCTTCATCTTCGTTCCGTCGGGCGAGCAGAGCATCGCGGTGATGAAGGCATATCGCGAGCGGGATCTCGCCGCGGCCGGGATCAAGGCGATCGGCACCGGAGACGTGACCGACGATCACATCCTCGATGCCTTGGGTGACGCTGCCATCGGCATGATCACGACGTCGCATTACTCCGCGGCGCACGACTCGCCGGAGAATCGGGCGTTCCTGCAGGCGGCGGCCGAAGTCGCGCCAGGCTCGGGTCGTCCGAACTTCATGGCGGTCGGCGCATACGACGGGATGGCGGCGATCTACGAGGTCATCCGCCGGGTCCCCGGAACCCCCGATGCCGATGCGGCCATGGCGATCCTGCGCACGTTCAGGACGATGAGTCCGCGCGGACCGATCGCGATCGATCCGGCCACGCGCGACATCGTGCAGGACATCCACGTGCGCCGCGTCGAGCGCCGGGGCGGTGAACTATGGAACATCGAGTTCGATCGCTTCGAGCGCGTCGCCGACCCCGGCAAGCCGCACTGACCCCGTCGCCAGAGCGCGCGGACGCCACGAGCCGCCGGGCAAGAGGGGTTGATGTTCCCGTCTTCGGCCCCAATTCCCGGCATAATCCGTAACCTCGCGCCACACATGGCGCGCGGTCTTTCACGCTCGACGACCCTGCCGACCCTGCCATGACCGATACCACCTCCGACTCGACGGCGGCCGCGCCTGCTGCCGAGACCCGCGGCTTCCAGGCCGAGGTGAAGCAGCTGCTTCACCTCATGATCCACTCGCTGTACAGCCACCCCGAGATCTTCCTGCGCGAACTCGTGAGCAATGCCGCCGACGCGGTCGACAAGCTGAAGTTCGAGGCGCTCAAGCATCCGGAGTATTACGAGCGCGAGCCCGACCTGCGCGTCGTCGTCAGCTACGACCGTGAGGCGCGCACGATCACCGTGCGCGACAATGGCATCGGCATGTCCTTCGACGAGGTCGTGGCCAACATCGGCACGATCGCCAAGTCGGGCACGCGCGAGTTTTTCGCGCAACTGTCGGGCGACGAGGCCAAGGACGCCCGGCTCATCGGCCAGTTCGGCGTCGGCTTCTATTCGTCGTTCATCGTGGCCGACCGCGTCGTGCTCGTCACCCGCCGGGCCGGGCTTGCGCCGGCGGAGGGCGTGCGTTGGGAGTCGGCCGGCGAGGGCGAGTACAGCATCGAGCGCTGCGAGCGGGCCGAGCGGGGCACCGCGATCACGCTGCACCTGCGCGAGGGACACGACGATCTCCTCTCGCGGCACCGTCTCGCTGCGCTCGTGCGCAAGTATTCCGACCACATCGCGGTCCCGATCGTGATGCACAAGGAGGTCTGGGACGAGGAGAGCAAGGGCTACAAGACGACCGCCGAGGACGAGACGATCAACCAGGCGAGCGCGCTGTGGGCACGGCCCAAGCAGGACATCACCGACGAGCAGTACGACGAATTCTACCGACACGTCGCGCACGAGGGCACCGCGCCGCTCGCGCACCTGCATGCCCGCATCGAAGGGCGCTCCGAGTACACGCTGCTGCTCTACATTCCTGCGGTCGCCCCGTTCGACCTGTGGGATCGCGAGCACCGGCACGGCATCAAGCTCTACGTCCGGCGCGTGTTCATCATGGACGACGCTGGCGAACTCGTACCACCGTACCTGCGCTTCGTGCGCGGCATCGTCGACAGCAACGACCTGCCGCTCAACGTGTCCCGCGAGATCCTGCAGGAATCGCGCGACGTCGAGACGATCCGCAGTGGCCTCACGCGCCGCGTCCTCGATCTCCTCGAATCGCTTGCCAGCGACGAGAAGGAGAAGTACGCGACCTTCTGGAGCACGTTCGGCCAGGTCCTTAAGGAAGGCTTCGTCGACGATCACGGCAACCACGACAAGCTCGCGAAGCTCGTTCGCTTCGCGTCGACGCACGGCGCAAGCGACGTGCAGGACGTCGGGCTCGCCGATTACGTCGCACGCATGAAGGACAAGCAGGAGGCCATCTACTACGTGACCGGGGAGACCTACGCCGCGGCCGCGGGCAGCCCCCACCTCGAGTTCTTCCGCAAGAAGGGCATCGAGGTCCTCATCCTGTCCGATCGCATCGACGAATGGGTGGCGGGAACGCTCACCGAGTTCGACGGCAAGCCGCTGCGCTCGGTCGCGAAGGGCGCGCTCGACCTCGCCGCGCTCGCCGACAGCGACGAGAAGGCGGCGCAGGAGCAGGAAGCCACGGCGCTGAAGCCCCTGACCGAGCGGCTCGCGCGGGCGCTGGGCGAGCGGGTGAAGGAGGTGCGGGTCACGCACCGGCTCACCGATTCGCCGGCGTGCCTCGTCGTCGGCGAGGGCGAGGTTTCCGGCAATCTCGAGCGACTCCTCAAGGCAGCTGGCCAGAAGGCGCCGACGGTGGTGCCGATCCTGGAGATCAACCCGCGCCACCCCCTCGTGAAGCGCATCGAGACCGAACCGGAGGCGCGGGTCGACGACTGGGCGAGCGTGCTCTTCGACGAGGCGCTCCTGGCCGAAGGCGCACAACTGCCCGACCCCGCCGCGTTCGTGCGGCGGCTGAACGCGCTCGTCTTCGGTGCCGACGCGTCGTCCGGGACGCCCACCGGAACGACAGGCGTCGGTCCGACGTCGACCGACGCGGCAGGCTGACCTCGTGCGTTTCGCGCCGCCGGCGAACCTCGACGCCATCACCGGCGATCGCTTGCAGGCGCTCCTGCGCACGATGCCGAAAGCCGAGCTCCACGTGCACATCGAAGGCACGCTCGAGCCCGAACTCATCTTCGACCTCGCCCGCCGCAACGGTGTCGCGTTGCCGTACGCGGATGTCGAGGCGCTGCGTACCGCCTACGCCTTTGCCGACTTGCAGAGCTTCCTCGACGTCTACTACGCGGGCGCGGGAGTGCTGCGCACCGAGGAAGACTTCCACGCCATGGCGATGGCGTACTTCGCGCGTGCCGCTGCCGACCATGTCGTCCACGCCGAGGTCTTCTTCGATCCGCAGACGCATACCGCGCGCGGCGTGGCGATGGCGACGATCCTCCATGGCCTGGCGCGCGCCTGCCGCGAGGCACGCCACACGTACGGCATCGACGCCTCGCTCATCCTGTGCTTCCTGCGCCACCTGTCCGAGGCCGATGCCTTCGCCACGCTCGAGGCGGCGTTGCCGCTGCGTGACCTGTTCGTGGGTGTGGGTCTCGACAGCAGCGAGCGCGGCAATCCACCCGAGAAGTTCGCCCGCGTCTTCGCACGGTGCGGCGAGCTCGGCTTGCACCGTGTCGCGCACGCCGGCGAGGAGGGGCCTGCCGCATACATCGAGGCGGCCCTCGACGTCTTGCACGTCGAGCGTATCGACCACGGCGTGCGCTGTGTCGACGACCCGACACTCGTCGCCCGCCTGGCGGGCGCGCAGATCCCGCTGACGGTGTGTCCGCTGTCGAACGTGAAGCTGCGTGTCGTCCCGACGCTCGCACAGCACCCCTTGGCGGCGCTCGTCGCGGCAGGCATCCGGGCGACGATCAATTCGGACGATCCGGCGTATTTCGGCGGCTACGTCAACGCCAACTATGTCGACACCTTCCGGGCGCTCCCCCTCGACGCGCGCGACGCCTACACGCTGGCCCGCAACAGCTTCGCCGCGAGCTTTGTCGAAGACAGCGCCAAGGCGCGCTGGACCGATGCGCTCGATGCCGCCTTTGCCGCGGCGTAGCGCCGTCGCTCCAGGACATCACGAGCGCAGCTTGAGCGTTCCGCTCACGTGCGGATTGCCGCGTTCGTAGAAGCGCAGGAGCCGCTCGGCCTCCTTGCTGATCCCGATGCGCGCCGACGTGCCGACGTCGCCCACCGCGCGTACGGCATCGGCGAGCCACAGGCCGCTCGCCCGCACGCAAAGATCGACGCCGTCGAGCGAGCGGTCGATGTCCATCGCCTGCGCGACGCGCCCGGGCCCGCGGGTGAGGTCGGTGAGGCGCTGCGTGCCGCGACGCTGTTGCATGAGGGAGACGCCTTCGACCGGTTCGAGCGCGCGGATGAGCGCGCCGCCGCCGACTCCGGCGCGTTCACCGGCGACGTTGAGCGAGAAGTGCATGCCGTAGATGAAATAGACGTACGCGTGCCCACGCGGGAGGAAGAGCGAGTTGTTGCGCGCGGTACGTCCAATGAATGCGTGCGCGGCCGCGTCGCCGGGCACATAGGCCTCGGTCTCGACGATCGTGCCCGCGGTGCGCCCCTGTGGCGTTTCGCGCACCAGCGTCTTGCCGATGAGCCAACGCGCGAGCGTCGGGGTGTCGCTCGGCAATTCACGACGGGCGAGGCGACGGTAGCGTGGGGTCGTCAATGCCGCAGCACGCACTTGGCGTACAGGTCGGGGAGGTTGCCGGCGGGGTCGTAGGTCGCCTTCAGGCGCTGGTACGCCGGGCGATCGTAGACCTGCCAGAACTCGTCCTCGGTGAAGTACGAGTCGGAATACAGCGACTTGATGCCGCCCAAGGCGGCGACCTTGCGCTCGATGCGCCGGTTGAGCTCGCCGGGCGGACGCGGCGTGCACGAGCGCACGCGATCCCAGAAGCCGAAGTTGACGTACGCGGTATCGGTGCGCAGCGGGTAGAGGGGATGGCGCGCTCCCGGGCGCGCCGGCGCAATCGGACAGATCCAGATCGGCAGCACCCCGATCTCGTCGTGCATGAAGGCGAGATACTCGCCCGCCCGAGGCAGCGGGATGTCGACGTCCTGGATCACCGATTCGGCGTGCTGCCCGCGGATGCGTTCGAGCGCCGCCCCGAGCCGCCAGCGCGTGTTCCACCGCATCACCTTCTGGTAGAAGATCGAATTGAGGCGACGCCGGCCCAGGAGCCGGCGAATCCATGGCTGTTGCGCGCCAAGATTGCGCGAACACCAGAACCAATCGGTGTCCCAGCGCCAAAGGTACGCGCGCGTGGTGAGGAAGTCCTCGTCGCGCGCAAGCAGCGACCGGTAGTAGATGTGCTCGAACGTATAGTCGCTCGTGTACGGCGCCGTCGCGACGAAGCGGCCGCAGGACAGGACATGCGTCGTCCGGTCGAAGATCACGCCGTCGACGAAGTCGAGCGTGGGGTCGGCGCAGGCATCGGCGACAGCGGCGAAGAAGGCATCGGCGTGGGCGAACCGGCGATGCTCCACGCGGACGTGGTGCGCGACGGGGATCGTGCGCAGCGTGAGGCGAAGCGCGTAGCCCAGCGTCCCGTACGAATTGGGGAAGCCGCGGAAGAGGTCGCGATGCTCGTTGTCCGGCGTGCAGGTGACGATGCGACCGTCGCCGGTGAGCACCTCCATGCGCGTGACGTTCTCGTGGACGAGGCCATGGCGAAAGGACGTCGCCTCGATGCCCACCCCCGCCACCGCGCCCCCCAGCGTGATCGACTTCAATTGCGGAACCACCGCAGGCATCACCCCTTCGGCAAGCGTGGCGTCGGCGAGGTCGACGAAGGTCGTCATGCCTTCCGCGTCGACGCTGCCGGCCCCGGCGTCGACGGCGACCACGTCGTGGAAGTGCGCGAGATCGATGCGCGGCGTTCGGCGCGCCTCGCGATCGCGAAAGAGGTTGGACGTCGACTTGGCGAGGCCGACGCCCGTCGCGCCTTCCGCGAGCGCGGCGACGAGAGCGGCGCGCTTTTCCGCGTAGCTCGTCACGACGGCGCCGGCGCGTCCTGGCGGTACAGGAAGGCGCGGCTCATGGGGTAGCGAGGGCCGATGTTGCCCTTGGCGACGAGGACCTGGAAGAGGTGAGTCTTGCCGTTGGGTGAGCGGAACATCTCGGCGCACGACCAGAGGTACGTGCGCCACTTGCGGCGGAAGTGCTCGTCGAAGCGCACGGGATCCTGCGCGTGGATCGCTTCCCACTGCGCGTCGAAGCGCGTCGCCCAGGCATCGAGGGTCAGGGCATAGTGGCGGCGCAGGTTTTCGACGTCGATCACCTCGAGGCCGTGCGCTTCCATCGCCTCGATCGCTTCGGCGAGGCTCGGGATCCAGCCGCCGGGAAAGATGTACTTGCGGATGTAGAACTCGGTGTCGACGCGTCCGACATGCCCGATGAAGTGGATGAGACCGAGGGCGCCGGGCTTCATCGCGTCGGCGTGGCCCTTGATCACGGCGCCGAGCTGATCGCGCCCCGCATGCTCGACACTGCCGATCGACAGGAGCTTGTCGTACTGGCCCGGGATCTCGCGGAAGTCGCACTCGACGACCTTGATGCGATCGTCCAGGCCGCGCCGCGTCACCTCGCGGCGCAGGTCGGCAACCTGTCGTGACGCGGTGTTGATGCCGGTGCCGAGTGCGCCGAAGCGATCGAGGGCGCGAAACAACAGGCCGCCGAAGCCGCAGCCGACGTCGACGAACGTTTCCCCGGGCCGCAAGTCGACCTTGCGGCACACGTGGTCGATCTTGGCGAGCTGCGCTTCCTCGACCGTGGTCGTCCCCTCGCGCCAGTAGCCGCAGGTGTACATCATCACCTCGCGGTCGAGCCAGCAGCGATAGAAATCGTACGGCAGGTCGTAGTGGTACTCGGCATTGGCCTTGGCCTGCGCGATCGAGGCGTTGGAGTGGCGCATCTCGTGCCAGCCGTTGCGCAGCCGGACGAGCGGCAGGTCGCTGGCGTTGGACGACGCATCCATTCCGGCCCGAAACACCTGAGCGAAGTCACCGTCGACGTCGAGCTCGCCGTCGAAATACGCTTCGAGGAGCGCGAGATGGCCGAAGAGCATCGGCGCGCGCTGTGCGCGCCGGGTGCGAAAGCGCAGCGTGAAGGCAGGTTCGGCGTCGCTGCTGCGGAACTCCGTGCCGTCGACGAAGACGACGCGAAACGGGATCGCGGAGCGGGTGGCAAGCGATCCGAGGTAGCGGGCGAGCGCGCCGCCGCGGGCGGGCGCGCCGCGTGGGCTGGCGGCGGCGACGGTGGCCTCGTTCATGCGTGAGTGAGGTTAGCACAGCAGCACGCGACGCGAGGATTGCGGCGCGGCGTCGCGGACCGGAGGTGCGCCGCATTCGACGCACCACCCGCCCGCGTCGCCGGGGCATGTCGGCGCTCGCGCTCGCCCTTGCGCCGCCCATCCGCGCGGCGGTGGATTTTCCGCACGCCTTGGCATAATCTTCGCCCTCGATCCGTGGCGCCGTTGCCGCAGGGAGAACTGGTCGTGCGTCTCGTCGCTGTCGTCGCATCGTCTTGCGCGTTGCTGGGCTTGGTTGCGCCGCTGGTCGGCGCGCAGGGATTCAAGTTCTCGCAGCCCGACCCGTCGCAGGCGGCCGAGCGGGCGGCGCAGGCCGCACGCGAGGATCGCATCGCCTACGAGCTGTCGACGCCGTGCCGCGCCGAGCTCAAGGGCAAGAAGATCATGGTGATCATCGGCGAGCGGCAATCCGACGGCTACGTCATGGCCGAGCAGAGGAACTACGGGCCGCATTTCCAGGTGATCAACGCGCGACTGCGTGACCTCGGGCTGCGCACGTACACGCCGGAGGAGATTCGCGCCCAGATCAAGCAGGCCGAGATCGATGCCTATTTCCGCAACGACCCCGACGCCGCGCTGTCCGCCGCGCGACGCATGGGGGCGAGCTTCGTCCTGCGCGGTCTCATCACCGCCGACGCGCGCATGAACAACATCATCGCGGTCAACCAGGTGTCGGTGTCGATGGGCTTCACGCTCGCGCAAAGCGATGGCAAGATCGTCTCCGACGTCGGCGCCGACGCGGCTTCCTACGCCGGCAGCGACGTGGCGAAGATGGCGCTCACGCTCGTCAACGAGCAGGCCGACGAGATCGTCGCCCGTCTGTACGGGGACTATTGCCGCAACGCCGGCCTGCCGCCGACGCCGAAGCGGAAATGAACCGCGGAGCACGCCGCGCCCAACCATTTCGGACCCACCCTCCGCAGGAGAAGAGCATGCATCGCGTTCCATTCCGTCTCATTCGCTGCACCGGCGCGCTGGGCCTTGCCGTCGCGACGTCGCTCGCGCTCGCCCAGCCGACCTTCCAGAGTGCGTCGCCGACCGCCGGCGGCACGACCTCGCAACAGGCGAACCAGTCCGCGGACAAGACGCTGTACCAGGCGGTCAACTACACCAACCGCAACAAGCCCGGAGTCCAGGTCATCGTGATTCCCGGCGAGATCAAGAGCAACAACGCGACGTTCCTGCAGAAGTTCACCGCCAACAACATCGCCGACTACGGCGAGCTCGAGCTTGCCAATGCGAACTTCAAGGTGCTCGAGCGCAGCAACCTGGGTCCGGTCCTGCGCGAATTCGAACTCGCCTACAACCTGGGCGACCCGCAGGCGGCGCGCAAGTACCTCGGCATGGGCAAGGTCAAGACGACGAAGTACGTCGTGAAGTTCGACATCCTGAAGACCGAGCAGGTGGCGTCGGCACAGAAGAGCTTCGATGGCGGCACGCTGGGCCAGATGGCAGGCATCCTCGGTGCTTTTTCCGGGTCGACGGGCGGGGCGCTTGCGGGCGCCGTGGGCGGCACGGCGCTGGGCTCGGTCCACAGCGGCGAGGCGACGAGCGTGTGGGTGATCGGAATGCGCTACAAGATCATCGACGCCGAGACCACCGAGCAGCTCGCGCAGGGCTACACCGAGGAGAAGATGGAAGTCGGCGCGACGTCGAGCGGTGCGCTCGGCGCGCGCGAGTCGCAGCAAGGTGGCGCCGGGCTCGACACGATGGTGCAGCGCCTCGTGCAGAAGTCGGTGTGGGAGATCGACAACAAGTACAAGTGACGCGGCTCCTGACCGGAGGCCCGTGGCGCGCACCGCGTGCGTTGCCGGCCGCGGCCACCACGACGGATCGCAACACCCCATGGCCGAACTGACCCGACTTGGCAAGTACGAGATCCGCGGCGAGCTCGGCCGCGGCGCGATGGGCATCGTCTACGAGGCGTACGACCCGCTGATCGAGCGCGCCGTGGCGCTGAAGACGATCCGCCGCGAAGCGCTCCAGGGCGCGCACGCCGGCGAGATCCTCGCTCGTTTCCGGCGTGAGGCGCAGGCAGCAGGGAAGCTCACCCATCCCAATATCGTCGCCATCTACGACTTCGGCGAGGACGCCGGCGTCTCGTACATCGCGATGGAGCTCGTGAAGGGCCGCGAGCTCAAGAGCTACTTCGAGGAGAACGGGCGTTTCGCCCTGCCCGACGTCGTGCGCATCGTGAGCGAGATCCTGGCCGCGCTCGGATACTCGCACCGGTTGGGTGTGGTCCACCGTGACATCAAGCCGGCCAACGTCTTCATCCAGCCGGACGGCACGGCCAAGGTCGCCGACTTCGGCATCGCGCATGTCGAATCCTCCGAGCTCACGCAGGTGGGGACGGTGCTGGGGACGCCGGCGTACATGTCGCCGGAGCAGATCCTGGGGACCCCGGTCGATGGGCGATCCGATCTCTTCTCGGTCGGCGTGATGCTCTACCAGTTCCTCACCGGGGAGCGGCCGTTCACCGGTAACGCGACGATCACGATGCGCAAGGTCCTCGAAGAGGATCCACTGCCACCGTCCCGCTTCAACACGCAGATTCCTGGAGCGCTCGACGCGGTGGTCCGAACCGCACTCGCGAAGAAGCCCGAGGAGCGCTTTGCCACCGCCGAAGCCTTCGCTGCCGCGCTGCAGGCGGCAGCCGCGCAGGCGGACGTCGGCAGCGGCGATACGACGCGCCTTCCCGCAGCTGCGGCCCCCGCAGGGGCCGTGGCCGCACGTGCGGCGGTGACGTCGGGCGCCGCACCCGCGGCGAAGGCGGCAGCCGCCCCGACCACGCGATCGCAGGCGCCTGCCGTAGCGATCGTCGGTGGCATCGTCGTCGCTGCCGTCGCGGCCCTGGGCTGGATGGCCTACCGCACGACGCAGGGTGAGGCTGCCTCGACGACGGCGCGAGCGCTCGCCGGTGCGGCCTCGCCTGCTGCGACGACCGCGCCTACGACCGCTGCGACGACCGCTGCGACGACCGCGGCCGTGCCGCCCGCGGTGCTCCCCCCCGTTGCGGCGGACGCCCCGGCTCCGGCCGCTACACCTGCCCCGGCGGCCAAGCTCGATCCGGGGACGCTCGTCATCTCCGCGGTCGGCTTCGCCGATCCTGCCGACGCACGGTATCAGGCCGATCGCTCGCTCCTGCAGGCCGACCTTCGCGCCGATGCGCGCAGCCAGCTCGTGGCGAAGGCGGTGAATCTGCTCGTCGACCAGGGGTCGGTGGCAAAGAACTACGATCTGCTGCGCGACCGGGTGCTTGCCCGGAGCGCCGATTACGTCACCACGGTCGTGCGCGAGAGTGCACCGGAGGCGCGCAAGGACGGCCTCGCATCGCTCACCACCGAGGCGATCGTGAACGTGAAGGCGGTGCAGAAGTCGTTGAACGAGATGTCGCGCAACGAGCGCATCGACTTCATCCGCGCGAGCGGCGATCCGCGCGTCGCGGTGCAGGTGACCACGCGCGACGCCGACCGCCCCGACGCGCCGCCACGACCGTCGCCGGCGGCCGAGAACATCCTGAAGGAGCGCATCAAGTCGTTCGGCTTTCGCACCTGGTCGATCGACGGCGGACGCGGCGGCGATCCGGCCGCCGGCCCCGACTTCCTCGTCGAGGGGGAGGCGACGCTGAAGCGCCTGTCGATGAAGCTCGACGCCTCCGGACTCACCGTGACCAAGTACGCCCTCAACGGCTGGACGATCAAGGCGATCGATCGCGCCACGGGCGAGGAGATCTACTACAACACGAAGCTGCCCACGGGGCAGGGGAGCTGGGCGAGCGAGGAACTCGCGCTGCAGGCGATCGGCACGCGCATCGCCAACGAGTTCTCGCGCGACTTCTTCCTGTCGCACGTGCAACCGAAGGGACGGCGCGTCGTGCTGAAGGTGATGGGTCTGCCTCCGGCGGTCGCCGACGAGGCGTTGCGCCGTGAGATCGTCGGCATGCCGTCGGTGCTGACCGCGAAGGTCAGTGCCGCGCACCGCTTCGATCTCGAGATCGCGGGGGCCGGGCCCGCGGGTGACCTCGTCGCGGCCGGGATCTTGAAGCCGCTCGATGCCAAGCTCGGCCAGCCCTGCTTCGCCGTCGGTCCGGTCGCGGGGGACGAGGTCGGCGTGACCTTCGATGCCAGATGCGACGACCCGGCGATCCTGTCGCGCCTCGAGACCAATCCTCCCGCGGCGCTCTACGAGGCTCCGGCGCAGCGCCAGAAGGCGATCGTCAAGAATCCCGAGACGCTGAAGAAGCTGATGATCTGACCCTTTCGGGCGCGGTCAGTCGAAGACGATCACCTGGCGGACGGCCGTGCCGTCGTGCAAACGGTCGAACGCCGCGTTGATGTCGTGAAGGCGCAGCGTCCCGGTGAGGAGCCGATCGACCGGCAGGCGACCCTGGCGAAACAGGTCGACGTAGCGCGGGAGATCGCGCGTCGGCACGCAGGTGCCGACGTAGCTCCCCTTGACGGTGCGCTCCTCCGCCACGAGATTCACGATCGGCAGGGCGTACGACGCGGCAGGAGGCGGGAGACCCGCGGTCACCGTGGTACCGCCACGGCGCGTGATCCGGTATGCCGTATCGAAGGCACGCACCGACCCGGCGAACTCGAACGCATGGTCGACGCCACCGTCGGTGACGGCGCGGATCGCATCGACGCAATCGTCCTTGCTCGCGTCGAACGTGTGCGTCGCGCCGAGCGCGCGGGCCATCTCGAGCTTTTGCGGCGAGAGGTCGACGGCCACGATCTGGCGCGCACCGGCGGCATGCGCTCCCAGCAATGCGGCAAGCCCGACGCCGCCCAGACCGACGATCGCCGTCGATGCGCCGACGCGGACCTTCGCGGTATTGACGACGGCGCCGACGCCGGTCAGCACCGCGCAACCGAACAACGCCGCGTGCACGAAAGGCAGGTCGTCGTCGATACGGACGAGCGAGCGGCGCGACACGGTCGCGTACTCGGCGAAGGCCGAGCAACCGAGGTGGTGGTGCAAGGCGTCATCGCCGCGCGCGAGGCGTCGTGCGCCGGACAGGAGCGTCCCCGCCGCATTGGCTCGGGCTGCCGGCTCGCACAGCGCCGGGCGGCCCTGCGCGCAAGGCACGCAGTGTCCGCAACTGGGCACGAAGACGAGCACGACGTGGTCACCGGGGACGAGATCGTCCACACCATCGCCGACCGCCTCGACTTCGCCGGCCGCCTCGTGTCCGAGTGCCATCGGCGTCGGACGGGGCCGCTCGCCGTTGATCACGGACAGGTCGGAGTGACAAAGGCCCGCTGCGCGGATCCGGACCAGGACCTCGCCCGGGCCGGGCGGCGCAAGCTCCAAAGGCTGCACGACGAGCGGCCGCGATTGCGCGTAGGGTCGCGGACGACCCATGGCTTCGAGGACCGCGGCCTGGATTCGCATGGGTCGGCTCTCCTCGCGGCGGCAGGTCGCTCGGCGTGCAGCGGCGCGGACGCTCGCGTCAACCCGGCGGCGGGCCCGGGTTCTGTGCGAGATCCTTGACCTTCAATCGTGCCGCGGCTTCGGCACGCCGCGCGAGCCACTTGCCGACGAGGACGACGACGATCGCGCCCAGTGCCGGCGCGGCGTAGTGGAGCCAGCCGGCGTTGGTGTCGACCCACGCCTTGATCGCAGGGTCGCTCACCGCCATCTCGCCTGCCACCCAACCCAGGAGCGCGCCACCGATGGTGATGATGATCGGCCAGCGTTCCATGAATTTCATGAGGATCGTGCTGCCGAAGATGACGATCGGAATGCTGATGAGGAGCCCGATGATGAGCAGCGTCAGATCGTCCTTGGCGGCGGCGGCGACGGCGATCACGTTGTCGAGGCTCATCACGAGGTCGGCGATGAGGATCGTGCGAATCGCCGCGACGAGGCCCGTGTTGGCCATCGCCTTGCCCTCGTGATCGTCGTCCTCGGGGAGCAGGAGCTGGATGCCGATCCACAGGAGCAGCGCCGCGCCCACGAGCTTGAGATACGGCAGGCGCAGCAACTCGACCGCGACGACGGTGAGGACGATCCGCATGACCACCGCGGCGCCGCTGCCCCACAAGACCGCTTGCTTTTGCTGTTTCGGCGGCAGCGAGCGCGCGGCCAGCGCGATCACGACGGCATTGTCGCCGGACAAGACGAGGTTGACGCCGATGATCTGCAGCAGCGCAATCCAGAACGCGGTATCGGAGAGGGTCATGGGAGCGGCGAGGGAAGATTGAACAGAGCGTTGCGACGCGCAGCGGGCATCATCCGGCGGCGTGCGGGCCGAGCGACGCTCGGCACTCCGTGGAACCCTCCGCCGCGATGTGCATCGTGCGCAGCCTGCGGTTTGTCGTGCGGCCAACGCGCCGCGCCGCGGCATCGTCGTGCCGTTTCCGCGAGATGGATGATAACTCGTCGCCCGGGGCGGCACGCAAGGCGCGCGTGCCGCTCGGCGCGCCCGCCTGGTGTCGTTGTCGCCTCCTGGCCGACGCGGACACGCCGCCCGCGGGTCGTTGCAATCGGAGTACACTGCGCGCGCGAAACCACGATGACGCCCGATTCCACGCCTCCCGTTGCTGCCTCGACCGCGCGCCCGCCGGAGCGCGAGGCGGCGCGACGACGCGAGCTGGAAGAGGCCTTCCGGCGCGGCCTCGGGCTGCCCGCGACGACGCCGGCTCCCCCGCTCGACGCCGATACGATGGAGGCGATCGGGCGGCTGTTGCGCGAGATGACGGCAAGCACCGTCGAGCTCCTGCGCCTGCGCTCGCAGGCAAAGAGCCACATCCACGCCGACATGACGATCATCGGCCCGCGCGCCGTCAATCCGCTCAAGGCCGCGTGGGACGTCGACGTCGCCCTGCGTCACCTCCTTGCTCCCGAGCGGGCCGACCTCATGGCGCCGGTGCGCGCCGTGACCGATGCCTACGACGACCTGCGCGCGCACGACCGCGGCCTGGCCGCCGGCATCCATGCCGCGCTGGAGCAACTGCTCGCCCACTTCTCCCCGGACGCGTTCGACGAGCGACTGGGCAGCGGCGCGTTCGACCGCTTCCTCGCTGCCAATCGCAAGGCGCGCCAGTGGGACCTCCTGGTCGAAACGTACGAGGACGCCGCGCGCGACGCGCAGGGCGACTTCTGGGCCGCTTTCGAGCGCGAGTTTCGCCGCGCCTACGCGACGGCGGAGCGGCCCGGCGCGGGCGAGGGGACATCCTGACGCCGCGCGGCGGCGCCGGCATCGGGTGAATCCCTAGTCGACCGCCTCGCTCGCGTCGCGCACGAGCGCGGAGGTCATCCGCAGCAGCCCGGACAGGTGCCCCAGCATGTTGAGGAGCAAGCGACGCGCGAGCTCGGGGTTACGCTGGTGGATGACTTCGAGATTCGCGCGGGACAGGCTGTACGTCACGACCTCGGTGTCGGCAATGGCACTCGCCGACCGGACGCCGCCTTCGATCATCGCCGACTCGCCGAAGATCACCCCTGGCGCGAGCGTGACGACGCGGCGCGGCTTGCCATGTGCCGCGGGATCTTCGACGACGATGCTCACCGCGCCGCGGGCAAGCAGGTAGAGGCGCTCACCCTGCTGCCCGTCGTGGTAGAGCGCGGCGTGGGCGGCGAAGAGCTGCCGATCGAGGAAGGGCTTCATGAAGCGCAGTTCGTCCGGCGAGAGTCCCTTCAGCAGTGCGAAGTCCTCGATGGCGAGTTCCTTCTCGTCGACGGCGACGTTGGCGGCAGCGAGGATCTTGCGCTCGGCGTACTCGAGGGCGCGATCGGTGTCCTCGAACCACTCGGGGTGATGGCGTTGCACGAACACCCCGGCGCCGAAGAGCGCGCGCCCGAGGCGGCTCGTCGCTGACACGTGCGCGAGCAGCATCGTCACGTGCTGCTCGCGCAGCAGGCGTTGCAGCTTGTTCAGCATGAGCGCACCCGAGGCATCGATCATCGTCACGCGACGCAGGTCGACGATGAGGTACTGGGCGCCCTGCGCGGCACGCAGCGCCTCCGCCGCCAGCCGGTCCGCAGTGCCGAAGAAGAGGGCGCCGTCGAGTTCGAGCACCTTGATGCGCTGTCCCTCGACGCGCAGCAGGCTCGCCTGCTCCGGCGGATACACGCGACGTGACCCGCGCGTGGCGCCGGTTTGCACCGAGCGGATAAGCGAGCGGTTCATGACGGCGAGGAAGAGGCCCATCGACAGGATGAGGCCGGTCACGACCGCGGCAACCAATCCGAAGGCGATGGTCACGATCGCCACCAGCAGGACGAGCGAGAGGTTGACGATGAGTTCGCTGTCGTACTGGCCGCGGCGCAGGCGGTCGATCGTGGCGCCCGCCCAGCGGTCGATGAGACCGACGGCGATGACGAGCATCATCGCCGAGAGCGCGGCGATCGGGATGAGGTGCAACAGCGCGCCGCCGTAGCGCAGGAGCAACACGAGCGTCACCGTGGTGGCGAGGCTCGAGACGAGCTTGAAGCCGCCGGCGTGGTGCGTGGTGATCGCGTGGTGCGACGAATAGGCCACGGGGACCCCGCCAAAGAGCGACGAGACGAGATTGCCGCAGCCAAGCGCGACCAGGAGTCGATTGGGGTGGTGCGCGGTGTCCAGAGGCCCGTCGGCTTCGCCGACGGCGGCAAGGAGGCTGTCGAGCGACCCGACCACGGCGATGGTGAGCGCGGTGACGAGCAGGTCGGCGCCGTAGGCGAAAGCCAGAGCGATGCCGTCACCGGAGACGAGCGGCCACAGGGCATCCGGCAGCGGCAGCTTGCCCAGCGTCGGCACGCGTGGGCCCACGTCGGCGTGGAGGAGGACCGTCACGACGGTCGCGACCGCGGTTCCGGCGGCCAGCCCGATGAGCTTCGAAGGTGAGCGCGGCCAGCGGCGGGCGACGATGACGAAGGTCACGATGGTCACGAGGGCGACGAGGACCGCCCAGCCGTTGACGTACCCGTGGCTCTCGCCCTCGCCGCCGGCGCCGCCCTCGGCGCCGTGCGTGCCCAGAACCTCGGGCAGTTCGTAGAGCACGAGCGAGATCGCAAGGCCCGTCATGAGCCCCGCGACCACGGGATACGGGACGAAGCGCGCGATGTTGCCCAGGCGCAGGAAGCCGAAGAGGATCTGGATCACTCCGGTCAGCGCGAGGCACAGGGCGGCGAGAAAGAGGATTTCGGCGGCGCCGTGCGACGGCGTCGCGCGCAGCGTGCCGTCGGCGGCAAGACGCAGCACGAACGCCGCGAAGAGAAACACCGACGAGGCACGCGGGACTTCGTTGGGCAGCAGCGCGCCGCTCAGGACGAACGCGGTCAGCGTCCCGAAGATCGCCGCGGCAAACGCCGCGCGCAGCCCGGCCTCCACCGCGTAGGCACCCAGGGGCGCGAAGGCGATGAGTCCCAGCGGCAGCATCATCGCCACGAGGACGAACGCCGACGAGACGCCCTGGCCCACCTCGCGGGCGAAGTCGCCGAACGTATGCTGCGGCGCGCTCGCCGCGTGCGGGTGCTCCATGGCGGTGTGAATGGCGAAGGGGCGGGCCGAAGACGACGCGCATTTTGCCAGAGCGGGCCTTGACGAGCGTGTGTCGCGCGCGCCATCCTGCGCCGTCTCGCGACGGGGAAAGCGATGCTGACGATCACGGTCATCACCTACAAGGACACACGGGTCGAGCCGACGATCGATGCGCGCTTCGGCGCCGCCGGCGGCAGCATCGGTCGTTCACCGGACTGCACGTTGGTCCTGCCGGATCCGGATCGTGTCATTTCACGAACGCACGCGCTCGTCGCGCAGGTCGGCGGACGCTACACGTTGCGCGACGAGGGAAGCACGGTCGCGGTGCTCGTCAATGGGACGCCCGTGGGCAAGGGCCGCGAACGCGTGCTGGGTGCGGGCGACGAGTTGCGCATCGGAGGCTACGTCCTGCGCGTCGACGGCGATCGGATGGACGGGGAAGCGGCCGACGACGATACGACGACGATCCTGCGCGAAGGAACGCTCGTCTCGTGGGCCGAGGGCGGCGCGGCGCAGCCGGCGAGCCGGATCGCGTCGGTGATCGTGCCTTCGCCGGGTCCGGTGCCGACGCGGGTCGAGCCCCGCGCACCGGCGCCGATCCCGGAGGCATCGCCTCCGGCGCCGGCACCGGTCCCGTCATCGCGCAGTGACGATGCCGCCGCGACGCGCGGCGATGCAGCATTGCTCGCGGCGCTGCTGCGTGGCGCGGGCGTGCCCGACCTCGACGTTGCGAGTGGGTTGAACCCCCGTTTCATGGAGGATCTGGGTGCGATCATGCGCGAGACGATGCGCGGCCTTCTCGACCTCCTGTCGGCACGCGCGAGCGCGAAGCGCGAGGTTCGCGCTGACGCCACGGTGATCGTCGCGCAGGACAACAATCCGCTGAAGTTCGCCCCCGACGTCGCGACCGCGGTTGCGCACCTGTTCACGCCGCCGGCGCCGGGATTCATGGACCCGCAGCGTAGCCTCGCCGACGCCCGGGCGAGCCTTTGCCTGCACCACGAGGGGTTCATCGCGGGCATGCGCGCGGCACTCGAGGCGGTGCTCGCGCGCTTCGACCCCGCTGCGCTCGAGCTTCGCTTGAACGCGTCGGCTCCGGCGTCGTTCCTCGCGGTCCAGCAGAAGGCGCGCCTGTGGAGCCAGTACGAGGCGCTGTACGCGGAGATCTCGCGCGAGGCGCAGACCGATTTCCACTTCCTCTTCGGTGACGCCTTCCTCGCCGCTTATCAGGCACGAGCACGGCCTGCGGCCCCCGATCCCGGCGCACCTTGAGGCGAGCCAGCGCGCGATGGAACTCGAGATGTCGGTGGTTTGCGATCCCGGTGGGCGGGGGCGCAACGAGGACGCGTACGGATTCTGGACCGGCAACGCATGCTGCCTCGCGGTCGTCAGCGACGGCGCCGGGGGACATGCCGGAGGGGATGTCGCCTCGCGCCTGGCCGTACGCGTCGTCCTCGAGACGTTGCAGGAAGCTCCGGACTGCAGCGCGCGCGCTCTCGACGCCGCATTGCGGGCAGCGCACCGGGCGCTCATCGCGCAGCAGCAGGCGCAAGACGAACTCGCCGCCATGCGGGCGACCGCGACGGTGCTGGCCATCGATACCGCCCGCGACAGCGCAGTGTGGGCGCACGTGGGCGACACGCGCCTGTACTGCTTTCGCGCCGGCGCGATCGTCGCCCGGACGAAGGATCACAGCGTCGTGCAAAAGCTCGTCGATGCGGGCTACCTCGCACCGAGCGCGACGCGTGAGTCGCTCGTGCGCAGCAAGCTCTTTGCGGCACTCGGCCACGAGGTCGATCTGCCCGTGACGCTGCAAGAGACGCCGTTTTCACTCGTGGCAGGTGATGCCTTCCTCCTTTGCACCGATGGGTTCTGGGAATACGTCGACGAGGCGGTCATGATCGAAAGCCTCGCGCGGGCGGCGAGTCCGGCGGCTTGGCTCGAGGCCATGACGGCCGACGTCGTGCGTCGCGGTGGGCGCGAGCAGGACAATTACTCGGCGCTCGCAATTTTCTGTCGCGCGCCGGCGTGAGCGAGCGCACCCGGGCAGTTGTCTTTCGACCCCGACCGCGTGCAATATGCGCCTTTCCGCCGCCGCGGCGCGGGTCGCATGGGATGGTGCGTGTTGTCGATCGAGCATGACCGAAGAGGCACGACGGGCGGTGCGCGCTGCCTCCCCCGCCCGCGCGCGCTCGTGCTCGCGACCCTCGTTGCCCTGACCGTGGCCGGCTGCGCCACACCCCCACCCGAGCCTGCACCGGCGCCGGCGCCCGCACCCGTGGCGCCACCACCGCCTCCCGTCGTCGAGGCACCCAAGCCGGTCCCGCCGCCGGCACCCGAACTGACCCCGGCGCAGGCGAAGGCGCAGGCGCACAAGCTCACGATCGACGCGATCACGCAACTCCAGGACGGTGACGAGACCGCGGCGCAGGTGACGCTCGAGGAGGCGATGAAGCTCGACCCCGCCAACGAGCTCGCGCGCAAGCTCATGGACCAGATCAAGGCTGATCCGCAAAAGGAACTTGGAACGGTTTACTTTCGCTACACGGTGCAGCGCGACGATTCGCTATCCAAGCTCGCGCAGCAATACCTGGGCGACCGGTATCGCTTTCACATCCTGGCGAAATACAACGACATCGCCAACCCGAGCAAGCTCGCTGCGGGTCAGGTGATCAAGATCCCGGGACGGCAACCGGCCACGACGCCTCGTCCGGCGGCAGCGGCCACGTCGGATGCCGCCGACGAGGCCGCGAAGGCGGCAACAACCGAGTCCAGCACCCCGCAAAGTGCAGCGACGGCACTCATGCAGCAGGCGGCGGCGTACCAGAAGGCCGGCAACCTCGAGGCGGCGTACGAGGCGTATCGCGACGCGGCGGCCCGCGATCCGGCCAATCGCGACGCGATCGCGCAGCGCGATGCGGCACGCAACGCGCTGGCCCGCCGTTACGAGCGCGATGCCGCACTGGCGTTCCAGCGGCAGAATCTGGACAGCGCAATCGCGAGCTGGGATCGCGTACTCGCACTCGAGCCGGGCAATCAGAAGGCGAAGCTCGAGCGCGAGCGCGCGCTCGACCTGCGCAAGAAGCTCGCCGAGAAATTCGGCGGCAAGTGACGGGCGTTGCGCCCCGCGCCGGTGCGTCCCGACGTCTCGGCGCGGCAGGCGTCACCTCACTTGATCGCTTCGAGTTTCGCGCGCGCCGCCTTGGCTTCGGCGAGCTTGATCGCGGCCTGCGTGTTGCCGGGATCGAAGCGAAGGCTCGCCTCCAGGTCGGCAATCGCCTGCGTGAGGTTCGTGCGGAATGCCCGCGTCCCCTTGGCGAAATAATCCTGCGAGAGCCTCTTGCGCAGCGGCTCCACGCGCGCGACCCACGCCCCGCCCGCGTCACCGCGCAGGGCGCTCGCCTGCTCGTAGGTGCGTAACGCCTCCTCGCGCTTGCCCTGCCGCTCGAGGTCCTGCGCGCGCTCGGCCACCGCGGCGCCGATGCGCTGGCGGCCGGTGCGATCACCGGGGTGGGCGGCGACGTACGCCTTGAGATCGCGCAGCCCGGAATGCGTATCGCCTGCACGCAGCAGTTCGATCGCCTGGTCGATCGCGAAGCCGTCGTTGCCGTTGGTCAAGGCGGGGTTCGGCGGCGTCGCGGCCGGTCGTGGTGCGCTCTTCGCGACGGTGTCGTCGACGGGCGGGAGTCTCGCGACGCGCGCGGCCTGGATCCGCGTGAAGCGCCGCCGATCGATGTCGCGCAACACGGCGGCGGCGTCGGTCGCGTGTGGATCGAGGGCGAGCACGCGCAACATCGCGGCATGGGCCCGCTCGAGATCTCCTGCGGCAAGCGCCGCGTGGCCGATCCGGTACTGCTCGCGCACGGCGTTGCCGATCTCCGTGCGCGCGACGGCGAGTTCGCGGGCGATCGCGACGTCGTCGGGCGCCAGGGTGGCAAGGACCGCAAGATGCGTCGCTGCCGCTGCGAGGTCGCCGCGCGCGCGGGCGGCGGTGACCTGCCGGCGTTGCTGCGCCATCGCCGTGGCCACGGCGTCGTGCGGTGGCGATGCGGCAAGGGGTGCCTCCGACGGGGGAGGGGGCTGCGCCGTCTCGACGACCGGCACCGGTGCGCAGGCGGCAAGCGCACAGGCGAGGGCAGCGCCCAACGTGCGGCGAAACCGCGGCATCACCGGTCCGGCATGCGCACGAAGGTGACGAGCTTCGCCTGGAACGCATCCAGGTCCTCGGTGCCGAAGATCATGCTGCGCCGAAGCAGGTAGGGATACGCGTAGAAGGCGTTACCGCCGGCAGTCACGGTCACGCCCTGCGCGACGTCGTCGGCGATCAGGGCGTCGATGACCGACTCGTTCACGTCCCCGTACGGATACGCGAACGTGACCGTGCGCTCGCCGAGGCGATCCCGGAGGATGTCGACCGGCACCGTGACCTCGCGACGCACGCGCTCGCGGTAGCGCGCGTCTGTCTCGCCGGGGAGGCGCTGCGCGAGGTTGGCGTGCGACTTCGAGTGCGGCTGGATCGTCACGAGTCCGGAGTCGATCATCTCCTTCATCTGCGCCCAGGTCAGCGCATCGGACGCGCCGACGAAATCGGTGTAGAGAAACACGGTGGCCGGAAACCGATGGCGCTTGAGGATCGGATACGCGATGTCGAACGCCGATCGGTAACCATCGTCGATGGTGATCACCACCGACTTCGCGGGCAGCGCTTCCTTGCCGGCGAGAAAGGCGTGTAGCCGATCGAGCGTGATCACGGTGTAGCCGTGACGCGCGAGAAAGTCCATCTGCTGCGCGAAGGCCTGCGCCGTGACGCTCAGCTTCGCCGCGCGGCTGCCGAAGCGGTGATAGCACAGGATGGGGACGGTCTGGTAGCCAGTGGCGACCACGCCCAGCGGATGGTGCGCGTGGCGGGGAATGACGAGGATGTCCCCGGCGCGCACCGCGGCCGCGTCGTTGAACTGCGCGATCCACCACGCCTTGGCCGCGTCGCCCAGGTAACGCCGCGCGAGCGAGTCGAAGCTGTCGCCGGCCTCGGCGACGACGACGAGATAGTCGTCACCCTGGGCGATGAGCGGGCCGTGCGCAGGTGCAGCCATCGGGGGCGCGGCCGGCGCCGACGGCAATGGCGCCGGGGGAGGGGTTGCGCAACCGGCGACGAGTGCGAGCAGCGCGAGTGCGGTCGCCGGGTGCCAGCGCCGACACTCGCACGAACGCTTGCTGCCGTCGTCGCACCGGATGTGTCGCGCACGCCACCGGCGCGCGTCAGCCGGCATGGGTGACGTGTGCTTCACCGGACGGCGGCGAAGGCGTGGGGGCGATTGCGTCGTAGCGATCCTCGAGGGCCTTCGCGGTCCGGTCGAACTCCTTGTAGAGCTCGCCGAACTCGTCCTTGCGTGACTCGCCGATGCGGTAATCGAGACGCCCGCTCGCGAGTTCGCCGAGCGAATTCCGCAGCACGCGGATCGGCTGCGCGAGCCGCTGCGCGAGGAGGTAGGTCCCGCCGGCGACCGCGGCCACGGTCACCGCCGTCAGGATCGCAAGCAGCACGAGCATGAGGTTGGCCACGGCGGTGAGCGGTGCGGCGTAGATCCCGAGGTGAACGCTGCCGATGGTCTTGCCCTGGAACAGCACCGGGGTGGCGAAATCGAGGACCTCGCGTCCGTCGGCCATCGCGTGACTTTGCACCGTCACCTGCGGATCGTTCGATGCCACCGCGGTGGCCTGCGGCGCGATGTACTTCTGGTTTACCTCGGCGGCGACGTTCGACGCGCGCACGATGCCCTGGTGGTCGACGACGCTCATGTACGAGAAATTCTGCTGCCGGCCGAGCGTCTCCTGGATGAACACGTCCATCGCCGCCCAGTCCTCCGACAGGAGCGGGACCGCGTCCTGCGTCGCCGTGAACTTGGCGAGGGACCCCCCGTAGTCCTTTACCTGGTCCATCATGGCCGCGTACTGGCGCTTGTAGAGGATCGTGGCGGTCACCGTCATCGTGATCGCGACCACGGCGGCCATGGTGAGCGCCCAGCGCAGCGCGAGCGGAATCCCGCCGCGGGTCTTTCCCTTGCGTGCCTCCTCCTCGGCGAGGTCGTCTTGCACGGCGACCAGCGCCTGCGCGAACTCTTCGCCCGATTGGAAGCGCTTGTCGGGCTGCTTCTTCAGCGCCCGTTCGATGACACGGCGCAGCGACAGCGGCAGATCGGCGCGGACCTTGTCGAGCGACGGCGGGTCGGTCTTGGTGATCTTGTAGGCGACGCTGATCAGCGTGTCGCCCTCGAACGGCAGATGCCCGGTGAGCAGCTGGTACAAGACGACGCCGGCCGAGAACAGGTCCGACCGCGAGTCGACCTTCTCGCCGATCACCTGCTCGGGCGACATGTAGTGCGGCGTGCCGAGCACGTTGCCGATCTGCGTCTGCTGCGTGACGTCGGTCGCTTCGGAATCGTCGATGCGGCAGATGCCGAAGTCGGCAACCTTGATCGTGTTGCTGTCCGCGACCCGCATGATGTTGCCGGGCTTCACGTCGCGGTGGATGATTCCCTTCTTGTGCGCGTAGTCGAGCGCACGCGCAAGCTGGATGCCGATGTCGACGACGTCGCGCGTGGTGAGCACCTTGCGGCTCTTGATCTCGTCGCCGAGCGTTCCTCCCTCGACGAGTTCCATCGCGATGTACGGGTGACCCTGATCCTCACCGACGTCGAACACGGTGACGATGTTCGGGTGCGAGAGCACGCCCGCGCCCTTCGCCTCGCGCAGGAAGCGGTTGCGGTACTCGCCGTCGAGACGCAGCTGCGCCTTGAGCAGCTTGATCGCGAGCGGGCGATTGATCTCGGGGTCGAAGGCCTTGTACACGCAGGCCATCGCTCCCTCGCCGATGATCTCGCGGATCTGGTAGCGGCCCAGGCGTTCCATCGTGGACGAATCGTTCATGGCGCGCTCCGCGCGAGGGGAGGCGACCTCGCGCGATGACCGCGCAGTATGCCAGAACGAGCCGGGTCGCGAGGCCTTCCGCCGGGCGTGTCCACCGCGGATCGAGCCGCCGCTTCGCGCGGTGGGCGCCGGTGCGACTGCCTGTGGGGACGAGGGGGATGCCGCGAGGGGCTAGACTTGTCGGGGGCGGCGATATCCGTGCCGCTCGCTGGGTTCACGGAGGATCCATGCCTGCGTCGCTCGAGCCTGCCGTTGCCGTCGTGCGCGATCCCTTCAATCAGGTGCCCCCGCTCGCGGACGACAATCCGTTCGCCACCGACATCGCGCTGCGGGAGGCGGTCGTCCGGGAGGGTGCCGCGCACGCGTGCGATTTCCTGCACGAGCGCGGTGCGGAGATCGGCGCGGGCGAGATGCGGCTGCGGGCGGAACTCGCCAATCGCTATCCACCGCGGTTCGTTCCGTTCGACGGCAACGGGCATCGTCTCGATCACGTCGAGTTCCACCCGGCGTATCACGAGCTCATGGACTATCTCGCGCGCCACGGCGTGTCGTCTGCGCCGTGGGCCCGGCCTGGGCCGGGCGCGCACGTCGCGCGCGCCGCCCTCTTCACGATGCTCGCGCAGGTCGAGGGCGGTGCGCTGTGCCCGACGACGATGACCTTCGCCGCGGTGCCCGCGCTGCGCCTGGACGCCGACCTCGCCGCGACGTGGCTGCCCCGCGTCTTCGCGGCGCGCTACGACCCTCGCTTCGTGCCGGCGCACGACAAGGCGGGTGTCACGCTGGGGATGGGCATGACCGAGCGGCAGGGCGGGTCGGACGTGCGCACGAACACGACGCGCGCCGAGCCTGCCGGGGGACGCAATTACGTCGTGACGGGTCACAAGTGGTTCCTCTCGGCGCCGATGTCGGATGCATTTCTCGTCCTGGCGCAGGCGCCCGGCGGGCTTTCGTGCTTCCTGCTGCCGCGCTTTCGTCCGGATGGAAGCGTCAACGCCCTGCGCCTGCTCCGCCTGAAGGACAAGCTCGGCGATCGGTCGAACGCCAGTGCCGAGGTCGAGTTCGAACGCGCGCACGCCGAACTCGTGGGCGACGAAGGTCGCGGCATCGCGACGATCCTTGCCATGGGGCACCTGTGTCGCCTCGATTGCGTGCTGGGCACGACCGGCCTCATGCGCAGCGTCGTGGTGCAGGCGTTGCACCATGCGCGGCAACGCCAGGCCTTCGGTCGCGCGCTTGCGGCGCAACCGCTCATGCAAGCGGTGCTCGCCGACCTCGCTCTCGAGTCGGAGGCCGCGACCGTGCTCGCGCTGCGTCTTGCCCATGCCTTCGATGCCGACGACGATGCCTCGCGCAGCCTGCGCCGCCTCGTCACGCCCGCGGCCAAGTTCTGGATCTGCAAGCGGGGGCCGCTCGTCGCGGCGGAGGCGATGGAGGTGCTGGGCGGGAACGGCTACGTCGAGGAGGCGCCGCTCGCGAGAATGTACCGGCAGATGCCGGTCAACTCGATCTGGGAGGGTTCCGGCAACGTGGTCTGTCTCGACGTCCTGCGTGCCATCGGTCGCGAACCCGCGTGCGTGGATGCACTCGCCGCCGAGCTTGCCGCCGCGCGCGGCGGCGATACCACGCTCGACGCGTTCGCTGCGGCCCTGCTGCGCGACCTCGTCCACGGAGCGGGCGACGAGGCTGCCGGTCGTGGCGTGACGCAGCGCATCGCGGTAGCGCTCCAGGCGGCATTGCTCGTGCGCCATGCACCGGCGGCGGTGGCCGGCGCCTTTTGCGCATCGCGCCTCGCCTCGCAAGCCTTCGGCGGCGCGATCTTCGGAACGGCGCCGGGGGGTGCCGCGTCGGAGATCATCCGGCGTGCCTTTCCCGCGGCGTGACACCCTCGCGTCGCGCGCGAGCGGGCCTGCGTCACCATCCCTTCGCAAGACCTCGACCCGGGAACGATCCTCATGAGTGTCTCGACTCAAAACCTTGCCGCAGGCCCGGCGTCGACCGCCTCAGCACCCGCCACGGGTCTCGACGGCGCGGCCACCGCACTTGGCGCCGTCCCCACCGACGTTGCCGGCTTGTCGTTCGTACAGCACCTCGCGCAGGCGCTTCCGGCTGCGGATATCGCTTTCGGCGGCGCGATGCTCGTCGCCATCATCCTCATCCATTCCGCCGGAGTGCGCGTGGTTACGGACATCGTCTCGCGGCGCATGCGCGCGATCACGGCGCGCCCGCGCGTGTGGCACGCCGACGTCGTGATGGCGCTCTCGGTCTTGCTGCTCCTTGTCCTCCACCTTGCGGAGACGATGGCGTGGGCGAGCTCGCTCGTCTACGGCGGGCTCGTCACCGACTGGCGCACGGCGGGCTTCTTCGCCGGCAATACCTACACCACCGTGGGCTACGGCGCGTTCGTGCTGCCGCAGGGGTGGGAGATGCTCGCACCGATCATCGCCATGTCGGGCCTGTTCACCTTCGGCTGGTCGGGCAGCGTGCTCGTCACCATCGTCGCGCGTTGTCAGCGCGTCAAGGATCTCGCGCTCGGGCACGACACTGCGACGCCGCGTGTTGCCGATTCCGGCGAAGTTGAATAGCATCCGCGCTTTCCCGTCACCATCGAAAGGGCACTTGCCATGGCCGATTCCGCTGCGCCCATCGCCGATCGCGTCGGTCGGGGCGCGATCGTCTGGGGTGTGCTGCTGATTCTGGCCGGCGTCCTCGCCATCGTGCAGCCGGTGATTGCCGCGATCGCCTTCAACCTCATGTTCGCGTGGCTGCTCGTCTTTGCCGGGATCGTGGAAGTGATCTACGCAATCCAGGATCGCGCCAGGGAGGGGTTGCGCCTCAAGGTCCTCCTCGGGGTGCTCACGCTGTTGCTTGGCATCTTCCTGCTGGTGCGCCCGGTCGTCGGCGTGGCGTCGATTGCGCTGGCCATCGGTGCGTTCATCTTCATGCACGGCGTCTCGGCGCTGCTGCTCGCCTGGCGCATCAAGCCGCGACGCGGGTGGGGCTGGGTCATGTTCGACGGTGTCCTGTCGGTGGTGATCGCCTTGCTCATCGCCAATGGCTGGCCCGACAGCTCGTTCACCTTCGTCGGGCTCCTCGTCGGCATCACGCTCGTCTACGGCGGCTTCTGGCGCATCGTGCTCGGACGCGCGCTGCGCGCCTGAGCCTCACGTCTCGCGCGCCGCCTCGCCCTGCGCCCGCAGCGCAGCCAGCGTCGCGCCCATCGTGAGCGCCTCGGGATCGACCTTGACGTGCAGCAGTGCCGGCACGCCGGCGCGGGTCGAGGCGAGGGCGCGCTCGAAGGCCGGCGCGAACTGCGCCGTGTGCGCCACCGTTTCACCCGTCGCACCAAAGGCTCGGGCGAGCGCCGCGAAGTCGGGGTTGCGTAGCGACGTGCCAGACACGCGTCCGGGGTGCCGGCGCTCCTGGTGCATGCGGATCGTCCCGTACATGCCGTTGTCGATCACGACGAACACGATGCCGAGGCCATACTGAACGGCGGTGGCGAGTTCCTGTCCGTTCATGAGAAAGCAGCCATCGCCGCTCCACGCGAGCACCGGACGCGCAGGATGCACGAGCTTGGCCGCCACCGCGGCCGGCACGCCGTAACCCATCGCGCCCGAATACGGCGCGAGCTGCGAACCGAGGCTTCGGTAGCGATACAACCGGTGCAGCCACGTCGTGTAGTTGCCCGCACCATTGGTGATGATGGCATCGGCGGGAAGACGTTCGTCGAGCCACAGGACGATCTGCCACAGGTCGACGGCGCCGGGCACGGCACGCGGCCTGCGCCAGGCTTCGCGCTCGGCGGCAATCTTCGCAAGGTCGGCCGCCCACGCCGGCGTCGTGGGCGCAGGCAACGCCAGTGCCGCGGCGAGGAAGGCGTGCGGCGTGGCGGCGATGGGCAGGGCGGGCTGGTACACGCGGCCGAGTTCGTCCGGCGACGGGTGCACGTGGATCAACCGCTGTGTCGGATTCGGCACGGCGAGCAGCGTGTAGCCGCCCGTCGTGATCTCGCCCAGCCGCTCTCCCAGCACGAGGAGCACGTCGGCGTTGCGCACCCGCGCGGCGAGTGCGGGATCGATGGCGATCCCGACGTCACCCGCGTAGTGTGGATCGCGGTGATCGAACAGTTCCTGCCGGCGAAACGCGCAGGCGACGGGCAATCGATGGAGCGTGGCAAAGCGCGCCAACGCCGCGTGCGCCTCGGGGGTCCAGCGGCTGCCGCCGACGATGACGAGCGGGCGCGTCGCGGCGGCGAGCATCGCGTGCGCCTCGGCGACGGCCTCGGCCGATGCCGCCGCCTCGATCGGTTCGACGCGCGGCGCATCGACGACCGCGGCGCGCGAGGTCAACATGTCCTCGGGCAGTGCCAGGACGACCGGCCCTGGCCGCCCCGACATGGCGACCCGGAACGCGTGCGCGACGTACTCGGGGATGCGCTCGGCACGGTCGATCTGCGCGACCCACTTGGCGAGGCTGCCATACATCCGCCGGTAGTCGACCTCCTGGAACGCCTCGCGGTCGACCATCGCGCCACCAACCTGTCCCACGAACAGGACGAGCGGGGTCGAATCCTGGAGCGCCGTATGGATGCCGATCGCCGCGTTGGTGGCGCCGGGTCCGCGTGTCACGAACGCGATGCCGGGGCGACGCGTGAGCTTGCCGTACGCCTCGGCCATGTAGGCGGCACCGCCTTCCTGCCGACAGACGATGAAGCGCAGACGGTCGGCAACGTCGGCGAGCGCATCGAGCACGGCGAGATAGCTCTCCCCGGGGACACCGAAGGCGAGGTCGGCACCTTGCGCGACGAGGTTGGCGACGAGGATCTCGCCACCGGTACGCAGTGCGCGCATCGACGGCTAACGCCCGGCCACGAGCTCTTCGCGGGTGACGACGAACACGCCGTCCTCCTTCGTTGCCGTTGCGAGCCAGGTCAGTGCGAGCCGCGGAAACGCCGCTTCGACCGCCGCGCGATGGTGCCCGATCTCGACGACGAGCGCGCCGCCGTGGTCGAGGAAGCGCGGCGCCTCGCGCAGCAGGACGCGTACGGCATCGAGCCCATCGTCGCCGCCGGCCAGCGCGAGCGTGGGCTCATGCCGGTACTCGGCCGGCAGCGTCTCCATCGCACGTGCGTCCACGTACGGCGGATTGCAGATGATGAGGTCGTAGCTCTTCTCCGGGACGTTCTCGAAGAGGTTCGAGCGGATGAGGTTGATCCGCGCCGCGAGGCCGTAATCGCTGACGTTGCGCTGCGCGACCGCGAGCGCGTCGGAGGCGATGTCGACGGCGTCGATGTCGGCGCGCTCGTAGGCATGCGCGAGGAGGATGGCAAGGCAGCCCGATCCGGTGCACATGTCGAGCGCGGTCACGACCTCGTCCGCCGGCCCGACGAAAGGCTCGAGCGCGCCGGGGATGAGTTCGGCGATGTACGAGCGCGGGATGATCACGCGCTCGTCGACGTAGAAGCGAAAGTCGCCGAGCCATGCCTCGCGCGTGAGGTAGGCCGCCGGGATGCGCTCGTCGATACGCCGCGCAAAGACCTCGCCGACGCGCTCGCGCTCGCCGGCCGTGAGCCGCGCATCGAGGAAAGGCTCGAGGGCGTCGAGCGGCAGGTGCAGCGCGTGCAGCAGGAGGTAGGCGGCCTCGTCGTAGGCCTCGCCGCTGCCGTGGCCGAAGGCGAGCTTGCTCTCGCCGAAGCGCGAGACGGCGTAGCGCAGCCAGTCGCGCAGCGTGATGAGCTCGTCCGCCGGAATCATGGCGCCTCCAGGAGCAGGCGTTCGAGGATGCGCGTGTGGATGCGCGCGAGCGGCGCGAGGTCGGCGATGCGCACGTGCTCGTCGATCTGGTGGATCGACGCGTTCACCGGGCCGAGCTCGACCAGTTCGTCGCACACGTCGCAGAGGAAACGACCGTCCGACGTGCCGCCGGTGCACGACAGCTCGGGACTGCGGCCGGTGACCTCGCCGATCGCCGCGGCAGCGACGTCGACGAGCCGTCCCCGCGGGGTGAGAAACGGCTTGCCCCAGCCCGTCCAGGTGAGCTCGCAGTCGAGGCCGTGGCGCTGCAAGATCGCCTCCATGCGCTCGACCAGCGTCTCGCGTGGGCTTTGCGGCGAGTGGCGGAAGTTGAACAGCACTTCCGCCGTCCCCGGAATGACGTTGGTGGCGCCGGTGCCGGCGTGGATGTTCGAGCACTGGAACGACGTCGGGGGGAAGTACGCATCGCCCGCATCCCAGGCGGTGGTCGCGAGTTCGGCGAGTGCCGGAGCGAGCTCGTGGATCGGATTGCGCGCGAGATGCGGATACGCGACGTGACCCTGCACGCCGCGCACGACGAGTCGGCCCGACAGCGTGCCGCGCCGGCCGTTCTTGATCATGTCACCGAGGTGCGCGACCGACGAGGGCTCGCCGATCACGCAGTAGTCGATGCGCTCGCCGCGCGTGGCCAGGCGCTCGACGACCTTGACCGTGCCGTCGGTGGCTGGCCCCTCTTCGTCCGAGGTTACGAGGAGCGCGATCGAACCGGGCGCGTCCGGGTGGCAGGCGACGAAGGCCTCGATCGCGACGACGAAGGCCGCGAGCGAGGATTTCATGTCCGCGGTGCCGCGGCCGTACAGGTTGCCGTCGCGCTCGGTGGCGACGAAGGGATCCGATCGCCAGGCGTCGAGCGGCCCGGTCGGCACCACGTCGGTATGGCCGGCAAAGCACACGAGCGGGGCACGCTTGCCGCGCCGCGCCCAAAGATTCGTGACGCCGTTGGAACGTATCGTCTCGCAGGAGAATCCGAGCGGTGCCAGACGCGCGGCGAGGAGCGACTGGCAACCGGCGTCGTCGGGCGTGAGCGAGCGCAATGCGACGAGGTCGCGGGTGAGGGCGAGCGTCGGATCGCAAGCGGCGGTCATCGGCCGATGGTACCGCACGCGAGCGCTGCCATCCCGCCGGGATACCGCGGGTGCTTCCGCGCGGACGTCAGTGCGTGCGGTCGAGCAGTGCCGGATCGATCGTCATCGATGCGAAGTCGGCGCCGGGCTGCCCGCCTTCGCGGGGGGTCGAAGCGGCCATGGCGTCGATGCGCGACGTCGGACTGCTCTGGTTGATGAGCCAGGCGAGGTTGGTCGGCGAATCGGAGCCCGCCATCGCCTCGTCGTAGGTGATGACCCCGTCGAGGTAGAGCCGGCACAGCGACTGCTCGAAGGTCTGCGATCCGGGATACAGCGACTGCTCCATCGCTTCCTTGATCTGGGTGAACTCGCCGTTCTTGATGAGCTCGGCGATGAGCGACGTGTTGAGCAGGATCTCCACGGCGGGCTGTTGCTCGCCGTCACGGTTGCGGATCAGCCGCTGGCAAACGATCGCGCGCAGCCCGATCGAGAGGTCCGACAGCACCGCGGAGCGGGCGTCGTGCGGGAAGAGGTTGATGATGCGCGACAGCGCGTGGTAGCTGTTGTTGGCGTGGATCGTGGTGAGGCAGAGGTGCCCGGTCAGCGTGTGCAGCAGCGCCGATTGCATCGTCTCCTTGTCGCGCACCTCGCCAACCATGATGAGATCGGGCGCTTCGCGCAGCGCGTTTTGCAGCGCCGACGCGTACGTCGTGGTGTCGACGCCGATCTCGCGCTGGTTGACGATGCTCAGCTTGTGCTCGAAGAGGTACTCGATCGGATCCTCGATCGTGAGGATGTGCCCCGATCGCGTCGAGTTACGATGGTCGATCATTGCGGCGAGCGTGGTCGACTTCCCCGACCCCGTCGCGCCGGCGAGGAGCACCAGCCCGCGCTTGGCCATCACGAGGTCGAGCAGCACCGCGGGCAGCTTGAGTTGCTCGAACGGCGGCACGCTGCTGCGCACGTAGCGGATGACGAGCGAGATCGTGCCGCGCTGGCGGAAGATGTTGACGCGGAAGTTGCCCACCGAGCGATCGAGGTGGGAGAGGTTCATCTCCAGCGAGTTCTCGAACTCGCGCGCCTGCTCCTTGCTCATGAGCTCGTAGGCGATGCGCCGCACCGTCTCCATGTCCATCGGGTGCGTCGACACCGGCTGGACCACGCCGTTGATCTTGAGGTTGATCGGTGCACCGCAGGAGATGAAGAGGTCGGAGGCCTCTTTCTCTGCCATCAGCTTGAACAGGCGATCGAGGTACATGCGATTCCTTGTGCGCCGGCGCGCCGGCTTCGTGTCACGGCGACGCGTCACGCGGCGCCGCGGGTGACCCGGGTCACGAGTACGGGTGCTTCCTCACGCGCAACCGGGCCGCGAGCCCTGGCTTCTGCCATGATATTGTCATGAAACGTGGTGAAGATCCACTTGAAGCCGAGGCGGCTGGTGTGCGGGCCGCGGCGCCATCCAGCGAAAGGAAGCAATTGTCATGCTTGCCATCATCGGCGGCAGCGGGCTGACCCGGTTATCGACGCTTGCGGTCGCGCACCGCGAGGTGGTTCGCACCCCGTACGGTGACCCGTCGTCCACGCTCCTCTTCGGTGAGGTCGCCGGTGTGGAAGTCGTCTTCCTGGCGCGCCACGGACACGGTCACACCATTCCGCCCCACCGCGTGAATTACCGGGCCAACGTCTGGGCGCTCAAGCAACGGGGCGCCACCGGCATTCTCGCGGTCGCTTCGGTGGGCGGCATCCGCGACTGCTCGCCCGGCGACCTCGTGCTGCCGGACCAGCTGATCGACTACACGGCCGGCCGCGAGGCGACGTACTTCGACGGCGGCGAAGGCAAGGTCGTCCATGTCGACTTCACGCAACCGTACGATCCGGGGCTGCGGGCCAAGTGCCTCGCCGCAGCGGCGGCCGCGAGGCTCCCCCTGCGCGACGGTGGGGTGTACGGCGCCGTCAACGGTCCGCGACTCGAAACCGCCGCCGAGGTCGCACGCATGGAAGGCGACGGCGCGACGCTGGTCGGCATGACGGGGATGCCCGAGGCGGTCCTTGCCCGTGAACTCGACCTGCCATACGCCGTCATCTGCGTGGTGGTGAATCACGCTGCGGGCCGCGGCGACAGCGCGCAGGCGATTTCGCTTGCCGGCATCGCCCAGGTCCTCGAAGCCGGCATGAGCCACGTGCGCACGCTGCTCGATCACATCGCGCCGGCCTGGTGAGGGTCATGCGCAGCGAGGCGATCGATGATTCGTGACATCCTGCGCATGGGCGACGCCCGACTCCTCGCGCGTGCGCGCGAGGTCGAGCGCTTCGCCACTCGCGAGCTCGAAGCGCTCCTTGACGACATGCGCGACACCATGCGCGCCGCCGACGGCGCGGGACTCGCCGCGCCGCAGATCGGCGTGCCGTTACGCGTGGTGATCTTTGGTGTCGAGGCCAACCCGCGCTATCCCGACGTCGAGCCCGTCCCATACACCGAACTCATCAACCCGGTGCTGACCCCGCTCACCGACGAGGAGGAGGAGGGCTGGGAGGGATGCCTCTCGGTGCCCGGCCTGCGCGGCCTCGTGCCGCGCTGCACGCGCCTGCGCTACGAGGGCAGCGATCCGGCCGGCCGGCGCATCGTGCGCGAGGTCGACGGCTTCCACGCCCGGGTGGTGCAGCACGAGTGCGACCACCTGGACGGGATCCTGTACCCGCAGCGCATCCGCGACCTGCGCAAGTTCGGCTTCACCGAGGTGCTGTTTCCTGAGCGGGCAGCCGGGGAGTAGCATCCAGGTCATCCTCAGGGCAGGGGGGTGACATGAATCGTCCCGTTCGCCTGAAGCCGTCGCGCGTGGCACATCGTGTGGCGGCATCGCTCGCGCTTGCGGCAGGGCTATGGTTGCCCGCCGCGCACAGCTTCGACCTCCAAGCGAACGACTCCCCACGCGCAAGCCTTTACGTCGCGCAGGGAATGGATCGCGAGACTGCGATGATTGTTGCGGAGAACGAGAAGATCAAGGAGGAAGAGGAATTTCTCGAGATGCTCGCGGCGTCGAAGGTGGTGTTGTGGGGGTGGAGAGACGACCCGCCGGATTCGAACCCTGCCCTCCCGCAGCCCGCCCCGCGCGCGAACGCGGAGGATTCGGATGACGAAGGCACGCTGGTCCGGGTGCCGTTCACGATGCCCGGTGGTTGCGCTCCGCAGAGTGCGGTGGCGGTCCATCCGAACCAGCGCCTGACCTTCTTTGCGACTGCGCAAGGAACACAGGGCTTCGTCTGCGCGTACCGTATCGACTTCGGCACGCGGACGCTCACACCGGCGCCCGGCTCGCCGTTCGCCACCGGAGGCGCTCCGGCAAGTGCGATCGCCGTCGACCCGTCCGGCACCTTCCTGTATTCCGTCGCCACGGACGACAGCGGTGTGACCGCGTTCGCGATCGACGCCGCCACGGGTGCCCTGACCCGGATCGCCGGCTCGCCGTTCGCGACCGCACCCAATCCCCTGGCGGTGGTCGTCGACCCGACGGGACGCTTCGTCTACGTTGCGACGCAGGCCTACAAGACGTTCGCCAGCACTATCTCGGCCTACGCGATCGACGCGGACACGGGTGCGCTGGCGCCGTTGCCCGGATCGCCGTATGCGGCACCCGATCACGCCTCGGCACTCGCCGTGGATCCCGTTGGGCGGTACGTCTATCTCACTGCCAACATCGCTCTGAAGGCGTACGCCGTCGACGCGGCGACGGGTGCGCTTGCGCCAATCGGGACACCGGTCGTCGGGGAAGGGAGAATCGCCGTCGATCCGGCGGGGCGATTCGTCTACGTCGAGGCATCCGAGTACATCGCGCCCAGGACCGTCGAAGGAGTTCGCGCCT
>JADZDD010000003.1 GCA_020851235.1 Burkholderiales bacterium | reverse complement strand
GGGGACAATGTGGCGATGACGGTGACGCTGATCCAGCCGATTGCGATGGAGGAGGGGTTGCGCTTTGCGATCCGGGAAGGGGGTCGCACGGTGGGTGCCGGCGTCGTGTCCAAGATCATCGAGTAGGCAGCCATCCGCTGTCCGCACAGGCACGGCTGCGAGAAACCAGGCGGTCACGACAAGACGAGATTTTGCCGAAGGCTGAGAGCCGACGGCTGAGGGCTGAAACATGAACAACCAACGCATTCGCATCCGGCTGAAGGCGTTCGACTACAAGTTGATCGACCAGTCGGCGCTCGAGATCGTCGAGACGGCCAAGCGCTCGGGCGCGGTCGTGAAGGGTCCGGTGCCGCTGCCGACGAGGATCGAGCGGTTCGACGTCCTGCGCTCGCCGCACGTCAACAAGACGTCGCGCGACCAGTTCGAGATCCGGACGCACCTGCGACTGATGGACATCATCGATCCGACCGACAAGACGGTCGACCAGTTGATGAAGCTCGACCTCCCCGCCGGTGTCGACGTGGAGATCAAGCTGCAGTAGGTGTTTGTCGTGAGGCGATGACGCATCGCGAGCAGCGGCGCGTCGCGGCGCCGCGTGGTAGAGGCAGTCGAAGTCAGGACGCCGGCCAATTGAAGCCGGCACTTCGGTCCAACCGAAGCAACGATAAAGAGAGGTTTGCAATGTCACTCGGACTTGTCGGTCGCAAAGTCGGCATGACGCGAGTATTCACCGACGATGGCAATGCCATCCCGGTCACGGTGCTCGACGTCGGCGGCAATCGCGTCACCCAGATCAAGACCCCGGATTCCGACGGCTACGCTGCCGTGCAGGTCACGTTCGGCAAGCGCCGTGCGTCGCGCGTGACCAAGCCCGCGGCGGGCCACCTCGCCAAGGCGGGAGTGGAAGCGGGGGAGGTGCTGAAGGAATTCAAGGTCGACGCCGCCGACCTTGCCCGCTTCAAGGCGGGCGATACCATCGGCGTCGACACGTTCGCGGTCGGCCAGCTCGTCGACGTCACCGGCACGACCAAGGGCCGCGGCTTCACGGGGACGATCCGGCGGCACAATTTCGCGAGCAACCGCGCGTCGCACGGCAACTCGCGTTCGCACAACACGCCAGGCTCGATCTCGATGGCGCAGGATCCGGGTCGCGTCTTCCCGGGCAAGCGCATGGCGGGTCACTATGGCAGCGAAACGCGGACGACCCAGTTGCTCAAGGTCGTGCGGGTCGACGCCGAGCGCGGTCTCGTCCTCGTCAAGGGCTGCGTGCCTGGTGCCGATGGTGGCCACGTGGTCATCCAGCCGTCGACCAAGACGCCGGCGAAGAAGGGAGCCTGAACATGGACCTGAAGCTCCTTTCCGGCAACGGCGAGAAGAACGAGACGGTGTCGGCCTCCGACGCCCTGTTCGGTCGCGAGTACAACGAGGCCCTGATCCACCAGATCGTCGTCGCGTACCAGGCCAACGGTCGCCAGGGGACGCGCGCGCAGAAGGGTCGCGGCGAGATCAACAAGTCGCACAAGAAGCCCTGGGCGCAGAAGGGGACCGGGCGCGCACGCGCGGGTCAGGCCAACAGCCCCCTGTGGCGCGGCGGCGGCAAGATCTTCCCCTCCTCTCCCGACGAGAATTTCTCGCAGAAGGTCAATCGCAAGATGTATCGGGCAGGGCTCGCCTCGATCCTCTCGCAGCTCGTGCGCGAGGATCGCCTGTCGGTCATCGAGCCGATCACGCTCGACTCGCCCAAGACCAAGGGATTCGCGCAGAAGATGAAGGGCTTCGGTCTCGCCGGGACGGTGCTCGTCGTGACCGACAAGCTCGAGGAGAACGTGTATCTCTCCTCGCGCAACCTGCCCGACGTCCTCGTGCTCGAGACGCGTGAGCTCGATCCCGTCAGCCTCGTGCGTTTCAACCACGTCCTGGTGACGCGCGGCGCGGTCGTTCAACTCGAGGAGACTTTGTCGTGAGCGCCGCCGATCCCAACGTCAAGAAGTTCAGCAACGAGCACCTGATGAAGGTGCTGCTCGCTCCCGTGATCTCGGAGAAGGCGACGTTCATCGCCGACAAGCACGAGCAGGTGATCTTTCGCGTGCAGGCGGATGCGACGAAGCCCGAGATCAAGGCCGCGGTCGAGCTCATGTTCAAGGTCGAGGTCGACAGCGTCCAGGTCGCGAACGTGAAAGGCAAGGAAAAGCGCTTCGGGCGCTTCATCGGCCGGCGGCGCGGTTGGAAGAAGGCGTACGTGTCGCTCAAGGCTGGCCAGGAAATCAACTTCGCGGTGGAGGTCTAAGTCATGGCTCTCGTGAAAGTCAAGCCGACCTCCGCGGGGCGGCGCTCGCTCGTCAAGGTGAGCAATCCGCTGCTGCACAAGGGTGGGCCGGTGGCGTCGCTCACCGAGTCGCAGAAGCGGGGGTCGGGGCGCAACAACCACGGCCACATCACCACGCGGCACAAGGGTGGCGGGCACAAGCATCACTATCGAGTCGTCGATTTCCGGCGCAACAAGGACGGGATTCCGGCCAAGGTCGAGCGCCTGGAGTACGACCCGAATCGCAGCGCGCATCTCGCGCTCCTGCTCTACAAGGACGGCGAGCGGCGCTACATCATTGCGCCGCGTGGCGTCGCGGTCGGCACGGAGCTCCTGTCGGGGATCGAGTCGGGGATCAAGCCGGGCAATTGCCTGCCGCTGCGCAACATCCCCGTCGGCACGACGATCCATTGCATCGAGATGCAGCCGGGCAAGGGCGCGCAGCTCGCGCGTTCGGCCGGAGCCTCGGTGCAACTGCTCGCCCGGGAGGGGAATTACGCGCAGCTGCGTCTGCGTTCAGGCGAGATCCGCAAGGTGCACGTCGACTGCCGCGCGGTGATCGGCGAGGTCGGCAACGAGGAGCACAACCTGCGATCGATCGGCAAGGCCGGTGCCAATCGCTGGCGTGGCCTGCGGCCGACGGTCCGCGCGATCGCGATGAATCCGGTCGACCACCCGATGGGCGGACGCACCAACGGCGGCGGCGGCTGGCATCACCCGGTCTCGCCGTGGGGCACCCCGGCCAAGGGTTACAAGACGCGCAAGAACAAGCGCACCGACGGCATGATCGTGCGCCGGCGCAGTGCGGCAAAGGGATAAGCCATGGCTCGCTCAATCAAGAAGGGTCCGTTCGTCGACGGCCACCTCGTCGCCAAGGTCGACAAGGCCCGCGCCACCAACGACAAGAGGCCGATCAAGACCTGGTCGCGCCGCAGTACCGTCACGCCCGATTTCGTCGGCCTGACGATCGCCGTGCACAACGGCAAGGCGCACATCCCGGTCTACGTGTCGGAGAACATGGTCGGCCACAAGCTCGGCGAATTCGCCCTGACCCGCACCTTCAAGGGCCACTCGGCCGACAAGAAGGTCGCGGCTCCGGCGGCGCCGAAGAAGAAGTGAGGATTCGCACATGGAAACCAATGCCACATTGCGCGGCGTTCGCCTGTCGGCCCAGAAGGGCCGGCTCGTCGCCGATCAGGTGCGCGGGCTCCCGGTGGCCCGCGCGCTCGATGTCCTGACGTTCAGTCCCAAGAAGGGCGCCCGGATCATTCGCCAGGTGCTGCTGTCGGCGATCGCCAACGCCGAACACAACGATGGCGCGGACATCGACGAGCTCAAGGTGAAGACGATCTACGTCGACAAGGCCGACGTGTTGAAGCGCAGCAGCCCGCGCGCGAAGGGTCGCGGCAACGTGATCAGCAAGCAGAGCTGCCACATCCACGTCGTCGTCGGCGACGGAAAGTAAGGAATCGACATGGGTCAGAAGATCAATCCTACCGGGTTCCGGCTCGCCGTCACGCGCAACTGGGGCTCCAAGTGGTTCGCCAACAGCAAGAATTACCCCGGGACGCTCGCCGAGGACATCAAGGTTCGCGAGTACCTCGGCAAGAAGCTGTCGCACGCGTCGGTCGCCAAGATCACGATCGAGCGCCCGGCCAAGAATGCGCGCATCACGATCCATTCGGCGCGCCCGGGCGTGGTGATCGGCAAGAAGGGCGAGGACATCGAGACGCTGCGGGGCGACCTGCGCCGCATGATGGGCGGCGATGTCGGGCTCAACATCGAGGAGATCAGGAAGCCCGAGGTCGACGCGCAGCTCATCGCCGACTCGATCGCGCAGCAGCTCGAGAAGCGGATCATGTTCCGCCGCGCCATGAAGCGCGCGATGCAAAACGCGATGCGGCTGGGCGCGCAGGGCATCAAGGTGATGTCGTCCGGGCGGCTGAACGGCGCCGAGATCGCGCGACGCGAGTGGTATCGCGAGGGGCGTGTGCCCTTGCACACGCTGCGCGCCGAGATCGACTACGGCTTCTCCGAGGCGCGCACCACGTACGGCGTCATCGGCATCAAGGTTTGGGTATTCAAGGGTGAGGTGATGGCGCACAACGCCGAGCCGGCGCAGGCGCCGGCGGCGGTCGCGCCGGACGCGCCGAAGCGTCCGCCGCGCCGCACGCAGTCCCCGGGAGCGAAGAATGCTGCAGCCAGCTAGGCGGAAATACCGCAAGGAACAAAAGGGGCGCAACAAGGGCGTTGCGACCGTCGGCAACAAGGTGAGCTTCGGCGAGTACGGCTTGAAGGCGGTCGGCCGCGGCCGTCTGACAGCGCGCCAGATCGAGGCTGCGCGGCGGGCGATGACGCGTCACATCAAGCGTGGCGGCCGGATCTGGATCCGCATCTTCCCCGACAAGCCGATCTCGCGGAAGCCGGCCGAGGTGCGCATGGGCAACGGCAAGGGGAGCCCCGAGTACTACGTCGCGGAGATCGTTCCCGGCAAGGTGCTCTACGAGATGGACGGCGTGGAGGAAGCGCTTGCCCGCGAGGCGTTCGCGCTCGCCTCGGCCAAGCTGCCGATCCGCACCACCTTCGTACACCGCCTCATCGGCGGCTGACGGAACGCGATCATGAAGACATCCGAAGCGAAGAAGGAGCTCGCCGGCAAGAACGCCGTCGAACTCCAGGCCGAGCTCGAGGCGCTGCTCAAGGAGCAGTTCGGCCTGCGCATGCAGGCAGCCACGCAGCAACTCACCAACAACGCCCGTCTGCTCAGGACGCGCCGCAGCATCGCCCGAGTGCGCACGCTGCTGCATCAGAAGAAGGCAGATCGAGGAGCCAAGGCATGACCGAAGAGCAGAAGACGGAAGGCGCCACGCCGCGCGCGACATCGCCGCAGACGTTCATCGGCCGCGTCGTCAGCGACAAGATGAACAAGACGGTCACCGTGCTCGTCGAGCGGCGCGTCAAGCACCCGCTGTACGGCAAGATCGTGATGCAGTCGCGCAAGTTCCACGCGCACGACGAGGACGGCGCCGCCAAGCTCGGTGATCTCGTCGAGATCACCGCGACGCGCAAGCTGTCGAAGACGAAGGCCTTTCGCGTCGCGCAGGTGCTGGAGAAGGCGCCGGCGGTTTGATCCCGCGGGCGGCGCCGGCCGCCCGATCCGCGCGACGCCAACCGCGGCACGGGTGAGCGCGGCGCCTCCGCGGGGTGACGCGGTCACGCCGGCCGCCTCGCGCCGAGGCTTCGGGGCACGGGAGTTGCCAGCGTTTGCAAGACCTGTCATAATTTCAAGCTTCGTCCGGCGTGCGTCCACAAGGGCATGCGTCGGCCCATCCCCGGAGCGGGCTCCACGGCATCGCTCCGACGGGGTCCAAAACTGGTCCCGCAGCGCGAGGCCGGCTCCGCAAGGCCGGCGTCGCCCGTCCCCGAAGGGACGGCTGGCGGATTAAGTTGGAGAGCGTTTACAAATGATCCAGATGCAGTCGGTGCTGGACGTCGCCGATAACACGGGCGCACGTTCGGTGATGTGTATCAAGGTGCTGGGCGGCAGCAAGCGCCGCTACGCGCATATCGGCGACGTGATCAAGGTGTCGGTCAAGGAAGCCGCGCCCCGGGGTCGTGTCAAGAAGGGCGAGATCTACAACGCGGTGGTGGTGCGCACCCGCAAGGGGGTTCGCCGGGCCGACGGAGCGCTCATCCGGTTCGACACCAACGCGGCCGTGCTGCTCACGCCCAAGCTCGAGCCGATCGGCACGCGCATCTTCGGACCCGTCACGCGTGAACTGCGCACCGAGCGCTTCATGAAGATCGTCTCGCTCGCGCCGGAAGTGCTGTAGGGCCACCGCCGGGTCAAGCGCAGCGGAACCATGCCAGGGATCGACCAATGAGCAAGATCAAGAAGGGCGACAACGTCGTCGTCATCGCCGGCCGCGACAAGGGCAAGCGTGGTGACGTCTCGCGCGTCGTCGGCGCCAATCACGTGATCGTGAGCGGCATCAATACGGTCAAGAAGCACACGCGCCCGAATCCGCTGAGGAATCAGCCGGGTGGGATCGTGACCAAGGAAATGCCGATCGACGTGTCGAACGTCGCCATCTGGAATCCGGTCACCCGGAAGGCCGACCGGATCGGCATCCGCCAGCTCGAGGACGGCCGGAAGGTCCGTTTCTTCAAGAGCAACGGCGAGCAGATCGTCTGAGGAAGAACATGGCCCGCCTGAAGGAGTTGTACAAGAAAGAGATCGCCCCGGCGCTTACGAAGCAGTTCGGGTACAAGTCGCCGATGGAAGTGCCGCGCATCACCAAGATCACGCTCAACATGGGGGTCGGTGAGGCGACGGGCGACAAGAAGATCCTCGACAACGCGGTGGCCGACATGCAGAAGATCTCCGGCCAGAAGCCGGTGATCACCAAGGCGCGCAAGGCCATCGCCGGCTTCAAGATCCGCGAAGGCTATCCGATCGGCTGCATGGTCACGCTGCGTCAGGAACGCATGTACGAGTTCCTCGACCGCTTCGTGACGATCGCGTTGCCGCGCGTGCGCGACTTCCGCGGCATCTCGGGGCGCGCCTTCGATGGTCGCGGCAACTACAACATCGGCATCAAGGAACAGATCATCTTTCCGGAGATCGAGTACGACAAGGTCGATGCGCTCCGGGGAATGAACATCTCGATCACGACGACTGCGAAGACCGACGACGAGTGCAAGGCGTTGCTCGCCGCATTCCGTTTTCCGTTCAGGCAATAGGACGATCCGTCATGGCCAAGCTGGCACTCATCAATCGCAACGAGAAGCGCAAGAAGCTCGTCGCCAAGTACGCGAAGAAGCGGGCGGCGCTGCAGGCGATCGTCGACGATCCCAAGGCGACCGACGAGACGCGCTACGAGGCGCGCCTCAAGATCCAGGCGCTGCCGCGCAACGCCAACCCGACTCGTATCCGCAACCGCTGCGCGCTCACCGGGCGCCCGCGCGGTGTGTACAGCAAATTCGGCCTCGGCCGCAACAAGCTTCGTGACTACGCGATGCGCGGTGAAGTGCCGGGCATCGTCAAGGCGAGCTGGTAAGGCTCGCTGGAGGATTCACGTATGAACATGACAGATCCCATCGCCGACATGCTGACGCGCATCCGCAATGCGCAGATGACGGAGAAGGCCACCGTCGCCATGCCGTCGTCGAAGGTGAAGATCGCCATCGCCAAGGTGCTGCAGGACGAGGGCTACATCGACGGCTTCAAGATCGGTGGCGAGGAGACCAAGCCGGTCCTCGAGATCGCCCTGCGCTACTACGCAGGGCGCCCCGTCATCGAGAAGCTCGAGCGGGTCAGCAAGCCGGGGCTGCGCATCTACAAGAGCAAGGATGACATCCCGAAGGTCATGAACGGTCTGGGCATTGCCATCGTCTCGACGTCGCAGGGCGTGATGACCGACCGCAAGGCGCGCGCCACCGGCGTCGGCGGCGAAGTCCTGTGCTTCGTGGCATGACGATCGTCGTGTTCACGCCGCGCCGCGCGCCTGCCGCCACCGGCTTGAGGCGCATCGCGATCGACGGAATCTGAGGAAGAGGAAAAATGTCGCGTATCGGTAACAATCCGGTCAAGCTGTCGCCGAAGGTCGAGGTGACGCTCGCCGCGGGCGAGATCAAGGTCAAGGGCCCGTTGGGCGAGGCGACGCGCAGTTACGCCGACTCGGTCTCGATCGCCCGCGAGGGCGACACGCTGGTGTTCACGGCGGCCAACGACGCGGCGCGGGCGATGCAAGGCACGCTGCGCGCGCTCGTGGCCAACATGGTCAAGGGGGTCACCGAGGGTTTCGAGCGCAAGCTGACCCTGGTCGGCGTGGGCTTTCGCGCGCAGGCCGCCGGCGACAAGCTGAACCTCACGCTCGGCTTCTCGCATCCGGTGGTGCACACGATGCCCAAGGGCGTCAAGGTGGAGACCCCACAGCAGACCGAGATCGTCGTGAAGGGCATCGACAAGCAGGCGGTCGGCCAGGTCGCCGCGGAGATCCGCGCCTACCGGCCCCCCGAGCCGTACAAGGGCAAGGGCGTGCGCTACGCCGACGAGCGCGTGATCATGAAGGAGACGAAGAAGAAATAAGCCCGCCGCGCCGATCGTCGGCCACGGCTCGCGCTGCGAGCGATGGGCGACGGACGAATGGCACGAGCATCGAGGCCGACTCTTTGACGGAAGCAACCATGGACAAGAAGCAATCCCGTACCCGCCGCGCGCGCCGCACGCGCCATCGCATCGCCACGCTGCGCGCCACGCGCCTCGTGGTCGGCCGCAGCAACTGCCATATCTACGCGCAGATCATCGCGCCCGAGGGCGACCGCGTGCTTGCCTCCGCGTCCACGCTCGAGGCCGAGGTCCGGCGCGACCTGAAGAGCGGCGGCAACAAGGCGGCGGCGGAAGTGATCGGCAAGCGCATCGCGGAGAAGGCGAAGGGCCTCGGCATCGAGGCCGTCGCGTTCGACCGCTCCGGTTTCCGGTTTCATGGCCGAGTGAAGGCGCTCGCGGATGCCGCGCGCGCCGGCGGCCTCAAGTTCTAAGGCACCGAACATGGCCCAGCAACGGCAAGGTGGAAGACAGCAGCAGCAGGACGATCGCAGC
>JADZDD010000002.1 GCA_020851235.1 Burkholderiales bacterium | reverse complement strand
GCAACGGCATGCAGGCGCTCATCCTGCAGAACAAGGGCAAGTTCCAGGGCGTGTGGGCGTCGTGGGACGGCCAGGCGTGGATCATCGACGACCTCCTGCGCGCGCAGGGCTACAAGAAGGGCGACGTCGTCATGGTGAGCGTGGACGGCGGGCAGGAATCGTACCGGCGCATCAAGGATCCGGAGAGCCTGTTTACCGCGACGGTGGCGATCCCGTTCGAATCCATGGGCCAGATGGCGGTCGACGCGCTCGACAAGATCGTGGTGAAGAAGGTGCCCCGCGAGAAGGTGGTGTCGGGACCGTATCTTTGGGTCGACGGCGTTCTGGTCGATGCCTCCAACGTCGACAAGTTCATCAAGTAGCGGGGCTGACCGCCCGCCGCTCGTTCGGCTCACCGGGATCTGCAAGCGCTACGGCGCCGTCGAGGCGCTCACCGGCATCCACCTCCACGTCGATGCCGGCGACGTGCTCGCGATCTGCGGCGACAACGGCGCCGGCAAGTCCACCCTCATTCGCGTCGTGTCGGGCGCGCACGAGCCCGACGCCGGCGCGATCGAGATCGAGGGCCGCGCGGTGCGCCTGGGGTCACCGCAGGGCGCCTTGCAGGCGGGGATCGCGACGATCTACCAGGACTTGGCCCTCGCGCCGCGCCAGCCCATCTGGCCGAACATCTTCATCGGCGCCGAATGGACGCGGTCGCTCGTGCCGGGGCTGCATGTCCTCGACAAGAAACGCATGCGCGAGGCCTCGCGCCAGTATCTCGCGCGCCTCAATGTCACCCTCAGCGATGTCGACCGTCCGGTGGACACGCTCTCCGGGGGCCAGCGGCAGGCGGTCGCGATCGCGCGCGCGCTGCGCTGGAACGCGCGCCTCGTGATCATGGACGAGCCCACGGCCGCGCTCGGCGTCGCCGAGAGTCGCCAGGTCCTCGACCTCATCCGCGAGCTCGCCCGCGGCGGCACCACCGTGATCCTCATCAGCCACAATATGGCTGAAGTCGTTACCGTCGCCTCGCGCGTCGCGGTGCTGAAAAGCGGTCGCAAGATCGCCGATCGCCCGACGCAGGGCCTCACCGGCGACGACCTTGCCCACCTCGTCATGACGGGGCAGCCCGCACGGCATTGACCCGGCCGCTGTCGGCGTACCGGCGCGGCACGGCCGCCCGCGTGACGATCTCGCACCGCATCCCGCCCTTGCACAGGAATGCCATGACCGATTTCACGACCGAACTTCACCAGACGGCAGAAGCCGATATCGCCGCCGCCCGCGAGGCGGCACTGCGCGCACGCACGACGCATTCGCGCGCCGAACTGATGCGGCACATGATGCTCACCACCGCAAAGTCGACGCACGAGGCACGGGGCGAGTCGATTCGGCTCGTCACCGACGAATGGCTCGATGCGTGGCAGCGCGATCGCACGAACTATCCGTACGTCGCGCTCATGGAGGCGCTCGCGGGCGCCTGCTACGACGCGCTCACGGCCCCCGGGACGCCGACCGATCGCGCGGTGCGCGACGCATTTGCGGCACTCGAGCACGCCTGCAACGAACACGGCACCACGCTCGCCGACGAAATGGCGTGGCGCTCCGGCTGCTCGCACGCCTGGTGGGGCGACGTGCATCCGGCACCGGACGAGCCGCAGTACCGCGCGCAGGCCAGGCGCGCGCAGTCGCTGTGGCAGCGCGGCTGCCCGCCGGAGTGCCTGGGGTAGCGCCCTTCCGCGCCGATCAGCGGCGCTTCGCCGCCTTTTCCGCCGCGTCCTTCTCGAGCATCCGGTTCACGTGCCACTGCTGCGCGATCTGCAGCAGGTTGTTCACGAGCCAGTACAGCACGAGACCCGCCGGGAAGAAGACGAAGAGCACCGAGAAGGCGATCGGCATGATCTGCATGATCTTCGCCTGCGTCGGATCGGTGATCGGCGTCGGCGAGAGCTTGACCTGCAGGTACGCGGTGATCGCGTAGATCACGGGGAGCACGAAGAACGGATCGGGCGCCGACAGATCGTGGATCCACAGGACCCACGGCGCCTGGCGCAACTCGACCGCGGACAGGAGCACCCAGTACAAGGCGATGAACACGGGGATCTGCACGACGATCGGCAGGCAGCCGCCGAGCGGATTGATCTTCTCCGTCTTGTACATCTCCATCATCTTCATCTGCAGTTGCTGCTTGTCGTCGGCGTACTGCTGCTGCAGCGCCTTCATCTTCGGCGCGATGAGCTTCATCTTGGCCATCGACCGCGCCGCTGCCGCGTTGAGCGGATAGAACACGCCCTTGATCATGATCGTCATGACCACGATCGCCCAACCCCAATTGCCGAGCAGTCCGTGCAGCCACTTCAAGAGCACGAACAACGGCGCGGCGAGCACGGTGAAGATGCCGTAGTCGACGACGAGATCGAGGCCCTTCGCGGTCTGCGCGAGGACGTCCTGGTCTTGCGGCCCGACGTACAGCGGGACGCGCACCTCGCCGGTGGCGCCGGGCGCGATGGTGCCCACCGGGACGATCACTCCGGCGGCGTACAGGCCGTTGTCGAGCTTGCGCGTGAAGAACTCGCGCGGCGTCTTCCGCGCGTCGGACGGCAGCCAGGCGGCGACGAAGTAGTGCTCGATCATGCCCACCCAGCCGTTGTCCGCGCTCCTGGTGAACGCGGGCTTGCGATTGGGGTCGGCGGCCTCCTTGTCGATCTCGCCGAAGTCGACCTTCTTGAAGTGGTCCTTGTCGTTGTAGACGACGGGGCCGACGTAGGCGGCGGGCGCCATCGAGCTTTGCACCACCGCCTGTTTCGTATCGCGCGTGAGCTGGAAGTACGCGTAAGGCGCGATCGGCGCGCTGCCCTTGTTGGTGATGTCGAAGGCGACGTCGATGAGGTAGCTGCCGCGATGGAACGTCATCACCTTGACGATGGGATCGCCCGTCGGCGTGGTCGCGGTGAGGCGTAGTTCGACGCGGTCGGCGCCGGGGCTCAACTCGCGCGGGCCGGGCTCGACGCTCCATTGCGTGCGATGGTTGGGAAATCCCTCGCCGATGAGGCCGGACTGCGCGATGAACGTGCGCTCGGCATTGCGCTGCAGTGCGAGGTAGGGTTTGCTGCGGTCCTGCGCGTCGCTGTGCCTGGCGAGCGAGACCTCGGTGATGACCCCGCCCAGCGTGTCGACCTGTACCGTGTACAGGTCGGTGCGGATCGTGATGAGCTGCCCGGTCGTCGCGACGGGTGCCCCGGTCGGTGCGGGTACGCTCGCGACACTGCCCGCCGCGGGGACCGCGGGCGCGGTCGCGGGGGCTGCCGGGACGTCGGCCGGCACGGCGGCGGCACCGGATGCCGTGGTGGCGCCGCCCGGGGCGGTGGACCCGGGGGGTGCGGCGCCGGGCGCGGCCGGTGCGCCGCTACCCTGCGCGCTCTTCGGCGGCGGCGGCATGTATTCCTGCTGCCATGCGTTCCACAGGAAGAAAGCCGACGAGAAGAAGATCACGAACAGGAGAAGGCGGCGGATATCCGTCATGGGCATGGTGACTTCACCGGGCCGGGGCCGATCGCTCGGCACGAGCCCGCTCTCATTTCGTGCGACGCGAAGCGTGCGTTCAGGGAACGGGGTCGAAGCCCCCGGGATGATACGGGTGGCAGCGGGCGATGCGCCGCACCGCGAGCCAGCTGCCGCGCAGCGCCCCGTGGCGCTCGAGCGCTTCGAGCGCGTAGTCGGAGCAGCTGGGGTAGAAACGGCAGTTGTTGCCGAGCAGCGGTCGCAGCAGGTACTGGTAGCCGCGCACGAAAAAGCGCAGGACCGCGCTCACGCCGTGGCTCCGTTGGAATCGTCGTCGGCGCGCGCCACCAGGCGTGCCAGGAGACGTTCGGCCTCCGTCGCGGCCGCGTCCTGTTCGACCCGCGTGCGGCCGCGCTTCACGCGCAGCACGAGGTCGAAGCGATCGGCGGACGCCGGCAATTCGCGCAGCGCCTCGCGCAGCTTGCGGCGAATGCGATTGCGATCGACGGCGCGGGGCGAGACCTTGCGGCCGATGATGAAGCCGCTGCGCCCTCCGCCGGGTGGCGCCGCGGCAACGATGAGCTGGAGGTACTCCCCTTCCATCCGACGGCCGGTCCGTAGCACCGCGTCGAAGGCTCCGTGGCCGCTCAAGCGGCGCAGCGGCCGCCGCGCGAACGTGGCGGGGGCTGACGCAGGCGTGCCGTCGTCACCGCGGAGACCCGGATCGGGATGCGCGATCAGACCGGCGTGAGGGTCTTGCGACCCTTGGCGCGGCGCGCCGAGAGTACCTTGCGACCCCCGACCGACGACATGCGCGCGCGAAAACCGTGGTTGCGGGCACGGCGGATCTTGGAGGGTTGGAACGTCCGTTTCATGGCGAACTCGCTTCGAGGTTTACCGTTGCATCGCCGAAAGGCGAAAAGCCTTATATTGGAACGTGTTACGTGGTGTTTTGTCAAGGTTGCCGCGAATTGGCGTCGACCCGCCCGCCGGTGCAAGCGGTCACTTACGCCTGGGCTCCCACCGGCCGGCGCCTGCCTGCGATCGCCCGCCGGAGCGCCAAACGGCTGTGGATAACTGCCGCCGACCTGTCTAGAATCGGTCCTCCGCGCCGTGCTGGCATGCCGGCTGCGGGGCGAGCAGGGCCGTGATGGGGACGTCGCGGTACGAATCCCCCGGCGCGGTGCCATCGATCCGCCGTACAGGCCCTCCAAGAGGCTCGCTTTCATGACGTTTGCCGTTGCCCTCCCCCGCTCGCCGTCGTCCTGGCAGGCCTGCCTCGACGCGTTCTCCCGCGAACTCACGCCGCAGCAGTTCACCACCTGGATCCAACCGCTCGCCTGCGAGGAAGAGGCCGGCGACCCCGCCATCCTGCGGCTGACCGCGCCCAACCGTTTCGTCGTGCAGTGGGTCCGCGAGCGCTTCGGGGCCCGCATCGTCGCCATGGCCAGCGCCGCCGTCGGCCACCCGGTCCGCGTCGAGTACGCGGTGGCCGAAGCGATGGCGGCGAGCCCCGCGCCCCCCCGCGAGCCCGCCCGCGACGCGACCGACGTACCCTCCCGCGCCGCCGCGCTGGCGCCGGCGGCGTCGACGGCAACCCCTGTGGATAGCTCGCCCGCCGCGCGCCCGGCGGCACGGCGGGAAGCCCCCCGCAGGGCCGACGCCTCGAGCCTCAACCCGACGTTCACCTTCGCGACCTTCGTCTCGGGCAAGGCCAACCAGCTCGCCCGCGCGGCGGGCGTGCAGGTCGCCGAGCATCCGACGTCGTACAACCCGCTGTTCGTCTACGGCGGTGTGGGGTTGGGCAAGACGCACCTCATCCAGGCGATCGGCAACCACATGCTGGCCGCCAATCCGGCCGCGCGCATCAAGTACATCCATGCCGAGACCTACGTCTCCGACGTGGTGCGCGCCTACCAGCACAAGGCGTTCGACGAGTTCAAGCGCCACTACCGCACGCTCGACCTGCTGCTCATCGACGACATCCAGTTCTTCGGCGGCAAGAGCCGCACGCAGGAGGAGTTCTTCTACCTGTTCAACACGCTGGTCGAGGCGCACAAGCAGGTCGTGATTACCTGCGACACGTTCCCCAAGGAAATCACCGGGATCGAGGAGCGGCTGAAGTCCCGCTTCGGCTGGGGACTCACCGTCGCCCTGGAGCCCCCGGAGCTCGAGATGCGCGTGGCGATCCTCCTCGCCAAGGCGCAATCGGTCGGCATGCGCATGGACGAGCAGGTGGCGTTCTTCATCGCCAAGCACATCCGCAGCAACGTGCGCGAGCTCGAAGGCGCGCTCAAGCGCGTCCTCGCCTACTCCAACTTCCACGGGCAGGAGATCTCGCTTGCGCTCGCCAAGGAGGCGCTGCGCGATCTCCTTGCGGTGCAGAACCGCCAGATCAGCATCGAGAACATCCAGAAGACGGTCGCCGACTACTACAAGATCCGCGTCACCGACATGCACTCCAAGAAGCGCTCGCGGGCGATCGCCCGCCCCCGCCAGGTGGCGATGGCGCTCGCCAAGGAGTTGACGCAGATGTCGTTGCCCGAGATCGGCAGCAACTTCGGCGGCCGCGACCATACGACGGTCCTGCACGCCTGCCGGCAGATCGCCAAACTCCGGGAGGCGCTCCCGGAGATGAACCACGACGTCAATTTCCTCCTCCAGGTGCTGCGCAGCTGACCGCGCCGGCGCCGTTTTCCGATACCCGTACGCCCGGCGAGACCCCTCGCCGGCAACGGGTTTTTCCCTATGAAAGCGTGCCTTCGCACTGTATAATTCCGGAGTCCGCCGTGTAGTCGACGAGAGCAGGTTGTGGACAACGCGCGGGTTCCGTAAGAACGCGGTTTCATCCCCAAAGCCTCCACTGCCCGCACAGGCGTTCTACGCGATGAGCCAAGCGCCGCAACGGCATGAGACCAAAGCGCTTTCCGGTCTCATCCCCAACGCCGGCCGTTCCTTATTAACTGCTCTTATCGTCAGACAAAATGCAACTGAAACAGATCGCTCGTGATGCGCTCTTGAAACCGTTGCAGGCTGTCTCGGGAATCGTCGAGCGCCGGCATACGTTGCCGATCCTCGCCAACGTGCTGCTGGAGCAAAAGGACGGCAGCCTCTACGTCACGGCGACCGATCTCGAAATGCAGATCACCGCGAAGAGCGAGATGGCAGGCAAGGACGGCCACGCGACCACGATCGGTGCGCGCAAGCTGCAGGACCTGCTGCGGGCGCTGCCCGACAATGCGCAGCTCAATCTCGACGCTGCCGGCAACCGCGTGACCGTCAAGGCGGGTCGCTCCCGGTTCAACCTGCAGGCGCTCGCCGCGGCGGATTACCCGCGCATCGGGGTGTCGACCGAGCAGATCCGATCGCTCACGCTGTCGCAGGGGAAGCTGCGATCGCTCTTCAAGCTCGTCGAGTTCGCGATGGCGCAGCAGGACATCCGCTATTACCTCAACGGGATGCTGCTCGTGATCGACGGCGCAACGCTGCAGGCGGTGGCCACCGACGGGCACCGGCTGTCGTGGGCGAGCATTCCCGTCGACGACGCGGGTGACGCCACGCGCCAGGAAGTGATCCTGCCGCGCAAGACGGTGCTCGAGGTCGGCAAGCTCCTCACCGACAGTGACGATCCGGTCACGCTCGACATCCTCGCCAACCAGGTGCGCTTCCGCTTCGGCAGCATCGAGCTCGTGAGCAAGGTCGTCGACGGCAAGTTCCCCGATTTCAACCGGGTGATCCCGGTCGGACACAGCAAGCACATCGAGATGAGCCGCGGCGAGCTCCTCGCCGCGCTGCAGCGCGCGGCGATCCTGTCCAACGAGAAGTTCCGCGGCGTGCGCGTCGTGCTGGGTCCCGACCAGCTGAAGATCATCTGCACCAACAGCGAGCAGGAAGAGGCGGAAGAGGAACTCGCCGTCGCCTACCACGGCGATCCGCTCGACATCGGTTTCAACATCACCTATCTCGTCGACGCCCTGTCCAATCTCGACGTCGAGAAGGTGAAGTTCGCTTTCGGCGACGCCGGTTCCAGCGCGCTCGTCACCATGCCGGACCGCGACGATTACAAGTACGTCGTGATGCCCATGCGCATCTAGCGTCCGGCTCTACGCATCGGAGTTCCATGTCAGCATCAGCCGAGCCGCTGCCGCAACCGACAGGCGGCGACTACGATTCATCCAGCATCAAGGTCTTGAAGGGTCTCGAGGCGGTCAGGAAGCGCCCCGGGATGTACATCGGCGACACGTCCGATGGCACGGGCCTGCACCACATGGTGTTCGAGGTCCTCGACAACGCCATCGACGAGGCGCTCGCCGGGGTGTGCGACGAGATCAAGGTCACGATCCACGCTGATGGTTCGGTGTCGGTGCTCGACAACGGTCGCGGCATCCCGACGGGAATCAAGGAGGACGACGAGCTTCGGCGGTCTGCCGCCGAGATCGTCATGACCGAGCTCCACGCCGGCGGCAAGTTCGACAGCAACAGCTACAAGGTCTCCGGCGGTCTGCACGGCGTCGGCGTGTCGGTGGTGAACGCGCTGTCCGACTGGCTCAAGCTCAAGATCTGGCGCAACGGCCAGTTGCACCAGATCGAGTTCCGCCGCGGTGTGGCGGTGGCTCCCCTCGCCGTCATCGGCCCGTCGAGCCTGCGTGGGACCGAGGTCCACTTCATGGCCTCGCGGGAGACGTTCGGCAACGTCGAGTACCACTTCGACATCCTCGCCAAGCGCATTCGCGAGCTGTCGTTCCTCAACAACGGGGTGAGGATCGAGCTCATCGACCAGCGCACCGGCAAGAGTGAGAACTTCTCGTACTCGGGCGGAGTGAAGGGATTCGTCGAGTTCATGAACCGCAGCAAGTCGGTGCTGCATCCCAAGGTCTTCCACGCGATCGGCGACAAGGACGGCATCGTCGTCGAGGTCGCGATGCAGTGGAACGACAGCTACGCCGAGTCCGTCCAGTGCTTCACCAACAACATCCCGCAGCGCGACGGGGGCACGCATTTGACCGGGCTGCGCCAGGCGATGACGCGCACGCTCAATCAGTACATCGAGAAGGAAGAGATCGGCAAGAAGGCCAAGGTCGAGACGAGCGGCGATGACATGCGCGAGGGCCTCACCTGTGTCCTGTCGGTCAAGGTGCCCGAGCCCAAGTTCAGTTCGCAGACCAAGGACAAGCTCGTGTCGTCGGAGGTCGGCCCGGTGGTGCAGGAAGTGGTGGCAGCCAAGCTCGCCGACTTCCTGCTCGAGAATCCGCAGGATGCCAAGATCATCTGCAGCAAGATCGTCGAGGCGGCCCGGGCGCGCGAGGCGGCGCGCAAGGCGCGCGAATTGACCCGGCGCAAGGGCGTGCTCGACGGCCTGGGGCTGCCCGGCAAGCTCGCCGATTGCCAGGAGAAGGATCCCGCGCTGTGCGAGCTCTACCTCGTCGAGGGCGACTCCGCCGGGGGATCGGCCAAGCAGGGTCGCGACCGCAAGTTCCAGGCGATCCTGCCGCTACGCGGCAAGATCCTGAACGTCGAGCGCGCGCGCTTCGAGAAGCTCCTGTCGTCCGACGCGATCGCAACGCTCATCACCGCACTTGGCGCGGGGATCGGCAAGGCGACCGGCAATGGGAACGGCAACGGCAATGGTCACGGCAACGGCAACGGCCACGAGAAGGACGACAAGGATGCCTTCTCCGCCGACAAGCTGCGCTACCACCGCATCATCATCATGACCGATGCCGACGTCGACGGCTCACACATCCGCACGCTGTTGCTGACGTTCTTCTATCGGCACATGCCCGAGCTCGTCGAGCGCGGCCACATCTACATCGCGCAGCCGCCGCTGTACAAGGCGAAGCAGGGTCGCGAAGAGGTCTACCTCAAGGACGACCACGCGTTGCAGCAGTACCTCCTGCGCTCGGCGCTGCGCAACGCCGAGTTCGTGCCCGGAACCGATCTCGCGCCGCTCGCGCCCGACACCCTCGCCGATGTCGCGCGCAAGTACCAGCTCGCCGAAGCGGTCATCGCCCGGCTTTCCCGGGTGATCGACGTCGCGGCGCTCACCGCGCTCCTCAACGGCGTCGACGTGAGCCTCGACTCCGAGGCCGCGGCGATGCAAAGCGCGAGCGCGCTGCAGCGCGCCATCGACGATGCGCAAGTCACCGTCGAGGCGCGCTACGATGCCGCGACCGAGACGCGCCGCCTCGTCATCCGGCGCCTGCACCACGGCACGCCGCACCTTTCGGGGATCGATGCGGGCTTTCTCGCCGGGGAGGACGCGCAAGCGATTCGCGACGCCGCCGCCGTGGTCCGCGGCATCGTGCATCCGGGCGCGGTGATCCGCCGCGGCGACAAGCAACTCGGCGTCAGGACCTTCAAGGAAGCCCTCGACTGGCTGCTCGCGCAGGCGCGCGACGCGACGTCGATCCAGCGCTACAAGGGCCTGGGCGAGATGAACCCCGAGCAGCTCTGGGAAACGACGATGGACCCCAAGGTGCGCACGCTCTTGAAGGTCCAGATCGACGACGCGATCGCCTCCGACGAGATCTTCTCGACGCTCATGGGCGAGCAGGTCGAGCCGCGGCGCGCGTTCATCGAGACGAACGCGCTCGGCGTACGTAACCTCGACGTCTAGTCGCGCGCCGACCTTCCGGGCGGTCGCCGCGCTGCGGCGGAAGCTGCGCTCAGGTGCGAGGGCGGCCGCGCTTGGCGGCCCGCTTCCCGCCGCGCTTCCCCCGTTTGGCGGGCGCAGCCGCCCCATCGCCCGACGGCACCGGAGCGCTCGCGGTCGCCGCGCTCAAGAGACCGGACAACGCCTCGTGGACCGCGCGATCGCGCAGGATCCCGGCGACGATCGTCGCCCCGGCGCGTACGCAACGGGCAACCAAGGCCGATTCGAGGGCGGTGGCAACGCCGTCGATGGGCGCCGCGTGCCCGTCGATCATCGCCGCTGCCGGGGGTGGCGCGAACCCGCGATCGAGGCTGGGGTTTCGGCCGGGCTTCGCGCTACGCACCCCGGCTACCGAGAGTTGGCGGTTCATCCAGGAGACGAGCGACGGATAGACCGTGCGGCGGCGTGGCGCCGGCAGTACCGCCTGCGCGCTGTCGACGAGTTCCTTGACGCTCTTGTTCCAGCCTTGCGAGCGGAGTGCGACACACTGCGCAACGAGCGCGGCGCGCTCCTCGGCGGTCCAGCGGATTCTTGATTGCTTGACTTTGCTGCGGGCTCTCAATTGGACTACCCTCCCGTGTACTTGTAACGGATCATGATTGCCTCACCGTGGGCGAGGCGGCGTCGAGGGGCGCTATTGTGACAGGACTTTGCATAGTCCGTAGCATAGCGCCCCGGCCGCATCGGCCCTCCGGCCCCTGGGAACCCTGGAGAACGTCATGCCGAACCCCGAATCCGCCGACGCCACGGGCGAGCTCGCGCGATTCGTCCGCGAGCTCGACGAGGCGGAGATCTACGCGCAGAAGCTGCGCGCGCGGATCGTCGCCATCCGCGACGCGCTCGCCGACGGGCATGAGGCGCGCGCGCTGTCGCTGTGCAACGCGGCGCTGAACGAGATCGACGACGCAACCGACGTCGTGACCCCACCGCGGCCGGCGGATCAGCAATCGTGACGACGGCACGAAGCGACGCGCGACCAGGTGTCGGTGAGATAGCGAGACTTGGGTAAGCGTATACCGGGCGCCTGGCGCCCTGTACTCAACAACGTGCCTTGACGGGCAATCTCACGCCGGCATCATGCGCGTTCGAGGATGAGATGTTTCGTAATTTTCATTCTGGAGTCAATCCCCGGTAGCCTTGGGATTACTCGCTTCACGCCAGAAGAGGAGATCGAAATGCAAGTCTCGGCAAGCAAGAGATCGCGACGCGTGCGCATTGCCACTTCGTGGCTCGGGTCGCTCTTCATCGCAGGGCTCATGTCCACGGCGGTCGCCGAAGTTCCCATTCCCACCGTGACCCGACCAGCGTCCGATCCAAACGGGAGCGCGAGCCGGAACTACACCTTCTTCGCAACCGATCTTGATCTCGCAGGTCGCGGGTACGTGGAGGAAGAATTCTTCTTCTCCGGCCGCGCCAACGTCTATACGACGCCGAGCTTGGTCGGGGGAATCGGATTGGGACCCGCGACCGGAACCGCAAGTGTCGTCAGCAGCAATCATCCCTATCGGACGCGCATGGTCGTTCGTCGACCGATCGAGCCGGGGCGCTTCAATGGCACCGTCGTCGTGGAGTGGATCAACACGTCGGGACAGTTCGACGTCGAGGCCCTATGGTTCCGCAATCACGAATTCTTCATGCGCGACGGTTACGCTTGGGTTGGCATCTCAGTACAGGATCAGGGCATCTCGCGCGCACCCAACGGACTCAAAGTGTGGAGTCCTTTGCGGTACTCGACGCTCGATGTGACCCACGGCGGTACGGTTGCCGGCGAGGGGCTGTCGTACGACGTCTTTGCGCAAGGCATGCAGGCCGTACGGAAGAATCCAGCTGTACTAGGATATCTGCCCGTGCACCGGGTTCTTGCTGCGGGAGTGTCGCAGTCAGCCGGCCGCCTTGCGCTTTACCTTAATTCAGTGCACCCACTGAACCCCGTTGCGGATGGCGCTGTCCTGATCATCGGCGGCCAGCAGATTCGCTCTGATCTCGACATCCCCGTCATCAAGATCCTTTCGGAGACAGAGTTCATCGGGCCGTCCTCCGCCAATCAGGTGTGCAGTTCGGCAGTGGGACCAGGTCCGTGCGGTACAAGCCTACAACCGGATTCTGAGAAGTTTCGCCTATGGTCCGTTGCCGGGACGTCGCATTCTGATTGGGAATCGGGAATCGTTCGCAACGCGATCGTTCGCCGCGACATGCCCAATGCAAACCTTTACGACAGCTGTACGCATCCGAGTCGCAGTCGCATTCAGGGTCACTACGTAATCGGTGCCGCGATTTCCGCCATGCGACGATGGGTTGCGACCGGTTTTCCACCCGCGCACGCACCGCTCATGACGATGGCGGCAACGTCCCCCGTGCCCGAAGAGGTCCGGGACGCCAACGGGAATATTCTGGGGGGTATCCGTCTCGCATCGTTCGACGTTCCGGTTGCGCTCAGCACTGGCGACAATACCGGGCCGGGTCTTTGTTTTCTCAATGGGACCCAGGTCCCCTTTACGCGCACCCAACTCGATGCAATGTATTCCAGCCATGAGCACTTCGTCGACGCGATCAGCCGCGCGGCGAATGCGAACATTCAGAGTGGTCACTTGCTCGTTGCGGACGCCAATGAACTCGTGAACGATGCGGCCGCCAGCATCGTAGGCAAGCGACTGACGTGTGGCCCGCTCTGCGCCAACGTTTCGCAGTTTCCGCTCAACCCTTCGACTCTCATCCTGCGTGACCAAACGCAGTTCTACTATCTGGCGAGTGGCGCCGACCTCATCTCGATACTCGACGATGCGACGCTCGCCGTCGCCGAGGGCTATACCCGGACCGAGCAAGGAGATCGGGAAGGCAGCAGGGACAGCTTTTCTCGCGCCAATGCTCGATTGCACGAATATGTCGATAGCGTCCGGCGTCTTGCGGCCGACGACCGATTGGCCCCCGAATCGGCTGATCTCTTGGTCGATTTTGCCTACACGCTCATTGAGAGAATCGCAGCGCAAGCGCAAATCGAAGATCCGCTTCTTACCCCAGGGCCCGACGGTGCATTGCGCATGGTCGAGTATTATCGATCGGGTACGCAGCAGTTCTTCTGGGGTACGGATGTCGCCGAACGTGCGTCGATCGATGCACAGGCGAAAGCCGGCGGGTGGACTCGGAGTGGCAAGGCGTTCGTTGCGTGGATTGATGCTGCCGCACGCCCCGAAGGTTCGGTCCCGGTGTGTCGCTTCTATGGTGTCGCGGGCAGCGGCCCGACATCGCATCTTTTCACCGCAGATGCGGCGGAGTGCGGGGCCCTGATGGCTGATTCGAAATGGGCGTACGAGGGTATCGCTTTCTATGCGATGCCGAGCGCGGACGGGAACTGCAGCGATGACATGGTGCCAGTGGTTCGCCTCGCGAAGTCGGGATCGACCGTGTCCGCGGCGCGCTATCGATTCGTCGCCGACGCTGTGCGTGCGCAAACGATGGTGACGTTCGACGGCTGGAAAGCGGAGGGAACTGCCTTCTGTGTAAAGTCGGACTAGATTCCTGGACAAGTCAGCGTGTTAGCGTCGGTTCGCGAATCGTGCGATCGATAGGGCTTGTGGACGCGGCGGCTGTCGGTAATGCCGTGCGGAGATCACGAGCCCTGCCAAGAAGACAGCAGTAGTACGCCGCCGGTCATCCAACGGTGGTCTAATGCACATCGGCAGCGCGGGTCGACCGCGTCTCGCCCGCATCGGGATCACTCGGGGATGTCCATGAACTTGCACTTGCGTGCCAAGGCGCGGGCAATGGCCGGCGTCTTGGTCGTATCGGTCTTCGGCGCAGCCTTGGCCGGTATCGGGGCTGCCGTTTCCGCCCAGACCGTCGAGCAGTTCAGCCCACGCGGCGAGGTCAAGGGTGTCCGCCAGGTCACGGCGCGCTTTGCCAGGGCGATGGTGCCGTTCGGCGATCCGCGCGAGGTCGACCCCTTCACCATCGATTGCGTCGAGCGCGGCAGCGGCCGCTGGGCGGATCCGCGGCACTGGGTCTACGACTTCGCGCGCGACCTGCCGGCCGGCGTGCGCTGCGCATTCACCGTCAAGCCCAACCTCACCGACGTCGACGGCGCGGCACTCGTCGGCGGACAACGCTTCGAGTTCAATACCGGGGGGCCCGCGATCCTGCGCAGCCTGCCGGGCGAAGACAGTCGCATCGACGAGAACCAGATCTTCATCCTCGGGCTCGATGCGCCAGCCACACCCGCAAGCATCGTGGCGCATGCGCGCTGCGTCGCCGCCGGCGTCAACGAGGAGATCGGCGTGCGTCTCGTGACCGGCGAGGAGCGGCGCGTCGTGCTCGACAATCGCAAGTCGTTTGCCGCGAACTATCTGCGCGTTCTCGCGCTGTCACCCGACGAGGGGCGCACACGCGTACTCTCGTTTGCGCTGCCGGCGACCGGCAGTGATCGCGACCGCTTCTTGCATCTGCGCGACGCGCCCGATTCACCGCTTGTCACCCTCGCCTGCGCGCGCACGCTGCCGGCAGGCGCCGAGATGAAGCTCGTGTGGGGCAAGGGCATTGCCGCGGCCAGCGGCGTGACGACGAGCGCGACACAGGCACTCGCCTACACCGTGCGTCCCGCCTTTCGCGCGACGTTCTCGTGCGAGCGCGTCAACGCGAAGGCGCAGTGCATCCCGATCCTGCCGCTCACGCTCGCGTTCACCGCGCCGATCGGACCCGCAGACGCGGAACGGATTCGCCTCGTCGAGGTACCGGGCGGCAAGCGGTGGCCCGCGGTGCTGCCCAGGGACGCGGGCCAAAGCATCACCCGCGTGACGTTCGGCCCCGGGTTGCCCGAGCAGGCGCAGTTTCGCATCGAGCTTCCCGCGGACCTGCGCGACGACGCCGGTCGCCCGCTCGCCAATGCGCGCTCGTTCCCGTTGCGCGTGCGCACCGACGACAGTCCCCCGCTCGTCAAGTTCGCGGCCGACTTCGGGATCCTCGAGCGCGTGCTCCCCGGCGGCGAGACGCCGCTGCTGCCGGTGACGGTGCGTAACGTCGAGCCGGTGCTGCCCGGACGGGTCGCCACGGTGCCCGAGGGCACCGTCAAGGGGAAGGCGCCGGCGAGCGGAGGCGGGGCGGCGGAGGCGACGATTCCGGGGCGTGTCGTGCGGATTGCGCGGGGCGAGGAGATGCAGATCGTCACCTGGCTGCGCCGGCTTGCGCACGCCAACAGGATCGATCGCGAGTACGACGACAAGAACGACCGCTGGATCGTCAGGCGCAACGGCTACGCATCGTCGATTTTCGGCAAGGCGGACCGCACCACGCGCATCGCCGTGCCGAAGCCGCCTGGCACGAAGGCATTCGAGGTCGTCGGGATTCCGCTGCCGCAGGCGGGTTTCTACGTCGTCGAGCTTGCGAGTCCCAAGCTCGGCGCCGCGCTCATCGCTCCGGCGAAGCCCTTCCACGTGCGGGCCGCCGCGCTCGTCACCAATCTCGGCGTGCACGTGAAGCTCGGCCGCGAGTCGTCGCTCGTGTGGGTCACGACGCTGGCCGATGCGCAGCCGGTGGCCGGTGCCGAGGTGGCGATTCGCGACTGCGCGGGCAAGGTGCATTACGAAGGGCGCACCGACGGCAGCGGGATCCTGCGCGTGCCGCGGGCGCTGCCCGAGCGCGATACGCTGCCATCGTGCGGGGCCCAGGACGCCCAGCGCGAGTACTTCGTCACCGCGCGCACGCCCGACGACTTCGCGTACGCGTTCACCGACTGGGGCGAGGGCATTGCGCCGTGGCGGTTCGATCTGCCGACGGGGAACTGGCAGGGGCCGTACGTCGCGCACGCCGTCCTCGATCGCTCGCTCGTGCGCGGAGGCGAGACGGTATCGATGAAGCTCTTCGTGCGGCGGCAGACGGGAACAGGATTCGCGCTGCCGCCGCGCCAGGCGTTGGGCGACACGCTGCTCATCCGCCATTCCGGGTCGCAGCGGGAGTACACGATCCCGGTGCAATGGAACGGCGACGGCGCGGTCGCCTCGGGCGAGGCGAGCTTCGCGGTCCCACGCGACGCGTACACGGGCAATTACGAGATCCTCGTCAACGACACGCTGGGATCCCACACGACGCAGATGCAGGAGCGCGCGGCCGGCAGGTTTCGCGTCGAGGCGTTTCGCGTGCCGCTGCTGCGCGCCCGCGTGCAGGCCGTGGGGACTCCGCTCGTCGCGGCGGGCGACGTGGGCATCGACGTGCAGGTGAGCTACCTCGCGGGTGGCGGGGCCGGGGGGTTGCCGGTCGTCCTGCGTTCGCAGGTCGAAGACAAGGTGGTGAGCTTCCCCGACTACGACGACTACGTCTTCGCGGGCGGCGATGTCGCCGTCGGTCGCGAGGAAGAGGGAGACGGCGCCGCGCGCTTCGACGACTTCGCATTGTCCGACCCCGACGTCGACGCACCCGATGGCGTGCCACGGCGCCAGCGCGGCAGCGACATCGCACTCACCCTCGACGCGGCGGGCGGCGCGCGCGCAACGATTCCCGGCATCGAGCCTTCGGCGCGCGTGCGCGACCTCGTCGCGGAGGTCGAGTATCGCGATCCCAACGGGCAGACGCTCACGACCGCCACCCGTGTGCCACTGTGGCCCTCGCAGCTCGTCCTCGGCATCCGGCCGGAGAGTTGGATCGCGAGCCCCGAGCGCATCAAGTTCGCCGTCGTCGCGCTCGACCTCGCGGGCAAGCCGGTCGCCAACGTGAAGGTGGCCACCGACGCGTTCAAGCGCGAGTTCTTCTCGCACCGCCGACGACTCATCGGCGGCTTCTACGCCTACGAGCACGGTTACGAGACGACGCGCATCGGCCCCTTGTGCGAGGGCACGACGAATGCGCAGGGCCTCGTCTTCTGCGAGATGGCGCCGCCGGCGAGCGGCAACCTCATCGTGCGGGCGCAAGCGGCCGATGGCGAGGGGCGCGTCGCGCTGGCGCGCAACGAGATCTTCGTGCCCTCACCGGACGACACGTGGTTCGCGGCGTCGGACAACGATCGCATCGACCTCTTGCCGGAGAAGAAGCGCTACGAACCCGGGCAGACCGCGCGCTTTCAGGTCCGCACGCCGTTCAAGGACGCGACCGCGCTGGTGACGGTCGAGCGCGAGGGCGTGCTCGACGCATTCGTCACGACGATCTCGCGCGCCACGCCAACCTTCGACGTGCCGCTCACGGGGAGCTACGCACCCAACGTCTTCGTATCCGCGCTGCTCGTGCGCGGCCGCGTCGCCGGCGTGGCGCCCACCGCGCTCGTCGATCTCGGCAGGCCGGCGTTTCGCATGGGACTCACCGAGGTTCGCGTCGGCTGGACCGCGCACGAGCTCGCGGTCAAGGTCACGCCGTCGCGCCACGAGTACCAGGTGCGCGAGAAGGCCAAGGTCGCGATCGGCGTGCGCCTGCCCGACGGTCGGGCGCCACCGGCCGGCACCGAAGTCGCGCTGGCCGCGGTCGACGAAGGACTCCTGGAGCTCCTGCCGAACGATTCGTGGAAGCTCCTCGATGCGATGATGACGCGCCGCGGCGTCGAGGTGGAAACGGCGACCGCGCAGATGCAGGTCATCGGCAAGCGCCACTTCGGTCGCAAGGCCGTCGCCGCCGGCGGTGGTGGTGGCCGCAGCGGCGCCCGCGAGCTCTTCGACACGCTGCTGCTGTGGCGTGCGCGCATCGCGCTCGACGCCAACGGCAACGCCACGGTCGAGGTGCCGCTCAACGACTCGCTCACGAGCTTTCGCATCGTCGCGGTCGCCTCGGCGGGTGCGGACCGGTTCGGCACCGGTGCGGCGTCGATCCGAACGACGCAGGATCTCATGGTGCTCTCCGGGTTGCCGCCCGTGGTCCGCGACGGCGACCGCTTCCGGGCGACGTTCACCGTGCGCAATGCGGGCACGCGGCCCCTTGCGCTCGCGCTCACGCCACGCGTCGGCACGAGTGCGCTCGCGACGCAGACGGCGTCGCTCGCCACCGGCGAGGCCCGTGAGTTGGGATGGGATGTCGCGGTTCCGGCCGACGCGACCGCGCTCGACTGGCGCATCGACGCCGAAGAGCGCGATCCGCCTCCCGGTGCGACCGCCGGCCGCGACGCCCTGAAGATCGTGCAGAAGGTCGTGCCAGCGGTGCCCGAGCAGACGTATCAGGCGACGCTTCTGCAGGTGGAAAGACCGCAGGACATCGCCGTCGAGCGTCCGCGCGACGCCCTTGCCGGCCGCGGCGGGATCGACGTCCAGATGCAGGCGCGCTTGGCCGGCGAACTGCCCGGCGTGCGCGACTGGCTCGCGGCGTATCCCTTCTCCTGTTTCGAGCAGCGCGCCTCGGTGGCGATCGGACTCGCCGATCGCGCGCGATGGTCGCAGGTCATGGCAAGCCTTCCCGATCACCTCGATCGCGACGGGTTCGTCAAGCCGTGGTCGGTTCTGCGCGAGGGCGACGACGTCGTGACGTCGTACGTGCTGTCGATCGCGGCGCACGCGGGCTACCCGATTCCCGACCGTGAGCGGCAGCGCATGGAGGCGGCACTCGTCGCCTTCGTCGAAGGGCGCGTGCTGCGCAGTTCACCGTTGCCCACCGCGGATCTGGCCATTCGCAAGGTTGCCGCCCTCGAGGCGCTGTCGCAGCGCCAGGCGCCCCTCGATCCCAAGTGGCTCGACAGTTTCGTCATCGAGCCCAACCTGTGGCCGACGTCGGCGGTGATCGACTGGTTCCTCGTGCTGCAGCGTCAGGCGAAGCTGCCCAGGCGCGCCGAGCGCCTGGCCGAAGCCGCCGCGATCCTGCGCTCGCGCCTCGATTTCCAGGGCACGCGCCTGGGGTTCTCCACCGAGCGGCGCGACGCCTTGTGGTGGCTCATGGTCTCCGCCGACGCCAATGCCAACAAGCTCATCGTCGCGGTCAACGATGCGCCGGCGTGGAAGGAGGACATGCCGCGCCTCGTGCGGGGAGCGCTCGGGCGCATGCAGCGCGGGCACTGGGGCACGACCGTTGCCAACGCGTGGGGGGTCGTCGCGCTGCGCAAGTTCTCGGCGCGCTTCGAGACGACGCCGGTCACCGGTGCGACGACGGCGACGCTTGGCACCGAGCGCTTCGCGCATTCGTGGCAGGCGGCCGACGCGGGCAAGACGTTCTCGCAGCGGCTCGCCTGGCCCGAGGCACGGCAAGGCATGGCCTTGGCGCACGCCGGCAACGGCGCGCCCTGGGTCACGGTGCGCAGCGTTGCGGCGATTCCCCTGCGCGAGCCGCTCGCGTCCGGGTATCGCATCACGCGCACCGTGACGCCGGTGCAGCAACGGGTGGCCGGGCAATGGCACCGTGGCGACGTCGCGCGCGTCACGCTCGACGTCGAGGCGCAATCGGACATGACCTGGGTCGTGGTCGACGATGCGCTGCCGGCCGGGGCGAGCGCCCTCGGACGGGGCCTGGGCGGCGACTCCACGCTCGCCACGCAGGGGGAGCGCCGACAGGGGGTCGTGTGGCCCGCCTTCGAGGAGCGCACGTTCACCTCGTACCGCGCCTATTTCCGCTACGTGCCCAAGGGGCGCTTCGTCACCTCGTATACGGTGCGGCTCGACACTCCGGGAACGTTCCAGCTCGCCGCGACGCGCGTTGAGGCGATGTACGCCCCCGAGATGTTCGGGGCATCCCCCGTCGCGCCCTGGGTCGTGCAGCCGTGAGGAAGGCCGCGCATCCCGGGCATTCGGTGCGTGCGCAGCGCGCGTCGCGCAAGGGAAAAGACACCCCAATCGTCACCGCCCTCGTCGCGGCACTCGTTCTTGCCGTCGGCGCGCTCGCGCCCGCTGCAGCGCCTGACGCGGCGGCAGCGGGCGATCGGCTGTGGCGGTCGGGCACCGACCCGGCGCCATCGTTCGCGGCCGTGCGCTCGGGTGCACCGTCGTCACGGATGCGCCTTCTCGATCGCCATGGCGCCGAGCTCGACGACGTGCGCGTCGACGCCACACTGCGCCGCCTCGAGTGGACGCCTCTCGCGGAGATCTCGCCCGCGTTGCAGGCTGCGCTCATCGCCGGCGAGGACAAGCGCTTCCTTGCGCACAAGGGCGTCGACTGGCCCGGTCTCGTGGTGGCGGCGTGGGACAGCGTGTGGCGTGTCACCGACGGGCGCCGCATCCGTGGCGGGTCGACGCTCACGATGCAGCTTGCGGCGCTCCTCGATCCGGAACTGAAGCCAGGCGCCGCCGAGCCGCGCACGATCGGACAGAAGTGGGACCAGATCGCGGCGGCACGCACGCTCGAGGACGCCTGGTCGAAGGCCGAGATCCTCGAGGCGTACCTCAATCTCGTGACGTACCGCGGCGAGCTCGTCGGGATTCGCGCCGCCGCGTCGCGTCTTTTCGGTAAGGCGCCGTCGGGGCTCGACGCGCGCGAAGCGGCGATCCTCGTCGCGCTCCTGCGCTCCCCGGGAGCGCAGCCGGCCATCGTCGCGCAGCGCGCGTGCGCAGTGGCGGCAGCGGCCGCGTCCGGCGCGCCGTGCGAGGCGATCCGCGCGCGGGCAGCGGTCGCGCTCGCCGGCGGCTATCGCGCGATCCCGCGTGCCGGCGCCGCACCGCACCTTGCCGCGAAGCTCGCACGCTCGACGGACTCGTCGCTCGTCACCACGCTCGACGGTGATCTCCAGCGCTTTGCCGTTCGCACGCTGCACGATCATCTCGCCGATCTCGCGGCGCGCAACGTCGAGGACGGCGCGATCGTCGTGCTCGACAACGCCACCGGCGACATCCTCGCCTACGTCGGCAGCAGCGGCGAGTTGTCGCGCGCACCGGAGGTCGACGGTGCCGCCGCGCCCCGGCAGGCGGGCTCGACGCTGAAGCCTTTCCTGTACGCGCGGGCGATTGACGATCGGATGCTCACCGCGGCCTCGCTCGTCGACGACAGTCCGCTCGCGATCGCGACGGCGCGCGGCGTGTACGTGCCACAGAATTACGATCGCGACTTCCACGGCACGGTGAGCGTGCGCACCGCGCTCGCCGGATCGCTCAACGTCCCGGCGGTGCGTACGGCGGAACTCGTCGGCGTCGCTCGGCTGTACGACGATCTGCGCGATCTCGGACTCGACACGCTGACCGAGGACGCCGAGCACTACGGGGCAGCGCTGGCGCTCGGTGGCGCCGACGTGACGCTTGCCGCGCTCACCAACGCGTATCGCGCGCTCGCCAACGGCGGCGTCTTCGGTCCCACGCGCGTGCGTGTGGATGCGCCGACCGGCGCGGCGACGCGGCGCGTGTTCCGTCCCGCGGCAGCATTCATCGTCGCCGACATCCTCGCCGATCGCGGCGCGCGCGCGGGCACCTTCGGCCTCGACAATCCGCTCGCCACGCGCGTGTGGAGCGCGGTCAAGACGGGCACGTCGAAGGACATGCGCGACAACTGGTGCGTGGGGTTCACGGCGCGCTACACCGTCGGCGTTTGGGTCGGCAATTTTTCCGGCGCGCCGATGCACGACGTGTCGGGGATCACCGGGGCAGCGCCGATCTTTCGCGACATCGTCCATTATCTGCACCGTGACGAAGGTTCGACGCCGCCGCGCGCACCCGCCGGTGTCGTCGCGCAGGAGGTGCGCTTCGATCCCCCGGTCGAGCCGTCACGCCGCGAATGGTTCCTGCGCGGGACCGCGATGGGGCGCGTGCGCGCGGTCACGAACGACGCCGAGGCAGCACTCACTCCACGCATCCGCTATCCCGCTCCCGACACGCTCGTGGCCCTCGATCCGGACATCGCGCCGGGACACGAGCGCATCGTTCTCGTCGCCGCCCCCGGCGCTGCAGACCTGCGCTGGCGTGTCGACGGCCGCCTGCTCGAGGCACCCGGCGCCCGCGTGGCATGGATTCCGACCGGAGGTCGCCACCGCGTGACGCTGGAGGATGGCGCCGGAGGCGAGTTGTCGAGCGTCGAGTTCGAGGTGCGCGGCACACGCGTCCTGCGCGAAGCGCCGGCGCCGGCGACCGCGCCGGCCCCTTGAGCATGGACACGGACTGTCGCGTCCGTCGCGCGTTGGGGGTCGCGCTGTCCTGCGCGCTCCTCGCGGCGGGGGTATGCGCGCGCACCATCGAGGCGCCCGCCCGCGACGCGGCGTCGGCGCCGCGCGTCGTGGTCAAGCTCCAGCCCGACGGCGCGCCGTTCACGCCCGCCGCCCGCGTGGCGCGGCTCGCCGCAGCGAGCGCGCTGCCGCTTGCCTACGAGCGCACGCTCGCGCTGGGTGCGCTCGTCGTTCGTTCGGCGGCGATCGTCGACGACGCGAGTGCCCAGGCGGTGGCCGAGCGGCTCGCCCGCGAGCCGCAGGTCGTCTACGCGGCGCGGACGCATCGCGTGCACGCGCAGGTCGTTCCGAACGACGCGCTCTTCGGGCAGCAGTTCTACCTGCGGGCGAGCGCGACGGCGATCCGCGCCACCCAGGCGTGGGACATCACGACCGGGACGGCGGCGATCGTGATCGCCGTGCTCGACACCGGCTACACCGATCACGCCGATCTCGCCGGTCGCCTCCTGCGCGGCTACGACTTCGTCGCGCCGGCGGATCTTGGCAACGACGGCTCGCCGGTCAACGCAGAAGGCAGCGATCGCGACGACGATGCGCACGATCCGGGGGACTGGGTTTCCGCCGAGGATCTCGCCGGCCGCCTCGGTGCCATCGGCTGTCCGGTACGCGCAAGTTCGTGGCACGGCACGTCGGTGATCGGCGCCGTCGCCGCACGCACCGATAACGGCAGCTACCTCGCCGGCGTCGACTGGAAGGCCCGCGTGCTGCCCGTGCGCGTGTTGGGCAAGTGCTACGGCGAGGATCCCGATACCGCCGACGCGATCGTGTGGGCCGCGGGTCTTCCCGTGCCGGGCGTTGCGCCCAATCCGTCGCCGGCGCAGGTCATCAACCTGTCGTTGGGCGACCCGGGGCCGTGCCCGCCGTACATGCAGGAAGCCATCGATGCCGCGCTGGCGCACGGCATCACGCGCGCGATCGTCGCGGCTGCGGGCAACGCCAACAGCGCGAGCGCGCACTTTCCGTCGAATTGCGCCGGCGTCATTTCGGTCGCGGCCACGCAGGTCGACGGCCACCGCGCGACGTACTCGAACTACGGGCCGCGCATCGACATCGCCGCACCGAGCGGAGGTGGACCGGCGGGCTTCCTTGCCCTGGTCGACAGCGGCACGACCGGACCGGCCGGCGACAGCGTCGCCTACCGCGCGGGGACGAGCTTCGCGACCCCGCTCGTGAGCGGGACCGCCGCCCTCATGCTGGCGGTGGCGCCGGGGCTGTCGGCGACGACGCTACGCACGCTCCTGAAGGCGTCGGCACAGCCGTTTCCGGTCGGCAGCACGTGCGACACGTCGATCTGCGGCGCGGGGATCGTCGACGCGGCGGCGGCCGTGCGTGCCGCGCAGGCGACGACGGGCGGCCGGGCGCGCGTGCTCCTCGTCGAGTACTACAACGCGGCGCTCGATCACTACTTCCTGACGGGGCTCGACGAGGAGATCGCCCTGCTCGACGACGGCGTGCGGCTGCGCGGCTGGCAACGCACGGGGCGCACGCTCGAGGCGCTGCGCGCCGACGTCGCCGACGCCGTGCCGGTGTGCCGCATCTACCTGCCGCCGGGCACCGGCGACGGCCACTTCTTCGGACGCGATCCCGCCGAGTGCGCGGCGACCCTGGCGGCGCATCCCGAATTCATCCTCGAGGATCCCACGTTCTTCCGCCTGTACGCGACGGACCGCGGGGCCTGTGCCGCAGGCACGATTCCCGTCTATCGCGTCTACTCGAACCGCCCCGACGCCAACCACCGCTACACCACCGATCGCGGTGTGCGCGACGCGATGGTCGTGCGTGGCTGGCTCGCCGAGGGCGACGGCTCCGACACGGTCACCATGTGCGCGCCGGCCCCCGACGCGGGCTGAAACCCGGGACGCGCCGATCAAGGCGCCTTGCGGGTGCCCGCGCCCTTGCGCGCGGTGCCCTTGCCCGCGGCGGGCTTGCCGGTCGCGGTCGGGGTCAGTGCCGTTGCCGGCGTGCGCGCCTTCCTGACCGTCGACTTCGCGGCGGTCTTGGCCGCGGTCTTCGTCGCGGTCTTCGCGCTTCCCTTGGCCTTCGTTCGCGCGACGGACTTGGCCGCTCCTGTCGCCGCGACCGTCGCGCGACGCGATCCGCTCGCGCTCGTCGAGGTTGCCGCAACGACCGCCGCCGGGGCGGCTTTCGTCTTGCCTGCGGCGCGCGTCGCATCGGCAGTCGCACGTCGCACACCGCGCGCGGGCGCCGCCTTCGTCTTGCTCGCGCGCGTCGGGCTTGCGCTGCGTCCGGACTTCGCCGCGAGGAGCTTCACCGCCTCGTCGAGCGTGATCGACTCCACACTCTGATCTGCAGCGAGCGTCGCATTGACGCCACCGTGCTTCACGTAGGGGCCGTAGCGGCCGGAGTAGAGCTCGACGGCCTGCCGGTCGCGCGGATGTGCACCCAGCACGCGCAGTGCCGAGGCGCCGCGCGGTCCGCGCGAGCGCGCCGGATCGCGCGCCTCGAACTCGAACCCGACCTTGCCGTCGGGCTGAACCACGAGAAATGCCGAGAACGGCCGCCGCGTGCGCGCGGACACGAACTGCAGAAGGTCGGTCTTCTTCTGCGTGAGGAGCTTTCGCATCTGCTCGGGCTCGATCGCGCGCGAAAGGATCGTGCGGCCGCTGCGGAAGTCGCAGCTGCGCTCGGGGCCGACCGCCTTCTCGCACACGTACGCGGCGCCGTGTTCGTACACGCGCGACGCGCACTTCGGACAGGGGCCGAGCGGCTGCTGCTGCGAGAAGTCGGGCGGCGTGCCGTCGTCGCCGGTATCGGCGTTTCCGAAGTCGAACTCGACCGTGTCGCCCTCGACGAGCTTGAGCTTCGCCGAGAACGGCCGCCCCATCTTGCTGCGAAACCCCTCGAGCGGCCCGACCTCGCGTGTCGCGAGGAGAACGTCGGCCTCGTGCGGCTCGATCTGGCGGCCGCCCATGATCTTCCAGAAGCCGAAATCGCAGGCCGGGTTCACGCACTGGAACTTCTTGTACTTCTCGTGCACCTCCCCGCCGCACTTGGGGCACGGGGTGGCGAGCGTCGCAAAATCGCCGGGGATCGTATCGCTTTCGTAGTTCTTCGCCTGCGCGACGATGTGCCGGGTCATCGCCTCGATCTCGCTCATGAACTCGGGGCGGCCCAAGTGCCCGCGCTCCATCTGCGCGAGCTTGAATTCCCATTCTGCGGTCAGTTCCGGTGAGAAGAGCTCGGGCACGCCCAGACCATGGAGGAGCGTCATCAGCGAGAAGGCCTTCGCGGTGGGCGCAAGCTCCTTGCCTTCGCGGTGGATGTAGCGTTCGGAGATGAGCCCTTCGATGATCGATGCGCGCGTGGCCGGCGTCCCGAGGCCTTTCTCGCGCATCGCTTCACGCAGCTCGTCGTCCTCGATCGATCGACCCGCGCCTTCCATCGCCGACAGCAGCGTCGCTTCGGTGTAGCGCGGCGGCGGCCGGGTGACGAGCTCGTTCGCCTCGACGCGTTCGGTGGCAACCGTTTCCTCGCCCACGAACGAGCGCCTGCGCGTCGCTTCGCCGCGCGCACCTTCCGTGGCGTCGTCGGCCGCGCGCCTGCCGATCGCGCCGACGCGGCCACCATCGGCCACTTCACGCACGCGAACGGGGACGAGGCTCGCCTCGTCCCCCTGCGCTTCCTTCCCGTACACCGCGAGCCAACCCGGGTCGACGAGCACCTTGCCGTCGGTGCGAAACGGCTCGCCCGCCACGCGCGTGATGCGCGTCGTCTCGAGGTACGCCGCTGCCGGATAGAACGCGGCGAGGAAGCGACGCACGACGAAGTCGTAGAGCTTGGCTTCGACCTCGTTCAAGTGCTTCGGGTGCGCGAGCGTGGGGATGATCGCGAAGTGATCGGAAACCTGCGCGTTGTTGAAGATGCGCCGGTTCGGAACGACCCAGTTCTTCTTCAGGATCTCGCGGGCGTGGCGGCCGAAGGCATTCGTCTCGCCCAGGCCCTGCAGCGTTTGCCTGACGGTGCCCAGATAGTCCTCCGGCAGCGCACGCGAATCGGTGCGCGGGTACGTGAGGAGCTTGTGTTTTTCGTAGAGCGCCTGCGCGATCGACAGCGTGGTGCGTGCCGAGAAGCCGAAGCGGTTGTTCGCCTCGCGCTGCAGCGTCGTGAGATCGTACAGTTGCGGCGCGATCCGGCTCGACGGCCGCGATTCCTCGGTGACCTCGCCCGGCTTACCCGTGCACGCGGCGACGAGCGCACGCGCACGCGCCTCGTCGAAGAGGCGCTCGGCCCGTTGGTCGGGATCGTCGTCGACCTTCTTCCACTGCTCGTCGAACCAGCGTCCCTGGTACTCGCCCGCTGCCGCCCGGAACGTGCCGATCACTTCCCAGTACTTGCGGGGGACGAAGGCGCGGATCTTCGCCTCGCGCTCGACGAGGATCGCCAGGGTCGGCGTCTGCACGCGTCCGACCGTCGTCAGCTGAAAGCCTCCCGACTTCGAATTGAAGGCCGTCATCACCCGCGTGCCGTTGATGCCGACGAGCCAGTCGGCCTCCGATCGGCACCGGGCCGCGTCGGCGAGCGGCAGCATCTCGGCGTCGCTGCGCAGCCGCTCGAAGCCTTCGCGGATGGCGGCAGGGGTCATCGACTGCAGCCACAGGCGCTTGATCGGCTTGGCCGTCTGCGCGTACTGGACGACATAGCGGAAGATGAGTTCGCCTTCGCGTCCCGCGTCGCACGCATTGACGAGCATCGACACGTCCTTGCGCTTGATGAGCCGCAGCAACGTCTTGAGCCGGTTCTCGTTCTTCTCGATCGGCTTCAGCGCGAAGTGCGATGGCAGCGCCGGCAGGTGCGCAAACGTCCACTTGCCGCGCTTGACCTCCTCCTCCTCGGGCATCCCGATCTCCAGGAGGTGCCCCACGGCCGACGAGATGACCGCATCGTCGCTCTCGAAGTAGTCGTCGTGACGCGCAAAGCCGCCAAGCGCCTTGGCGATGTCGCCGGCGACGGAAGGTTTTTCAGCGATGATCAGCGATTTGGACACGGGTCTTGATCTGCTCCGTCAAGTTGGCCACGCCCCGACGGCGTTGCGCAAGCAGAGCGAAGGGACCGGAATACTACCCTACGGCCCGTCGACTGCGGCCCGCCGGCCGATTACCCGTGCCGGCGTTGCCAGCGCCCGCCGCCGACGCTTGCCACCGCTCCGGCGAGTTCGAGCTCACTCAACTGCCCGGCAACCGCTGCAGCCGTCTGCCCCGTGCGGGCGACGAGGGTATCGACATCGACAGGATCCTCGCCGAGCGCTGCGAGCACCGCGCTCGGGCAGATGGGTTCGGATGCAGGCAAATGCAAGGCGGCACCCCTCTCCACGGTCGCCTGGGCGGCGGGCAGCCCCAACTCCTCGAGCACGTCCTGCGCGGTTTCCACGAGTTTCGCACCCTCGCGGATCAGGCGGTGGCAGCCCCGGGACAGCGGTGAATGGATCGATCCCGGGATCGCGAAGACCTCGCGTCCCTGCTCGCCGGCGAGCCGCGCCGTGATGAGCGACCCCGATCGCAGCGCGGCCTCGACGACGAGAACCCCGCGGGCGAGGCCGCTGATGAGGCGATTGCGACGCGGAAAGTGGTGCCCCCGCACGGGCGTGCCCGGCGCGAATTCGGAGACGAGGAGGCCGCCTGCGGCGATCGCGTGCGCCAGCGCCCGGTGCGCGGCGGGGTACACGCGATCGAGTCCGGTGCCCATCACCGCGATCGTCGAGCCGATCTCGTCGAGCGCGCCCTCGTGCGCCGCGCCGTCGATCCCCGCGGCGAGGCCGGAGACGATCGTGACGCCGGCCGCCGAGAGCGCGCGGGCGAAGGCGCGCGCATTGTCGAGTCCTTGCGCCGTTGCGCTGCGGCTGCCGACGATCGCAAGCGCCGGCCGCGCGAGGAGGTCGGTGCGGCCCATGACGTAGAGCACGGCCGGAGCGTGACCGAGTTCGAGCAGGGCGGCGGGATAGCGGCTGTCGTCCCAGACGAGGATGTCGTGTCCGGGAACCTCGAGCCACGCGAGCGCCTCGGCGAGGCCGGCGGGCGCGGGTGCGGCAAACGCGGATTCGGCGGCGGCGGCGATCGCGCTTCGCTGCGCGGGCGGGGCGGCGAGCACCGCACTCGCGCTGCCGAGCGCCTTGAGCAGCGCCACGAGCGCGGGCACCGGAATGGCGCGCAGCGACAACTCCACCCAGGCACGCCGGTCCGCATCGTCCATGGGAGGGAAGTATGCCGCGCTGCCGCAAGGCGCGGCATCGGACCGACGGCCGATCGGGTCGCGCCGCCGCTGCGTGGCGCCGCGCCTACGGCGTGCGCGCGAAGTCGCCCGGGCGCACCGGTTCGGTCGTATTGAGCACGACGCCGAAGGCGACGCGATCGAAGGTACGGAACACGAAGAGCAGTCCCGTACGCTCGTCGGCGGCCTGCACGTACTCCCGTGGGGTGAAGACCGTGGTCGGGTCGAGATAGCGCAGGATGATCGTCTGCTGGCGCGACGGTCGCGGGTCCTCGATCGGGCGATTGACACGGTACACGGCGAGCACGTTGCCGACCTCGAGGCCGTCCGCCGACCCCTTGTCGAGCGTGACGATGCCGCCCCGTGCGGTCTCGAGCCCCCCGAAGGGCACGCGCAGGATGCGCGCATCGATCGGGGTCGACGGCGCATGCGGCACGTAGTTGACGAGCGTGTCGCGCGGCGCCGGCAGCAGGCGGTCGCCGATGAGGATCTCCTCGACCGCGGATTCGATGCGCACCGTGGCGAGGTCGCCGAACTTCTCGACGCGAGCGGTGCCGAGGAACTTGTTCTCGTAGCCCAGCACCTCGGTTCCATCGATGTTCACGATGGCGCCGGCCGGTCGATAGATGTACCAGAAGTCACCCGCCTTGGGATCGATGCCAAGGACGTAGACGGTGTCACCGGTACCCCGGACCACCCGCGAACGGTCGCGGCCTTGCAGGATCTCCGCCGACCCGTCGAGGCCGCGCGTTGCGGTGACGAGCGGGCGCGTGAGGTAAGGCTCGAGGTCGTTGGGCGGAATCGACGGAATCGCGCGATCGGCGAGCGGGCTCACTCGCACGGTCGGCTCGACGACGAGGGCATTGCTGCGCGTGACCGACAACTGCGGCTCGCCGCCGACGAAGCTCAGCTTGATGACGTCGCCCGGATAGATGAGGTGCGGATTGCGGATCTCGTCGCGGTTCATCCGCCAAAGGTCGGGCCAGCGCCAGGGCTCCTTCAGATACTTGCCGGAGATGCCCCACAGCGTATCGCCCTTCTGCACCGTGTAGGTCTCGGGCGGACGATCGACGAGCTGCAGGTTCTGGGCTTGCGCGGAAGCGATCGTCAGGAGCGCGGCGGCGCCGATGCGCAACGCCATGGTAAACTGTTGAAGCATAAAGCCTCTTTTCTTCGCGCAAGGAACGATCACGATCGCTGCGGGACGCTTTTCACCGCAGCCCGCCATGGCGTCGAGACGATGCCCGCCAAACCGCGAGCGGCGCGTGCGATGCCGAAACCGCCGGTACTTGCCATCGTCCTAAACCGCCACAAAATAAGCACTTAACACGGATTCTGCAACCAGCCTATCGGCTTTGGCAAGTCATGGCGCTCCTCCCCATCCTCGAATACCCCGATCCGCGTCTTAGAAAAGTTGCAGCGCCGGTCACGGCGTTCACGTCCGACCTCGTCCGCCTCGTCCGCGACATGGCCGAGACGATGTACGCAGCGCCCGGCGTCGGTCTCGCCGCGACCCAGGTCGACGTGCACAAGCGCGTCATCGTCATCGATACGTCCGAGGCCAAGGACGAGCTCCTCGTCCTCGTCAATCCGCAGATCATCGCCGCCGACGGTGAGGCCGAGCACGAGGAGGGCTGCCTCTCGGTTCCGGGGTACTACGACAAGGTCATCCGCGCCGCGCGGATCACCGTTCGCGCGCATGACGAGCACGGCAAGGCGTTCGAGCGCACGGCTGACGACCTTCTCGCCGTGTGCATCCAGCACGAAATGGACCACCTGGTGGGGAAGGTCTTCGTCGACTATCTCTCGCCGTTGAAACGTACCCGGCTCGCGGCGAAGCAGCGAAAGAAGCAACGGCTCGCCGGCTGACCGGCCACGCGGCCTGCACACGGCGCGCAACGCGACGGAATCGACTTGGGCGCAGGCGCGACCAGCCGGCATGAGCCGCCCGCCAGGGCAAGGGCGAGCCGCCGCGAAGCATCCTCGGGATCGTTACCGTGACCACGGCCGGAAGCCCGGTCGGCGCTCGCTCGCTCGCGCACTTACGTATCGGCTTTGCAGGCACGCCGCCGTTTGCGGCTGCGGCGCTGACGGCGCTCCTGGCTGCGGGCGCCCGGGTAGAGTTAGTGCTTACTCAGCCGGACCGCCCCAGTGGGCGTGGAATGACCCTCACTCCCTCGGCCGTGAAGGCAGTCGCGCTCGAACACGGGCTCCGCCTCGCGCAGCCGTCGAGCCTCAAGGGCGAGGCGGCATGCGCACCGCTGCTCGCGAGCACGCTCGACGTGCTCGTCGTCGCCGCCTACGGCCTCATCCTGCCGCCCGCCGTCCTTTCGTGGCCGCGCCACGGCTGCCTCAACATCCACGCCTCCTTGCTCCCGCGCTGGCGTGGTGCGGCCCCGATCCAGCGCGCGATCCTCGCGGGCGACGCGACGAGCGGGATCACGCTCATGCAGATGGACGCGGGGCTCGATACCGGTCCGGCGATCGAGTCGCACGCCGTGCCGATCGGCCCGCGCGAGACCGCGGGGAGCCTCACCGCGCGGCTCGCCGACGTCGGTGCCGCTGCGATCGTGGGCGCTCTCGGCCGCCTTGCCACGACCGGCACGCTGCCCGCCACGCCGCAACCGGACGAGGGCGCCACGTACGCCGGCAAGATCACGCGCGCCGACGCCGAGATCGAATGGCAACGCGACGCGATCGACCTCGATCGGGCGGTCCGCGCCTTCGATCCCGCGCCGGGTGCGGCGAGCGTGCTCGACGGCGATCCCGTGAAGCTGTGGGCGGCCGAGCCGCGGCCCGAGACCCCCGGCGTCGCGCCCGGGACGATCGTCGCCGTCGGCCCGTCCGGGATCGACGTCGCGTGCGGTCGCGGCGTCTTGCGGCTCGTCACGGTGCAGCCTGCCGGCGGCAAGCGCATGGCGGGCGCGGCCTACGCCGCGGGGCGAGCGCTCACTCCGGGGCGCCGCTTCGGGCGGCACGGATAGCCGTGCAGCACGAGCAACGCGCGGCCGCGCGGGTCGTGCGCCGGGTCCTCGAGGGACGCACGCTCCCGGCGGCACTGGCCGACGTCGCACACGCGGGCGACACGGGCCATCCCGCCTTCGTGCGCGAACTTGCGAGCGGCGCCTTGCGGCACTGGGGACGCCTCGACGCTCTCGTGCGGGCGCTTGCAACCCACGCGCCGGCGCCACCGGTCGCGGCGCTCCTGGCGGTCGCCTTGTACCAACTCGACCACACGCGCGCGCCGGCCTTCGCCGTGGTCGACCGGGCCGTGGAGGCAGCGGCCCTCCTGGCGCACCCCGGGGTCAAGGCCTTCGTCAACGCCCTGCTGCGCCGCTACCTCCGCGAGCGCGAGGCGCTCAACGCCGCCGTCGCGGCGGCGAGCCCGGTGGCGCGCTGGTCGTATCCACGCTGGTGGATCGGTCGGGTGCAGTCCGATCATCCGACGCAGTGGGAGTCGATCCTCGCGGTCGGCAACGAGCGGCCCCCACTCACGCTGCGCGTGAATCGACGCGTGACCACGCGCACCGCACTTTCCGCGATCTTCGAGGCGCGTGGCATCGAAGTGACGACGGTGGGCCGCGATGGCCTCATCGTCGCGGTGCCGCAACCGGTGGCGGACCTGCCGGGTTTTGCCGACGGCGCGTTCTCGGTCCAGGATGCAGGCGCCCAGCTTGCCGCGCCGCTCCTGGGCGCAGCCGACGGCATGCGCGTGCTCGACGCGTGCGCGGCCCCGGGCGGAAAGACGACGCACCTCCTGGAACTCGCCGACGTCGCGCTCGTGGCGCTCGATACCGACGCGGCGCGCCTTGCGCGCGTGGGTGACAATCTCGCGCGACTGCGCCTCGACCACCGCCCGGTGACGCTACGCACCGGCGATGCCGGCGACCCCGCGGCGTGGTGGGATGGGCAAGCCTTCGACCGGATCCTGGCCGACGTGCCATGCACGGCCTCCGGCATCGTCCGTCGCCACCCCGACGGCAAGTGGTTGCGCCGCAAGACCGACGTGGCCGGCTTCGCGCTGCAGCAGCGCCGCATTCTCGATGCACTGTGGCCGCTGCTGGCTCCGGGCGGAGTCCTGCTCTACGCCACGTGTTCGGTCTTTGCACAGGAGAACGAAGACACCGTGCGGACGTTCGTCGGCCGGCACCCGGATGCGTTGCGTGAATCCATCAATTTCGGACCCGACATCGCGCACGACGCAGGGCAACTCTTGCCAGCCGGAGAAGGCGCACGCCACAATCAGGATGGCTTCTTCTACGCACGGCTTTCCAAGGCGCCGTAGCGTCGTGCGGAGCCGGGGCCGCGACCGCTGCGCCATGCACGACCTCGCGCGCCTCGTGCCGGAACCGTCGATGATGCCTGCCGGCATGGCGTTGCCTTCCGCTTCCTCCCGTTTGCCCCGGGCGCGGTTCGTCCCGCGGGCATGGTCGGCGCTCGTCGCGTTCGTCATCGGCGCGGCGCTCGCGCTCGGCGCCGCCGTCACGCACGCGGACACCATCGCGATCAAGGCCGCCGAGTTGCGCATCGAGGACGGCGAGCTGCTGCTCAGCGCCGACTTCGATCTCGTCGTGAATGCGACGCTCGACGACGCACTGCAAAACGGCATCCCCCTCTACTTCGTCCTCGACTTCGAATTGACGCGGCCGCGCTGGTACTGGCTGGACGAGAAGGTCGCGCAGGTGTCGATCACGCATCGCGTGTCGTACACCGCGCTCACGCGACAGTACCGCGTGAGCAGCGGCCTGCTCGCGCAGACGTTCAACACGATCGAGGAGGTCCAGCGTTACGTCGGTCGTGTCACGTCGCGGCCGGTGGCGAGCGCTTCGGCCCTCAGCAGCGGTGCGCGCTATGACGCAGGCGTGCGCCTGCGCCTCGACATCAACCAGCTTCCCAAGCCGTTCCAGGTGAACGCGCTCGCCTCGCGCGAGTGGACGCTCGCCTCGGAATGGCATCGCTGGAGCTTCGTCCCATGAACGGCCGGCTGCCCGGGAAGCACGGCCTGCGCTGGCTCCTCCTCGCCACGGCGTCGCTGTCGGCGATCGGCGTGTTCCTGCTGGCCACCGCGACGTCGAATACGAGTCTTTTCGCCACCGGCTACGACACGTTGCTCATCGTCAACGGCGTGCTGGTCGGCGTGCTCATGTTCGTCGTCGGCTGGCAGCTCTGGCGCTTGCGGCGAAGCCGGCGCAAGGGCGTGTTCGGCTCGCGCCTCGCCGTGCGGCTCGTGCTGCTCTTCACCCTCGTCGCCGCGCTGCCCGGTGCGCTGATGTACGCCGTCTCGGTCCAGTTCATCGGACGCAGCATCGAGAGCTGGTTCGACGTGCGCGTCGACCGTGCGCTCGAAGGCGGTCTTGCGCTCGGCCAACGCACGCTCGATTACCTCCTCAAGGACGCGGTGAACCGGGCAACGCAGATGGCGGTATCGCTCACCGACAGCAGCGCCAATCCCGCCACCGCCCTCGGCCGCGCCGCCGAACAGGTGAATGCCTACGAGGCCGCGCTCTTCTCGCCGACCGGGACGGCGCTCGCCGTCGCGGGCAGCGGTGCATCGCGCGCCACACCCGAGCCGCCGCCGCTGGCGGCATTGCGGCTCGCGCGCTTGCAGCAGCCGTACTCGAAGATCGAGCAGACCGCCGATGGCGGCCTCCTGCTGCGTGTCGTGGTCGCGGTGAATACCGACGACGCATTGAATCCGCTGCGCTTGTTGCAGCTCGTCGAGCCCGTGCCGAAGGGACTCGCGCAGGATGCCGAGCGCGTGCAGACGGGGGTGCGCGACTACCGCGAGCTCACGTTCTCGCGCAGCGCGCTCAAGCGCCTGTACGCGTTGACGCTGACGCTCACCCTCCTGCTCGCGCTCACGTCCGCCTTGGGTCTTGCCGTGGTGCTCGCCGAGCGCTTCGCGGCGCCGCTCGGACGCCTCGCCGAGGGCACGCGCGTCGTCGCGCAGGGCGACTTCACGCAGCGCCAGCCCGTCGTGTCGCGCGACGAGCTCGGCGTCCTCACGCAGTCGTTCAACACGATGACCGCACAGCTCGCGCAGGCGCGCGAACGTGAGGAGGAGAGTCGACGCGCGATCGAGACGACGAGCGCGTACCTGGAGAGCATTCTTGGCAACCTGTCGACCGGCGTGCTCGTCCTCGACGAGGACCACCGCCTGCGCACCGTCAATCCGAGCGCCGCCGTCATCCTGCAGCAGCCGCTCGCCGAACTCGTCGACCTGCCATTGCACGAATGGGGCGCACGGCACGGTGCACTCGGCCCGTTTGCGGAGCTCGTCGCCCAAGGGTTTCGCGGCAGCCACGACGGACACTGGCAGAAGGAAGCCGCGCTGACCGTGGCCAACCTCTCGCGCACGCTCCTCATGCGCGGTACCCGCCTGCCGGGCTCGGCCGGCAGCGGCGGTTACGTCGTCGTCTTCGACGACGTGTCCGAACTCGTCCAGGCGCAGCGCGACGCGGCGTGGGCCGAAGTCGCGCGGCGCCTCGCGCACGAGATCAAGAATCCGCTGACGCCGATTCAGCTCTCCGCCGAGCGACTCGCCGTCAAGCTCGCGTCCAAGCTCGACAGCACCGACGCGCAGACGCTGCAGCGCGGGACCCAGACGATCGTGTCGCAGGTGGCCGCGATGAAGCACATGGTCGACGACTTCGCCGTCTACGCACGCCAGCCCCGCCCCGGGCAGTTCACCCGCGTCGACTTGACCGGACTCCTCCTCGACGTCCTTGCGCTGTACGACAACTTGGGGTCGTCGGTTGCGTTATCCTTGCCGGACGCGCCCGTCTACGTCCAGGGCGAACCGACACGCCTGCGCCAGGTGCTCCACAACCTCCTCTCCAACGCGGTCGAAGCCCAGGCCGATGCGGCCCATCCACGCTTCGTGATCGGTCTTTCGACCCGCGCGAACGAAGCGCAGCTCGTCTTCGAGGACGGCGGCCCTGGCTTTTCCGACGATGTCCTCACGCACGCCTTCGAACCCTACGTCACGACCAAGGCGAAGGGAACGGGATTGGGACTCGCGATCGTGAAGAAGATCGTCGACGAGCACGGCGGACGCGTCATGCTCGCCAACGCGCCGCAAGGCGGCGCCCGCGTGACGCTCGTGTTCCCGACGCCGCAGGCGGGCAACGGGCGTGCTGCGGCGGCGTAAAGGCATCCGTCCCGAATCCCATGGTACAAGCGAAAGAAGTGCTCATCGTCGACGATGAAGTCGGCATCCGCGAGCTCCTCTCGGAGATCCTGCAGGACGAGGGCTATCGAGTCGCGCTCGCGGAGAACGCCGGCGAGGCGCGCGCGTACCGCCAGCGGCAACAGCCTGCGCTCGTCTTGCTCGACATCTGGATGCCCGACACCGACGGCGTCACGCTGTTGCGCGAGTGGGCTGCAAATGGCCAGCTCACGATGCCGGTCGTGATGATGTCGGGTCATGGCACGATCGAGACGGCGGTCGACGCAACGCGGATCGGCGCATTCGACTTCCTCGAGAAGCCCGTCGGATTGCAAAAGCTCCTCTCGACGATCGCGCGCGCGCTCAAGAGCGCGGCGGTGCAGGAGCCGCGGCGCGTATCGCTTGCGCCGCTGGGTGCAAGCACGCCGATTCGCGACACCGAGCGCGGCCTCGAGCAGCTTCTTGCCGGCCGGCGACCGATCCTGATCCTGGGGGAGCCGGGCACCGGCCACGATCTCGCGGCGCAGGCGCTGCACGTTCCCGAGGCGCCGTTCGTCACGCTCGCCGCGGGTACGCAGAAACTCGTCGCGAGTCCGCTGACGCTCCTCGAGGAGGCGCGCGACGGCGTGCTCTACTGCCCCGAGATCGGCCAGTACTCGCGCATCGAGCAGAAGAGTCTCGCCTTTCTCGTGCCGAAGCTCGACAAGCACAACGTCACGCTGGTGGCCACGAGCAGCGATGCGCTCGGCAATCTCGCCGCCGAGGGCAAGTTCGATGCGGCGCTCCTCGCGCTGCTGTCGGCGGGCACCGTGATGCTGCCGCCGCTGCGCAAGCGGCGCGAGGACATCCCGCCGCTCATCGAGCGTTACTGGCGCGAGGCCTTCGCCGACGATCCGCCCACGCCGCTTCTGGCCGCGCTCCCTCCTGCCGCGCTCACCGCGCTGTCGAATGCGTACTGGCCGGGCAATCTCGACCACCTCGCGAGCTTCATCGCCAACCTCGCACTCGTGCCCGGCGAGATCACGACCGAGCACGTCAAGCGCGTGCTCGGTGAAGCGGCAACCCCCAACACGGCCCCTGCTCCCGAGATCACGTCGCGCTTCTTCGAGATGCCGCTGCGCGAGGCGCGCGAGGCGTTCGAGCGGATCTATTTCGAACAGCTCCTCGGGCGCGAACAGAGCAACATGAGCAAGGTGGCCGAGCGTGCCGGACTCGAGCGCACGCACCTGTATCGCAAGCTCAAGCAGCTCAACATTCGCTTCTCGCGACGGACCGACGAGACTGCGTAGCGGCGGCGACACGCCGGTCGCGAGCGAAGCCATCCCTTGAGCGCTGCACCCTCCGATCGGAAGACGTCCGCCTCGCTCGTCGTCGGCGCCATCGGCGTCGTGTACGGCGACCTCGGCACGAGTCCGCTGTACGTACTGCGCACCGCGTTCGCCGGCGAGTACGGCCTGCCGGCGACACCCGAGAACGTCTACGGCGTCCTGTCCGCCGTGTTCTGGTCGCTCATCATGGTCGTGACCCTGAAGTACATCACGCTCATCATGCGCGCGGACAACAACGGCGAGGGCGGCATCATGGCGCTCACCGCGCTCGTGTCGCGCGGACTCGCGCGCCACGAGACGCGACGCTGGTGGCTCGTCGGACTCGGGATCTTCGGGGCGGCCATGTTCTACGGCGACGGGATGATCACGCCGGCGATCTCGGTCCTGTCCGCGGTCGAGGGGCTCGAGGTGGCGACACCGGGGCTGCATCACTACATCGTGCCGATCACGCTTGCGATCATCGTCGTGCTCTTCGGCATCCAGAAGCATGGAACCGCGCGCGTGGGGATGTTCTTCGGTCCCGTGATGTCGTTCTACTTCGTGACCCTCGCAGCGCTCGGCATCGGGCAGATCGTCCAGGACCCCACGATCCTCGGCGCGCTCAATCCGCTCCACGCGTGGCGCTTCTTCCTCACTTCGCCGCTGGCCGCATTCATCTCGCTGGGAGCGGTCGTGCTCGCGCTCACCGGGACCGAGGCGCTTTGCGCCGACATGGGCCACTTCGGACGCCCGCCGATCCGCCGCGCCTGGCTCATGCTCGTGCTGCCGGCGCTCCTGCTCAACTATCTCGGGCAGGGCGCGCTCATCCTCGCGCGACCCGAAGCGATCAAGAATCCGTTCTATCTGCTCGCGCCGTCGTGGGCGCTCATCCCTCTGGTCATCCTCGCCACCTGCGCCACGGTGATCGCCTCGCAAGCCGTGATCTCGGGGACGTTCTCACTCACCCGCGCCGCGATCCAGATGGGATATTGTCCGCGCCTTCGGATCGATCACACGTCGGAACGGCAGATCGGCCAGATCTACGTGCCGTTCGTCAACTGGTCGCTGTTCGTCGCCGTCGTGCTCCTCGTCGTCGCGTTTCGCAAGTCCGACAATCTCGCCGCGGCGTACGGGATCGCCGTGACGCTTGCGATGCTGATCGACTCGATCCTGATTTTCGCCGTCATGCGCCGCGTGTGGCACTGGCCCACGCTCGTCGCCGTTGCGATCACCACGCCGCTGCTCGTGATCGATCTGGGCTTTCTCGCTTCGAATTCGCTCAAGATCGTCGAGGGCGGGTGGTTCCCGCTCGCCGTCGGCGCGCTCGTGTTCACACTCCTCACCACGTGGAAGCGCGGGCGGATCCTCCTCATGGATCGACTGTCGCGCGAGGCGCTGCCGCTCGACCTGTTCATCCAGAGCATCGAGGTGTCGCCTCCCACGCGCGTGGAGGGGACGGCGGTGTTCATGACGTCGACACCGAATCTCGTGCCGCATGCGCTCCTGCACAACCTCAAGCACAACAAGGTTCTGCACGAGCGCGTGGTATTCCTCACCGTGGTGATCCGCGACGTCCCGTACGTCGCCGCGGAAGACCGCATCGAGATCAACCAGCTCGGCGTCGATTTCCACCAGTTCATCGCGTACTACGGATTCAAGGAGAGCCCGGACATCCCGAGGCTCCTCGAGGAAGCCGGACGCAAGGGGCTGTCGTTCGAGATGATGGAGACGAGCTTTTTCGTCTCCCGCGAGACGCTCATTCCAACGGTGTCGCCGGGGATGGCGCTATGGCGCGAACGACTCTTCGCTTCGATGTCGAAGAATGCCGTCAAGGCGAGCGAGTTCTTCGGCATCCCGACCAACCGGGTGGTCGAGCTCGGGACGCAGATCGAACTGTGATCCCGTCGGCCGACGCGGACGCGCGGCGGCGCGCCAGGAACGCGCGGCGCGCCGCTTGCGCGGGACTCGAGACCTACATCACGTCGGCCATCTGCGAGCGCATCGTCTTCATCGCCTTGCTCTCGATCTGGCGAATGCGCTCCGCCGACACGCCGTATTCGTTGGCGAGATCCTGCAGCGTGGCCGTCGACTCGTCCTCGCGCAGCCACCGCGCTTCGATGATCCGGCGACTGCGATCGTCGAGCTTGGCGAGCGCGCGCGACAGGCCCCTGGCGCGGTTGCGCGCGGTCTCCTCGCGCTCGAGGATCTGCGCGGGCTCGTCCTCGTTGTCGGTCAGGTAGGCGATCGGCGAGACGAAATTCTCCTCATCACCCGGCGTCGGGTCGAGCGCGACGTCGTGCCCGCCCAAGCGCATTTCCATCTCGACGACCTCTTCGGGCTTGACGCCCAGATCCCGGGCGATGGCCTTGGCTTCGGCGACCGACAACGCAGCCGTGCTTGCCTTGAGGCTGCGCAGGTTGAAGAAGAGCTTGCGCTGCGCCTTGGTCGTCGCGATCTTCACGAGGCGCCAGTTGCGCAGGATGTATTCGTGCATCTCGGCACGGATCCAGTGCAGCGCAAAGGACACGAGGCGCACCCCCCGCTCGGGGTCGAAGCGCCGCACCGCCTTCATGAGGCCGACGTTGCCTTCCTGGATCAGGTCCGCCTGCGGCAGCCCGTAGCCCAGATAGTTACGCGACACCGCCACGACCAGCCGCAGGTGCGACAGGACGAGCTGCCGTGCGGCGTCGATGTCGCCGCTTCGCTTGAGGTCGCGGCCAAGCGCCGTCTCCTGCTCGGGGGTGAGCAGCGGAAAGCGATTGACCGCCTGGATGTAGTGATCAAGGCTGCCCAGCGAACTCGGGGTGGGGAACGTCAGGGTCGCATTCGTCATGACCAATGTCTCCTCGTCGTTGCGGCACCGCACAAGCAGGGGTCGATCGACTTGAACCCCCTGCTCCGCGACACCATTTTAGCACTCGACACGTTTGAGTGCTAACGGGGCAGATAGTTCCTGACCAAATCTGTCGGATTTAGGCGGGTTGTCGGGACCCGCGTTGGGCGCCAAGCTGCGCCAATCGTTCCCCGCACCGCGATCGCTGCGATGCACGGGCCACGCCGGCGACGAAGCGCGACAGGATGCGACAGGGGGTGGCGCGCGCCGTCAGTCGTCGGCCGGAAGCAGTGCTTCGACGAAGTCGCGGGCGACGAAGGGACGCAAGTCGTCGGGACCCTCGCCCACGCCGATGAACTTGAGGCCGACGGGGTGTTGCTTGGCGATGGCGGCCACGACCCCGCCCTTGGCGCTGCCGTCGAGTTTGGTGACGATGAGGCCGGTGAGGCCGGCGGCAGCATCGAACGCCTTCACCTGCGCAAGCGCGTTCTGGCCGGTGTTGGCGTCGACGACGAGCAGGACCTCGTGCGGCGCCCCCTCCTGCGCGCGGCCAATCACTCGCTTGATCTTGCGCAGTTCCTCCATGAGATGCGCCTGCGTCGGCAACCGACCCGCCGTGTCGGCCAGCACCACGTCCACGCCACGCGCCTTGGCGGCGTTGACCGCGTCGAACATGACCGACGCCGCATCACCGCTCGTCTGCTGGATCACGGCCACGCCGTGGCGTTCCCCCCACGCGGCGAGCTGCTCGCGGGCGGCGGCGCGAAACGTGTCTCCCGCGGCGAGGAGCACGGTCAGGTTCTGCTGTTGCAGCCACTTGGCGAGCTTGCCGATCGAGGTCGTCTTGCCCGCGCCATTGACCCCGGCCAGCATGATGACGAACGGTCGTTCGGCCCCGATCACGAGGGGCTTTTCGAGCGGCGCCACGAGATCGACGAGCGCCGCGGCGAGTTCGCCGCGTGGGCTCGCGTCGTCACCGGCACGTTTCCAGCGCAGCTTGAGGTCGGCGATGAGGTGGCGTGCGGCATCGACGCCCACGTCGCCTTCGATCAGCGCGTCCTCGAGCTCCTCGAGCGCGTCATCGTCGAGCTTGCGACGTCGAAAGACACTCGTGAGCGCGGTGCCGAGCTTGGCGCGGGACAGCCCCAGCCCCGCCTTGAGCCGCTCCTTCCACGATCGGGTCGGCGCCGAGGTCGCGGCAATGGGCTGCTCGGGTTCCGCCGTCGTGGCGGCCGGCGCGTCCGTGATTCCGACGCCCGCGTCCGACTCCGGAGCCCGAGCGAGCCCGGACGCTGGCGCAGGAGGCGCCACGTCGACGGGCCGTGCTTCCGGCACCGGGGAGTCCGGTGCCGGCGCACCGGTCGGTGGGGGCTTTTTTCGGAAGAAGTCGAACACGGCACGTCCGGCCAGGTGCCGGTCCGCAGCAAAGCTAGAATTCTACCGGTTCGCTCACCCCGGCTCCTCACCTCTCCCCCTTGTCGCGATCCCCTGGCGCCCCTGCATCCCGCGTGCGCATCATCGGCGGCACCATGCGGGGGCGGCTCGTGCGCTTCGTTGCACATCCCGGCGTGCGGCCGACGCCCGATCGCGTGCGCGAGACGCTCTTCAACTGGCTCGGCCAGGACCTCGCCGGGCGCAGCACGCTCGAGCTCTACGCGGGCAGCGGGGTGCTGTCCCTCGAGGCGATCTCGCGGGGTGCGCGCCTGGCCGTGGCGGTCGACCGCGATCGTCGCAGCGTCGTGGCGCTCGACGAGATCGCGCGTCGCTTCGGCGCGCAGGGCCTCACGGTGCACACGGCGGAGGCCAAGGCCTGGCTCGCCGCCGAGTCGCGCCGCTTCGACGTGATCTTTCTCGATCCCCCTTTTGCCGAGGACCCATGGTCGTGGCTCCTGCCCGCGTGCGCGCAGCGCCTGACGGCAGGGGGCGTCGTCTACGCCGAGGCTTCGCACCCGATCGAGCCGCCAGCACCGCTTGCCGTCCATCGTCACGCCCGGGCGGGCCAGGTGCATTATCATTTGTTGCGCTTGCACAACGACGCGACGCCATGACCAAGGTGGTCTATCCCGGTACGTTCGATCCGCTCACGCGCGGTCACGAGGACCTCGTCCGGCGCGCGGCGCACGTGTTCGATCACGTCGTCGTCGCGGTGGCCGACAGCAAGGCCAAGCATCCCCTCTTCATGGCGGACGAGCGCGTCGCGATGGCGCGCGAAGTCCTGGCACCGATCGCCAACGTCGAGGTGACGCGCTTTTCGTCGCTGCTCATGGACTTCGTGCGCGCACAGGGCGCACGCATCATCCTGCGCGGCCTGCGCGCCGTCTCGGATTTCGAGTACGAGTTCCAGATGGCCGGGATGAACCGGCATCTGTATCCCGACGTCGAGACCCTGTTCCTCACGCCGTCGGAGCAGTACACGTTCGTGTCCGCGACGATCGTGCGCGAGATCGCCCGCTTCGGAGGCGACATCTCGCACTTCGTGCACCCGCTCGTCGAGGCGCGCGTTCGCGCGCGGGTGGCCGAACGACCCCAGGGAGACTGACCATGGCGCTGATGATCACCGACCAGTGCATCAACTGCGACGTGTGCGAGCCCGAGTGCCCGAACGACGCGATATCGCAGGGCCCCGAGATCTACGTGATCGATCCGGCGAAGTGCACCGAGTGCGTCGGCCATTTCGCCACCCCGCAGTGCCGCGAGGTCTGCCCCGTTGACTGCATTCCGGTCGATCCCGACCATGTCGAGTCGCCGGCGCAGCTCGAGCTCAAGTATGCGGGTCTCATGGCCGCCAAACCCGCCGCCGAGACCGTCGACTGACGCGCGCGCCGCGCATCCGTCCCGCGAAGAAACGACAACGCCACCCGTGACCGGCACGGGTGGCGTTGCTCGGGCGAAGTGCGCTTCGCGTCAGTCGTGCGGGAAGATCGTCTCGATCGCCGCGTTGCACGTTCCCGTGCAGTTGTAGTTCTTGAAGTTGAAGTAGTACGTCTCGCCCGGCTGCAACTGGACCGCGCCTCCCGGGCCGACGTTCCATGGGATCGACGCCAGGACGCCGCCCGAGGTCATGAACGGACCGTTGGCACCGGTGGGATCGTCGTTGCGGAAATCGCACGCCGACTTCGAGATGTTCATGATCCGGATCGCCGGTGCTCCCATGTACTCGTAGATCGACGTGTAGCCCGCGTAGCGCAGCGGCGTCTGGCCGGCCGGAACGGTGAGTTCCATGACGATCACGCTGTCCGGTCCGAAGCTCGTCAGGTCGTCGGTGGGCTTGCGCTTGTTGTCACCCCACGCGAGCGTGAAGCGGGTGACGTCCCTGTACTGCGCGCACAGGCCCGTGTTGCCGCCGCCGGGATTGCCACCGCCGCTGGTGGGTTGCCAGCTCACGGTGATGCCGGCCGCGTTGCTCGCCCCATACTGGTTGCTGCCGACGACGTAGTACGTGACGGGCGCACTCGTCGCCGACGTCGCCGTGCACGTGCTCGAAGTCGACGGTGCGGTGCAGCCTCCGGTCCACTCGAATGCGGTCGGGGATCCCGTGCACGTGGCGGTCAGCGTGATCGACTGGCCCACGGTCGGCGCGATGCTGGTGGCGCTGATCTGGCACACCGGCGGCTGGACGGGGATTGCCGCCCAGTCGACCGTGATCGATGCGGGCTCGCTGTCCCCGCTCGCGTTGGTTGCGACCACCGAATAGGTCTTCGTTCCGATGGTCGCGGCCGAATCGCTGCAGGTCGATCCCGTCGAGGTGCAGCCCACCCACTTGAACGCGGTGGGGCTGTTCGTGCAGAACGCGCTGAGCGTGATCGACGTTCCTACCGACGGCGAGCTGTTGCTGGAAGACAGGCTGCACACGGGAACCGTCGGCGTCACGTTGTCCTTCCAGTTGACGGTGACCGTGGCGGTGCTGCCTGCCCCTGCCGCATTGACGCCGTAGACGGAGTACGTGATCTCGCCCGGCGTTGCCGAGTACGCCTGGCAGTACACGCCGTTGCCGCAGGCCGAGGTGCCGCCCCAGACGATCGACGTCGGGTTGCCCGTGCACGAGGCCGTGAGCCGGATCTGCGTGCCGATGATGGGGTTCATCTCGGTCGCGTACAGGTTGCACACCGGCGGCGGGTCGTTCGGATTGGTCGGCGGGGGTTGCGTCGTGCCGCCCCAGGTGACGTTGATCGTCTCCGGGGCCCCGGGACCCTTGTCGTTCGCGGAATAGAGCGTGTAGGGCACGATGCCGGCCGACGAGCGGCTCACGCTGCATTTTGCATTCGTGCTGACGCAGTTGGTCCACAGGAATGCCGTGGGATTGTTGCTGCACGCCGAGCCGAGCGCCAGCGTGCTGCCGAGCGCCGGCGTTTGCGTGCTCGCCGTCACGGTGCAACTGGGTGCCGAAGCCGACGGCGCCGGAACCGCGTCACTTCCTTCCGGGGTGCAGAAGACGACGGGCAGCGTGGGGTCGCCATCGCCTTCCGGCTGGTATCCCTTGGCGACCATGTACACGAACGCCGAGATCTGGTTGGTGTAACGGTGATTGGCGTCGGCGCGCTTGTTGTACAGGCGGTACGTGGCGGTCGTGCCGGCCGGGCAGGCACCCGTGTTGGGGTCGACCGGAAAGGCGCGGAAGACCGCGTCGGATTCGAGCTGCCAGGTGTCCGGGAACTTGACCTTGACGTCCGCGCATTCCTGGGCGTTCGCGGAGTAGAAGTGCGTGTCGAGCCTTTGGCTGTAGAACCGGCACATCGGCACCGTGCCGGGGTACGTGCTGCCGGGCTTGATCACCGCGAAGCGATAGCCCGTCCGCGTCCAACCGGGATGCTTTCCGGTGTCGAGATCGCTGATCTCGCCGGCGTCGGCGCTGATGAAATAGTGATCGAGCTGCGCGTGATAGAACTCGACCGCGACCGCCTGATCGTTCAAGGGGACGGCCGCGGTGGTCAAATGCGCGGCACCAAGGGAGATGGCCGCACCGAGGGCGCCCAGGAGAGATCGCAATCGCATAGAGGGATGCCGGTCGTACCGGGCAGGAAGTGGGCGAGCGGAAAGAAGCTTCGATCGATGAAGCGAATTATAGGACACGGTTGCGGATACGCGAGTTCCGCCAACAAGCCCTGATTGCGCATTTTTTGGGGGGGTGCCCCCCAAAATCAGCGACTTGCCCGTCCTGAAATTTCCCCATCCCCCCCGCCAACGACGCCGGGTGTCGTCAGATGGCGTCACTCGACTCAGGCATTTGCCGCGATCGGCAGGGAATCTGCCGCTTCGATAATGAAATCGATGTCGGCGAGCCTTGCCGTCAGGGCGAGGATCTGCACGTCCACCGCGGCGCACTGCTGGTCGAGCTCGCCGATGCGCTCTTCGAGCTCGTCGCTTGCGCGGTGGATCCGGCGGATGCTGTCGAGCCGGCGCCGGAGCTGGACGTGGTGCTCGCGAACGTGCGTCTCGAGTGGCGACATCACGGCCTTGAGCCATGCCTCGACGTCGCGGTTGGCGACGACGTAGACGTGCCGCACGCGCGAGGCGATCGTCTCGAAGAAGCGTCGCATCAGGGCGAACTTGGCCTTGCTCACCATGTTCCACAACGTGTTGAAGTGCGTGTTGTACGCGCGCTCGAGCCGCTCGATCTCCTTCTGGTACTTGAGCACCGAGAACGACGGCGGGCTGAACGTCTCCACACCGTGCTCCTTCGCGAAGCGCACATACATGGCGCGCATCATGTCGTGGATCTCTGCCGCCCGGCGCGCGGCCGTCGCGAAGTCGCCGTGGATCTTGCGGAAGAACTCGCCCATCGCATTGCGCACGCCACGCGTGAACGGGCTCGCCTCGATCTCGCGGCGCGTGTCACCGGCGTTGCTGCGCAGCGCCTCGAGGCCGATGGTGTCGAGCAGCTCGTTGGTTTGCTGCGTGAAAACGTTGCGCAGCGCGGTGTAACGGGCGAGGCCGCGCTCGAAGCTCTCCTTCTCGCCGTGCACCCGGTCCATCATGTGACCGACGACGTCCTGATTCTTTCCGCGCAGCGCGACGAGCTCCTGCAACTGGTCGCGCAGCCCCACCGCCCGCGCGTCGAGAACGCTGCGTACCATGTCGCCAAGGGCGTGGACGTCGGTCGTGGCGGCCGCGCCCACGATGTCGCGTTTCGCGGGGATGAGCTTGTTCGACAGTGCCGCCTCGAGGAGGGGGAGCCGGCTGCGCGCGAGGAGAGCGTCGTCCCCGTTGACCTTTGCGAGCAGCGCCTTTTGCGCCGACGCCGCGTAGACCTGCGAAGGCGATACGCCGAGGAGCTGCGCCGACGCCTGCACCTGGCGCTCGATCTCGGCGTCGATCGCGGCGTCGGACTTGAGGTCGTCCCAGAGCCCGTCGACCTTGTTCAGGATGACGATGCGGCCCGGGGCGGCGGGGTCGTCGCCGGCCAGGTGCTGGTGCCACACCTCGAGGTCGGTCTTCGTGACACCCGCGTCGGCGGCGAGGATGAAGAGGATCGCGTGCGCGTTGGGCAGCAGGTTGAGCGTGAGTTCGGGCTCGGTGCCGATGGCGTTGAGTCCGGGCGTGTCGAGGATCACGAGCCCCTGCTGCAGCAACGGATGCGGAAAATTGATGATCGCGTGGCGCCAGCACGGGATGTCGACGAAACCCTCGTCGCGACGATCGAGCGTCGCCGCAAGGTCGCCACCGCTGCTGTCGCCGTACAGCCCGTAGCTGCGGGCGACGTCCACCGGCACCCGCTTGACCTGCGAGACACGGGCGAGCGTGGCGCCCATCCTCTCGCCCGATGACAGGTCGAGGGGGTAGCTCATCCACTCGTCCGGGTAGTTCTTGAACTCCGCGACGGTGCCGTCCTTGCTCCGGGTTTCGATCGGCAGCAGGCGAATCGACGGCGGGCAGGCCGCGTCGTACAGGAGCTCGGTCGGGCACATCGTCGTGCGTCCCGCCGACGAGGGCAGGAGGCGGGCTCCGAAATCGGCGAAGAAGATCGCGTTGATGAGTTCGGACTTGCCGCGCGAGAACTCGGCGACGAACGCCACCACGAGCTTGTCCTGCTGCAGGCGCTCGACGATGCGCTGCACGCGTGCGTCGACCTGCGCGTCGGCGAGATCCTGCTCGCGCAGCCACTCGTGCAGGCGCGATACGCTGGCGGTCAGGCGGCGCCGCCAGTCGCCGTAGGCTTCGAAGCGAGCCGCGAGGTCACGCGGAGCGACCATGGTTTCTCCTTGCGCGTCCCCGCGCCGGTGCCGGAGGCGTGCACCACCCCCGAAAAGGCGTCCGGCGCACTCGCGGTGCACGCCGGCCGGCGGGCACGGGCGACGGATTGCCCTTGTCAACGCTGTGAAGCACAAGTCGTGCCCTATGGCAGCACGGCCCGCGGTTCCCGCGGTGCACCGCCACGCGCGCTGGCAGGCTCGCAGTCGGCCTGCCGCGCCGCGGCGGGGAGCGCCGGCAAACGCGGGCGAGCTCGCCCCCGTCGCATGCCGCTTCGCCGGCGCGAGATCACGTCTGGCATGCCGGGCAGTAGAACGACGCGCGCCCGCCCAGGCGGCGCATTCGAATCGTCGTTCCGCACACCCGGCAGGGTTCGCCTTCGCGACCGTAGGCGAAATAAGCGAGTTGAAAGTACCCTGGCGCGCCCGCCGGGTCGACGTAGTCGCGCAGCGTGCTGCCGCCCTTGGCGATCGCGTCGGTGAGGACCGATCGCACCGCATCGACCAGGCGGGCGAGGCGCCGGCGCGACAACCTTCGCGCGGGGGTGGTCGGACGGATGCCGGCGTGGAAGAGCGCCTCGCTCGCATAGATGTTGCCCACGCCGACGACGACGTGGTTGTCCATCAGGGCGAGCTTGATCGCCGCCGTGCGCGAACGCAGCACGCGCCACAGGTAGTCCGCGTCGAAGGCCGCGTCGAACGGTTCGGGACCCAGGGAGGCCAGGAGCGGGTGCGCGCCTGCGGTGGCCGGAAGCCACAGCATCGCGCCGAACCGGCGCGGGTCCCGATAGCGCACCAAGGTCCCGTCGTCGAGGATGAGTTCGACGTGGTCGTGCTTCCCGCGCGGCGGGAACGGCGGATACCAGATGCGCAGGCTCCCGGTCATTCCCAGATGGACGAGCATGCGGTCCGCGCCAAACGCGAGGAGTAGGTACTTACTCCTACGGTCGATCCCGTCGATTCGCCGGCCACGAACGCGATCCGGCAGGTCGGCGGGAACTGGCCAGCGCAGGCGGGGGTCGTAGACGGTAAGCGCAGCGACGCGGCGGCCGATCGTGTGCGGCGCGATACCACGCCGTGTCGTTTCCACCTCCGGGAGTTCGGGCATGCGTAGCGTCGGGTTTGTGGCGCCCTTCGATATAGCCTAACATCGGTCGGTTGCACGTTCGTCGCCGCACCCCATTGCCGCTCGGCCCGCTGCCCATACACCGCTCGCGAGTCTTCATGCCCGTCCGCCGTATCACTCCCACCGACCGCCGATTCGTCGCCTCGATGCCGGCGTTGGCGATCGCCGTCGCGATGGCATTGGCCGCTCCGGCGGCGGCGCAGGATCCGGCTCCCGCACCGGCACCGGACAGCGCGCCCGCGGCACCGGGTGCGCAGTCCGGGACGCCGGCCAGCCCGCCATCCGACCTCAGCGCGGACGTGTTCTACCGCGTGATCCTCGGCAACGTCGCCGAGCAGCGCGGCGAGATCGCGCTCGCCGCGCGTGCATTCTTCGAGGCGGCGCGCGACACCCGCGACCCCCGCCTCGCGGCGCGCGCAACCGATCTCGCATCGCGCGCGGGACTGCGCGGGCTCGCCCAGGAGTCGGCGCGGCTTTGGGCGGCGGCGGACGCCGACGATCCGCGGCCGCGTGAGATCCTCGCGGCGTACGCCGCCGGCCGGTCACGCGCCGACGGCACGATGTACGACCCCGAGCTCAAGACGCGCCTTGACAAGGCGCTCGCTGAAGCGGCCGCGACCGACGCCGGCGTGGGCGAGCTTTTCATGCAGATGAACGCGTACCTCGGCGACCGGCTCGACAAGCGGCAGGTCTACGAACTCGTGCGCGACGTCGCCAAGGGCTATCCGACGTCGCCCGAGGCGCGCTACGCCGTCGCCATCGCCGCCTTTTCCGGCGCGCCGGAGGGTCAGTCGAACGCGATTGCTCGCGACGAGATCGATCGGGCGCTCGCGCTCAAGCCCGACTGGGAGCGGGCGGCGATGGTGAAGGCCGAGCTCATCGGTCGCAAGGCGCCCGACGAGGCGATCGCCTTCCTCGAGAAGTTCACCGCGACGTACCCCGACGCGCGTGCCGCCGCCGCAGCGCTCGGCCAGCTCTACGTCGATCATCGACGCTATGCGGAAGGGCGCGAGGTGTTGAAGCGCCTGCTCGCGCGCAATCCGGGCGCGCTCGAGCTGCAGTACGGCATCGCGGTGATCTCGATGCAGATGAAGGACTGGCCGACCGCCGAGGCAATCCTCACCGAGTTGAAGCGCGCGAAGTACGCCGACAACGGCTCGATCGAGCTCTTTCTTGCGCAGGTGGCCGAGGAGGAGGGCCGCTACGACGAGGCGATCAAGCGCTACAAGGCGGTGCCCGAGGGCGAGCGCAACTGGCTCGCGCAACTTCGCGTCGCGTTCATCATGGGGAAGATGGGGAAGGTCGGTGACGCGCGCCGCTATCTTTCGGACCTGCCGGCGGTCACCATCGAACAGCGCGTGCAGGTGCGCCAGGCCGAGGCGCAACTGTTGCGTGATGCGAACGATTTCGAAGGGGCCTACGCCGTGCTCGAGCAGGCGAACAGGGAGCACCCCGACAACGTCGACCTCCTCTACGACACGGCGATGGTCGCCGAGAAGCTCGGCCGCATCGAAACGGCCGAGGCGGGACTGCGCAAGGTCGTCGAGCTCAAGCCCGACGATCCGCAGGCGCTCAACGGCCTCGGGTATACGCTCGTCGATCGCACGTCGCGCATCACCGAGGGATTCGCGCTCATCGAGCGTGCGCACAAGCTCGCCCCGGATGATCCCTTCATTCTCGACAGCATGGGGTGGGCGCTCTTCAAGCTCGGACGCTACGACGAAGCCGAGACGTACCTGAGGCGCGCACTGAAGGAACGTCCCGACCCCGAGATCGCGGCGCATCTGGGAGAAGTGCTGTGGGCGGCGGGACAGCATGATCGCGCGCAGGAGGTCTGGCAGTCGCAGTTGCGCACGACCCCCGACAACCCCGTGCTCCTCGAGACCGTGCGCCGTCTCGCCCGGTGACGGGCAACGCGCGGCGACGGGTGCTCGCCACCTGCGCCGCACTCGCCCTTGCCGGCTGCGCGAGCACACCCCCCGCACCCGTCGACCGTCCGCACGCGAAACCCGACACGGCATTCCGTGCCGAGGGGCGCATGTCGGCGCGGCGCGGCGCCGAAGGCGTGGCGGTGCACTTCAACTGGCGGCACACGCCCGAGGGCGACACCTTCGACATCGCAACACCCTTGGGTCAGGTCGTCGCGCGCATGGTGGGCGATCCCTCGGGGATCCGCGTCGAGCGCCCCGGTGAGCCGGTGGCGCGCTATGCGTCGTGGGACACGCTGACCGAGGCCGTGCTCGGCGTCGCCATCCCCATCGCCGGGCTCGCCTCCTGGGTGCAGGGTGTCCCGAGTGCCGCACCGCAGGCCCTTGTCGAGCGCGATGCGCTGGGGCGGGCGAGCACGCTGCGCGAGCGGGGGTGGGAGATCGTCTATGCGTATCGCGACGACGCCACGGGCCGACCGGCGCGCCTCCAGATGCGCTATCCCGACACCGAGCCCATCGAGGTGCGCATCGTCGTCGACGGCTGGAGCACGCCGTCGTGACGCCCCGGCTCACGGTATCGGCGCCCGCCAAGGTCAACCTCTTCCTGCACGTCACCGGGCGGCGTACCGACGGCTATCACACGCTGGAATCGCTCTTCGCACTCGTCGATCTCGTGGACACGATCACGCTCACGCGTCGCGACGACGGCGTCGTCCTGCGCCGTGGCAGCGTGCCCGGCGTGGACGCGGAGGACGACCTTGCGATCCGCGCGGCACGTGCGCTGAAGGCGGCGGCGCGCGTCGCCGCGGGGGTGTCGATCGAACTCGTCAAGCGCATTCCGCTGGGGGCGGGATTGGGTGGTGGCAGTTCGGATGCCGCGAGCGTGCTCCTTGCGCTCAATCGACTGTGGGGGCTCGACTGGCCGCGGGCCCGCCTCGCGGAGGTGGCGATGCCGCTGGGCGCCGACGTGCCCTTCTTCGTGGGAGGCCGCCCCGCGCTCGCGCGTGGCATCGGCGAGGTGCTCACGGCGGTGACGCTGCCGACCCGTTGGGTGCTGCTCGTGCAGCCCAACGCGCACGTGGCGAGCGGCAGCGTCTTCGCGGCCGACGAATTGACACGCGATTCGCCGTCGACGAAAATAGACGTCTTTTCCGAGGCTTACGGGCGCAACGACCTCGCGGCCGTCACCTGCGCAAGACATCCGGCGGTCCGCGCCGCGCTCGCGACACTGCGCACGGTGAGTCCCGACGCACGGATGACGGGTTCGGGCGCATGCGTTTTCGCGACGTTCGAATCGCATGACGGTGCGCAACGTGCGCGTGCGGCCGTCGCCGCCGCGCTGTCATCCGGCGAAGTCACGCACGTCGCGCGTACGCTCGACCGGCATCCGCTCCTCGGATTCGCGCGATAATGGCGGCCGCGCGCAGCACGCCCGACGGTGACGCCGGGCCGTAGCGACGATGATTTCCGCTGGGGAGTCGCCAAGTGGTAAGGCACCGGATTTTGATTCCGGCATTCGTAGGTTCGATCCCTACCTCCCCAGCCACCGCTCCCGACGTCGCCATCTGACGCGATTGGCACACTCGCGCATGGCATTGCGCGTGCCGCATCGCCGCAGCGCGGATCCCTGCGACGTTTTCGGATAGACTCGCAGCCTTCCGCTTCACCGCAAGGGTTCACCCGTCGATCATGGCATTCGAGCGCATGCGCATCTTCACGGGGAACGCGAACCCGAAGCTCGCCGAAGCGGTGTGCCGGCACCTCAACATCAGTCTCGGCCGCTGCGTGGTCGACCGCTTCTCCGATGGCGAGGTGCTGGTCGAGCTCCTGGAGAACGTCCGCGGGCGCGACGTTTTCGTGTTGCAGTCGACGTGCGCGCCGACGAACGACAACCTGATGGAGATCATGGTGATGGTCGATGCGCTGAAGCGCGCGTCGGCCGGTCGCGTCACCGCGGCCATCCCCTACTTCGGTTACGCGCGTCAGGACCGCCGACCGCGCTCGGCGCGCGTCGCGATCACGGCCAAGGTCGTGGCGGACATGCTCACGACCGTCGGCGTGCAGCGCGTGATGGTGATGGATCTGCACGCCGACCAGATCCAGGGATTCTTCAACATTCCGGTCGACAATATCTACGCGACGCCGATCCTCCTGGGCGACCTGTGGAAGCGCAACTACGAGAACCTCATCGTGGTGTCGCCCGACGTGGGCGGCGTGGTGCGCGCGCGCGCGATCGCCAAGCGCATCGACTCCGATCTCGCGATCATCGACAAGCGCCGTCCGAAGGCGAACGTCGCGGAGGTGATGAACATCATCGGTGACGTCGACGGCCGTACCTGCGCGATCATGGACGACATCGTCGACACCGCGAACACGCTGTGCAAGGCCGCGTCGGCGTTGAAGGAGCGCGGGGCCCGGAAGGTCGTCGCGTACTGCACGCATCCGGTGCTCTCGGGCGGCGCGGTCGAGCGGATCGACACGTCGGATCTCGACGAGCTCGTCGTGATCGACACGATTCCGCTGTCGGAGCAGGCGCAGGCCTCTCCCAGGATCCGGCAGCTGTCGTGTGCGCAGCTCCTCGCCGAGACGATGACACGCATCAGCAACGAGGAATCGGTGTCGTCGCTCTTCACCGATTGACGCGAGGCTCGACAGCCGGTCGGTTTTGGTCGTAAAATGCCCGGTTTCCCGCCTTCTCGCGGCACGGCAGCACGCAGCCCGCGTTCGAGGCGGTTGTCGCCCATCGAGGTTTCAAGCTTGAGGCGGACGACCGGAAGCACGGCAAGCGCCGTCCGCGTCCCGGAAGGCCGCAGACAACCGGAGTTTCCATGACCATAGAATTCACCGCCTTCGTTCGCACGACCGAAGGCCGCGGCGCGTCTCGCCGCATGCGTCGCGCCGGCAAGGCGCCTGGCATCGTCTACGGCGGTGCGGCCAAGCCGACGCCGATCGAGCTCGATCACAACGCGCTGTTCCACGCGCTGCGCAACGAGGCGTTCCATTCGTCGATCCTGACGATGAAGCTCGACGGCGCGGCAACGCAGGTCCTGCTGCGCGACGTGCAGATGCATCCGTTTCGCAACGAGGTGCTGCACGTCGACTTCCAGCGCATCGACGCGAACCGCAAGATCCACATGAAGGTGCCGCTGCACTTCGTGAACGCCGAGGTCTCGCCTGCGGTGAAGCTCAGCGCCGCGATCGTGAGCCACGTGACGACCGACGTCGAGGTTGCGTGCCTGCCGAAGGATCTTCCCGAATTCATCGACGTCGACCTGTCGGGTCTCGAGGTCGGTCACTCGATCCACGTATCGGCGTTGAAGCTTCCGGCCGGAGTCACCGTGGTCGTGCGCGGCAAGGTCGATCCCGTGGTCGCCACGGCGATCGTTCCGCGGTCGGGCGGCGAGGCGGAAGAGGCGACGGCCACCGAGGCCGTTGCCGCACCGGTCGAGGCCGCCAAGCCCGCCGAGAAGAAAGAAGAGAAGAAGGACGACAAGAAGAAGTAACACGACTTCCGACGCTGTCACGGCTTCGGTTCGAAGGCCCGCGAGACCCGCGGGCCTTTTTGTCGTAGGGTGTGCATGCCATGAACCCACCGATCAAGCTCGTCGTCGGCCTCGGCAACCCGGGGCGCGATTACGCTCGCACGCGGCACAACGCGGGCTTCTGGTTCGTCGACGAACTCGCCGCCGACCTCGGGGCCGCTTTCGCGCGGGAGGCGAAATTCTCGGGTGATCTCGCGCGAGCCGGCGACGTTCGTCTCCTCAAGCCCGCGACGTTCATGAACCTGTCGGGACGATCGGTGGCCGCCGTTGCACGCTTCTTCGCGATTGCGCCCGACGCCATCCTCGTGGTGCACGACGAGCTCGATCTCAAGCCCGGCGAGGCCAGGATCAAGTTTGGCGGCGGCCACGCCGGGCACAACGGCCTGCGCGACATCCACGCCGCCCTCGGCACCGCCGGCTACTGGCGGCTGCGCGTGGGCATCGGACATCCTCGCGACTCGGACCGGCCGCAGCAGGAGGTCGTCGACTACGTGCTGGCACCGCCGCGTGCGGAAGAAAGCGCCGCGCTCGCCGCCGCGATGCGGCGTGCACTCGATGCCTGGCCGGCGATCGGCGCGGGCGACATGGAGCGTGCGATGCTCCTGCTGCACACGAAGCCGGCGCGCGCCACGCAGGACCTCGCACCTTGACCGGGCATCCCAACGTGCGCGGGCGGCGGCACGCGCGTCGCCCTTAACCGGATTCTTCGACCATGAGTCTCAAATGCGGGATCGTGGGCCTGCCGAACGTCGGCAAGTCCACACTGTTCAATGCGCTGACCAAGGCGGGGATCGCTGCCGAGAACTACCCGTTCTGCACGATCGAGCCCAACGTGGGGATCGTCGAGGTCCCCGATCCGCGCCTCGCGGCTCTCGCCTCGATCGCGAAACCCGAGAAGGTCGTTCCGGCGGTCGTCGAGTTCGTCGACATCGCGGGGCTCGTCGCCGGCGCGTCGAAGGGCGAGGGGTTGGGCAACCAGTTTCTGGCCAACATCCGCGAGACCGACGCGATCGCGCACGTGGTGCGTTGCTTCGCCGACGACAACGTCGTGCACGTCGCCGGCAAGATCGACCCGGTCTCGGACATCGAGACGATCAACACCGAGTTGGCACTCGCCGACATGGCGACGGTCGAAAAGCAGCTCGCCAAGCACGTCAAGGTCGCGCGCTCGGGGGGGGACAAGGAAGCGCAGCGCATCGTGGCGGCGCTCGAGAAGGTGCTGAAGGTGCTCGACCAGGGGCGCCCGGCGCGCACCGCCGACCTCTACGACGAGGAGAGGGACGTCCTGCGACCGTTCTTCCTCTTGACGATGAAGCCCACGATGTACGTCGCCAACGTCGCGGAGCATGGATTCGCCGACAATCGTCTCCTCGATGCGGTTGTCGCGCACGCGGCGGCCGAAGGCGCGCCGGTCGTCGCCGTGTGCGCGGCGATGGAGGCCGAGATCGCCGATCTCGACGGCGAGGACAAGGCCGTGTTCCTGGCCGACATGGGCATGACCGAACCCGGGCTCGATCGCGTCATCCACGCGGGCTACGCGTTGCTGGGCTTGCAGACGTACTTCACGGCAGGTCCCAAGGAGGTGCGCGCGTGGACGATCCGCAAGGGTGACAGCGCACCCCGCGCCGCGGCGGCGATCCACACCGATTTCGAGAAGGGCTTCATCCGCGCCGAAGTCATCGCCTTCGACGATTTCATCGCGTGCAAGGGCGAGGTGGGTGCGAAGGAAGCGGGGAAGATGCGGCTCGAAGGAAAGGACTACATCGTGCGCGACGGCGACGTCATGCACTTTCGCTTCAACGTCTGAGGGCACATGAGCTTTCGCTTCACGAAGATGCAGGGCCTCGGGAACGATTTCGTCGTGATCGACGCCGTGCATCAGGACGTGGCGCTCGATCCGGCGAGCGTGCGAAGGCTCGCCGATCGCCGCCTCGGTGTGGGCTGCGATCAGGTGCTGGTGGTCGAGCCCGCCCGCGGCGACGCCGACTTTCGTTATCGCATCTTCAATGCCGACGGCGGCGAGGTCGAGCAGTGCGGCAACGGCGCGCGCTGCTTCGTCGTGTTCGTTCGCGACCATGGGCTGACCGACAAGCGCTCGATTCGTGTCGAGACGGCGGGCGGGGTGATCGTGCCGTGCATCGGTGACGATGGGCTTGTCACGGTGGACATGGCGGTGCCGCGCTTTCGTGCCGAGGACGTGCCCTTCACGGGCGGCACCGGAGCGAGCGTCGAAGCGCTCGACGTCGACGCAGTGCAGGTGCAGGTGAGCGTCCTGTCGATGGGCAATCCGCACGCGGTGCAGGTGGTCGCCGACGTCGATGCCGCGCCAGTGACCGAGCAGGGGCCGCGGATCGAACACCATCCCCGCTTTCCGCAACGGGTCAACGTCGGCTACATGCAAGTCGTCGATCGCGCTACCATTCGCCTGCGCGTCTGGGAGCGCGGCGCAGGCGAGACGCCAGCGTGCGGAACCGGGGCGTGCGCGGCGGTCGTCGCCGGCGTGAGGCGCGGACTCCTCGATGCGCCGGTGCGCGTCATCGTTCGCGGCGGCGAGCTGCGCATCGACTGGCAGGGCGAGGGCGCTCCGGTACGGATGACGGGCCCGGCGGTGACCGTCTACGAAGGAACCTGGCCGCGCTGATGGCGACGGCTTGCGATGATCATGCAGGATGTGACGATGGATGCAGCGGCGGTTGCCGAATACCTGAAGGAGAACCCGGGCTTTTTCGAGGACTACGCGGACGTCGTCGCGCAGATCTTCGTGCCGCATCCGCACGGGGGCCACGCGATTCCGATCGCGGAGCGACAGATCGTCACGCTGCGCGAGAAGAATCAGGACCTCGAGGCGCGCTTCCGCGAGCTTCTCGCGTACGGCACCGAGAACGACCAGATCGGTGAGAAGCTGCATCGATCGACGCTGGCGCTCTTTGCGGCCCCCGATCTCGAGACCACGCTCGCGGTGCTCTACCACAGCCTGCGCGAGGACTTCGGCGTGCCGAAGGTCGCGGCCCGACTGTGGGGCAAGGTGCCCGAGCAATCGTACCTGCCCGAGCTCGCGGCGACGTCCACCGAGATCCGGCAGTACGCCGACCAGCTCGGTCAGCCGTACTGCGGGCCGGTCGCGGCATTCGAGTCGCGCGAGTGGTTCGACGACGGCGACATCCTGATGTCGTTCGCGTTCCTGCCGCTACGCACCGCGCAGACCTTCGGGCTGCTCGCGCTCGGCAGCCCCGATCCGCAGCGCTTTCATTCCGGCATGGGGACGCTGTACCAGACGCGCCTTGCCGAACTCGCGAGTGTCGCGACCGCGCGCTTCCTCCCGGCGTCCTGACGCGGCGGCGTCGCCACCCGCGCCGTCGCCGGCGAACGCGGCGCTACTCGATGCATTCGCGCGCCACCTGGGCGCGCGCTCGCGCCTCACGCGCGAGGCGTACGTGGGCGACGTGACCCGCCTTGCGTCGGGAGCGGGCGATGCGCCGCTGACATCGCTCACGCGCCACGACCTCGGGCGACGACTGGCCGCCCTGCACGCGAGCGGGATCGGTGGGCGAAGCCTCGCCCGCATGCTCTCCGCGTGGCGCGCGTTCTATGCGTTCGCCCTCGAGCGCGATCCGTCGTTGCCGGGCAATCCTGCCACCGGACTCAAGGCACCGAAGTCGCCCGCGCGCCTGCCTTCGGCACTCACGCCCGACGAGGCGGTACGCCTCGTTGCGATCGAGGATACGGACGATCGCTGGGCCGTTCGCGATCGCGCGCTCTTCGAGCTCGCGTACTCATCGGGCCTGCGCCTCGCGGAGCTCGCCGGGCTTGACGTCGCGTGCCTCGATCTCGACCAGGGCGAGGTGCGCGTGCTGGGCAAGGGAGCGAAGGAGCGCGTCGTTCCGGTCGGCGCCGCGGCACGGGAGGCGCTTGCCCGCTGGCTCGGCGAGCGCGCGCGTCTCACCCGCGACGCGGATCCGGCGCTTTTCATCGGCGCCTCCGGACGGCGCATCGCGCGACGCACGATCGAGCGGCGCCTGGCGGCATGGGCGGTGCGCCAGGGACTCGATCGCCACGTCCACCCGCACATGCTGCGCCACTCGTTCGCCTCGCACGTGCTGCAATCGTCGCAGGACCTGCGCGCGGTGCAGGAGATGCTGGGACACGCATCGATCCGGAGCACGCAGGTGTACACGCACCTCGACTTCCAGGCGCTCGCGAAGGTCTACGACGCGGCGCATCCGCGCGCGAGGCGCAAGCGATAGGTCGAAAGGCGGATGGGTTACGTCGCCGTCGCGTGGCGACATCAGGCCGGCGATGCGATCGCGACGGCCGGGAACGGGTGCGCCGGTGGCGCGCGCCGGCGAAGGGAGCGTCCTACGCCGGGACGGTCTCCGGCGTCGCGACCGCGGCGAGTTCCTCGACCTCTACCGCGGCGGCGAGCTGCGCGAGTCGCGCGAGGACGCCGTAGGCGTAGAAGCGATTCGGCGCGCAGCCGACCGGCTCGCGCAGGTCGGGAATGCAGGGCGACTCGAAGGCGAGCGGCACGAACTGCGCGCCGGGAGCGTTGAGGTTCTCGTCCTTGCCACGCGCCGTGTGGACACGATAGAAGCCGCCGACGACGAAGCGATCGATCATGTACACGACGGGTTCGGCGATGGCGTCGTCGATCGATTCGAAGGTCGGCACGCCCTCCTGGATGATGACGGAGCTGACCTCGAGCCCCTCCTTGACGACCGCCATCTTGTTGCGCTGCTTGCGGTTGAGGTCGCGCACATCGTCCACGCTGCGCACGGTCATGATGCCCATGCCGTACGTGCCGGCGTCGGCCTTGACGATCACGAAGGGCCGGTCGGTGATGCCGTACTCGTCGTACTTGGCCCGGATGCGGCCCAGGAGATCGTCGACGTTGGCGGCGAGACATTCCTCGCCGGCGCGCTCGTGGAAGTTGACCTTGCCGCACACGCCGAAGTACGGATCGATGAGCCAGGGGTCGACGCCGATGAGCGCCGCGAACTGCTCGGCCACGCCGGCGTAGACGGCGAAATGGTGCGACTTCTTGCGGTTGTACCAGCCGGCGGCCAGGGGCGGCACGATCGGCTGATCGATGTCCGCGAGGATCGCAGGCGAGCCGGCCGACAGGTCGTTATTGAGGAGCACGACACAGGGATCGAAGTCGGCGAGCCCCACACGACGCCCGTGGCGCTCGATGGGCTCCACGGTGAGTCCGGCGTCGTCACCCAGATCGAGCTTCGTCACCTCGTTGATGTCCGGATTGAGCGAGCCGATGCGAACCCGCATCCCCGCCTGGCGCAGGATGCTTTGGAGTGTCGCCACGTTGCGCAGGTAGAACGTGTTGCGCGTGTGGTTCTCCGGCACGAGCAGCACGCCCCGGGCATCGGGGCACACGCGCTCGACCGCGGTCTGGATCGCCTGTACGCACAGCGGCAGGAACGACGGATTCAGGTTGTTGAATCCGCCCGGAAAGAGATTGGTGTCGATGGGCGCGAGCTTGAAACCCGCGTTGCGCAGGTCGACCGAGGTGTAGAACGGGACCGTGTGCTCCTGCCATTGCGTGCGCAACCAGCGTTCGATCTCGGGCATGTGCTCGAGGATGCGCCGCTCGATGTCCTGCAACGGACCCGTGAGTGCGGTGGTCAGGCGTGGCACCATGCCGTGGATTCTAGCAGCCCGTCGGGGTCGCTCTCGCGAATGCGACGCGGTCGCGGACCGCGTGGCGATCGCCCACCGTCGACCCGGAGTTCGGGCGCGGCAAGGGCAGTCCCGGTCACACGTGCCGCGGGTCGAGCGCGTCGCGCAGGCCGTCGCCCAGGAGGTTGAACGAGAGCACGAGCAGGAAGATGGAAAGGCCCGGCCACACGGCCATCCACGGCGCCTGCTCGACGTAGTTCTTCGCGGTGTTGAGCATGCTGCCCCACGATGGCGCGGGCGGCTGCTGGCCCAGGCCCAGGAACGAAAGGCTCGCCTCGGCGATCACGGCGGCGGCGATCGCGAGCGTCGATTGCACGATGAGCGGCGGGATCACGTTGGGCAGGATGTGACGCACGGCGATGCGCAGATGGGGGTTGCCCAGGGCGCGCGCCGCTTCCACGTAGTCCTCGACCTTCACCGCGAGCACCTGCGCGCGCGTGAGCCGGATGAGGATCGGGGTGGCGGAAATGCCGATGGCGATCATCGCATTGGTGAGGCTCGGGCCCAGGAACGCGGCCAGCGCGATCGCGAGGATGAGAAACGGCGTCGCAAGCATCGCATCGGTCACGCGCGAGATGAGCGCATCGGTCCAGCCGCCGGTGTATCCGGCGATGAGCCCGATTGGAACGCCGAGTGCGATCGAGATCGACACCGACACCACGCCGGCGAGCAGCGAGGCGCGCGTTCCCCAGATGACGCGCGCAAGGACGTCGCGGCCGAGCTCGTCGGTGCCGAACCAGTGCGCCCAGGACGGTGCCTTGCGCACCGCGGACCACGACGTCGCGAGCGGATCGTACGGCGCGACCCACGGCGCGAAGATCGCGATCAGAACGAAGAAGACGACGAACGCGAGCCCGAGCATCGCCGCGGGGCGCCGGCCGAGCCGGCGCAGCGCGCGGCGGCGCGGGCTCACTTCCTTCGGCATGGCGTCGAGTGCGAGCGTTGCCATCAGCCCCGGAGCCTCGGGTTGACGAGGAAGTACGCGAGGTCGGCGACGAGATTGAGCAGGATGTAGGCGGTTGCCGTGAAGAGCACGACACCCTGCACGACCGCGTAGTCCCGGTTGAACACCGCGTCGACGATGAGCTTGCCGAAGCCCGGGATCGTGAAGACCTGCTCGGTCAGCACGGCGCCGGACAGCAGCGTGCCGAGTTCGAGGGCGCCGAGCGTCACGACCGGGGTGAGCGCGTTGCGCAGCGCGTGCTTCAGGACGACGACCCGCTCGGACAGGCCCTTGGCGCGCGCCGTGCGCACGTAGTCCGACGACATCACCTGCAGCATCGCACTTCGCGTGTGCCGCATGAGCACCGCCGCGATCGCGTTGCCGAGCACGAAGGCCGGCATGATCATCGCCGCGAGGTTGGCGGAGAGATCCTCGAATGGACTCACGTAGCCCGATGCGGGCAACCAGCCGAGCCGCACCGAGAAGAAGAGGATCATCATGATCCCGAGCCAGAAATTCGGCGTCGACAGGCCCCACAGCGCCACCGCATTGGCCACGTAATCGGGCCAGCGATCCTTGTAGATCGCCGAGACGATGCCGGCGGGAATCCCGATCGAAAGCGCGATCACGATCGCGATGAGCGCGAGCTCGAGCGTGACCGGGAGCTTCTCGGCGATGAGCGCGGTGACGGGCTTTTGCATGCGCAGCGACTCGCCCAGGTCACCGGTGAGCACGCCTCCGAGCCAGTACAGGTAGCGCACCGGCAGCGGCTCGTCGAGGTGCATCTTCTTGTGAAGGTACGCGACGACGTTCGGGTCGCGCTCCTCGCCGGCCAGGACGACGGCGGGGTCGCCGGGCAGGAGCTGCTGCAGCCCGAAGATCAGGATGGTGACGAACAGCAGCGTCGGCAGGATCGTGCCGACGCGACGCGCGAGGTACGCGGACATGGGACGAGCGCTTCGGGTGTGATCGTCGGCGCGCGTCCCCTCGTCCGGTGTCGGAGCTCAGTTGAACTTGAGGCCCTGCAGGCGCACGAGCCCGTCGGGCACGGTGCGCAAGCCCGAGAGCTTGTTCGTGTACGCCCACAGCCAGTGCCTGTGATACAGGTAGACGATCGGCCGGTCGACGAGCACGATCGCGGCCACCTGCTCGTACGCCTTGCGCCGCGCCGCGACGTCGGAGGTCGTGCGCGAATCGTTGAGGAGCTTGTCGACCTCCGGCTTGCAATAGCCGGCATAGTTGAGCGGCTGCTTGCAGGCGTCGAACGAGTAGATGTTGCCGTCGGGGTCGGCGCGGCCGCTCCACGCGAGGATGTAGGCGTCGAATTCGCCCTTGTCGGCGAGATTGAGCGAGGTCGCGAACTCGGTCGAGCGGATCTTGACGTCGAAGCCCGCTTCCTTGGTCATCGCCTGCACGACCTGCGCGATCTTCTGCGCATCGGCGGTCGTGGCAGTCATGAGCTCGACGCTCGGATTGGGCATTCCCGCGGCCGCGAGCAACGCCTTCGCCTTCGCGACGTCGCGCTTGGGCACCGGCACGTTCTTCGCGTAGAACGGATTGTCGGGGGCGACCCACTGGTTGCCGACGGTGGCCTGGCCCTCCATCACGACCTGGACGATCCCCTCACGATCGAGCGCGAGCTCGAAGGCCTCGCGCACGCGCGGGTCCTTGCCGATCGCCGTCGTCTTGGCGAGGTCGCTCTTGCCCACGTTGAGCGTGATGCCCTGGTAGCCGATCTCGGTAATCTTCGACAGCTTGAGACGGCTGTCCGCCGCCACCGCGGCCGCGTCCGACGCAGCGAGCCGCTCGATGAAGTCGAGCTGCCCCGACTTGAGGTTCGCGAGCCGCACGGTCGTGTCGAGGATCGGCAGGTAGACGACGCGGTCGAAGTGGATCGCGCCCTTGTTCCAGTAGTTCGGATAGCGCTCGAGCACGATGCGATCCTGTGCGACGCGCTCGACGAACTTGAACGGGCCCGAGCACACCGGATGCGCGCCGAACTTGTCGCCCGCCGCCTGCGCCGCCTTGGGCGAGACCATCATTCCGGCCCGATCGGCAAGCTGCGCGAGGAGCGGCGAGAACGGCTGCGAGAGATTGAGGCGCGCCGTCATCGGGTCGACGACGTCCACCGACGACACGAGCGAGAGCTCGCCGCGGCGATTGCTGCCTGCCATCGTCTTGTGACGCTCGATGTTGTACTTGATCGCGGCGGCGTCGAACTTCTCGCCGTCGTGGAACGTGACGCCCGGTCGGGCCTTGATCGTGAGCGCCTTTCCGTCCGCCGACCACTGGTAGCTCTCGGCGAGCTGCGGGACGATATTGAGCTTCTCGTCGATGTCGAAGATCTTGTCGCACAGTGCCGCGAAGACGATGCGGCCGACGAAGGTGCGGGCGAGCGTCGGATCGAGAATGTCGGGGTCTTCCGCGAGGCCGAAACGCAGCGTCTGCGCGGACGCAAGCCCTGTTCCGAGCGCCATGGCGAAGGCGAGCGCGGCGGGAATGAGACGGATCCGAGGGATGTGGGTCATGACGGGACTCCGGGTGGTGACGAGGAAGGCAGATCCGCTGCCGGGTGCGCTACACGACAGGCCACGACAGGCGCGACGTGGGTGAGCGTGTGGCGGGAACGACGGTGGTGCGCGCGCCGAACCCGCGCCCGCGGGCAGCATAGCACCGGACGCGCGCGCCTTGCGACGATTGCGACGCCGAACCGCGTGCCGCACTCGCGCTCATGCGCCGGCGTCGGTGTGGCGAAACGCCGCCTGCAGCGCCTCCAGCCGCGGATTGCGCGCGATGGCGGCGGTGCCGGGAAGGATCGGTTCGCGCGGGACGAGTTCGCGCCAGAAGTGGCAGGCGACCGCATGTCCGTCGGCATCCGTTTGGAGCGGCGGCGTCTCTTCCGCACAGCGAGGCCGCGCGTGCGGGCAGCGCGTGCGAAAGCCGCAGCCCGACGGCGGATTGGCGGGGGACGGCACGTCGCCTTCGAGGACGATGCGGCGGCGCTTGACCGTCGGTTGCGGGATCGGGATCGACGAGAGCAGCGCCTGCGTGTACGGGTGGCGCGGCTCGTCGAACAAGGCGTGTTTGTCCGCCTGCTCGACGATGCGCCCGAGGTACATCACGGCGATGCGCGTGGCGATGAACTTGACGACCGCGAGGTCGTGCGCGATGAAGATGTAGGACAGTCCGAACCGCTTTTGCAGATCGCGCAGCAGATTGACGACCTGTGCCTGGATCGACACGTCGAGCGCGGACACCGGTTCGTCGCACACGACGATGCGCGGCTCCACGGCGAGCGCGCGCGCGATGCCGATGCGCTGCCGCTGGCCGCCGGAGAATTCGTGGGGGTAGCGTCGCGCGTGCTCGGGGGCGAGGCCGACGAGCGTCAGGATCTCGCCGACGCGCTGGGCGCGGTGCCCTTCCGCGAGGCCGTGCAAGGCGAGCGGTTCGCCGATCGCCTGGGCCACGGTCATGCGCGGATTGAGCGAGGCGAACGGGTCCTGGAAGATCACCTGCATCGCCCGGCGGCGTCGCCGCATCTGGGCATCGTCGAGCGCCAACAGGTCGTCGCCGTCGAACTCGATCTTGCCCGCCGTCGGCTCGATGAGCCGCAGGACGAGTCGGCCCGTGGTCGACTTGCCGCAGCCGGATTCGCCGACGAGCGCCAACGTCTCGCCGACGCCCAGGTCGAAGCTCACGCCGTCGACGGCGCGCACCGCACCGGTGGCGCGGGCAAACATCCCCTTGCGGATCGGGAAGTGCTTGACGAGCCCTTCGACCCGCAGCAGTGCGCTCATGGCGTTGGCACGGGAACGGCACCGGGCCGTCGCGCCGCAGAGGGCACCCGATTCACGGCATGAGCTCCGCTGGCGCGGCAAGCGGCGCGCGCCAGCACGCGACGTGGTGCGCGTCGTCGACCGGCACGAGCGGTGGCGCTTCGACCCGGCAACGGTCGATCGCGAACGGGCAGCGTGGATGGAAGCGGCATCCCTGCACCGGCCGTGACGGGGTCGGTACCTGACCCTCGATCGCGGCGAGGCGATCCTGCTCCAGGTGCAGCTGCGGAATCGAGCCCAGGAGTCCGATCGTGTAGGGATGCTGCGGTTCGGCGAAGAGCGCGTCGACGTGGGCGCGTTCCACCACCGTGCCGGAGTACATGACCGCGACGTCGTCGGCGACCTCGGCGATGACGCCGAGGTCGTGCGTGATGAGGATGATCGCGGTGCCGGTCTCCTCGCGCAGCGTGCGCATGAGATCGAGGATCTGCGCCTGG
>JADZDD010000001.1 GCA_020851235.1 Burkholderiales bacterium | reverse complement strand
CTGCGACCGCAGCTTGGCACCGATTCGAATCGGAGATGGTGATGAACGAGAAGATTTCCCGGCTGATGGACGGCGAGCTCGACGCTGCCGAGTTCGACGCTTGCTGCGCGCAGCTGGGGTCGGCCGAGGCGCGCGCGACGTGGCGGTGCTACCACGTGATCGGGGATCACCTGCGCGGTACCGGCGTCGCCGCGGGAGGGGGTGACGCCTTCCTGTCGCGCCTGCACACGGCGCTCGCGGCCGAGCCCACCGTCCTCGCACCGCAGCGCGTCCGCACGGCAACGCCCCCGGCGACCTTCGCCTGGGCCATTGCAGCGACGCTGGCCGCCGTCACCGTGGTGGGCTGGACCGCCATGTCGATGGTCGACGTCCCGCCGAACGGCATGGCCAAGGCGCGGGACGTCGCGACGGTGCGCGCGGGGGCGATCCGCTCTCCCGCCGCGGACCTGCCCAACGAGTACCTCCTCGCCCACCAGGAATACTCGCCGCTCGCCCTCCAGGGCGGCGCGCCGTACCTGCGTTCCGCGGCGATGACCGCCCCCGCGCCCGTCGAGCCGCGTCCCTGACGAGCCGAAGAGTCCACGTCTTCATGAAGCACGATCGTCGCCTCACCGCGCCGCCGCGCGCGCACGTCCTGACGTTTGCCGCGCTCCTCCTTTGCACGCCCTTCGCGCATGGGCAGGACGCCGCGGCGCAGTGGCTGCAAAAGGTCACGCAGGCCGCGCGCACGCTCACCTACACCGGCACGGTGCTGGTGCGCCAGGGCAACAAGTTCGAGACGTTTCGCCTCGCCCACCTCTACGACAACGGCGATGAGGCGGAGAAGCTCCTGAGCCTCGACGGCCCGGCGCGCGAGATCGTGCGCTCGCCGACCGAAGTGCGCTACTACTTTCCCGACGCCAAGGTGGTGCGCATCGAGCCGCGCACGATCCGCAACGTCTTCCCGACGCTGTCGCCGGAGCAGACGACGAATCTCGCGCAGTACTACGACTTCAAGCTCGTGCCGGGAGGCCGCGTCGCGGGTCGTGTCACGGAGATGGCCGTGTTCGACCCGAAGGACGGCATGCGTTATGGCCACCGCTTCTGGGCCGATCCGGCGACGGGACTCCTGCTCAGGTCGCGGCTCGTGAACGAGCGCGGCGAAGTCATCGAGGAGTTCGCCTTCACCGACGTCACGATCAACGCGAAGCTCGATCGCGACCTCCTGCAGCCGTCGTGGCCCGCGGTCCCGGAAGACTGGAAAGTCAAGCGCGGCGGTCCGGGCGAAGTGGTCCTCAAGGACACGGACTGGGTCGTCAACAAGCTTCCCGGCGGCTTCACCAAGATCATGGAAGGCTATCGGACGTTTCCGGGGCGCACCGAGCCCTCGGTGCACCTCGTCTACTCCGACGGCCTCGTCGCGATCAGCGTCTTCATCGAGCCATTCACGGTCACCCACACGCAGATCGGGCTGACGCAGACCGGCAGCCTCGCGCAGTACACCGCGCGCAACGACGCCTACCGCGTCGTCGTCGTGGGCGAGGCGCCGCCGGCGACCGTGCGCCAGATCGCCCAATCGGTGAGCCGCAAGCCATAGCACTGTCACGCCATCCACGCGCCCGTCGGGCGCGAGCTTTCGAGGACTCGTCCATGTCGAATCGCATCGTTCGCCGCAGCCTCGCGGCCACCTTCCTCCTGCTCGGCTGCACGCTGGGCTGGGCCCAGTCGGCGCCGTCGGCCGGCGGTCGCGCCGCGCTGCTGCCCGATTTCACCGAACTCTACGAGCGCAACAGCCCGGCGGTGGTGTCGATCGACGTCACGCAAAAGGCGCGTGGTCGTCGCGGCATGCCGGAACTGTCGGAGGACGATCCCTTCTACGAATTCTTCCGCCGCTTCGGCCAGATCCCCCGCCGCGGCCCGCAACCCGAGACGCAGGCCGTGGGATCGGGCTTCATCATCGGCAACAACGGCGAGGTCATCACCAATGCGCACGTCGTCGACGGCGCCGACGAGGTGACGGTGCGACTGTCCGACAAGCGCGAGTTCACCGCCAGGGTACTCGGCGCGGACAAGCGTACCGACGTGGCATTGCTCAAGATCGACGCCGAGAACCTGCCCAAGGTCACCATCGGCGACCCCGATCGGCTGCGCGTCGGCGAATGGGTCGTCGCGATCGGCAAGCCCTTCGGCCTCGAAAACACGATGACCGCCGGCATCGTCAGCGCCAAGGGGCGCGACCTGCCGCAGGAGAATCTCGTGCCGTTCATCCAGACCGACGTTGCGATCAACCCGGGCAACTCGGGCGGGCCACTGTTCAACATGAAGGGCGAGGTCGTCGGCATCAACTCGCTCATCTACTCGCGCACCGGCGGGTACATGGGACTCGCCTTCGCGATTCCCATCGACGTCGCGATGAACACCGTTTCGCAGCTCCGGGACAAGGGGCGCGTGACGCGCGGCCGCATCGGCGTGCAGATCCAGATGGTGAGCAAGGAGGAGGCCGAGGCCTTCGGCCTCGGGGCGCCGCGCGGCGCGCTCGTCAACGGCGTGGAGAGCGACGGCCCGGCGGCCAAGGCCGGCGTCGAGGTGGGCGACATCATCATCAAGGCCGACGGCAAGGACGTCCGCTCGCAGGCCGAATTGCCACGGATCATCTCGAGCGTGCGTCCGGGCACCAAGATCGGCGTGACGGTATGGCGCAAGGGTGCCGCGAAGGACCTGCAGATCACGGTCGCCGAGATGAAGGAGGACGGTGGCGCGCCGACCGTGCGCGGCCGGGGGCCGACGCCCAAGGAGAAGGCCAAGCCCAACAAGCTGGGTCTCGTCTTGTCCGATCTCACCGACGAGCAGAAGAAGGAGGCCTCGGTGCGCGCCGGCGTGCTGGTCGAGGACGTCGCACCCACGGTGCGCGGCAATATCCAGCCCGGCGACATCATCCTCGCCATCGTGCGTGCCGGCGCGACCACCGAGGCACGCACCGCGGCGCAGGTGAACGACGTCCTGGCCAAGGTCGACAAGGGTGCTGCGGTGACGCTGCAGATGAAGCGTGGCGAGCAGCAGTTCTTCGCCACCGTGCGCGCGCTCAACGGTGAGTGAACCCGCCGGCGCGGCGCCGCGCGCGCCCGAGCTCACGCTGCTCGCGCGCGCGTACTGCCACCTGTGTGACGACATGCGCGAGGCGCTCGTGCCGCTCGCGCGCCGCCACGGCGCGACGATCGTCGAGATCGATGTCGATGCCGATGCGGCGCTCGAGCGCGCGCATGGCGATCGCGTGCCGGTGCTCTTCCTCGGGGCCCCCGCCGACGGCGTCGAGCTGTGTCACTACCACCTCGCGGCCGACGCGGTCGAGGCGGCGCTCGGGGCGGCCGGACGCTGACAGCCGGCGCACCGGCACGGGAGCCGGCGCGCGAGCTGCTACAATGGCGGGCTTTCGAAAGGGGCACCCTGTGGTGCCCCTCGACGTTTGACGCCTCGTCGTGCGCCACATTCGCAACTTCTCCATCATCGCCCACATCGATCACGGCAAGTCGACGCTCGCCGATCGCTTCATCCAGCGCTGCGGCGGGCTCGCCGACCGCGAGATGAGCCAGCAGGTCCTCGATTCGATGGATCTCGAGCGCGAACGCGGGATCACGATCAAGGCGCAGACCGCAGCGCTCACGTATCCGGCGCGCGACGGCCAGACGTACGCGCTCAACCTCATCGACACGCCCGGCCACGTCGACTTCGCCTACGAGGTGTCGCGGTCGCTTGCCGCCTGCGAGGGTGCGCTCCTCGTGGTCGACGCATCGCAGGGGGTCGAGGCGCAGACGGTGGCCAACTGCTACACGGCGATCGAGCAAGGGGTCGAGGTGATCCCGGTCCTCAACAAGATCGACCTGCCGGCCGCCGACCCGGAGCGCGTGAGCGACGAGATCGAGGACATCATCGGCATCGACGCCACCGACGCGGTGCGCGCGTCGGCCAAGAACGCGATCGGCATCGACGACATCCTCGAAGCGGTGATCGCCAAGGTGCCGCCGCCGAAGGGCGATCCCGCCGCACCGCTCACCGCGCTCATCATCGATTCGTGGTTCGACAACTACGTCGGCGTCGTGATCCTGGTGCGGGTCATGGACGGGACCGTGAAGCCCAAGGACCGCATCGAACTCATGGCCACCGGCGCCACCTACCTGTGCGAGCAGGTTGGCGTCTTCACGCCGAAGTCGGTCGCCCGCGACGCGCTCGCTGCGGGTGAGGTGGGTTTCATCATCGCCGGCATCAAGGAGATCCACGCCGCCAAGGTCGGCGACACGGTGACGCTCGCCACCCGCCGCGCGGCGGCGCCGCTGCCCGGCTTCAAGGACGTGAAGCCGCAGGTCTTCGCCGGGCTCTATCCGGTCGAGGCCAACCAGTACGAGGCACTGCGCGATGCCCTCGACAAGCTCGTCCTGAACGACGCCTCGCTGCATTACGAGCCCGAGGTCTCGCAGGCGCTGGGCTTCGGCTTTCGCTGTGGCTTCCTGGGACTCCTGCACATGGACATCGTGCAGGAGCGCCTCGAGCGCGAATACGGGATGGACCTCATCACCACCGCGCCCACGGTCGTCTACCAGGTCCTGCAGCGCGACGGCACGGTGATCGAGATCGAGAATCCGTCGAAGCTCCCCGACGCCTCCCGGGTGGAGGAGATCCGCGAGCCGATCATCACCGCCACGATCCTCATGCCGCAGGAGTACGTGGGCCCCGTGCTCACGCTGTGCACCGAGAAGCGGGGGACGCAGAAGAACATGCAGTACCTCGGTCGGCAGGTGATGCTGACCTACGAGTTGCCGATGGCCGAGGTCGTGATGGACTTCTTCGACAAGCTGAAGTCCGTGTCGCGCGGCTACGCGTCGCTCGACTACGAGTTCAAGGAGTTCCGCGCCGCCGACGTGGTCAAGCTCGACATCCTCATCAACGGCGAGCGCGTCGACGCGCTGTCGGTGATGGTCCATCGCGCGGTCTCGCTGTACCGGGGGCGCGAGGTCGCGGCCAAGATGCGCACGCTCATTCCGCGCCAGATGTTCGATGTCGCGGTGCAGGCGGCGATCGGGGCGAACATCATCGCCCGCGAGACGATCAAGGCGCTGCGCAAGAACGTGCTCGCGAAGTGCTACGGGGGCGACATCACGCGCAAGAAGAAGCTCCTCGAGAAGCAGAAGGCCGGCAAGAAGCGGATGAAGGCGGTCGGCAGCGTGGAGATTCCGCAGGAAGCGTTCCTCGCGATCCTCAAGGTGGGCGACAAGTAGCATGAACTTCGCGCTGATCCTCTTCCTCCTCACGCTGGTGAGCGGGGTGCTCTGGGCGGTCGACCGCTTCCACTTTCGCAAGCGCCGCGCGGCGGACGCGCCGGAGCCGGCGTGGGTCGAGTACGCCGCGAGCTTCTTCCCGGTGCTGCTCGCGGTCTTCGTGCTCCGCTCGTTCGTCGCGGAGCCGTTCAAGATCCCGTCGTCGTCGATGCGGCCCACGCTCGAGGTGGGCGACTTCATCCTCGTCAACAAGTTCATCTACGGGCTGCGGCTGCCGATCGTCGAGGCGAAGGTCGTCCCCCTCGGCGAGCCGCAGCGTGGCGACGTCGTCGTCTTCCGCTACCCCGTGAATCCGGCGCAGGACTTCATCAAGCGCGTCGTCGGGGTCGGCGGCGACGTGGTGAAGTACGAGGACAAGAAGCTCAGCGTCAACGGCAAGCCGTTGCCGCAGGTTCCCGACGGCACCTACGGCTACCTCGAGAACCTGCGTTACGAGATGCTCGAGCGCGACCTCGAGACGGCGCACAACGCGGGTGGCGATCCCACCTACACGATCGGCCTCAATCCGCAGGCCGCGCCCGTCTATCCGCAGAACGTGCGCCCGTTTCCCGGGCGTGAGAATTGCGAATACAATGACCGCGGCTTCACCTGCAAGGTGCCGCCAGGGCAGTACTTCATGATGGGCGACAATCGGGACAACAGCGACGACAGCCGCTATTGGGGCTTCGTGCCCGACGACCACATCCGCGGCAAGGCGTTCTTCATCTGGTTCAACTGGGACGACATCGCGAGCCTCGCGTTCAAGCGCGTTGGCACCGCGATCCGGTAGACGACGGCGACGAGGGCATCATGCGAACGACGAGAAACGATCTCATTCGACCTGCACCACGCGGCATCTCACTCATCGGCTTCCTGTTCGTGACCGTCGTCGTGCTGATCGTGGCGCTCCTCGCGTTTCGCACGATCCCCGCCTACATCGAGTGGTACACGATCCAGCGCGCGCTGACCGAGGCGATGGCCGACACCAACGATCCCACGCTCAACAACATTCGCAAGGCGATGGACCGCAAGCTCTCCGCGGACTACGCCGACGCGGTGACCCCGAAGGACATCGAGATTCGCCGCGACGGCAACACGCTCATCGCGTACGTCGCCTGGGAGAAGCGTCTTCCGCTCGTCCACAACGCGAGCCTCCTCCTCGAGTTCGAGGCCTCGGCATCGCGCTAGGGGCACGCACCGGTCGGCCGATGGCGGGACGGCAAGGGACAGCCGCGGCGTCGCCGCTCGACGCGCTGGCGAGTCGCCTGGGCCATCGGTTTCGCGATCCATCGCTCCTCGTCCAGGCGCTCACGCATCGCAGTTTCGGTGCCACGCAGAACGAGCGCCTCGAGTTCGTGGGCGATGCGGTCGTCAACTGCGTGATCGGTACCGCGCTGTACGCGCGCTTCACCGACCTCGACGAGGGCCCGTTGTCCCGGGTGCGCGCCGCGCTCGTCAACCAGGACACGCTCGCCCGCGTGGCTCGCGACCTGGACCTGGGCTCGCTGCTGCGCCTCGGCGAGGGCGAGCGGCGCAGCGGCGGTGCCGAGCGGAACTCGATCCTCGCGGACGCCGCCGAGGCGGTCTTCGGCGCGGTGTTCCTCGACGGCGGCTTCGAGGCGGCGACGGCGGCGATTCATCGTGCCTACGGCGATACGCTCGCCGCTGCCGATCCGGGGATCCTCGGCAAGGACCCCAAGACGAACCTGCAAGAGTGGCTGCAGGCACGCAAGCTCCAGGTCCCCGAATACGCCGTCGTCGCCACGCGCGGCGACGCGCATGCGCAGGTCTTCGACGTCGAGTGCCGCATCGCCGAGATGGGATGCGTCACCACCGCCACCGGGTCGAGCCGGCGGGCCGCGGAGCAGGCGGCGGCGGCCGCGGCGCTTGCGCAACTCGTCGCCCACCGACCCGGAGGCGTGCGTGCGCGACGCTGACCGCGCGGCGTTTCGCTGCGGGCACGTCGCGATCGTCGGACGCCCCAGTGTCGGCAAGTCGACGCTCATGAATGCGCTCGTGGGGGAGCGCATCAGCATCACGTCGAAGAAGCCGCAGACGACGCGGCACCGGATCGTGGGCATTGCCACGGGTCCCGGCGCACAGGCCGTCTACGTCGACACGCCCGGCTTCCAGACGCGGCATCGCAGCGTGCTCAACGACCGCCTGAATCGGATCGCGCGCGAGGCGCTTGCCGACGTCGACGTGGTGGTGGTGGTCCTCGATGCCACGCGCCTCACGCCGGCCGACGAGGCGGTGGTGCGTCTGCTGCCCCCGACGGCGACGGCGATCGCCGCGGTGAACAAGATCGACCTCGTCGCCGACAAGGCGACGCTGCTGCCGCGGCTGGCGCGGATCGCCGAGCTCTTTGCCTTTGCCGCGATCGTGCCGGTGTCGGCGGAGAAGGGCACGCAGCTTGCACATCTTGCGCAGGAGATCGCGGCGCGGCTGCCGGTTTCGCCCGCGCTGTATCCCGCCGACGATCTCACCGACCGCGACGAGCGCTTCCTTGCCGCCGAGCTCGTCCGCGAGAAGATCTTTCGCCTCCTGGGCGACGAGGTTCCGTACGCGACGACGACGGCGGTGGAGGCATTCACCGTCGACGCCGGCGTGCGCCGCATCGGCATCGTCGTGTACGTCGCCAAGGCTTCGCAGCGGGCGATCGTCCTCGGCGAGGGCGGTTCGCGCATGAAGGCGATCGCCACCCAGGCGCGTCTGGACATGGAGCGGCTCTTCGGCGGCAAGGTCTACCTCGAGATCTTCGTGCGGGTGCAGCGGGGTTGGGCCGCCACCGACACCTCGCTCGCGCGCTTCGGGTATTGAGGCCCGCCGATGGCTCGACCGCCGCCGCCGGCGCACCGCGACGAGCCGGCCTTCGTCCTGCATGCCTACGCGTATCGCGAGACGAGCCTCATCGTGGAATCCTTCACGCGCAGCCACGGCCGCGTGGCGATGGTCGCGCGTGGCGCGCGGCGTCCACGCTCGGAGTTGCGCGGACTCTTGCAGGCATTCCAGCCGCTCGCCCTGTCGTGGGCCGGGGCGGCCGAGTTGAAGACGCTCGTCCACGCCGAGTGGCGTGGCGGGTTGCCGCTCCTGGGCGGTGCCGCACTGCTGTGCGGCTTCTACGCCAACGAGCTGGTGTTGAAGCTCCTGGTGCGCGAGGACGCGCACGCGAGCCTCTTCGACGACTACGCCCAAGCGCTTTCGGCCCTCGCAGCCGATGCGACGCCGGCGGGCCAGGCGGCAGTGTTGCGCCGCTTCGAGGTGCAGTTGCTCGCCGCGATCGGCTACGCGATGAATCTCACGCACGAAGCCGGCAGCGATGCGCCGATCGTCGCCGCGCATCTTTATCATTACGCGCCAGACGCCGGCGCACGCATGATCGCCTCGCATGTCGCCGAGGCACCCGATACCGCACCGTGGCTCGTGCGCGGCGCGACACTCGTCGCACTCGCGACGGGCCACTACCCGGACGCCGACATCGCGAGCGAGGCGAAGCGCCTCATGCGCCAGGTGCTCGACCATCGCCTCGAGGCGCGCGGAATGGCGAGCCGACGCATCGTGCGCGACCTGATCGCACTGGACGAACGCAAGCAGGAAGGACAGGCATGATCGAACTCGGAGTGAACATCGACCACGTGGCGACGCTGCGGGAAGCGCGGCGCACGCACGAGCCGGATCCCGTCTGGGCCGCGGTCGAGGCGCATTTGGGCGGCGCCGACGGGATCACCGTGCACCTGCGCGAGGACCGTCGGCACATCCACGACGACGACGTGCGCCGCCTGCGCGAGCTCGTCCACATCAAGCTCAATCTGGAGATGGCGGCAACGGCCGAGATGCTCGATATCGCGTGTCGCGTGAAGCCGGAGATGGCGATGCTCGTCCCCGAGGGCCGCCACGAGATCACCACCGAAGGCGGCCTCGACGTCGTCGCGCACGAGACCGCGCTGCGCGACGCGGTGGCGCGCCTCACCGACGCGGGCATCGTCACCTCGGCATTCATCGACGCCGACGTGGCTCAGGTCGAGGCTGCGGCGCGGATCGGCGTGCGCGTGTGCGAGGTGCACACCGGACCGTACGCGCACGCCTTCCATGCCCGCGGTCGCGATGCGCAGAGCGCGGCCGTGGTCGCCGAACTTGCGCGGATCCGAAACGCAGGGGAGGCGATCCGGGCCCTGGGGATGCGCTTCAATGCCGGCCACGCCCTGACCTACTTCAACGTGCAGCCGGTCGCGGCGCTCCCCGGCGTCCGCGAGCTGCACATCGGGCATGCGATCGTGTCGCGGGCGGTGTTCATCGGCTTGCGCACCGCGGTGCGCGAGATGAAGCAGCTCCTGCGCGAGGCGGCGAGCGTGGGGAGCCACCCGTGACGGCGCGTGTGACGCCGCGCGGGCCGCTCATGATCGGCATCGGCGGCACGACGCTCGATGCGGCCGATCGCGCGCGACTGCTGCACCCGCGGGTCGGCGGCGTGATCCTCTTTGCGCGCAATTACACCGACGGTGCGCAATTGGGCGCGCTGACGGCGACGATACGCGCCTTGCGCGATCCGGCGCTCCTCATCGCGGTCGATCACGAGGGCGGGCGGGTGCAGCGCTTTCGTTCCGGCTTCACCACCATCGCACCGATGCGCGAGCTGGGGAGCCTGTGGGAGCACGACGTGGCGGCCGCGGCAGCCCGGGCGCGCGCCACGGGCACGACCATCGCGCGCGAGCTTCGGGCGCACGGCGTCGACTTCAGCTTCACGCCGGTGCTCGATCTCGACTTCGGCACGAGTGAGGTGATCGGCGATCGTGCCTTCTCGCGCAATCCCAACGCCGTGGCGCATCTCGCCGCCGCGCTGTGCGACGGCCTGCGCGCTGCGGGCAGCGCCGCGGTCGGCAAGCACTTTCCCGGACACGGCTTCGTCGCCGCCGATTCGCACCACGAGGTGCCGGTGGACGAGCGCGCCCTCGCCGAACTCGAAGCGGCCGATCTCGTGCCCTTCGGTGCGCTGATCCGGCACGGGCTCGAGGCGGTGATGCCCGCGCACGTCGTCTACCCCGCGGTCGATGCCGTCCCCGCGGGTTTTTCGCGCGTGTGGCTCACCGACATCCTGCGCGGCCGCCTGGGCTTCGACGGCCTCGTCATCTCCGACGACCTCGGGATGGCCGGGGCGTGCGGGGTCGGCGATGTCGTCGCCCGCGCCGAGGCGGCCACGGCGGCGGGTTGCGACCTCGTCCTCGCCTGCAACGAGCCGGCCGACGTCGATGCGCTGCTCGATCGCTGGCAGCCGGCGCCGGCCCCGCGGCTTGCCGAGCGCATGGCGCGCATGGCCGGTGGCGCAGCGCTCGCGCCTGCCGCTATCGCGCGTGCGGCCAGCGACCGCCCAGGCGACGCGTGAGGTCCTCCGCAACCTGCGACACCAGCGGCCCCAGTTGCTTGATGCGCTCGTCGGGCAGGCGCGTGACCGGGCCTGCCACCGAGATCGCACCCAGCACTTCGGCGCGCTCGTTGTAGACCGGGGCGGCCACACAGCGGGTGGCCACGGCATGCTCCTCGTCGTCGAACGACCAGCCGCGCTGCCGGATCACGCGGATCGCCGCCCACATCGTCTCCGGCGACGTGATCGTGTTGGCGGTGATCCGCGGCAGGCCCTTCACCCGAAGGATCGCGTCGATCTCGTCGTCGGGCATCGCCGCAAAGATCGCCTTGCCCACACCGGAGGCGTGCAGCGGCACGCGGCTGCCGAGCTTGACGATCGTTCGCATCGTTTCGCGGCACTGCACCTGGTCGATGAACACGGCCTCGGTGCCGTCGAGGATGCCAAGATTGGTCGTCTCGCCGGACTGCTCCATGAGGCGGCGCATGTACGGGTGGCTTTGCGCGACGAAGTCGCGGTGCGTGAGAAAGCTCACTCCGACGCGGAACGCCTGCAGACCCACGTACCAGCGGCCGAGTTCACCGGCCTGGTCGACGTAGCCCATGCGCTCGAGCGTCGCGAGGAGGCGATGCACGGTCGAGGGTGCGAGCAGCACGCGCTGCGCGAGATCGGTGAGCGTGAGTCCATCCTCGGCACCCGCCAGCGCCTCGAGCAGCGACAGGCCCCGGGTGAGGCTTTGCACCTGGACCGTCGTCGTCCCGGGCCGCGTCGGCGTGCGCCCGCGCCGCGGCCCGGAGGTGGCAGGCAGGGGCAGAGGGGGATGCCGGGGTGACATGGCGTGCCTCCTTGGAGTCGGGCGCCTACGCGAGCCGCAGATGCGGGGTGACCCGGCACGCGGTGCCGGCGAGATCGACCTCGTAACGCGCGGCGAGGATGGCCTCGTCGGTCAAGCTGGCGACGCCGTCGGGTGCGCGCGCGTAGGCCATGGCGAGCGCGCGTCCGTGGCGCCGGCTGTAGCCGGTCGAGGTGAGCTCGCCGACGGCGCGACCGTCCATCGTGAACGGTTCGCCCCCCCAGGGAAAGGCGGAGGGATCGTCGAAACTGAGGATCACGAGACGCTTGCCGATGCCGCGGGCCTGCTGCTCGACCAACGCGCCGCGTCCGATGAAGTCGCAGCCCTTGTCGAGGTCGACCGCGAATCCGAGGCCCGCTTCCCACGGCGTCTCGTCGGGCGAGAGCTCGGCGCCCCAGGCCCGGCGACCGGCCTCGATGCGCAGCGCATCGAGCGTGTAGTAGCCGGCATCGGTGAGGCCGAAGGCGCCGCCCGCGGCGACGAGCGCGTCGTAGAGCGTGACGCACTGGTCGGTCGGCACCACGAGCTCGTAGCCCGGCCCGCCCACGTAGCTCATCCGCGCCGCCCGGGCGCGCGCGTAGCCCACGTCGATCTCCGCGGTGGTGCCGAAGGGCAGCGCCGCCTTGGACACGTCGTCCGGACCGAGCGTGCGCAACAGGGCCTCGGCCTTGGGGCCCATGACCGAGACGACGCCGTACGCGCTCGTGACGTCGACGAGAACGGCGCATTCGTCGTGGCGCAGGTGGCGCTCGATCCACGCCGCATCGCGGGTGCCCTGCGCCGATCCGGTGAGGATGAAGAACGCATCGGGCGCAAGCCGCGTCACCGTGAGATCGCTCTCGAAGCCGCCCCGCGCGTTGAGCAGCGCGGTGTAGACGATACGTCCCACCGCCACGTCGAGATCGTTGGCGCAAAGCCGCTGCAGGACGGCGAGCGCATCGCGTCCCTTCAGCAGGAATTTGGCGAACGACGTCTGGTCGAAGACGACGACGTCTTCCCGGCAGGCCCGCTGCTCCTCGAGCATCCACGGCAACCACGCCGGCGTGCCGAGCGTGGTCGCTGCCGGCGATGCGCCGGCCGGAAGAAAGTAGTTCGCGCGCTCCCAGTTCATCTTCGTGCCGAAGACCGCGCCCTTCGCGCGCAGCCGATCGTACAGCGGCGAGCGGCGCAGGGGGCGCACCGTCGTGAGTTCCTCCCGCGGCCAGCGCATCGCGTAGTGCAGGCCCAGCGACTCGACGGTGCGATCGGCCAGATGCCGGCGATTGGCGTGCAGCGGGGCGAAACGGCGGATGTCGACGTCCCAGAGGTCGAGGGGTGCTTCGCCGCCCGCGATCCACTCGGCGACGAGGCGTCCGGCACCCCCGGAGTTGGCGATGCCGGCCGAATTGAATCCGGCGCAGACGTAGTAACCCGCGACCTCCGGTGCCTCGCCCAGGATGAAGTTGCCGTCGGGCGTGAAGCTCTCCGGGCCGTTGAGCAGCATCTTGACCTGCGCGGTCTCGAGGCACGGCGTGCGGTGCAGCGCGTTGGTCATGAGGATCTCGAACTGATCCCAGTCCTCGGGCAGGAGCTGGAACTCGAAGCCATCCGGGATCGGCGAGACGTGCCACGGCTTGGCGACGGGCTCGAAGCCGCCCATGACGAGGCCGCCCACCTCCTCCTTGTAGTAGATGCAGCCGTCCGGATCGCGCACCACGGGAAAGTCGGGGGTGACCCCGGCGATGCGCTCGGTCACGATGTAGAAATGCTCCGCCGAATACAGCGGCACCGTGACGCCGGAGCGCCGTGCAAGCTCGCGCGCCCATTGCCCGCCGCAGTTGACGAGCGCCTCGCAGGTGATCTGGCCGGTGATGCCGGCGTGCGACCAGGCAACGCCCGCCACGTGCCCGTTGTGCAGATGCACGCCGGTGACCTTCGCCCCTTCCACGATGCGCACGCCGCGTTGGCGCGCGCCCTTGGCGAGCGAGTGCGTGAGGTCGGTCGGATTGGCCTTGCCGTCACCGGGAATCCAGACCGCACCGGCGAGATCGTCGTGGCGCAGGATCGGTGCATGGTCCGGCACCCTGGCCGGTGCGATGAACTCGAAGTCGATGCCGAAGCTCCGGGCGCGCGCCATCTGCCGGCGGGCGAGCGTGAGGCGCTCCGGCGTGCGGAAGACGTTGAGGCTGCCGCACTGCTTCCACCCGGTGGCCAGTCCCGTCTCGGCCTCCAGCGCCGCGTACAGTTCGATGCCGTAACGGCTCATGCGCGTCGCATTGCGGGTCGCCCGCGTCTGCCCCACGAGGCCGGCGGCATGCCACGTGGTCCCGCCGGTGAGCTTGCCTTGCTCGAGGAGGATCACGTCGCTCACCCCGAGCCGGGCGAGGTGGTAGGCGGTGGAAACGCCGGCGATGCCGCCGCCGATGATCACGATGCGGGCGTGCGTGGGAAGCGAGGTCATGGGTAGCGTCGGGGAGGGCAGGGCGGGATGGCACGGGAGAGGTCACAGCTTCAACGCGGCAACACCGATCACCACGCCGAGCGCGCCGGCGAGTCGCCCGGGCCCCAGCGGCTCCTTGAGGAGCACCGCGCCGATCAATGCCGCGAAGAGCACCGAGGTTTCGCGCAGTGCCGCGACCGCGGCGACCGGCGCGCGGGTCATCGCCCACAGGACGATCGCGTACGCACCCACGCTGAAGAAGCCGCCGACGAGCCCGCGCCGCCAGCGCGCGCGGACGTAGGCGACCGCGCTCGCACCGCGGTGCCAGCGCACCCACGCGAGGAAGAAGACGCTTTCCAGGAACGAGAGCCAGACGACGTAGGCGAGCGCGTTCCCGGAGGCGCGGGCGCCGGCGCCGTCGACGAGCGTGTAGACCGCGATGATGCCGGCGTTGCCCAGCGCCCAGTAGGTCGCTGCGCGCGGATGGCGGTGTCGCTGCGCGAAGGCGATCGCGACGATGCCGGCGCAGATGAGCACGATGCCGGCGGTGACCTGGACCGATGGCAGCTCGCGCAGGAAGACGATGCCCAGGACGGTGACGATGAGAGGCGCGGTGCCGCGCATCAGGGGGTAGGCAAACGACAGGTCGCCGGCGCGGTACGCCTCGCTCAGTGCCACGTAGTAGCCGAAGTGGATGACCATCGAGGCGAGCGCCATCGGCCATGCGGCGGCGAGCGGCAATGGCAGGAAGGGCAGCGCGGCGAGCGAGCACGCGGCGCTGCCGGCGACGACGGTCGACGTGTCGAGCAGCGGGTCGCCCCCGCTGCCGCCCTTGACGAGCGCGTTCCACGCCGCGTGCATGAAGCCCGCGGCGAGCACGGCGAGCGTCACGCCGAAGGTCAGTTCCATGGGTTCGGGTCGTCGGCGCAGCCGACCATGCACCGGCGGCGCATCGCCATGCTCATCGATGCACGGTCACGCGGTTCGCGGCTTGTGCTCGCGCGACGCCGGCTCGCGCGACACCGGCTCGCTCGCGGGCGATGCCACCGGCGCGACCGCCTCCGGATCCTTGAGGCGCGTGCGCGCGAGGACACCCGCCTCCTCGAGGATCGGGTAGGCGATCGAGCAGATGTGCGAGTTGATGCGCTTCAAGTCGGAGATGAGGTCCAGGTGCAGCGAAGAGGTCTCGATGCTTTCGATCGAGTTGCCGGCAAGCCGCGACAGGTGCGAGTCGGCGTAGGCGCGCTCGAGATCGCGGAACAGCACCTTCTGCGCGAGGAGCTCCTGTGCGCTCTTCAGGTCCCCGTGCAGGAAGACGCTCATTCCGAGCTGGAGATTGGTCACGAGCCGCGCGTGCAGGTCGCAGATCTCCGCCATGCCCGCGTCGGAGAAGCTGCGCTGCTTGTTGATCTTCTTGTCCTGGATGTCGGACAGCACGCGCTCGATGATGTCGCCGATCTGCTCCAGGTCGATCGTGAATGACAGGATCTCGGCCCAGCGCCGGCCCTCGCGCTCGTCGAGCGCCTCGCGCGGGATCTGCGTGAGGTAGAGCTTCACGGCGGTGTAGAGCTCGTCGATGACATCGTCCTTCTTGCGCAGTTGCTGCGCGAGTTCGCTGTCGTTGTTGCGGATGACCGTGAGCATGCCGTGCAGCATGTCCTCGACGACCTCACCGATGCGCATCGCCTCGCGCGCCGCATTCGAGATCGCGAGCGGCGGCGTGTCGAGCGCCGAACGGTCGAGGTTGCGCGGCTTGCCCGGATCGTCGGTGAGCGGCTTGTCGGGCAGCAGGCGCTCGGCGATGCGCCCGATCCGCTCGGTCCAGAAGATGAAGAGGAGCGCGAGCGCGGCGTTGAAGATGAGGTGGAAGGCAACGACCTCGGTCGCCGGGTCGAACGTGAGGCGCGTCATCCAGGTCTCCACGTACGGGAGCGTCGGAATGGCGAGCGCGCAGCCGATCAGCTTGAAGAGGAAGTTGCCGAGCGTGACGCGGCGCGCTTCGGGCGGCGTGCGCAGCGTCGAGAGCATGCCGAGAATGCCGCTGCCGAGATTGGCGCCGAGGACGAGGCCGAGGGCGACCGGGAGCGAGATCATCGACAACGACGCCAGCGTCGCCATCAGGAGCACGACCGCGAGGCTCGAATAGCACAGGACCGTGAAGAGCGCCGCGACCAGCATGTCGAGCAGCACGTCGCCGGTGAGCGAGGCGAAGATGACCTTGACCCCGGCCGCCTGCACGAACGGCTTCGCCGCCGCGGAGATCCATTGCAAGGCGAAGAGGATGAGCCCCAGGCCGATCAGGATGCGTCCGAAGCGCCCGACGTTGGTCGACTGCCAGGCGAGGAAGAGCGTGACCCCGACGAAGATGAGCAGCGGCGCGAGCCACGACAGGTCGAACGAGAGGATGACGGTGACGACCGACGTGCCGACGTCGGCGCCGAGCATGACGGCGAGCGCGGGCGCGGTGTTGATGAGGCCCTGTCCGGCAAAGGCCGCGACGATGAGTGCGGTCGCGGTGCTGCTCTGGATGAGGCCGGTGACGGCGAGCCCGGCAAAGAACGCGGTGAACCGCTGCTCGACGCTCTTGCGCAGGAAGCGACGCAGGTTGGCGCCGTACAGCCGCAGGATGCCGGTGCGCACGATGTGCGTTCCCCAGACGAGAAGCGACACACCGGCGAGGAGATTGAGCAGGGTGAGCACGACGACCTATTGTGCCCGGTTTCGTGCGGGAGGGGTAAGAGCCGCGCCGCTTCGCCGCCGCCCGCGGCCCCGCGGGGTGCGCCGCGGTGGCGGGCGGCGTGCGCCTAGCCCCACGGCAGCGAGTAGGTCTTGGTGTGCGTGAAGCTCTTCATCGCCTCCTGCACGCCTTCCTTGTAACCCAGGCCCGAATCCTTGATCCCGCCGAACGGCGTCAATTCGATGCGGTACCCGGGGACTTCGCGCACGTTCACCGTCCCGACGTCGAGGTCGGCCACGAGGCGCGTGATGTAGTCGAGGCGGTTCGTGCACACCGCGGAGGACAGGCCGAAGGCCGTGCCGTTGGAGATCCGGATGGCGTCGTCGATGTCCCGGAAGCGGATCACGGGCGAAACCGGGCCGAACGTCTCGGTACGCACGACGTCCATGGCCGGATCGACGCGATCGAGCACCGTCGGCGAATAGAGCGCGCCGCGGCGCTCGTTGCCGACGAGGAGACGTGCGCCCTGGGCGATCGCCGCGTTCACCTTGGCCTCGAACTCCTTTGCCGCGGCCTCGTCGATGACCGTTCCCATCTCGAGGCCGGCGTCGGTCGGATCCCCGTACGTCCAGGCGCGCGTCCTGGCGACGAGGCGCTCGATGAACGCGTCGGCGACCTTCTCGTGCACCAGCATGCGTTTGATCGCGGTGCAGCGCTGACCCGAATTCTTGTACGAGCCGGCCGCGGCGAGCGACGCCGCCTCGTCCAGGTCGGCGTCCTCCATGACGATCAAGGGGTCATTGCCACCGAGTTCCAGGACCTGCCGCTTGTACACGGCCTTGGCGGCGATGTACTTGCCGATCGGCACCCCACCGGTGAAGCTCACGAGATCGATGTCGGGGTGGGTGAGGAGTTCGTCGGCGATCTCGCGCGGGTCGCCGGTGACGATCGAGAGCATCGGCGGCGGCAAGCCGGCCTCGTAGAGGATGTCGGCCAGGAGCAGCGCCGACAGCGGCGTCTTCTCGGTCGGCTTCAGGACCATCCGGTTGTTCGTCGCGATCGACGGGGCGACCTTGTGCGCCACCTGGTTCAGCGGGTGATTGAACGGGGTGATCGCGCTGATCACGCCGAGCAGCGGTTCGCGCAGCGTGTAGACCTTGCGCGCCTTGCCGTGCGGCGTGAGATCGCAGGAGAACGTCTGCCCGTCGTCCTGGAGCGCGGCATTGCCGGCGAAGGTGAAGACGTCGCAGGCGCGGCCGACCTCGTAGAGCGTGTCCTTCTTGCCCAAGCCCGATTCGGCCGTGATGAGATCGGCGATCGCCTCCTTGCGACTGCGCAGGATGTCGGCGGCGCGATGCATGATCTGCGAACGCTCGTAGCGCGTGAGCGTGGCGCGGTACGCCTTGGCGATGGTGATCGCGCGGCGGACGTCCTCGACGGTCGCCTTGGGGACGGTGCCGACGAGCGTGTCGTCGTAGGGATTGCGCACCTCGATCGTGCGCGCGTTGCCGACGAGTTCGCCCGCGATGCGCATCTTGGCGTTGATCGGTGCGCCGTGGGCGACGCCCGACAGTTCGGTCATCATGTTCATGGGATCAGGGCAGGTGATTGAGGGCGAGGTCGAAGGCGTCGAAGTTGCGCCAACGCCGCTCGGGAAGGTCGGTGGCGACGCGGTTGGCGAGCAGCGGCACCTTCTGCTCCGACACGCCGCCATGCGAGCGCAGCGGTGCGTCGAGGCCGGAGAGGTCGTGGCGCTCCGGCGTCGTGCCGATGACGCTCAGGCGCTCGGCCACCACGATGAGGTCACCGACGCGATCGGGAGGCAGCTCGAAGCGGGCGCTCCCCGCTTCACGCGTGTGGACCGCCTCGATCCCCGGCAGCGCGGCGATTCGCGCCGCGACCTCGTCGCGCTCACGCGTGCCGGTGAGGTATACCGTCGCGTACGAGCCCAGCGCGCCGTGGTGCACGACGTACGGATCGGTGATGGGAAGGATCACCCGTGTGGCGCCGTCGCCGTACCACGCATCGAGGCGCGTTTGCAGGAACACGATGTTGGGCCGCCCCAGCGCGTCGGTCTTCGCATTCATGCCGTGGTCGGCGGTGATGACGACCGTGGCCCCCAGCGCATCGAGCTTGCCCATGTAGCGATCGAGCATCGCCGTGAAGTCGTTGGCCGCCGGCGTCCCCGGCGCGGCCTTGTGCTGCACGTAGTCGGTGGTCGACAGGTACATGAGATCCGGCCGGTCGCGTGCGAGGAGGGCCACCCCGGCGGCGAAGACGAACTCGGACAGCGCCGCGCTGTAGACCGACGGCACCGGCATCCCGGTCAGCGCGAGGGCATCGGTGATGCCGTGGCTCGCTTGCGTCACCTGGTCGGCCTTCTCCGCCGAGAAGCACACGCCGCGAAGCTTGTGGCCCAGGAGCGAGCGCAGCTTGTCCTTCGCGGTCACCACGGCGACCTTGGCGCCGGCATCGGCAAAGGCGGCAAGCAGCGTGCCGGTACGCAGGTACTTGGCGTCGTTCATCATCACTTCCTCGCGGGTCTCCGGATCCCAGAAGAAGTTGCCGCAGATGCCGTGCACGGCCGGCGGCACGCCGGTCACGATCGACAGGTTGTTCGGGTTCGTGAACGAAGGGACGACGCATTCGGCGGTGAGGCAGGTGCCGCGCTCCTTGAGCGACGCGAAGAAGGGCGCCTGTCCGGCCTCGATCGCCTCGTTGATGTATTCGGGCTCGCAGCCGTCGACGCAGACGACGACGACCGGGTTCGGTTTGCGCCGATAGGTCCGGCCGTTGACGGAAACATGGTTGGCAGGTGAAGTCATCGTTTTCCCTGAGGTTGGGGGCGCTTGGCCTCGCCACGCGCCCGATGCATGCGCTCCCGACTTCCCATGACGTGCTCGAACAACGCACGTCCGGCGTCGGCGACGGCGCCGGCCTCGATCTTGTCGAGAATGTCGTGGTGCTCACGCACCGAGAGTGGGAGGGCGCCGCGTTGGGCGATCGCCGCCCGACGAAACAGATGCAACTCGTTGACCAGGCGCCGATACGTCGCGAGGAGCTTGGCGTTGCCCGTACAGCGGACGAGCGTGTCGTGAAATTCCACGTTGGTCGCGTGGTAGGTGTCGAGGTCGCGCCGTGACACGGCCTGGTCCATGCGCTCGACGAGCGCCCGCAGCGCCGTCAACTCGTCCGGCGTGATCGTCTGTGCCGCGCGCCGGCCCGCGTACTCGTCGAGGACGGCGCGCAGCTCGTACATCTCGTCGGCCTCCTCGGTTGCGATCTGACGCACGAAGACACCGCGGTTCTTCTCGAGACGGACGAGTCCCGATTCCTCGAGCGCGCGAAAGGCCTCGCGGACGGGACCCCGGGAGACGCCGAGCCGCAGCGCCAAGTCGACTTCGTTGAGCTTGTCGCCGGCGTCGAACTCACCGGCAAGGATCATCCGTGTGAGTTCCTGCTGGACGAGGCCCGGCAGCGAGTGCGTGCGCAGCATCGCGATCGCCCGGTCCGTGGCGCTCTCCGCGAGCGATCGCGGTCCGGGCACGGGCGGCAACGCCGCGAGGTCGGGACGCTCGCGCGGGGGGAGCGTGTCCTTGTGCATCTCGCCATTAGAGGCCGTCCGCTGTAGATTGTCAACAATATGCAATCTAACCGCGGGCACAATGTGGTGCCTTCCGGACACGCCATCCTTGCGGCGTGCACGGGCCCTCGCGACAGTGCGCGGGCAGCACCCCGGTGCGACTCGCAGACGATGGCAGCGGCACGCCGCCGTGGCGACAGGGCATCATTCCACATGCAGCGATACGGGAGATCACGATGAAATTCGCAATGACCATGCGTGCAGTCGCATCCACGGTCGCCATCGCCTTCGCGTCGGCGTCGGGCGTGGCGATGGCCGAGAAGACCACGCTCAACGTCTACACGGCGCTCGAAACCGACCAGCTCAAGGCGTACACCGAGGGCTTCAACAAGGTGCACCCGGACATCGAGCTCAAGTGGACCCGCGACTCGACGGGCGTGATCACCGCCAAGCTCCTCGCCGAGAAGGCGAATCCGCAAGCGGACGTCGTGTTCGGGACGTCGGCGTCGAGCCTCGCCGTGTTCGACAACGAGGGGATGCTGCTCCCGTACGCGCCCAAGGGTCTCGACAAGGTTTCGGCGAAGTACCGTGACCCGAAGAATCCGCCGGCGTGGGTGGGCATGGACGTCTACGGCGCCGCGATCTGCTTCAACACCGTCGAGGCGAAGAAGCAGAACCTGCCCAAGCCCGAGACGTGGGCCGACCTCCTCAAGCCCGTGTACAAGGGCAAGATCGTGATGCCCAATCCGGCGTCGTCGGGCACCGGCAACTTCGACGTCACCGCGTGGATCCAGATGTGGGGCGACCAGAAGGCCTGGAAGTACATGGACGACCTGCACCAGAACATCGCGCAGTACACGCACTCGGGGAGCAAGCCGTGCAAGCAGGCCGCCGCCGGTGAATTCCCCATCGGCATCACCTTCGAGTATCGCGCCGTGAACACGAAGAAGCAGGGCGCGCCGATCGACGTGATCTTCCCGAAGGAGGGCCTGGGCTGGGATCTCGAGTCGTCGGGCATCATGAAGAACACGAAGAAGCTCGACGCCGCCAAGGCGCTCATGGACTGGATGGTGACGCCGGCCGCGATGGAGCTGTACGGCAAGAATTTCGCCGTCCTGGCAGTCCCCGGCATCGCGAAGCCGCTCGATTTCGTCCCGGCGGACTACGAGCAGCGGCTCATCAAGAACGACTTCGCCTGGTCGGCCAAGAATCGCGACAAGATCCTCGCCGAGTGGAGCAAGCGCTACGACGGGAAGTCCGAGGCAAAGTGACGTAGCATCCGACGTTGCGGCGCGCGTCGTCCCGATGGGTGGGCGCGCGCCGCATCATCGGCAAGGAATGATCGTGGCTCCACCCGTGACTCCGAACGACAGCGCCTTCCTGCGGTTGGCCGACATCACCAAGCGCTTCGGCCAATTCGAGGCGCTGAAGGGCGTGAGCCTCACCGTGGGCCGCGGCGAGCTCGTCGTCTTCCTCGGCCCGTCCGGTTGCGGCAAGACGACGCTGTTGCGCATCATCGCCGGCCTCGAGACGCAGGACACCGGCAGCATCGTGCAGGACGGCCGCGACATTTCGCGGCTGCCCGCCATCAAGCGCGACTACGGCATCGTCTTCCAGTCGTACGCGCTGTTTCCGAATCTCACGATCTTCGACAACGTGGCCTACGGGCTCGTCAATCGCCGCCAGCCGCGCAAGGCGGTCACCGGCCGCGTGCAGGAACTGCTCAAGCTCGTGGGACTTCCCGACGCCGGCAGCAAGTATCCCGGTCAGCTCTCGGGCGGGCAGCAGCAGCGCATCGCCCTCGCGCGCGCGCTCGCGACGTCGCCCGGGCTCCTCCTGCTCGACGAACCGCTGTCCGCGCTCGATGCCATCGAGCGGCTACGCCTGCGCGGCGAGATCCGCGCCCTGCAGCAGCGCCTCGGGGTGACGACGATCATGGTCACGCACGACCAGGAGGAGGCGCTGTCGATGGCCGACCGCATCGTGGTGATGAACGCCGGCCGCATCGAACAGGTCGGCACGCCACGCGAGGTCTACAGCCTTCCAGCGACGCCGTTCGTCGCCGACTTCGTGGGCAAGATCAATGTCTTGCCGGCGGTATCCGAAGGCGGCGGACGCTTTCGCGTCGGCAGCGTGACGGTCGACACCGCAACGACGCTGCCGGCGGGAACCTCGGCGCGCTTGTACCTGCGGCCGGAGGAGGTCGGGGTTCACGTCAACGGCACGGCGCCGGCGGATGCGCTGCCGGCGCGCGTGTCCAAGATCGAGTTCCTCGGCGCCTTTTGCATGATCGGCGTGGTCATCGAGGGCAACGAAGCCGCTCCGCTCGTGGCCAACGTCCCGCGCCAGTTCGCGGACGGCTCCGGGCTCGCCCCCGGGCATCCGGTCGGGGTGACCCTTCCGGCGCCGGCGATCCGCGTGCTCGGTTGAGTCGCGGCCGCGCCAGACGATGAGTAGCGTCGCCGCGTCGTCGCCGGGGGTGCCGCCGCTGCCGCGCGTCGTGCCGCAGGTGCACTGGCAGGAGCGGCTCGCGCAGGGGCTGCTCCTTGCGTGCTGTGCCGCGCTCGCGCTCTTCCTCCTGGGCCCGCTCGTGGCGATCCTCGTCAAGAGCGTGCAGGACAAGGACGGGGCGTTCGTCGGGCTCCTGCAGTTCCGCGAGTATTTCGCGACGCCGGCGCTGCGGGAATCGATCTGGAACACGTTGTGGGTGGCGACCACCGTGACCGCGATCACCGTGCCGGCGGCGTTCGTGTTCGCCTATGCGCTCACGCGCTCGCGCATGCCCGGCAAGATCGTCTTTCGCATGATCGCGCTGACGCCGATCCTCGCACCGTCGCTGCTGTCGTCGATCTCGTTCATCCAGTGGTTCGGGACGCAGGGCGTGCTCAAGCACCTTCTGGGCAGCACCTCGATCTACGGCCCGCTCGGCATCATCATGAGCTCGATCTACGCCACGTTCCCGCACGCGCTCATGATCGTGCTGACGGCGCTGCTCCTGTCCGACGGCCGTCTGTACGAGGCGGCCGAGTCGCTGCGCACGCCGACCTGGCGCAAGTTCTTCACGATCACGCTGCCGGGGGCGAAGTACGGCCTCGTGAGCGCGGCGATGGTCGTTTTCTCCTATACGGTGAGCGACTTCGGCATCCCGAAGGTCATCGGCGGCAATTTCAACATCCTCGCCATCGACATCTTCAAGCAGGTGATCGGCCAGCAGAACTTCAACAAGGGCGCGGTGGTGAGCCTCGTGCTGCTGCTGCCGGTGCTGGTTGCGTTCCTCGTCGACTGGTGGATGCAAGGGCGCATGCAGTCGCAGTTCAGCTCGCGCGCGGTGCCGTACGTGCCGAAGAAGAAGCGCTGGTTCGACCTCGCGATGTTCGTCTACTGCGCCACGGTCGCCACGCTGATGCTGCTCGTCCTGGGCATGGCGGTGTACACGTCGTTCATCAAGCTTTGGCCCTATGACCTCTCGTTCAGCCTGCGCCACTACCAGTTCGGGCTGATCGACGGCGGCGTCATCTCGTCGTTTTTCAACAGCCTCGAGATGGCGCTGTTCACCGCAGTCTTCGGTACCGCTTTCATCTTCGCCACGGCGTACCTCCTCGAGAAGACGCGGGGCGCCGGCTGGACGAAGAGCGCCGTGCGGCTGCTCGCTGCGATTCCGATGGCGGTACCCGGCATGGTGCTGGGCCTGGGTTACATCCTCTTCTTCAACCACCCGGACAACCCGCTCGGCGTCCTCTACCAGACGATGACGATCCTGGTGCTGTCGACCGTGGTGCACTACTACACGTCGAGCCACCTCACCGCGGTGACGGCGCTGAAGGCGCTCGACAACGAGTTCGAAGCCGTCTCGGCCTCGCTCAAGGTGCCGTTCTACAAGACCTTCTTCCGCGTCACGGTGCCCGTGTGCCTGCCGGCGATCCTCGACATCGGGCGCTACCTCTTCGTCAACGCGATGGTCACGATCTCGGCCGTCGTCTTCCTGTATTCGCCCGACACGCAGCTTGCAGCCGTGGCGATCCTCAATCTCGACGAGGCCGGCGAGATCGGCGCGGCGGCGGCGATGGCGACGCTCATCGTCGTCGCCTCGACCCTGGTATGCATCGCCTATGCGCTCGTCACGCGCTTCCTGCTCACCCGCACGCAGCAGTGGCGCGCGACCCCGATCGCCTGAGCGCCGGCCCGCCGCCACGACCCGACACGAGGAACACCATGAGCAATCACGACCGCGACCCCGTCCTGCTGACGCCCGGGCCGCTCACCACGTCACTGGCCACCAAGACCGCCATGCTGCGGGACTGGGGCTCCTGGGACGCCGCGTTCAACGCCGTCACCGCACGCGTGCGCCGGCACCTGAGCGAGATCATCCACGCGGAGGAGACGCACGTGTGCGTCCCCTTGCAGGGCAGTGGGACCTTCTCGGTCGAGGCGGCGATCAACACGCTCGTCCCGCGCGACGGCCACGTGCTCGTCCTCGTCAACGGCGCGTACGGCAAGCGCATGGCGAAGCTCACGCAGATGATGGGTCGTCGCGCGAGCGTCTTCGAAACCGCCGACGACGTGCCGACCACCCCCGAGGATGTCGATCGCCTGCTGACCGCGGATCGCTCGATCACGCACGTCGGGCTCATCCATTGCGAGACGTCGACCGGCATCGAGAATCCGCTGCAGGCGATCGCCGCCACCGTGGCGCGCCACGGCAAGAGTCTCATCGTCGATGCCATGAGTTCGTTCGGGGCGCTGCCGATCGACGCCCGCACCACGCCGTTCGACGCCCTGATCGCGGCCTCGGGCAAGTGCATCGAAGGTCCGCCGGGGATGGGCTTCGTCTTCGTGCGCCGGAGCGTGCTCGAAAAGTGCGAGGGGCGTTGCACTTCGCTCGCGCTCGACCTGTACGACCAGTGGGTCTACATGGAGAAGACGACGCAGTGGCGCTTCACGCCGCCTACCCACGTCGTCATCGCGCTCGATGCCGCCCTCGCCCAGTACCGCGCCGAAGGCGGCCAGCCGGCCCGGCTCGCGCGCTATCAGGCCAACTGCAAGGCGCTCCTCGACGGGATGCGCGCGTTGGGCTTTGCGAGCTTCCTGCCCGCCGCCATCCAGGCGCCGATCATCGTCACCTTCCACGCCCCGGCGGACGCACGCTACACGTTCAAGGCGTTCTACGAGAGCGTGCGCGACAAGGGCTTCGTCCTCTACCCCGGCAAGCTCACGCAGGTGGAAACCTTCCGCGTCGGCTGCATCGGCGCCATCACCGCGACCGAGATCCGCCATGCGGTCAACGCGGTGGCCGATACGCTTGCCGAGATGGGCATCCGCGCGGTCACGCCCGCGCGCGCCGTCGCCTGAGCCATCCCTCAGGTGGAGGAGACACGTCGCGCGCCCGAGGCATCCTTCAGGCCACGCGAGACACGTCGCGCAGGAGCGCGGTCAGGACGGCGCGCGCCTCGGGGTCGAGGTCCGGTGTCCGGGCGACGACGGTGAGGGCAACGAGGCTCGCATCGACGGTCATCGCCTCGTCCCCGGAGGACTCGGCGAGCAGTGCCGGCACCGCAGCGAGCGGGTGCTGGCGTTGCCCGCTCGCCTCGCCATCCTGATTCACCGGCGTGAAGGCGGACGGCAACCACAGGTCGTGGACGAAGATGACCTCGTCCTGGATGCCGTCGGGAATGTCGCGCGCGACGTGCAGGATCGCGGTCGGCTGCGCGCGCAACGCGAGTGCGGCGGGAATCCCCGCCTCCTCCCACGACTCCTTCGCGACCGTGCGCGCGACGCTGGTGCCAGCCGCGATGCCGCCGCCGACGAGGTTGTCGAGCATGCCCGGGTCGATCGCCTTGGTCGGGCTGCGGCGGGCCACCCACATCGTGACCCCGGCGCCCGTGCGCACGAGGCCGTTCACGTGCGCGGCATGAGTGCGCACACCAAAGTAGCGCGCCGCCGCGCGTTCGAGACGGAACCACGCCGGCGCCCCGAACGCGGGGGCCACCGCGTAGGGCTCGTCGCGCCACGCGGTGAGCGCGCCCTCGGCCGCGAGCGTTTGCGTCACGGGGACGAGCGCAGCCGAGCGGTCGACCGCGCTTGCGAGCGCCGGCACGAATTGCAGCGTGTCCGCGCGCGTGCGCACGAAGGTGTCGGAAAAGGCGGCGAGTCGCGCCGCGCGCTCGGGCGCGAGGCGGCCCGCGATCCGGCCATCGACGCGCAACGCGACCTCGGGCCCCGGAATGCGGGCGAGCGCCTGCGCGAAGCGATCGCGAATGCGTGCGGCGAGAGCGCGACTCGACATGACGCTGCGATTGTACGCAGGCGCGGCGGCGCGAGCGCTGCGCCGCGGTGACGGTGCGACCGCGCGCCGGGTGGACGCGTGGGCAGGTAGAATCCGGCGCGTTGCTGGCAGCACAGTTTGGGGACGACGATGATCATCGACGGCAAGGCAATCGCGCAACAGGTCACCGACGAGGTGCGCCGCGGCGTTGCCGCGTTCACCGCAGCGGGCCACCCCGCGCCGGGGCTTGCCGTCGTGCTCGTCGGTGAGCATGCGGCGTCCACCGTCTACGTCCGCAACAAGCGCAGGACCGCCGAGACGGTGCAGATGCGCTCGATCGCGCACGACCTGCCGGCGACGGCGAGCGAGGCGCAACTCCTCGCGGTGATCGACGCGCTCAACGCGGATCCGGCGGTGAACGGCATCCTCGTCCAGCTCCCGCTACCGGCGCACATCGCCGGCGAGCGCGTGATCGAGCGCATCGATCCGAAAAAGGACGTCGACGGCTTCCATCCGTACAACATCGGCCGGCTCGTGCTCAAGATGCCGACGCTGCGGCCGTGCACGCCGTGGGGCTGCATGCGGCTTCTCGCCGAAACGGGCGAGGACCTCGTCGGCAAGCATGCCGTAGTGATCGGGCAGTCCAACATCGTCGGGCGACCGATGGCGCTCGAACTCCTCATGGCGCGCTGCACGGTGACGATCTGCCATTCGGCGACGCGTGACCTGCCGCATCTCGTGCGCCAGGCCGACATCGTCGTTGCCGGCGTCGGCAAGCCGAAGTTCGTTCAGGGCGACTGGATCAAGCCGGGCGCCATCGTCATCGATGTCGGCATCAATCGCACGGCGGAGGGCAAGCTCGTCGGCGACGTCGACTTCGAGCCGGCCAACGCGCGCGCGGCGTGGATCACGCCGGTGCCCGGTGGCGTCGGGCCGATGACGATCGCGACGCTCCTCGCCAATACGCTCGCAGCCGCGCGATGGCAGGCGCAAGGCGCGTCGGGCGCGTGCGCCCCGGATGCGGACGTCACGTGCTGCGCAAGTGCCACGCCTTCGGGCGGGTGAAGGTCTGGATGCCGTAGGTCGATAGCGTGAGGCCGATCCCGGAATGCTTGTGGCCCGACCACGGCAGCCGGGGGCTCACGCGATCGCAGCAATTCCAGTACACGGTTCCGGCTTGCATCCGGGCGAGGATGGCGCGTGCGCGCTTCGCGTCCGGCGTGTACACGCCCGCCGTCAGGCCGTACTCGGTGTCGTTCATGAGCGCCGTGGCATGGGCATCGTCGCGCACGGCCATGAGGCCGATCACGGGTCCGAACGACTCGTCGCGCATGACCTGCATCGAGTGGTCGACGTCGGCAAGGACCGTGGGGGCGAAGAAATTGCCCTTGCCCTTGATCGGCGCGCCGCCGGTGAGCAAGCGCGCTCCCTTCTTCTTCGCATCGGCCACCTGGCGCTTCAAGACGTCGAGCTGCGGCTTGCGGGTGAGGGCGCCGATGTAGGTCGCCTCGTCCAGCGGATCGCCGACCTTGAAACGCTTGACCTCGTCGACGAACGCCTTGACGAAGGGCGCGTAGATCTTCTCGTGCACGTACACGCGCTCGACCGCGCAGCACGACTGTCCGGTGTTGTAGAACGCGCCATCGGCGACCGCGGCGGCGGCGGCCGCGACGTCGACGTCGTCGGCGACGTACACGGGATCCTTGCCCCCGAGTTCGAGCTGCGTCTTGATCATCCGGCGGCCGGTCGCTGCGGCGATCTTCGCGCCCGTGGCGTACGAGCCAGTGAAGAACACTCCGTCGACCGGCTGGCGCACGAGGGCGCCGCCGACGCTGCCATCGCCGATCACGGCGATGAAGACGTCTTCCGGAACGCCGGCCGCATGCATGAGTTCCGCGATGTGCATCCCGGTGAGCGTCGCGAACTCCGACGGCTTGTAGAGCACCGCGTTGCCGGCGAGGAGCGCCGGAACGAAGACATTGCAGCCGACGAAGTACGGATAGTTCCACGCCGAGATGTTGGCGACGACGCCCAGGGGCTCGTGGCCGATGCGCTCTTCCATCGCGCCGTCGCCGAAGACCTTCTCGTCGCGCAGCACCTTGGCGGCTTCGGCGACGAAGAAGTCGATGCGGGGGAGGAGCCCCTTCACCTCGTTGCGCGACTGGCGAATCGGCTTGCCGACCTCGAGCGAGAGCGTGCGCGCGAGTTCCTCCTGCCGCTCCACGACGAGATTGCGCAACGCCCTGATCGTGGCGGCGCGCCGGCGCAGCGGCAGCGCTGCCCAGGCGGGCTGCGCCGCGCGTGCGCGCGCGTACTTGGCGCGAATCGTGCGGGCAGTATCGGTGGCGACGTCGCGCAGCAGCGCGCCGGTGGCAGGATTGGTGAGTTTCATGGTCGCAAGGAAGGCAGGAGGCAAGAAAGTGATGGCTGGCGCCGCCGTTACGGCCGCCGCGCGGTGCTCTCGCGGGCGCGCGCTGCGGCGAGGAAATCGTCGAGCAGCGGCGTGTCGTCGATGAACGTGGGATCGCCCGGCGGGTGGAACTCGGGGTGCCACTGCACGCCGAAGAGGTACGAGGGCCCCGTCCAGCGAATCGCCTCGACGATGCGATCGGGCTCGGACCAGGCCTCGACGTCGAGATCGCGGCCCAGGTCCTTGACGCCCTGGTGGTGGACCGAGTTCGTCTTGACGAGCGGCGTCGCAGGGTAGAGTGCGGCAAGCCGGCTGCCAGGCACGATCGACGTCGCGTGGCAGTTCTTCTCGTACAACGCCTGCGAGCGATGCCGCAGCGCGTCCGGCCGCTGCGTCGGGATGTCCTGATACAGCGTGCCGCCTTGCGCGACGTTGATCACCTGCGCGCCGCGGCACACGCCCAGCACCGGCTTGCCGAGGTCGACGAAGGCGCGCAGCAGCGCGATCTCGTACGCGTCGCGGATGCGATCGCCGTTCCACTCGGGCCTTTGCGCCACCTCGCCGTACGACTCGGGGCACACGTCCGACCCACCCATCAGCACGAGCGCGTCGAGTTCGCCTGCGTAGTCGGCGACGGTGACCGCGCTTCCCGTGCGCCGGGTCGTGCCGTCGGGGGAGGGCACCATGAAGGCCAGGACCTGGCGCTGCATGAGCCAGTGCGCGACGTTCTGCTCGATGTACTGCAGCGTCATCCCCTGGAAGAGGCGCCGTGGCTGGTCGGGGTGCATGAAGCTCGCCGAGATGCCGACCTTCAGCATGGCATCGCTCCGGCGTCGCGCGTGCCGGTCGGCGCTGCGACGCACCCCGCGTGGGCCGCCTCGCGCATCAGAACGCGCTCGCGAAGAGCTGCTCGAAGTCGGCCGCGGTGCACGGCCGCGGATTGGTCTGGTGGCAGATGTCGGCCGTCGCGACTTCGACCAGGCGTGCGAAGTCGCCCCGGGTGATCGGGCGCGCCGCCTGATACGCGGACAGTCGTGCCGGAATCCCGAGTTCGGCCTTGAGCGTGCCGAGCCAGGCGACGAACGCGGTGGCACGCGCCTCGGCGCTTCCGGTCTCGCCGCCGGGAACGCGCGCCACGTGCGCGAGTTCGGCGAGCTTGTCGGTGGCGGCCGGCAGGTTGAAGCGCATCACGTGGTCGATCATGATCCCGTTGGCGAGCCCATGATGCATGTCGCTCACCGTCGACAGCGCGTGCGCGCAGGAATGCACCGCGCCGAGGTCCTTCTGGAAGGCGATGGCGCCCATCATCGAGCTCATGAGCATGTCCGAACGCGCGGCGAGGTCGCTGCCATCCTCGACCGCACGCGGTAGCGCGCGCGCCGCGATGCGTGTTCCTTCGAGCGCGATGCCGTCGCACAGCGGGTGGTACGCCGGCGACAGGTACGACTCGACGTTGTGCGTGAGCGCGTCCATGCCGGTCGCCGCGGTGATGGCCTTGGGCAGGCCGAGGGTGAGTTCCGGATCGGCAAAGACCGCCTTGGCGAGGAGGAGCGGCGAGAAGAGCACCTTCTTCACGTGCGTCACGTCGTCGGAGATCACCGCCGAGCGACCGACCTCGGAGCCGGTGCCCGCGGTCGTCGGGATCGCCACGAAATGGGGGACGCCCTGGTCCATGGGTCGCACCGCGGGGTGATCCCACGCGTACTCGAGCACGTCACCCGGATGCCGCACCATCAGCGCGACGGCCTTGGCGACGTCCAGTGCGGCACCGCCGCCCAGGCCGATGACCGCATCGGCACGATGCGCGCGGTAGGCGGCGACGCCCGCCATCACCTGCGAGGCGACGGGATTGCCGGCGATCCCGGAGAACGCCGTGGCGTCGAGGCCCTTCAGTTCGCCGAGGAATGCGTCCAGGAGCGGCAACGCCGCGATGCCCCGGTCGGTGACGACCAGCGGGCGTCGCAGTCCCTGCGCCGTGAGGTGCTCGGCGACGAGGTGGCGCGCGCCGGGCCCGAAGTGGATCGTGGTGGGAAAGGCAAAGCGGTCGATGGCCATGGCAAGGGTCGCAAGGAAGACGAGGGTGTCGTGCCGCGACGGCGCGCGCGCCGCGCCGGCAGCGTCAGATGATCTCGAAGTAGCGCTTCAATTCCCAGTCGGTGACACCGTCGAGCCATTGCCGCCATTCCCATTCGCGGGTGGCCGCAAAGTGATCGACGAAGGCATCGCCGAACCAGTCGCGGGCGATCTCGGAGCGCTGGAAGATCCGGGTGGTCTCGATGAGCGTGCGCGGCGCACGCGGAATGTCCTCGGCGCCGGCATTGGTGCCCGAGATGGGTGGCGTGGTGAGCTTCAGCCCCTTCTCCACGCCGTGCAGGCCCGCGGCAATGACGGCGGCGAGGGCAAGGTACGGATTGACGTCGGCCCCCGGGCAGCGCGTTTCGAGGCGCGTCGACTTGGGCGAGCCCGGGATCACGCGGAAGCTCGCGGTGCGATTGTCGACCCCCCACGTGGGCTTCACCGGAGCCCAGTAGCCATCGACGAGTCGCTTGTAACTGTTGATCGTCGGCCAGAACATCGGCGCCATCTCCATCGCCACCGCGAGCTGCCCGGCGAGGTAGCTCTCGAAGAGCTTGCTCATGCCGTGGCGGCCGTCGGGGTCGTGAAACTGGTTCTTGCCTCCGCTCGCGAGCGACTGGTGGATGTGGCCCGAGCAACCCGGGTACTGCTGGCTCCACTTGGCCATGAAGCTCGGCATGATGCCGAAGCGCGCGCCGATCTCCTTGGCGCCGGTCTTGAAAAGGATCGCGCGGTCGCCGGCTTCGAGGGCATCGGAGAAGAGCAGCGCCGCCTCGAAGACGCCGGGCCCCGTCTCGGTGTGCAGGCCCTCGATCGGCACGCCGAACTTGCCGAGTTCGTGGAAGAGCGCCTCGAAGAACGGCTGCGACGCGTTGGCCCGCAGCAGCGAATAGCCGAACATGCCCGGCGTGATGGGCTGCGGCCCCACGCCGTGCTTGGCGGCCCACGACTGCGGCGTCTCGGCGAAGTTGAACCATTCGAACTCGAGCCCGCACATCGGCACGTAGCCCATGCGCTCGGCGCGGGCGAGCACACGCTTCAGGACCTGCCGCGGGCACAGCGGATGCGGGACGATCTTGCCGTCTTCGCTGGCGATGAACTCGCCGAGGAAGAACGGCACGTCGCCATCCCAGGGGACGCTGCGGTACGTCCCGAGATCGATGCGCGCGAGGGCGTCGGGATAGCCCTTGTGCCAGCCGACGAGCGTCGTGTTGTCGTAGCAAACGTCGTGCGAGTCCCAGCCGAAGACGACGTCGCAGAAGCCGAAGCCGCTCTCCGCCGCCGCCGCGAACTTCTCCTTGTGGAGGTACTTGCCGCGCAGGATGCCGTCGATGTCGGAGACCGCGACCTTGACCCGCGTCCCCGGCGCCTGGCGAACGGCATCGAGAACCTTGTCGGCAACGTACGGCATCGGCATCGCGGAGTCTCCCTGGGTGGATTCGATCGAACGGCGCAGGCGGGCAGGCGCGCATTCTAGCTGGAGCGCGGAGGCGCGCGGCGGTGCAGCGTATCATCGACGCCGGTGCCAGGGCGACAAAGGATGGCGGCATGTTCCTCGTGGTGATGGGTGTCTCGGGCTCGGGCAAGTCGACCGTCGGTGCGGCGCTTGCCGCCGCGCTCGACTGGCCATTCCTCGATGCCGACGACTTCCACCCGGCGGCCAACGTCGCCAAGATGGCGGCCGGCACGCCGCTCACCGACGACGATCGCGCGCCCTGGCTCGATCGGCTGGCCGCAACGATGCACGACATCCTCGCTGGCGGCGGCCACGGGGTGCTCGCCTGTTCCGCGCTCAAAGCCGCCTATCGGGAGCGCCTCGCACGTGCCGGCGACGTGCGCTTCGTCTATCTCGAGGGCGATGCGAAGACGATCGCGGCGCGGCTTGCCGGACGCAAGCACGAGTACATGCCGAGCTCGCTGCTTGCTTCGCAGTTCGCCACGCTCGAGCCGCCGACCGATGCGCTGGCGGTCGACGTTCGCCTGGGGGTCGACGCGCAGGTCGCGCGCATTCGCCAGCACTTCGCACTCACCTGATGCGCATCTCGTCGCCGGCTTTGCGCTCGCGTCGCATCGCGACCCAGCGCGGCGGCATTGCGCCACGTCACGAAGGGTAATCCGATGCGTCGCTCCCCGTACCAGCCTGCGACCCGTGTCGCGCACGTCGGCCGCTCACCGCAGCGCTGGCTCGGCGCCGTCAACACGCCGGTGTTTCGCGCCTCGACGATCCAGTTCGCGACCACGCACGACGTCGAGCTCGCGGAAAACGGCCAGTATCCGGGCCTTGCCTACGGCCTGCATGGCGTTCCCACCGTGACCGACTTCCAGGCCGCCATGGCCGAACTGGAAGGGGGACACGCCGCGCTCGCGGTGCCATCGGGGCTTGCCGCCACCACCGTGCCGCTGCTGGCCCTGCTCGACCCCGGGGACCACGTCCTGGTCACCGACGCGGTCTACGGGCCGACGCGCCGTTTCTGCAATCTCCATCTCGCGCGCCTGGGTGTCGAGGTCACGTACTACGACCCGCTCGTCGGCGCCGGCATCGGCGCGCTCTTTCGGCCGAACACGAAGCTCGTGTTCTGCGAGTCGCCCGGATCGCTCACCTTCGAGGTGCAGGACATTCCCGCCATTGCCCGTGTCGCCCACGAGCGCGGTGCGCTCGTCGTCGCCGACAACAGTTGGGCGACGGCGTTGTACTTCCGCGCCTTCGAGCACGGGATCGACGTCTCGGTGCACGCCGCGACGAAGTACATCGGCGGTCACTCCGACGTCCTGCTCGGCGTGATCGTCGCCAATGCGACGGCGTATCCGCGGCTCTTCCGGTTGTGGACCGACCTGGGCGTCACCGCGGCGGCCGATGATTGCTTCCTCGGCCTGCGCGGCTTGCGCACGCTCGCGGTCCGTCTCGAGCGCCAGCAGGCGAGTGCGATGACCGTCGCCACGTGGCTGCGGGCGCGACCCGAGGTTGCCGAAGTCCTGTACCCGGCGCTGCCCGGTGCGCGCGGCCACGAGCTGTGGAAGCGTGACTTCACCGGCGCCTCGTCGCTCTTCGGCGTCATCCTGCACCCCACGAGCGCGTCGGGCCTCGCCGCCATGCTCGACGGTCTCGATCTGTTCAGCATGGGTTTCAGCTGGGGCGGCTACGAGAGCCTCGTCATTCCCGTCCAGCCCGCGCGCGTGCGCAGCGCAACGACGTGGGATGCACCCGGACCCTGTCTGCGGATCGCCATCGGCCTCGAGGATCCCGCCGACCTCATCGCCGACCTCGAACGCGGGTTGGCACGGCTTGGCACCTGACCGCACTTGCATCAGGGTGACGCGCTTGCGCTGGCCCGCAAGGCGCATCGCGGCGGCCGGGTAAAATGCGATCCTCGCCCACGCGCAATGCGTCATCGCGCGCGAGCGACGATCCGTCATGTCTGCCGCGCTGTCGCTCGCCCACGGTCTCGTCCTTGCCGACCTGTACTCGGTCGCGGGCTCCCGTCGCCTCGACGCTGCGTTCCAGGCCGCGCTCGCCGCGACCGACGCGCCGCTCGCCCAGCGCTATGCCGCGGCGCGTGACGACCCCGATGCGCTCGATCGCAAGTCCGAAGCCGAACTCCTGATCGCGATCGCCCCGCATCTCGAGGACTTCCTCGCGGACCTCTTCGGCATTGCGAGCGAGGTCCACGCCCTCGAAGCGCAGCACCACGCGCTGGCGCCGCTGTTTGCCGTCAAGCGCCAGTTCGTCCAGCGCAAGGCCATGAATGCGTACAAGGCCGACGTCGCCGCGACGTTCGACGGCGCGGCGCTGCGCGCGCAGGTGGAAGCGAGCCTCGCGGCGCCATTCACCGAGTTGGCGTTTGCGCAGGCGATCACGCATTGGCGCAGCGATGAGGCGACGCATGCCGCGGCGCTCGATCTTGCCGCCCGTTACGCTGCGTGGGCCGTGCACACGGCCGCCGGGCGCGCGGCGCATCGCAGCGGCGTCCTGTTCAAGGTCCCGCGCAAGCTCGACTTCATGCGTCTTCTGCCCGTCGAGGCCGAAGAGCGGCACGGGGTGACGGCGTGGAAGCTTGCGGGCGATCACGCGGCACGCGAGCGTGACGGCTTTGCCCTCACCGACCAGGGCACCGATCTCGCCGGCTCGCTCGACCAGGCGCATTACTGCATCTGGTGCCACGAGCAGGGCAAGGACTCGTGCGCGCGGGGCCTGCTGGAGAAGGCACCGGCCGAGGCCGCAATTCCGTTCAGGAAGTCGCCGTTCGACGTGACGCTTGCCGGTTGCCCTCTGGAGGAGCGGATCTCGGAGTTCCACAAGCTGCGCGCGGAAGGCTGGCCGCTGGGCGCGCTCGCCATGATCGTGATCGACAATCCGATGGTGGCGGCCACGGGGCACCGCATCTGCAACGACTGCATGAAGGCGTGCATCTACCAGAAGCAGGATCCGGTCGACATCCCGCAGTCCGAGACCCGCGTCCTGAAGGACGTGCTCGCCCTGCCGTGGGGCTTCGAGATCTATTCGCTCCTGACGCGCTGGAACCCGCTCAACCTGCGCCACCCTTGGCCCGCGCCGCGCACCGGCAAGCGGGTGCTCGTCGTGGGATTGGGCCCGGCCGGCTTCACGCTGGCGCACCACCTCGTCAACGCCGGACACACGGTGGTGGGCATCGATGGCCTGAAGATCGAGCCGCTCGACGCCGCGCTCAGTGGAATCACGCTCGCCGGCGAGCGCGTCGCCTTCGTTCCCATCCGCGACGCCGCGAGTCTCACCGAGCCGCTCGATGCACGCCTGATGGCGGGATTCGGCGGCGTCGCCGAGTACGGCATCACGGTGCGCTGGGACAAGAATTTTCTCAAGATCGTGCGCCTGCTCCTCGAGCGGCGCAAGCGCTTCGCCTTGTACGGGGGCGTGCGTTTCGGTGGCACGCTCGACGACACCGGCGCCTTCGCGATGGGCTTCGACCACATCGCCCTTGCCACCGGGGCGGGCAAGCCCACGGTGCTCGACCTGCCCAACGGGCTCGCCAACGGCGTGCGCACGGCTTCCGATTTCCTGATGGCGCTCCAGCTGACCGGCGCTGCCAAGCGCGACTCGATTGCCAACATGCAGGTGCGACTGCCGGTCATCGTCGTCGGTGGCGGGCTCACGGCGATCGATACCGCGACCGAAGCGCTCGCCTACTACCCGGTGCAGGTCGAGAAATTCCTCGCCCGATACGAGACGCTCGTCGCGGCGCAGGGCCGCGATGCCGTCGAGGCGATGTGGAGCTTCGAGGAGGCGATCGTCGCGCAGGAGTTCCTCGCGCACGGCAAGGCGCTGCGCGCCGAACGGGCCGCCGCCGCGCGCGCCGGGCGCCCGGCGCGCATCGCGGCGTTGCTCGACGAATGGGGCGGCGTGATGGTGGCGTATCGGCGACGCCTGGTCGACAGCCCGTCGTACACGCTCAATCACGAAGAGGTCGAAAAGGCGCTCGAGGAAGGCATCCGCTTCGCCGAAGGATTGACGCCGATCGCGATCACCATCGACGAGCGCGGTGCGGCGAGCGGGCTCGAGGTCTCGCAGCAGCGCACCGACGGCGACGGCGTCTGGCACGAGGTCGCGCGGGTGACGCTGCCGGCGCGCACGATCCTCGTCGCAGCCGGCACGCAGCCCAACACGGTGCTTGCGCGCGAGGATGCCGCGCACTTCCATCTCGACGGCAAGTACTTCCGCGTCCTCGACGAGGAGGGCGCGCCGGTGAAGGTGGTGCGCGGACTCGCCAAGCCCGCGCAGCCCGCGGTGCTCACCGACATCCTCCCCGACGGGCGTGCGACGAGCTTCTTCGGCGACCTCCATCCCTCGTTCTTCGGCAACGTCGTCAAGGCGATGAGCAGCGCGAAGCTCGGCTGGCCGATCGTCGACCGTCGGCTCGCGCGCGTCGCGCCGGCGTCAGCGCTCACCGATGCGCAGTTCTACGCGATGCTCGACGATCGCCTGCGGGCGCGCGTCGAGCGCGTCGTGCGCCTGACGCCGACGATCGTCGAGGTCGTGGTGCGTGCGCCGGCCGCAGCGGCGCGCTTCGCACCAGGCCAGTTCTACCGGTTGCAGAATTACGAGGCGCTGGCTGGCGTGCACTGCGGAACGCGTTTCGTCATGGAAGGGCTCGCGCTCACCGGCGCGTGGGTCGATCGCGACGCCGGTCTCGTGTCGCTCATCGTCCTCGAGATGGGCGGCTCGTCGAACCTGTGCGCCGACTTGCAGCCGGGAGAGCCCGTGGTGCTGATGGGCCCCACCGGCAGTCCGACCGAGATCGCAGGTGGCGAGACGGTCGTGCTCGCGGGTGGGGGCCTGGGCAACGCGGTTCTCTTCTCGATCGGCCAGGCGTTCCGGGCCGCGGGCTCGCGGGTGCTGTACTTCGCGGGCTACAAGAAGGTGATCGACCGCTACAAGACCGCCGAGATCGAAGCCGCCGCCGACGTCGTGGTCTGGTGCTGCGACGAGGCTCCGGGGTTCGTTCCGGCGCGACCGCAGGATCGCAGCTTCGTCGGCAACATCGTGCAGGCGATGCACGCCTACGCGGCAGGGCGTCTGGGCGAGCAGGGCATCCCATTTCGTGGCTGCGATCGCATCGTTGCCATCGGCTCGGACAAGATGATGGCGGCGGTCGCGCGGGCACGCCACGATCTCCTCGCACCTTATCTCGACGCCGGACACCGCGCGCTGGGATCGATCAATTCCCCGATGCAATGCATGATGAAGGAAGTCTGCGCGCAGTGCCTGCAGGTGCAGCGCGACCCCGTCACCGGCCAGGAGCGCTACGTGTTCACGTGCTTCAATCAGGATCAACCGCTCGACGAGGTCGATTTCGCCGCGCTCGACCTGCGGCTGCGGCAGAACGCCGTGCAGGAGAAGCTGACCGCACGCTGGATCGCGCACGCGCGGCGCGCACCGGAGCCGGGCGGCGCGCACTGACGCGGCCGCGGCGCAACCTCCACCGACGACATGGCGCTCAACCTCTTTGCTGCCCTGATGCCGCCCGAAGAGCGCTTCACCGTGCTCTTCGCCGACCAGGCACGCTGCATCGTCGAGGCGGCGACGATGCTGCGCGCGATGATGGCCGGAGAAGTCGACTTCGAGCGGCAGGTGCAGGCGATTCGCGCCGTCGAGCACAAGGCCGACGCCATCGCGCACAAGGTCTTCGTCGCCGCCAACCGCACGTTCAATGCGCCGATCGATCGTGAGGACATCCTCGCTCTGGGGCACGAACTCGACGACGTCGTCGACCTGATCGAGGACACGGTCAAGGGCATCGCGCGCTACGACGTGCACACGTTCCCGCCCGAGCTCATGCAGATGGCCGACGGCATCGTCGCCGCCGCGCAGCGCCTGTCCGAAGTCATGCCGCACCTCGAGGCACCGAGCCGGCGGCATCGCGAGATCTTCCGCCTTTGCGAAGAGATCGCAACGATCGAACGCGAGATCGATGTGGCCTTCGATCATGCGCTCGCGACGTTGCGCACGCAGTTGCGCGCGGGCGAGATCGACGTCGTCGCCTACATCGACCGCAAGGAGCTCTACGAACTCGTCGAGAGCGTCGTCGACAAGTGTGACGACATCGCCAACGCGGTGCAGACGATCACCACCAAGCACGTCTGACGGCACGGCATAACCGGCGGCGAGCGCACCCATGGACCCTTCCGCGCTTGGCTTTCCGCTCCTCGTGGCACTCATCGTGATCGCGCTCGCCTTCGACTTCATGAACGGCCTGCACGACGCCGCCAACTCGATTGCCACGGTGGTCGCAACGCGCGTCCTGCGACCGGTGACGGCGGTGGTCTGGGCCGCGTTCTTCAACTTCATCGCCTTCGCCTTCTTCGGCCTGCACGTCGCGCAGACGGTGGGAACCGGCATCGTGGCGCCCGGCCTCGTCGACGGCGCGGTGATCTTCGGCGCGCTCGTCGGGGCGATCGCCTGGAACGTGATCACCTGGCGCTTCGGCATCCCGTCGTCGAGCAGCCACGCGCTGATCGGCGGTCTCGCCGGCGCCGGCCTCGCCAAGGCGGGGCTGTCCGCGGTGGTGGTGCACGGGCTCGCGATCACCGCGGCCGGCATCGTCGCCTCGCCGCTCCTGGGCTTCGTGCTCGCCCAGTTCCTCGTCCTCGTCGTGACGTGGACGCATCGCCGGCGCTCGCCGTTTGCCGTCGACCGGCGCTTTCGCGTGCTGCAACTCTTCTCCGCCGCGGCGTACTCGCTCGGTCACGGCGGCAACGATGCGCAGAAGACGATGGGCATCATCGCCGTGCTGCTCTACTCGCAGGGGATGCTCGAGGGCGGCTTCCACGTCCCGTTGTGGGTGATCCTCACCTGTCAGGCGGCGATGGCGCTGGGGACCCTCATGGGCGGCTGGCGTATCGTGCACACGCTCGGTTCGCGCATCACGTCGTTGAAGCCGGTGCAAGGCTGCTGCGCCGAGACGGGTGGTGCGCTCACGCTCTTCGCGGCGACCGCGCTCGGCGTTCCGGTCTCGACCACGCATACGATCACCGGCGCCATCGTCGGCGTCGGCGCCGCGCGGCGCACGGCAGCGGTGCGCTGGGGCATCGCGCAACGCATCGTCGTCGCGTGGATCGTCACGCTCCCGGCCGCCGCGGCGATCGCGGCCGCGACGTACATGGCGACGCGGCTCTTCACATGACGCGCGAGGCTCCGGCGCCCAGCGCGCACTACAACCGCGGCCGGCATCCCGTGGCCTTCGTCTTCAGCACACCCGGCGCGCGCGAACTAGCCGCGGTGCGTCCCGTCGCGGGCGTGACCGGAGAGAACCTCGACTTCGCCCTCGGCTATCTGCACAGCGCGGACCCGCGCCGTTTTCCGTCGACCGATCGCTACGCCTACCGGATCACCAATGCCCATACCAGGCCCCTGGCCGCGAGCCTCGGCCACGCGGCATCGGAGGCCACGCCGGCCGAGATCCTCGCACCGGACAACGTGGCGCGGGTGCGCGCCGAGCTTGCGGGGTGCGTGGTCGTGGTGCTGTGCGGGCTGCGGGCGCAATTGCTCGCCGCCGCGCTTGCGGCCCCGGGCCGCATCGTCGGTCGCGCCTCGCACACGGGCAACCGCGCGCTCGTCGCGAAGTACCACGGCCCGGCATTTGCGGCCGGCGCCGACGGGCGGGCCCGGCGGATCCTGCGCGCACGGCAGTGGGCGCGTGACGTGCTCGCGTCGCTGGCGAGCGGCGAAGACGTCTGAGCTGCGCCGATGCATGCGCGGCGCCCTCCGCGTGATGGTGCGCGTCGGGACGTCACCCGGCATCGGCATCGCGGCGCTCTTGCGTCCGGTTGCCCGAGCCGGCCGGACTGCGGCGGCGGGTCGCCGGATCGTTGCTCCATGTCGGAGCGGGGGGACTGGTGCCGGTAGAGGGAGTCGAACCCCCGACCTTCGCATTACGAATGCGCTGCTCTACCAACTGAGCTACACCGGCATGGTGTGATCGGCCTGTCCCGAGGCACGAGGGAGGCGATCGAGGCAAGCCCATGATTGTAGCAGAACCGAGCGTTGACGCGGCAGCCCGTCGATGCCGCCTCGGCGTCGCGCGCTCAGGCGCGGCCCAGCGACGCCGAAACCCCGAACAGCGCATCGATCCCATTCCACACGATCTGCACGCCGATGCAGAACAGGATGAATGCGGAAAGGCGCATGACGACCGCGAGGCCGCGGCGGCCGAGCTTGCGCCCGACCACGTCGGCGTAGCCGAGACAAAGGTAGATCGAGACCGCAAGCAACACCATCCCGGCGCTCGTCGCCGTCGCATCGATGGCGAAGGGCTGCGGCGTCGACGGAAAATTGGCGCCGATCGTGATCGCCACCGCGATCGACCCCGGGCCGACGGTGAGCGGCAGCGTCAGCGGGTAGAGCGCCTTCGATTCCAGTGCGGCGTAGCCCATGGGGTCGCGCTTGTCCGGGTCCTCGTCCGGGGCCTGCAGAAGCTTCCAACCCGTGGCTGCGACGATGAGGCCGCCGGCGATCTGCACGACCGGAATGGAGACTCCGAAGAATTCGAGCACGATGTCGCCCAGGAACAGCGACCCCAGGAGGAGGGCCAATCCGTTCATCGCAACCTGGCCGGCCAGGACCTTGCGCTCGGGACTCGTGAGGCTGTGCGTCAGCGCGACGAAAACGGGCGCGACGGCCAGCGGATTGACGACGGGAAAGAGGGCGGCAAAGGCGAGCAGCGCCCCTTGCACGATCCCGAGCGCGACGTTGTCGATCATCGCTTCGCCGATCCCGACGTGGTGGCGCCGGGCGGCGCGCCCGGCGCCGGTGCGGGGCCAGGATTGGGCGTCGCGGGATCGCTTGCCGTCGGCTCCGACGACCCGGTGAGCAGGTCCACACCGAGCGCACGCACGCCATTCCAGGTGATCTGCACGCCGATACACAGCACGATGAATGCCGAGAGCCGCAGCACCACCATGAGCCGCTCGTGCCCGAGCCAGTGTGCGACACGCTGCGCGTACCGATACGCGAACCACACGCACACCGAGATGAGCACGGTACCCGTGATCCCGGCGAGGAAGCCGATGATCACCCGCTGCACGCCGTGCGCATGATTGGCGCCGATGGTGATCGCGACCGAGATCGCTCCGGGATCGACGGTGAGCGGCAGCGTGAGCGGGTAGAACGCGCGCATGAACACGCGCTTGGTATCGACCGCCGCCGCGGTGCTGGGCGGGGGTGTATCGTCCTGATTGAGGAGGTTCCAGCCCAGCGCGCACAGCACCGCGCCGCCCGCGACCTGCACCACGGGCACCGACAGGCCGAAGATCTTGAGCACGAAGGCACCGAAGACGAGCGACCCCATGAGGAGGATGAAGGTATTGATCGCGATCTTGAGCGCGAGCACCTGCCGGGTCGCCGCGTCGGCGCCGCGCGTCATCGCGAGGAACATCGGCGCGCTGCCCACCGGATTGACGATCGGCAGAAGGCCGCCCACGATGAGGAGCAGTGCGGTCAGGAAGTGGCGGATGTCTTCGGTGATCATGCGGCGTGGCGCCGCAGCCGGCACGCGTGGGAAGCGCACCTTGCCGCGGGCGGCGACGGTACACTAGCATAGCGGCCGCCGGCGCCGCGCGCCTGCCGCCATCCTCCCGTCACCGACGCCCCTTCGTCTTTGCGCGCGCCGCCCGCCACCCGAGCGCTCTTCGGTTTCCACGCCGTCACGGCGCGCCTGCGCCAACGGCCGGATGCCATTCACGCGGTGTACGTCCAGGCCGCTCGACAGGATGCGCGATCGCGTGAACTCGCCGCGCGCGCGCAGGCCGCGGGTGTGGCGGTGCATCCGGTCGACCCGACGCGCCTCGACGCGCTCGCCGGACACGGCCGCCACCAGGGTGTCGTTGCCATCGTCGATGCTGCCTTGCCGCACGTGACCCTCGACGACGTGCTCGACACGCTCGCCGAGTTGCCGCTCCTGCTCGTCCTCGATGGCGTGACCGATCCGCACAATCTGGGAGCCTGCCTGCGCAGCGCCGATGCCTTCGGTGCGCAGGCGGTGATCGTCCCCAAGGATCGGGCCGTCGGCGTCAACGCGACGGTGGCCAAGGCAGCCTCCGGTGCTGCGGATACGGTGCCCGTCATCGCCGTGACGAACCTCGCGCGCACGTTGCGCGCGCTGCAGGCGCGTAACATCTGGGTCCTGGGGGCCGACACCGGCGGCGAGGCATTGCCCGACGCCGACCTCACGGGGGGCATCGCCTGGGTCCTGGGTGCCGAAGGGGGCGGCCTGCGCCGTCTCACCCGCGAGTCGTGCGACCGCATCGTGGGCATTCCGCTCGTCGGCGCGGTCGAGAGCCTCAACGTTTCGGTCGCTGCCGGCATCTGCCTTTACGCGACGCGTTCGGCGCGCATGCGCTCCGCGGCGCCGGCCTGAGCGCCCCCCACCGGCGATGCTTCGCTTCGTGCTGACCCGGCTCGGGCTCATCGTGCCGACGTTCATCGGCATGACGCTCGTCGCATTCTTTCTCATCCGCCTCGTACCGGGCGATCCGATCGAAACGATGGCCGGCGAGCGCGGCATCGATCCTGCCCGCCACGCAAAGCTCCTCGCCGAATATGGACTCGACCGGCCGGTATTCGTCCAGTACGCGATCTACATCGGGCGCGTGCTGCATGGGGACCTGGGCAAGTCGATGATCACGCAGGTGCCCGTGCTGAGCGAATTCTTCGCGCTCTTCCCGGCCACGATGGAATTGGCCCTCGGCGCCATCGTCTTCGCGCTGGTCCTGGGTATTCCCGCCGGCATCATCGCCGCGGTGCGGCGCAATTCGATCTTCGACCAGGGCGTGATGGGACTCTCGCTCACCGGCTACTCGATGCCGATCTTCTGGTGGGGTCTCCTGCTCATCCTGCTCTTTTCGGTGCAGCTCGGCTGGACGCCGGTGTCCGGCCGCATCGACGTGCGCTACTTCATCGAGCCAGTCACCGGCTTCCTTACCATCGATGCGCTGCTGTCGGGCGAGAAGGGCGCCTTGCGCTCGGCGCTGACGCACCTCGTGCTGCCGGTGATCGTACTCGGCACGCAACCGCTCGCGATCATCGCCCGCATGACACGCTCGGCGATGCTCGAAGTGCTGGGCGAGGACTACATCCGCACGGCGCGCGCCAAGGGGCTGTCCCGCCTGCGCGTGGTCGCACTGCACGCGTTGCGCAACGCGCTGGTTCCGGTGGTCACCGTGATCGGCCTGCAGGTCGGCGTCCTCTTCACCGGCGCCATCCTCACCGAGACGATCTTCTCGTGGCCGGGCGTCGGCAAGTGGATGATCGAGGCGATCTCGCGCCGCGACTATCCCGTGCTGCAAGGCGGCGTGCTGCTCCTGGGCGTCATCGTGATGGCGGTCAATCTCCTGGTCGACATCACCTACGGCATCATCAATCCGCGGATCCGCCATGCCCGGTGACGTCGCAGCAACGGCACTCCCCGCCGCGGCGCCGCCGCCGCCATCGCCGCTCGCGGAGTTCTGGGAAGACTTCCGCGCCAATCGCGGCGCGGTCGCCGGCCTCGTCTTCGTGGTGGCGATCATGCTGGTGGCGATCTTCGCCCCGGTCCTCGCACCGTACGCCCCGGACCTCACCAACGAGTCGGTGTTCCTGAAGCCCCCGGCGTGGCAGGCCGGCGGGAGTTGGGCCCACGTGCTCGGCACCGACGCGATCGGCCGCGACATCCTCTCGCGCCTCATCTTCGGCGCGCGACTTTCGCTGCTGATCGGCGTGGTGGTGGTGACGCTCGCCATCCTCGCGGGCGTGACGCTCGGCCTCGTGGCGGGATTCTTCCGCGGCTGGCTCGACACCGCGATCATGCGGCTCATGGACATCATCCTGACCCTGCCGAGCCTCCTGCTCGCCATCGTCATCGTCGCGATCCTCGGGCCCGGACTCATGAATGCGATGCTCGCGGTCGCCGTCGTCGTCTTGCCGCACTACGTGCGCATCACGCGGGCTGCCGTCATCACCGAGACGGCGAAGGACTACGTGACGGCGGCGCGCGCGGTCGGCGCCACCCGCGCGCGGCTCATGTTCGGCGAGGTGCTCCCCAACTGCGCCGCACCGCTCATCGTGCAGGCCTCACTCGGTTTCTCCACCGCGATCCTCGATGCCGCTGCCTTGGGTTTCCTGGGCCTGGGCGCGCAGCCGCCTGCCCCCGAGTGGGGAACGATGCTCGCCGATGCGCGCGAGTTCGTTCTGCGTGCGTGGTGGGTGGTGACGTTCCCGGGCCTCATGATCCTGGGAACGGTGCTCGCCTTCAATATCCTGGGCGACGGCCTGCGCGACGCCCTCGATCCCAAGCTCAAGCGCTGACGGCGCCGCCATCATGGCCTTGCTCGAGATCGAGGACCTGCACGTCGAATTCCCGACACGAAACGGGACACTGCGTGCGGTCGAAGGCGCGAGCTTCACGCTCGACGAGGGTGAAGTCCTGGGAATCGTCGGCGAATCCGGGTCGGGCAAGAGCGTTGCGATGCTGGCCCTCATGGGGCTCGTCGCGTACCCCGGCCGCGTGCGCGCGACGCGCCTTGCCTTCGGCGGCCACGACCTGCTGCGCGCCTCCGAGCGGGCAGGCCGGCAGGTGATCGGTCGCGAGGTGGCGATGATCTTCCAGGAGCCCACCACGAGCCTCAACCCGTGCTTCACGATCGGCTTTCAACTCGTCGAGACGCTGCGCCTGCACCTCGGCCTCGATCGGCATGCGGCACGACGCCGCGCGATCGAGCTCCTGGAGCAGGTCGGCATTCCGGCGGCGCCCGCGCGGCTGCGTGACTTTCCGCACCAGCTCTCCGGCGGCATGAACCAGCGCGTGATGATCGCGATGGCGATCGCCGCCAATCCGCGGCTGCTCATCGCCGACGAGCCGACCACCGCGCTCGACGTCACGATCCAGGCCCAGATCCTCGACCTTCTGCACCAGCTGCAGCGCGACCGCGCGATGGCGCTGGTGCTCGTCACGCACAACATGGGCGTGGTGGCACAGGTCGCCGATCGGGTGGCGGTCATGTACGCCGGGCAGGTCATGGAGGAGCGCAGCGGCACGACGCTGTTCACGCGACCGCAGCACCCGTACACCGGGGCGTTGCTGGCCGCGATGCCCGAGCGCCACGGCGCCGGTGGACCGCTCGCCACGATTCCCGGTCTGGTACCCGGGCTCCACGACCGTCCGGCCGGCTGCCTCTTCGCGCCGCGTTGCCGCGATGCCACGGCGCGATGCAGCACGCGACCGCCGCTGCGTCGCTGGGAGGAGGGCGCGGTGCGTTGCCACTACCCCTTGTCGCTTGCCGGTCGCGATGCCGTCCGCCGTGCCGACGGTGCAGCGCAGGTGGCGTTGCCGTGACCGCCGCCGCAACGGCCGCGGCGGTCATGACCGCTGGCGCGGCGCCGGACGCGCCCGCGCTCGCGCAGGCACGCGAACTGCAGCGAAGCTACGCGATTGGGCGGGGCGTTTTCGCGGCACCGGCGCTGCTGCACGCCGTCGGCGGCATTTCGTTCGCCCTGCCCGCCGGACGCACGCTTGCGGTGGTCGGCGAGTCGGGCTGCGGCAAGTCGACGCTCGGTCGGGTGGTCGCGCTCCTCGAGCCGCCCACGGGTGGTGCGCTCACGCTGGATGGCGTGGACGTCGCCGGTGCCACTCCGGCGCAGCAGCGTGCATTGCGCAAGTCGGTGCAGATGGTGTTCCAGAACCCCTACGGCTCGCTCAATCCACGGAAGAAGATCGGAGCGATCCTGGAAGCGCCGCTTGCCATCAATACCGCGCTCGACCGCGCCGACCGCGCGGCACGCGCCCGTGCCATGCTCGCGCGAGTCGGCCTGCGCCCCGAGCACTACGAGCGCTATCCGCACATGTTCTCGGGCGGGCAGCGCCAGCGCATCGCCATCGCCCGCGCGCTCATGATCGAGCCGGCGCTCGTGGTGGCGGACGAACCGGTGTCGGCGCTCGACGTCTCGGTGCAGGCGCAGGTGTTGAACCTCCTTGCCGACCTCCAGCGCGAACTCGGTGTCGCGTACCTCTTCATCTCGCACGACCTCGCCGTCGTGCGCTATCTCGCCCACGACGTGCTGGTGATGTACCTGGGGTTGGCCGTGGAGCAGGGCCCGAAGGCCGCGATCTTCGAGGCCCCGTTGCACCCGTACACGCGAGCGCTCCTCGCGGCCACGCCGACGCTCGACGGCCCACCCCGCCAGCGGGTCCTCCTGGGCGGCGAACTGCCGTCGCCGCTCGCACCTCCTGCCGGCTGCGTCTTTTCGACGCGCTGCCCGCACGCGATCGATCGCTGCCGCGTGGAGCGCCCCGCGCCCCGTGCGCTCGCCGGACGCGACGTAGCCTGCCACCTGGCCGAAAAATTCCTCGATTCCGGCGGATAATCGCGCCCTTGGCCGTTGGCGGAGGGCATGCCCGCCCACCCGCCCTGGCGTGATCCGCGGCGCGCCGCCATGACGCGAACGCGCGGCGCGGTACGTCGAGCGACGGCCACAACGTTGCGCCATTCTCTATCGGGAGACTTGCATGAAGATCCGTCGTTCGACGACCGGTGGCACGCTCCGCCGGAATGCCATCGCCGCTGCGCTGGTCGCGCTTGCCGCGACCGGTGCCGCTGCCAAGACGCTCGTCTACTGTTCCGAAGGCAGCCCGGAGAACTTCTATCCCGGCGTCAACACGACCGGGACCTCCTTCGATGCCAACAGCCAGATCTACAGCCGGCTGGTCGACTTCGAGCGCGGGACCACGAAGGTCGTGCCCGGGCTCGCCGAGAGCTGGGAGGTCTCGCCGGACGGCACCGTCTACACGTTCAAGCTGCGCAAGGGTGTCAAGTGGCACAACCACCGCGCCTTCAAGCCCACGCGCGACATGAATGCCGACGACATCATCTTCATGCTCGAACGGCAGGGCAAGGAAGACAATCCGTACTTCAAGGTCACGAGCCCGAATCACTCGTACTACAACGACATGGGCATGGGCAAGCTCATCAAGTCGATCCAGAAGGTCGACGATCACACGGTGCGCATCACGCTCAACCGGCCGGAAGCGCCGTTCCTGTCGAACCTCGCGATGGAGTACGCGGGCGTGCAGTCGAAGGAGTACGCCGACGCGATGCTCAAGGCCGGCACGCCCGAGAAGATCGATCAGGAGCCCATCGGCACCGGACCGTTCTACCTCGTCCAGTACCAGAAGGACGCCCTCCTGCGCTACAAGGCGTTCCCGCAGTTCTGGGGTGGCAAGGCGAAGATCGATGACCTCGTGTTCGCGATCACCCCCGACGCGTCGGTGCGCTGGGCCAAGCTCCAGAAGGGCGAGTGCCACGTCATGCCGTACCCCAATCCGGCCGACCTCGATGCCATGCGCAAGGATCCCAACGTGACCGTGCTCGAGCAGCCAGGGTTGAACATCGGCTACCTCGCGTACAACACGACGAAAAAGCCGTTCGACGACGTGCGGGTGCGCAAGGCCGTGAACATGGCGATCAACAAGAAGGCGATCATCGACGGCGTGTACATGACCACCGGCGTGGCCGCGAAGAATCCGATCCCGCCCACGCAATGGTCGTACAACGATGCGGTCAAGGACGATCCGTACGATCCGGCCGCGGCGAAGAAACTCCTCGCGGAAGCGGGGTACCCGAACGGCTTCGAGACCGACCTGTGGGCGATGCCGGTGCAGCGCCCGTACAACCCCAATGCGAGGCGCATCGCCGAACTGATGCAGGCCGACCTCGCCAAGGTGGGGATCAAGGCCGAGATCAAGAGCTTCGAGTGGGGCGAATACCGCAAGCGCATGCAGGCCGGCGAGCACCAGATGGGCATGCTGGGCTGGACCGGCGACAACGGCGACCCCGACAACTTCCTCGCCAATCTCCTGGGCTGCGATTCGGCGAAGAGCAACGGCAGCAACGTCGCCAAGTTCTGCTACGCGCCGTACGAAGAACTCATCCAGAAGGGCAAGACCACCAACGGCCAGGCCGCGCGCACACCGATCTACGAGAAGGCGCAGGTCATCTTCAAGGAGCAGGCGCCGTGGTTCACGATCGCGCACGCGGTGCAGTTGAAGCCGGTGCGCAAGGAAGTGGTCGACTTCAAGCTCTCACCGTTCGGCCGCCACACGTTCTACGGCGTCGACATCAAGGAGTAAGGCAGGGCGCCATCGCATGCCCCGGAGGGCCGCGTCGGTGCACGACGCGGCCCCCGAGCGACCTCATGGCGCGCCCAGCAGCAGGTACGCGGTGAAGGCGCCGTCGTTGCCGAAGCCGAGGCCGAGATAGCCCGGCCCGGCGAAGGTCTGGGCGCCGAGGAAGACCGACCCGGACCACACCGTGCCCGGCGTCGGCAACCCATCGACGCGGTCGCGCATCGTTGCCACCTCGCCCGAGGCGCCGGCAAACACGCCGGAGCCCAGGATGCTCGGCATGGCGAAGATGCGGCGGTAGTACATCGCGCGGGCGAAGGCGAATTCGCGGCCGGCGAACTGGCCCACGCGAAAACCCGACAGGCGCAGCGGACCGCCGAGGGCGAAAGACTCGTAGGCGGGCATCCCCGTCGCGAAGTCGGTGCCACCCGCGACGTTCACGTTGACCGTGTTCTCACCCCACGACTGGACGTAGGTCGCCTGGCCGTGCAGCTTCTGGTAGTCGAGCGCCGAGCCGAGCGCGCTCGTCGCGCCGTAGTAGGCAAGCCGCGCGCTGTAGCCGGCCTGCGAGAACCAGGGGCGATCGAGCTGGTCGATGATGAGGCCGGCCTGCACCCCTGCGGTGAGTTCGCGCACCGACGGCAGCACCGGATCACCGGTATCCACGCGCGCATGCACTTGCGTCCACTGGGGTCCGACCCGCACCGCGCCGAAAGTGCCGAGGGTCAGGCCGAGATCGACCCCGCCGCGCACGCTGCCGATGAGATAGTCGGCGATCTTGTCGTCACCGTCGAACACCCCGCGCGTGGTCTGGCCGACGGCGCCGTACAGCGAGCTGAACCAGCGTCCGTCCGGGGTGAGCGGCTGGTACCACTCGCCGAACAGGTGCGTGTCCTCGCCGATCTGGCCCTCGACCAGGATTTCGCCGCCCAGCCGGTTGATCCAGGACCTTCGGTACTGCACGAGAAGGTTGAACGCGTTGTCGCTTTCGAAGTCGCTGCGCAATCCCAGGCCGAAGCGCAGGTAATCGGGTCCCCACGACTTCTCGGTCGGAGTGATGACCATCGTGCGCGGGCCGGTGTCGCCGATGATGCGGTAGCTGATGCCTTCGAAGTCGCCGCGACCGTAGATGCGCCGCAGGTCCTCGCCGATCTGCCCCTCGGACAGCGGCTTGCCGGGTTCCGTGTGGACGAGCGCGCGCACGACCTCGGGATTGGTTCGCACAAGCCCCTCGATACGGATCGCGTCGACCCTCCCCAGCTCGGTGGAGGGGGCGACCTGCTGCGCCCGGAACGCGGCGTACTGGGCGGGGGGCAGGCTGTAGCGCGCAAGCTTGTCGGCGAGCTTGCGCGTTGCAGCCTCACCGATGGCGATCGCGTCCTTCGAGCGAGAGAAGCTCGCCGCGGAGATGTCGCCGAGATCGGGCTCGATCAGCACGTCATCGGGGCCCATGCGCTTCAACTGCTCGTCGACCGTCTGCTTGCCGAGGAAGTTGACGAGCTGCAGCGATACCGCCAGCGCCGACGTGATCTCGGCGCGGGTGAGCGGCGGGGTCCCGATGTTGACGGCGATGACCACGTCGCCGCACAGCTTGCGCGCCTGGTCGATGGGGAGATTGTTGGCGATCCCGCCGTCGACGAGCAGCCGGCCGTCGATCTCCACGGGCGCGAGCGCGCCCGGGACCGACATGCTCGCCCGCATCGCCTGCGCCACGCTGCCGTGGTTCAGCACGACGAGCGCGCCGTTCTCGATGTCGGCAGCCATCGCCTCGTACGGGATCGGCAGCTTGCGAAAGTCGGAGATGCCCATTGCCGGCTGCGTGAGCACGCGAAAGAACGCCTCGATCGAGATGCCGGCGATCACCCCCATCGGCAGCGCAAGCCCGCCGTCCCTGACGCCGAACTCAGGCGCAAACAGCGTCTTGAAGTCGTCGGCCTTGCGCCGGATCGCAATCTCCTGGCGCGGCGGATTGTCGCGGAAGATCTCGTCCCAGTCGGCCGTGAGCACGAGCTCCTCGAGGCGCTTGGCCGGCGTGCCGACCGCGTAGGTGCCGCCGACGATCGCGCCCATGCTGGTGCCGGTCACGCAGCTGATCGGCACCCGCATCTCCTCCAGCACTTTCAGGACGCCGACGTGCGCGATCCCGCGCGCGCCGCCGCCCGACAGCGCAAGCCCGATCCGCAACGGCCTGTCCGGCGCCTGTGCCGCCGCATCGGCCACGAGCAGGCTCGCGAAGGCGACGATGGCGAGGAGGCCGCGGCACGACGCCGCGGCGCAAGATGAGGCGAAGGACATGGAGAGGCTCCGGAAGGGGTGGCGTCGCGCCGGCGGGCAGGGCCGCCCGAATTATCGCGTGAAACGAAGCGCCGTTTCGAGCGGATAATCGCGCCTTCGCCTTCGACGGCGGACGTGTCGACCGGTCCGTCGTGGGGCAACCGCGCACCGCGGTGGGCGTTGCCAGGGTCGACATCGAGGAGGAAGGCTTGCCAGGCCCCGCAGACGCTGCCATGAGTCCACCGGACTACATTACCCGCTGGCACGACGAATTCATCGCGATCCGGCGTGACCTCCACGCGCACCCCGAGCTCGGCTTCGAGGAGGTGCGAACGGCGGGCGTGGTGCACGAGCGGCTGGCGGCACTCGGCATCGAGCATCACAACGGGATCGGCAAGACGGGCATCGTCGCGGTGATCCACGGGCGCGCCGAGGCGGGCGCCACCGCCACCGTGCGCAGCGTCGGCCTGCGCGGCGACATGGATGCCTTGCCGCTGCACGAGGAGAATGCGTTCGCGCACCGGTCGCGGTACGACGGTCGCATGCACGGCTGCGGCCACGACGGGCACACGACGATGCTGCTCGCGGCCGCGCGCTACCTCCACGAGACGCGTCGTTTCGCCGGTACGGTGTACTGCATCTTCCAGCCCGGCGAGGAGGGTCACGCCGGGGCGAAGGCAATGATCGGTGACGGCCTTTTCACCCGCTTTCCTGCCGACGCCGTCTATGCATTGCACAACTGGCCGAGCCTCGCCCCCGGCCACATCGGCATCACCCCGGGCCCCGCGATGGCGGCGGCCGACCGCATCGAGATCACCATCGATGGCAAGGGCGGTCACGGCGCACATCCGCACGCGGCGATCGATCCGGTGCTGGTAGCGGGGCACATCATCACGGCTGCGCAGTCGATCGTCAGTCGCAGCGTGAGCCCGATCGACACCGCGGTCGTGAGCCTGTGCGCGATGCAGGCGGGACACCCGGGTGCGATGAGCGTGATCCCCTCGCACGCGCAACTCGTCGGCACGGTGCGCACCTTTCGACCGGCGACGCAGGATCTCGTCGAGCGCCGCTTGACCGAGCTCGTGCACTCGATCGCAGCGGCGTTCGGCGCTCGTGCGACGCTGCGCTACGAGCGCGTCTATCCGGCGACGATCAATCACGACCGCGAGGCCGCCTTCGCCGCCGACGTCGCCGAGACGCTCGTCGGACGCGCCAACGTCATCCGGGACCTCGAGCCTTCGATGGGCGCCGAGGATTTCTCGTTCATGCTGCAGGAGCGGCCCGGCGCGTTCGCGCGGCTGGGGCAGGGCGGCGCGGAGGGTGGCTGCTTCCTGCACAACAGCACGTACGATTTCAACGACGCGGTGATTCCGCTCGGCGCGGGGTATCTCGCCGCGCTCGCAGAGGCCGCGCTGCCGCTTCCGGCGCCGCACCAAACCGACCGCATCCATTCATGAAGGGAGCTTCGCATGCGCAAGACGACGTGGTTGATCATCCCCGCACTCCTCGGCGCCGCGGCGCTGCCCGGGTGTCAGACGTGGGGCCCCACCTGGAGCGAGCTGACCGGGCAGCGCTTCAACATGACGATCGTCAACCGGCGCCCGACGATGATCAACATGGTGGATAACCAGGGCGCCTTCCCCGACCCCAACGTCGTCCGCGTCACGCCGGGCGAGCGGCGCATCGTCCTGCAGGCGAATGCACCGGGCTGGCCGGGGGGCCCGCGCCTCGAAGTGCTGCACCTCAACGTCGAACCCTGCAAGCGCTACTACCTCAACGCGCAGTTCGAGAACACGGTTTCGCCCAACTGGAAGCCGGTGGTCGACTTCGTCGAGCCGATCGCTGGCTGCACGGTACCCGCCGCGAAGTGAGCTGATCGCACCACGACCGCGGCCCCAGGACGCGCGGGCCGCGTGATCGACCGCGCGGTGTCGAGCGCGAGCGGCGAGGCTGCGCGCTGCGCGGGCCATGCCCCGCCGCCGGCTCTGCCGCTGCCGCGCGCGCGCCATCGACTATAATTCGCGGCTGCCCGAAAGGCGCGGCACCCGCGTCGTTGCCTTCGCCGTTTGCGGATTCCACCTTGCGCCTCACGCAGATCAAGCTCGCTGGTTTCAAGTCGTTCGTCGACCCCACCACGATCGCCACGCCCGGCCAGCTCGTCGGCATCGTGGGCCCGAACGGCTGCGGGAAATCGAACGTGATCGACGCCGTGCGTTGGGTGCTCGGCGAATCGAAGGCCTCCGCGCTGCGCGGCGAGTCGATGCAGGACGTGATCTTCAGCGGCGCCGGCGAGCGCAAGCCGGTCGGTCGCGCTTCGGTCGAACTGCATTTCGACAACAGCCTCGGTCGCATCGGCGGCCAATGGGGGCAGTACGCCGAGATCTCGCTCAAGCGCGTTCTCACCCGCGACGGCGATTCGACGTACTACATCAACAACATCCCGGTGCGGCGCCGGGACATCCACGATCTGTTCCTCGGCACCGGCCTGGGTCCGCGCGCCTACGCGATCATCGAGCAGGGGATGATTTCGCGGGTGATCGAGGCCAAACCCGAGGAGCTGCGGATCTTTCTCGAGGAAGCGGCCGGTGTGTCGAAGTACAAGGAACGGCGCAAGGAGACCGAAGGCCGTCTTGCCGACACCCGGGAGAATCTTTCGCGTGTCGAGGACATCCGCCTCGAGCTCGCCGCGCAGCTCGAACGTCTCGAGCAACAGGCGCAGGTCGCCGGACAGTATCGCGAGCTCACGGGGCGCCTCACGCAGGCTCAGCATCTGCTGTGGTTTGCGCGCCAGCAGGACGCCGCGCGCTCCCGCGAGAAGTGCGCCGCCGAGATCGTGACGCTGACCAATGCGCTCGAGGCGATCCGCGCCGACATCCATGCGGCCGAGGCCGGACTCGAAGCCTTGCGTGCCGAGCATTTCACCGCCGGCGACGACCTGCACGACAAGCAGGGTGCGTTCTACGCGGCCAATGCCGAAGTCTCGCGCCTCGAGCAACAACTTGGCTTCGCGCGCGACTCGCAGCAGCGCATCGAGACCGAGGTGGCACGCCTGGGCGAAGCGCTCGCCGCCATTGCCGGCCTCACCGCGACGCTCGTCGCGGAGCGCGAGCAGGCCGACGCCGCGCTCGTCGCCGCGACCGAAACCTGCGCCAGCACCGCGGCCGCCGAGGTCGCCGCAAAGGATGCGATGCCGCCGCTCACGGCGGCGGTGGGCGAGGCGGACGCCGCCCTCACCGCGCAGCAGCAGACGATCGCGCAGGTCGAGCAGGTGCTGCGCGTCGCCGAGACGCGCCGCGACAGCGTGACCGCCGCGCTGCGCGGTCATGCCGAACGGCGGGCGCGCCTCGAGAAGGATCTCGCCGAGATCGCGGCTCCGGCGAGCGATCTCATTCGCGACATCGAGGAGCAGCTCGCGCAGGAGACAGCCGACCTCACCGGCAAGGAGGAGGCGCTGGCCGCCCTGGCCGCCCGCGTCGAGGCACTCCAGGCGCGGCAGCGCTCGACCGCGGACGCCTGGGAGCAGGCGAATCGCACGCTCACGAGTCTCACCGCGCGCCAGCAGGCGCTGGCGGCGTTGCAGGCCAAGATCGGCCGCGGTGGCGACGTCGATGCCTGGCTCGCGACGCACGGGCTCACCGAGGCGCGGCGCCTGTATCAGGCACTCGACATCGAGCCGGGCTGGGAGGACGCCCTCGAAGCCGTCCTGCGCGAGCGGCTGTCCGCCATCGAGGTCGAGCACCTCGATGGCGTGGCGGCCTGGACCGCCGACGGCGCCCAGATGCCACGGCGCGTCGCGGCGTACGCACCCGAACCCGTCGCGGGCGAGCGCGGCGCGCACCCCGATGCGCTGCTCACCAAGGTGCGCCACAAGCGACCCGAGGTGGCGCGCGCGGTGGCCGACGGACTCGCCGGGATCCAGTGCTGCCCCGATCTTGCGACGGCACTCGCGCGCCGCGGCGCGCTCGGGGCGGGCGAGGCCTTCGTCACCGCGGCCGGACACCTCGTCACCGCGCAGACCGTGGCGTTCTTCGCCCCCGACCACGAGCTGCACGGCGTGGTGGCGCGCGAGCGCGAACTCGACGAACTGGCAGCCACGCTGGACGGTGCGCGTGCCCAGGCGCACGACGCGCGCGCCTTGCGCGACGCCGTCGCCGCCGAGCTCGCCGCGGCGCAGCACGAGTACCGCGCGGAAGGCCTTGCCGTCGGCTCGCAGCAGCGGCGCGTGCACGATCTCGAACTCGAGCTCGTGCAGCTGCGCGAGGCCGCGACCGCCGCGGATCGGCGCCGCCAGGATCTCACGCGCGACCTGGACGAGCTTGCCCGCCGCAGCGGCGAAGCCGAGGCGCAGCGGCGTGACATCGATGCCGAGATTGCCGATGGCCAGTCGCGCCTCCACGACGAGCACGCCCGGCGCGAGCATGCCCGCGCCGCGCGCAACGAGGCCGAGGTCGCGCTTGCCAAGGGGCGCGAGGCGCTGCGTCACGCCGAACGCGCCGCGCAGGAGGCGGGATTCGCGCAGCGCCGCTGTCGCGACCACCTCGCCGAACTCGATCGGCGACACGCCGACCTGCGGCGTCAAGAGGAGCAGCAGCAGGGTCTCGTGGCGAAACTGTCGAGCGAGCGGGCGGCCATCGATTGGGCGCCGGTGGAGGCAAGCCTCACCGCGGAGCTCGCCCGCCGGGCGAACGCCGAGGCCGCGCTCGCCGCGGCGCGCGATCGTTTGGAAGCGCTCGCCGCGCAGTTGCGCGCCGCCGAGGAAGCGCGCCTTGCCGCCGACCAGCGGCTGGAGCCGGCGCGGGCGCGCATCCAGGACATGCAGTTGAAGGAGCAGGCCGCAGCGCTCGCCGCGGCGCAGTTCGGCGAACAGCTGGACGAGGCGCACGCCGATCTCGCGGCGCTCCCCGACGCGCTGAAAGCCTGGGGCAGCGCCCGGACGCTTCCGGCCGAGATCGAGCGTCTCAATGGCGCGATCGGCGAGCTCGGCGCGGTCAACCTCGCCGCACTCGACGAGCTCACGCAGGCGCGCGAGCGCAAGGACTATCTCGATCGGCAGGCCGCGGATCTCACCGAAGCCATGGGAACGCTCGAGACGGCGATCCGGCAGATCGATCGCGAGTCTCGCGAGCTGCTCGCGCAGACCTTCGCAACCGTCAACGACAATTTCAGCCGCATCTTTCCGACGCTCTTCGGCGGCGGCACGGCACGACTCGTGCTGACGGGGGAGGAGATCCTCGACTCCGGCGTGCAGGTCGTCGCGCAGCCCCCGGGCAAGCGCAACACGTCGATCCATCTCCTGTCCGGCGGCGAGAAGGCGCTGACCGCGATCTCACTCGTCTTCGCCCTGTTCCAGCTCAATCCCGCGCCGTTTTGCCTGCTCGACGAGGTCGATGCGCCGCTCGACGATCCCAATACCGATCGCTTCTGTGCGATGGTGAAGGAGATGTCGCAGACGACGCAGTTCCTGTTCATCTCGCACAACAAGATCACGATGGAGATGGCGCACCAGCTCGTCGGCATCACCATGGCCGAACCGGGTGCATCGCGCGTCGTCGCCGTCGACATCGCCGAAGCGCTGAGCCTCGCCGCGGCGTGAGCAAGCGGCGCGGCCCTTCGCGCTATACTCGCGGCCTATGCGAAGGAACGCGTCGTAAATGCCGCTCCCGGTGAGCCCGCTCCAGCTGGCGTTCATCGCTGCGGGCGTCCTGCTCGTGGCTGCGGTCATCGTGTACAACTGGTGGGTCCTGCGCGCGGCGCGACGGCGCCTCACGGCGCGACGCACGGTGCCCGTCGCGACCGCCGCCGCCACGGCAGAGCGCCGGGTCGAGCCGACGTTGCGCGCCGGCGACGCGCTGGACGGCGCGCGCCAGGCGTCGACGTCCGCGCACCGCGGGCTCACCGACGACGAGGGCCCCGACCGCTTCGAGCTGCCACAGGACATCATCGAGCACGAGGCGCCGCCGGCCGGAGAGTCCCCGGCAGCCGACGTCCCCGCGCCACCCGCACCGGCGGCGCGCACTGCCGGAATCGATGCGGCGGCGCTCAACAACCCGGACCCCGAGATCGAGTGTGTCGTCACGCTGCAACCCGCGCACCCCGTGGGCGTGGGCGCGCTCGCTGCGGGGCTGCACGCGCGCCTTGGCAAGCGGCTGCGCTGGTTCGGGCGCAGTGCCCCCGCTGCGAGCTGGCAGGCGCTGTCGACCGACACCCGTGGCCAGTTCGTCGAGCTCGCGGCGTGCCTGCTGCTGGCCGATCGCAACGGTGCGGCGAGTCGCGCCCAGCTCGACACTTTCGTCCGCGTGATGAACGACCTCGCACCGCATCTGCCGGCCGCGATGTCGGTCCCGGACGTCGCCGCCGAGGCCGAGCGCGCCGAAGCGCTCGATCGCCTGTGCGCCGATGTCGACGTGCAGGTCGGCCTCACGATCCTGATCTCGGCGGCCGCGGGCGTCTCCGGGACCAAGTTGCGCGGCGTTGCGGAAGCGGCCGGCTTCCGGCTGGGGCCCGCCGGCCGCTTCGAGGCGATCAACGACGATACCGGCGCCGTCGAGTGCTCGTTGCAGAACCTGCGCAACGAGCCGTTCACCGCCGACACGTTACGCACCACCGCGGCGCACGGCATCGTTCTCATCCTGGACGTTCCGCGCGTCACCGATCCGCCGCGCGCGTTCGATCACATGAAGCTTGCCGCGAAGCGTTTCGCGCACTCCCTCGGCGGCGAGGTGGTCGACGACAACCGGCGACCGCTCGACGACGCGGCGCTGGCGGCGATTCGCGGCCAGGTCGATGCCGCGGTCGCGGCCTTGCGTGAGAGCGGTATCGAGCCCGGGAGCGCACGCGCGCTGGCGCTGTTTGGCGCCTAGGAGGCGGGCTGCGATGGCCGCCGTTCCCGCTCGCGCGCAGCGTCGCGCCATCGATCTGCGAACACGCATCGTCGAGGCCAACGAGCGCTATTACGGTCTCGATGCCCCGACGTTGAGCGACGCCGAATACGACGCGCTCTTTCGGGAGCTCGAGGCGCTGGAAGCCGAGTTCCCGGCGCTTTCCACCCCCGATTCACCCACGCAGCGCGTCGGGGGGCGCCGCGCCGCACCGTTTGCTCCCGTCGCGCACGTGGTGCCGATGATGTCGATCCAGACGGCCGGTGCCACGACGGCCGATGCCGCCGCCGAGTTCGACGCCCGGCTCCGGCGCGAGTTGAAGCTCGCCGTGACGGCGCCGCCGATCGCGTACTGCGCCGAGCTCAAGTTCGACGGCCTCGCGATGAGCCTGCGCTACGAGCGCGGCGTGCTCGTCGTCGCCGCGACGCGCGGCGACGGGGCGACCGGAGAGGACGTCACCGCCAACGTGCGCACGATCGCGGCGATTCCGACCCGGCTGCGCGGCACCCCGCCGCCGGTGCTCGAGGTGCGCGGCGAGATCTACATGGCGCGGGCCGATTTCGCCGCGCTCAACGAGCGGCAGGCGGCAGCCGGCGCGCGGCTTTTCGTCAACCCGCGCAATACCGCCGCCGGTGCGGTGCGCCAGCTCGACCCGACGGTCACTGCGCAGCGTCCGCTCCAGTTCTTCGCCTACGCGGTGGGCGAGGCGCAAGGCTTTGCGTGGCCCGCCACGCAGGGCGAACTCCTGGCGGCCCTGGCCGACTTCGGACTTCCCGTCAACGGCGACTGGCGCATCGTTCACGGCGCCGCCGGGCTCGCGCAGTTCTACGCCGGCATCGCGGCGCGGCGCCACGACCTGCCGTTCGACATCGATGGGGTGGTCTACAAGGTCGACGACCTCGCGGCGCAGCGCGATCTCGGGTACCGCACGCGCGAGCCGCGCTGGGCGCTCGCGCACAAGTTTCCGCCCGAGGAGATGCCGACGAAGCTTCTGGCCATCGACATTCAGGTCGGACGCACCGGTGCGCTGACCCCGGTGGCGCGGGTCGAGCCGGTCTTTGTCGGCGGCACCACGGTGACGAACGTGACGCTGCACAACGAGGACGAGATCCGCCGCCGTGACCTGCACATCGGCGACACCGTGATCGTGCGGCGCGCCGGCGACGTCATTCCGCAGATCGTGCGCGCGCTGCCCGAGCGGCGCCCAGCGGATGCACGCCAGTTCGCCCTGCCGACGACGTGCCCCGAGTGCGGCTCGGCGGTGGTGCGCCTGCCCGGTGAGGTCGTGGCGCGCTGCACGGGCGGGCTCGTCTGCCCGGCGCAGCGCAAGCAGGCGCTGCTCCACTTCGCGAGCCGCCGCGCCCTGGACATCGAAGGCCTGGGCGACAAGCTCGTCGACCAGCTCGTCGATGGGGACATGGTGCGCACGCCCGCGGACCTGTACCGGCTCGAGCGCGGCGAACTCGCAACGCTCGAACGGATGGCCGACCGGAGCGCCGACAACGTCATCGCCGCGATCGGGAAGAGCAAGGCGACCGCGCTCGCGCGCTTCATCTATGCGCTTGGCATCCGTCACGTCGGGGAGGCGACCGCGCGCGACCTCGCACAGCACTTCGGCACGCTCGACGCGCTCATGCGCGCGACCGAAGACGAGCTCATGGAAGTCGTCGCCGTGGGGCCCGTGCTTGCCACGTCGATTGCGCGCTTCTTCGCCGAGCCGCACAATCGCGACAGCGTTGCGCAATTGCGCGCGGCCGGCGTGCACTGGGACGAGCACGCCACGCAGGCCGCGGCGCCGGGCCCGCTGCACGAGGTCACGTTCGTCCTGACCGGCACGCTTCCCACCCTGTCGCGGGAGGCAGCCACGGCGCTCATCGAAGCGGCGGGTGGCAAGGTCACGGGAAGCGTGTCGAAGAAGACGCGCTACGTCGTTGCCGGCGCCGAAGCCGGCAGCAAGCTCGCCAGGGCACAGGCTCTGGGTGTTCCCGTCCTCGACGAAGCGGCCCTGCGCGCGCTCGTCGCATCGTCGTCCGAGAAGGGCGGCAAGCCTGCGCTGCCGGCGCGAACCGCCGACAGGCCCCCGATGCAAGGATCGTGAATCCGCATGAACAAGATCACCAAAGCCGTATTCCCCGTTGCCGGACTTGGCAGCCGCTTCCTTCCCGCCACCAAGGCGAGCCCCAAGGAGATGCTGCCGGTCGTCGACAAGCCGCTCATCCAGTACGCCGTCGAGGAGGCGGCGGCGGCCGGCATCACCGACATGATCTTCATCACCGGGCGCAACAAGCGCGCGATCGAGGATCACTTCGACAAGGCCTACGAACTCGAAACCGAGCTCGCCCTGCGCAACAAGTCCGCGCTGCTCGAACAGGTCCGCGACGCGACGCCTCCGGGCATCAACTGCATCTACATCCGTCAGGCCGAAGCGCTGGGCTTGGGTCACGCGGTGCTGTGCGCGGCGCCGGTCGTGGGCGATGAGCCCTTCGCGGTGATCCTCGCCGACGACCTCATCGACGCCGAGGTTCCCGTCATGCGGCAGATGGTCGACGTCGCGCGGCGCGAGAACGTGTCCACGGTCGGCGTGATGGACGTGGCCGCCGCCGACGTCGGAAGCTTCGGCATCGTCGAGACGCGCGAGATGCGCCCGGGAGAGCGCGTCGCGGCGATGACGCGCATCGTCGAGAAGCCCAAGCCGGGAACCACGGCGTCCACCCTTGCCGTCGTCGGTCGTTACGTGCTGACGCCGACCATCTTCGAGCACCTGCGCGCGCTCGGCACGGGTGCGGGCGGCGAGATCCAGCTCACCGACGCCATCGCCCGCCTCATGGCGAAGGAGCGCGTCGTCGCGTATCGCTTCGACGGGCGCCGCTACGACTGCGGGCGCAAGCAGGGTTATCTCGAGGCCACGGTCGAGCTCGGGCTGAAGCACCCCGAGACGGGCGAGGAATTCGCGCGCTTCCTCGCCGCGCGGGGCAAGTAGGCGCCACGCCGTCCCGCCACGCGCCATGACGCTCAACGAACTTCGCTATCTCGTCGCCGTCGCGCAGGAGCGCAACTTCGGCCGTGCCGCGCAGAAGTGCTTCGTGAGCCAGCCCGCGTTGTCGGTCGCGATCCAGAAGCTCGAGGAGGAGCTGGGCACGCAGGTCTTCGAGCGCGGCAAGAGCGAGGTGACGGTGACCCCCGTCGGCGAGCGGATCGTCGAGCAGGCGCAGCGGGTGCTCGAGGAGTCGTCGCGGATTCGCGAGATCGCGCAGTCCGGCCGCAACCAGCTCAATGGCCCGCTGGCGCTCGGGGTGATCTACACCGTCGCGCCCTACCTCCTGCCGGACCTCATTCCGGCGCTGCACGAACGGGCGCCGCAGATGCCGCTCGACATCGAGGAGAACCTCACCGAGAACCTGGAGGTCGGGCTCAAGTCCGGCCGCCTCGACGTCGCGGTCGTCGCGCTGCCGTTCGCGCCACCCGGGGTGGTCACCGAGTTTCTCTACGAGGAGCCGTTTCAGGTCGTGGTTCCCGCCGCGCACAAGTGGGCAAGGCGCAAGGCGGTCCAGGCCTCCGAACTCGCCGGCGAGAACACGATCCTGCTCAACGTCGGGCACTGCTTTCGCGACCAGGTGCTCGATTCGTGCCCCGAACTCAATCGCGCCGACACGCACGTGCCCCGGACCAATTCGCTCGAGACCATCCGCAACATGGTGGCGTCGGGGCTCGGCATCTCGGTGCTCCCGCGCGACGCCCTGACGCCCAAGTATCACAGCCGCCTCGTGGTGCCGGTGCCGTTTGCCCGCCCCGCACCGACGCGGCGCATCGCACTGGCGTACCGGCGCAGCTTTCCGCGGCCGGATGCGGTGACTGCGCTGCGTGAGGCGGTGGCCGCGTGCCGCAGCGAGCACGAGGCGAGCGAAGTCGCATCCTGATCCAGCGCGCCCCCGCGGCGGCCCGTCGGGCCCGCGCGGCGAGGGCGCATCCATCCCAACATCAACCGAAGAGGAGACAACGATGACAAGCGATATCGCAGGCAAGGTGGTGCTCATCACGGGGGGGTCGACCGGCATCGGTGCCGCCGCCGCCCGCGCGTTCGCCGGCGCGGGAGCCAAGGTGATCGTGCATTACAACGCGAGCCGCGACGCCGCGGCCAAGGTGGTCGCCGACATCAAGGCGCAGGGTGGCCAGGCGGTCGCCGTCGGCGGCGACGTGACGCGCGAGGACGAGATCAAGCGCATCGTTGCCGAATCGCTGGCCGCCTTCGGCGGGCGCATCGACGTCCTCGTCAACAACGCCGGCAGCATGCTCGGGCGTGTGGCGATCGCCGACTACACGGTCGAGCACATCGATCGCGTCCTGGCGCTCAACTGCACGCAGGTCGCGGTGTTCGTGCGCGAGGTGGTGCCCATCATGAAGCGGCAAAAGGGCGGCAACATCATCAACGTGACGTCGATTGCGGCGCGCAACGGCGGCGGCGGCGGGTCGGTTCTCTACGCGAGCGCCAAGGGTTTCGTCTCGACCGCGACGCACGGATGGGCGAAGGAACTTGTCAACGACAACATTCGCGTCAACGCGCTCGCCCCGGGGGTCATCGCCACCCCGTTCCACGATCGCTATTCGACGCCGGCGCAGATGGCGGCGATGCAGGCGACCATCCCGATGAACCGGATCGGCACCGCCGAGGAATGCGCCGGGACCTTGCTCTACCTCGCCTCGGACGCACTGTCGGGTTACGTCACCGGACAGGTGATCGAGGTCAACGGTGGCCAGCTCATGCCGTAGGTCACCGGTGGCGCGAGACGCGATGCGGGTCGAGCGGTGCGGCGACCCGCTCGCAGCGCCGCGCGAAGAACCAAAAAAAAGGGTTGCGCTTGCGCGCAACCCTCGGTTCAGTGTGGTGGGCATTGCTGGGTTCGAACCAGCGACCCCTCCCGTGTGAGGGGAGTGCTCTACCGCTGAGCTAAACGCCCCGCGAACCCAGACAGGAGCTTGGATTTAACCATAGCGGCCGGGCTTCGGCAAATGTCCCGGCCGGTCGTCCTCCGATTTGTCCAGGACAATCGTGCACCATGTCGGTGCACATTGCGCACGATCGACCGCCCAATCGTATCGTCGGACGAACCGATTTCGCACCAAATGCTTGGTCTGCAACGCAAAGTCCGTCGCCGGATCGTCTGCAACCACCGCCGGCGCGGCCTGGCGTCTGGGCCGGATCGTGTTCCCGGCGGGCGGCGGGGACGGGCGTATTTGCGACAATGACGGCCGACTCCTTCCTCCTCCTGCCATGATTCGCACCCGCTTCGCTCCCAGCCCGACCGGCTACCTGCATCTCGGCGGCGCCCGCACCGCGCTTTTTGCTTGGGCCTTCGCCCGCCACCAGCAGGGCGCCTTCATCCTGCGCATCGAGGATACCGATCGCGAGCGTTCGACGCCGCAGGCCGTGCAGGCGATCCTCGACGCCATGGCCTGGCTCGGTCTCGACTACGACGAGGGGCCGTTCTATCAAAGCGAGCGGATGGCGCGCTATCGCGCCGTGATCGACGACATGCTGGCTCGCGGTCTCGCCTATCGCGACTACATGACCCCCGACGAGCTGGCGGCGCTGCGCGACGCGCAGATGGCACGTGGCGAAAAGCCTCGTTACGACGGTCGCTGGCGTCCGGAGCGGGCGGCGGGGCGCGCGCCGCCGACCGGCGTCGCACCGGTCATCCGATTCCGCAATCCGGACGCCGGCAGTGTCGTCTGGGACGATGCCGTCAAGGGGCGCATCGAGTTCGCCAATGCCGAGTTGGACGACCTCGTCATCGCCCGCAGCGACGGCACGCCGACCTACAACTTCTGCGTCGTGGTCGACGACGCCGACATGCAGATCACGCACGTCATCCGCGGCGACGACCACGTCAACAACACGCCACGGCAGATCAACATCTTCCGCGCGCTCGGCCTCGTGCCGCCGCAGTACGCGCATGTTCCCACGGTACTCGGGGAGGACGGCGCCAAGCTGTCGAAGCGCCACGGTGCGGTGAGCGTCATGGAGTACGAGGCGAGCGGCTATCTTCCGGCCGCGATGGTCAACTTCCTCGCGCGCATCGGCTGGGCGCACGGCGACGCCGAGATCTTCAGCCGTGACGAGCTCGTCGCGTGGTTCGACCTGGCCGGCATCAGCCCGGCGCCGTCGCGCTTCAACGCCGACAAGCTCGCCTGGGTCAACCAGGAGCACATGAAGCGCATGGCGCCCGAAGCGCTCGGGCGCAGCCTCATCCCGTATCTCGTGCGTGCCGGTCTCGACCCGGCGGCCGGCCCCGATGCCGGCGCCGTCGCCGTGCTGCTGCGCGACCGGGTGTCGACCCTCGTCGCGATGGCGGATGCCGCGCACTATTTCTACCGGACGCCGGCGGTGCCCCGCGACGGGCTGCGCGAACTCCTGACGCCGGCGGTGCGCGCCGGCGTCACCGACCTCGAGCAACGACTCGGTGCGGTCGCGTGGACCCGGGAAGCGCTGGGCGCACTGCTCAAGGCGGTCGCCGCCGAGCACAAGGTGAAGGCGGGCGAGATCATGATGCCGGTGCGCTGGCTGGTGAGCGGGACCGGACACACGCCGGCCATCGACGCCGTGCTCGCGCTGCTGCCGCGCGAGACGGTGCGCGCGCGGATCGTCGCGGGGCTCGCGAGCGTCTGAGGGCGCGACACCGCGGCGCGTCGATCGCGGGTCGCGCGCCGCAATGCCGGCGTCGATTCCGGTAGAATGCGAATTTCCACGCGAGATCGAACCATGACGAAGTTCGTCTTCGTGACCGGCGGGGTGGTCTCCTCGCTCGGCAAGGGCATCGCCGCAGCCTCCCTGGCCGCCATCCTGGCGTCGCGCGGTGTCCGCGTCACCAATCTCAAGCTCGATCCGTACATCAACGTCGATCCCGGCACGATGTCGCCGCTGCAGCATGGCGAGGTGTTCGTGACCGACGATGGCGCCGAGACCGACCTCGACCTCGGTCACTACGAGCGCTTCACCGACGTGCGCATGAGTCGGCGCAACAACTTCACCACCGGCCAGATCTACGAATCGGTGATCCGCAAGGAGCGCCGTGGCGACTATCTCGGCGGAACGGTGCAGGTCATTCCGCACATCACCGACGAGATCAAGAGCTGGATCACGCTGGGTGCCGGCGACGCCGAGGTCGCGATCGTCGAGGTCGGCGGCACGGTCGGCGACATCGAGTCGCTGCCGTTCCTCGAGGCCATCCGGCAGATGGGCATCACGCTCGGCCGCGACAACGTCTGCTACATCCACCTCACGCTCGTCCCGTTCATCCCGTCGGCGGGCGAGATGAAGACCAAGCCGACGCAGCATTCGGTCAAGGAATTGCGCGAGATCGGCATTCAGCCCGACATCGTGCTGTGCCGGGCGGATCGGCCGGTGCCGGATGGCGATCGGCGCAAGATCGCCTTGTTCACCAATGTCGCCCCGGAAGCGGTGATCCCGGCGCTCGATGCGACGTCGATCTATCGCATTCCGGGCATGCTCCATGCCGAGGGGCTCGACGTGATCGTGTGCCGCAAGCTCGCGCTCGACCCGCCGGCCGCGGATCTCACCGTGTGGAACGACATGGTCGATGCACTCGACCATCCGAAGGCGACGGTCGACATCGCCATGGTCGGCAAGTACGTCGACCTGACGGAGTCGTACAAGTCGCTGTCCGAGGCGCTGCTCCACGCCGGGATGCACACGCGCGCGAAGGTCGTCATCCATTACGTCGACTCGGAGGAGATCGAGCGTGACGGCGTCGAGGCGCTGCGCGGCATGGACGCGATCCTCGTTCCGGGCGGGTTCGGCCAGCGCGGCGTCGAAGGCAAGATCGCCGCCGTGCGCTTCGCCCGCGAGACACGCACGCCGTACCTCGGCATCTGCCTTGGCATGCAGGTCGCCGTCATCGAGTACGCGCGACACGCGGTCGGCCTCACCGGGGCCAACAGCACCGAGTTCGACGCCGCCACGCCGCATCCCGTCGTTGCGCTCATCACCGAATGGCAGAATCGCGACGGCAGCATCGAGACCCGCAGCGCGACCTCCGACCTGGGCGGCACGATGCGCTTGGGCGCGCAGTCCTGCACGGTCGTGCCAGGATCGCTCGCGCATCGCATCTACGGCGCCACGACCGTCACCGAGCGGCACCGCCACCGCTACGAGGTCAACAACCACTACCTGCCGCGCCTCGAAGCCGCCGGCCTGGTAGTCGGTGCGCGCGCACACAGCGCCGGGGCCGGAGCCCTCGTCGAGACCGTCGAGTTGCCGGATCACCCGTGGTTCTTCGCCTGCCAGTTCCACCCGGAGTTCACGTCCAATCCGCGACGTGGTCATCCCCTGTTCGTGGCCTTCATCGAAGCGGCGTTGGCGCAGCGCGCCACGGGCCGCGGCGACGCGGTGAGTGTGATGAGTGAACTCGTGGCGTCGATCTAGAAAGGCCCCATCCGCGATGCAGGCAGGTACGAAGCCCCGGCATCACCACGACCCATCGCTTCCGTTCGCGGGTGGCCGATGAGGCTTTGCGGTTACGAGGTCGGGCTCGATCGGCGCCTCTTCGTCATCGCCGGGCCGTGCGTGATCGAGTCGCGCCAGCTCCAGATGGACGTCGCGGGGGAGCTGAAGGCGATCTGCGCCTCGCTCGACCTGCCGTTCATCTTCAAGTCGTCGTACGACAAGGCGAACCGGAGCGCGGTCGATGCCTTTCGCGGTCTCGGCATGGACGCGGGCCTGCGCATCCTGGCCGACGTGCGCAAGCACGTCGAGGTGCCGGTTCTCACCGACGTCCACACGAGCGACGAGGTCGCGGCAGTGGCGGAAGTCGTCGATGTGCTGCAAACGCCCGCGTTCTTGTGCCGGCAGACCGACTTCATCCAGGCGGTCGCGGCGGCGGGCAAGCCGGTGAACATCAAGAAGGGCCAGTTCCTCGCTCCCGAGGACATGCTCCAGGTCGTGCGCAAGGCGCGTGCGGCAAGTGGCACCGACAACATCATGGTGTGCGAGCGTGGCGTGTCGTTCGGCTACCACAATCTCGTCTCCGACATGCGCTCGCTTGCGATCATGCGGGAGACCGGCTGTCCCGTCGTCTTCGACGCCACCCACTCGGTGCAGCTTCCCGGCGGCCGCGGCACGGCCTCGGGCGGACGCCGCGAGTTCGTGCCGGTGCTCGCGCGCGCGGCCGTCGCCGCCGGGGTGGCCGGCGTGTTCATGGAAACGCACCCCAACCCCGACGCCGCGCTGTCGGACGGCCCCAATGCCTGGCCGCTGTCGCGCATGCGCGAGCTCCTCGAGACCTTGCTGGAACTCGACGCCGTCGTGAAGCGCCGCGCCTTCGCCGAAGCCGACCTGCTCGCGCCGGCGCGAGGTGTCGCCACCGAATCCCGATCCTAGAACCCGCGAAACCAGACCATGAGCGCCATCGTCGATGTCATCGCCCGCGAGATCCTCGATTCCCGCGGCAACCCCACGGTCGAGGCCGACGTCGTCCTCGAATCCGGCGTCTCCGGCCGTGCGGCCGTCCCCTCGGGAGCCTCGACCGGATCGAAGGAGGCGGTCGAGTTGCGCGACGGCGATTCGGCCCGCTATCACGGCAAGGGCGTGATGCGCGCGGTCGAGAACGTCAACACCGAGATCTGCGAGGCGATCCTCGGCCTCGACGCCTCCGAGCAGGCGTTCGTCGACCGCACGCTGATCGAGCTCGACGGAACCGACAACAAGGGCCGCCTGGGCGCGAACGCGATCCTCGCCGTGTCGTGCGCGGTGGCCAAGGCCGGTGCCGAGGAAGCCTCGCTGCCGCTTTATCGCTACCTCGGCGGCGCCGGCCCGATGCAGCTGCCGGTGCCGATGATGAACGTCATCAACGGCGGCGCGCACGCGAACAATGCCGTGGACCTCCAGGAGTTCATGCTCGTCCCGATCGGCGCGCCGACGTTTCGCGAGGCGCTGCGCTACGGTGCCGAGGTCTTCCAGACGCTGAAGAAGATCATCGACGGTCGCGGCTGGCCGACGACCGTCGGCGACGAGGGCGGCTTCGCACCCAACCTCGCGAGCAACGAGGCGGCGCTCCAGCTTCTGGTCGACGCGATCGACAAGGCGGGCTACACGCCGGGCAGCGACATCGCACTCGCCTGCGATTGTGCCGCGAGCGAGTTCCACAAGGACGGCAAGTACGTGCTCGAGTCGGAGAACCGGGCGCTCGCGCCCGAAGCCTTCGCCGACATGCTCGCCGCGTGGTGCGACAAATACCCGATCGTGAGCATCGAGGACGGGATGGCGGAGGACGACTGGGCCGGCTGGAAGTACCTCACCGACCGCGTCGGCCGCCAGGTCCAGCTCGTCGGTGACGACATCTTCGTCACCAACACGCGGATCCTGAAGGAGGGGATCGCCAAGGGTGTGGCCAATTCGATCCTCATCAAGATCAACCAGATCGGCACGCTCACCGAGACCTTCGCCGCGGTGACGATGGCGACGCGCGCGCGGTACACGTCGGTGATCTCGCATCGCTCGGGCGAGACCGAGGACAGCATCATCGCCGACATCGCCGTGGGCACCAATGCCGGGCAGATCAAGACCGGCTCGCTGTCGCGCTCCGACCGCATCGCCAAGTACAACCAGCTCCTGCGCATCGAGGAGGACCTGGGCGACGCGGCGAGCTATCCCGGGCGCGACGCATTCTTCAATATCGACTGACACGCCGTGCGCTGGCTCGCCCTCGTCTTCGTGGCGCTGATCGTCGGGCTGCAATACCCGATGTGGCTCGGGAAGGGCGGCTGGCTGCAGGTCCGCGAGACGGATCGCCAGCTCGCGCTCCAGCGCGAGACCAACCTCGGGCTCAAGGCACGCAATGCGGCGCTCGACGCCGACGTGCGCGATCTGAAGACCGGCTCCGAAGCGATCGAGGAACGCGCCCGCGCGGAACTCGGCATGATCCGGTCGGACGAGGTGTTCTTCCAGCTCCAGCGTGGGGCCACCCTTCCGGCACCGGCGGCGAAGGCACCGCCGCGAGGGACCGCGCGCTAGCGGTACGCCGGGCCGTGCCGCACGTCAGCTCGCGCGACAATCCGCGCCTCGTCGAAGTTCGCCGCCTCCTCACCTCGGCGCGCGCGCGCCGCAAGAGCGGCCGTTGCGTGCTCGAGGGCGAGCACCTCGTGACGCTCTGCCTCGCCCGGGGCAACGTGCCTCGCACGCTCGTCGTGCTGGAAGGCGTCGAGACGCGACCGGCGGTGGCGGCACTCGTGCGCGCGCTGCCGCCAAAGGACGTCATTCACGCGCCGCGGTCGATCATGGCCAGCGTTGCGGCCACCTCACCGGACGTTGGCGTGCTCGCCGTCGTGTCGCTGCCGCCACCACGCGCGGATCCCGCGCAGGCGCGCCACATCCTTCTCGACGGGGTGCAGGACCCGGGCAACCTCGGCACCATCCTGCGCACCGCGGCTGCCGCGGGTGTCGATGCGGCTCTCCTGTCGAAGGAAGGGGCGTCGGCGTGGTCGCCGAAGGCGCTGCGCGCCGGGCAGGGCGCGCACTTCCTCCTGACGGTGACCGAGGATGTCGACCTCGTCGCGTGGGCTCGGGCGTTCCGGGCCACCGGTGGCACCGTCGTGGCGACCGGTGTTGCCGGCGGCAGCGACCTGTACGCGACGCCGCTCGCCGCCCCGTGGGCCATCGCGATCGGCAACGAAGGTGCCGGACTGTCGCCGGCGCTCGCGGCAACTGCCGATTGCACCGTCACGATCCCGATGCCCGGAGGCATGGAATCGCTCAACGCCGCAGCGGCGGCGGCGGTCGTTCTCTTCGAACTCGTCCGCCGGCAGCGGACGGCAAATTACGGCTGCACCCAGAGCAGCGAGAAGTAACCGCTCTCCGTGCAGCCCTGGCCGAAGTTCGAGAACCAGGTGCCCTCGATCCCCTGGGTCGTCACGCGGATCTGCGACATGTCCGCACTCAGCGTGTTCCCGTCGAAGGTGTACGTCGCATTGGGCAACCGGTAGAGCACCCCCTGCTGCGCCGACGCGCCGTCCATCGCGAAGGTGAACGGATTGCCGTTGGCGTCGTAGGCAAGCCAGGCGAAGCGCATCGACCCGTTCGGGCGCTGCGTCACCGTGAGTTGCGTCCAGTACGTCGAGGTCCCGTTGTTCGCACATCCGCTGTAGACGAGTTGCACCGCACCAGCGTACTGGCCGCCGGCGAAGAACGGCTTGAGCGTCTGGCGCGTGATCGTCTTGACCACGGTGACCGTGCCGACGACGTAGGTGAGTTGCCCCGTGGCCGAATCGGTCGGCACGAAGGTGGCGGTGCCCACCTGCGCGGTCGTTTGCTGGTTGGGATTCCACGCTGCGCCGTAGAACGACCCCGTCGTGTAGTACAACGGCCCGGTCCACACGTTGCTGCTACCACGGGTGAGCTGTGCGGTGACCCAGGTCGGCTGCTGGTTCTCCCCGTAGATGAAGAACGTCGCGAAGATGAAATCGGTCGCCTGGATGAAATTGACGCCCCAGCCCGACTCGCCCGGATTCCACCAGATGTCGGTGTAGTCGACGGCCGCCGCGGGTCGCACGAAGGCGAAGGCAGCGAGGACGGCGAGGAGCAACGTGCGCAGACGGAGGAATGCGGTCATGGTCGGGAGCGGCTCGCGGAAGACAGGCCGGCCATTCTAGCGTCGGGCGTGCCGCCGTGTCACGCAAACCCGGCAGCGCGCAGCGTGTCTCGCAGTGACGCCTGCTGCGCGGCAGTGAGTGCAACCAGCGGCGGGCACACCGCGCGCCAGGCAGGATCACGACGCTGGTCGGCGAGGATGCTCTTCAGCGCCGGCAGGAACGGCTGCGCAAAGAGGATCTCGATGAATCGCGCGATTCCGGCCTCGGTGGGCGCCGTCACGTTGGGCGCGAGCAGCGCCGCGACGAGATCGGGGAAGACGTTGGCAACGCCGCAGATGGTGCCGGCGCCGCCGGCGCGCATCAGCCGCGGCAGGTCGGGTTCGTGGCCGATGACGATCGAAAGCTCCGGCAGTCGCGCGAGCAGTGCTTGCGTGTGGTTCCAGTCGCCGCCGCTGTCCTTGACGCCCGCCACGGTGCCGGGGAATGCGGCGGCGAGGCGCGCGACGAGGTCGACCGAAAGCGGCACCGCGGAGAACTGCGGCAAGTGGTAGAGGAGCACCCGCAGGCGCGCGTCCGCCACGCCCTCGATCATGCGTGCGTACCAGGCGAAGATGCCGTCGTCGCTCGGCGCCTTCCAGAAGAACGGCGGCAGCACGAGCGCCCCCACGCAACCCGCGGTCACGGCGTGGCGGGTGAGTTCGATCGTCTCCGCCAGCGACGCGCAACCGGTGCCGGGCAGGATTCGTGTCGGGGCGACGCCGGCGGCAAGCAAGGCGTCGATCCCGGCGCGTCGTTGCGCGACCGACAGCGAAGGTCCTTCGCCGGTCGTCCCGAAGGGAGCGGCACCGGCGACCCCGTGCGCCAGCAAGTGTTGCACGTGCTCGACCAGGCGCGGGTGGTCGATGCCGCCGTCGGCGGTCAATGGCGTCAGCGTCGCGCACCACAAGCCGGCGACGAGACGTGGGGAACGGGAAGGCATGGGGGTGTCCTCAAAGACCCAGCGCGCGGTGGCACGCGTGGGTGAGATGGGCTTCGATGGCAGCGATGGCGCGTTCCGGATCGCGCGCGCGCAGCGCGGCGAGCAGACTCAGGTGCTCCTCCATCGCTGGCTGCAGCGAATCGGTGCTCAAGGTCACGCGATCGAGCCGGATGAGTCGGATGCGCAGGCTGTTCACACGATAGATCGACGAGATGATCTCGTTGCCGAGGGCGTCGATCATCGTGTCGTGCAGGCCCCAGTCGACCGCCTGCGCGGCGTCGAGCAGGGCCGGGGACATCCGTCGCGCGGCGCGTCGGAGAATGTCGCGATGCGCCGCCTCGAGCGCATCGAGTTGCGCCGCGGTTGCCGTGAGCGCGAACTGCGCGGTGGCTTCCTTCTCCAGCGCCACCCGGAGCTGGAAGGCGTTACGCACGAGCTTCACGTCGACGTTGGCGATCTGCAGCCCGCGCTGCGGGACGGTGACGAGCAGGCGCTCGGCTTCCAGGCGCGGGATCACTTCGCGGACCGCTCCCAGCGGCAGCCCGATGAGCGCGGCCAGCTCGCGTTGCGAGACGAACTGTCCGGGGCGGATGCGCGCCGCCAGGAGTTGCTGCTGGAAGCGGTCGTAGGCCTGCCAGCGCAACTGCCGTTGCGGCGCCGCGGCTCGCGGTGCAAGGGCCCTCATCGCGTGAGCAGGAGCTCGGGAAGCCATGTCGACAACGGCGGAAAGAGCGTGACCAGCAGCAGGACGACGAGCAGCGGTGCGAGGAACGGCATCGTGGCGCGCGTCACCCGCTCGAAGGAGATGTTCGCAACCTTCGCCGTGACGTAGAGCACGATGCCTACCGGGGGTGTGATCGTGCCGATCATGAGGTTGAGCACGAAGATGAGGCCGAACTGGATCGGATCGACGCCGAGTTTGAGCGCGACCGGCACCAGAATCGGAATCAGGATCAGCATTGCCGCGAGACCCTCCATGAAGCAGCCGACGACGAGGAGGATGACGTTGACGAGCAGGAGAAAGACGACGGGGCTCGCCGCGAGGCTCGTCAGGTACGCACCGGCCGCCTGCGGTACCTGCGACAGCGCGAGGCAGTACGCGAGCAGGGCGGCGGACATCACGAGAGCGAGCACCACACCCGTCGTCTCGACGGTATCGAGGATGATGCGGGGCAGGTCGGCGAGGCGGAAGTCGCGGTAGATGAAGAGCCCCAGCACGATCGCGTACGCGACGGCGACGCCGGCCGCTTCGGTGGGCGTGAAGACACCGCCGAAGAGGCCGGCAAAGAGGATCACCGGTGTCATCAGAGCCCAGAACGCATCGAGGAACGCACGCCACAGGTCGCGCAGCCCCGGAAAGGGGTGCCGCGGCAAGTCGAGCTTGCGGGCGATGGCCCGAACCATGAGCATGAGCGCGCCCGCCATCAGCACGCCCGGCACGACGCCGGCGAGAAACAGGCCGCCGATCGACGTCTCGGCCGAGACGCCGTAGACGATCATCGGCAGCGACGGCGGAATGATGGGGCCGATGGTCGCCGACGACGCGGTGACCGCGGCGGCGATGTCGACCGAGTACCCCTCGTCGGTCATCGCCTTGATCTCGAGCGTGCCGAGCCCACCGGCGTCGGCGACGGCCGAGCCCGAGGTGCCGGCAAAAAAGACGCTGGCCACGATGTTGGCGTGGCACAGGCCGCCTCGCATCCAGCCCACGCACACCGTCGCAAAGCGAAAGATCCGCCGCGTGATTCCGGCGGTGTTCATGACGTTGCCCATCAGGATGAACAGGGGTGCGGCAAGGAGCGGAAACGAATCCGCGGCCTTGGCGATGCGCTGCGCGAGCGCGAGGTCCGGAATCCCGGCGAGCACGAGGAACGCCCAGCCGGCGAGCGACATCGCGAGCCACAGCGGCGGCCCGAGGAAGATCGCGACGAACCACACCGCGAGGATCGACAGCATGAGCGTGGTCAACGCAGCACCTTCACGCGGGATCGCCGCCCACCGTCGGCACGCGCCGGCCACGCAGCACCTCGGCGAGCGCGATGAGCGCGTACACCGCGATCGCCAGCGCGGCGATCGGCTCGATGAGATAGACGACGCCGAGATTGAACGGAACCGCCACGTTCTCGACGTCCCAGTTGTTGCGCACGAGGGCAACGCCGCGCGAGCCCAGGAGCCAGGCGAAGAGGAGGGTGGCGCCCTGGATCGCGACGGCGGTGGCGGTCTGGGCCGGCGCCGGCAGCCGCTCGACGACGAAGGTCATCGCGAGATGGCTGCGGCGGCGCGAAGCGATGATCCAGCCCAGAAACGCGCACCAGATGAACAGATAGCGTGCGAGCTCCTCGCTCCAGGTGAGGGGATCGTTGAGCGCGTAACGAAAGATCACCTGCGCCAGCACGCACAGGAGGATCCCGGTGAAGCTGGCGATCGCGGCAGCGTCGATCGCGCGCTCGGCGAGCCGTAGCGCCGCCTTCACGCCTGCCTCACTTGATCTGCTGCAGCTTCTCGTACGTGCCCTTGCCCCAGCGCGCCTCGAACTTGGGCACCACGGCGTTGACCACCGGCTTGCGAAACGCCTCGATGTCCACCGGGATGACCGTCATCCCGCTCGCCTTGAACGCCTCGACGAGGGCCTTCTCCTGGTTCGCGAGCTCGGCGTTCTGCCACTTGATGCCGGCGTCGATCGCATCCTGGATGATCTTCTGGTCGGCGGGCTTGAGGCCCTTCCAGAAATTCTCGTTCACGACAATGATGCGCGGCGTGACGATGTGCGCGGTGAGCACGAGATACTTCTGCACCTCGTCGAACTTCCCCGACTTGATCGTCGGCAGCGGATTCTCCTGACCGTCGACCGCGCCCTGCTTGAGCGCGAGATAGAGCTCGCCGAAGTTCATCGGCGTCGGCCGTGCGCCCCAGGCCTCGGCCATGGCCTTGAACACGTCGTTCTCGGGCACGCGCAGCTTGAAGCCCACGAGGTCCGCCGGCGTGCGCACTTCCTTGTTCGTCGTCGTGAGGTGGCGCGTGCCGTAGTAGGTCGTGCCCAGGATGCGCATGCCGCGCTTGGCGATGAGCTCGTCGTTGAACGCCTTGCCGACGGGGCCCGCCATGGCCTTCACCAGGTGATCGCCGTCGCGCCAGATGTACGGACTCTCGACGACCGAGATCGCGGGGACCCAGGCGCCGAAGTTCGCGGCACCTTCGGTCACGAGTTGCTGCGTGCCGTTGGCCACCGCCTCGATGGTGTCCCGCGACGAGCCGAGCTGGCCGCCCGGAAACGACTGGATCGCGATGCGCCCGCCGGACTTCGCCTTCACTTCGGCGGCGATGCGGTCGATCATCTGCACCGACGGGTGCGAGGCCGGGACCACGTCCGACCAGCGCAGCACGATTTCCTGCGCGAGCGTGCTCACCGGCCAGGCAAGGGCCGCCACGACGAGGGCGGGCGCAGCGAGAGCCAAACGACGCGTACGTTCCATCGGCAAATCTCCTTGGCGAAAGCGAAGAGCCTCGCGAGTCGGCTTGCACGTGCGTGCACCGGTCGCGTAGGATGGGCGCAGTCTAGCGACTGACATGTTAGCGCGCAACCAGTGCTTGGAAATCGACTTCGGCAAGCCACGGCGACGGCCGCCGTGGCACTCGGTGGGGCGCCGCTCGGCAACCTCTTCCGGCCCGTCACCGATGTTGCCGCGCAGGCGCTGCTCGATCGCGCGTGGCAACGCGGCATCCGCTATTTCGACACCGCGCCGCACTATGGCAACGGGCTCTCCGAGCGGCGTTTCGGCGCCGCGCTGCGGGCGCGGCCGCGAGGGGAGTATCTGCTGTCGACCAAGGTCGGTCGCTTGCTGCATGCGGCGCCGGACGCCGCCGCCACGCAGCACGGCTACGTCGACCTGCCACCGTACGTGCAGAGCTACGACTATTCGCGAGCAGGCGTGCTGCGCTCGCTTGCGGCAAGTCGTGTCCGGCTCGGCATCGAGCGCATCGACATCGTCTACGTGCACGATCTCGATCGCGCCACGCACGGTGCCGCGTTCGAGCGGCATTACCGCGACCTTCTCGACAGCGGCCTGCCGGCGCTGGCCGAGTTGAAGCGTCGCGGCGACATCGCAGGCTACGGCATCGGAGTCAATGGCGTTGCGATCTGTCACGACGTGCTGCAGCACGCCGACCTCGACGTGATCCTCCTCGCCGGTCGCTACACGCTCGCCGACACCTCGGCCGCGGCGACGTTGCTGCCCGCCTGCCGGCGGCGCGGCGTGGCCCTCGTCCTGGGCGGGCCGTACAACTCGGGCATCCTCGCCACCGGCGCGCACCCGCGCGCCGGCGACGTCGCGTATTTCGACTACGCCCCGGCGCCCGCCGCGATCGTTGCGCGCGTCGCTGCCATCGAAGCGGTGTGCGCGCGTCACCACGTGCCGCTGCGGGCCGCGGCCTTGCAGTTCGTCGCGGCGCATCCGGCGGCCGCGACGGTGCTCGCGGGGGCGCGCAGCGAGGAGGAAGTCGACGACCTCGTGACCATGCGTCGGTTCCCCATCCCTGCCGCTTTCTGGCATGAACTGCAGGGGCGCGGACTCGTCGCGGCCGACGCGCCACTGCCGCCTGCCGCGCCGTGAGCACCGACGTCGACGCGCACCATCACGTCTGGTCGCTCGCCCGCGGCGACTACGGCTGGCTCACTGTGGACCTGGCGCCGATCCATCGCGATTTTTCGCTGGCCGATGCCCGGCCGGCATTCACTGCAGCCGGAATCGGCGCGACGATCCTGGTCCAGGCCGCGCCAACCGTTGCCGAGACGCGCTACCTCCTCGATGTCGCACGCGAAGGCGGCGGGCTTGTCCGAGGCGTGGTCGGCTGGGTCGATCTCGCCGACCCCGAGGCGATCGCAACGCTCACCGATCTCGCCGGCGACCCGTTGCTCAAGGGCGTCCGTCCGATGCTGCAGGACCTGCCCGATCCCGGCTGGATCCTGCGCGCCGACGTGGGGCGCGCGCTCGCCGCACTGCCGCGTCTTGGCTTGCGCTTCGACGCCCTCGTCAAGCGGGCGCAACGCGGCGCGCTACCGACGCTCCTGGAGCGCCACCCCGACCTCGCCGTCGTCGTCGATCACGCCGCGAAGCCCGACATTCGCGCCGGCGAGTGGGAGCCTTGGGCGAGTCAGATGCGCGCCATCGCCGCACACCCTCACGTCTGCTGCAAGATCTCGGGGCTCGTCACCGAAGCGGGTCCCGGTTGGACTCCGGCGATCCTGCGCCGCTACTTCGATCACCTGGTCGAGTGCTTCGGCGCGCAACGCCTCATGTGGGGCAGCGACTGGCCGGTCGTCAATCTCGCGGGCACGTACGAACGCTGGCGTGCCGCCACCCTCGAACTCGCCGCCGGGCTTTCGGCAGTCGAACGCGGATGGCTCCTGGGTGGGACCGCGCGTCGCTTCTACGGCCTTTGAGCCGCGCGCCGCCAGGACACCTCGGCGCACCTAGTAGATGTGCCGCTGCAATCGCGCGCGATGCAGGATCGTCGTGGCGATCTCCTCGATCGACTTCGTCGTCGTGTCGAGCATCGGAATGTTCTCGCGGATCATCAGCGCCTCGGCCTCGCGCACCTCGTGCCGGCAGTGGTCGACCGCGGCGTACTTGCTGTGCGGCCGACGCTCCTCGCGGATCTCGTGGAGTCGCTGCGGCTGGATGGTGAGCCCAAAGAGCTTGGCGCGAAAGGGAACGATCGAGGCCGGCAGCCGGCGTGCCGCGAAGTCCTCGGGGGTGAGGGGAAAATTGGCGGCGCGGATGCCGAACTGGAGCGCGAGATAGAGCGAGGTCGGCGTCTTGCCGCAGCGCGAGACGCCGACGAGCACGACCTGCGCCTTGTCGAGTTCGCGCGTGCTCGCGCCGTCGTCGTGCGACTGCGCAAAGGCGATCGCCTCCATGCGCGCGAAGTAGCCGTGGCTGTTGGCGATCCCGTGCGAGCGCCCGGCCGCGTGCGAACTCTTCGTGCGCAACTCGCTTTCCAGGGGTTGGATGAAGACCTGGAACAGATCGAGTGTGAGCGCGTCCACGTCCCGGCGCACGATCTCGCTCATCGCCTCGTCGACGATCGAGCTGATGACGATCGGTCGATGGCCTTCCGCGTGCGCCGTCTCGTTGACGACGCGCACGGCATCGGCGACGCGCTCGGGGGTGTCGACGAACGGCAACGTCACGCGCTCGAAGTCGAACTGGTCGAACTGCGTGAGCAGGCTGTTGCCGAGCATCTCCACCGTGATGCCGGTGCGATCCGAGATGAAGAACACCGTGCGCTTGTCGCGCCGGCCGCTGCCGTTGCCTACCATCGCGCCCACACCGGTGTCGTCCCGGGCATGAGCGCGGGGAGGCTGCCCAGGTCGTGCGGACTCTCGTCGGGGCCGTGGAAGTCGGAGCCGGTCGAGGCGAGGAGTCCGAAGCTTCGCGCGTGGCCGGCAAAGGTCTCGCACTCGGTGCGCGTGTGCGTGCCGGAGATCACCTCGAGCGCATCGCCGCCCGCGTCACGGAACGTCGCGAGGAGGCGCTGCATGCCGGTCGGGGTGACCGCATAGCGTCCGGGATGCGCGAGAACGGCCTGCCCGCCGGCGGCGTGAATCCAGGCGATCGCGTCCACGAGTGGCGCCCAGGCGTGCGGCACGTGGCCGGGCTTGCCCGGAACGAGGTAGCTGCGAAAGACGTCGCGGGTGGACGACGCCTTGCCTTGCGCGACGAGGTAGCGCGCGAAGTGCGCGCGCGAGATGAGGTGATCGCCGCCCGCGAGTTCGCGCGCACCTTCGTACGCACCCCCGATCCCGACGCGCGCCAGCGCCTGTCCGATGTGCCGCGCTCGCGTCTCGCGCCCGGCACGCACCTGCATGAGCCCTTGCGTGAGGACGGCATCGGTGGCATCGACGTGCAATCCGACGACGTGGACCGTGTGCCGCTCCCACGTCGCCGAGATTTCGACTCCGGGAACGAAGCGGATGCCTGCGGCCGCCGCGGCTTGCCCGGCTGCGGCGAGGCCGAGGGTGTCGTCGTGGTCGGTCAGTGCGATGACGTCGACGCCGCGGGAGGCCGCGCGCGCGACGAGCGCGGCCGGCGTCAGCAAGCCGTCGGACGCGGTGGAATGCGCGTGGAGGTCGGGTGTCACCTGGAATCGGTCGCTGCGGCGGCGGGCGCGGGCAGCGCGCGGCGCTGCGTGGCCGGCATTGTAGCAATCGCGACGCGCCCGCCCGTCCGCGCGACTTGCGTTTCGGCGCAAAAGAGTCAAAGATATGCCATTGGTATAGCGTGCCACCACGCGCCAGCTGGCGCTTCGCCGAAGGTTTCTCACGTGAAGATCCTCGACCGCGTCCTCAATCCCCGCGAAATCCGGCGTCGCCTGGGCCTCAATCAGGAACAGTTCTGGACGCAGATCGGGGTCACGCAAAGCGGCGGTTCGCGCTACGAGAGCGGTCGCGACATGCCACGCCCGGTCAAGGAGTTGTTGCGACTCGTGCACGTCGAGCAGCTCGACCTGTCGCAGGTCAAGCGCGTCGACTTCGAGATCATCGGCTACCTCAAGGAATCGCATCCGGACCTGTACCGGACCCTGCGCCGCGCGGTGCGAAGCCGCCGCCGTGGCGGCAGCGACAGCGGACTGCCATCCGGCCCGGAGAGCGAATCCGGTGGCTACACTGACGACGACGATTCGCTGCTGCAAACACCGCTGCCGGATACGTCGCGACCCTGAGCACCGCTGCACCGCGGTCCGCGCCGCCTCGCTGCGGCGCGTTCGCTGCAGCGCATCAAACGAGTCCTTCCGCGGCGCGAGATCGCGGCCCGAGGTTGCGCGTGGCCGGGCGGCGCCCGGCCAGCTACGGGTAAGATCCTCACTGTCGCGCCATCCGGCGCATCTTTTTTCGCGTCCGCTCGCCATGAGTTCATCCCGCCCGCTCGTCGTCCCCTTGGCCCAATTGCGCATGTCCGACGTCGAGGAGGTGGGTGGCAAGAATGCCTCGCTGGGCGAGATGATCGGGCAGCTTGCGCACGCCGGGATCCGTGTTCCGGGCGGCTTTGCCACGACCGCCACCGCGTTCCGCGACTTCCTTGCGCACAACGGCCTCACCGAGCGGATCGCCGCGCGTCTGGCCGATCTCGACGTCGCCGACGTCGCGGCGCTGACCGCGGCGGGAAAGGAGATTCGCGGCTGGGTGACCCGGGGCGCACTGCCGCCGGCGCTGGTGCAGGCCATCGGCGAGGCCTATCGTCCGCTGGCCGAAGGGACTCCCGACGCGTCTTTTGCCGTCCGGTCTTCCGCCACCGCCGAGGACATGCCTGATGCATCCTTTGCAGGGCAGCAGGAAACATTTCTTAATATCAATGGATTGGACAACATAATTCATGCGATACAGGAAGTGTTTGCCTCCCTCTACAACGACCGCGCCATCGCCTATCGTGTCCACCAGGGCTACTCGCACGGCGAGATCGCGCTGTCGGCTGGGGTGCAGCGCATGGTGCGCAGCGACCTGGGCGCAGCCGGTGTCATGTTCACGCTCGACACCGAGTCGGGCTTCGACCAGGTCGTCTTCATCACCGCGGCGTACGGCTTGGGCGAGACGGTGGTGCAGGGTGCGGTCAATCCCGACGAGTTCTACGTCGACAAGCGCAATCTGGCCGCCGGCCGGCCGGCGATCCTCAGCAAGTCCGTGGGCGGCAAGGCGCTGCGGATGGTCTTCGCCGCCACGCGAGCCGCGGGCCGCTCGACGGTGACCGAGGTCGTGCCCGCTCCCGAGCGCATCCGTTTTGCCATTTCCGACGCCGAGGCCGAGGCGCTCGCGCGGGCCGCCGTGACCATCGAGCAGCATTACGGGCGGCCGATGGACATCGAATGGGGTCGTGACGGCGTCGACGGCGAACTCTACATCCTGCAGGCGCGCCCGGAAACGGTGAAGTCGCGGGAGGAGGGTGCGGATCGCCTGCGCCGCTATCGGCTCGGCCGCACCGCTCCCGTCCTTGCCACCGGCCGCGCCATCGGCCAGAAGATCGGCCAGGGGCGCGTGCGCACGATCCGTTCGGCCGCCGAGATGGATCGCGTCGCCGAGGGCGACGTGCTCGTGACCGAAATGACCGATCCCGACTGGGAGCCGGTGATGAAACGCGCGGCGGCGATCGTCACCAACCGGGGCGGGCGCACCTGTCACGCTGCGATCATCGCCCGCGAGTTGGGGATCCCGGCCGTGGTGGGTTGCGGCGACGCGACCGAGACGCTCACCGACGGCGCCGAGGTCACCGTCTCCTGCGCCGAAGGTGACACCGGGCACGTCTACGCGGGGCTGCTGCCGGTGGAAGTGGTCGACATCGCGCTCGATCGCATGCCGAGCGTCCCCACCAAGATCATGATGAACGTCGGCAACCCCGAGCTCGCCTTCGCCTTCCAGCGGCTCCCGAACGAAGGGGTGGGGCTCGCTCGCCTCGAATTCATCATCAACCGCAACGTCGGCATCCATCCCAAGGCGCTGCTCGAGTTCGCCACGCAGCCCGCGAACCTGCGCCAGGAGATCGAGGAACGCATCGGCGGTTACGCGAGCCCGACCGAGTTCTACGTGCAAAAGATCGTCGAGGGCGTCGCCACCATCGCGGCGGCGTTCTTCCCGAAGAAGGTGATCGTGCGGCTGTCCGACTTCAAGTCGAACGAGTACAGCAATCTTCTGGGGGGCGATCGCTACGAGCCGCACGAGGAGAATCCGATGCTGGGCTTTCGCGGCGCCTCGCGTTACATCGCGCCGGAGTTCTACGATTGCTTCGCTCTCGAATGCGAGGCCATGAAGCGCGTGCGCGACGTCATGGGCTTCACCAACGTCGAAATCATGGTGCCGTTCGTGCGCACGCTGGGTGAGGCCGAGGCGGTGCTGCGGCTGCTCGCGAAAAACGGCCTCGAGCGCGGGCGCAACGGCCTGCGCGTGGTGATGATGTGCGAGCTGCCGTCCAATGCGGTGCTGGCCGACCGCTTCCTCGAGCACTTCGATGGCTTCTCGATCGGCAGCAACGACATGACGCAGCTGACGCTGGGCATCGATCGCGACGCGGGCGGGGCGATCGCGGCGACGTTCGACGAGCGCGACGATGCGGTGAAGGCGATGCTCTCGCTCGCGATCAAGGCCTGTCAGAAGGCGGACAAGTACGTCGGCATCTGCGGGCAAGGCCCGTCGGATCATCCCGACCTCGCACAGTGGCTCGTCGACCAGGGCATCGAGAGCATGTCGCTCAATCCGGATACCGTCGTCGAGACGTGGCTCGCGCTCGCCAAGGCGCGCGCCGCGTAGATCCGCCCGAGCGCACGTGCGTGAGCTGCCGCGCGCTGACGGCGACATCGCCGTAGCCGGCATGCTGCCCCCGGAGCGCGTTCCGGTTCGGGTCGTCCTGCGCCGGCTCGCCTGGACCGCGCCGCTGCTCATCCTGCCGATCGTCGCGACGGGCGTTGCCGTCTCGTGGCTCACGGGCAAGCTTGGCCTCGACGGCCCGTTGCCCGCGGCGCTGACCAGCGCCGTCGTGGCGGTGCTCGCGTACCGCCAATACGTGCGGCGCGTCGAAGCTCGCCCGGTGGCTGAATTTTGGGCTCGGGGTGCCGTCCGCGAGATCACGGCCGGCGCGCTCCTGGGCGGCGTGCTCTTTGCGACGGTGATCGCCGTGCTCGCCTTGGCCGGAAGCTACACGATTGCCGGGCGGGGCAGCGCCACCGACGTGGTCACGGCGCTGGGCACGAGCGTCGCCGCGGCGGTGACCGAGGAGATCGTCTTCCGTGGCATCGTCTTCCGATTCCTCGAAAGCGCCGCGGGATCCACCGTCGCACTCGGCGTCTCGGCCGCGCTGTTCGGTGCACTGCACTTCCTTTCACCCAACGCCACCGTGCTGGGGCTCGTCGCCGTCGCCTTGGAGGCCGGTGTTCTCCTCGCCTGCGCGTATGCGCTGACGCGGCGGCTTTGGCTTCCGATCGGCCTGCATGCCGCGTGGAATTTCGTGCAAGGCGGCATCTTCGGCGTGGCGGTCTCCGGCACGCGTGCCCAGGGCGTCTTCGTCGGATCGCTCAGCGGGCCCGAGTGGCTCACCGGCGGCATCTTCGGACCGGAAGCCTCGCTGGTGAGCGTCGTGCTGTGCCTTGCGGTAGCCGCCACCCTGTGGCGGCAGGCGCGCCGCGCGGGACACCTGTTGCCCCGGACCAGTCCGCGCACGTGATCCGCCGTGGCGCCGGCCGCCTCGCGGCCGCCGCCACGGTGACGTCGCGCACGGGGTGCCACCGGGCGGGCCGGGGCGCGGCGTCATCCCGATGGCCGATGGCCGCGGCAGCAGGCACCGGCGTCCAATGCGTGCATGCGCCACGCTCCGTCCATCGATATCGCGTTGCAACCGTCGTGGACCGGAGCGGTCGCGACGGCCACGGCCGCCGTCGCCACCCTCGCGGTCGTGCTCACGCTGCCCATTGGCGTGAGCCTCCAGGCGGTCCTCGGCGCCGTGGTTCTCGCCTGGGCTGCGTCGACGGTGCGTACCGTCTTTCGGCGAGCGGGGGGTAACGGCGTGTCTGCCGTCCACCTCGCGGGCGATCGCCTGGTCGTCGTGCACCACCGCGACGGGCGGATCGTCGCCGGGCACCTGCACCACGCGACGTACGTGTCCTCGCTGCTGACGACGATCGTCTGGCGGCCCGACGGCGGCTCGCGCCTGCGCGCCGTGGTCGTGCTGCCGGACATGCTCCCGGCTGAAGAATTCCGGCGACTGCGCATTCTCCTGCGCTACGCGCGCAGCGGCGTGGTGCAAGGCGCTCCGGCAAGCCACGCCTGAGCCGACACGAGTTGTCCGCTCTCGGCCTTGGCCTGCCCGGCGACGAGATGCAGATACAGCGGCACCAGCGCCTGGGCCGTGGGAAGGCGCGACTTGTCCTCACCCGGATGCGTGCGTCCCCGCAGCGGCGAGTGGATGGGGCCCGGGACGACGGCATTCACGCGCAACCGCTCGCGGTTCTCCCACTCGTCGGCGAGTTCGCGCGCGAGCGTTCCCACGCCCGCCTTGGTCACCGCGTAGCCCCCCCAGTACGCACGCGGCGTCTCGCCGCGATCGTCGAGCGTGAAGACCACGCTGGCATCCGCCGCGTTGTCGAGAAGCGGCAGGAGCGCGCGCGTGAGTCCCATCGGAGCGGCGACGTTCACGCGCAGCAGCGTGAGCCAGCTATCGAACGACTGGTGCTCGATCGGACCGAGCGTGCCCAGCGCCGCGGCGGTGTGCACGAGCGCATCGAGGTGGCCCAGCTGCACTTGCAAGGCGCTGGCGACGTTGCTGAAGTCCTCCGCGCCCGCCTTCGCGAGATCGAGCGGCAGGATCGTGGGCTCGGGGTGTCCGGCGGCACGGATCTCGTCGTAGAGCGCCTCGAGCTTGCGCTGCGTCTTGCCGTGCAGGACCACGGTGGCGCCCGCTGCGGCGCAGGCGCGGGCGAGGGCGCTGCCGAGCCCTCCGCTCGCGCCCGTCACGAACACGACGCGGTCGGCGAGCGACGGTGCGGCGGAAATGGGAAGAGGGCTCGCCATGAGGTTGCGTGCAGCGCGGAGGTGAAGGCCGCAGCGATGATAGCCCACGGCTGCACGGCGCCGGTCCCGACGCGTGTGGACGGTCCTTGCAGCGAATGCGGTTTGCCAGCGTCATGGCCGCACGCTATAATCTTCCGCTTGCTGTGGGGGTATAGCTCAGCTGGGAGAGCGCTTGCATGGCATGCAAGAGGTCAGCGGTTCGATCCCGCTTACCTCCACCACTGCACCATCGCGGCTCCTGCCGCGCGAGTCGTACGCTGGAAGGCCGCGTCCCCATCGTCTAGAGGCCCAGGACATCACCCTTTCACGGTGAGTACGGGGGTTCGAATCCCCCTGGGGACGCCAGTTTCCACGCGACGACCGACGGCGTTCCCCACGTCACCTGCAAGACGGTTCCCCGTGCCGAACCCGGCACGCTGCGCCGGCCGTTCATGCCCGGTCGTCGCGTGCGGCGGCGCGACGCGCGACGTCGTCTAGCGGCTGCCGAGCCGGTCGCCGGCGAGCCAGAGCATCGGGCCGACGAAGAACGCCTTGCCAACGAAGTAGAACCCGATTCCGGTACCGAGGACCTCGTCCTTGAAGTTCGCCTGCAGCAGGATCCATAGCCCCGCGAGCAGACAGAATCCGAAGGACAGTACGGCTGCGACGTGGGCCAATGTCTTCATGATCGCGTTCTCCTCTTGTGCGACAGCGCACGACGTGACGCAAGGGCAGGGCATCGACCGCGACCAACGCACGGTTTGCCCTCTCGACGGTCAGGCGCCGCCGAGCGCCGGATTGTCGCTCGCCGGGGCTCGCGGCTCCAAGTGCCCGGCTCACGCCCGGCCTTTGGCCCGGACGGTCGCGTGCGCTGCGGGTGCCGCCGACGTGCCGCAGATGCACTGCCACGTCCTGCTCTTCCCACGCGCCGTGTACCCACCCCTTGACGCGACGAACGCTCGTTCGTATGCTTCTGCCATGGCGAACGATCGTTCCTACCTCACCGCGCTCCAGGACTACTACGCCCGGCACCGCGCGCTGCCTTCGTACTCGTCGATCGGCAGCCTCCTGGGCCTGCGTTCGAAATCGTCGGTCGCGGCGCTGGTGGCCCGGCTGAAGCTTGCCGGAATGCTGGAGTCGACCCCCGACCGTCGACTCGCCCCGACGCGACGGTTCTTCGCGCGGCCCTTGGCCGAGGCCCCGGTGCGCGCCGGCTTGCCCGAGGCGATCGAGGGCGGTGACGCCGAGGCGCTCACGATCGACGATTACCTGATCGAGCATCCTTCATCCACGGTGCTCATTCGGGTGAAGGGTGATTCGATGATCGACGCTGGCATCTTCGACGGCGACCTCGTCGTCGTCGAGAAGAAGCCCAGCGCGAAGAAGGGCGACATCGTCGTCGCCATCGTCGACAACCAGTTCACGCTGAAGCGGCTCGACCTCGAGGCCGGCCGGTTCATTCTCAAGGCCGAGAACAAGGCCTTCGCGCCGATTCGTCCGGAAGGCGAACTCGAAATCTTCGGCGTGATGGTCGGGCTCGTGCGCAAGCTGTAAGCCCGCGCTCCCCGAGTGCCGCGCCGCGGCGACCCTGCGCCGCGGGCGGGTCACGCACGGCGGCTCGCGCCACGCCACGCCCGCCGTCGCGCGACGACGTGCGCAAGGGACTGCGCACCTGACCGTTCGTCCGCGCCAGACGGACTGCCCTCGGGGATGGAGTCGTCACGCGCGACACGAACGGTCGTGCGCATGACTTCCTGTCGATCACAAGGCGATGGCGACCTACGTCCATCGGCTGATGGCAACGTCCGCGGCATCCTTGGCACGCTTGCTGCTGAAAGGATCGCATCGGGCCCGTACGCGGGCCGGCGACGACAGGAGAGGCCCTTGAACTACACGCACTATGACTATCTCGATCTCGCCCCCGGTGCGAGTACCGCGCGAATCGAGGCAGCCTACGCCGCAGTTCTCGAGCGCTTCGCCTACGGCGTGACGGAGGCGGGGCAGGATCTTTCGGGCCTCGTGCGCAAGATCCACGCCGCCTACGAGGTGCTCTCGTCACCAGACAAGCGCAAGACCTACGATGCCGAGCTCGCGCAGCAAGCGGCACTTGCCGATGCCGAGCTCAAGGCGATGCTGGACACGCAGCCTGCTGCGGGCACGCGCCTGGTGCAAGACGTCCCAGGGGCGCTGCGCGGCATCGTCGCACCGCTCGCAGCATGAGCGTGCACGTGTCTGCGGCAACGGTTACGGCCGCCGGGAAAGTGGTCCATTTCCAGTACTGCAAACAGCGATGCGGTCGGCGGCCGTAACCCCCCTTCGGTGTCGTGTGGTCCGGCGTGCCGGCGCGGCCCCAGCGCGGCGACGCAAACCCGGCGCCCGCAGCGCGGCCGTGCGCGACGCCACGCAACGTCACGCCCGCCAGCGCGCGCGTATCGCCACACGCCGGATTCGCCCCGAGGCCCACATCGAGCCGGAGTGGCGACCGCGTCACCTGCATTGAGAAGGAGTCCCCAGCCGTGGAAAAGTGCGTCGGATGTCACTTCTATGATCGCGATCACGGCCAGGCCACCACGGGCGGGATCCGCTGGGGCCAATGCCGGCGCTCGGCACCCCGACTGCACCCGGTGAACCAGAAGTCCTTCATGATCGAAGGCGTGTGGCCGCACGTGCGCGACGACGACTGGTGCGGTGAGTGGAAGGCCGCGATACCGCGCACCGAAGGCCGCCCGCCTGCGGATCGCCTTGGCGCCATGCTGTCGTCCGGCGCACCGCCCGCGACGTTGCACGCCGGCATGAGGCCGGTGCGCCCCGTGACGGGCGCGCCGGGCCCGGGAGCCGCACTTCCGCGCACCGCCCAAGCCACCTTCGGCAGCGCGACCCTGGCGGCCGGCAGCGCGGTCCCACGGCCTGCCGCAAGCGCAACCGAGGTCGGCGCGCGTACGACCGCGGCGGATCTGGGGGTCTTGCCGGTCGCCGGTAGCGCCGACTGACGGGCTGAAGTTGCCGCTCGCATCGCGACGCGGCGTCGGCCGCGCGACGCAAGCGATGCGTGGCGCCACGGGCATCGGCGCGGCCCCGACCCACCACGACAGCCGGGCCAGTGCGCGCCGGATGGATGCGGGAAGCTGCTAACGTTCGTCTTGCCGTGCGCGCGTCCACCGCCGTCGGGCGGCGCGCCTTGGGCGCTTCCTCATGATGTCGACACCTGCAGCAGATCCCTTGCATGCCCTCGCCGCCGGCGCGCTCGTCGTCACGCCGAACCGGCGGCTCGCCCGGGTGCTCTCGGCGCGTCACGACGCCGCAATGCTGCGTTCGGGCAAGACGGCGTGGCCTGCGGGTCGCGTGCTGCCGTGGCCGGCGTGGCTCCTCCATTTGTGGCAGGAGGCACACGACGCCGGTCGCACCACGCAGCGGCTCGTCGCGCCGATCGAGGCACGCCATTTGTGGCGGCAGATCGTCGACGACGACCCGGCACTGCCGCCCGGCACGATCGACGCTCGCGGCTTCGCGGACCTCGCGCGGGAGGCATGGGCGCTCGTCCATGCCTGGGGCGCGGGAGGGCCGAGCTGGCGCGCCTGGCGCGATACCTGGCTCGCTCCGGCCGCGTCCGATCCCCACGCCTTCATCGCGTGGGCCGAACGCTATCGCCGGGAACTCGACAGTCGTCGGGCCTTCGACGACGCGACGCTCGCCGACGTCCTCGCCGAAGACGCGGGACACCACGAGGGTTACCGTGACAACGCCGTGCTCCTCGCGGGCTTCCTCGAGTTCACGCCGCAGCAGGATCGCCTGTGCACCGCCCTGCGCGGTGCTGGGATGGACGTGGCCGTGGCGGCCGAGCCGGCGGCGCGCGCTATGGCGAGTCGCGTCGTTGCGCCCACCCCGCGCGACGAGATCGTGCTCGCGCTGCAATGGGCCCGCGAACGCGCGCTGCGAACCCCGGACGCGACGATCGTCATTGCGATCGACGGGCTCGCGGCGCGGCGCGACGAGGTGCGCAGCCTCGCCGAGGATGTGCTTTGCCCGGAGTTGCAACGGCCCGGGAATGCCGCGGCACGACGACCGTACGACATCTCGCTGGGCGCCCCGCTCGCCGATGCGCCGATCGTGGCGGCGGCGCTCGGCTGGATCGGCCTTGCGCATGGCGCGCTGGATCGCGCCGTCGCGGCAGCGCTCTTCCGCTCGCCGTACGGGCCGGGGCGATGGGTCGCTCGCGCGGGTCTCGAACGGGACTGGCTCGAGCGCGGCGAGGAGACGATCACGGCGCGTCACGCCGTCGCCTCCCTCGCCACGGTCGATGCAACGGCAGCGCAGCGACTCGCGGATGCAATGGCCGCGTTCGACTGCTCACGGCCGCGCAGCGCCCGCGCCTGGGTCACCCAATGGCGCGATTTCCTCGATCGCTGCGGCTGGCCGGGCGAGGCGTCACTCGCGGGCGCGGCGTACGAGGCGCGCGATGCCTTCGGGCGATTGCTCGACGCATTCGTCCGGCTCGACGCGCTGACCGCGCGCCTGCCGCCGGGCGAAGCCCTGGCGCTCCTGGTCGATCAGGCCGGGTCGACGGTTTTCCAGCCGCAAGGGCAGGGCGGACCCGTCTTGCTCATGGGCCTCATCGAGGCCGCGTCGGTTCCCTGCGACGCCCTGTGGGTCGCGGGACTGTCGGGGCAGCACTGGCCTCCTGCACCGCAGCCGAATCCGCTGCTGCCGCTGCCCTGGCAGCGCGAGCACGAAGTTCCGCGCGCGAGCGCTGCGCGCGAACGCGCCTTTGCCTCGCGCATCACCGCGCGGCTCATGGCCAACGCACCAGAGGTCGTGTTGAGCGCGCCGGCGACGCTCGCCCACGCGCCCGCCCGCCCGACCGCGCTCGTCAGCGGCGCGTGGCCCGCGCCGGTGGCCTTGCAAGACGACGGCAGCGCACGGCGCATCGCCGCCGCTCGAGCGGTCGAAACACGGCTCGACGCGCAGGCTCCCGCGCTCCCGCCCGGAGCGGTTCGCGGTGGCAGTGGGGTCATCGAAGCGCAGTCCGACTGCCCGTTCATGGCCCTTGCGCGCTATCGGCTCCGTGCGGATCCCTGGCCCACCCCGGTGACCGGCCTTGCCCCGCACGAACGCGGGCAACTCGTGCACGCGCTCATGGCGGCTTTCTGGCGAGCGGTGGGCAGCCACGACGGGCTCGTGGCGCTCGACGCGGACGCGCTCCACGCACGACTGCAAGCGGCCACACGCACGGCGCTCTCCACTCTCGATGCGGCGCGCTGGGCGTCGCTGCCGCCGGCGGTCGCGAGCATCGAGCGCGAGCGCCTCCCCGCCGTGGCCGCGGCGTGGATCGAAGAGGTCGAGCGGCCGCGCCCCGGCTTCACGGTCGAGCGCACCGAGGTCAAGGCCGGCGTGGAACTGCACGGTCTCGTGTTCCGCCTCACGCTCGACCGGGTCGATGCGCTGGCCGGGGGCGGTCTTGCCATCATCGATTACAAGACGGGCAAGGTCGAATCCGTGAAGAGCTGGTTTGCCTCGCGCCCGCGCTTTCCGCAGCTTGGCATGTACTGGCTGGCGCTCGAGGCACAGACGCCCTCCACCCCGGTGCGGGCGGTCGCCTACGGGAGCGTCAAGGCCGGCGACATCGGGCTTGTCGGCTTCGCCGAGGACGTTGCGCAATGGCCGGCATTGGCCGATGCGACACGACTGGCCAACCCGCCCGGCTGGGCGGGCATCGCGCAGTATTACGCGCAGCACTTGTCCGCGCTTGCCGCCGAGATCCGCGACGGCGTGGCGAGCGTGACTCCGCGCGAACGCCCCCACCGCCCGTGTGAGCGCTGCGCGCGGCAATCCCTGTGCCGGATCGACGCGGCCCGTGAGGGCGGATGGAGCGACGACGAGGTCGCCGATGACTGACGACGCCAACGCCGAGCGTCTCGCCCGCGACGCGGCCCACCGGCGCCGCGCGCTCGCGACGGACGCCTCGTTTCTCGTGCAGGCGCCCGCCGGCTCGGGCAAGACCGAACTGCTCATCCAGCGTTACCTGGCACTCCTCGCCGGCGTCGACGCGCCGCAGCGCGTCGTGGCGATGACGTTCACCCGCAAGGCCGCCAGCGAGATGCGCGAGCGCGTCGTCACCGCGCTGCAGATGGCGCGCGACGGCGTGCCAGTCACGATGCCGCACGAGGCGACGACCCGACAGCTCGCCATGGCGGTCCTGGCGCAGGCGGACCGGCTCGGATGGTCACTGCTCGACCACCCCGCGCAGCTTGCGATCTACACGATCGACGCGCTGTGCGCGACGCTCGCAAGCCAGGCGCCGCTCATGAGTCGGCTCGGACCCTCGGTGCGCGTCGTCGAGCGGCCGCAGGCGCTCTACGCCCTGGCGGCGCGAGCGACGCTGGTCGCGGCCGAACCGCAGGATCCGCACTGGGGACGATTGCTTGCGGCCTTGGACAACGACGCCGCCGTCGTCGTCGACCTCGTTGCGTCGATGCTCGCCCGGCGTGAGCAATGGCTTGCCCATCTCGTCGATCGGGACCCGTCGGCGTTGCGCACCGAACTCGAGTCCGCATTGCAGGCCGAAATCGAAGCCGAGCTTGGCGCCGCCCGCGCCCGCGCTCCGGCGGAACTCATGGCGAGGATCGCGCAATGCGCGCAGCGTGCCGCCGACGAGCTCATGGCCGAAGACGGCGATGCAGCGCTCGCTGCCGCGCTCGCGCGGTGCGCGGCGCACGGCGGACTTCCCCCCGCGGCACACGCCGAGCTTGGTCACTGGTGCGCGGTCGCGAATTGGCTCCTGACCCGCGATGGAGCGCCGCGGCAGCGCCACACGCGCCGCGAGGGCGTGCGGCCGCCGAGCGCGGGTGGAGGCACGCAGCGCGACGAGGCGCACGCGATGCTCGCGGCACTGGCGAGCGCCCCCGAATTCGTGGTCGCGCTCGATCTCGTGCGCACATTGCCCCCGGCGACGATCGCCGATGCCACCTGGAACACGGTGCTCGCCTTGCTGCACATCCTGCCGCGCGCGGTGGCGCAGTTTCGCCTGGTCTGCGCGCGGCAGGGGGCAACCGATTTCACCGAGCTCGCGCTCGCCGCCGTCGCGGCGCTGGGCGCCGTCGATGCGCCGAGCGAACTCCTGCTGCGCGTCGATCTCGCGATCGAGCACCTGCTCATCGATGAATTCCAGGACACCTCGCAGTTGCAGTTCGACCTCATCGACCTGTTGACCGCAGGCTGGACGCCGGGGGATGGACGCACGCTGTTTGCGGTCGGCGACCCGATGCAGTCGATCTATCGCTTCCGCAACGCCGAGGTGCGGCTCTTCCTGCAGGCCATCGACGAAGGCCGCATCGGATCGGTTGCCGTCGAGTTTCTCGATCTCGCCCGCAATTTCCGCTCGCGGGGCGCGCTCGTCGCGTGGGTCAATCGCGTCTTTCCCGCGATCCTCGGGGCGCGCAACGAGCCGTGGCGTGGCGCCGTGGCCTTCGCGGCCGCCGCGGTTGCGGACGATGCGACGCCCGCGCTGCCGCCGACGCTCGACGTGGCCACGAGCCGCGAGGAGGAGGCGGCGTGCACCGTGGCTCGCGTTCGCGAGGCGCTCGCCGAAGGTTCCAGCGACATCGCGATCCTCGTCCGGGCGCGCGGCGATCTTGTCTCGATCCTGCCGGCGCTGCGCGCCGAGGGGATCGGCTTCGCCGCCGTGGAACTCGACGCGCTCGCCGCCCGGCAAGCGGTGCAAGACGTGATGGCGCTGGCGCACGCCCTCATCCAGCCGGCCGACCGGCTGGCAGCCCTTGCCGTGTTGCGCGCCCCGTGGTGCGGCATCCTGCTCGCCGATCTCCTGGTCGCAAGCGCCCATCTCGATCACGGGCTGCCGGGTCTGCTGGCCGCCCTGCCCACCATCGAGGGCCTGTCGACGGACGGCCGGCAGCGCCTCGCGCGTCTTGCAACCGTCATCGCGCCTGCCTTCGCCGAGCATGGAACCGGGCTCCTCGCCGATCGCGTGCGCGGAACGTGGCTCGCGCTCGGCGGCCCGGCCACGCTCGCCGAACCGATCGATTTCACCGCGGTGGAGGACAGCTTCGCCGTGTTGCGCGACCACGCTCGCGGTGGCGACGTCGACGACTGGGACGCCGTGCGCGACGAACTCGCCGCGCGTTTCGTGACGTCGGCGGATGAGGCCGCGAGTGCGGTCAAGATCATGACGCTCTTCAAGGCGAAGGGGCTCGAATTCGACACGGTCGTGATCCCCGGATTGGCCCGCGCAGCGCGCAACGACGCGCCGCCGCTGCTGCGCTGGCGCACGCGGCCGCGGGGATTGCTGCTGGCCCCGCGCGGACCACGCGGCGGCCCGGATCCCATCTACGACTATCTGGGATCGCTTGCGGGTACCGAGGCCGATCATGAGGTCGGCCGGATGCTCTACGTCGGCGTCACGCGTGCCCGTCGTCGCCTGCACCTCGTGGCCACCTCCACGGTCGAGATCGATGCCGACGCCGGCAGGGCGCGGTGGCGCACACCGCGCCGCGGCACGGCGTTGCGCAAGCTTTGGGAGGGGGTGGTCGACGCGCTCCCCGCGGCGCCCGAGGCCCCGAGCGAAACGCGAAGCGAACGCCCGGGAGCACCGCCTCTCGTGCGCCTTGCCGCCGACTTCGTCGTGCCGCGCCTGCCGGAGACGATCGCGCCGGCACGATCCCGCGCCGCGCGCGCGCCGGGGCCGGACTTCGAGTGGGCCCGCGCCGAAGCCGCCATCATCGGTACGGTGGCGCATCGCCATCTCGCGCGACGGGCGACCGACCCGGGCTCGGCGCGCGATGCCGCCGCGCGCGAAGCGCTCGCGCCGCACGTGCGTGCGGAGCTTGCCGCCGAGGGTGTCGCGGCGCACGCGCTCGACCACGCGGTCGCCGACGTGCTCGCCGTCCTTGCCGCCGTGAACGACGACCCGCGGGGGCGCTGGCTCTTCGACCCGACACACACGGACGCCCACAGCGAGTGGGCGCTGGCGGGCCTCGACGGCGGGGCGATCGTGCACGTGGTCCTCGATCGCACGTTCATCGCCGACGGGCAGCGCTGGATCGTCGACTTCAAGACCGGGCGCCATGAAGGCGCCGACGCCGAGACCTTCCTGGCGCAGGAGGTGACGCGCTACGAGGCGCAACTCACCCGCTACGCCCGGCTCGTGCATGCGCTCGAAGCTCGCCCGATCCGCCTCGCTCTTTACTATCCGCTCGTGCCCGGCGGCTGGCGCGAGTGGGCCTACGTGCCGCCGTCGGCGACGGTGCCGCTGCCGTAGCCCCGGACACGTTGCAAATGCGATAGAATTCAACGCTTTGGCTCGACATCCTGCCGGCGGCCCGAGGCGTTGACGCGATCGGTCCTGCCGGCGGTCCCCCTCACGTGCGGCTCTATCGCGGACTCCCGTCCCGCGCCGATGGTCCGATTGCCCTCACGATCGGCAACTTCGACGGTGTGCATCGCGGTCACCAGGCGATGCTCTTGCGGCTGTGTGAAGCCGCCGAAGACCTGTGCCTGACGCCGGCGGTCCTCACGTTCGATCCCCATCCGCGCGAGTTCTTCGCCAAGGAGACGGCACCGCCGCGCCTGACCCGGCTCGCGCAGAAGCTCGAGGTCTTCCGGGCCTTCGGCGTGGCCCGAACCTACGTCGCCCGCTTCGATGCAGCGCTCGCGCAACTGAGCGCGCAGGCGTTCATCGAGGACGTCCTCGTGCGTCGCCTCGACGTGCGCTGGGTCCTCGTCGGCAACGACTTCCGCTTCGGCCGCGGCAGGGCAGGGGACCTGGGCCTCCTGCGCCAGCATGCGAAGACCTTCAGCGTCGAAGCCATGCACACCGTGCTCGTGAACGGCGAGCGTGCCTCGTCGACGCTGGTGCGCGATGCGCTCCTTCGCGGCGACTTGCGTCGCGCTGCCGACCTCCTCGGTCGAAACTACACGATCAACGGTCGCGTCGCACACGGTGAGAAGCGCGGACGCACGCTGGGCTTTCCCACGGCCAACCTGTCGCTGAGTCGGCGCCCGCCGGTGTCGGGCATTTTCGCCGTGCGCGTGCACGGACTCGGGGCTCAGCCGCTGCCTGGCGTTGCCAGCGTCGGCGTGCGGCCCACGATCACCGCCCACGGCCAGCCGATCCTCGAGGTCTACCTCTTCGACTTCGCCGAGACGATCTACGGACGTCGCGTGCGCGTCGAATTCCTGCACAAGCTGCGCGACGAGGAGAAGTACGAGGATCTCGCGGCACTCACCCATCAGATCCGCGCCGACGTTCAGGCCGCGCGCGCATATTTCGCAACGCCCGGTGCCGCGCTTCCTGCGTCCACCGCGTGAGCGCACCCCACGCCTTTCCACCCGTACCCATGCCCGACGCTTCCAAGCCCGATTACCGCAGCACCCTCAACCTCACCGACACGCCGTTCCCGATGCGCGGTGACCTCGCCCGGCGCGAACCGGGCTGGATCGCCGAGTGGCAACGCACGCGCGTGTACGAGGCGATCCGCGCCGCGGCGGCCGGCCGGCCGCGATTCGTCCTCCACGACGGTCCGCCGTACGCCAACGCCGACATCCATATCGGCCACGCGGTGAACAAGATCCTCAAGGACATCATCGTCAAGAGCAAGGGCTTTGCCGGCTTCGATGCTCCGTACGTGCCAGGCTGGGACTGCCACGGCATGCCGATCGAGGTGCAGATCGAGAAGACGCACGGCAAGAACCTGTCCGCAGCCGAAACGCAGCGCCTGTGCCGCGCCTACGCGACCGAGCAGATCGACAAGCAACGCGAGCAATTCAAGCGCCTCGGCGTGCTCGGTGACTGGGATCACCCGTACACGACGATGGCCTACAAGAACGAGGCCGACGAGTTGCGCACGCTCGGCACGGTGCTCGAGAAGGGCTACGTGTATCGGGGATTGAAGCCGGTGAACTGGTGCTTCGATTGCCAGAGCGCGCTCGCCGAGGCCGAAGTCGAGTACGAGGATCGCACCGACCTTGCCATCGACGTCGGCTTCGCCCTCGACGCCGCGGATCGCGAAGTGTTCGGCCGGGCCTTCGGTCTTCCGCTCGCCCCGGAGGGCGAGGTCTACGCGGTGATCTGGACCACGACGCCGTGGACGATCCCCGCCAACCAGGCGTTGCACGCGCATCCCGATCTCGTCTACGCGCTCGTCACCACGGCACGCGGCCAGCTCGTCCTCGCGCGTGAACTCGTCGACCCGACGCTCGCCCGCTACGGCCTCACCGGCGAGGTGGTCGCGACGGCACGAGGCGCCGCGCTCGAGCGCATCCGCTTCCGCCACCCGTTCTACGATCGCATCTCGCCGGTCTACCTTGGCGACTTCGTGACGCTCGAACAGGGCACCGGATTCGTGCACTCATCCCCCGCCTACGGCGTCGAGGACTTCGTGTCGTGCCGCCACTACGGCATGCGCGACGACGAGATCGTGAACCCGGTCACCGGCGATGGCACCTACGCGAAGAGTCTCGAGTTCTTCGGAGGGTTGAGCATCTGGAAGGCGAATCCGCTCGTCGTCGACAAGCTGCGCGAAGTCGGCGCGCTGTTCCATGTCGAGAAGTTCACGCACAGCTACATGCACTGCTGGCGGCACAAGACGCCGATCATCTATCGCGCGACGACGCAGTGGTTCGCCGGGATGGACGAGGTGCCCGGGTACCGTGGCGTGCGGCCCGCGGAGTCGCTGCGCACCACGGCGCTGCGCGGGATCGAGGCGACGACGTTCTATCCGGCGTGGGGCAAGGCTCGGCTGACCGGCATGATCGCGCACCGGCCCGATTGGACGCTGTCGCGGCAACGTTCGTGGGGCGTGCCGCTGCCATTCTTCGTCGATCGCGAAACCGACGAGTTGCACCCGGACACGCTCGCGCTCCTCGAACTCGCGGCCTCGCGGGTCGAGGGGGGCGGCATCGAGTCGTGGTTCGAGGCGAGTGCGGAGGACTTCGGCGTCGATGCGAAGAAGTACCGCAAGCTCACCGACACGCTCGACGTGTGGTTCGACTCGGGCGCCACCTTCCAGACCGTGATGGGCGGGCCCGACGCCGCGCGCTCGCGCATGGGTTCGCACGCGCAGTGGACGCGATTCCCGGCCGACCTCTATCTCGAAGGCTCCGACCAGCATCGCGGCTGGTTCCATTCGTCGTTGCTCGAATCGTGCATGTTGCACGGGGTGCCGCCGTACAAGGCGCTGCTCACGCACGGCTTCGTCGTCGATGGTGACGGCAAGAAGATGTCGAAGTCGAAGGGCAACGTGGTGGCCCCGCAAAAGGTCGCCGACACGCTGGGCGCCGAGATCCTGCGCCTGTGGGTCGCGGCCACCGACTACTCGGGCGAGCTCAACATCAGCGACGAGATCCTGAAGCGCGTCGTCGAGAGCTACCGGCGCATCCGCAACACGCTGCGCTTCCTCCTCGCCAATACCTCGGATTTCGACCCTGCCGCGCACGCGGTGGCGGGCGGCGAACTGCTCGAAGTCGATCGCTACGCGATCGCCCGGACCGAGATGCTCGCACGCGCCGTGGCCGACGATTACGGCCGCTACGAATTCCACCTTGCGGTGCAGCGCCTCACCAATTTCTGCTCGGAGGATCTCGGCGGCTTCTACCTCGACGTGCTGAAGGATCGCCTGTACACGACCGCGCGCGATTCGCGGGCGCGCCGCTCGGCGCAGACTGCACTGGTCGTGATCCGTGACACGCTGCTGAAACTGCTGGCGCCGATCCTCTCGTTCACCGCCGAGGAGGCGTGGCGCATCGTCCACCCGAACGACACGACGATCTTCGTGCACGAGTGGCGCAGCGCCGGAGGCGCCGTCGCGGACGAGCCCGCGCTCATCGCCAAGTGGGAGACGATTCTCGCCGCGCGCGCCGCCGTGCTGAAGGAGCTCGAAACGGTGCGCCAGTCCGGCGCGATCGGCTCGTCGCTGCAGGCCGAAGTGGCGATCGTGGCGCCAGACGAGGCCCACGCGGCACTCGCCTCGCTCGGCGACGACCTGCGCTTCGTGACCATCACCTCGGCCGCGTCGGTGGCGCGGGGTGACGCGCTCGCCGTGCGCGTGACACCGAGCCCGCACGTGAAGTGCGAGCGGTGCTGGCATTGGCGGGCCGACGTCGGACACGATACCGCGCACCCGACGCTGTGCGGGCGCTGCGTGTCGAACCTCTTCGGCGCCGGCGAGCCGCGTCGGTGCGCCTGATGCGCCGGCGCCGCTGACGCGACCGGGCGCGAGCGCACGCATGCAAGGCACGGCATCGGCTCCCGGCTGGACGCGATGGTTGTGGCTGTCGGCGGCGGTCGTCGCGCTCGATCGCGCGACCAAGCTCCTGGTCGAGACGACGTTTCGCGACGGCGAGTCGATGCGCGTGACGCCGTTTTTCGACCTGGTGCTCGCCTACAACACCGGTGCCGCGTTCAGCTTCCTCGCCGACCACGACGGCTGGCAGCGGTGGTTCTTCATCGCCATCGCGCTCGTCGCCAGCGTCTTCCTCGTGTGGATGCTGCGACGCGGTGGCAGCCGCGTGCTGTCGTGCGGCTTCGCGCTCATCCTGGGTGGTGCGCTCGGGAACCTGTGGGACCGCATCGGCGCCGGACGCGTCACCGATTTCCTGCTCTTCCATTACGCCGGCTGGTCGTGGCCGGCGTTCAACGTCGCCGATTCTGCGATCACCGTGGGCGCGGCGCTCCTCATCTTCGACAGCTTTCGCGAACCGCGGCGCGCGGCCGCGAAGTGACGGGTCTTGCCATGGACATCCTGCTTGCCAATCCGCGCGGCTTCTGCGCCGGGGTGGATCGTGCGATTGCCATCGTCGAACAGGCGCTCGCGCAGTTCGGCGCGCCGATCTACGTCCGCCACGAGGTCGTGCACAATCGCTTCGTCGTCGATGGCCTGAAGGCGAAAGGCGCGATCTTCGTCGAGGAACTCGCGGACGTCCCGGTCGGAGCCACCGTCGTCTTCTCGGCGCACGGCGTATCGAAGGCGGTGCGGGCCGAAGCCGAGGCGCGCGGCCTGCGCGTGTTCGATGCCACCTGTCCGCTCGTCACCAAGGTGCACGTCGAGGTCGCCAAGATGCGCGAGCAGGGCCGCGACATCGTCATGATCGGGCACGCCGGGCATCCCGAGGTCGAGGGGACGATGGGACAGGTGGACGGCGGGATCCACCTCGTCGACTCCGTCGCCGACGTCGATGCGCTCGTGGTGCGCGACCCACACCGGCTCGCGTACGTCACGCAGACGACGCTATCGATCGACGACGCCGCGGCGATCGTGGCGGCGCTCAAGGCGCGCTTCCCCGATATCGTCGGTCCGAAGCGTGACGACATCTGCTACGCGACGCAGAACCGCCAGGATGCGGTGCGTGCGATCGTGCCCCAGGTCGACGTGGTGATCGTCGTCGGCAGCCCGAACAGCTCGAACTCGAATCGCCTGCGCGAGGTGGCCGCACATCGCGGTGTGCCGGCGTGGATGGTCGATCGTGCCGAGGAGTTGCGTGCGGAGTGGGTCGCCGGCATGAAGCGCGTCGGCGTCACCGCCGGCGCGTCGGCACCCGAGATCCTGGTCCAGCAGGTCATCGCACGCTTGCGCGAACTGGGTGCGCGCGGCGTCACCGAACTCAAGGGTACCGCCGAGAACGTCGTCTTTCCGCTGCCACGCGGCTTGAGCGGCGAGGCGCACGCCAAGGCGAGCGAGCGCGAACCCGGAAAACGATAGGCCGCAGTCGCAAGCCGCAAACGTCAGCGACGCCGGGGCCTCTCGGCGTGGAGCCACAGGAGCATGCCGACGAACGTCGTCAGGGCGAGCGCGGCGGCAAGACTCGCGACCAGCGCGTGACGCATCGGCTCGGTCAGCGCCCGCACCAGCGCTTCGGCGAAATAGAACGGCAGCAGCAGGACGAGCCACTGGCGCGGCTTGCGGGCGCCGCGCGCGACGCCCGGAAAGAGCAGCGCGAGCGGCAACGCCTTGACGGCCAGGAAGCGCGCGCCCGGCAACGGGGCGAGAACGAGCCCCCAGAGGAGTTCGAGCAGGATGAGCGCGGCGAGGCCCGCGACGCCGAGGCGCGGAATCAACCGACAGGCACGAATTCGTAGAGTTCGAAGCCCGGGCCCTGCTCGACGAGCTTGGTGAGAACGGCAAAGCCCGTGGCGTTGCCCCGACGCAGCGTGATCCCCTGCTCGACGCCGAATGCCCCAGCCGGCACGATGATCTGCGCCGGCGCCGAGTCACCGCCCGCGCTGCCTTCGTCGGGGAGAACCACGGCCGGTTGCGGTGTCGCCTGCCCGGCGTCCTCGGCCGCTGCCGTTGCCGCTTCCGGATTCTCCGAGAGAAGTTCGCAACCGAACTCGAGCCCGCTCGACTTCAGCGTGTTCCGGAACCAGCGCACCATCGCCACCTGCAGGCTCGTGCGGCCCTCGATGCGCAGCGCCACCAGATCCCCGATGCGAAGCGTCGCCGGTGCCGTGTCGATCTGGCGCAGCGCGTAGCCGGCGGGGGTGTGATTGATGACCTGGCAGCGCGCCATCGGGGGCAGGCCCGCGGGCGTGCGCGGATCCAGTGCATGCGGGCCGCGACTGTATTGCCACACGCCGGTGAGACCCGCGCAAGTCACGACGCGCGCGCGCGACGGCAGCCGATTGAACTGGCGCGCCGGAGGGACCGCCCATTGTCGGAGGAGGCGTTCGAGGAGCGCGCGATAGCGGGTGCGCGCTGCGGGATCGCGCCCGACGCCCTCCGGAAGGGCGCCACCTGCAGCCAGCGCGCGCAATTCCTCCTGGATCTGAAACGCGAGGTCGAAGGTCAGCAGGAAGAACTTGTTGCCGTCGATCGAGCCGCCCTTGTTCGCGGCAAACGGCGGAAAATCGTGCCCGATCGGAACGATCGCCACGGCCTTCGCCATGCGATGCACCGGCGCAACGTCGGTGAGCTTCGCCCAGTGCGCGTGCTGCTGCACGTAGCGCAGCACCTGCCCGAGCTGGCCCGGGAGGAAGCCGTACGGATTGGCGAGCGCGAGCAGCAACGACTGGATGACGAGCGCTTCCACGGTCACGTCGGGCGCGTCTGCGCCCAGCGGCACGAGATGGAGATTGCGCTCGCGGGCGAACGCATACACCGCGTGCGCGTCGAACCAGGTCCGCGGCGGGACCGGCGCGTACGCGAGGTAGCTGTTGACGAGGACGCGCGCCGTGCACTGCACGCAGCGCTGGACGAGTGCGAGCAGAAGGCGCTGCCCTCCCAGCGAGATCCGCTTCGCGGCCTCGTTCTCGAGCAGGCGCTTGTACGCGACCCCAAGCTCGCTCGCCAGCGTCAGGCCGGCCTTGGTGGCTTCGAGGGCGGCGCCCGTCAACGGGTGTTGTGTTGCGTCGAAGCTCCGCTCGAGCACCGGCCACAGCGCGGTGGCCGCGTTCCAGTACTGTTCCGCGAGTTCGAGCCGCCGACCGTCGCTGATGGCGACACGGTTGGTGGCGGCCAGGGCATCGCCGATGATGCGCGCGGCGTCGATGGGGTCGCGCGAACGCGCCGCGTCGAGCCACGGCCCGACCTTGGCGGGTCGCGTTTCGGGCGCGTGCGCGGGATGCGGATCGACAGGAGGAAGTTTGAGCGCGAGCGCCATGGGCAGTCCGGCGACGTGATCCACGTATTGTAGGCAACGGCGATGGGCACGCCACCGTGGCGATCACATCGCACGTTCGCAAGCGACATCCGTGCCACGGGGCACGACCCTCGCCAGCGAACCAATCGCCCCCGCATCGCCTCCCGCGACGAGCGCACCCCGGGACTAGCCCGGAGTGGCGGGCGCTGGCGCGGGTGCGTCGCGCAGAAAGGAGGTCACCGCGGCCACTTGATCCGCGGCCATGAACGTGGGGGCGTGACCCACGCCCGCGAACGTGCGCAGCGTCGCCCGCGGTCCGCGCTCGGTCATGGCCTGCGCGGTCGCCACGGAGAGCAGATCGGACGACTCGCCGCGCGTGACGAGGACCGGGCAACGGATCGCATCCCACAGCGGCCACAGTCCGACCTGCGCCGGATCCGACGAGAACGGCACGGCGATGCCAGGGTCGTAGTTCAGGCCCCAGCGGCCGTCTGGACGCTCGCGCGCCGTGGTCGCGGCGAGGTGGCGCCATTGCGCATCGTCGTGTGGGCCGAACGGCGCCGAGACGGTGCGGATGTACGTCTCGAGTTCGGCGAACGACGCAAACGTGGGGTCCTGCCCAACGTAGCTCGCGATGCGCCGCAGGGCGGCGGGATCGAGCACCGGCCCCACGTCGTTGACGACGAGACGCTCGATCGGCGTGCCGGGTTGCGCCGCGAGCACGATGCCGAGCAGGCCGCCCATCGACGTCCCCACGAACGACACGCCGGCGACGTTCGCGCGCGCGATGAGCGCGGCGAGCGTTGCAACGTACGTCGTGAACACGTAGTCCTCGGGAACGCGCAGCCACTCGCTCGCGCCCCGGCCAGGCATGTCGACGGCGAGGACCCGGTGCGTCGGCGCGAGTGCCTCGGCGAGGACGTCGAAATCGCGACCATTGCGCGTGAGGCCGTGGACGCAGATCACGACCTGCTCGTTCGCCGGATCGCCCCACTCGAAATATGCGACACGATGGAAACCGTGGGGACAAAGCCCGGCGAAGGCGCGTGCGCGCGGCGAGGTGCGGGTCAGCATGGCCGAAGACGAGGACGGGTGAAGGCGCGAGGCGCATTGTGCCACCCCGCGTCGCGGTGGCCACTGCAGGGTACGCGGCGGCCCACGCTACTCCGCCCACGGCGAGGGTGATGTCGCGATTTCGGCTTCGAGGAACGCGGTCACGCTACGCCGTCGCTTCATGGTGTCGCGGTAGCCCAGCGCTGCGAGCGCGCGACAGAACCCGCGATCGAAGAGCAGATACGAGATGAGATCGCCGCCGGCGCCCTCGGTGCTACCGAGGCCACGCAACAGGTTGCGCAGTGCCCGGGGGAAGTGATCGACGAAGCCCAGCGCGAGCTCGCCCAGGTCCCTGGAGGGGGCAAGCACGAGCACGTCGACGTGCGCCGCACCGGTCGCTTCGGCCTGCGCGCCCAGGTGATCGACGAGGTGATTCACCTGCATGACACGCTCGACGTCGACGACGAGGTTGTCGAGGAACACGGTGGACAGTGCGTTGCCGGCGGCTTGCGCGAAGGACGGGTATCCCACGCGCTCCGGACGGTGCGACCACGCCCCGGCAAACGGATCGACCGCGACGACGATGAGCCGTCGCGCGCCGAGGTTGAGCGGCGCCGACAGGGGCGCGAGCTGGCGCACCGACCCGTCCATGTAGTAGTCGTCGCCGATGCGCTCGGGCGCGAACAGGAATGGGATCGCGGTGGACGCGAGCAGGTGCGACGCGCCGATCTGCGTCGGCGCGCCGAAGCGGCGCATCCGCTGCCAGCCGCGTAGCGCCTCCGAGCCCTCGAAGAACGTCACTGCGGATCCCGTGGCGTAGCTCGTGGCATTGACGGCGAGCGCATGCAGGTGGCCGTTGGCGATGTGCGTGCGCAATCGGGGAAAGTCGAACTCGCGTGCGATGACGCCGGCAAGGGGTGCGTTGTCGAGGATCGCCGCCACGCCGTGCGGCGGCCGCATGCCCATGAGCACCGCGGCGAGGAAGCGCGCGCTGTGCAGCCACATGGCGCGAAAGTCGGTGCGATAGATCGACGACACCGCGATTCGGCGCCACCAGCGGGCGAGCCGCGCGACCCCGAAGCGGAAGTCGTCGGCGTGCTGCGCGATCGCCACCGCATTGAGCGCGCCGGCGGACGTCCCGCAAACGACGGGGAAGGGGAGCGGACCGCGTTCCCCGACGATGCGCGCCAGTGCGCACAAGGCGCCGACCTGGTATGCGGCACGCGCGCCACCCCCGGGCAGGACGAGCGCCGTGTCGCGAAACACGCGTGACGTTGGGGCAGGGATCGATGGAGTGTCGCGTCGGGGCGCCGTCGGCGGTGCATCCATGGCGCGCATGTTAGCGCCTGGCTGCCGCACGCGAACGCTTGGGGCCGACGCGCCGGCTACGTGCGCAGTGTGCGATCCAGGATCACGAGCATCGCCGCCGTCGCGCCCCAGATGTAGCGATCGCGATACGGGATCGCCCAGAACTCACGGCGCAGCGCCCCCTGCATCCGGGAGTGGCGCTGCTGATGCGTCGGATCGAGGACGAAAGCGAGCGGGACTTCGAAGACGTCGGCGACCTCGACCGGGTCGGGGGTGAGCGCGAATGGCGGCTCGACCCAACCGACGATGGGGGTCACCCGATACCCCGTCACGGTCTCATAGCTTGCGAGCTCACCCAGGATGCTCACACGATCCGCGGGCAGGCCCGTTTCTTCGGCGGCCTCGCGCAATGCGGTCGCTGCCCGGTTCGCGTCGCCGGGCTCGACGCGTCCACCCGGCAGCGCGATCTGCCCCGGGTGGTCCGGAAGGTCGGCGCTGCGCTGGGTGAGGAGCAGCGTCAAGCCGTCTGCGCGATGCACCAGCGGCACGAGGACTGCGGCATCACGCGGTGGGCCCTCGCGTCCGGGCAGGCGACCGCCGTCGCTCAGGCCGCGAGCCGCGGCCGGAGCCGGCTGCGCGAGGCGCTGCATGAGCCACGCCTTTTGCGCGGCGGGTGACAGGGAGAAGAGCGGTAGCGATGCCAAGGCCAGCCGACGCCCGCGTGCCGAGCGCGGCGCCCGTGAGCGCGGATTGTACCGCCCGACTGCGCGCGCTGCGGCCGCGCCCGCGGAGCGTGCACGGTGCCCGGGTCCTCGCCTGCGGTCCCCAAGCTGCGACAGGTGCACGCTTCTGCTACGCTTGCCGCTTCCGTCCCCGTCGACTTCACGGGCGCCCACGACGGCGCCGATCGAACACGTCATGCACCGGTGGGTTGTCGTCACCTTCAGCGTCGCCCTTGGCCTCGTCGGCACCGTCGCGGCCAGCGCCACTTCCCTCTACGCCGCGCATCCGCTCGTGGGGACGTGGCGCTTCGACGTCCCGGATACGGGATGTGCCGAGATCTATCGTTTTCGCGCGGACGGCACATCGATCGTCACCAGCGGCAGCGAGGTCGCGGAAAGCGAATTCAAGGTCTCGGCCACCCCCAGCAACCGCGGCTTCTACACGTGGACCGACACGATCGTCAAGGACAATGGCAAGCCCGATTGCAGCGGCCAGATCACCGGTGTCGGGCGCAAGACGACCAACTACATCCGCTTCGATCGCAGCGGGCAGCGCTTCATCGTGTGCCGCCGCGAGGATCTTCGCGCCTGCTTCGGACCCCTGCAGCGAATAGGCGGTGACGAGGTGTGACGATGCGTGATACGCGACGCCCTCACGATGGACTGGCTTAGCCTGGGTCCGATCGCGGCGATCCTCGCCGGGGCCATCGTGCTCGTCGTGGTGCTGCGGCGGTTCATGGCCGCGCGGTTGCCGCACCAGGCGCCGTCACGCGCCGAGGGCGTCCCGACCCCGGCCTCCCGTGGCGTGCCGCTCACCGCGGAAGAGCAGGAATACCTCGATTCGTCGCACATCACGTCCGGGCCGCCGGGCAGGCGTCCCTAGGTTCATCGCCACGCGGCGGGTCGCTACGTCGGACGCGCGGCCAATACGGACGTTGCCACGGCACGGCGGGCCAGCGCCAGCGCCGCCGGCCGTGTCGCGTACAGATCGTCGGACGCGACCACCGGCGTGTCGATCCGCTCCGCCCGGGCTTCGCTCTCCTGCATCGCCTCGCGCACGTGCTGCAGGAAGGCTCCCGCCGCCGGCGTGAGGCGCGCCTGCGCCGCATAGGCGAAGTGCCAGTGCCGGACGAGCGGGAATCCGGCGACGTCGAGTTCGACGAGTTCGTCACGCCCGCTGCCCGACATTGCGCAATCGCGCGGCACGATGCCCAGACCGGCGCCGTGCCGGACCGCCTCGCGTACCGCGTCGTCGGAGGCGAGCTCCATCCGCACGTTCGGCGCAACCCCCGCCTGCGCGAAGAGGGCCGCGATCCGCGCCCGCGTTCCCGAGCCGCGCTCGCGCACGACGAGCGGCTCGCCCGCAAGGTCGGCGAGCGTCAGGCCGCGCGCGCGGCACCGGGGGTGCGATGGAGCGGCCACGACGACGAGGGGGTGCGCGAGCACCGCCTGCCGGACGATGTCGCCTGCCTCGGGAGGATCCGCGAAGAGGTACAGGTCGTCCTCGCGAGCGGCGAGGCGCTCGAGCATCCGCGTCCGGTTGTCGATACGCACCGTGATCGCGACGTCGGGGTGCCGCGCGCCGAAGGTCGCGATCATGCGCGTGACGAAGCTCATGGTGGTCCCCGCGATCGCGAGGCGCAGGTCGCCGGAGGCGACCTCGCGCAGCGACTGCAGCGACTCCTCGAGGTGGCTCAGCACGGCGAGGATTTCGAGGCAGTGCTCGTGCACGCAGTGGCCGGCGGCCGTGAGTCGTAGCGTGCGCCCGACCTGCTCGAAGAGCGGCGTCCCGACCGTCTCGGTCAGCTTGCGGATCTGCGCCGATACCGTGGGCTGGGCGAGATGCAACTCGTCACCGGCACGAGTGAAGCTCTTGAGTCGCGCACTCGCCTCGAAGACGGCGAGTTGGGGCAGAGTGCCGTGACGCAGATAGTGGCGAATTCGCGGTTGCGGCATGACGCGGTCTCCGGTTGCCGTTTGCAACGACCGCGATACCCGCAAAGTGCGACGAGTGTCTGGCGGCCTTTACCTGCCCGCAGGCCCGACGCCAACACATGATCGTCGAGACTGCGGTCCGGCAAAGGTCTCGCTTGCACCCGAGTGTCGATGGTGCCGGCATGACCGGGACGTCCGCGAAGGCTGCGCCCGGATTGGCGATCATGCCGCAGCAGGGCCCATGCGACCCTGCCAAAGCTACTCCCCTTCGAGGGGGCATTCGGTCGGTAGGCCGAATGCAAGCCCATCATATAAGGGATTTCCCTTAGGTGCAACCACCGATACACTGTTGAAGGACGTCCGTCGATCGCTGGCGCGGAGCCGTCCATCCGACTTCGTGATGGATCGCATCATCAACTTCGAATCCACACCCCTTCCCGCCGGTCGATACTGGCGTCGTCATCCTTTCACGCGCGAGTGAGCCATGGAAATCCTCTCGATGCAGTTCGCCTCGGCGCTCCTGGCGATCATCCTCATCGACCTCGTCCTCGCCGGCGACAACGCCATCGTCATCGCGCTGGCAGCCCGCAATCTCCCCAAACATCTGCAAACGAAGGCCATCGTCTGGGGAACCGTCGGTGCCATCGTGGTGCGCACGTCGATGACGCTCATCGTCGTCGCCCTGCTCAAGATTCCGGGTCTGCTCTTCGCCGGAGGCGCGCTCCTGGTCTGGATCGCCTACAAGCTCCTCTTGCCCGAGGATGAGGACAGCGCGGAGAAGATCCAGGGTGCGTCGAGTTTCTGGGGTGCATTGCGCACGGTCATCGTCGCCGACATGGTGATGGGTCTCGACAACGTGCTCGCGGTCGCGGGCGCCGCGCACGGCAGCTTCCTTCTCGTCACCCTGGGCCTGCTCATCAGCGTGCCGATCGTCATCTGGGGCTCGACGCTGCTCCTCAAGTTCGTCGAGAAGTACCCGGCCTTCGTGTATCTGGGCGCCGGCGTTCTCGCCTGGACGAGCGTCAAGATGATGACCTCCGAGCCGCTCGCCGCCGACTTCCTCGCCACCTCGCCGCTCGTCACGCCCTTGCTCTACGTGCTGGTCGTCGGCGGCGTCCTCTTCGCAGGCTTCGTGCGCAATCACCGGAGCCTCGAGTCGCGCATCGCCAGCCGCGTCAAGAGGTTCCGCTCCGCCGCCGCCGCGGCATCCGCTGTGTCCAACGTCCACTCTGGAGACCCTGCCATGGTCAAAGTCCTCGTCCCCGTCGACGGCTCGCGCAACGCGCAGCAGGCGGTTCGTCACGTCATCGCCGAGTTCCAAAAGAATCCCACTTTCGAGGTCCACCTCCTTCACGTCCGCGCACCGTTCTCCAAGCACGTCGCGCGCTTCACCCCGAAGGCGGATCGCGAGGAGTATCACCGTGCCGAAGCGGACAAGGTGCTCGCGCCGCTGCGCCAGATGCTTGCCGACGTGCGTCTGCCCTTTGCCGAGCACGTGCGGGTCGGCCCGCGCGCCGAGACGATCGCCGACGAGGCGAAGCGTCTCGGGTGCAACCACATCGTGGTCGCGACCGCGCGCAAGAATTCGCTCACCCGCATGGTCCAGGCCTCGGTCACCAACCGGCTCCTCGATCTCACCAGCGTTCCCGTGGAAGTGATCGTCGGTGACTCGGTCAGCAACCTCGAGCGCTACGGCATTCCCGTCGGCATCGGTGCGGGGCTGGGCGCGCTCGTGCTGCTTGCGGCCGACTGACACCCCCGAGCGCCTGCGTCGGCTTCGTCTCCAGACGTGTTCCGGCATCGCTCCTTCCCGCCACCGCTGCGCCGAACCCGTATGATCGGCGCCTCGAGACGCAGGGAAGGAGGGTGCCGACGATGGGACGGGCGGCGGAGCGCTTCGATGTGGTGGTGGTCGGCGGCGGGGCAGGGGGGCTTGCCGCTGCCGCCGGTGCCGCGCGTGCCGGCGCGCGTACGCTTCTCGTCGAGCGCTACGGCTTCCTGGGTGGCGCCGCCACGCAGGGACAGGTCCTCTCCTACTGCGGATTCTTCAAGGAGGGCGCGGCGGGGCGCGAGCAGACGGTCTTCGGGATAGGCGAGGAGATCCTCGCTGCGCTGCGCGCGCTGCGACTTCCCACCGAGCCCATCCGGGCGCGCAGCGGCAACTGGATCGTGATGCTCGACACCGAGGCGGTGAAAGTGGCCTTCGACCGCGTCGCGATCGCATCGCAAGTCGTCGTGCGGTCGCACACGCTTCTCGTCGGCGCCGCGCGCGCCGACGGCAACCTCGTCAGCGTCACGCTCGCCGACCACGCGGGGCTGCACGAGGTGCGTGCGACGGCCTTCGTCGACGCGAGCGGCGAGGCCGACCTCGCGCACCACGCCGGGGTGGCGATGACGACCGACAGCGGCACCGGCTCGCCCGTCCAAGCGGCATCGCTGCCGCTGCGGATCGGCGGCATCCCACCCGATACCGCCATCGATCGCACGCATCTCGCGCGCCTCGTCGCCGCGTCCAACGCGCGCACCGGCGACGGACTCACCCGCGCCGACGGCGGCGTCCTCGCGTCCCTCCCGCTGTCCGGTGACCGCTGGACGATGGTCATCGACCTCGATACCCCGGGACTGTCTGGTGCGGACCTCACTGCGGCCGAGACCCGGTCCCGGGCGCTCGCCTGGGAGTTCATCGCGCTGCTACGCGAGATCCCGGGTTGCGAGCGTGCCTACCTCGTCGCCACCGGGCCGCAGCTTGGCATCCGCGAGACACGCCGTCCCGCCGCCGTCCGCGACGTCATGGCGGACGAGGGATACCGCGGCGCCCTCGATCCCGACCAGGGCATCGCCCGTGCCTCGTGGCCGATGGAGATCCACGACGCGCCGGGCAAGCCCCGCTTCATCCCCATCGGTGGCGGAGGACACTTCGACATCCGGCACGATGCGCTCGTCGCCCGCGCGACGCCCAACCTGCGCCTGGCCGGACGCGTCGTCGGCGCCGACGCCCACGTCTACGGCTCGATCCGCGTCATGGGGACGGCCTTTGCCACCGGACACGCCGCGGGCGTGTCGGCGGCGCTTGCCGCACGTGGTGCGCACGACGTGCACGAGATCCGCACCGAACTGCAGCGGCAGGGCGCGCTCCTGTAGGGGCCTGGGGAAGACGCAGCGTGTCGCCCCGTGAGTGTTTCCTTGAGTTTACATAATGCACATTATGCGTCATACGGATGACGGTACTGAGGCCCCTTGCACCTGACCAGCAAACCCACGACCATCGCCGGCACGCGCGTGCGGCACATACCGCGCCGCGACCCGATGCGTCCCGTGTCGTTGCCGCCGCATCGGCAGTTCACCCCAAGGAGAAGCGTCATGGCTACCGGCCTCATCCGTGCGACGGCGCTCGGCATCGCGCTCGTTGCGACGTCGTTCGTCACCGGCCCGGCGCAGGCGCAGACGGCGACCTGGCCGACGCGGCCGATCCGGCTCGTCGTGCCGTTCCCGCCAGGCGGCGGCACCGATACCTTCGCCCGTCCACTCGCTGCCAAGCTGCAAACGCTCCTCGGGCAGCCGGTCGTCATCGACAACAAGGGTGGCGCCGGCGGAACGATCGGTGCCGACGTCGTGGCCAAGGCCGCGCCCGATGGGTACACGTTCCTCGTCGGCGCCGTCCACCACACGGTCGCCGTCGCCGCGTACAAGAAGCTTCCGTACGATCTCGATCGCGATCTCGTGCCGGTGACCGGCATCGCCTACGTGCCCGACGTGCTCGTCGTCAATCCCAACGTGCCGGTGAAGACGGTCGCGGAACTCATCGCGTACGCGAAGGCCAACCCGAGCAAGGTGAACTTCGGCTCGTCCGGCAACGGCACGACGCGCCATCTCGCCGGCGAGATCTTCAACCAGAAGACCGGCACGACGATGACGCACGTTCCGTACAAGGGCTCCGGCCCGGCCATGACCGGTCTCCTCGGTGGCGAGATCGAACTGATCTTCGAGGGCCTGGGTAGCGCCGCATCGTACATCCGCTCGGGGAAGATTCGCGCGCTTGCCGTCACCTCACCCAAGCGCTCGCCTGCCTTCCCGGACATTCCCACGATGGCCGAAGCCGGTGTGCCCGGCTTCGAATCGCTGTCGTGGTATGGGCTGTGGGCGCCGACCGGTACGCCACGCGAAATCATGGCCCGGATGCAAGCCGAGGTGGCGCGCGCGTTCGAAGCCCCGGATCTGCGCAAGATCTGGGCCGACCAGGGAGCCGAACCCGGTGGCGAGCCGACTGCGCAGTTCGCGAACTATGTCAGGAGCGAGACGGAAAAATGGGGCAAGGTCGTCCGTGACAATCGCATCACGCTCGATTGACGATGGCCCTTCTCCGGCGTAGCGACGCCCCCACCGAACCCTTGAGCGCCGGCATTCGCGTCTCCTCCGCCGCCTCGTCGTTGCCCTGCTGCTGATCCTCGTCGGCGCGCTGGGCTTGCGCACCTTCGAGGTGATGCGCGGTCCCGCGTTGGCGCCGTGGCACACGGTCGTGTCGCCCGAACGCAGCGCCGAAGCGCTCGACGCGGCGGACTGGAAGGCGTATCTCGTTGCCGCGGATGCGGCGTTCGCAGCGGTGCGCCGCGAGGTCTCCGAAAAGCTCACGGAGCGCGCGACGCCTCGTTCCGGCCCCTGCCCCACTGCTTGTCGTGGGCTATTTTCAACGGTGGCGCGCTGGCAACGCTGTACGCGCTCGACGCGCTGGCGGACCCGAAGCTTGCCCCGCCGCAAGCGGTCGTGCTGATCTCGCCGATGATCGGCGTCACGCGCTTCGCGCGCTTTGCCGGCGTCGCCGGTTGGCCGGCGCTCTTCCCTGCATTCGCCAAGGCGGCCTGGCTCGGGATCGAGCCCGAGTACAACCCGTTCAAGTACAACTCGTTCCCGGTGCAGGCGGCACGCGAATCGTACGCGCTCACCCGCGACGTGCAGCGTGCGGTCGAGGCCGCGCAAGCCTCCGGGCGCCTCGACCGGATCGCGCCGATACTGACCTTCCAGTCGGTCGTCGACTTCACCGTGAGCACCCCGGCGATCGTGCGCGCGCTCTACGACGCGCTGCCGGCCAACGGCAGCGAGATCGTCATCTACGACGTCAATCGCAACGCCAACTTCGACTCGCTGCTGCGCGCCTCGGCGCAATCCGCGCTGACCGACCTCTTCGCCGCGCCGCCGCGCCGCTACACGACGGTCGTCATCGCCAACGCTCCCAATGGCAGCAGCGATGCCGTGGCGCGCACGGTGCTTGCCGGCGCACGCGACGAGACGACGACGGCGCTCGCCTCGGGCTTTCCACCGGCGGTGTTCTCGCTGTCGCACATCGCGCTGCCGTTTCCGCCGGACGATCCGCTGTACGGCATCGCGCCCGATCGCCAGGAGGACTTCGGTGTGCGCCTGGGCACGCTTGCGTTGCGCGGCGAGCGCAGCACGCTCGTCGTCGCGCCCGACGCCATGTTGCGATTGACGTCGAATCCTTTCTACGGCGATCTCGCCGATCGGATCGTGCGCTGGGTCGTGGCATTGCCGAAACCACCGGCCAACGCGGCAGCGATCCCTGCCGCGGCGAAACGCCCGCTGCCGTCTGCGCCACCGCCGCCGGCCATGGAGTTCGACGCCGTTCCATAGCGGCGCGACAGCGGCGCGCATTGGCCGCTCATCGGAGCAAGGCGGCAGGTCATCTGCTTCGGGCGTACACTCGGTGTCGCCTCGGTTTGCGCGACGTGCGACAGCGTGAGGTGATCGCGCCGACAATGCGTGAGCGCGCCGGCGCGGTTCCGGACGACAACGAGGCAAGGAACTTTCGATGCAGTTGAAGGGATGGTGTGTGATGACGATGGCGGCGCTCACGAGCATGGCCGCCACCGCGCAAGGAACCCGCGCGGACGATCGCTGGACGGTGAGCGCGGAAATGCTCATGGCGTGGTTTTCGAACAGCCCGACGCCGACGCCGATCATCACCGATTACTACCTCGACGATCCGGGCACGCACACCCTTCTGGGCGGCGGCTCGGTCAACACCAACCCCAACTCCGGCTTTCGGATGACGGGGACCTACCGCATCGACAATCGCTGGGGCGTCGAGCTGTCCGGGTTCTACGTGCCATCGCGCAGCACCACGCAGGGCGTGAGCTCGTCGGGCGCGCCGGGATCGGTCGATCTGCTGCTGCCCTACATCGATGCGAAGACCGGTCGCGAGGATGTGAGCTACATTTCCGACGCGCCCGATTATTCCGGACAGGCGCAGACGACACTCGACAACGACCTCGGCGGCTTCGAGCTCAACGCCACCTGGGCGCTGCCACCGCGTGACGGCTGGCGCACGACGCTGTTTGGCGGGTTTCGCTTCCTCCAGTTGCGCGAGACGTACACCATCACCACTTCGAGTCCGTACGTCGCGCCCAATCCGGTCGACATCTGGAACACGACCGACAACTTCGATGCGCGCAATCGCTTCTACGGTTTGCAGGCGGGCGTTCGGGCCGCGTTCGACCGGGGTCCGTGGACCTTCGCGGTCACCGGCAAGGTCGCGCTCGGCAGCATGCAGCAGCGGGTGTCGATCAACGGGAACCTCGAGACCAACGACTTCAACGACTACGGCGCCACGCAATCGTTCACGGGCGGGTACTACGCCCTGCCGTCGAACAGCGGCGACCATTCGCGCAGCACGTTTGCGGTCGTGCCCGAGATCGCGCTCAACGTCGGCTATCGCCTGACGCCGCAGCTGACCGCGTTCCTGGGCTACGCGTTCCTCTACGCCAACAACGTCGTGCGACCGGGTGAGCAGGTGGACCGCACGATCAACACGACGCAAAACGTCGCCTGGGTCGGCGAGACGGCGCTCCATCCTTCCGGACCCGCGCGACCGTCGTTCGATTTCCGCACGACCGATTTCTGGGCGCAAACGCTGTCGCTCGGCGTCGTCCTCACGTTCTAGCCGCGTCCGCGCGCCGCGTATCGTCGGCGCGTGCCCGCGCGGTCGATGCGCCCCACCGATTCCGAAGAGCCATTCCACCATGAACCCACTGCACCTCGCATTCTCGATCGCCGTCGTCGCGACGCTCTTCACGGCCGGCGCACCCGACGCGCTCGCGCAACGCAACGAGAAAGTCTCGTGCCCGGTCAACGGCCGTGAGACGCTCCAGGTTCCCACGTCCGCAGACAAGGATCTCGAGGTGGGCCCCGGCCGCTGCGTGGTGAGCACCCCGGGTACGTACGCCTTCAAGAGCGTGAAGATCCTGGCGGAGGGCGCGCTCGCATTCGACGACGCGGCGGTCGAGTTCGAGGCCAACTCGATCGTCGTGCAGTCGGGCGGCACGATGCAGACGGGGACGACCGTCGGTGCGCCGACGCCCATTGCCAAGAACCTGTTGGTGATCCGGCTCACCGGTGCGCGTCCGCAAGGCAAGGATCCGTACGTGCCGCTGTCGGACGACGCCTGCACCACGATGACCAAGGGCATCGGCGTGCAGGCGGGCGGCAGCTTGAGCCTCCTCGGGGCGAAGGGCGTGGTCGCCGATGACCGCCGCAGTGCCCGCGTGGGCGGCGCCAACCCGGGAACGCGAAGCTGGACCTACCTCGCCGAGCCGGCGGGGCCGGCGAAGTACCAGTACGCCGATGCGACAGCGGCCAAGGCCAATGCGAACCGGATCGGCGCGCCGGTGGCCAATGGCGGCCAGTCGGTGCTCTACCTTGCCGCTGACGTGAGCGCGGCGTGGCAACCGGGCGACTGGATCGTCGTGGCGACGACGAGTTTCAGTCCGTACGAATCGGAGTTCGTGAAGATCGGCAGTATCGAGAAGGTGGCGTCGGCGCGGCCGAGCGGAGGCCTCACCAAGGTGACGCTCGACCCGACCACCCCGCTCGTTCACTACCACTTCGGCAGCAAGGATCCGGGCTGGCCGGGTCGCGACAACGCGAAGGCAGGCGCGGATCGCAATTTCGGCGTCGACGAGCGCGCCGAGGTCGGCCTCATCAGCCGCAATGTCAAGCTCACTGCCAAGGTCACGCCGTGGAACAAGGCGAGCGCCGACGAGGCGAAGGACTACGCGTGGGGTGGCGAGCTCAAGGTCTGCGCGGGAGCGAAGAAGGTCGAGGTCGAAGGCGTCGAGATCGAGCGCTTCGGCAAGGAGACGTTGGGCAGCTATCCCATCCACTTGCACATGCTGGGCGACCACCCGGGCGCAACGTTCAGGTTCAACAGCAACAGCATTCACCACAGCTACAACCACTGCATCGCGGTCCACATGACCAACGACGTGACGCTGTCGAACAACGTCTGCGCACGCGCGATCGGCCACCTCTTCTACGAGGAGGTCCCGGCGGGCCACGACCCGATGACCGGGAGCGTGATCTTCGACACCGGCATCAAGTACCACGACAACCTGGGCCTGGGCGCGATGGTGCAGTCGTTCGGCATCACGCCGCCCGCCGACGCCAACGGCGTCTTCAAGGGCTACTGGGAAGGCGATTACCTCTCGCGTCTGGGTGACGGTTACTACGGCCTGTACGTGCTCAACACCGACGACAAGAGCCTCGCCGTGCACGGCCAGTGCTTTGCGCGGCAACCGAACGGGCTCCTTGACAGCGCCGCCGACGTCCAGGCCGGCAGCCCACCGACCTGCCCCGGCGGCCAGCCCTACTACTACGAGGGCCCGTCGGGCTTCTGGCTCGTCAATCCGGGTACCGAGCTCCTCGGCAATTCGATCGGCGGCTGTCAGGCCACCGGGAAGGCGTACTGGTACATCCCGCCCACGACACAGAACTGGAAGGATCCGGCCAAGAACAACTTCCAGATGGCGAACCTGCCCGTCGGGGCCTTCGTCAACAATCGCGCGCACGCGTGCTACGACGGCGTGTTCGGCGAAGGCGAAGCCGGCATTGCCGGCGACCAGCAGTTGCAGCCGAAGGTCGACGGCGACAACAACAAGCAGAACATCGTCGCCCGGTTCACCGGCTTCACGGCGTCGCGCATCCGTAACCGCGGCGTATGGATGCGCCCGACCTGGTTCGTCTTCGATCACGCGCGCGTGGCGACCTCGCGCGAGGGCGTCACGCTCGTGACCTCCGGCGGCCTCGACGGCAACGCACCCGGCGTGTGGGGGCTGCTCAAGGATTCGACGATCGTCGGCGTGTCGACCAACAATGTCGACCGCTGGGGTCCGTGTGCCGGAACGAGCAACGAGGTCGAGCTCCCGGGGTGTGTGGACAAGAATGCGGACGCCGCCACCTACGTCCCGAAGAGCTACCCCAGTCCGGCGTGGAATTTCGCGGGCTTCTACATCTACGACGGCCCCGCCCGCATCCACGATGTGCGCTTCGTCAACTTCCGTGCGGATCCGACCGACCCCGCCAACCAGCTCCTCACCAACGAGGACGTGGCGATCCAGAAGAAATTCACCGGCTACTTCAACGGCGCGCCGGTCTACGAGGGCGATGCGGCGCTCGGCTGGTTCCAGAACAACCAGAGCGCGTATCCCACGGCCACGGACGTGCGCGGGCTCACGTTCGACAACGTCGACCTGCGCCACCAGATCTTCACCGAGAAGGTGAATTTCGGCAATTTCGACGACGGCGACAAGAACACGGCGGTCATCGATCGCGACGGCTCGCTCACCGGCTTCAAGGTCGTCACCGCGGCGGGCTCGCCCACCGTGGACGACTACCCCATCTCGCTCAACAACCTGCCGTTCAACGCAGCGATCAACGCCGTCGACGAGTGCCTCGCGACCGGCGGCCAGGATCGCGCACCGGGCTTCGGTGAGCTGCGCGCGACGTCGCTCATCTCGCCGGCGAACTACGGCACCCTCGAGTTCGAGGCGTTCATGGTCGCCGGCAATCCGGGCTTCGTCCCGGCGCCACCGACCCCTGGCCAGAAGCAGCAGCCGATCACGCAGTGGATGACGTTTGCCAAGGACACGACCGACTACGGCGCACACCAGACGATGGACCTGCACAGCCGCAACAACCAGGGGATCTGGGAGCCCAAGGTCGCGCACGGGCACGGCTACACCGTCACCGTGCGCAGCGCGCAGGGCTCACCTGGCCTTGCGGACGCGGCCACGACGACGCCGGGCATCCCGAACGTCATCAGCGTGGGGTTGAACGACATCGTCATGCCGCGCATCTCCACCGACAATCCGTTCTACGTGCGCGTTGGCGTGTGCTACACGGGGAAGAAGGCGGGTCATCTGCGCCCCAACGGGAAATTCAAGATCACCCGCGGCTACCGCTCGTGGGGAGCAGGTCCGGTCAACTTCGCCGAGAGCAAGATCCGCAAGCTCTTCACGCCGATCGACGGCCAGAACAGCTACGACAACGAGGTCTGCTACAACCTCTCGGCGCAGAACCCGGCCAATCTCAACGGCTTCTCGTTCGACAACCCGGCGGCGTACAAGGGGTGTCCCGCGCATGGCGTGCTCGGACGTGACGCCAACGCGAGTTGTCCCGCCGGATCGACCGAGGCGTTGGCCGGCGTGACCCGGCAGCCGATCTGCATCTATCCCAAGTCCGCGGACTACACGCCGGTGGCGTCGATCGCCGACCTCACCGATCCGAAGACAGGTCGGCCCGTCGACATCAACAAGGACCACTACTACTACGACGCGGACACGGGCATGCTCTTCTTCTACGTGAAGCAGGACCGCCCCAACGTCGTCTCCACGTCGCCGCTCGGCAGCTGCGACGTTGCCAATCCGCCCGACTACTGCCCCAATCCGGCGGGGCACCCCTACCCCGAGAGCTACTACGCCTGTCCGGCCGAGGGCTGCCTCACCTACACCGTGCGCCTCGACGACCCGGACTACGATCCCGCGCCGTCGGCGTGTGCGGCTCCAGGCAAGAAGACGATCTACGAGACGAATCCCGCATACGTGCAGCCGCCCGTCGTCGGCGCCAACCAGCTCGCCTTCGTCGACGGCGATGGGACGCGGCCTCCGGGAGCGATCGTCGAGGCGCTCGACCAGAATCCGGCGTCGGCGTATCCGTATCGGGTCGCGGGCTACAAGGGCGTGAGGTCGGATCCGACCTGCCGTGGCGACACGGCGAATCCGGCTGCCCTCCTCTCGCCGTCGGCCCGGGCGATCCTTGGCCGTTAGCCCTCGCGCCGCCGGGCGCCCGCTCGACCTGGTCGATATCGCTGCGCTCGAATCGCTCAAGCGCTTGGGTCTCGATCGATGAGGACGAGCGCTGCGTTCCCCTACGTCATCTCCGACGAGCGCCTGCACGCGTACGCGCGGGTTCCGCTGGCCGAACGTCTGCGTTGGCTCGAGGAGCTCGTCCGTTTCACCCAGGCGTGGCGGGCTGCGCCGGAGGTCGACCCGCAGTGGGTGCAACCCACGGCGGGCGCTCCGCGCTGACGGCTCGCCGGGCCACGCCGGCGTTCCCGGACCCTCTCCGCCCCGTTAGCTAGCCCTCGCGCAGCCGGTCGAGCGCCTCGTCGACGCGCTGCACGGCCATGATCCGGGCGCCGTCGATGGCGTGGCGCGGCTGGTTCGCGAGCGGAACGATGACGGTCGTGAAGCCGAGCTTCACCGCCTCGCGGATGCGCTCCTGGCCGCGCTGGACGGGGCGCACCTCGCCTGCGAGCCCTACTTCACCGAATACAATAGATTTGTCAGGTAACGGTCTGTTCTTCAACGATGATTCGACGGCCATCACGATGGCGAGATCGCCCGCGGGCTCACCGATGCGCACCCCGCCCACGGCATTGACGAAGACGTCGTAACCCCCCGTATCGACCCCGCCGTGGCGATGCAGGACGGCGAGCAGCAACGCGAGGCGCTGCGCGTCGAGACCCACGGCAAGCCGGCGCGGCATGCCGCCTTGCGTGGGGTCCACCAAGGCCTGCACTTCCACGAGGAGCGGCCGGGAGCCTTCGAGCGTGGCAGTCACCACCGACCCGGGCACCGGTCCGCCGTGCTGCGACAGGAAGAGCGCCGATGGGTTGGCAACTCCGCGCAGCCCGCGCTCGGTCATGGCAAAGACACCGAGCTCGTTGGCGGCGCCGAAGCGGTTCTTGATCGCGCGCACGAGGCGAAAACTCGAGTGCGGGTCACCCTCGAAGTACAGCACCGTGTCGACGATGTGCTCCAACACCCGTGGCCCGGCAAGAGCGCCTTCCTTGGTAACATGTCCCACAAAAACAATGACTATGCCACGCTTCTTCGCAAGTCGCGTCAACTGCGCTGCGCACTCGCGCACCTGCGCGACACTCCCCGGTGCGGATTGCAGCGCCTCGGTGTAGACCGTCTGGATCGAGTCGATGACGACCACTTCGGGAGCGAGTTCACCGATGGCCGCGACGATCGCTTCCAACTGGACCTCGGCGAGAAGCATGACCGGCGCCTGGACGAGTCCCAGGCGCTGCGCGCGCAGCGCGACCTGCTCGACCGATTCCTCCCCGGTCACGTAGAGCGTCTTGCGCGCCGCCCCGAGTGCCGCCGAGGCCTGGAGGAGGAGCGTCGACTTGCCGATGCCCGGATCGCCACCCAGGAGGACGACGCCCCCGGCAACGAGTCCCCCGCCCAGGACGCGGTCGAACTCGGCGAGCCCGGTCGCGATCCGCTCGCTCTCCTGCGCCGTGACGCTCGCGAGCGCCGTCACGGTCGAGCGCATCCCTGCGACCGACTCGAAGCGGGTCGACACCGGCGCGGCGAGTGACTCGACGAGCGTATTCCACGCGCCGCAATGCGGGCACTGGCCCTGCCACTTGGGCGACGCGCCGCCGCACTCGGTGCAGGCGTAGACGGTCTTGGTCCTGGCCACTACACGCTCCCGAACGCCTCGCCAAGGGTTCGTGCGGCGGGGAAGTAATGGTCGAAGGCGAGTGCCGCCAGGACCACCACGACGATGATCGCCACAAAGGGCTTCGAAGTCGCCTTCCACACACTGCCCGACCAGCCGTCGTCCGCGTTGGCCACACGCCGGGCCGCGGGAGCGATGCCCCCGGTGAGCACGGCGCCGAAGGCGACGTCGGTCAACAGGTGCGGCGCCGAGGCGACGAGATACACGACGCCCCCGCCCAGCGCCACCGTGAGTGCCACGACGATGACGATCAGGAGCAGGAGCGCACCGAGATCGCCATCGCCCAGGTCGAAGCTGCCCCCCGCGGTCGTGCTGCTACCTTGCGACGGCGTCCCGGTGAGGGCAAGGCGTGGTGTGGCCTCGCCGAACGAGGCCGACGCCCCACCCCCTCCGGACGCGCCGCCACCACCGTGCACCCCGCCCCCTGCCCCACCCGGCCCGCCGCGGGAGGTCCATCCGAGGTCGGGCAGGTCGACCCCGCCGTCACGCGTCCGGCGCGGCGGCCCGAAGAGCGGGCGCACCCCGATGTAGGCGAGCCACAGGCGCATGCAGAAGAAGAGCCCGAGATAGCCCACGAGCACGCTGACCGGCCAGCGCAGCAACGTCGCGCCGACGTCGGCCCACAGGAGCAGCGCATTCGTCACGAAGCCGAGGGCAAAGGCCGCGCCCAGCATCACCGACATGTGGAAGCGCAACCAGAACCGCGCCGCCAGGCTGCGCTCGAGTCGCGCTCGCAGCGAGCGATCGGTGCCGGTGGCCGCCACGCGCGCGCGGGCGCGCTCGACCGCTGCACTCACGCGAGCTCCTGCGGCAGGACGACGGCGGTCCCGAGCTTGCCGACGACGACGCCGGCGGCCTCGTTGGCCACGCGCACGGCATCGGGCAACGTCGCTCCGGCCGCGAGCAGCACGCCCACGGTCGCGATGACCGTGTCGCCCGCGCCGGAGACGTCGTAGACCTCGCGCGCCTGCGCCGGGATCGTCTGCACGCCCTGCGCGGTGAAGAGCGTCATCCCCTCCTCGGAGCGCGTGACGAGCAGCGCCTCGAGCGCGAGATCGGCGCGCAGCCGCTGCGCGCGCGTGACGAGATCCGCCTCGTCGCGCCATTGCCCCACGACGTCGCGCAGTTCGGCGCGGTTGGGCGTGAGCACCGTCGCACGGCGATAGCGCGTGTAGTCGTCGCCCTTGGGGTCGACCAGCACGCGCTTGCCCGCGGCGTGCGCCTGGTCGATCATCGTCGCGATGTGCGTGAGCCCGCCCTTGCCGTAATCGGAGAGGATGACGACGTCGGTGTCGTGCAGCAGGCGCCCGTAGTCGGCGAGCTTCGCAGCGAGGACCTCGTGCGATGGCGGTGCTTCGAGGTCGATGCGCAGGAGCTGCTGCTGGCGGCCGATGACGCGCAGCTTCACGGTCGTGGCAAGTCCGGGATCGCGCTGGAACGACGCCACCACGCGTTCGTCGGCAAGCAGGCGCGCGAGCGTCGCCCCCGCCTCGTCGGCGCCGACCACCGACAGCAGGCTCACCTTCGCCCCCAACGCGGCGGCATTGCGCGCCACGTTCGCCGCCCCGCCCGGGCGCTCCTCGCTGCGGACGATCTTCACCACCGGGACGGGCGCCTCGGGCGAAATGCGATCGACGTCGCCGAACCAGTAGCGGTCGAGCATCACGTCACCCACGACGAGCACGCGGCCGTGCCCGGCCGCCGCCGCGAACGCCGAAAAGCGCGGCGCGTCGGTCATTGCGGCACCGGACGGCCGATGCCGAAGTACTCGAGCCCGGCGGCACGCACGTCCGCCGGCGGGTACAGATTGCGTCCGTCGAAGACGAGCCCCGTCGTCAGGCGGCGGCGCAGGTCCATGAAATCGGGACTGCGAAACTCCTGCCATTCGGTGACGACGACGAGCGCGTCGGCGCCGTCACAGGCGGCAAGCGGCGTTGCCGCAAAGCTGATCCCCGAAGCGTCGGCAAAGAGCCGTCGAGCCTCGTCCATCGCCACCGGATCGTAGGCGACCACGCGCGCGCCGCGCGCCACGAGTGCGGCGATGATGACGCGTGACGGCGCCTCGCGCATGTCGTCGGTGTCCGGCTTGAAGGCAAGGCCCCACAGCGCGATGGTGCGTCCGCGCAGGTCCGCACCGAGGCGCGCCACGATCTTGTGCACGAGCACCTCCTTTTGCGCCGCGTTGACCGCCTCGACCGCCGCCAGCAGTGCGAGCGGATGCCCGTGCTGCGCAGCGGTGTGCTGCAGCGCCCGCACGTCCTTGGGAAAGCAGCTGCCGCCGTAGCCCACCCCGGGATAGAGGAAGCGGTAGCCGATGCGCGGATCCGAACCGATGCCCTGGCGCACCAGCTCGATGTCCGCACCCAACGTCTCGGCGAGGTTGGCAAGCTCGTTCATGAACGAGATGCGCGTGGCGAGCATCGCATTGGCGGCGTACTTCGTGAGTTCGGCCGACCGAGGATCCATGACGAGGAGCCGGTCGTGATTGCGCATGAAAGGCGCGTACAGGTTGCGCAGCGCGGTGATCGCGCCGGGATCGGTGGCGCCGATCACGACGCGGTCCGGGCGCATGAAGTCCTCGACCGCAGCACCCTCCTTCAGGAACTCGGGATTGCTCACGACCGAGAACGGGATCGCGACCCCGCGCGCGGCGAGCGCGGCCGCGATCGTCGCCTGCACCCGATCGGCGGTCCCGACCGGAACGGTCGACTTGTCGACGACGATCTTCGGCTCCTGCATGCGCTCGCCGATCGCGCGCGCGGCGGCGATGACGTGGCGCATGTCGGCGCTGCCGTCCTCGTCGGGAGGCGTGCCCACGGCGATGAACTGCAGCGCGCCGTGCGCCACCGACGCCGCGATGTCGGTGGAAAAGCGCAGCCGACCTGCCGCGATGTTGCGGCGGACCATCGCTTCGAGGCCGGGCTCGTGGATTGGCACGCCGCCCGCATTGAGGATCGCGATCTTGCGGGGATCGACGTCGACGCACAGGACATCGTTGCCGACCTCGGCGAAGCAGGTGCCGGTCACGAGCCCCACGTAACCCGTGCCGATCATCGTGATCTTCATGCGCTCACCTTCGACACGGCAGCGTTGATCGCGGCGAGCGTCGCAAGCGGATCGCGCGCCTGCGTGATCGGGCGGCCGATCACGAGGTGGTCGGCGCCGTCGCGAATCGCCTGCTCGGGCGTGACGACGCGCACCTGGTCGTCGGTACGGGCGTCGGCGAGGCGAATCCCGGGCGTGACCAGCCTGAAGTGACGGCCGCACGCCGCGCGCAACGCGCGCGCTTCCTGCGCCGAGCAGACCACCCCGTCGAGACCGCAATCCCGCGTCAACGCGGCGAGGCGTTGCACCTGGGCGGCCGCCGTGCCGACGACACCGACGTCGGCGAGGTCACCATCACCGAGGCTCGTCAGCACCGTGACCGCGACCAAGCAGGGCGCGCGCCCGCCGCGAGCGGCGGCGGCGCGGTCGACCGCCGTGCGTGCGGCAGCGAGCATGGCGCGACCGCCGCTTGCGTGGACGTTGAGCATCGCCACGCCCAGGCGCGTTGCCGCCGCACAGGCGCTCGCCACGGTGTTCGGGATGTCGTGGAACTTGAGATCGAGGAACACGGCAAAGCCACGCTCGATCATCCGGCGCACGGGATCCGGACCGGCGGTCACGAAGAGTTCCTTGCCCACCTTCAGGCCGCACTGTGCAGGGTCGAGGCGGTGCGCCCAGTCGAGCGCTTGCGCCGGATCGGCGCAATCCAGCGCGACGAAAATGCGCGGCAGTGTCGTACTCACGTTGTCCACTTCCTGTTTTTTCCCGGAGCGCTCCAGGGTCCCCCCATCAGCCGTAGCCGTCCGGCGTCTCGGTGCGACGCGGCGAATACGTCTCCCACTTGAGGCAACCCGGGCAGCGCCAGTAATACTGCTTGGCGCGAAAGCCGCAATGGTCGCACCGATACATGCCGAGGCGCTTGATGTGCTGCGCGACGAGACCCTTGACCAGCGCGAGATCGTGACGGTGCTCGGCCGGAGCGGCGAGCAGTTGCGCCTCGAGCAGTCGATCGAGTCCGAGCAGCGTGGGATTGCGGGCGAGCTCGTCCTTGATGAGCGCCGCTGCCGCCGCCGGCCCCTCGCGCTCGAGAACGAGCGAGAAGAGCGCATTGAGGATGTCGAGCGACGGGTATTGCTCCTGGTAGTTGCGCAGGACGCGCTCTCCTTGCGCGACATCACCGAGGCGCCGATACGCGTCGGCGATGCGATCGGCGGCAAGCGACAGGAAAGCGGGATTTTGCGATTCGATCTTCTGCCAGGCGGCGATGGCCGCTGCCGGCTCGCCCTGCTGGTCGTGCGCATCGCCGGCGATGAGCATCGCCCGCGTGCAACCACGATACGTCTGCGACGCCGCGTCGAGCTCGGAGGCAAGCGCCGCATAGTCCGCGCGCAGCAGCGCGGCCTGCGCGAGCTCGCAGTGGTACTGCGCGATCTCCTTGTAGTACGGCTGCTTGGCGAGCGCGCCCATGCGCTGCGTCGTGGCGATCGCCTTCGCCCAATCCTTCTCCGTCTCGTAGATCGAGATGAGGTGGCCCAAGGCCGCGTGCTCGTGCGGCGTGCCGTCGAGCCGGGTGAAGAGATCCTCGGCGCGATCGAGCAGGCCCGCCCGATGGAAGTCCTGCGCGAGCTCGTAGGTCGCCGACACCCGCCGATCCGGCGGAAGGTCGGCGCGATCGAGCAGGTTCTGGTGCATGCGGATCGCCCGGTCGATCTCGCCTTGCCGCCGGAAGAGCGAGCCCAGGGCAAAGTGGAGATCGACCGTCTGCGGGTCGACCTTGACGACCTCGATGAACGATTCGATCGCCTTGTCCGGCTGCTCGTTGAGCAGGAAGTTGAGGCCGCGAAAGTACGACAGCGGCAGCGCGCGTGACTCGGTCAACAGGTGCTTGATGTCGATGCGTGCCGCGATCCAGCCCAGCGCAAAGAAGACCGCCGGGATCGGCAGCAGCCACCACAGGTCGAACTCCATGGCTGCGGCGGGCGCGCTACAGTCCGTCGATGACGCGATCGGCGTGGGGGTAGCCGGCCCGCGTGGCGGGCAACGCGCCGTCGCTCGTGGCGGCGCTGGCGGCGGTCCGCTCGGCGCCATGCTGCTCGCGACGCAGGCGATGCACCTGCCGCTTCAGCCGCGCGGCACGGATCGCACCCGCGAGGAGCCCCGCCGCGACGCCGCACGCGAAGGCGATGAAGACGATGACGACGAGCGGCGCATCCCACTGCGCGACGTGGAAGAAGCGCAGCGTGGTCCGCTCGCTGTTCTGCAACGAGAGGTAGAGCAGCGCCACGAACACGACCGCGACGACGATCCAGCGCACGAAGGCCATCGGTGAATTATGCCATCGCGACGTTGGCCCCACGGTGCCGCGGCCAAGAAAAACGGGGCGGGAGAGTTGCCTCCGCCGCCCCGTGACCCGCCACTTCGATTGCCGCTACTTCGGCGCCTCCCCGGCAAAGTCGACGCGCTCGCGCAGTTCCTTGCCGGCCTTGAAATGGGGCACGAACTTCTGCGGCACCTGCACCTTCTCGCCCGACTTCGGGTTACGGCCGACGCGCGGCGGCCGGTAGTTCAAGCCGAAGCTGCCGAACCCGCGGATCTCGATGCGCTCCCCCTTCGCCAGGGACTCGCCCATCGCGTCGAGGATCATCTTGACCGCAAGTTCAGCGTCTTTGGCCACGAGCTGCGGAAACTGTGCCGCGAGGCGGTCGATCAGCTCCGATTTGGTCATGGCACGGTCCGTTGCCCGTTACTGTGATCAGCCGTTGGATTTGGTATCGGAGAGCTTGGCCTTGAGCAACGCGCCGAGGTTGGTGGTGCCGGTGCTGGCGCCCTGGTTTTCGACGCTCATCCGCTGCATCGCCTCGCCTTCCTCGGCATTGTCCTTCGCCTTGATCGACAGGTTGATGCTGCGGTTCTTGCGATCGACGTTGATGATCATCGCCGTGATGCTGTCGCCATCCTTCATGTGCTGGCGCATGTCCTCGACGCGATCACGCGACAGCTCCGAGGCGCGCAGGTAGCCCTCGACGTCGTTGGCGAGCAGCACCACCGCACCCTTGGCGTCGACCGCCTTGGCCACGCCCGACACGATGCTGCCCTTGTCGTGCAGCGCCACGAAATTGGTGAACGGATCGCCGTCGAGCTGCTTGATGCCAAGCGAGATGCGCTCGCGCTCGACGTCGATGGCGAGCACCACCGCCTCGACTTCCTGCCCCTTCTTGTAGTCGCGCACCGCCTGCTCGCCGACCGCCGACCACGACAGGTCGGACAGGTGGACGAGCCCGTCGATGCCGCCCGGGAGGCCGACGAAGACGCCGAAGTCGGTGATCGACTTGATCATGCCCTTCACGCGCTCGCCCTTCTTGTGATTCATCGAGAACTCGTCCCACGGGTTCGGCATGCACTGCTTCATGCCGAGCGAGATGCGGCGACGCTCCTCGTCGATCTCGAGGATCATCACCTCGACCTCGTCGCCCAGCTGCACGACCTTGGTCGGGTGGATGTTCTTGTTGGTCCAGTCCATCTCGGAGACGTGGACGAGACCTTCGATCCCCGATTCGATCTCGACGAACGCGCCATAGTCGGTGATGTTGGTGACCGTGCCGAACAGGCGCGTGCCTTGCGGATAGCGGCGTCCGAGGCCGACCCACGGATCCTCGCCCAGCTGCTTCATGCCGAGCGAGACGCGGTTCTTCTCCTGATCGAACTTGAGGACCTTGGCGGTCACCTCGTCGCCGACGGCGAGCACCTCCGACGGATGCTTCACGCGCCGCCAGGCGAGGTCGGTGATGTGCAGCAGGCCGTCGATCCCGCCCAGGTCCACGAACGCGCCGTAGTCGGTGATGTTCTTGACCACGCCCTTGACGATCGCGCCCTCGGACAACGTCGACAGCAGCTTCTCGCGCACCTCGCCCTGCGACTCCTCGAGGACGGCGCGCCGCGAGACGACGACGTTGTTGCGCTTGCGGTCGAGCTTGATGACCTTGAAGTCGAGCGCCTTGTTCTCGAACGGCGAGGTGTCCTTGACCGGACGGATGTCGACGAGCGACCCGGGCAGGAACGCGCGGATGCCGTTGATCATGACGGTGAGGCCTCCCTTAACCTTGCTGGTGACGAGACCCTGGACGATGGAGCCCTGCTCCATCGCGGATTCGAGGTCGTGCCACGCCTTGAGGCGCTTGGCCTTGTCGCGCGACAGGCGCGTTTCGCCGTAGCCGTCCTCGAGCGACTCGATCGCCACGGTGACGAAGTCCCCGGGCTGCACTTCGACTTCGCCCTTGTCGTTCTTGAACTCCTCGATGGGGATGAACGACTCGGACTTCAGGCCGGCGTTGACCACGACGACGTTGAAGTCGACGCGAACCACTTCGGCGGTGATGAGCTCACCCTGACGCATCTCCTGGCGCGACAGCGATTCCTCGAAGAGCTTCGCGAAATCTTCCATCGGCGGAGTGGCGGCGGTGGGGGTGGCAGTGACGGGCGTTGCAGTAGCCATGCGGGTTGGTTCCTCTAGAGAATCGAACACCGCCGGGGTCGAGAACCCTTTTTCTCGCCCGCCAGCGGGTGGGTGGATGTCAGCGTCACCCGTTCGCCGGCTGTGAGCGAGCGGATGACGACCCTTTGCAAAAAGACCGCAGGGGTGACGTGACGCGACCGGCCGGTGCGCCGTGCGGAACCGATCCCGCCCGAGCCATGGCCTGTCAATCGCCGCGGACGACCGCTGCGTCCCGGCCGTGGCGGCGTGGGCCGCCCGGTCGGTCCCGGGTGGCAAATCGTGCCACGTCACCCCCGGAGAATGCCTGCAAAAGACTTGAAATGATAGCGGAGTTTCCTTTTACGATCAACCGTTTATCCGATCCGGCCCGGGTCGGCCCTCGGCCGGAGGCAGCCTGCCGCCGACCGCGTCGTGCCACGCCGGCGCCCCGGCGCCCCGGCGGCGGCAAGGCGTGCCGCGGCGTACTTCTCCTCGCGCCGCCGGCGAGGTCCGTCCGCCGTTCAGCGCGGCGCCATGCCGGCGAGCTTGCGCAGCAGGACGACGACCGTGGCCCGCTCGTCAGGGGTGAGGTCGCCGAACGTGAGTTCGGAGATCTGCTCGGCGATCGGGACGGTCTGCAGGACGAGGGACCGGCCGGTCGGCGTGAGCGCGACCTCGGTGTGCCGGGCGTCCCCCGGCTCGTGCGTCGCGGTCAAAAGGCCCCGCCAGCGCAGCCGCTCGACGATGCCGCGTACCGACGCCTCGTCGATGGCGGTGGCCTCGACGATGCGCGGGATCTGGCAGCTGCCGTGGTCGCGCAGCGTGCACAGCACGACGAATTGCGCGGCGGTCAGCTGCGAGTCGGGGACCGTTTCCTTGAAGATCGCGACGTGCCGCTGGTAGGCCCGGCGCAGCAGGTGGCCGATCTGATCGGTGAAGCGGTATTCGGGCGAAGCGGGACTCATCGTCGATCTCCGTCGGAATGACGCGCCGCCCTTGCGATGCGGCCCGTCACGGGTTGGACCGTGTCTCGTGCTCAAACGCTCAGATAGGCGCGCCGCACCTCGTCGTTGGCCGCGAGCTCGGCCATCGCGCCCGCGAAACGGATCTGACCCTTCTCGAGGACGTAGGCACGGTCCGACACGAGCTCGGCGAAGTGCATGTTCTGCTCCGAGAGCAGGATGCTGACCCCTTCGCCCTTGAGTTCGACGATCATCCGCGCCATCTGCTCGACGATCACCGGCGCCACTCCCTCCGAGGGTTCGTCGAGCAGCACGAGATACGGATTGCCCATGAGCGTGCGGGCGACGGTGAGCATCTGCTGCTCGCCGCCGCTCATGCGTCCCCCGGGACGGGTCGGCATCTCGCCCAGGTTCGGGAACAATGCGTACAGGCGCCGCGGCGTCCACGACGGGGCGGCGCTGCCGTCGGGCCAGCGGCGCGCCGGTTGGCGCCCCACCTCGAGATTCTCCTCGACGGTGAGGTCGGTGAAGATGCGCCGGTCCTCCGGCACGAAGCCCAGCCCCCGTTGCGCGACCTGATGCGGGCTGCTGCGCGAGATGTCGCGCCCCATGAACGACAGCGTGCCGCTGCGCTTGTCGAGCATGCCCATCAGCGCCTTCAGCGTCGTCGACTTGCCGGCGCCGTTACGCCCCATGAGCGCGACGACCTCGCCGCGCCCGACGTGGAGCTCGACGCCGAACAGGATCTGCGCGGCGCCGTACCACGCGCAAAGCGCACGCACGTCGAGGAGCGACCCGGCGGGGTGCTGCGCGCTCATGGCGCCGCCGGGGCCGCCGGCACGACCGTCGCGGTGTGCCGCTCGAACGTGCGCCCGGTGCCGAAATAGACCTCCTGCACGCGCCGGTCGTCGCGAATCGCCGCCGGCGCGCCGCCCGCGATGAGTCGCCCACGGGCGAGCACGATGATCCGATCCGCATACGCGAAAACGACGTCCATGCTGTGCTCGGTGAACAGCACCGCGGTGCCGCGTTCGACGACGAGCGACTTCGTGAGCGCCATGAGGTCGTTGCGCTCCTTCGGCGCCATGCCGGCGGTCGGCTCGTCCATCAGGAGGAGCTTCGGCCGATTCGCCATCGCGATCGCGAGCTCGACGCGCTTGACGTCGCCGTAGGCGAGCACGCTGCACGGCCGATCGGCCTGCGCGGCCATGCCCACCTGCTCGAGCAGTTCGAGCGCATCGTCGCGCCGATAGTCGCGGGCCCGCCGCCACATCGCGTAGAGCTTCGCATCAGCCGAGATGAGTGCCATCTGCACGTTCTCGACGACGGTGAGCGAGGCGAAGGTCGCCGCGATCTGGAACGTGCGGCCCACGCCGTGGCGCCAGATCGCGCGTGGCGTGAGCCCGATCATCTGGCGCCCTTCGAGCCGGATCGAGCCCGTGTCCGGACGCAGTTGCCCGTTGACCATGTTGAAGGTCGTCGACTTCCCGGCGCCGTTGGGGCCGATCAGCGCGAGGAGTTCGCCTGGCGCGAGCGTGAAATCGATGCCGTCGACGGCCTTCACTCCACCGAACGATTTCGACAAGCCGCTGACCTCGAGGAGCGGCGATGGCGCGCTCACCGATCCCCCTTCGCGTCGCGCCGCGCGTCGACCACCTGCTGCACGAATCCGGCGATGCCCTGCGGAAAGAGGAGCACGAGGATGAGGATGATCGCGCCCAGCATCGCCCGCCAGTACTCGGTGTTGCGCGCCACCGTGTCGTGCAGCCAGGTGAACACGCTCGCCCCGACCGCGGGGCCGGCGAGCGTCTGTACGCCGCCCAGGAGCACCATCACGAGGGCATCGATCGACTTGCCCACGTACAGGCTCTCCGGCGAGATGCTGCCCTTCGAGAAGGCGAAGAGCGATCCGGCGAGGCCGGCGAAAAGGCCAGCGATGGCAAAGCCCACCCATTGCACGCGCTTCACGTCGATGCCGATCGCATCGGCGCGCAGGGCCGAATCGCGCGCCGCGCGCATCGCGTAGCCGAAGGGCGAGAAGAGCATGCGGCGCAGCAGCCACGCCCCGGCGAGGACCAGCGTGAGCGTGAGGTAGTAGTAGGCCCGGGTTCCGGCGAGCCACGCTGCCGGCCACACGCCGGTCAGGCCGTTGCTGCCGCCGGTGACCGAATCCCACTGGTAGGCAACCGCCCAGGCGATCTGCGCGAAGGCGAGCGTCAGCATGGCGAGATACACGCCGGTCAGGCGCACCGAGAACCAGCCGAAGACGACGGCACCGATGCCGGCGACCAAGGGTCCGAGGACGAGCGCCGCCTCCATCGGCAATCCCGCGGCGCGCACGAGGATCGCCGCACCGTACGCGCCCAACCCGAAGTACGCGGCGTGCCCGAAGGAATGCATGCCGCCGGGTCCCATGATGAAGTGAAGACTCGTCGCGAAGAGCACCGCGACCAGGATGTCGATGGCGAGCACCGCGACGTAGGGTTGGCTCGCGGTCATCGGCGGCAGCGCGACCAGGCTGAGCACCAGCACCGCTGCCACGGCCGTGGTGAGGTTGTCCCCGAGTCGCAACGGTGCCTCGGCCGCCCCGCTCACCCGCGGCGGCGCCTGCGGCCGGCCGAGCAGGCCCCACGGGCGCACGACGAGGACGACCGCCATCACCAGGAACTCGACGACGAGCGTGAGCTTGGAAAACGAGATCGTGACGCCGAAGACGTCGACCACGCCGAGCCAGATGCAGATGGCCTTCAGTTCCGCGATCAGAAGCGCCGCGATGTAGGCCCCGGGCAGCGACCCCATGCCACCGACGACGACGACGACGAATGCGGCGCCGATCGTCGTCAGGTCGAGCTCGAGGTTGGCGGGTTCGCGCGGGAGCTGCAGCGCGCCACCGAGCGCGGCGAGCAAGGCGCCGAGGGCGAACACGGCGGTGAAGAGCCACGCCTGGTTCACCCCGAGCGCGCCGACCATCTCGCGGTCCTGCGTTGCGGCACGCACGAGCGTGCCAAAGCGCGTCCGGGTCAGCAGCAGCCAGACGAGGCCCAGCACCGTGGGGCCGATGACGATGAGGAAGAGGTCGTACGACGGGAACGCGCGCCCGAGAATCGGCAGCGAACCTCCAAGACCCGGCGCCCGCGGTCCGAGCAGCTCCTCGGCGCCCCAGATCCACAGCGCCGCGTCCTTGATGATGAGCACGAGCGCAAACGTCGCGAGGAGCTGGAAGAGCTCGGGCGCACGGTAGATGCGACGCAAGACGACCATCTCGACCACGGCGCCGACGATGCCGACCGCGATCGCGGCGAGCGCAAGCCCCAGCCAGTAGCCGACGCCGCGACCGAGCCACGCCACCGCCGAATAGGCGACGTAGATCCCCAGCATGTAGAACGAGCCGTGCGCGAAATTGACGATCCGCGTGACGCCGAAGATGAGCGACAGCCCCGCCGCGACGAGGAAGAGCGAGGATGCACCAGCAAGCCCGTTGAGGAGCTGGGCAACGAAGCTTGCCAGGGCGTCCATCCGGGACGCGAGGTCCGGTCAGTCCGCCGGGCGCAGCTTCTTCACCTCGGCCGCCGACGGCAATACCTTGTTGCCATCGACGTAGCGGTAGTCGACCATGACCCCCTTGCCGCCGTCGTTCTTCGTCTTGCCCACGTACCCGCCCATCGTCGATTGATGGTCTTCGGGACGGTACGTGATCATGCCGAACGGCGTGGACACCTGCAGTCCCGAGAACGCCGCGATCATCTTCTCGGTGTCGGTCGACTTCGCCTTCTGCATGCCGGCGGCGAGCGACTTGATCGCGCTGTAGCCGACGATCGATCCGAGGCGCGGATAGTCGTTGAAGGCCTTGCGATACGCGGCGAGGAACGCCTTGTGCTCGGGCGTGTTGATCCCGTACCACGGATACCCGGTCACGAGCCAGCCGTTGGGCGCCTCGTCCTTCAGTGGATCGAGGTACTCGGGTTCGCCGGTGAGAAGGCTCACCACTTCGCGACCCTTGAACAGCCCGCGCGTATTGCCCTCACGGACGAACTTCGCGAGATCCGCGCCGAAGAGGACGTTGAAGATGGCGTCCGGTTTCGCATCGGCCAGCGCCTGGACGACGCTGCCGGCATCGACCTTGCCGAGCGGCGGCGCCTGCTCGGCGACGAACTCGACGTCCGGCTGCGCTGCCTTGAGCAACGCCTTGAACGTGGCCACCGCCGACTGTCCGTACTCGTAGTTGGGATAGACGATCGCCCAGCGCTTCTTCCCCATCTTGACCGTCTCGGGAATGAGCATCGCCACCTGCATGTACGTCGACGGGCGCAGCCGGAACGTGTAGCGGTTGCCGTTCTGCCAGACGATCTTGTCGGTCAGCGGCTCGCTCGCAAGGAAGAAGACCTTCTTCTGTTTCGCGAAGTCGGTGAGTGCGAGGCCGATGTGCGAAAGGAAGCCGCCCATGAGCACGTCGACCTTCTCGCGCGAGACGAGCTCCTCGGCCAGACGCACGGCGTCACCGGGATTGGCGTTGTCGTCGCGGGTGATGAGCTCGATCTGCTTGCCGTTGACGCCGCCGGCAGCATTGATCTCGTCGATGGCGAGCTGCATCCCCCGCTTGTACGAATCGAGGAACGCCGGCTGCGCCTTGTAGCTGTTGATCTCGCCAATCTTGATCGTGCCTTGTGCGGCGACCGGCAGTGCCGACGCGCCCAGCAAGACGGCGACGGCCAACGGCACGGCGATGCGGCTCGACAATCGCGACATGGTGTTGCCTCCCTGGAAGATGGGTGGAACGATGGTTTGGTACAGGCTCACGCGCTCGCCATCGTGCCACGGCGCGCGGTTCCTTGACCAGACGCAGTCCTCGCCGATCGCCGCCGCCCAACCTCCTCGCCACGCTGCGCGCAACGCCTCGTTGCCGCCGCCCCGATTGCCGGACGGCGGTGGGCAGTGTAGCATTTACTACATCAAATCGGCAGCCGCCGATCCGCTCCTTCGCATCCTGTTTTCGAGTCCTGCGTTGCACCCCTCGTTCGTGACCGCCGGCAACGCCTGCGGCGATCCTTCCGACCCGCGCGAGATCCCCGGATGAGCGCCTTCAACGAAGAGCGCGTGCTGTCGGTGCATCACTGGACCGAGCGGCTGTTCAGTTTCACGACGACGCGTCACGGCGCGATGCGCTTCTCCAACGGCCACTTCACGATGATCGGCCTCAAGGTCGACGAGCGTGCGCTCATGCGCGCGTACAGCATCGCGAGCGCCAACTATGAGGACCATCTCGAATTCCTGAGCATCAAGGTGGACGATGGGCCCCTGACCTCGCGCCTGCAGCACATCCGCCCGGGCGATACGATCATCGTCGGCCGCAAGGCGACCGGGACGCTGCTCGTCGACTACCTCCTGCCCGGCAAGCGGCTGTACCTCCTCGCCACCGGCACGGGGCTTGCCCCGTTCATGAGCATCGTGCGCGATCCGGAGACGTACGAGCGCTTCACCCAGATCGTCCTCGTGCACGGCGTGCGCAACGTCGACGAACTCGCGTACCACGACCTCCTGGTCGAGCACCTGCCGTCGCACGAGTTCCTGGGCGACATGATCGCAAGCCAGCTCCTGTACTACCCGACGGTCACCCGCGAGGAATATCGCTACACGGGCCGCATCCCCGACCTCATCGCGAGCGGCAAGCTCTTTGCGGACCTCGGGCTGCCGCCGCTCGATCCCGCCGAGGACCGCGCGATGATCTGCGGCAGCGCAGCGATGCTGCGCGACCTCAAGGCCCTCTTCGATGCGCGCGGCTTCGTCGAGGGCAACACCACCACCCCCGGCGCATTCGTGGTCGAGCGGGCGTTCGCCGAGCGATAGCAGGATTCACGGCACGCCACCGACGCGCAACGCCGCCCGGGGGGTCGCTTACCGCGCGTCGGCCACCCACGCGGCACGACCGGTCACGCTCGTGAGGCCCGGCATGCGGTGGCTCAGGTCGTCGTACCGCGCACGCGCGGCGCGGTTACGCCGGCACCAGCGTGGCATTCATGGCGTGGGGTGCGCGCGGATCCGGGCGACCGCGGACTCGAGGTCGGGCCAGGCGGGCTTGTCGGGTGCGAAGCGTGCGCGCAGGTACGCGGCGACCAGCGCCACTTGCCGATCGGACAGCGCGTCGTGAAACGCCGGCATGAAGCCGATCTGCGCGGTGGCCGGGTCGCGCACGCCTTCGAGAATCACCCGCAGCAGGTTGTCGGGTCGCGTGCTGTGCAGGCTCGAATAGTGGGCGAGCGGCAGGTTGCGGCCGACGAGCACCGGTCCGTCGCCGCCGTGGTGGCACGCGCCACAGGCACCGTCGAAGAGCCGCGCCGCTTCGCTGTCCACGGCGATCCCGCGCGATGCCTGGGCGAGTGAGCGGGCGACCGCCGCGGTGTCACCCGCGGGTCCGTGCAGCGACGCGAGATACGTCGCGATCGCGCGCACGTCGGTCTCGGGCAAGCTCGCGAGATCGCGCACGATGGGCGCCATCGGCCCCGCGACGCTGCCATGCTCGCGCGTGTGGCCGTCGCGGAGGTAGCGAAAGAACTCGTCCTCGGTCCACGGCACGGGCGCGTGCGACGCGGCGGTGAGCGGCGGGGCCTCCCAGCCCTCGACCATCGCCCCCGCGAGATACGCCCCGCCCCCGCGCTCCGCCCCGAGCGCGCCACGCGGCGTGTGGCACGCGCCGCAGTGTCCGGCCGCCTCGACGAGGTACGCACCGCGGTTCCACGCGGCCCCGCGTGTCGGATCCGGCGCGTACGCCCCCGGATCGAGGAAGAGCGCATTCCAGATCGCTATCGCCGGGCGGCCGTAGGGAAACGGCAGATCGACCTTCGCGACCTCGTTTCGCACGGGCGGTTGCGCCATCAGATACGCGTACAGCGCCAGGAGATCGTCGTCGGACAGCCGCGTGAACGCCGTGTACGGAAACGCCGGGTACAGGTGGCGACCATCGCGGGAGATGCCTTCGCGCATCGCCCGGGCGAACGCGGCATACGACCAGCGGCCGAGCCCCGTGTCGGGATCCGGCGTGAGGTTGGTCGTGACGAGCGTCCCGAACGGCGTTGCCATCGTGCGGCCACCGGCATTCGTGACGCCACCGGGCGCGGTGTGGCACACCGCGCAGTTGCCCGCGGCGGCGACCTCGCGGCCACGACTCAACGCGGCTGCAGTGAACAGCGACGGGTCGCTCGCACCGACGGGGGCCAGCGCCGGACGCCAACCCAGCAGCGCCCCCGCCATCCCCAAGGCGCCGGCGACGAGCGCGGCGGCAACGCTCCAGGCGCCGCGTCGCCGGCGCCGCACCGGCGTGATCGACCCGGTCGGGACCGCAGGCGCCGCGAGCGCCGGCGCGGCAGCGGCCGGCGTGGCGACACCGAGCGCCGCGCGCACGGTTTCGGGTGTGAACGGAGGCTCACGCAGGCGCACCCCGATCGCGTCGAAGATCGCATTGGCGATCGCCGCGGTCCCCGGCACCGACGACGCCTCGCCGATGCCCAGCGGCGGCTCGCCCTGGCGCGGCATCGTCACGACCTCGATGACCGGGACCTCGCGAAACGACAGGATCGGATACGCACCCCATTCGCGCGCCTCGGGTGCGCCGCGCGCATCGAGAGGCACCTGCTCCTTCAGCGCCCGGCTCGTCGTCTGCACGACGTTGCCGTGGACCTGATGCACCGCCCCGGCGGGATTGATGATGGCCCCCGCATCCTGCCCGACGACGACCCGACGCACCTGCACCTCGCCGCTCACGCGATCGACCTCGACGTCGGCCACCCACGCGGTCCACGACGCGCCGAAGCCGGGAAAGCGGCTGTGGACATAGCGTGCGTACGCAAAGCCCTGGCCCTTGAGGATGTTGCCGTCGCTCCCCTGGCCCTGCGGCGCCGTGTGCGGTATCCAGTTCGCGCGCCGCGTCGTCGCCGCGATGAGTTCGATCGCGCGCGGATCGTCCAGGTGACGCAGTCGGAACGCGACCGGATCGACGCCTGCCGCGGTGGCGAGTTCGTCGATGTAGGACTCGTGCGCGAAGCTGTTCGGCAGCGCCGACACGCCGCGCAGCCACGACGCGCGAAGGATCGGCGCCATGTCGTGCGCCGCCACGCGAAGATGCGCGTACGCATACGGCGGAACCGCGGTTCGATCGCCCATCTCGAAGGCGACCGCCTGCGCCGCAACGGTGCCGGTGAGGAGCAAGGCGAGCGTCGGCGCCGCGTTCGACGGATACGACGTGGAGAAGTCGTAGGCCAGCGCCCGGCCTTCGGCATCGAGTCCCCCCGACACCTGCATGAGTTGCGCCGCGCCCTTGGGCTCCCACAGGTGCTCCTGTTCGCGGGTGAGCTGCACGCGCACCGGGCGACCCGTGGCGCGCGCGAGGAGCAGCGCATCGGCCGCGACGTCGTCGGCGCAGTTGCGTCCGTAGCAACCCGAAGCCTCGAGGCGGATGACCTCGATGGCCGGTGCAGGCAGCGCGACGAGTCGTGCGAGATCGGCGCGCAGCGTGTGCGGGTTCTGCGAGCCGGTCCACACCGTCGCGCGCTCGCCGTGCCAGTCGGCCACCGCACACGACGGTCCGATCGATGCGTGGAGCTGATACGGCCACAGGTATTCCCGCGTGAGCGGCTGCGCGATGCTCGCGAGGGCGGCGTCCACGTCGCCGCGCTCGGCGACGACGCGCCGCGTCGCCGGATTCGTGCGCAGCGCGTTCTTCACGTCGGCAAGGCCCGCGACGCCGGGCCACGGCTTCCATTCGACGCGCAGCGCGCGCGCCGCCGCCTCGGCAACCTCCTCGCGCTCGGCGACGACGCCGACGAAGTCGCGGATCACGACGACGGCGACGATCCCCGGCAGGTGCGCGATCGATGCCTCGTCGACCGCGACGAGCGAGTTGCCGACGAAGTCGCCGGCATCGACGCCGACGTACGGCGGGCGTACGACGCGCCCGTGCAGCATGCCCGGTCGGCGCACGTCGTGCACGTACACCGCCTCGCCCGCGGCCTTCGCCGGGAGGTCGACGCGGGGCACCGGCTGGCCGACAAGCCGCTGCAGGGCGACCGGTTTCACCGGCGTCGTGGGATCGAGCTCGAGCTGGACGTGGCCACCGGCGACGAGCTCGCCGTAGGACACGCATCGTGCCGGGTCGGGCGCGACGAACACCACGCCGTCACGCGTGGCCAGCGCATCGCGCGCCACGGCAAAGCGCGCCGCGGCCCGTTCGACCAGCCATCCGCGCGCCTGCGCCGCCGCCAGGCGCAGCGGCACCGACGAGATCTGAATCGACGCACTGGCGATCGTCGGCCCCTGGTTCGGCACGCGCGCCGTATCCCCCAGGGCCATCGCGACGGCGTCGAAGGGCACGTCGAGCTCGTCGGCGACGATCTGCGCGAGCGACGTGCGCAGTCCCGTTCCCAGATCGACGTGACCGCAAAGCCCGGTGACGCTGCCGTCGTCCCACACCGCCACCAGGATCTCGACGCCCTCGGCAGGATCGGCGGGCACCGTCGGCGGCTGTCCGCGCGCGGGCGGCACCGCGGGTGGCGGATCGCGCACGACGACGAGGACACCGCGGGCGGCATGGAAATCATCCCGCGTGCGCGGCAAGGCTGCACGGGGGGGTGTCACTTGGCCTCGTGGGCGACGAGCGCTGCCGCGTGGTGCACCGCTCGCAGGATCTCGACGTGCGCGCCGCAGCGGCACAGGCTGCGTGCGAACTCGGCGCGAATCTCCGCGTCGGTGGGCTGCGGCCGCCGGGCAAGAAGCGCAACGGTGGTCATGATCATCCCGTTGAGGCAGTAACCGCACTGCGCGGCCTCCTCGGCGATGAAGGCACGCTGCACCGGATGCAACATCCCCTCCTGCGCGAGCCCTTCGAGGGTGGTGATCGCGCGTCCGGCGACGCCGCCCGCGGGGATCACGCAGGCGCGTGCCGCGACACCGTCGACCAGCACGGTGCACGCGCCGCACTCGCCCAGCCCGCAGCCGTACTTCGGCCCGTTGAGGCCAAGGTCGTTGCGCAGCACCGTGAGGAGCGCCGTTCCCGGCGTCGCCGCCACGTCGTGGTCGCGTCCGTTGACCGTGAGGCGCAACGGTGGCGAGCCGGTGCCGCTCACGAGCGCGTCAGCGCAGGCCGTCCTCACCCTTGATCTCGCTCGCCTTGAGGCCCCCGATGCGGGGCAAGGGTCGCCCGCTGTCGGTGACGACGACGGCGACGACGATCTCGTTGGCCCGCGGCGCATCGGGCACGCGCGCCTCCATCGCGTCGAAATGGCTGCGCACGAACGCCGCATCCTTGTGTCCGAGCGGCACGTCGATCGCGGTGCCCAAGCCCCCCCGCTTCTTTGCCGACGGCACGAGAGCGGCGCCCTTTTCGACCGCCTTGCGTAGCGGCGCGCCGAGCTTGGGGTGCAGGATTGCCGCCGCGTGCTCGAGCTCCCCGGCCTCGCCGACGATCGCCGCCTTGCCGTAGCTTTGCGCGGCACCCGGCGCGATTCCCAGCGCCTCGACACACTTCGTCCCGAGCAGGCCTCCGAGTTCCTCGCCGATCGCCGTCAGCACGTCGAGGTTCTCCACGTAACGGCCCGCACAGGGATTGTCGATCACCGCCATCGCGAGCGCACGGCGGGTGGGCGGCACCACCGGCTGCCCCATCTCGATGCGTGTCTCTTCGATCTCGACCACGAGCTTGCGGATCTTCGCTTGCATCTTCGTCTCCCCAATCGGTGCCGGCGCGAGTCAGCGCAGGCCGTCCCATTTCGCGATGGCCGACGCCGCGAGCCCGCCGACACGCGCGTGCACCCGCGCCCCCGTGCTCATGGCGAGCACGTAGACGATCTCGTCGGCGCGCGGTGCACCGGGAACGCGCACCTCGATGGCATCGAAGTGGCTGCGCACGTAGCTCGCGTTGATGTGCGTGAGCGGAACGTCGAGGGTGGCGCCCGGCGGCCCCACCTTCTTGGTCGAAGGCACGATCGCGAGCGCGTTCCCCGGCTGCCCGGTCGTGGTCTGCACTCCCCCCTTGCGATAGGCATCGCGATCGCCCTTCCAGCCCAGCAGTTCGCGCATCGCGTAACCGCCGGGGACGTGCCACAGCGCACCGTGCTCGATCTCCCCGCCGGCGCCGACGATCGCACCCTTGCCGTAACTCTCGATCGAGGTGACCGGCACGCGCATGGCCGCCTGCAATCGCTGCGCCAGATCGAGGCCCAAGGGATTCAAGGCGTCCATGAACGGCAGGATCTCGGGCTCGTAGCGACCCGCGAACGGATTGGTGATGACGACCGCCACCGTGCCCCGCCGCTGCGGCGTCGCTGCGACCGGTCCGAACTCGTGGTGGATGTCCTCGACGCGAATGAGGATGCGACGGACTTCGAGCATCGGTTTCGCTCCTTCAGGCGTGGACGGCAACGGCGTCCGGGGCTGGCGATGCGGCGCGCATGTGCGATGCGAGCCGGCGTGGCGCGCCGCGGATCGCTGCGACCCAGCCCTGGCAGACCAGGACGGCATCGTGACACGCGCCGGCGGCGCGAATCTCGCGCGCCCGTGCGACACCCGCGGCCAGCGCCACGCGCACCGCCGCCTCGCCCAACGGCGGCACTTCGACGGTGACGGGAATGTCGCGCAGATCGCTGTCGTCGCGCAACTCGACGGCGGGGCGACGCACGATCCGCGCATCGGCCACGTCGACGGCATTGGCAATCATCGTTGCGGCAGCGTCGGCCTGTGCCGCGGTGGCGGCGAGGACCGTCACGGCGTCGGCGATCCCCAGCGAGAAGCTGCGACCCCGCCAGCCGGAGGTCGCGATGCCGCGCACCGGCGAGTCGGCGTCGATGCGAAAGTCGGCGTCGGTGGCAAGCGGCTGCCTCGCCGCTGCCGGCACGAAGCGTGCGAGATCGGCGTACACGCCCACCGAAACCGCGCTCCCCGGTGCGAGGTGGAGCGCGATGTCGCCACCGTTGTTCACCCACGCCCGGCGCACCCCGTCACGGGCGTACGCCGCGACGAGTTCCTGCGCGACCGACCCGGCGACCGCCGCCATCGGCGTGATGTAGCAAGCGCGAAACGGCGCGCAGGCGTGCCACATGCGCCGGGCGACGGTCCCGGTGAGCGGGCACGTCGCGCCGACGGGCTCGCGCAAGCGCGGCAACTCGCAGACGAGCTCGTCGAGAACGGTGGCGAAGCGCTGCCACGCCGCTTCGTGCGCGGCGGCGACACTCGCCGCATCGCCGTCCGCGCCGATGACGATGTCGATCGGACCGTGGTGGAAGTGCCACCGCCCGTCCGGCAGACGTGCACGCGCGGCGGGCATCGCGGCAGCGCCCTCAGCCCAGCAGCGGCGCGCGGCCGATCGGCCACGGATTCGCCGCGGCGATCGCCTCGGTGCGGCGTGCAACCGGCGCGCCGTCGCGGTGCCACGCGCCGTGCCGCAACGCGTCGTCGATGCCGCGCACGACGTCCATGTGCCCGCCGAGGGCGCGGTAGTCGTCGGCGCGCAGCGTGAACTCGATCGGCGCGACGAGTGCGGGGGTGGGCACCGTGCCGAAGCTCCGGTCGGGCATGCGCGCGACATCGACCATGATCGTGATGCCACCCCCCGGCCAGACGTACGCCGGGGCGCCGCCGCAGGTCACGTTGACGAGCGAGCGCTTGATCGCGCGCGTCAGCAGCACCGGATTGTCGGTCACGCCCGCGCGCAGGCTGCCGCCGGCGCCGCCGACGAAGAGCACCGAGCACAGCGACGGCTCGCAGTTCTCGCCGATGCGCGCGACGATGCGCGCCACGGCCGCCGGCAGCGCGGCGGGTCGAGGCTGCAGCGCGGCGTCGAGGACGTACCACTGCGCATGCTCACCGGTGGTCGACACCATGAGCAGGCGCAGTCCCGGCCAGGCGGTGGCCGGGTCCCAACCCTCGATGATCGACAAGGGATCGACGATGTCGGTGCCACCCCACCCGGTTCCCGGATTGGCGACCTGGAAGTAGCGCCCCGGGGTCGAGCGCCGGCCGCGAATCTTCACGCCGGAGGCGCGCATGTCGAGGCAGCGCCCCGCCTGATGCTGCGTGAGTACGCCGGTGATGTGGTCGTCGACGACGACGACCTCGTCGGCGAGCCCGTGGAACTGGCGGGCGAAGATGCCGATGGTCGCCGATCCGCAGCCCACGCGCATGCGCTCTTCACGAACCCCGTTGACGATCGGCGCGTGCGCCGCCTGCACGACGATCTGCGACCCGCCGTCGATCGTGAGCTCGACCGCGGCCTTGTTGCCGAGCGCTTCCATCGTCGCGCAGGTGACGCGTCCCTCCTTCTTGCTCCCGCCGGTCAGGTGATGGACGCCGCCCAGCGAGAGCATCTGCGAGCCATACTCGGCGGTCATCACGTGTCCGACCACCTCGCCCTTGCAGCGCACGTTCGCCTGCTCGGGGCCCAGGTAGCGATCGGTGTCGATCTTCACCTTGAAACTGCAGGAGCTGAAGATCCCCTCGGTCACCACGGTGATCATGTCGACGCCGTCGGCTTGCGAGGCGACGATGAACGGCGCCGGCTTGTAGTCGGGATACGTCGTCGACGCCCCGATCCCGGTGACGAAGTATTCGTCGGCGTCGGTCGCCACCGGCGCCGCCGGCTCGGCCTGCGTCTCGCGCGGCGCGAAGGCGACGAGGGTGGCGTCGTCAGCGGCGGCGGTCCGTCGCAGCACGACGGCCGGATCGACACGTACCAGTGCGCCGTCGACGTTGCCGTAGCGATCGCAGGCGCCCACGCGTCCGGGCGCGATCTGGCACAGGATCGGGCAGGCGTTGCATTCGATCTTGTCGCTCGCCATGCGCTCGTTGCGCGGACGCGCCCGCTCGAGCACGGGCGCCACCGCGCCGGGCTCGATCCCCGGCAGCCCATCGGTCTTCGTGTGTTCGGTCATCGCGAAGGCCTCCTCGGAGGAGTCGCCCCGCCCGGGATTGCACGCCCCTGGCGTCTGCGGTAAATTCGTGTAGCAACTACATAATGAAATGTGTTGCGTTCACTACATGGCGGCGCGTCTAGCGTAGCGCATCCACCGCACTGGCGCAACCGGGCGAAGGAGTTTGCAATGACCCATGTCGTGACCGATGCATGCATCCGCTGCAAGTACACCGATTGCGTCGAAGTCTGCCCCGTCGACTGCTTCCACGAAGGGCCGTTGTTCCTCGTCATCGACCCGGACGAGTGCATCGATTGCGCGGTGTGCGTGCCGGAGTGCCCCGTCAACGCCATCTACGCCGAAGCCGACATGCCAGCGGAGGAAGCCGCGTTCCTGGAGATCAACGCGCGGCTCGCGCGGGAATGGCCGGTGCTGATCAAGGCGCACGAGCCGCTGCCCGACGCCGAGCAATGGAAGGACGTCAAGAACAAGCTCCCCGGACTCGATCCTTGAGTCGCGCGCCGAAGCGTCCGGTGCCGCGCCGATCGACATCGGGCCCCATCCGCGGCACGCGTGCCGCCGCCGCGCAGGCAACGCGCGAAACGATCCTGCGCGCCGCAACCCGGATCTTCGCCAGGCGCGGCTTCGACGGTGCGCGCGTCGATGCGATCTCCAAGGCGTCGCGCTCGTTCGATCGCATGATCTACTACTACTTCGGCAGCAAGGAGGGGCTCTACGTCGCCGTGCTCGAGGAGCAGTACCGCCGGTTCAACGAAGCCGAGTCGAAGCTGCCGCTCGACGTCGAACCGCCGGACGAGGCGGTGGCAGTCGCGGCGCGCTTCATGTGGAACTACTACCGCCGTCATCCCGAGTTCATTGCCCTGCTCAACGACGAGAATCTGCATCGCGGCCGGCACATCGCCAAGTCACCACGCGCCAGCGCCTTCTCGCCTTCGGCCATGCGCCTGTTGCGCGACGCGCTCGCGCGCGGGGCGGCGCGCGGCCTTTTCCGCAGCACGGTGAGCGCGCGCGACATCTACCTCATGGTCGCGGCGATGGGTTACTTCTACCTCGGCAACCGGCATACGCTCTCGGCGTTCCTGGGCGAGCGCACCGACTCGCCCGCGGCGCTCGCGCACTGGGAGGCCTTCATCGTCGACACCGTCCGTCGCGCATTGCTGCCACCCGATACGCTGCCGGCCCGGTGATCCGCGACCGGCCACGCCGCGCCGACCGGGTGCGACGCTTGCCGCGCACCCGACGCGGGGTTTAGCATTTGCTACATGAAACGGCGCACCGCGCCGGCAACCACGGAGAGCGACGATGGCAGAAGCGGCAGCAGGTGCGGCATCCGGCAAGGTCGTGATCCGCAACGTCGGGCTCCTGCTCTCCGGCGATATCGACCGGCCGATTCTCGATGCCGACACGCTCGTCGTGCGCGACGGCCGGATCGCCGCCGTCGGGCGTGCCAGCGATTGCGACGTCACCGATCCCGATCTTGTCGTCGATGCGCGCGGAACCACGCTCGCACCGGGGCTCATCGACAGTCACGTCCACCCGGTCTTCGGCGACTGGACGCCGCGGCAAGGGCAGTTGGGCTGGATCGACTCGACGCTGCATGGCGGCGTGACGACGATGATCTCGGCGGGCGAGGTGCACCTGCCGGGTCGCCCCAAGGACATCGTGGGACTCAAGGCGCTCGCCATCACCGCGCAGCGTGCGTTCGACAACTTCCGCCCGGGTGGCGTCAAGGTGCTCGCCGGCGCACCCGTCATCGAGAAGGGCATGACCGAAGACGACTTCGCCGACCTCGCGAAGGCGGGGGTCAAGCTCCTGGGTGAAGTCGGTCTGGGATCGGTGAAGGGCGGGACGGAGGCGAAAGCGATGGTCGCCTGGGCGCGCAAGCACGGCATCCAGAGCACGATCCACACCGGCGGCCCGTCGATTCCAGGCTCGGGGCTCATCGACAAGGACGTGGTGCTGGAAGCCGACGCCGACGTCATTGGGCACATCAACGGCGGCCACACCGCGCTTCCCGAAAAGCACGTCTGCGAATTGTGCGAGCGCAGCGCGCGTGCGATCGAGATCGTGCACAACGGCAACGAGCGCATCGCCGTCGCGGCAGCGAAAGCGGCGATCGAACTGAAATGTCCGCATCGCGTGATCCTCGGCACCGACGGGCCGGCAGGCTCGGGCGTGCAACCGCTCGGCATCCTGCGCATGATCGCCTTCCTCGCCGGCGTCGCGGGCGTGCCCGCCGAACTCGTGTTCTGCTTCGCGACCGGCAACACCGCACGCATGCGCAACCTCGACTGCGGCTTGATCGAGGTCGGCCGCGCCGCCGATTTCGTGTTCATGGATCGCGCGCAGCACAGCGCGGGCCGCACGCTTCTCGACAGTGTCGGCCTGGGCGACCTCCCCGGGGTCGGCATGGTGATGATCGACGGCGTCGTGCGCTGTGGCCGCAGCCGGAACACGCCGCCGGCGACCGAGATTCCGGTCGTCGTTTCCGCGGGGCATTGACGCCGCCGCCTGCAACGTCGTCGCCGCTGGCGAACGCTGCCTTGGCGCGCGGCGCGACGTTGCGAGGTCAGGCGGCGCGCTGCGCGTAGCGCTGCAGCACGAAATCGACGGCGGCATCGACCTTGAGGTCGGTCGTGTCGAGGATCGCCGCATCGCGGGCCGGCACCAATGGCGCCACGGCACGCGCGCTGTCGCGCGCGTCGCGGGCGCGGATCTCGGCGAGGAGTGCCGCGACGTCGGCGACGACGCCGCGTTCGGCGTACTGCAAGCGCCGCCGCTCGGCGCGCGCCTCGGGCGTCGCCGTGATGAAGATCTTGGTGCCCGCCTCCGGAAAGACGACGGTCCCCATGTCGCGGCCGTCCGCGACGAGTCCTGGCGGCGCCCGGAAGGCACGCTGGCGATCGAGGAGCGCCCGACGCACGGCCGGATGGACGGCGACCCGCGAAGCGCCTTCGGCAACGGCCTCGCCCCGGATCGCCTGCGTGACGTCGTTGCCCTCGAGCGTCACGCCCGTCGGACCAAAGCTGACATCGAGCGCCGTGGCAAGCTCGCCCAGACGTGACGCATCGTCGAATGGCACACCCGCGCCCAGCGCCTTGAGCGCCACCAGCCGATACAAGGCGCCGCTGTCGAGGAGGTGAAAACCGAGCGCGTCCGCGACGCGTGCGGCCACGGTGCCCTTGCCCGACGCCGCGGGGCCGTCGATGGCGATGACGGGCGCGGCCCCGGCGGCGGTGGCGATCGCGCTACTTGCCGCCATGCGACGCCGTCACCGCGCCGAGTGCGGCGAAGTAGTCGGGGAAGGTCTTGCGCACGCAGCCCGGGTCGTCGATCGTGACCGCGGTTCCGAGGAGGCAGACGAGCGCGAAGCACATCGCCATGCGGTGGTCGTCGTAGGTCGCGATCGTGGCCGTGTTGAGGCTCGCCGGCGGCGTGACGCGCAGCCAATCGGCGCCCTCCTCGACCGTCACGCCGAGCTTGCGCAATTCGGTCGCCATCGCCGCCAGGCGATCGGTCTCCTTCACGCGCCACGACGCGATGCCGGTGAGCGTGGTCGGACCGTCGGCGATGAGGGCCGTGATCGCAAGCGTCATCGCGGCATCGGGGATCGCGACGCAGTCGATCGTGCCGCCACGAAACGTGGCACCCGGACGAGCCTCGATCCAGTCGGCGCCCATGCGCACGTCGGCACCCTGCGCCGCCAGGACGTGGGCAAACCCCACATCACCCTGGATCGAGTTGCGGCCGACACCAGTGACGCGCACCGGGCCGCCGCCCAACAGTCCCGCGGCGAGGAAGTACGACGCGCCGGAGGCATCCCCCTCCACCGCGACCGTTCCCGGGCTCGTGTACCCCACGCTTGCCCGAACGACGAAGGCGCTCGCCTCGGACACGACATCCACGCCGAAGCGGCGCATGAGATCGCACGTGATCTCGACGTACGGTCGGGAGACGAGGTCGCCGTCGACCGTGACCGCCACGCGTGCGCGCAGCAGGGGCAGCGCTTGCAGGACGCCGGTCAGGAACTGGCTCGACACGTCGCCGCGAACGCGCAGCGGCGCCGCGTGCGGCGCCCCTGGCCCGATCAGCACGGGAGGAAAGCCGGACGCGAGCTCGTAGCGGATGTCCACGCCAAGCGGGCGCAAGGCCTCGACGAGATCGCCGATCGGTCGCTCGCGCATGCGCGGCACGCCGTCGGCGCGATAGTGACCCCCCGACAGCGCGAGGGCCGCCACCAGCGTGCGCATCGACAGACCCGAAAGGCCGAGGTGGAGGTCGGCGGCCTTGCCGGGAAACGGCCCGGCGGCGCCCTCGATGTCGTAGCGCTGCGCACCGCGCGCGACGATCGTGATGCCGAGTTGCCGCAGCGCGGCCAGCATGACGCTCGTGTCGTCGGACTCGAGCAGTCCCGTGAGCGTGGTCGTGCCGCGCGCCAGCGCCGCGAGCAGGAGCAGGCGGTTGCTGATGCTCTTCGATCCGGGAAGAGCAACGGTCCCGACGGCCCGCGGTGCCGGCGGCAGAGTCAGCTGGGGAGGAAAGTCGGACGTCATCGAGGGGCGGCGCGAGCCGCGAGAGCAAGATCGTGATCAGCGCGAATCGTCGACGGGTGCGGCGAATCGAGCGCCCCACCTGCGACGTGCGACACTCGCCCGCTCGAACATGGCAGCAAGCCCCGCGCCGTCGGCGGCGGCAACTCGCGCCCGCGCCGCGGCGAGCGCTCGCATGTACGCATCGATTTCCGCGAGCAGGGGTTCGCGGTTGGCCACCGCGATGTCGCGCCACATCTCCGGCGAACTGCCGGCGATCCGCGTGAAATCGCGAAAGCCGCTCGCGGCGAAGTCGAAGTATGCCGCAGCATCCGGTCGTGCCGCGAGTTCGGCGACGAGCGCGAAGGCGAGCACGTGCGGCAGGTGCGACACCGCGGCAAAGATCGCGTCGTGCCGTTCGGGGGAGAGCTCGCGCACCTTCGCACCGCAGGCCTGCCACAGCGCGCGCACGCGCTCGACCGCGCCGCGGTCGGTCTCGGGAAGCGGCGTGACGATGACGTTGCGGTCGGCGAAAAGCGTCGGAAAGGCCGCCGCCGCGCCGGTGTGTTCGGTGCCCGCGATCGGGTGTCCCGGAACGAAGGCGCCGAAGCGGGCTCCCAGCGCGGCACGCGCCGCGGCGATCACGCCAAGCTTGGTGCTCCCGGCATCGGTGACCACGGTATCGGGTCCGAGCGTCGGCGCCACCGCGGCGAAGAGCGCCGTGAACTGTGCGACCGGCGTTGCGATCAGCACCACGTCGGCGGTGGCGCACTCGCGCGGCCAGTCGTCGGCAAGCACGACGCCACGATCGATGATGCCGCGCGCGCACGCCGTGTCGAGATTCTCGCGCGTGCGCCCCACGCCGATGACCTCGCGCACGACCCCGGCTTCGCGCAGCGCCAGCGCGCACGACCCGCCGATGAGACCGACACCGACGACGACGAGTCGTGCCAACGCCGGCGCCGCGGTGCGCGCCGCCACGGCATCAGCGTCCAAGGGCGACCCCGAGCGCGGTCAGGAATCGGGCGTTCTCGGCCGGCAGGCCGACGGTGATGCGCAACCACTCGGGCAGCCCGTAGTTGCCGACGGGCCGCACGATCACGCCCTGACGCAGCAAGGCGGCGTTCACGCGCGCCGCGTCCCCCACCCTGGCGAGGACGAAATTCCCATGCGACGGGACGTACGTGACGCCCAGGTCAGTAAGCCCCGCGTAGAGCTGCGCAAGGCCGTCGCCATTGAGCTTGCGGCTCGCCTCGATGTAATCGGTGTCGCCCAGCGCGGCCACGGCGGCCGCCTGCGCCAGCGCGTTGACGTTGAACGGCTGGCGCACGCGGTTCAGCACGTCGGCAATCGGGGCGCGCGTCACCGCGTAGCCGACGCGCAACGCCGCGAGCCCGTACACCTTGGAGAACGTCCGCGACACGAGGAGGTGCGGATACTTCGCGACCCAGCCGACGCTGTCGGCCTGGTCGGCGGCATCGAGATACTCGTTGTACGCCTCGTCGAGCACGACGAGGACCTCGCGCGGAATCGCGTCGATGAAGGCCTCGAGCGCCGCCGGCGCGATCCAGGTCCCCGTCGGATTGTTGGGATTGGCAACGAAGACGATGCGCGTGCGCGCGGTGATCGCTGCGCGCATCGCCGGCAGGTCGTGCCCGAGCTCGTGCGCGGGGACCTCGATCCCGGTCGCGCCGCGTGCGAGCGTCGCGAGCGGATACACGGCGAACGCGTGCTGCGCATACACGGCGTGATCGCCGGGGCGCAGGTACGCAAGCGTCGCCAGTTCGAGAACGTCGTTGCTGCCGTTGCCGAGCACGAGTTGCTCGGGCTGCACGCCGAGCCGTTGGGCGAGCACCTCCTTGAGCACATAGCCGCTGCCGTCGGGGTAGCGCGTGGCGTCGGCAGCGCTCGCCGCCAGGGCGCGCAGCACCGCCGGACTCGGACCCCGCGGATTCTCGTTCGACGCGAGCTTGACGATCGTCGCGGGATCGAGACCGAGCTCGCGGGCGAGATCCTCGATCGGCTTGCCGGGGACGTACGGGGCGATGCGCGCGACGTAATCGAGCGCGGCGGGCGATGCGGTCATGGGCGTCAATCGAGGGCGGCGGGATACGATCCCAGGAGCTTGAGCAAGGGGGCGATCTCGGCAAGTTCGGCGAGTGCCGCGCGCACCGGCGCGTCGTCGCGATGGCCGACGAGATCGACGAAGAAGACGTACTCCCAGCGCCCGGTGCGGGCCGGTCGCGACTCGAAGCGCGACATCGACACGCCGTGACGGGCGATGGGTTCGAGCAGCCGGTAGACGGCGCCGGGACGATTCGGGCACGCCATCACGAGCGAGGTCACGTCGCGACCCGATGCCTTCGGCTGCTGCCGCGCGAGCACCCAGAAGCGCGTGACGTTATTGGGCTCGTCCTCGATGTGCGCGGCCAGCGTTGCAAGGCCATAGATGGCGCCCGCATTCTCGCCGGCGATGGCGGCGGCGTGCGGCTCGGCCGCAGCGAGTCGCGCCGCCTCGGCGTTGCTGGCGACGGCGATCCGCGGCACCGCCGGCAAGTGCCGCGCGAGCCAGTGCACGCACTGCGCCAGCGACTGGCCGTGCGAGTACACGCGGGTGATCGCCGCGACGTCCGGCGCGTTCGACAGGAGGTTCTGATTGACCCGCAGGTTGATCTCGCCGCAGATCGAAAGATCGGTCGCCACCATGAGGTCGAGCGTGCGACCGACCGCGCCTTCGGTCGAGTTCTCGACGGGGACGACACCGAAATCGGCCTGCTGTCCCTCCACCGCGCGAAAGATGTCGTCGAAGGCCGGATACGGCACCGCCTCGACCACGGCGCCGAAGTGCTTCGCGACCGCGGCGTGGCTGAAGGTGCCGGCCGGTCCGAGGTATGCGACGCGCAGCGTCTGCTCGAGCGCGCGACACGCCGACATCACGGCGCGAAACACGCTCGTGACCGCGTCGTTCGACAGCGGCCCCGCGTTGACCGCATGCAGGCCTCGCACGACCTGCGCCTCACGCTCGGGTCGATACGCCGCGCTCCCGGCCTTGAGGGCGCCGATCGCCTGCGCGTGCCGCGCCCGCTCGTTCAATCGCTCGAGGATCTCGCGATCGAGCTTGTCGATCGCCTGCCGATGTCCGGCGAGTGCCTCGTCGCCGCGCTCCTCCGCCTCGCCCACCATCGGCTACGCCTCCTCGGGGGTGCTGCCCGCGTCGTCACCGTCGAGCCGGTCATCGTCACCCTCGGCCACACGCTCGAGGCCGGCAAGCGTCTCCCCGGCGGCGAGGTTGATGAGCGTCACGCCCTGCGTTGCGCGACCCATGGCACGGATCGAATTCACCTTGGTGCGGATGAGCACGCCTCCGGTGGAGATGAGCATCACTTCGTCCTCGTCGCGCACCAGCGCTGCGGCGACGACCTGACCGTTGCGCTCGGACTGCTGGATCGCGATCATGCCCTTCGTGCCGCGACCGTGGCGCGTGTGCTCGACGATCGGCGTGCGCTTGCCGTAGCCGTTCTCGGTCACCGTGAGCACCGACTGCGCCTCATCCTCGGCAACGAGCATCGCGATCACGCGCTGTCCCGGCTCGAGCGTCATGCCGCGCACGCCGTGCGCATTGCGCCCCATCGGCCGGACGTCGTTCTCGTCGAAGCGCACCGCCTTGCCGCCGGAGCTGAAGAGCATCACGTCGTGCGCGCCGTCGGTGAGCGCGACGCCGATGAGGGAATCACCCTCGGCCAGGTCGACCGCGATGATCCCCGACGGCCGCGGCCGCGAGAACTCGGCGAGCGGCGTCTTCTTGACGGTCCCCATTGCCGTGGCCATGAAGACGAATTCGCGGTCGGTGAACTCCTTCACGGGCAGGATCGCCGTGATCTTCTCGTCGTCGACCAGTGGCACGAGATTGACGATCGGCTTGCCGCGCGACGTGCGCGAGCCCTGCGGCACGCTGTAGACCTTGAGCCAGTAGACGCGGCCGCGGTTGGAGAAGCACAGGATGTGGTCGTGCGTGTTGGCCACGAACATCCGATCGACGAAGTCGTCCTCCTTGGTCGCCGTCGCCTGCTTGCCGCGTCCGCCGCGCTTTTGCGCGCGGTACTCGTCGACCGGCTGCGCCTTCATGTAACCGCCGTGCGAGAGCGTCACGACCATGTCCTGCGGCGCGATCAGGTCCTCGACCGACAGGTCCACACCCTGCGCGACGATCTCGCTCCTCCGCGCGTCGCCGAACTGGTCACGAATCACGACGAGTTCGTCGCGCACGATCTGCGTCACGCGCGCCGGCTTGGCGAGAATGTCGAGGAGGTCGGCGATGAGCTCCATCACTTCGCGATACTCGGCGGTGATCTTCTCCTGCTCGAGCCCGGTCAGCCGCTGCAGGCGAAGCTCCAGGATCGCCTGTGCCTGCGCCTCGGACAGCCGGTAACCCTGCGCCTGCAAGCCGAACTCGACGGGCAAGCCGTCGGGGCGCATCGCATCGGCCGCCGCGCGGGCCAGCATCGCCTCGACGACCGGCGAGCGCCACGTGCGCGCCATCAGCGCGCTGCGTGCCTCGGGCGGCGTCGCCGACGCCTTGATGAGCGCGATGATCTCGTCGACGTTGGACAGCGCTACGGCCAGCCCTTCGAGCACGTGGCCGCGCTCGCGCGCCTTGCGCAGGTCGTAGATGGTGCGGCGCGTCACGACCTCGCGGCGATGGCCGAGGAAGAACTCGATGAACTGCTTGAGGTTGAGCAGGCGCGGCTGGCCGTCGACCAGCGCGACCATGTTCATGCCGAAGCTGTCCTGCAGCTGCGTGAGCTTGAAGAGGTTGTTGAGGACGATGTCCGGGACTTCGGCGCGCTTCAGTTCGATGACGAGGCGCATTCCCTTCTTGTCGCTCTCGTTGCGCAGGTCGGCGATGCCGTCGATCTTCTTCTCCTGCACGAGGTCGCCGATGCGCTTCAGCACGGCGTCCCCCCCGACCTGATAGGGCAGTTCGTCGACGATGATCGCCTGCTTGCCGCCACGCTCGAGATCCTCGACATGCGTGCGGGCGCGGATCACGACGCGCCCGCGCCCGGTGCGATAGCCCTCGCGCACGCCGTCGAGACCGTAGACGATCCCGGCGGTGGGAAAGTCCGGCGCCGGCACGATCTCCATCAGGTCGTCGACGCTGATCTCCGGGTTGTCGAGGACCGCGACGCAGGCGTTGAGTGTCTCCGTGAGGTTGTGCGGCGGGATGTTGGTGGCCATCCCCACGGCGATCCCGGCCGCGCCGTTGACGAGGAGATTGGGCAGCCGCGCGGGGAGCACCGCCGGTTCGCGCTCCTTGCCGTCGTAGTTGGGGACGAAATCGACCGTCTCCTTGTCGATGTCCGCCGCGAGTTCGGCGGAGATGCGCGCCAGCCGGCATTCGGTGTAGCGCATCGCGGCGGCATTGTCGCCGTCGACCGAGCCGAAGTTCCCCTGCCCGTCGACCAGCGGGTAGCGCAGCGAGAAGTCCTGCGCCATCCGGACCAGGGTGTCGTAGATCGCCGAGTCGCCGTGCGGGTGGTACTTCCCCATGACGTCGCCGACGACCCGGGCACACTTCACATACGGGCGGTTCCAGGCGATGTTGCCCTCGTGCATCGCGTACAGGACGCGCCGGTGCACGGGCTTGAGGCCGTCGCGCACGTCCGGCAGCGCCCGGCCCACGATCACGCTCATGGCGTAGTCGAGGTAGCTGTGCCGCATCTCCGCCTCGAGGCTGATGGGCAGGGTTTCCTTGGCGAATGACTCCATGGGCGGGCTTTTTTATCCGGAAGTGGGCAGTGAAGGGTTCTTGCGCGCGATCGGCCCCGAAAAGCGCCAACCGACAGGGCCTGCCGCCGGTTCACGAAGGTTCGTGCGTGCCGTTTGCACTGCCGCAACCGCGTTGGGGCAACGTCCGGGGGACGCTCGGAGGCCCTTGATATCACGGCATTTTATCATGGCGTTGTAATGCCGCGACAGTCCGAGCCGAGGCGCTCGTCGCGGGACAGGTTTCTTTTGCGAGGCGAAATCCCGTGTGCTATATTCGTTGGGGAGATATCGCATATCGCGCCGGTGGAGCCTTCCTTGGCGCCGAAAACCTCAAGTTCGCAATAATTTGTTCAAAACCAAAGCCAAAGGGGTGAAACAATGACTCGACGTTTCGTGTCCGGAGCGGTTGCTGGCCTGTTTGCCGCAGCATTCGCCGGCGGTGCGGTCGATGCGGTTGCGCAAACCAAGGGATACGTGCCGGGAACCGCGCCGTGCTCGCCCGGATACGTCTGCAACGCCTATCCGACACCGACCGACGGTGTGGTGAAGAGCGCTGCCTATAACAGCACCGCCGGCCTCTCCGGCAATCTTTGCTACCGCCAAGGCTACTGGACCCCCGCCAACGCCATCAAGGAATGCGATCCGGATCTCGTGCCGAAGCCGCCGGCACCGGCGCCTGCGCCGGCGAAGGCTCCCGCCCCTGCCGCTCCGGCGCCCGCGCCGAAGCCTGCCCCGGCCCCGGCCCCGCAGATCCAGAAGATCACGCTTGCATCCAAGGCCCTGTTCGACTTCGACAAGTCCGTGCTGAAGCCCGAAGGCAAGGCGGCGATCGACAGCGAGATCATCGCGAAGCTGCCGCAAGTGCAGAAGCTCGAACTCGTCCTCGTCACCGGCCACACCGATCGCATCGGAACGCAGCAGTACAACCAGAAGCTCTCCGAGCGTCGTGCCGATGCCGTCCGCGACTACCTCGTGAGCAAGGGCGTGCCGAAGAACAAGATCGAGACCCTTGGCATGGGCAAGACGCAGCCGCTGCCGGGCGTCGTCTGCAACCAGAAGAACTTCAAGGAGCTGATCGCCTGTCTCGCGCCGAACCGCCGCGTCGAGATCGAAGTCAAGGGCGAAGCGACCGTACGTCGCTGATCCGCACGCTCCAGCAGCAAGAGAGCCCCGCCTTGTGCGGGGCTTTTTTTCGCCACATGCCCCCTGCCCCCCGCCCCGTCGACCTGCGCATCGATGCCCGCTGGATCGCTCCGGTGGAGCCGCCCGGCGTGCTCGCCGACCACGCGCTCATCGTCGACGACGGGCGCGTCGTCGCCATGCTCCCCGGTGCCGACGCGAGCGCGGCGTACAGCCCCCGGCAAACGGTCGTCCGCCCGTCGCACCTCGTCATCCCCGGGCTCGTCAATGCGCACGCGCACTCGGCGATGAGCCTCATGCGCGGCATCGCCGACGACGTCGCGCTCCAACCCTGGCTCGAGCAGCACATCTGGCCTTGCGAGAGCCGCTTCGTGTCACCCGAGTTCGTCCGCGACGGGACGCTGCTCGCCTGCGCCGAGATGATCCGCAGCGGCATCACGACGTGCAGCGACATGTACTTCTACCCGGATGCCGCCGCGGGCGCGTACGACGCCGCCGGCCTGCGCGCGGTGGTCGGGGTGCCGATCCTCGACTTCGCAACCCGCTACGCGGCCACCGCCGAGGACTACCTCATGCACGGGCTCGCGGCCCGCGACGCGTGGCGGCACGCGCCGCTGCTGTCGTTCGCGCTGGCGCCACACGCCCCGTACACCGTGTCCGACGCGACCTTCACGCGAGCCCTCACCTACGCGCGACAGCTCGACCTGCCACTCGAGACGCATCTCGCGGAAACGCGCGACGAGGTCGATAGCGCGCGCGCGGCAACCGGAGCGACGACGCTTGGCCGCCTCGACCGCCTCGGCGTGACCGGTCCCGACTTCATCGCGATCCACGGCGTGCACCTCGACGCCACCGACATCGCGCGACTGGCCGCACACGGCTGCCACGTCGTGCATTGCCCGGCGTCGAACATGAAGCTCGCGAGCGGCATCGCCCCCGTGGCGGCGCTCCTCCAGGCGGGCGTGAACGTCGCTTTGGGCACCGACGGCGCCGCATCGAACAATCGTCTCGACATCCTCTCCGAGATGCGCCTCGCCTGCCTGCTTGCCAAGGTGTCGACGGGTGACGCCGCGACGCTGCCCGCGGCCGAGGCGCTCGCCATGGCGACGATCAACGGTGCACGCGCGCTCGGCCTCGATCGGGTCACCGGATCGCTGCAGCCGGGAAAGGACGCAGACCTCGTTGCCGTCGATCTCGCAGCGCTGCCGCTGCAACCGGTGTTCGACCCCGTATCCCACCTCGTTCACGTGGCCGACCGCTCGTGCGTCAGCGACGTGTGGGTCCGAGGCGCTAGAATCCTGGCAGATGGCGCGCTCACGACGCTCGACGAAGCGGCGATACGCGCGCAAGCGCTCGTTTGGCAGCAACGCCTGCTGACGTCTTCGTAACCGCCGTCGCCCGACGGTCCTTCGCACTCGCATGAGCCTCGCCACCCCCTCCGCACCCACGAACGTCGATCCGGCCGAGCTTGGCAAGTTCTCCGAGATCGCACATCGCTGGTGGGATCCGACGAGCGAGTTCCGCCCGCTGCACGAGATCAATCCGTTGCGCCTGGGCTGGATCGAGACGATGGCGGGGGGGCTTGCCGGCAAGAGCGTGCTCGACGTCGGCTGCGGCGGTGGCATCCTCGCCGAGGCGATGGCCGCCGCGGGCGCCAAGGTCACCGGGATCGACCTGTCGGAGAAGGCACTCGGCGTCGCCCGCCTGCACGGTCTCGAATCCGGCGTGACGGTCGACTACCGCCTCGTGGCTGCCGAGACGTACGCGAGCGAGCATCCAGGCACGCACGAGGTCGTCACCTGCATGGAGATGCTCGAGCACGTCCCGGACCCTGGCTCGGTCGTCGCCGCCTGCGCCGCGGCGGCGGCGCCCGGTGCGACCCTCGTCTTCGCCACGCTCAACCGCAACCCGAAGTCCTACGCCTTCGCGATCCTGGGTGCCGAGTATCTCCTCGGCCTCCTGCCGCGGGGCACGCACGACTGGACGAAGTTCGTGCGCCCTGCCGAGCTTGCCCGACACGCGCGCCGCGCCGGGCTCGACCTCGTGGCGATGAACGGGATGACCTACCACCCGCTCAGCCGCACGTATGAGCTCACGCCGGATACGTCGGTCAACTATCTCGCCGCATTTCGCAAGCCCGTCCATGGTTTTTGACGCACCGCGTGCGCTACCCGTCGCCGCGGTGCTGTTCGATCTCGACGGCACCCTCGCCGACTCGGCGGCGGATCTCGCCCTCGCACTCAACATGATCCGCGAGGAACGCGGGCTCGACCCCGTGCCGGCGGTCGACCTGCGCCCGTATGCGTCATCGGGCGCCCGCGGCCTCCTGCACCGTGGCATGGGCATCACCCCGGACGATCCGAGCTATCCCGCGCTGCGCGAGACGTTCCTCGCCAATTACGCGGGATGTCTTGCCACGCACACGACGCTCTTCGAAGGCGTCGATGCCTTGCTCGACACGATCGAGGCCCGTGGACTCGCCTGGGGCATCGTGACCAACAAGCACATGCGCTTCACCGAGCCCGTGGTCGCCGCGCTCGGACTGGCGGCGCGGGCCCGCACGATCGTCGGCGGCGACACGACGCCGCATCCCAAGCCGCATCCCGCGCCGCTGCTGCACGCGGCACTCGCCCTCGGCGTCGAAGCCACGCAGTGCGTGTACATCGGCGACGATCTGCGCGACGTCGAAGCCGGCAACGCCGCGGGCATGGCGACGATCGTCGCCGGTTACGGCTACATGGGGATCGGCGGCGACGCGCGGCGCTGGCCGGCGTCGGGGTGGATCGATCGCCCGCTCGACCTCCTCGCCTGGCTCCCGGGTCAGGTGCCCTGACGCTACCGGGTCACGGTGGGCAACTGCCGGCGTTGAGCAGCAGCCATTCGCGCGGCTGCCCGTTGCGCGCGCCGGTCACACGCACCGCCTGCTGCGCCACCAGCGGCCGCAGCACGGCGGTGACGACGTCGTCGGGGGCCGTCAGTGCGATGCCGTTCGCCTGCATGAGGCGATCACCCTTGCGCATCGCGAGCATCGCCGAAAAGCCGCTGTCGCCACGCACGACGAGCCCGGTCCGATCGCTCGCGAGGAGCGCCGTCCACGCTTCGGGTTTGGCGATGATGCCCTGGAAGAGTTCGGCATTGAGCCGCAGCACAGCGCCGCGAAAACCCGCCGGTGGCGTGCACGCCGCACTGCGTCGGGACGCCACGGGTGGCGCAGCGGCGACCGCAGGCGCTGGCTTCGCCGCGGCAACGACGCGCAGGTCGACGCGCCGTTCACGCCCGCCTTCGCGAATCGTCACGGCGTCGGCTTGCACTGCGACGAGCGTTGCGCCTTGTGCGATCTCCTCGCCGACCGCGACGAGCCGTGGTCCCGTCGGCAACCGGAAGAGCGCGTAACCGCGACCCTCACGTTCGGCGATGACGCCGACGAGCCGGGCGTCCCCCGACAACGTCGTCGCCTCGGCCGGCGGCGCGTCGGGCGCGGGTGCGACCGCGGAGCCCTGCCACAGCCCCGAGGCGAGAATGGTCGCCGCCGGGTCCTTGGGTGTTGCGGGCACCACGCTTGCGGCGCGAGGTCCGAATCCTTGCCAGCCCCACCAGGCGAGCACGATCGCGAGGAGCACGGCAGCGGCCGCGGTGGCAACGAACCGTGCTGCCGGCAACGCCACGGCGTGCAGGCTCATCGCCTTCGTGTCCATGCCGCGCGCGGCGACGCGTCACCACGGGGCGAAGCCGCCTCCGCGTCGACGGTAGCAACGCGTGGCGCACCGCTATAATCGTTGTCCCGCAACGCTTGGCGCACCGTGAATCCCCGCCTCGATCTGCTGAGCCCGTACCCGTTCGAGAAGTTGCGCGCGCTCTTCGCGGGGGTCTCTCCGGACCCTGCCAAATCGGCGATTCGCCTGTCCTTGGGTGAGCCGCGACACCCGACGCCGCGCCTGATCATCGACGCGCTCGCCGCAAGCGCAACCGGGTTCGCGCATTATCCCACGACGATCGGTCCCGCTGCCCTGCGCGAGGCCATCGCGGGTTGGTTGTGTCGCCGCCACGGCCTTGCCGCGCTCGATCCGCAAACGCAGGTGCTGCCCGTCCTGGGCAGTCGCGAGGCGCTCTTCTCGTTCGCGCAAACCGTGCTCGATGGCGCGAAGCCGGGGGCCACCGTCGTCGTCCCCAATCCCTTCTACCAGATCTACGAGGGCGCGGCGCTGCTCGCCGGCGCGCGCATCCATTGCGTGAACGCACGCGAGGAGCGCGGCTTCGCGCACGATTTCGACGGCGTCCCGCCGGCCACGTGGGCGCGCACGCAATTGCTCTACGTCTGCTCGCCCGACAACCCCACCGGTCGCGTGCTCGATCTCGCCGAGTGGCAGCGGCTGTTCGCGCTGGCGGATCGATACGGGTTCGTCATCGCCTCCGACGAGTGTTACTCCGAGATCCATTTCGACGAGGCGCGGCCGCCCCTCGGCGCCCTGGCAGCGGCGCAGGCGTCCGGCCGTGTCGGCTATCCCCGCCTCGTCGTGTTCGGGAGCCTCTCCAAGCGGTCGAATGTCCCGGGGCTGCGCTCGGGTTACGTCGCGGGCGACGCCGCGCTCCTCGCGCGCTTCCTCGTCTACCGCACGTATCACGGCAGTGCGATGGCCGGCCCCGTCGCGGCGGCGAGCATCGCGGCATGGAACGACGAGACGCACGTGCGCGCCAATCGTGCCGAGTACGCGGCAAAGTTCACGGCCTTGCAACCGCGGGTCGCGGCATGGCTGCCGTGCGCGATGCCGCAGGCTGCGTTCTACCTTTGGGCGCGCACGCCGATTCCCGACACCGAGTTCGCGCGCCGCCTGTACGCCGAGGAGAACGTCGCCGTCCTGCCCGGCAGCTACGTCGGCCGTACGGCCGAAGGCGTCAACCCCGGCGAGCGCCGGGTGCGGCTCGCGCTCGTCGCCACGCTGGACGAATGCACGGAAGCCGTGGATCGGCTGGTCGCCTTCACGCAACGGTTGGGCGCGCCGCGCGCGGCCGCGTGACGCCCGGGCTGGAGCGAGCGATGCGGCCCACGCCGCAAGGCGAGCCGCCTGCGCGCGCTCACCTATAATTTCACCTTTTTTCGAGTCGCCATGCACGGCGACGGACCCCATGGATGATCTTGCCTCGGTGATCGACGCCGCGTGGGACACGCGCGCGACGCTGTCGGCCGCAGCGGCGCCCGCCGCGTTGCGCGAAGCCATTGCTTGCGTGCTCGCGGAACTCGATGCCGGCCGGCTTCGCGTCGCGGACAAGCAAAGCGGACAGTGGGTGACGCACGCGTGGGTGAAGAAGGCGGTGCTGCTCTCGTTCGTGCTCACCGAGAATGCGGCCATCGGGCTCGCCGGACCCCAGGTGCCGTTTCGCTTCTACGACAAGGTGCCGACCAAGTTCGCGCAGTACAGCGACGCGCAGTTCGCTGCCGCCGGGGTGCGCGTGGTGCCGCCGGCGGTCGCCCGCCGTGGCGCGTACATCGCCCGCAACGTCGTCCTCATGCCCTCGTACGTCAACATCGGCGCGTACGTCGACGAAGGCACGATGGTCGACACCTGGGCGACGGTCGGGTCGTGCGCGCAGATCGGCAAGAACGTGCATCTGTCCGGTGGCGTGGGCATTGGCGGTGTCCTCGAGCCGGTCCAGGCGAACCCGACGATCATCGAGGACAACTGCTTCATCGGCGCGCGATCGGAAGTCGTCGAAGGCGTGATCGTGGAGGAGAATTCGGTGCTCGGCATGGGTGTCTTCATCGGCCAGAGCACGCGCATCTACGATCGCGCCACGGGCAACGTCACCTACGGGCGCGTGCCGGCGGGATCGGTCGTCGTGGCGGGCAGCCTGCCCTCGGGCAAGGGTGCGTGCCAGCTCTACTGCGCCGTCATCGTGAAGCAGGTCGACGCGAAGACGCGCAGCAAGACGAGCATCAACGAACTCCTTCGCGCCTGATCCGCAATGCCCGTCCACATCAAGACCGCCGACGAGATCGCCGGCATGCGCGTCGCCGGACGCCTCGCCGCGGAACTCCTCGACTACCTCGCGCCGCACGTGCGCCCGGGTGTCACCACCGGCCGGATCAACGACCTCGCGCACCGCTACATGCTCGACGTCCAGCACACGATCCCCGCGACGCTCAACTACGCGCCGCCCGGGCATTCGCCGTATCCCGCATCGCTTTGCACGTCGATCAATCACGTCGTCTGTCACGGCATTCCCGGTGAGCGCAAGCTCAAGGACGGCGACATCGTCAACGTCGACGTCACCGTGATCAAGGACGGCTTCCATGGCGACTCGAGCCGAATGTTCGTCGCCGGCAAGCCATCGATCCAGGCCAAGCGCCTGGTCGAACTCACCTACGAAGCCATGTGGCGCGGCATTCGCGTGGTGCGCCCCGGCGCGCGCCTGGGCGACATCGGCGCGGCGATCCAGCGCTTCGCCGAGGGCCAGGGCTTCTCGGTGGTGCGTGAGTTCTGCGGTCACGGCATCGGTCGCCAGTTCCACGAGGAGCCGCAGGTGCTGCACTACGGCCGGGCCGGAACCGGCATCGAGTTGCAGGCGGGGATGATCTTCACGATCGAGCCGATGATCAACGCCGGACGTCCCGGGATCCGCTGCCTTGCCGACGGTTGGACGATCGTGACCGCGGATCACTCGCTCTCCGCGCAATGGGAGCACACGATCCTGGTGACGCCCGAGGGCTACGACGTGCTGACCGTCTCGGCCGGCACGCCACCGCCACCCGCCGCAGCCTGACGCCGTGACCCCGCGGCCGCCGACGCCCGCTGCACCGGCAGCCATCGCGGCGGACGCGCCCGATGTCGTTGCGTCCTGGCGCGAGCGCCTGCGCGCGAGCCGGCAGGCGCTGCGCGCCGCGTTCGCGGTCGACCCCGACAGTCGACGTCTGCTCCACGACCACACCGCGCTCGTCGACGACGCGATCCGAAGCGTATGGCGCGCGAGCGCGATGCCGACCACGCTGGCTGCGGTCGCGGTCGGCGGCTACGGCCGGCGCCAGCTCTACCCGCACTCGGACGTCGATGTCCTGGTGCTGCTCCCGGACGACGCGGACCTGCCGACGGCGGCGATCGAACGTTTCTTCACCGCGCTGTGGGACATCGGTATCGAGCTTTCGCACGCGGTACGCACGCTCGCCGACTGCGAGACCGAGATGGCGCGTGACGTCGCCACGCGCACGAGCCTGCTCGACCATCGCCTCATCGTCGGCTCGCGCGCGCTGCTGCGTCGCTTCCGGCAGCACTTTGCCGCCGCGCTCGACGTCGAAGCGTTCCACGCCGCGAAGGTCCGCGAGCAGCAGCAGCGCCATCTCAAGTACCAGGACGCCGTCTACAACCTCGAGCCCAACGTCAAGGAGAGCCCGGGCGGCCTGCGCGATCTCGCCACGGTACTGTGGATCGCGCAGGCGGCAGGATTTGGCAGCTCGTGGCGCGAACTCGCGCGCAACGGTCTCATGACGCAGGACGAGGCGCGCGGCGTCGCTCGCGCCGAGCGGCTCATCGCCGAATTGCGCATTCGCCTGCATTTCCTCCTCGGGCGCCGCGAGGATCGCTTGATCTTCGACGCGCAGCATGCACTCGCCGCCGAACTGCACCTCGCGGACACGCGCAGCAGGCGCGCGAGCGAGCAGCTCATGCAGCGTTACTACCGCGCCGCCAAGCTCGTGCTGCAGGTCAACACGATCCTGCTCGCCAACCTGCACGCGCGGCTGCATCCTGCCGCGACCGCACCGGTGGCCATCGACGCCGACTTCCAGCAAGTCGACGAGCTCCTCGATGCACGCAGCGACGATCTCTTCGCTCGCCGCCCGGCAGCGATCCTCGACGCCTTTCTCCTGTTGCAGACGCACTCCCACCTCACCGGAATGACGGCGCGCACCGTGCGCGCGATCTGGGCCGAGCGGCAGCGCATCGACGCCGCGTTCCGCGCCGATCCCGCCAATCGCGAGCGCTTCATCGCGATGTTTCGCACCGAGCGCGGCCTCCTCCACGGGCTGCGCCGGATGAACCTCTACGGCGTTCTCGGCCGCTATCTCCCCGTATTCGGGCGCATCGTCGGCCAGATGCAGCACGACCTCTTCCACGTCTACACGGTGGACGAGCACATCCTCATGGTGATCCGCAACCTGCGCCGCTTCACCGAACCGCAGCACGCACACGAGTATCCGCTGTGCTCGCGCCTCATCACCGATTTCGACCGGCGTTGGGTGCTCTACATTGCGGGCCTGTTCCACGACATCGCCAAGGGGCGTGGCGGCGATCACTCGATCCTGGGCGCCCGCGACGCGCGGCGCTTCTGTCGCGAACATGGACTTGCTGCCGCCGACGCAGCCCTCGTCGAGTGGCTCGTCGCCGAGCATCTCGTGATGTCGGCGACCGCGCAGAAGCAGGATCTCAGCGACCCCGAGGTCATTCATGCCTTCGCCCGCCGCGTCGGCACCGAACGCCGCCTCGCCGCGCTGTACCTGCTCACGGTCGCGGACATCCGTGGCACGAGCCCCACCGTGTGGAACAGCTGGAAGGGAAAGCTCCTCGAGGAGCTCTATCACGCCACGCACGACGTGCTCGCCGGCGACACCCCCGAGCGCACCATCCGCGACAGCGTCGAGACGCGGCGCGACGAAGCCCGGCACCTGCTCCACGCGGCCGGCGTCCCGGAAGGCGCCGAGACCGCGCTGTGGCGCTACCTCGACACGCCGTACTTCCAGCGACACACCGCCGAAGAGCTCGCCTGGCATGCGCGTCAACTCTTCGCCTGCGTCGACAGTGCGGCACCGATCGTCAAGGCGCGTCTTGCCCACGACGGCGCGGACCTGCAGGTCCTCGTCTACACGCGTGACGAGCCGCAGCTTTTCGCGAGACTGTGCGGCTTTTTCGGCCACCGTGGCCTGTCGATCCTCGAAGCGAAGATCCACACCACCCGATCGGGCTTCGCCTTGGACACGTTCACGCTGAACGACCCGAGCGCCGAAGGTCCGTCGGCGGCGGACAGCGTGGCGCGGATCGAGTCCGAACTCACCCGCCAGTTGATCGAGCGTTTGCCGCTCACGCGCCCGGTGCCGGGTCGCGGCTCGCGACGCGTGCGCCATTTTCCGCTGACGCCGCAGATCCAGATCTTTCCCGACGACAAGGCGACGCACTTCATCCTCGAGATCACCGCCGCCGACCGGCCGGGGCTCCTCGCGCGCATCGCGTACACGCTCGCGCAGGCCGGCGTGAACGTCGCGAGCGCCAAGATCAATACGCTCGGTGACCGCGCCGAAGACGTGTTCCTCGTCGATGGCGCGCCGCTGCACGACGAGCAGGCGTTGCTGCGACTCGAGACCGCGCTGTACGACGACCTCGCCGTGGGCGCCGGCGAGTCGGGGTAGCGTCCGGGGACGCGACGGGTCGGCTACCTGCTCGCAACGCGCGCCGCGTGCGCAGTGGCAAGCCAGTCGCGCACGCAGCCTTCACGTTCCGACACGAAACGGTGATGCACGCAGGCGCGCTCGGCAGCAACGAGCTGCTGCAGCGGTGCGCCGTCGCGCTGGAACACGAAAGCGATGCCGCCGACGATGCCGACGGCAACGAACGCCGCCAGCGCAGCGATGCTGATCGTGACGAGGGGGGAGGATTGCGGCAGGCTTGGCTTGGCGTTCATGCGGGGCTCCTGGGCAGGGACACACGCGGGTCGGATGCGCTGCGGCTGGGGTCCAATGTCTTCCCAAACGCCGGCCCCGTCCTTGAGCGGCGCTGAATTGTTCTGAAACGACAGGCAGTGGAGTAGATTGACGCCTCTCGCACCCGGCAGCTGCACGCCTCGCCGCTGTGACCGTCACGTACCGCTTCGGTCGCTTCGAGCTCTCGCCCGCCGCCCGGCAACTGGTGGCCGACGGGCAGCCGCTCGCGCTGGGCGGACGGGCATTCGACCTCCTGGTGGCGCTGGTCGAGCGACGCGATCGTCTCGTCAGCAAGAACGAGCTCCTCGACCTCGTGTGGCCGGGGTTGGTGGTCGAGGAGAACAACCTCCAGGTACACGTCTCGGCGCTGCGCAAGATCCTGGGCGCGCAGGCCATCGCCACCGTCGCCGGTCGCGGCTATCGCTTCACCTGGGCCGTGACGGACGCGACGGCGGCGGCGGCCAGGCCCTCTGCCTCGAAGCGACACCTGCCGGTGCCGCTCGCGTCGTTCATCGGCCGCGAGCGCGAATTGGCGGAGTTGCGCACGATGCTCACGCGGCACCGCCTGGTGACGCTCACGGGAGTCGGCGGCATTGGCAAGACGCGCCTCGCCCTCGAGCTTGCGTCCGGCCTCGCTGACGCGTACGCCGATGGCGTCTGGTTCGTCGATCTCGCTCCGGTTTTTCAACCGGAGCACGTCACGAGCGCCGTGGCCTCGGCACTCGGGGTCCGCGACGACGCCGGCCAGCCGCTCCTCGCCAGGCTCCAGGCATTCGTCGCGGAGCGCACGCTGCTCGTCGTCCTCGACAACTGCGAGCACCTCCTGCACGCCTGCGGGCAACGGGTCGGCGATTTTCTGAACGCGGCGGCGGACCTCCGGATCGTCGCGACGAGCCGCGAACCGCTCCACGTTTCGGGCGAGGCGGTCTATCCGCTGCCCTCGCTACCGGTGCCGGATCCGCGCGACGACGACTCGCTCGCGGCACTCGGCAGGAACGCGGCGGTGCGACTCTTCACCGATCGCGCGATCGACGCGCGTCCGGATTTCACCCTGACGCAGCGCGATGCGGCCGCCGTCGCCCGCATCTGCCGCGATCTCGACGGCATTCCGCTGGCGCTCGAACTGGCCGCGGCGCGGACGCGCACGATGTCGAGCGAAGCGCTCGCCGCGCGCCTGGTCGATCGCTTCGCCGTGCTGAAAGGCGACGATCCGACGGCGATGCCACGGCAGCAGACGCTGCGCGCGACCATCGACTGGAGCTTCGATCTGCTGGCGCCCGTGGAGCGCGCGCTGCTGTGTCGACTGGCGGTGTTTGCAGGCGGCTTCACGATGGATGCCGCGGAAGCGATGGGTGCGACCGAGGGCGGCACGCCGGGCGCAGCCTTCGACATCCTCGGGCATCTCGTCGACAAGTCGTTGATCGTGTTCGACGTGCATGCGGAGCGCTACCGCCTTCTCGAGACGGTGCGACAGTACGCGCTGGAGCGTCTCGCGGCGGCCGGCGAGGAAGCGGCGGCCCGCGACCGCCACCTGGCGTGCTACGCGGCGCTGGCCGGGCAGGCGGGGCCTGGGCTCGCCAGCGCGGAGCACGCGCGTTGGCGAGCCCGCCTCGACGCCGAACACGAGAACATCCTGGGCGCGTTCGCACGCGCACGCCAGGTCCCCGACGGCGGCCCCGTCGGACTGGCCATGGTGTACGACCTCAATCGCTGGTTCTGGTGGAACCACCTCGAACTGTGGTGCCGGGTCGCCGACGAGGCGCTCGCCCATCCGGGTGCACAAGGTGCGACCGCGGCGCGCAGTCGCGCGCTGTACGCCGCGGCGTTCGTCAACTACCTCACCGGGCGGCACGCCGAAGCGTTCGCGCTCGCCGAGTCGAGCGTGGCGATCGCACGCGCGTGTCGCAATGCGCAAGCGCTGAGCGAGGCGCTCTACAACTTGGGCATCGCGGCGCTTGCGATCGACCGCCTGGATGAGGCGCGCACGGACCTCGAGGAGAGCCTCGCCCTCGCACGGCAAGCGGGTGATGCGACGGTGATCAGCATGGCGCTCACCGGCTTGGGCGAGGTCCATACGCAGCAGGGTCAGCACGAGCACGCGGAGGCGGCGTACCTGGAAGCGCTGGCAAACAGCAGCGATCCGGAAAGCACCGTCGTCACGCTCGGCAACCTCGCCCGTACCGCGATCCTGCAACGCGCCAGTGACAAGGCGACCCGCTACCTGCGCGAGGCGATCGCGAAGGCGGGCCCGGAGTGCTCGCCGATCGCTGGATGGATCGTGCTGCTCAACGGCGCCGGGATCGCAGCGCTCCGCGGCCAATGGGCCCGGGCGCTGCGCATGGGCGGTGCGGGCGACGCGCATGGCGATCGCCATGGCCTGCACGCCCAAGGGGTGGACCGCCGGATTCACGCCCTGCAGATGGCTCCCGCACGCGAGGCGCTGGGGGTCGCGGCGGCAGCCAGCGCCGTGGCCGCCGGCCGGGCGCTCGCGAGCGCCGACGCCCTCGCGGAGGTCCGCGCCTGGCTCGAGGGGGAGGCTCGCGCGCGTAGATCCAACGGCACGCACCCGACCACGCCGTGACGGCTCATCGCGGCGTCGGCGACGCGTTCGACGGTTCGATCTTGCGCGCGATCACCTGGACGACCTGCCCTTCCCCGTGGTGCGCGTCGCCTTCCTGCACCGTGCGGGCGCCGCAAAACGCGTGCTCGATGGCGCAGCCCTCGAGGTCGGCGAGCACGTCGTCGAGCGGATGCAGCAGCGCCTGTTCGGGCGGGCCGCCGGTGCCGTAGGCGAGCTGGTCGGGACCGTACGCCTCGTAGACGAACACGCCACCGGGTTTCAACGCTTCGACAATCCGCCGATGCGTCGCGCGCCGCGCCTTGGCCGGCAGGTGCAGGAAGATCGACACGACCGCGTCGTAGCGCGCCGTTCCATAGTCGAAGCGCGTGACATCCGCGACCGACGCGTCGACGCTCACGCCCTCGCGCGCGGCGAGCGCGCGCGCCTTGGCGACACCTTGCTCGGCGACGTCGATCGCGCCCACCGTGAAGCCCTGTTTCGCGAGCCACACCGAGTTGCGCCCTTCGCCATCGGCGATGCACAGGACGGTGCCGCCCGGGGGAAGCGCTCCCGCCGATGCGGCAAGGAAGGTATTCGGCGCGGTGCCGTAGACGAAGCCGTCGCCCGCCTTCGCGTAGCGCGAATTCCAGAACGCCTTGAGGCGGCTGACCGGATCGGGAGGCGAGGAGGTCGTCATTCGAGACCTGCATCAAGCACGACACCCGCTGCGGCCGGGCACGACCCCGCTTCGACGGGCAGCGGCCCTATCTCACGCACGCGTCGGGCCGCCTTCATCCAGGATCGCCTTCGCCTTCAGGATCACAGGCCTGTCGACCATCTTGCCATCGACCGCCACGGCCGCCCCGCCCGATTTCGCCGCCGCATCGAGCACGCGGCGCGCCCAGTCGACCTCGGCCGCGCTCGGCTTGTACGCGGCGTTGACCACCGCGACCTGCTTCGGATGGATGCACAGCTTCGCGCCGAAGCCAAGCTTGCGTGAGCGCAGGACGTCGGCGCGCAGCGCGTCGACGTCGTCGATCGCGGTGGATACGCCGTCCACCGGAGAGGCGATGCCGGCGAGGCGCGACGCGAGCACGAGACCCGAGCGGAACACGAGGAGCTCGTCGAGTTCACCGTCGATGCCAAGATCCACCTGGAAGTCGATCGAGCCGAACACGAGCCGCTCGACATTCGGCGACGCGGCAAGCTCGCGTGCAGCGTCGTAGCCGGCCGCAGTCTCGATCAGCGGATACAGGCACTTCCCGGGGGCCACCGATGCGACCTGCGCGAGGTCGGCGCGACGCTCGGCCTTGGGCAGCACCACGCCGGTCACCGCGGCGTGGGCGCACAACGCCAGATCGTCGACGTACCAGGGCGTGTCGACGGCGTTCACGCGCACCAGGACCGCGCCCTCCCCCTGCGCAAGCCAGGCCGCGAGCGCGTGACGCGCATCGGCCTTCGCGTCCGGCGCCACGGCGTCCTCGAGATCGACGATCACCGCGCCCGCGCCGGCGGCAAGCGCCTTGCCAATGCGGTCGGGTCGACTCGCCGGAACGAACAGGTACGAGCGTAGCGTCACGTCTGCGCCTGCGCTGCTAGGGAAGCAGCCGTCCGACGCGCGGCGTCGAGGCCAGTGCCCGGATGGCGACGAACGCGCGGCGCATCTCGTCCTCGGTCGCGCCGTCGCGGTAGCGCGCGAGCCGCACCGCCTTGTCCTCCAGCTCTTCGGGCGTGAGCGTGTTGCCCGGATCGCCCTTCGGCTCGTCCACGCGTGCGTCGAGTTTGCGGCCGTCGCGGGTCTCGACGGTCACCTTGCCGATCCAACGGCCCGGATAAGCCCCGTCGACCTCGTCGTCGAGCACCATCGCGACGCGCTTGCGGAAGGCGACCACGCGCGGGTCGCGCCAGTCCCGATCGAACTCGGCGAGCCCGGCGCGATCGTCGACCGCGATGATGCCGAGCACCGTGCCCATCGAGAACTTCGATTGATGCACCGTCGCGGGATCGACCACGGGCCCCAGCACGTCGATCGCACCCTGGTGCACACGCGCAGTCACCCGCCCGACATCCTCGGCGCAAAGCTGATGCTCGCGCATCACCTGCTGGAGGGCATCGGCCGCCGGGTGCGTGTGCCGGCACGACGCGTGGTACTTGAACGAGGTCTCCGCGAGCGCCCAGCGTGTGCCGAGGCCATCGACGAGCTTCGCGGGGTCGGCATCGCTCGACATGCCCGCGGCGAGCCCCTGACGGCCCTCGAGGATGCGCTTCGCCCCCGTGACACCGTCGCGCGCGAGATACGCGGCGGTCAGGCCCGCCGCCGATGCGTGTGCGGCATGGAGTTGCTTCGAGTCCGCGCCGTCGCGCAGGAACTCCCACAGGCCCGCCGCCTGCGTGCCCGCCGAGCCGAAGGCGTCGACCATCGTCTCCGGCGTCAGGTGCAGCAGGCGACCGACCGCAGCCGCGGCCGCGAGGGTGCCCGCGGTTCCGGTGGTGTGGAACACCTTGTAGTGCGACCGCCCGAGAAACTCGCCCACGCGGATGCCGACCTCGTAGCCGGCGATGCACGCGGCGAGGAGGTCGGCGCCGCTCGACCCTTCCGCCTGCGCCACCGCAAGCGCGGCCGGAAAGACGACGGTGGCCGGATGCAGCACCGAGCCGTTGTGCACATCGTCCTGCTCGGCGAAGTGCGACGACGCGCCGTTGGCCAGCGCTGCCATGAGCGGGCTCGTGCCGCGACGGCGGATCAGGATCTCGGAGGGGCCACCGGCGGGGCCCATCGCCTCGGCGAAGCGCACGATGGTCTCGACCGGTCGCGCACCCTTGCCTGCAAGCGCGGAGCCGAGCCAGTCGATCATCAAGTCCTCGGTACGCCGCACCACGGGGGCCGGAACGTCATCGAGCGCAAGGGTTGCGGCCATGGCTGCGAGCGCAGTTTCGTGCGTCATCGCGGCGTCTGCGGGCGACCTCGCGCTCATGAGGTGACGGCGCTCATATCGCCTTCTCGCTCGCGAGCGTGGCGATCGCGCTTTCCGTGTAGCCCAACTCGGCGAGGATCGCGTTGGTATGTTGTCCCAGCGCCGGCACCGCGTCCATGCGCGTGCTCGCGGCATCGGGAACGCCGGGCGGCAACAGCGCGGGGATGGGTCCTGCGGGGGTGTCCACGTGCACCCAGCGCTCGCGAGCCTTCAATTGCGGATGCTCCCAGACGTCGGCCATGGTGTTGACGCGCGCATTGGCAATCTGCGCCTCGTCGAGCCGCGCGACCACCTGCTCGGCGGTGAGATCGGCGAACTCGGCGACGATCAGCGCGCGCAGCGCGTCACGCGAAGCGACGCGCTTCGCGTTCGAGGCGAAGCGCGCGTCGCTCGCAAGCTCCGGCTTGCCGAGGACCTTCGCACAGAACACCTGCCACTCGCGCTCGTTCTGCAGGCCCAGCATCACGGTCTTGCCGTCGCCGGTCGGGAACGGGCCGTAGGGGTAGATGGTCGCGTGCGCGGCACCCGCGCGCGGCGGCGGCTCGGCGCCGTCGAACGCGTAATACAGCGGATAGCTCATCCACTCGACCATGCTCTCGAGCATCGACACGTCGATCGCCTTGCCACGGCCGGTACGGCCCCGTTCGATGAGCGCGGCCAGGATGTTGGTGTACGCGTACATGCCCGCCGCGATGTCGGCGATCGAGCAGCCGGCCTTCGCGGGCTGGTCGGGGGAGCCGGTGATCGACACGAACCCCGATTCGCTCTGGATCAGGAGATCGTAAGCCTTCTTGTCGCGGTACGGGCCGTCGGCGCCGTAGCCCGAGATGTCGCAGACGATGAGCTTCGGGTGCTGCCTTGACAACGCGTCGTACGCCAGGCCGAGGCGTGCGGCCGCACCCGGCGCCAGGTTCTGCACCAGAACATCGGCCTTGGCCAGAAGCCTCGAGAGGATCGCGGCGGCCTCGGCGTGCTTCACATCGAGGGTGAGGCTCTCCTTGCTGCGATTCGACCAGACGAAGTGCGAGGCGAGCCCGCGCACGCGGCCGTCGTAGGCGCGCGCGAAATCACCCACGCCCGGACGCTCGACCTTGATCACGCGCGCGCCGAGGTCGGCGAGCTGGCGCGTGCAGAACGGCGCCGCGATCGCGTGCTCGAGCGTGACGACGGTGATGCCCTCAAGCGGTCGCACGGAGCGCCTCCTTCAGAACGAACGCGGCAGCCCGAGCGTGTGCTCGGCGATGTGCGACAGGACGAGGTTGGTCGAGATCGGCGCGACCTGGTACAGGCGCGTCTCGCGGAACTTGCGCTCGACGTCGTACTCGTGGGCGAAGCCGAATCCGCCGTGGAACTGCAGGCAGACGTTGGCCGCCTCCCACGAGGCCTTGGCCGCGAGGTACTTCGCCATGTTCGCCTCAGCCCCGCAGGGCTTGTGCGCATCGAACAGCTCGCAGGCCTTGAAGCGCATGAGGTTCGCCGCCTCGACCTCGATGTAGGCTTCCGCGATCGGAAACTGCACGCCCTGGTTCTGGCCGATCGGCCGCCCGAACACGACCCGCTCGTTCGCGTACTTCGCGATGCGGTCGATGAACCAGTAGCCGTCGCCGATGCACTCGGCGGCGATCAGCGTGCGCTCGGCATTCAAGCCGTCGAGGATGTACTTGAATCCCTTGCCCTCCTGTCCGATCAGGTTCTCGGCCGGAATCTCGAGGTTCTCGAAGAAGAGCTCGTTGGTCTCGTGGTTCACCATGTTGGCGATCGGACGTACCGTGAGCCCGTGACCGATCGACTGGTGCAGGTCGACGATGAAAATCGACATGCCCTCCGACTTCCGCCGCACCTCGGGCAGCGGCGTCGTGCGGGCGAGCAGGATCATCAAGTCGGAGTGCTGCACGCGCGAGATCCACACCTTCTGGCCGTTGACGACGTAGCGGTCGCCCTTCTTCACCGCGGTGGTCTTGATCTTGGTCGTGTCGGTGCCGGTCGTGGGCTCGGTGACCCCCATCGACTGCAGGCGAAGGTCGCCGCTCGCGATCCTGGGGAGGTACCGGCGCTTCTGCTCATCCGAGCCGTGGCGCAGCAGCGTCCCCATGTTGTACATCTGACCGTGGCAGGCACCGGAATTGCCGCCGCAACGGTTGATCTCCTCCATGATCACGCTCGCCTCGGCGAGTCCCAAGCCCGAGCCGCCGTACTCCTGCGGAATGAGCGCGGCGAGCCAGCCCGCCCGGGTGAGCGCATCGACGAACGCCTCGGGGTAGCCGCGCACCTCGTCGACCTTGCGGTGGTACTCGTCGGGAAACTCGGCGCACAGCGCGCGCACCGCGTCGCGGATGTCCTGGTAGGGGTCGGGCTGGTGCTTGATCATGATCGTGTCAGGGTCGACTTCAGGCGATTTCGGCGGTGGCGTCCATCGCCAGCGCGCCTTCGTGGTTGCGCGCCCACAGCGCGTGATGCTGCGGATCGTCGGCGCGGCCGCACACGGTGAAGCGGTGGATGTCGAAGAGTGGGCTCACCGCACGGAACCGGAACGCCTTCACGTGCGCGTCGGGGTGATGGCGGCGCAGGTTGTCGAGCAGCAGTGTGGCGATGAGCGGACCATGGACGACGAGCCCCGGGTAGCCCTCCACGCCGGTGACGTAGCTGCGGTCGTAGTGGATGCGGTGACCGTTGAAGGTCAGCGCCGAATAGCGGAACAGCAGCACCGGGTCGGGGACGATCTCGCGCGCGTACTGCTCGCCCGTGGGCGCGGGCGCCGGCTTGGCGGAAGGCGAAGCCGCGTCCGGCGGCGGCATGTCGCGGTAGACGATGTCGTGTTCCTCGGTGACCGCCACACCGCGCGCATCCGCCAGTTCGTGGTGCACGGTGACGAACACGAGTTGCCCGGTGCGTCCTTGCTTCGTCGTCACGTCGGCAATGCGCGAGGTGCGCTTGACCTCGTCGCCGACGCGCAGCGCGTGCGCGAAGCTGAGCCGTCCGCCCGCCCACATGCGCCGCGGCAGTGGCACCGGCGGCAGGAAGCCGCCGCGCTTGGGGTGACCGTCCGGGCCGAGGTCGCGCGCCCTCGCGATCGGCGCGAAGTACAGCCAATGCCACAGCGGCGGCACCTCGCTGCCGGGGACGGGGCGCGCGTCGTCACGGTCGAGTGTCGCCGAGAGCGCGACCTGCGGCATCGCGGTCACCGACTCGACGTGCGTCTCGGTGCGGCCGATCCAATCGCGCCAGGGATTCGACTCGGGGGCCAGACGGGACGAACTCATGGCTTCACCTCATGGCTTCACGCCAGACGCCGTCAGGATCGTGGGATCGAGGTCGAGAGGGTCCAATCCGAGGTCAGCCGAACAGATTGGGCAGGAACAGCGAAATCGCCGGCACGTAGGTCACCATGACGAGGAACGCGAGCAGCACCAGCGTCCACGGCAACGCAGCCCGCATGACCGCACCGATCGACATCTTGGTGATTCCCGCGGTCACGAAAAGGTTGAGGCCCACCGGTGGTGTCACCATGCCGATCTCCAGGTTCACCACCATGATGATGCCCAGGTGCACCGGGTCGATGCCCAGTTGTGTCGCGATCGGGAACAGGATCGGCGCCAGGATCAGGATGATGCCGGTCGGCTCCATGAACATGCCGGCGATCAGCAGCAGGATGTTGGCGACGATCAGGAATTGCCAGCCCGACATCCCCCAGCTCACGATCGTCTGGGCGATCTGTTGCGGAATGCGCTCGGTCGTCAACACGTGCGCGAAAAGGAGCGCATTGGCGATGATGAACATCAGCATCACCGTGACCTTGCCGGCGTCGACGAGCACCTCCGGCACCTGCCGCATGCCGATGTCGCGGTAGACGAACACGGCGATCACGAACGCGTAGACGGCGGCCACGGCGGCGGCTTCGGTCGGCGTGAACACGCCGCCGTAGATCCCACCCAGGATGATCACGATGAGCAGCAGACCCCACAACGAGTCGCGCCCCGACGTCAGCACCTCGCGCAGCGTCGCGCGGGGTTGCCTGGGGAGGTTGGTCGCGCGGGCGCGGAAGTAGATCACCACCATGAGCAGGACACCGAGGAGGATTCCCGGGATCACGCCGGCCATGAAGAGCTTCCCCACCGAGGTCTCGGTCACGGCGCCGTAGACCACCATGACGATCGAAGGCGGGATCAGGATGCCGAGCGTTCCCGCATTGCAGATCACGCCGGCGGCGAAACCCTGCGAATAGCCGGCACGCACCATCCCGGTGATCACGATCGACCCGACGGCGACGACGGTCGCCGGCGACGAGCCCGACACTGCGGCAAACAGCATGCATGCCATCACCGACGCCATGGCCAGGCCACCGCGCAGATGCCCGACGCAGGCGTTCGCAAAGCGGATCATCCGCTTCGCCACGCCACCGGTGGTCATGAACGCGCCGCCCAGAATGAAGAACGGGATCGCGAGCAGCGTGTAGTGCTCGGCAGTCTCGAACAGCTTGAGCGACAGCGAGGCGAGCGAGTCCTGCGCAAAGAACAGGATCGTCAGCAGCGACGAAAGCCCGAGCGCGATCGCCACCGGCATGCCCAGGAACATGAACACGAACAAGAGCACGAAGAGCGCCAGCGTGGTCATCGCCGCGTCTCCTCTCCGGACTCGTCGTAGAGCTTGAGCGCGTCCTCGACCTCATCGCTGATGAGGTGCGCCTCCTTGCCGGTGGCAAGCCGGTACAGCGCCTGGAGGAAGCGGACGGTCAACAGCAGGAATCCGAGCGGCAGGATCAACCGCGGGATCCACTGCGCGATCGGGACGTCCTGCATCAGGATGCCGACGTCGTAGATCTTGCGCACGTAGAGATAGCCGCCGACCGTGAAGATCGCCGCGTAGACGATGCACAGCAGCGTCATCACGATCGCAACCGCGCGCTGGGCGCTGGCGCCCAGGGTCTTGACCAGCGCGTCCACGCCGATGTGCGCGCCAACCCGCACGCCGTACGACATGCCGATGAAGATCAGCCACGCGAACAGCACGCCGGTGACCTCGAGAGCCCAGACGAAGCTGTAGTTGAAGACGTAGCGCGCGACCACCTGCATGAAGGTGATCATCGTCATCGCCGCCATCAGGAAGGCGACGAGGCCTTCTTCGAGGTGCTCGAGCCAGCGCATGGTGTCGACGGGGCCAGCGCCGCTGACCCCGTGCCCGTGCGGTTACTTGTTGGACTTGAGCGCCGCGTCGATCAGGTCGCGGCCGATCTCACCCTCGAACTGCTTCCATACCGGCTCCATCGCCTTGCGCCAGGCGGCGATGTCGTCCTTCGTAAGCTTCTGGATGCGTGCCTTGCCGGCGTCTGCGATCCGCTTGCGATCGCCTGCGTTGAGCTCGTTGGCGAGCTTGTTCGCGTACGCGGTCGCCTCTGCCATAGCTTCCGAGAGACCCTTGCGCACGTCCGGGGGAAGGCCGTCCCACCACTTGGCATTCGTGACCACCATGTAGTCGACGACACCGTGGTTGGTCTCTGCGATCGTCTTCTGCACCTCGTAGAATTTTTGCGAATACATGTTCGACCAGGTGTTCTCCTGGCCGTCGACCACGCCGGTCTGCAGCGCCTGGTAGACCTCCGAGAACGCCATCTTCTGCGGATTGGCGCCGAGCGCACGGAACTGGGCTACGAGCACGTCGGAGGCCTGGATGCGGAACTTGAGACCCTTGACGTCCTCGGGGCGTTCGAGCTTGTCGCGGTTGGTCGAAAGCTGCTTCATGCCGTTGTGCCAGTAGGCGAGCCCGAGGAGCCCTCGATTCTTGATCGAGCCCAGCAGTTCCTGGCCCTTTGCGCTCAACTGGAAGCGGTCGACCGCCTCGATGTCGTCGAACAGGAACGGCAGGTCGAAGAGCTGGATCTTCTTGGTGTAGCGGTCGAACTTGGACAGCGACGGCGCGATGAACTGCACGTCGCCCAGGAGCAGCGCCTCCATTTCCTTCGCGTCACCGAAGAGCTGCGAATTCGGGAAGACCTGGACCTCCACCTTGCCGGGCAGCTTCTTCTCGGCGAGTTCCTTGAACTTGAGCGCGCCCTGACCCTTGGGCGTGTGTTCGGCGACGACGTGGCTGAACTTGATGACCATCGGCTGCGCGCCGGCCGGAACGGTGAAAGCGAATGCCGCAGCAAATGCGGCCGCCAGAATCGGGCGTGCGAACATCGGTAAGCCTCCAATTGGTTTGCGATGACCCGGACCTCGGGGGGCGTCGCCCCGGTCCTCTTGTGCGGCTGGGCGCATTCTAGCGGGAAGTTCCGTCGATGGGGCGTGTTTGTCGTCGCTTGCCGATCGATCGCGGCCGGATCGCGCCGTGGCCGGCGGCAGCCCGTGCCCGATCCCGCCGGCAGATGCACGCGGCCCGACCGGGAAGCCGCCGGCCCCGCACGCCGGGGGCGGGCCTCGCCCTCACTCGTCGCCACGCGGAACGCCGGCTCAAAGGCGGCGCCGCGACTGCGATGCAAGGCCTGATCCCACCGATTTCATTGGGGCGCCCAGGCGGCCTCGCGCTTCTCGGCAAACGACGCCAACCCTTCGGCCGCCTCGCCCGTGCGGCGCGTCGTGGCGTGGCTTTCGATGAGCTCGTCCAGCGCGGCCGCGTCGAGCGTGCCGAACGCATGGTCGAGCACGTGCTGCTTGGTCTGCGCGAGCGCCGCGGGGCCATTGCGCAGGATCTGCGCGATGACCTCCTCGCCGCGCGCCTCCAGGCGATCGCGCGGCACCACCTCGTGCACGAGACCGATGCGCCGCGCCTCGGCCGCGTCGAAGCGCTCGCCGGTGAGCGCGTAGCGACGCACCTGGCGCACCGACATGGCGTCGTTGAGTTGCGGGATGATGATCGCCGCGTGCAGCCCCCAGCGTACCTCGGCAATCGAGAAGAAGGCGTCCTCCGCGGCGAGGACCACGTCGCTTGCTGCCACCACGCCCGTGGCGCCGCCAAAGCACGCCCCCTGCACCAGCGCCACCACCGGCACCGGCAGGTGGTTCAGGCGATCGATGACCTCGGCCGTGGCGCGCGACGCCGCCAGATTGGCAGCCACGCTCTGCGTGCGCACGGCATTGATCCACGTCAAATCGGCGCCGGCCTGAAAGTGGCGCCCGTTGCCGCGCAGCAGCAGCGCGCGCGCGTTCCTGATCGCCCCGAACCCGTCCAGGGCGCCCAACAGCGCGTCGATGAGCTCGCCGTTGTAGGCATTGTTCACTTGCGGACGATTCAGCGTGACCTGCACCACGCCCCGCGGGTCCACGTCGATCAGCACAGGGGATTCAGCCATGGTCTTTGCCTCCTTGGTTGGCAGCGAATCGGGCTTGCCTGCGCGCAGCGCCGCCGCCGTCTGCGCCACCGTGCCATGGTAGCCGAGCGCAGTGCGGCAAGCGCTCCGCAAGGCGCACGCGCGAGCAGCCACGGTGACGGTGGCGATCCCCCCGCGCCGGGCATCGGACGCAACGCTGCCGCGGTGGCGCCGTGGGGCCGCTCGATCCGCTATGATGGGCCGCCATGACTGCCACGATCCGCAAGACCGACCTCGTCGAGAGCGTCGCCGCGGCGCTCCAGTACATCAGCTACTACCATCCGCCTGACTTCATCCGACACCTCGCCCGCGCCTACGCGAGGGAAGAGAGTCCTGCCGCCAAGGACGCCATCGCGCAGATCCTGACGAACTCGCGCATGTGCGCCGAGGGCCATCGGCCGATTTGCCAGGACACGGGCATCGTCAACGTGTTCCTCACCGTCGGCATGGACGTGCGCTGGGAAGGCTTCGAGGGCAGCTCGCTCGATGCGGCGGTCAACGAGGGCGTGCGACAGGGCTATCTGGATCCGGCCAACGTGCTGCGCGCCTCGGTGCTCGACGATCCACTGTTCACCCGGCGCAATACCCGCGACAACACACCCGCGGTGATCCACGCCGAGATCGTTCCCGGCGACAAGGTCGACGTGATCGTCGCAGCCAAGGGTGGCGGGAGCGAGAACAAGGCGAAGCTCGCCATGCTCACTCCGAGCGACAACCTCGTGGACTGGGTGCTCGACACCGTGCCGACGATGGGCGCGGGATGGTGCCCGCCGGGCATGCTCGGCATCGGTGTCGGCGGCACGGCGGAGAAGGCGGTGCTGCTCGCCAAGCAGTCGCTGATGGATGACATCGACATGTACGAGCTCCTGGAGCGCGGTCCGAAGGACAGGCTCGAGGAACTGCGCATCGAGCTCTACGAGAAGGTCAACGCGCTCGGCATCGGTGCGCAAGGCCTCGGCGGCCTGACGACCGTGCTCGACGTCAAGATCAGGACCTATCCGACGCACGCGGCCTCGAAGCCGGTTGCGATGATCCCGAACTGTGCCGCCACGCGCCACGCGCATTTCGTGCTCGATGGTTCGGGTCCGACCTACCTCGACGCACCCTCACTCGATCTTTGGCCGGACGTGCATTGGGCGCCCGATCTTGCGAAGAGCCGGCGGGTCGATCTCGATACGCTGACGCCGGAGGAAGTCGCCGGCTGGAAGTCGGGTGAGCGGCTGCTGCTCAACGGTCGCCTGTTCACCGGGCGGGATGCGGCCCACAAGCGCATCCAGGAAATGCTCTCCCGCGGTGAGCGTCTGCCGGTCGATCTCCGCAATCGTGTCATCTACTACGTGGGCCCCGTCGACCCGGTGCGCGATGAGATCGTCGGCCCGGCCGGGCCGACGACGTCCACGCGCATGGACAAGTTCACCGAAATGATGCTGGCGCAGACAGGATTGCTCGCGATGGTCGGCAAGGCCGAGCGCGGCCCGGTTGCGATCGAGGCCATCCGCAAGCACAAGAGCGCCTATCTGACGGCGGTCGGGGGTGCGGCCTACCTCGTCGCGAAGGCCATCAAGTCCGCGAGAGTTGCGGGATTTGCGGACCTCGGCATGGAGGCGATCTACGAGTTCGTCGTGCGCGACATGCCGGTGACCGTCGCCGTCGACGCGAGCGGCCACAGCGTGCACGAGACGGCGCCAAGGACGTGGCAGGCGCGCATCGGCAAGTTGCCGCTCGCGGTCGGCTGAGCGGGCGGAGCGCGGACGGCGGACTTCGTTACTCGCGCCATCGCGCGCGCGCGACATGGCGCTCGATCGCCGCGATCGCGTGGCCGACGCCATCCTCTGCCGTGAGCGTCGCGCCCAGCAACCGCGCGCGCTCGCGCACGTCGGCGCGTTCGGCAAAGGCGAGTCCCCGGGCGAGATCGTCGCCGCGAAAACGCGCCCCGGGCACGGCCCGCGGCGCAACGCCGGCAAGGGCGAGGCGATGCGCCCAGAACGGCTGGTCGCCGGCGAAGGGCACGACGATCGACGGCACCCCGGCGCGAGCGGCCGAGTGCGTCGTGCCCGAGCCCCCGTGGTGCACGACGCAGGCCACGCGCGGAAACAGCCAGTCGTGAGGGGTATCGCCGACCACGTGCACCGTTGCCGGCAGCGTCGACACGTCGATCCCGCTCCAGCCGGGATAGAAGAGCGCGCGCCGACCGGCGAGCCCGCCGAGCAGCGCGTCGCGCAGGCGGTCGGTGTCGAACCCCCCCATGCTGCCGAAACCGACGTACACCGGCGGTGGCCCGGCATCGAGAAACGCGGTGAGCGCGGCCGGCGGGCGCCAGTGCGGTTGCGGCAGCGTCCACTGGCCACACACTTCCACCTGTTCGGGCCAGTCGGTCGGGCGCGGCAGCAGCGTCGGCGAGAACCCGTAGAGCATCGGGTGGCTCGCGGGCATGCGTCGCAGCGGCGGAAGGTTGCACGCTTCGGCACGGGCGCGATTGAGCGGCGCGCGCATCGCCCGCCAGAGCAGGCCATTGATGACGTGAAAGCCCAGCCGGTTGAGGGGGCGCCAGGCGACGCCGGGCGGCAGGAACGGATACGCGAACTCGCGCGTCGGGGTCAGCGGAAACATGCCGAGGCCGATGACCGGCCGTCGCAGTACCTCGGCCGCCGCGAGACCCACGAAGCCCGCGAGCCCCGCGGTGAGCACGGCGTCGGCATCGCGCGCGGCTTCGACCGACTGTCGCAGCCACGCCGCGGTATGGGCGTTGACGATCCCGACCAGCGCACGCGCGACCGCACCTGCCTCGTTGCTGCGCACGACGTGCGCGATCGAGCCGGCTGCATCACGGTCGCCCGCGATGTCACCCGCAAGCGGGCGTGTCGCGACACCCAGCGACTGCGCACTGCCGAGTGTGGCCGCGTCGGCGAGGAGCTCGGTCGTGTGGCCGCGCCGATCCAGTGCGGCGCATAGCGCGGCGAGCGGGCGCACATCGCCCTCGGTGCCGTAGGTGACGACGCAAAGCTTCATCGCGGGCGCCGGCCGTGCGCCGCCGCACCACGCACGAAGAGCTCGATCGCCGCAGCGAATTCGTCACCCAGCGCGCGGCCAGGCACGGTCAGCCAACGCATCAACGCGCCGAAATAGAGCTGATGCAAGAGCGTGGCGAGATGCTCGGCGTCGAGGTCGGTGCGCAGCGTACCGCCCTCCTGCGCGTCGCCGATGAGCCCGGCATAGACCGCGACGAGGTCGCGCGGCACCTGGCCGCGGACCGCGCCGACCTCGCTGTCGATGTGCAGGAAGCGATGCCGGAAATACGGCGGCAACCATGCGCGATACGCCTCGGCCCACTGCGCCGACGCGGCAAACAGGCGCGTGAGCTTCTCCTCGAAGCTCCCGGGCCGCTCGAGCAATGCTCGCAGCTGCGCCGCGTCATCGGCGAGCGTGAGGTGCATGCCATGCGCGAGCACCGCTTCCTTGGTCGGGAAGTGGTTGTACAACGTCCCCTTCGCGACGTCGGCCGCCGCCGCGATCTGCTCCATCGTCGTGGCTTCGAAGCCTTGCGCCTCGAATAGCCGCGTACCCGTGCGGGCGACATGATCGAGCGTGGCCGCGCGGCGCCGTTCGCGGCGACCGGGTGCGGCAGGGTCGGGTAAGCTGGATTTCATTGAACGTCGCCCAAGTTTAGACGACGTTCAATTATTTGTGCAAGCGCGCAGGCGCGCGAGCGTGCGATGACGCGGCCTCGCGCTGCGCAGAAGTGCCGGCCCGGGCGCCGGAGCCCGAAAACCCCCGCGACGACGCGCTACTGCGGCGCGCACATGACGACGAGTTCCGGCCCGTCGCCCTCGGCGAGCCAGCCCTTGGCGACCATCTCGTCGCGCAGCGCCGGGCGAGTCATGTAGCGGTGATTGGCATCGGGCCGATT